>NZ_FZOX01000003.1:0-1155745 GCF_900188215.1 Tardiphaga sp. OK246
ACGCCTGCACCGACGGTGCGGCCGCCTTCACGGATGGCGAAGCGCAGCTTCTCTTCCATCGCGATCGGCACGATCAGGTGCACTTCCATGGCGATGTTGTCGCCCGGCATCACCATTTCGGTACCTTCCGGCAGATGCACCACACCGGTCACGTCGGTGGTGCGGAAGTAGAACTGCGGACGGTAGTTGGTGAAGAACGGCGTGTGACGGCCACCCTCTTCCTTGGTCAGAATGTAAGCCTCGGCCTTGAACTTGGTGTGCGGCTTCACCGAACCCGGCTTGCACAGCACCTGGCCGCGCTCGACGTCTTCACGCTTGGTGCCGCGCAGCAGCGCGCCGATGTTGTCGCCGGCCTGACCCTGATCGAGCAGCTTGCGGAACATTTCAACGCCGGTGCAGATCGTCTTCTGCGTGGCGCGGATACCGACGATTTCGATTTCCTCGCCGACCTTGACGATGCCGCGCTCGACGCGGCCGGTCACGACCGTACCACGGCCCGAGATCGAGAACACGTCTTCCACCGGCATCAGGAACGGCTGGTCAACCGGACGCTCCGGCTGCGGGATGTAGCTGTCGACGTTCTTCATCAATTCGAGGATCGCGTCGTGACCGAGCTTCTGGTCCGAGTTTTCGAGAGCGGCCAGCGCCGAACCCTTGATGATCGGAATGTCATCGCCCGGGAAGTCGTACTTCGAGAGCAATTCACGGACTTCCATTTCCACGAGCTCGAGCAGCTCCGGATCGTCGACCATGTCGCACTTGTTCAGGAACACGACCAACGCGGGAACGCCGACCTGGCGGGCGAGCAGGATGTGCTCGCGGGTCTGCGGCATCGGGCCGTCGGCAGCCGACACGACCAGGATGCCACCGTCCATCTGCGCGGCGCCGGTGATCATGTTCTTCACATAGTCGGCGTGGCCGGGGCAGTCGACGTGGGCGTAGTGGCGGTTGGCGGTCTCGTATTCGACGTGCGCGGTCGAAATGGTGATGCCGCGGGCCTTTTCCTCGGGCGCCTTGTCGATCTGGTCGTAAGCGGTGAACGTGGCACCGCCCGTCTCTGCCAGCACCTTCGTGATCGCCGCCGTCAGCGACGTCTTGCCGTGGTCAACGTGACCGATCGTACCAATATTGCAGTGCGGCTTGTTACGTTCAAATTTTGCTTTGGCCATAGATCCACCTGTTAAGCCACGCCCGTGCGCAGCACCAAACCGGCGGCTGGTTACAAGGGAAAACGGCCCTGTTCAAGCCCGAACTTCTGGGCCAAGCTCGTCCAACCATGCCGGCGAGCCCCCTATGTAAGCCGGCAAATGACAAGATCAATCAAAGCACTATCGGGAGCCCCCATGAACGCCCAAACTGCCGCAAAACACGCCGTTTCCCTTGAGACCCCCGAGCTGCCGCAGGCCCGGCCGGAAACGCTGGGATTGTCATCAAACCGTCTTCAAATCATGTCGGACGCGTTCAAGCGCGAGATCGACAAGGGCACCACGCCGGGCGTCACCATGCTGGTCTCCCGCCGCGGCCAGATCGGCTATTTCGAGGCCTTCGGCAAGCAGACCCCGGACGGCGCCACTGCGATGTCGAAGGACAGCCTGTTCCGCATCTTCTCGATGACCAAGCCGATCGTGTCATTGGGCATCATGCAGCTGGTCGAGAACGGCCATATCCTGCTCAACGATCCCCTCGCCAAATACATCCCCGCATTCGCCGAGACCAAGGTCGGCGTCGAGCGCAACGGCGCGCTCGAACTGGCGCTGCCGCTGCGCCCGATCACGATCCAGGACCTGCTGCGCCACACGTCGGGCATCTCCTATGAGATCACCGGCAACGGCATGGTGCAGCGGATGTATCAGAAGTCGAATCTGCGCAATCGCAACATCACCAATGAGGAGCATGCGACAATCGTCGCCGGCCTGCCGCTGATCTGCCAGCCCGGCAGCGAATGGAATTACAGTCGCTCCACGGACATTCTCGGCCGCGTCATCGAGGTCGTGGCCGGCAAGTCGCTGGGCAACTATCTCACCGACAACATTCTGGCGCCGCTGCAGATGGCCGAGACCGGCTTCCACACCGCGACATCCAACAAGGATCGCATCGCCCAGCCCTTCCCCACCGATCCCTGGACCGGTGAGAAAGTCGCGCTGTTCGATCCGCTGGAGATTCCGAAAATGGAATCCGGCGGCGGCGGCCTCGTATCAAAGACGATGGACTATGCACGCTTCTGCCAGATGCTGCTCAATGGCGGCACGCTGGACGGCAACCGCGTGATCGGCAGCCGCACGCTGCACCTGATGGCGTCCAATCACCTCAGCCCCAACGTGAAGCTGGAGACACATCTCGTGCCGCCCGGCCACAGCTTCGGCCTCGGCTTCGCCGTGCGCACGGACGATGGTCACGCGCCTTATGCGGGATCGAAGGGCCAGTTCTTCTGGAGCGGAGTCGCCGGCACGTTCTTCTGGATCGATCCGCAGGAAGAACTGTTTGCGGTGTTCATGTCGCAAGGGCCGGGGCAGCGGGAATATTTCAGGACGCTGATCCGGAGTCTCGTCTACGCGGCGGTGGAGTAAGCAAGAAAAACTCGTCATTCCGGGGCGTGGCCGGCAATTGCCGGACACGAACCCGGAATCCCGACATTGCCTGGCGCCGTCAGAGACTCCCATGCCGAGGTTCCGGGTTCGCGTGCGCAAAGATGCGCCCGCGCCCCGGAACGACGAACGTGAGGCTCAACTGATCGTCGCGCCGCCGTCGATCACCATCGTCTGCCCGGTCATGAAATTCCCGGCCGCCGATCCCAGGAACACTGCAGCGCCCGCGATTTCATCGGGGATGCCGATGCGCAGCAGCGGCGAGCGTGCGGTGGAGGCCTTGAGGTTCTCCGGATTGTCCCACAGCGCTTTCGCAAAGTCGGTCTTGATGAGGCCGGGCGCGATGCAGTTCACACGGACATTGAACTTGCCGTATTCGCAGGCGAGATTGCGCGCGAGCTGCATGTCAGCCGCTTTCGAGATCGCATAGGCGCCCAGGATCGTCGAGCCCTTCAACCCGCCGATCGACGACACGATGATCACCGAGCCGTCCTTGCGTTCGATCATGTCCGGCACGACCATGCTGGTCAGCCAGTTGTTGGCGACGATGTTGTTGTCGAGAATCTTGCGGAACTGATCGTCGGAAATGCCGGCCAGCGGCCCGTAATACGGATTAGACGCGGCGTTACACACCAGCACGTCGATCTTGCCGAACGCTTTCTTGCTCTCGTCGACGAGGTTCTGCAGGTTTTCCTTGCTGGAGATGTTGGCGGCGATCGCCACCGCAGTCCCCTTGCCGAACTGCGCGTTGATCTCCGTCGCCACCTCGTCGCAGACATCCTGCTTGCGCGACGAGATCACCACCTTGGCGCCGTGCTCCGCCATGCGCTCGGCAATGGCGCGGCCGATGCCACGCGTCGAGCCGGTGATGACGGCAACTTTTCCGGTCATGTCGAACAGGTTCATGTGTGTTTCTCCCTAGTTTTTTCTGTTTGAGTTTTCCTCCGTCATTGCGAGGAGCGAAGCGACGAAGCAATCCAGTCCTTCTTGTTGACGAAAAGAACTCGATTGCTTCGTCGCCAAGAGGCTCCTCGCAATGACGGCTATGACTAAGCCAGTTTCGTCGGCGTCACTTCCGGCCCCGCCGGCTGATGCATCGCTGCATGCGACGGATCGGCGATCCATGGCTGCTGGTTGACCATTGGAATGCGCCAGCCACTGTGGCCGTCGCTGGCGAGATGATCGAGCCGCGTCACCGAGCAGTTGTCGATGGTGAAAGCGAGGCCGCGATCCGGCTGATCGTTGAGCGCAAGACCGATGGCCGCCTTGATCGTGCCGCCATGCGCGACCGCAATGATATCCTTGCCGGCGTGCTCGACATTGATGCGTTCGATGCCACGGCGGACGCGGTTGTAGAGGTCCATGAAACTTTCGCCATTCGGCGATGGCTCATCGATCGGCGCGAACCAGTAGCTGCCGACATTGATGGGACGGCTGGCGAAGAACGCCGCGCGGTTCATGCCCTGCCAGTCGCCGAGATGCTGTTCGGCGAAATCCGCTTCATGCGGCATCGAGTCGGGCTTCGGAAATCCCGCGGCCCAGATCGCACTCGCCGTCTGATGCGTCCGCTTGAGATTGCTGGCGACCCAGACAGCATTGCGCGGCAGTATCTTGCCGACCGCATCGAACACCACGCGGTCGCTGCAGTCGCAGTCCATGTCCTTCTGGCCATAGATGTTGCCGCCGTCACTCCGCACCGGGGCATGTCGCACCCACCACCACCGCGTCGCCGTCACGCCTTGAGGGACTGTATGCTGCGCCACGAACGGTTTCTCGGCGTTGGACATCGTGACCACCCTTCAATACTGTTTCATCCGTCCTACGTCAGAGCGCGAAGCGCCTCAAGCATCTTCGCAGCTTGGCACGCATCATTGAATTCCATATGGCGGCACGCCGCACAAAAAACATACAGGGAGAGAGTTATGGGCCGCCTCGCAGGCAAATCCGTCATCATCACCGGCGCAGGCAGCGGCATCGGCCGCGCCGCAGCGCAATTGTTCTCGCTAGAAGGCGCCAAGCTCATCATCGTCGACCGCAGCGAGAGCGTGCATGAGACAGCCAAACTTGTGAGCGATGCCGGCGGCACCATTGAAGCGATCACGGCGGATGCCGGTTCCGAGAGCGATGTGAAAGCCTATGTCGAAAAGGCGCTTTCAAAATACGGCAAGCTCGACGCGATCTGGGCCAATGCCGGCGTGTCGGGCGGCCTCGTGCCATTGCTGGAGCAGACCGTCGAGCAATGGCAGGAAATCCTGCGCATCAATCTGATCGGGCCGTTTCTCGCGATCAAGCATTCCATGCCGCATATGGTGAAACAGGGCCACGGCTCCATCGTTCTCACCGCCTCTGTCGCAGGCCTGAAATCCGGCGCCTCCGGCCATCCTTATGCGTCGAGCAAGGCCGGCGTCATCAGCCTGGTGCAGACCACGGCCTATTCGCTCTCCGGCACCGGCGTGCGCATCAATGCGGTATGTCCCGGCCTGATCGAGACCGGCATGACCAAGCCAATCTTCGACAACGCCAAGGAACGCGGCACGCAGGGCAAGATCGGCCAGCTCAATCCGCTGAAGCGCGCCGGCCAGCCGCATGAACTCGCGGCGATGGGATTGTTTCTGGCGAGCGACGAAGCGTCCTATGTGAATGGCCAGGCAATCCCGGTGGATGGTGGCCTGACGGCGTCGATGCCTTATGCAGGCAAGCCGATCTAAGACGGGACGCGGGATGGGTTTGGCTTCGCTCAACTCATCCTGCGATCCAGAACAACTGCTGCGTTCGTCGCCCGCGGGGCGGCCAGCACAGCAAGCGCCGAGGCCACCTGAATGGCGACGCCGATGAAAATCGGTGTCGCGTAGCCGCCCGTAAGGTCGCGCAGAAGCCCCATGGTTGCCGGCCCACAGGCATTGATCACGCCGGCAATCCCGATGGACAGCCCGAGCACAACGCTGAACGCGTTCGACGGGAATTCGCGCTGAACGATTAGCGCCGGCAGCGTGATCAGATTGCCCATCGAAAAGCCGAACACCGCGCAGGCAAGGAATAGCCCGGTCGTGCTGGTCGAGAACCCCAATACGCTCAGTGCCGCAGCCTGGCTGAAGATCGATACCGCGGCAGCGCGGCGTGGGTCGACGCGGTCGGCAACGAGACCAAGCGTAATGCGCCCGACCAGCGACATGGCCGTTGTGAGCGAGACCGCGCCGCCCGCCGACTGAAATCCGATTACCGGCGTCAGGATCGATATCTGATGCACGATGAACGCAACCTGCACCAGGATCGCGAACGCGAATGGTGCGGTCAAGCTCCAGAAGCCGGGATCGCGCAGGAGGTCTGCACGTGACAATGGCGGAGCCGCATGTACAGCTTCGGCAATCCGCCGTTCCCCTGCGCGCGGGAATCGAACCATGATTGCCACGACCGGCACGAGCACAATGGCCAACACCGCGGCGGCGATATCCAGCGCGTGACGAAATCCGGTGGCTTCGACCAGCAGGACCAGGCCGGGCATCAACAAGATGCCACTGAACGTCGCCCCGGTGAAGGTGAGACTGATCGCCAGGCCGCGCTTGCGGTCGAACCACGCACCGACGATCGCCGCAGCAGTGATCGTCCCGAGGCCGACCCAGGCCAGCGCGAGCACGACAAAGCCCGCATAGAGATGCAGGAGGGAGTCCGCCGATGCCAATAATACAAGACCTGTCGCAAGCGCGGCGACGCCCGCAAGGACCAGGCTGCGCGGCCCGATCCAGCGCAACAGATCGCTGACGAACATCGATAGCAGGGAGCCCAGTACGAGACAGAGCGTACTTCCCGTTGCGATTAACCCGGTCGGCCAATCGTTGAGGCGGCGGAGTTCGGCGACATAGATGCCCTGCCCGTACAGGCCGAAACCAAAGATCGAGATCTGGACCAGAAACAGGGCGGCAACAATCCGCCAGCCCATATAGCGCAACGACGTCTCGTCAGCCGGATCGGTCTCGGCCATCGCATGCGTTTGCATTTCCCCACCGCCGCGCTCAATGCGTCCTCATAGAACGCTACCTATGATTGCGGCGCCATGCCATCGCTGCGTATCGAATGGCAGTCAAGAAATAACGCAGACAGTTACAATCCATCGGGCGGAGCGTTCGATGAATTCGTCGCCAGCAAGCGGTCGCGCACGCGCTCGCGGTGGAATGTGTAGATGCCGGACAGCACGATGACGCTCGCGCCCAGCACCATCATGGCGTCGGGCACATCACCGAAGACCAGATAGCCCAGCAGCATCGCGTAGAGCATCTGCGAATAGCGCATCGGCGCGACCGACGAGACATCGCCGACGCGCAGCGCGAGGATGACGCACTGGAATCCGATCAGCGTCATCACCGCCGCCAGCGCCAGCAAAGCGAGCGAATGAAACGATAGCGCAGTCCAGTCCCCGTGCAGCAGGGTGAACACTGCCCCTGCCAGCGTCACCGCAATGGCGGTGAGAAAGGTGACGAACAGCGTGGGAATTGCGGCCGGAATGCGTTTGGTGACGAGATCGCGCGTGGCGTAGAACAACACCGATAGCAGCGCCACCAACGTGAACTGGCTGAACCCCTCGGCGCCCGGCCGCACGATGATCAGCACGCCAATGAAGCCCGCGGCAATCGCCAGCCATCGGCGCCACCCCACCGGCTCGCCCAGGATCAGCACGGCGCCGCAGGTCATCACCAGCGGCAGCGATTGAACGATGGCGGTCACATTGGCGAGCGGCAGCGCGCTGACCGCGACCAGGAACAGCGCCGAGCCGCCGATCTCGCCGGAGATGCGCAGCGCCACTGACGGCACGAACAGCAGCCGCAGCGGCCGTAGCGCGCCCTGATGCACCGCCAGCGCACCGATCATGACGCTGGCGAACAGCCCGCGCAGCATCATCACCTGGCTGAAATGCTACTGCACGGTCAGAAATTTGGCGATCGCGTCGTTGACGCTGAAGGTTGCCATGGACACAGCCATCAGCAGGCTGCCGCGCAGATTGGGAGAGAGAGGCAAGACAATCCTGGATGAGTTACGGTCAGAGCGGACAGGCTCCGAACAGAGCAAGACTCAGGCCAAATGATTGCGCCTCGTGTGCACCAAAACAGAAACGCGAGCCAGACGACCCGCGCGTCCCTGCCATTCACTGCGCGCTGGGCCCGGCGCTGACAGCCGAGTGGAGCGACGCCCATCCTGAGGATCCGCTGTGATCGCCCTACAACCCATCCGGCGGCATGCTCGGCGCACTGGCCGCCGGCAACCGGTTGCGAACACGCTCGCGATGGAACGCATAAAGACCGGACAGCACGATAACCGACGCGCCGAGAACCATCGGGCCGTCCGGCACATCGCCGAACACGAGGTAGCCAAGCAACATGGCCCACAGCAGTTGCGAGTACCGGAACGGCGCAACAGCGGAGATATCGCCGGCGCGCAGCGCCAGGATCACGCACTGATATCCAATCAGCACCAGCACAGCGGCGAGCGCCAGCAGGCCGAGCGACCGGTTCGAGGGTGGCGTCCAGCCGCCCAGCGGAACGAGCAGGATAGCGCCAACGATCGTCACGACGATCGTCGTCAAAAACGTGACGAACAGTGAAGGGATTTCGGTCGGAATGCGCTTGGTCGCGAGATCGCGCACGGTACAGAACGCGACCGACAACAGCGCCAGCAGCGAAAACTCGTTGAATCCCTCCAAACCGGGCCGGACCACAATGAGAACGCCGATGAAGCCCGCGGCAATCGCCAGCCAGCGCCGCCAGCCCACCTGCTCACCGAAGATGAGTGCCGCACCGAGCGTGATCGCGAGTGGCAGCGATTGAAAGATCGACGATACGTTTGCAAGGGGCAGATGTGCGAGCGACGCCAGAAAAGTCACGGTGCCGCCGATCTCGCCGAATATGCGCAGCGCCACAGACGGCACGAACAGGATGCGCAGCGGACGCAGGGCCTTCCGCTGGGTGGCGAGCGCGCCGATCAGCACGACGGCGAACAGACCGCGCACCAGCATCACCTGGCCGAAGTTCATGTGCAGCGTCAGGAATTTCGTGAGCGCGTCGTTGAGGCTGAAGCCGGCCATGGCCGTGGCCATCAGCACGCTGCCGCGAAGACTGGGAGAGAGAGACAAGTGCGTTTCCAGGTCGATCGACGCAGCAGCACTTGCTGCGGCCGGCCCTCTTGGCGGGGCATCTCTGAAGCGATCATGAAAGAGGCGCGATCCCCAGTCGGTCGCGCCTCCTCAATCGTTTATTTCGCGCCGGCGAGCTGTGCGTATTTCCACGACGCCTGCGCCAGCGGCACGGTGCGCTTGGCAGACTCCATCGCCTTGGCTGACGACGCGGTGCCGTCGCGCACGCGGCCGGCAATACCCTGCAGAATGCCGGTGAGCCGGAACAGGTTGTAGCAATAGTACCAGTTCAGATCGGGCACGCTCTTGCGGCCGGCCTTGTCGCAATAGATCTTGGCGGCCTCGTCCATGGTCGGGATGTTGAGCGCCTTGAAATCGAGCCCATCGAGGCCCGGCATGATCCACTGCATCAGGAGATAAGTGAAGTCGGCCATCGGATCGCCCAATGTCGACAACTCCCAATCCAGAACCGCCTGCACCTTCGGCTGCGTCGTATGGAACACCATGTTGTCGATGCGATAGTCGCCATGCACCACCGACACCCGCTCCTGCTCCGGAACGGAGGTCGGCAGCCATTCGATCAGCCGTTCCATTTCCGGAATCAGTTGCGTCTCGGAGGCGCGATACTGCTTGGTCCAGCGATCGACCTGGCGGGAAAAGTAATTGCCGGGACGGCCGAAATCGCCCAGCCCTATTTTCTCGGGATCGTAGCTGTGCAGTTGCGCCAGCGTCTCGATCTTCGCCGTGAAGATCGCGCGGCGATCTTCCTTCGGCACCGTTGGCAGCGCCGGATCCCAGAAGATCCGGCCGTCTTCCATCGACATGATGTAGAACGCCGAACCGATGACATTGTCATCGGTGCAGAGTGCGTAGGCCTTGGCGACCGGGAAGCCTTGCTTGCCGAGCGCCGCGATCACCTTGTATTCGCGATCGACGGCGTGCGCCGATGGCAGAAGCTTGCCGAACGGCTTGCGCCGCATCACGTAGGATTGCTTCGGCGTATTCAGCCGATAGGTCGGGTTGGACTGTCCGCCCTTGAACTGCAGGACGGTCAGCGGCCCCTCATAGCCTTCCACATGCTCGCGCATCCAGGCCTCGAGGCTCATCTCGTCGAAGCGATGCCGCTCCTCGACTGGCCTCGTGCCGTTATACTCGTCGTCGCGCTTCACACCATCGGTCACGTCAGTCTCCGCTTAGCGTTTCTTAGTGCTTCGACTCATTGGCATACTTGCGCAGTTCGAGCCGCGCAATGGCACGGTTGTGCACCTCATCCGGACCGTCGGCGAGACGCATGGTGCGCATCGACGCATAGTCACGGGCGAGACCCGCATCGTCGGACACGCCGGCGGCGCCATAAGCCTGGATCGCGTTGTCGATGATCTTCAGCGCCATGTTGGGGCCGGAGACCTTGATCATCGCGATTTCGAGCTGGGCGGTCTTGTTGCCGACCTTGTCCATCATGTCGGCGGCCTTGAGGCAGAGCAGACGGTTCATCTCGATATCGGTGCGGGCTTCGGCGATGCGCTGCTCCCAGATCGAATATTCGATGATCTTCTTGCCGAAGGCGGTGCGCGACGATAGCCGGCGCACCATCTTCTCCAGCGCTTCCTCGGCCTTGCCGATGGTGCGCATGCAGTGATGGATGCGGCCCGGACCGAGACGGCCCTGCGCGATCTCGAAGCCGCGGCCTTCGCCGAGCAGGATGTTGCTGGCGGGAACGCGGACATTGTCCAGCTTCACCCGCGCATGGCCGTGCGGTGCGTCGTCGAAGCCGAACACTGGCAGCATCTTCTCGATTGTCACACCCTTGGCATCGCGCGGCACCAGGATCTGCGACTGCTGCTGATGCTTCGCCGCGCTCGGATCGGTCTTGCCCATCACGATCATCACGGCGCAGCGCGGATCGCCCATGCCCGACGACCACCACTTGGTGCCGTTGATGACGTATTCGTCGCCGTCACGCTTGATCGAGGTCTCGATATTGGTCGCGTCCGACGATGCGACATCCGGCTCGGTCATCAGGAAGGCGGAGCGGATCTCGCCGTTCATCAGCGGCTTCAGCCACTTCTGCTTATGCTCTTTCGAGCCATAGCGCATGAACACTTCCATATTGCCGGTGTCAGGCGCCGAGCAGTTGAACACTTCCGAGGCCCAGCCGATATGGCCCATCTGTTCGGCGAGCAGCGCATATTCCAGATTGCTCAGTCCCGCGCCGTGGAATTCGTCGTCTTCATGCGACGACGGCGGCATGAACATGTTCCACAGGCCTTCGGCCTTTGCCTTCTTCTTCAATTCCTCGACGATCGGGATCACCTTCCAGCGCTCGCCCGCTTCGTCCTGCTGACGATAGATCGGCACGGCGGGGCGGACATGCTTGGTCATGAAGGAGGACACGCGCTCGAGCCATTCGCGCTGGCGGTCCGACATATTGAAATCCATGGGGCGATCCTCGCGTTTTTTAGAATTGTTGGCGGCACTGTTGTCCCGTCGCTGGATCACCGCAAGAGCAAATTTGTCTCTGCTGATGCGGCACAGATCCGCGCGGGGGCGATGGCGTTGAGCAGATGCAATATGCCATCAGGCGCACATTGACATTTCCCGACGCTCAAACGATAGTTTCATACACGCGTTTGAAATGCAATGACCCCGATCCGCGCCGCTTGCATGGGGCCATGTTGCAAAAGGACCGTTTTGATCAGGACGATCGCATGGCAGCAGACCACACACGGACGGCGATCATCACCGCAGCCGAACGGCTCTATGCCGAACGCGGCTTTGCGGATGTGACCATGCGCGACATCGTGGCCGCAGCGGACGTCAATCTCGCTGCGGTGAATTATCATTTCGGCAGCAAGGACGAACTGATCGCCGAACTGTTCGTGACGCGCAGCCTCGCCACCAATCGCGAGCGCCTGCGCGAATTGAAGGCGGCGGAGGAAGCCGGCGACGGCCGCGCCGACATCCATGCGATCTTCGCCGCCCTGGTCGGCCCGACGCTGCGCGGCTGCCTCGGCCCCGAGAAACAGCGCTCGGACGCCGCGCGCTTCATGATCCGCGCCTCGATCGAATCCGTGCCGCCGATCCGCAAGATCAAGAACCGCGAGGTCGATCACCTCAAGCGCTTCGCCGCGGCGATGCGCCGATCCCTGCCCGATCAGGACCCCGCCGATATCTTCTGGGCGCTGCATTTCGCGCTGGCCATGGCGCACCAGACCATCCGCGACAGCGAACGCCTGACGCGCATGTCCGACGGGCTGTGCGACCTCAACGATGTGCAGGCGATCACCGACCGGGTGGTTGCGGTCGCTGTTATGGCGCTGACGGGGAAACCCGCCAAGGCCGCGCAGAAGGAACCGGCCAAGGCGAAAGCGCGCGCCTGAACGGTAAAGCCCGGTTCCCGTTTCAGATTGCTGGTGACGTCCCGCCGATTCGCGGCGTAGGACGGGAGCGGATCGGGACCCCAGCATGAGCGCACAGGACGCTATCGACTTCGTGTCGGACAATATCGCGGAAGTGGGCACGCTGATGCGCTCGCTGTCCGGCCGTTATGAAGGCATCTTCGGCAATCTGCGCGCCGCCTATGGCGTCGCCTTCGAACAGGCGGGCAGCATCGCGGATGCCGCGCGCGACGCGACCACCATTGCGGATGCCGCCACCGCAAGCTTTCGCGACAACATCCCGAACCAGCCGGGCAATGCCTGCACCAGCGGCTGCGCGGCCTGCTGTCATCTCTATGTCCAGGTGCCGCCCGGCACCGCGACGGTGATGGCACAACATATCGCCGCGCATTTCACGCCGCACGAACAGCAGGCGCTGCGCGCGCGCCTCGAAGTCGCCGCGGCTGCCGCGCGCGATGCCCCCGACGTCATGAAACTTCGCATGCGCTGCGCGCTGCTCGGATCGGACAATCGCTGCACGGTCTATGAGGTCCGCCCGCTGACCTGCCGCGCCTTCACGTCACGTTCAGTGGCGCGCTGCCACGACGTGGTGTTCGGCGACGTGCCTGAGGGCACCGGCGTCGAACAGAACGCCGCGCATTTCCGCATTCACATGGAAGCGACCTTCGCGCTGGAGCAGTCAGCGCGCAATCGCGGCCTGCCCGATACGCAGAAGGGACTGGCGCAGGCGCTGCTGGACGAGATGGGAACCATCGCTGGGCCTGCACCGGAAGCTAAGCGCCATGCCGGTTCGTGATGGCGCATGCGCGACCCCGCTCACGACCAACAGCCGACATGATCGATGAGTATGTCCGTCCCTTCGTCGCGCGACTCTCCATTCATATCCAGGGGCTGACGCCCTCCCCGCCACCGGCTATCGGCGCCGCGATTTGCGTGAGTGCTGGACTGGCGCAGGCGCAGCCGGCTGCGACACGAGTGAGCCTGATTGGTTTGTGACGTAGCCGCGCGATTCCTGCAGCCGGCGCTGATAGCCCGGCGAGTTCATGAAGCTGCTGCCACCGCCTCGGGCAGATGCCGCGTCAGCGAGCGCGAGTTCAGCAACGGCAGCCAGGACGAGCAGCGCAGCTTTCTTTGACATGATGGTCATAGTTCGAACCTCTCCGACCTGAGCAAGCAGCGCAAGGCAAAATCGTTCCGATAATCACATGGCACATAGAACGAGGCTGCGGGAGCGCACCAGTGTTCCCGATCACCGCACCGTGATCCTCGCCCACGTAATCATCGCGATCCCCGAACGTAACGCTATCGGCACCACGCCAAGAGCGTTACGTGAAAGGACGAAATATGAGAGCGTTTTCTGCTGTAATCACCGGGCTGGGCATTGCCCTGCTAAGTGCAGCCAGCATTTCCGCCGCAAGCGCAGCCGAGACGGTTCGCGTGCGCGGCACGGTCGAGAGCGTCGACGGCGCGAAGCTGACGGTCAAAACCCGCGAGGGCGATTCGACCGCGATCAAGCTGAACGACAACTGGAAAGTCACCGGCGTCGCCAAGGCGTCGCTCAACGACATCAAGCCCGGCGACTTCGTCGGCATCGCCTCGCTGCCCAAATCGCGCGGCGGCGACGGCGCCCTCGAGGTGCTGATCTTCCCGGCGGGCATGAAGGGCACCGGCGAAGGCAGCTATCCCTGGGATCTGAAGCCGAACAGCACCATGACCAACGCCACCGTCACCAACGCCGTCAAGGACGTCGACGGCCGCAACATCACGGTGACCTTCCACGGCAAGGAAAAGACCATCTCGGTCGCGGATGACACGACAGTCGTAACCTTTGCGGCTGCCGCGCAGGGCGACCTGAAGCCGGGCATGACGGTGTTCGTACCGTCGCAGAAGGCGGATGACGGAACGCTCTCCACCGGCAACGTGGTCGCCGGCACCAACGGCGTCGTTCCGCCGATGTAGTCCGCGCGAAGCGCGCATTGCGCCGGGGGATCAGTCGAGCGGTTTGTCGTCATCGGTCGGAGGCTCTGCCTCCGGCGAGCAGATGTCGCCGCCACCGAACTGATCCTCCGGAGCGGGATGATCTCCGAGAATCGTGAGCGGGTCCGGCTTTTCGCCCGGACCTTCCGGGGCCCGCTCCGCTGGCTTGCGAACATTCATGCTGGTGCCTCCCTTTGCAAGCCAACGCGGCCCCGTGCAATCCGTTGCATGGGAGGCGACGTCTGCGTTCTGAATGGGAGCGTCCTGGATCCGCGCCGCGATCAGTTGCCGGATGCGCAGAAGGGACTGGCGCAGGCACTGCTGGACGAGATGACGGGTTGATACGGGCCCTGCTCGATGCCGGACGCAACGACTGGCCGGAGAGCTATTTACCGCGCATTAAGCATAAACTGCCATCTTCCCATCGAAGCCGCCGACATAGGTGCCTCAGATGATTTCGGAAGCACAAATTTTACGTTTGATTGCCCTGCCACTGGCAGGTTGCGCCTTCCTGATCGCCGTTTATCTCACGACCGGAATCGGCTTGAGATAAAGCAACGCGGAAGCCGAGCAGCGGCTCATCCGGAAGCGGAAGAATGCGCTATCCCGCAACGCCCTGCCTGCGTTGCCTCCCTTGCGCGGCACCGCCAAGGTGCAAGCTTTAAAGCTCCACGTCCGAACGGAAGCGTTCTAGATCCGCGCCGCGATCAGCTGCCGGATGAACTCCGGCGCCTTCGCGCTGGGGAGCCACCGCGTCACCGCGATCATCTCCGCGTCGCGGTCGATCCAGATCATGTTGCCGCCGGCCCCTAACGCATAGACGGCGGTGTCCGGCGCGCTCTTGTTGGCATGCGGCCCGCGGTTCAGCCACCACAGGAAGCCGTAATTCGGCTGCTGTGACGACTGCGCCCACATCGCGTCGACCCAAGCCTGCGACAGCAGCCGCTTGCCATCCCAGTCGCCGCCGCGCGCCATCAACAGGCCGAAGCGCGCATGGTCCTCCGCGCCGATGAACATGCCGCCGCCCCAATGGCCGCCGCCCGGCACGGACTGCATCCGCTGACTGCCGATCTCGACAAAGGAATTCTCATAGCCAACCCACTCCCAGTCCCTGGACGCGCCGATCGGATCCATGATGCGCGCACGCAGCACCTCCGGCAGCGGGTGCTTGAACAGATTCAGCAGGCAGAGCGACAGCAGGTTCACGCGCACATCGTTATATTCGTAGAAACTGCCCGGCGCCTGCAGCTCACGCAGCTCGCCCTTGCGGCTATTGTCGGCATTCGGCGCGACCAGACGGTTGTGATCGATCTGGTCGGGTTTGCCGAACAGCTCGCCGCGCCATTCGCTGGTCTGCTCTAAGAGATGCCGCCAGGTAACCTTGGCATTATTCGCATCCGCAAACAGCGGCCCGGGCACGCGCTTGCCCACCGGCTCGTCGATATCCCCGATCAGCCCGTCATCGACCGCGAGGCCCGCCAGCACGGCGAGATAGCTCTTGGCGATGGAGAAGGTCATGTCCGCCCGCGCGATCTCGCCCCACGCCGCCAGCACGCGACCATTTTGCAGCACCATGCCCGCCGAGCCACCGCGCTCGCGCACCGGCCCCAGCACCGCGCTCCATGGCCCGGTCTCATTCCAGTCCACATTCGGCGCATAGCGGCCGTCGTCGTAGTAGAAGCCGCGCGGCCACGGCGTTTCATTGGCCTGCGCGAATGCGACGGCAGCAGCGAGCCTGTCGGGGGCGTAGCCGGCGGCGCGCGGATCGACCTTGTCCCAAGCGTTTGCGGCGGGGAAATAATGGGGGTCTGTCATGGGGATATCGGGCTCGCTTTGGATGACGCGGCACCGTTATTGACCGGATGGGAGGCGGCCACAAGCTATCGAGACGTCGTTGAGTTCGAAAGTGTCGCAAGCACAGCCCGGATGAGCGCAGCGATATTCAGTATCTTGGCCGACACACCCTGCCATTGCTAAATTATAGCACTAACCGCTATGCTCGCAGAGATTGTGGGGTGTGATGGACAAAGCAGAGTACGTTGCACGGGCGCCATTGTATTACGCGTTAGCGGTTGCTGCGGTCTTAGGCACAGTGTCCGGCCCGCTGACCGAGTATAAAATACGCGCAAAGTATCCACGAGACGACGATGGCAGTCCAGAGCCAGGCAGTCTTCTAGATCGTATGCTCGTATGGGATCGAGCGATATCGTGGTTGGCCGAGCGAGAAATGATCGCCGTAAAATATGACACTTTCGGGCCGCCGATCTATTTCAAGAATCCAGATTTCGACGAAAAGTTCGACGAGCTTACAATTGATGAAGCGTTGCCATTTGCTTCGTACCATGCTGCCGGCAGAACTGATGACTGGCTGGTGCCTGCCTTATACGGCGTGGATAACGCTTACGATAACTTGGGAATAAGCCTGAGAGACTTCGAAAATCCTGATGAGGAGTGGACTCCAATTAGGATTGAGCGGGGAGACGTCGAGTTTGAGAGTGCAGTTGCATCTCTACAGACCGTCATCGAAGAAGTTCGGGGTGATAACGGTTACGCAGCCAAACACCCGCATGAGCGGGACTTCGTGATTGAAGGCCTTCAGGGCACGCTCACTAAATTTCAGTCACAGTCCATAAGCGCAGGATACGTGAAACTCGCACTTGAGCGTCTAGCTGTGTTGGGACGGCGCTTCGCGGGAACGGTTAGAGAAGGAAGCATTACCGTAGCGAAAGCGGCATTGCTCGAGTTCGGTAAAAAGCACTTCGGCCAACTGTTAGAGCATCTTTGGCGATGGTTTATCTAGAGAGGCCTACAGGTACTCCATACACCTCCCTTGCTAGTTTCGTTTATGTGATCCTCTATTGTAGCTCGAATTTGAGCGCGGCATCGCTGCATGAATCGTGAAGTTGCGTGATCGCTACTACCTCTTTCAGCAAGGGCGTTCTCGATGAACTCACCACGCAAGAAGTTGGCCGTCAAACTGCTGATCGACGACGACACAATGCGCGCCATCGGGCACGTGACTGCCCAATGGTCATTCCTTGAAATCGAGTTCGATACTCTTCTCGGGAGACTGCTTAGGCACCCTGCCGCGAAAGCGATCGTGCCGAAGAATATGCCTCAAGCCTTTGACCGGCGAGCCAAGCTATTTCGCGGCTGCGTCAATCTTCTTTTGAGCGATCAGCCCGATCTACTCAAAGAGATCAGCGGCATCGTTAATGATGCGACTTCTGCTCGCGGCCAGCGCGACAAGGTGGTTCATGGCCAATGGCACCTCGGGCGCAAAAAAGGAAAACTTGGCACAGCGGTCACTACCGTGCGCCGCCGACCAGAATTCAAGATGGAGCTTCAGAACATGTCGGCTGAACAAGTTGAGAACGTGGCTGCCGAGATATCGAACGTTTCATGCAGACTTATTTGGTGGGCACAGATGAACATTAGAGACGGGTCTGAAGGCTAAATCACGCAGGAGCTTTGAACTCTTTGGTTACAGCCATACGCACACTGTTTTATTCGAACGGCAATCGCGCAATTGCCTTCGCTGCTTCTTCCTCGGTGCCGGCAAGATCCTTGCAACTCTTCAAAATAATGACGGGTTTTACCCGATCGTTTTCTTCTTTCATTTTGGTGATCTCAGCCAAAGAGCTTTCGAGCATTCTTTGATACGGCGCTCCGGTCTCTGGATATGTAATCGAGCCGGCGAGCGTGTAGACACGACTGACGCCGTCGAAGGTTGCGCTGGTTTGTGCGTCCTTCTTCTCTTTGGGCGCCTCTTTGTTGATCACGGCGTATAGCAGTCCACATTGCGTCAGACGCTTCGACACCGTCGCGTAAAGATTGATGCGCTGGTCCAGCGGATATTTCGTGACGGCGGCCCGGGCATTCCACATGACGTCAATAGTCATGGAAATTTGGTCTGCCCGATGAATCGGCGGGCGCTTGTCCTGGGCGAACGCAGACAGATGCAAACTCAAAAATAAGACCGCCACCAAAATGCCGCGCATGGTCTGCCCCCGGATCTTTAAAGACTCTATCTCAAGTGGAAAAAGCAGCGCCAGCGTCTACTGTGCTCTGATCGGGCGACTGCTACCTCACCAAAGTTGATCTCGTAGAGTCATACATCCGGCAGATGGTCACTCCCACGCGCAAGGTATCCCGCGGATTCACTCAAACCCTCCTCGCACTCACAGGTTGAGCGACGCGCAAATTCGTCGCAGGGCTGTGTACTCAGCGTGAAGATATAGTGTCTTAAGCGATATTCTGAAAATCGATTCAGGATCAAATACTTAAGGGCAACTTGCGCCCTAAGTGCGCCCGAAGACTCATCCACATGCTTCGAAACGTCTGCTTGACCGAAGACGCCAAGCGTCTACAACGCATTGATATTTCGGGACTTTGAGAGAAATGGGGCTGGAGCGGGTAGAGGGAATCGAACCCTCGTATTCAGCTTGGAAGGCTGCTGCTCTACCATTGAGCTATACCCGCGTGCCGCGTCAGGTAACACGTTGCGCGGCGCGTCTCAACCTCATGCGAGGTCGCATCCCCTGCCCGCTGCGACCGGCGGATTGCGGTTGGATTTCAAGGAGATGGCGTGTGGAAATGGGATGTCCGGCTGTAGGCCGGGCCACCTCTGCTCGTCATTCCGGGGCGCGCGAAGGCGGCAATGCCGCCGAAGCGCGAACCCGGAATCTCAGAGTGTTTTGCGCTGACTAGAGATTCCCATGCTGAGATTCCGGGTTCGCGTGCGCGAAGGCGCACCCGCGCCCCGGAATGACGAGTGTGGGGCGGGCAAGAATATTTTCTCCTACCTCTCGTTGACAAAATCCCTATAAGGTTTATATTCCCCCTCGTCCGGCCCCGATGAGAGGGGCGAGCGCGATCGTCACGTTCGCGGGGCTGGATGCGGTGGACGCCGGAGATGCGGCGTCACGCGGTTCATGGGGGACGTCTGTCTTCGGGCAGGACGGATCTGCGCCAGCACTGCCACTGGCAAGGACACGGCCGACCTTGAGATCGAAAGACCCCTGGACAGTGTGACGGACGACCAAATCGAAACGCGTTCGGCCAAGTGCTTTGCGGCTACCCTGTCCCTCCGCCCTGGGACACTAATTTTGGTGATGGGGCCGTTCGCCAAGGCAGATGTGCAAGCAACCGAAAAAACACCGCAGGCGGAACGCTGGGCAATCGCTCGTGCTTCCGAAAGTCCTGATGCACTCCAGATTGCGGAAGACCGCATTCGCATCAGGCCCAAGGGTGCAACGGGCACCCGGCGTTCCGCACGCCCTCTTACAGGGAGGGTGGGAAGGAATGCGCAAAACTCGGACGCCATTGGCGCCGCGAGAATGCGAGCGCGTGGCTCTTTGAAATTTTGGAGATGCGATGGCGCACGGACGCCAGAGGAATCCCTCCCTCGCGCGAAGCGAAGCTTCGCTAGGCGGGGAGGGTCGGCCGAGCGAAGCGGAGGCCGGGGTGGGGGTTGCCCCACGTGAGGGCGCCGCTTGTGGCACCCCCACCCGACCGGCCAAGCGGCCGGCCACCCTCCCCGCAAGGGGGAGGGAAAAGAAGGACCCTACCAGGTAGCGAGCACCGAGCCCTTGAACTTCTCGTCGATGAACGCCTTCACTTCCGGCGACTGATAGCTTTCCACCAGCGTCTTCACCCAGGGCTTGTCCTTGTCGGCGGCGCGCACGGCGATGATGTTCGCATACGGGCCCTTCGGGTCCTCGCGCAGGATCGCGTCCTTCACCGGATCGAGACCGGCCTGGGTCGCGTAGTTGGTGTTGATCCCTGCGACGTCGACGTCAGGCAGCGTGCGCGGCAGCTGCGCGGCGTCGACTTCGGTGATCTTCAGCTTCTTCGGATTGTCGGTGATGTCGAGCAAAGTCGGCTTGAAGCCGACGCCGTCTTTCAGCTTGATGATGCCCTTGTCGCGCAGCAGGATCAGCACGCGGCCGCCATTGGTCGGATCGTTCGGGATCGCCAGCGTGGCGCCCGACTTCACCTCGTCCCAGGTCTTCACCTTCTTCGAATAGATGCCCATCGGGAAGTTGATGGTGTTGCCGACAGCGACGATCTTGTATTTGCGATCGGCCACCTGGTTGTCGAGATAGGGCTGATGCTGGAACGAATTGGCCTGCAGGTCGCCGGCTTCCAGCGCCGCATTCGGCACCACATAGTCGGAGAATTCGATGATCTGGATGTCGAGGCCCTTCTTGGCGGCGACGGCCTTGGCAGCTTCCAGCACCTGCGCATGCGGACCCGGCGTCACGCCGACCTTGATGGTCTCGGCTGACGCAGCACCGGTGAGCGCGGCGAAGGCGAGGATGGAGAGAAAGTAACGACGAAGAGACATTGTGTTTTCCATTGTGAGTAAACGAGTGTGAGCGGGCCCGCTGCAGCGGGTGACCACTCAGGAATGTCGCGTGCGCTTGTCGAGGCGGCGCGAGATGAAGTCGCCAAGGCTCTGCACGCCCTGCACGAGGCAGATCAGCACGGCGACGACCGTCGCCATGACTTCCGGCATGAAGCGCTGATAGCCGTAGCGGATACCGAGATCGCCGAGCCCGCCGCCGCCGACGGCGCCGACCATGGCCGAATAACCAATCAGGCTGACGGTCGCGAGCGTCAGCGCCAGCGTCACCGCCGGCATCGCTTCCGGCAGCAGCACCTTCCAGACGATCTGCAACGGGCTGGCGCCAAAGGCACGCGCGGCTTCGACCAGGCCCTGATCGACTTCGCGGATGGCGCCTTCGATCACGCGCGCGATGAACGGCGTCGCGGCAATGGTCAGCGGCACCACGGCGGCGCTGGTGCCGATGGAGGTGCCGGCGATCAGGCGCGTCAGCGGCACGATGGCGACGACGAGAATGATGAACGGCGTCGAGCGCGTGGCATTGACGACGAGGCCAAGCAGCCGATTGACGTTCGGCGCCGGGAACAGCTCACCGGCGCGGCTGGTCGCCAGGAAGATGCCGAGCGGCAATCCGGCCAGCGTGCCGAAAATGCCAGCCAGCGCCACCATGGTGAGCGTGTCCAGCGTCGACCACAGGATCATGTTGATCAGTTCAGGCGACATAGCCGAGATGCTCCACGGTGTTACGGGTCGCGGTGAGATCGGCGATCAGCTTCGCCTGCAATTCCGGCTCGGCCGCGACGGAGGCGATCAGCGTGCCGAACGGATGGTCGGCGACATATTCGATCTGGCCATGCATGATGTTGAAGTCCACGCCATAGGTACGCGTTAGCCGTGAGAGTACGGGCTCATCGGCATCGGCGCCGGTGAAGGCGATGCGGATCACCGCCTGACGGCCCGGTGCGTAATCGGCCAGCAGCTTGCTTTGCAGCCATTCCGGCACATTGCCGCCGGTGACTTCGCCGACGAAACGCTTGGTCGTGGCGTGGGTCGGCTTCGAGAAGATCTCGTAGGTCGTGCCCTGCTCGATGATCTGGCCGCCTTCCATCACGGCGACGCGCTGCGCGAGCTTCTTCACCACGGACATTTCATGGGTGATGAAGAGGATGGTCAGGTTGAGATCGGCATTGATCTGCTTGAGCAGCGCGATGATCTGCGCGGTGGTCTCGGGATCGAGCGCGGAAGTCGCCTCGTCCGACAGCAGCACTTTCGGTTTGGTGGCGAGCGCGCGTGCGATGCCGACGCGCTGCTTCTGACCGCCGGAGAGTTCGGCCGGATAGCGGTCGCGCTTGTCGGCAAGGCCGACCATGTCGAGCAGCGGCTCGACGATTCCCTTGATGTCTTTGCGCGGCGTGCCGGCGATCTCCAGCGGCAGCGCGATATTGTCGAACGCAGTACGCGACGACAGCAGGTTGAAATGCTGGAAGATCATGCCGATCGAGCGGCGCGCCTGGCGCAGCGCTTTCTCGTCCAGCGATCCGATGTCGAGGCCGTCGACGGTGACCTTGCCGTGGGTCGGCTGTTCAAGTCCGTTGATCAGGCGGATCAGCGTCGACTTGCCGGCGCCGCTCTTGCCGATCACGCCGACAATGGCACCTTCGGGAACGACGAGGTCGATATTGTCGACCGCCTTCACCTCGGCGGAATCCTTCCGCGACGGGAAGATCTTGCTGACACCATCGAAGGAGATGATGGCACGCCCTTGTTGGCCAGGATCTTGCGGATCGAGAACTGGCACGGGCGCTCCGGTCGGCTTGGACAGGGGAGCGTTCATTGAATGACGTTTCTGCGCAGTTGTGAAGCACGGGGCCGGCCTGCGTGTCGCGGGCGCCGTGGCGGCAACCTACTGATTTCGGGCATTATTTCAACCGCACTGCATAAATGAGGAAAATCCAGCGGTTTCAATGGCCTGCGGGAGTAAAAGAGTGCCGGGAGACGGCTGGTGACAGCGCTAATCGTCTCCCGGCGAGTTTTCGGGAGCTCAGGAGCCCGGGGTCCAGGTCCAGACGATGTCCTTCACGTTGATCGCCTTGGGGATCAGGCCGAGCTTGTGGAAGCGATCCGCAGTCTCCTGCTGGGTAGCAATGATCCGGTCGTTGATCGGCACCACCGTATAGTTCGACCGCTCGACGGCCCGCGTGGTCGCTGCCTTGTCGACGCCGGTCGCCTCCTGAAGCTTCGTTGCGACCTCCGGCCGATTGGCCTCGGCCCACTTTCCTTCATCGGCAAAGGTCTTGTTGAACAGCGCGACGATGTCCGGGTGTCTGGTGGTGAAATCCTTGTTGGCGAGGAAGAACGAAATGGAATCCTGCACGTCCTTGGAGAAGGCAATCACCCGCGCCTGTTTGCCCTCGGCGAGCGCCAGATACGGATCCCAGATCGACCACGCGTCGATATTGCCACCGGCGAATGCCGCCACCGCGTCGGCGGGGCCAAGATAGACCGGCGTGATATCCGCATAGGTCAGTCCGGCCTTCTCCAGCGCGGCGATGATGGTGTTATGTGCGCTCGATCCCTTGCCGAAGCCGACCTTCTTGCCCTTGAGATCGGCGAGCGTCTTGATCGGCGAATTCTCGGGAACCACGATGCCCTGATTGTAGCCGCGCGACGGGATGGCGGCGATATAGACGAGATTGGCACGCGCAGCCTGCGCGAAAATCGGCGGCGCGTCGCCGGCATAGCCGAAGTCGACATTGCCGGTGTTGATCGCTTCGAGGATCGGCGGCCCGAACTGGAATTCGACCCATCGGACGCTGATGCCCTTTTCCTTGAATACTTTTTCGAGCGTCGCGCGCTGCTTCACCGCCGGGAAGATGCCGGCCTTCTGAAAGCCGATGCGGATTTCCTTCAGCTCCTGTGCCGCGGCTGGCGATGCCATCAGCCCGGCTGACAGCAACAGTGCTGCGGAGAGACCTGCGACCACGGATCGTCGGGAATAGGACATGCGCTGTTGCTCCATTTGCGCCCGGGCGATGCAGGGCGTGATGCTGAAACGCTACGCGCGATTGCGAAGATTGTGCTTTCAAAGGTCGCGGGCAGTCTGCAAGTTTTGCAATCCGAAGGTCAGCTCCGGGAGCAGCTTCATCTCCGCCGCAGGGAAATAACCTGCTCTTCCGGCGCCACCCGGAAGGCATGCAGAGAACGTTTCCGCTGCACAACAAGGCCATCGCAGCATGCCTGCATCGCCGCGCCCGGAACTACAGTTGGCCATTTCATTGACGGAAACGAGCCGCTCTCGCACCTTTGCTGCTCACGAAACATCATCAGCAAAGCAGTCCCAACATGCTTCCGATCCACATCGCCCGCTTCATCGAACGCTTCGTGTTCCGGCGCACCCGGGCGCTGCAACTGGCCGCCGTGGCCTCAATGCTGTCGGTATCGTTTGCCTGCGCGCAGACGCCGGACACGGTGCGCATCGGCTATCAGAAGTCGTCGACGCTGATCGCCGTGCTAAAGACCAATGGCGAATTGGAGAAGGCGCTCGCGCCGCTCGGCGTGAAGATCAGCTGGCATGAATTCACCAGCGGCCTGCCGCTGCTCGAGGCTATCAATACCAACAATGTCGATTTCGGCGCCGATGTCGCCGACACCGTGCCGCTATTCGCGCAGGCGGCCGGCGCCAAGCTCGCTTACATCGCCGAGGAAGCCGCCTCGCCAGCCGCACAGGCGATTGTGGTTCCAGCGGAGTCGCCGCTCAAGACGGTCGCCGATCTCAAGGGCAAGAAGGTCGCGGTGACCAAGGGTGCCGGCAGCCACTTCCTGCTGCTCGCTGCGCTGAGCAAGGCCGGCCTCACCTTCAAGGACATCCAGCCGGCCTATCTACCGCCGGCCGACGGCCGCATTGCTTTCGTCGGCGGCAATGTCGATGCCTGGGTAGCATGGGATCCGTTCCTCACCAGCGCGCAGCGCCAATCCAACGCGCGCGTGCTCGCGGACGGCAGTAACGGGCTTGCCAGCTACAAGCGCTACTATCTCTCATCGGCCGCCTATGCCGACAAGCGCGGCGACGTGCTGAACGTGATCTTCAAGAAGCTGGACGAGACCGGCAAATGGGCCAAGGCCGAGCCGAAGGAAGCCGCCAAGCTCCTCTCAAGCCTGTGGGGCATCGACGCCGCCACTGTCGAGGAAGCCAACAGCCACCGCTCCTACAAGGTCGGCGCCGTCACCAAAGCCGGCCTGTCCGAGCAGCAGATCATCGCCGATGCGTTCTTCAACGAAAAGCTGATCCCCGTGAAGGTCGACGCCAGCGACGTGAAGATCTGGGCGCCGAAATAATCCCATTCTGACATTCCCTGAAAGACAACGACAATGAAGACCGCCCTCTCCGTCATCGCCGCCGCGATGCTCGCACTCGTCTCCTTTGGTGATCATGCCGACGCGCAGTCTGCCACCAAGCCTGAACTGAAGGTCGGTTTCGTGCCCGGCCCCTATATCGACGGCTTCAAGAAGGGCGTCGAGCCCGAGCTGAAAAAGAAGGGCTATACTGTCAAATATTACGAGTTCTCGACCGGCCTGGAAGCCAACACCGCGGTGTTCAAGAACGACATCGACGCCAATGTGATGCAGCACACGGTGTTCCTCGACAGCTATAACCAGCGCCAGAAGACCGACCTCACCGGCATCATCACGGTGCCGACGCCGCCGATGGGTCTCTATTCGACCAAGCACAAGACATCCGATGCCGTGAAGGCCGGCGCGACCGTGGTGGTGCCCAATGATCCCGTGAACCTGCAGCGCGCATTGTGGATCCTGCGCGACCTCGGCTGGATCGAGATCAAGGACAACAACCCCGTCGATGTCACCGAGCTCGACGTGATCAAGAATCCAAAGGGCATCAAGATCGTGCCGCTGGAGAATGCGCAGGCGCCGCGCGCCCTTGGCGATGCCGACTTCGCCGCCGTGCAGGGCAATTTCGCGATCTATAGCGGGCTGAAGCTGACCGAGGCCTTCGCGCTGGAAAAAATGACCAAGCCCTACACCAATGTCGTGGCTGTCCGCCGGGGCAATGCCGAGGCGCCATGGGCGAAGGACATCGTTGCGGCCTATCAATCGGACACGTTCAAGACCGCGATCCGCAACGACAAGTTCTACGCCGGCTTCACCCTGCCCGAATACTTCAACTGAGCGCAACCTACGCGCGCAGGCTGCCCTAGCGCGACGATCATACCGAGCCGCGGATTTGACTCCCAGCGCGGCTCGGTTACGCTTTCCGGAGGCGTTATGAGACGCCTTCGGAAACGAGGGACATGAGAGGTCAGGTCGTCGGGCTATTGCTGGTTTTGTGCGCGATCGCCACACCTGCGACCGCCCAGACGCCTTCGAGCTTCGAAATCGCCGCCCGCTCCCGGGGCACCCCCGACATTCCCGGCCTCAACATGGTCTGGCTAAGGCCATGGACCGATCTCCGCCACGCCCGTGAATGGCGCAACATCGTCGTGCATCAGTCGGAAGGCGCGGTCGGCTCCGCCTGGCGTAACGCGGTCGCGCAGATGCAGAAACCCGATCGTCGCGGCGTCGCCATCTGGATCGAGACCGACGGCACCGTTTACTGGTCGACGCCCGAATGGGCGGTGCCGAACCATCTCAACCGCGGCAACCGCAACGACAACAAGTATATCGACAACAGCGGGACCTATCAGCAGATCGACAATGACTCATCGATCGGGGTCGAGTTCGTCGGCAACTACCCCAATGTCCGCAAGCCGCCCACCGATGCCCAGATCGCGGCGTGGCGCATGTTGGTCCGCGTGCTGCAGGCCCGCTACGACATCCCGAATGAGCGTGTCTTCGCCCATAACTGGATCGACTATAAGGATCGCCGCTACTGCGAAGGCTGCGAACTCGCCAGGATCGCCCGGACCCAGGGAATCGAGACTGCACAGCGGATAGCCCCTGCGCATCAAGCCGAGAGCAGCAAGTAGGCCTTACGTTCCGACGCGCAGCGCCGCGCGCTGCTTGCGCAGATAGGCGATCACCGACAGCGCGGTGATGCGGCCGGTCTTCGGGTTCTCCGACGGGATGTTTTCGATCTGCATCGAGAACCGTGCGGAATCCGAATCCACCTCGACGCGGTGAACGTTGCGCGTCAACGCCGGATCGGCCCAGATTTCCAGCGTTGTGGCATCAGGGCCCGCGCCCGCAAGCGACAGCGCGACGGCGACATTGAGATTGGCGGGAAAGCCCTTGGCGGCCTCGCGCGCCGTGCCCTCGAAAATCTTCAGGGGTTCGGTGATGCTCTCGATGTCGATCTTGTTCTCGACGATATAGGGCGCGCCGGCGAGGCCCTTCACCGGTTTGCGCGTCACCATCTTCACTGACGAGATCTTGCCCTCGGCGGCAGCCGTCACGGCATCGAGCCCGATCAACGCCCCGGTCGGCACCACGATCTGACCGCCGTTCTGCTTGGCCAGCGCAACGAGATCCTCATTGAACAACAGCGCTCCAGCGCTCAGCACGATCGCGGTCTTGCCCTTGCTGACGAACGGCTTGACGATTTCGGGCAGCAACGCTGCGGGCGCACATTCGATCACGATATCGGCGACATCCACGAGATCCGCGATCGGCAGCACCGGCGGCGCCTTGCCGAGACCGGACAGGAACGCCTGATGCTTCTCCGGATTCTGCACGGCGACCGCCGCCAGAACCAGGCCATCGATGCCGCGGTCCAGGGCTTCGGCCACCTTGCGGCCGATCGGGCCAAGGCCAACAATGGCCACGCGCGTGGGAGACTTTGCTTCAGTGCTCATCAGGTCTATCTCGTCCAACAATTTCGGGGGGCACGCCGCCACATCCGGAAACGGTTCTCCCCCGGAAAGGCCGCAATGTCCATGCGGTGACATCAGCCAGTTTAGAAGGCTTCCGGCCTCACGCCATCGTGCAGCACGTGCGACAATCCCGGGCTTGCACGTAAAAGGACGTTTCGCTACCTCTGCCGTGATTGCTGTCTCGGCGAGGCCGCACGTAAGCGTTAACGTGAACCAACGCGCCGATCGAACCTGATCCAGGCTCGACCTGCGCGACATCGCGTCAAACAGGCCGATCTGGATTCCCCGGGAATCCACATGATCGACACATCTTCAGACACTATTTCAAACGATCTTCATCGCATCACGCGGGTTCGCCACGAGCTGAAGCGCCGTCTGCTGACCGTCAAACGCGTGACGTCCGTGACGCCGCACATGAAGCGCATCACCCTCACGGGCGACGACCTCGATGGCTTCGTCAGCGCGTCCTATGACAACCACGTCAAGGTGTTCTTCCCGCGCCCCGGCGAAACCGAACCTTTGATGCCCGCCTTCAGCGAAGGCCGCGTGCTGGTCGATGAGAGCGCGCGGCCAATCGCGCGGGACTACACGCCGCGGCGCTATGACGAAGCCGCCAAAGAGCTCGACATCGATTTCGCCATTCATGATGCGGGGCCTGCCACGACCTGGGCTACCCAAGCGAGGCCAGGCGATAAAGTCGGTATCGGCGGCCCGCGCGGCTCGTTCGTGGTGCCGGACGACTTCGACTGGTACCTGCTGATCGGCGACGAAACTGCCCTGCCCGCCATCGGCCGCCGACTTGATGAACTGCGTCCTGCCACACGGGCCATCGTGATCGCGGAAGTCGCCGATGCTGCCGAGGAGCAGATCTTCGCATCCAAGGCCTCCGTCACCATCAACTGGTTGCATCGTGGCCAGCAGAGCGCCGGTTCGACCACCCTGATGGAAGATGCCCTGCGCAGCCTCAAACTTCCCGTTGGCGACGGCTACGCCTTCATCGCCGCGGAATCCGAAGGCGCCAAGCGCCTCCGCAAGATTCTTGTCGACGAGCGCCAGCATCCCAAGGCGTGGGTCAAGGCGTCAGGCTATTGGAAAGGCGGCGCAGAGAACTATCATGAACCGCATGACGATTGATCGTCACATTTGCAGATAGCAGGGAGTACCGGTGTCCCATCGTTTCACGCGCCGCGATTTTGCCGGAGCGGCCGGCGCGCTCGCCGCCGGCCTCGCCGTCCCGACTGCGCAGGCCGGGGCTCAAACAGTCTCGGTCACACCGGCGGCGCTTCCCAACGACCGGCGTTTTCCGGCGGATTTCGTCTGGGGCACCGCAACGTCGGCCTATCAGATCGAGGGCGCCGTCTCGGCCGAAGGCCGCGGCCCCTCAATCTGGGATAGCTATTCGCACACGCCGAACAAGATCCGTGGCGGCGGCAACGGCGACCACGCGGTGGATCATTTCCGTCGCTACAAGGAAGACATCCAGCTAATGAAGGCGTTGGGCGCCAAGGCCTATCGCTTCTCCATGTCATGGTCGCGCGTATTTCCGACCGGCGTGGGCACGCCCAATCCGCAAGGGCTGGATTTCTACAACCGCCTCATCGACGAGCTATTGGCCAATGGCATCGAGCCATACGCCACGCTGTATCACTGGGATCTGCCACAGGCGCTGCAGGACCGCGTGGGCGGCTGGGCGTCGCCAGATACATCGAAGGCGTTTGGTGATTATGCCGCCCATGTCGCACAGCGCATCACCGACCGCGTCAAAAACATCTTCACCATCAATGAATGCGGCACCTTCGTGGATTTCGGCTACGGCCACGGCCCGGTGGAGCTCGCGCCCGGCCTCAAGCTGCCACAGTCGCAGCTCAACCAGGTTCGCCATCACGTCGCACTGGGCCACGGCATGGCCGTGCAGGCGATCCGCGCCAATGGGCGTACGGACACCAGGGTTGGCCTCGCCGAGAATGTCGCATCCTGCGTCCCGGCCATTGAGACGCCTGCCAATATCCGCGCAGCCGAAATCGCAACGCGCGAGATGAATGGCGGCTACATGACCGTCATTCTCGAAGGCAGATATACCGATGCATTCCTGGCCTATGCCGGCAAGAATGCGCCGAGCTTCACCGCCGAAGAACTGAAGATCATTTCTTCCCCCGTCGATTTCGTCGGTCTCAACGTCTACATGCCGCAATATTATGTGGTAGCGAGTGGGGATCAAAACGGCTTCGCACTGGTGCCGTTCCCGACCTCGTTCCCGCGCATGGATTCGGACTGGCTGCGGATCGGGCCGGAGGCGCTGTATTGGGCGCCCCGCAATGTCGCCAAGGTCTGGAACGTCAAGCAGATCTATATCAGCGAGAACGGTACATCGGCCGCCGACCGGCCGGCCGGTGACGGCAAGATCCACGACCTCGACCGCGTCATGTATCTCAGGAACTATCTCACGCATCTGCAGCGCGCGACGTCGGAAGGCATCCCCGTAAGGGGGTATTTCCACTGGAGCCTGATGGATAATTTCGAGTGGTCGGATGGCTATGAAAAACGCTTCGGGCTGTATCACGTCGACTTCGCGACGCAGAAACGAACGCCGAAGCTGTCAGCCGAATTCTATCGCAGCCTGATCGCGGCCAACGCGCTGGTCTAGCTCAGAGCAACTTCCCATCCGCGCCGAAGAACGGATGCGGGCCGTCGAAGTCGCCGATCGGCACCTGATGCGTGACCAGATGGCCGCCCTCCTCGCCATCCGGAAACCAGACATGCAGGTGGAAAGCCGGCGGCTCGACACGGAAGGACGGCGGACGCAATTCGGCGATGTCGAGATCGACCGCATGGTTCGGCGCCGGGCAAATGGTCGCAACCGTCCCGGCGAATGTCGTCAGTGTCGCGCGATGGACGTGGCCGGCGGCGACGATGCGCACGCGCGGATGCCTGCGGACGATGGCAGCGAGCTCATCCGCGTTGAACAGGTCCTGCACGTCCATATGGGTGATGCCCGTGCGGAACGGCGGATGATGCAGGAACAACAATGCCGGCCGCTCGCGCGATGATGCCAGCGTGGCATCCAGCCACTCCAGCGTTGCCGCTTCCAGCGTGCCGTGCGGCTTGCCCGAAACATGCGAGTCCAGCAGGATGATATCGAGCGGGCCAACCGTCCGCGCCTGATCGAGCGGGCCCGACGACTTGGCATAGGCCCAATCGGGAAATGCCGCGCGCATCATGTCGCGGGCGTCGTGATTGCCGGGAACACCGATGAACGGGATCTTGAGCGGCGCCAGCAGTCGCCACAGATACTCGTATTCGCCGGGCGTCGGCGTATCCACGAGATCGCCGGAGATGACGACGAGATCGGGCCGCGGATCGAGTGCGTTCAGCTCGGCCACACAGCGCTCCAGCGCCTTGGCCGTGTCGACCTTGCCATAGGCCAGCTCGCCCAGCGCCTTGATATGCAGATCGGAGATCTGCGCGATGATGGTGGGCTTAGGCTTCAACATCAGTCTTCTTTCGGCAACACGCGAACCGCTTGAGGCGTGACCGACAGGCCGACGCGCTCCCCTGCACGCACATTGATGGTGTTCGGCGCGTCCACCGTCAACGGCTTGTTCGCCGCACCCGTCACCACGAGGCGCTGGCGATCACCGATAAAGGCGACGCTTTCGACCATGCCGCGCAGGAAGGCGTCCGCCTCGGCGACAATTCCGATGGTCTCCGGCCGGATCATCGCCACTGCCGCAGCGTTGTCGGCGGCGGCATCGAGCGCCAGCCAGCCACCGGGCAGCGTCAGCCGACCGCCGCTCACCGGCCCCTCGACGATATTGGCCGCACCGACGAATTCGGCGACGAAACGATTCTGGGGAGCAAAGTAGATCTCGCGCGGCGTGCCGATCTGCGCGATGGCGCCCTTGCGCATGACAACGATACGGTCGCCGAGTTCCATCGCTTCGGCCTGATCGTGAGTCACATAGATCGCGGTGATCCCGAGCGAGCGCAGCAGGTTGTTGAGTTCACTGCGCAGCCGGTCGCGCAGCGACGCATCAAGCGCTGTCAACGGCTCATCTAGCAGCAGCACGCGTGGACGCACGGCCACCGCCCGCGCCAAAGCTACGCGCTGACGCTGGCCGCCAGATAATTGATCGATACGGCGGTTTTCGAGCCCGCCGATATTGGTCAGCGCCACCATTTCGGCGACACGCGCCGCGCGCGCGGCCTTGTCAACGCCGCGAATCTTCAGCCCGTAGCCAATGTTCTCGGCCACCGTCATGTTGGGAAACAGCGCATAGGACTGGAACACCATGCCGACATGACGCTGCTCGATCGGCACCGCAGTCATGTCTGTCTCGTCGAACAGTACGCGGCCGCCGACATCGGGTGTCTCCAGCCCGGCGATGATCCGCAGCATGGTGGTCTTGCCGCAACCGGAAGGGCCGAGCAGAACCAGCGTCTCGCCTGACACGATATCCAGCGAGGCCGGCGCCAGCGCCTGCGTGCCATCCGGAAAGGTCTTGCCGCAATTCTCGATATGAACGGCCGCACCGTGGCCCGCAATCCCGCTCATTTCTTTTCGCCCTTCTCGGCAAACATCTGCATCGCCACCAGAAGAGGCACAATCATGATGAAAAAAATCAGTGTGTAGGCCGATGCCACTTCGAGCCGCATCGACGCGTAGCTGTCGGCGAGACCGACCGGCAGCGTCTTGGTGAGCGGCGTGTGCAGCATCCAGGTCAGGTTGAATTCGCCGAGCGACAGCGTCACCACCATCAGCGATCCGGCGAGAATGCCGGGCATGGCGTTCGGAACGATGACATTGCAAAACCGCGCCCATGGCGACGCACCGAGCGAGGCAGCCCCCTCGTCCAGCGTCTTGATGTCCACCGAAGCGAACACCGCCATCACCGAGCGCACCATGAAGGGCATGGTGAAGACCACATGGCCTGTGAGGATGAACAGCCACGACTGCCGGAAGCCACCGAAACCGCCATAGGTCAGTAGCAGCGCCAGCGCGATAGCCAGGCCGGGAATCGCCAGCGGCAGCGTGATGATCTCCTCGATCACGCGCGACAACCTCCCGCCCTTCACGTGTAGTCCATAAGCCGCGGGCACGCCGACAACCAGCGTCACCGCCAGGGTCGCGAAGGCGATCAGGAACGACAGCCCGATTTCACCGGCATAGAGGTTCCAGACCTGCACCACCCATTGCAGCGTGACGCCCGACTGGATACCGCGAAAGTAATTGACGGTGACGCCGGCGGAAATCGACAACACAACGGGCACGACGAGAAACGCCGCAACGAGCAGTGTAAATCCGAGCTGGCCAGCGAAGATGAGGCGATCGCGCATCGGCTTACCCCGCTGCCGCGACAGCGCCGCCGCTCATTGAGCGGGCCAGCGCGAGGATTGCCCAGGCGATCACGCCGAGTCCGATCGACAGCGCCGCCGAGATCGCGAAATTCGCCGCCAATGTGAACTCGGTATAGATTAGCATCGGTAGCACATCGATGTTGGTCGCAAGCGTGAAGGCTGTCCCGAACGCACCCATCGCCGTCGCGAAGGCGATTGCGCCCGAGGCTACGAAAGCCGGCCCGAGCGCCGGCAGTACCACGTCGCGCTGGACCGCCCACGGGCTCGCACCGAGCGAACGCGCCGCCTCCTCCAGCCCGATATCGAGCTTTTGCACCGCGGCCATCACCGTGAGGATCACGCGCGGAATCGAGAAATAGAGATAGCCGAGAAACAGACCGAAGATCGAATAAGCGAACACGACTTTCTCACCCGTCACCGCGGCGGTGATGGCGCCGATCAGGCCCTGACGTCCTGCAAGGAGAATGATGAGAAAGCCGACCACGACGCCGGGAAATGCCAGTGGAAATGTCAGCATCGCGATCAGCACAGCGCGGCCGGGGAAGCGGTGACGCTGCAGGAACAGGCCGGCGATGGTGGCAATCACCAGCGTGGCGACGGTCGTCGCCGCAGCGAGTACGACCGTATTGATCAGCGTGGCGCGATAGCGCGGCTCGGTGATGATCGCGAGATAGGCGGACACGCCGCGCGATCCACCGGCACCGACGGCGAGCAATTGCGCCATCGGCAAGAGGAAGAAGGCTGCTGTCACCACCACGAGCGGCAGCAGGCAGATCCAGATGAAATTACGATGCGACATGAAATTATGGTGCCCCTGCCCCCGCCGGGGCACCATTGTGCATCAACGGACTTCGGCGAGATAGCGGTCGCTGAAGCCTTTCTGCGCCAGCTCCATCTTGCCCCAGTCCACGCTCTTGGCGCGGGCATATTCGCTGTCCGGCAGGAACTTGGCCTTCACGGCTTCCGGCAGTTCAATCTTGCGGGCCGGACGGAGGTAAGCATTGGTCCAGATCGCCTGGCCCTTGTCGGACAGGAGATAGTCCATGACCTTCTTGGCCTTGTCCTTGTGCGGCGCGTTCTTCACGAGACCGACCACATAGGGAAACACGACCGAGCCTTCGCAGGGAATGACGAATTCGAAACTGCCTTTCTCGGAATACTTGGCGCGATAGGCATTGAAATCATAGTCCAGCAGGATCGGCATCTCGCCGGAGACGACGCGGGCATAAGACGTCTGCTTCGGCACGATCGCGTCGTTCTTCTTCAGCTCCTTGAAGAAGGCGATGGCCGGATCGAAATTCTGGTCGGTGCCGCCGAGCGCGAGATTGACCGCAACAGCACCGACATAGCCGACGGCGGCCGAGGTCGGATCGAGATAGCCGACCATGCCCTTGTAGTCGGGCTTGGCGAGATCCTTCCAGCACTTCGGCACCGGCTTGCCAGCGAGGGCATCCTTGTTGACGAAGAAACCGAGCGTGCCGGAATGGATCGTGGTCCAGTAGCCTTCGGAGTCCTTCAGGCCGGCATCGACCTGATCCCAGCCAGCGGGCTTGTAGGGTTCGAGTGCATCCTGCGCCTTGGCCTTCATACCGAAGGTGACGCCGAAATAGCCGATGTCGCCGACCGGATTGGCCTTCTCGGCGAGGATCTGCGCCAGCGCCTGACCGGAATTCTTGTTGTCATGCGGCATCTCGATGCTGAGGTCGGTCTTCACCGCCTTGATCATCGACGCCCAGTCGGCCCATTCCGGCGGACAGTTGTAGCAGATGACATCCGCAGCACGGGCGGGCTGCGATAGGGCGGCGAGCGCCAGCGCGGACAGAGCAAATACCAAGCGGAACGGTTTCACGGCGATCGTCTCCATCCTGACGCAGGCTTTATGGCCGGCGCATAGAAGTCTGAGGGGAATGCGTGACGCCCCACTATAGGCCGCGGATGAAACTTTTGCGACAAAGCCAACCCGCAGCGCATTTGTGCACCGCAATGACCGTGAAGCCCATCGACAACACCCCGCGGAGGATGTGAAATCGCCCGTCGCCGCTGATATTGGACCGTTGATGTGAAAGAGACGCCCGAACGCGATCGAGGCCTGCTCGGTCTGGTCGAACGACTCATGAGGAGGCCAGGCGATCCCGAACCGATCAGGACTGAGCCAGACGCGGACACCAGAGACGGTTTCGATCCGGTCGTCGCGGAGGAGAATCCGGCGGCATCGCTGGAGCCGCAACTTGCGGTCGAGAGCACCCGCACGCTTGACCGCTCGGAAATCGCGGATGTGATCCTGCGCGCGCTAAGGGGTATCGATGGCTGTCCGACAGCCGGCTTCGAGGTGGTCGTCTATGGTACGCGCCCATGGAACGCCATGTTGCGCATCACGCCGGCCGCCGGCGCTGTGCCTGACGCGCGTGCCTGGCGCCAGCGGGTCCAGGACATGGTTCAGCTGTTGCGACATCAATACGAGTTGCGCGAATAGACCGGAGGCCTAGCCTTCCATGCGCACCAGCACGACCTCAAACGGCACACCGGGCCGTTGCTTGACGACACCTCTGCAGGACGCCGTCGTGGTCTTGGATGTCCCGACCAGATCAATCTCGACCTCGTCGATGCCGAAGATCGTTGGCTGGCCGTCCGCATGCCGGCGGGTCGCAATCGTCGCCGTGAAAGCATCGCCGTTCTGGATATAGGAACCGCTATAGGCAATCACCGTATCGCCGCCCGACAATCGACCATCAGCGAGCGTGATAATCCCCATGCCTTCCTTTTCGGGAATACGAAACCACGCCGAGTAACGGCCATCCGGGAGCATGACAAACCTGAACTGTAAGTTGCGGTACAGCCAATTACCACCAACCCATCAGAAAGACGTTAACCAGATCGGTCGCATTGAAACGATCGATCTCGCCTTCCCCAATGTAATGCCGCGCTACTTGCCGCCCCCGATATTGCCGCCCTTGATATGGCCGAGCGAGTTGCTGCCATAGGCAGAATTGCCGTGATTGCCGCTCATCGCGGCATTACCACGAAAGATCGCCGGCCCCCGCATCTGGCCATAGGCCCCGTAATATCCGTGGTGCGCCTTGTAGCCACGATGGACTTTCTTTGCAGACGCCGCCGTCGCCGTGAAACTCGCGATCATCAGTGCAGCTGCCGCCGTCGCCAGAATCTTTTTCATGTTCAACCCTCTGTAACGCCCTGCAGGAAAACGCCGGTAGCTGCGTCTCGTTCCGGCACAAATCGTTGCAAAAACGATCTTACGACGATCTCCGGACATCCCTTCCATCGGTCTGGTAACGCTTTGCTCACCATACAAAATGGGTGGCCCCGACCGCGATCGGTGGTAAGTGGGTGCTGCTTATTGCGCATCAAATAAATTACACCGCGTTCGGACATCATGTTGCTAGATCAGTCCTCCATCTTCGCAGCGATCGGACTCTCGAGCGCGGCGCTCGCGCTCACATTGCTCGCCACCTGGCTCGTCGCGCGATCCGAGACCTATCTGCTGACTTGGTCGATCGGTCTCGCGACCACGGTCGTTGCCGTCATCATCTATGCAGGCTTCGAACAATATGATTCGAGGCTACAGCTCGCTGCATTCATATTGCTGCTTGTCGGCTTCGGGGTGATCTATGCGGGCACCACGCAATTTTGCTCGAACCAGGCCCATTGGATCCGCGCCGCCCTCGTCACCGCTGCAGGGCTCGTTCCGATGATCATCGGCTTTGCGCTTGGTTACACCGGCGTCGGCACGATGGCCGCGAATTTTGGCACGGGCCTTCTCGTTGCGCTCTCGGCCGCGCAATATTGGCACGCGCGCGCCGAAGCACCGCTGCTGATGGTCGCAAATGCGCTACTCTATCTCGTCACGGCCGCATCGTTCGTGGCTTGCGGTGCCGAACTCTTGCGTACCGGGCAATTCGTGCTGACCGATCGACCGATGAATTGGGCAGAGCAGTTCAATTCACTGATGGTGATTGTCGGTCTGACCGGGATCGGTGCGCTGTCACTGACGATCAACCAGATCCGGACGTCGAACCGGCATAAATCCGATGCCATGACCGATCCTTTGACCGGCCTGCTCAATCGGCGCGCGCTGTTTGGCGAAAAGGTAACGGAGACAGCATCCAACACTGCAATTCTGGTGATGGATCTCGATCACTTCAAAACGATCAACGATCAGTTCGGCCACGCCGCCGGCGACCGCGTGCTGCGGGCCTTTGCTGAAGTGATCTTCTCGAACATTCGCGCCGAAGACGTTGCCGCGCGTCTGGGCGGCGAGGAATTCTGCATTGTCCTAGCCGCGTCGAGCCCAAAAGCGGCGGCCGCTGTCGCCGAGCGCATCCGATCAACGCTGGAGACAAAGACGTTCCCGACTTCCGCCGGTGTTATCCACGCCACGGTCAGCGTGGGCATCGCGATCCGTTCAGCCGAGCCTGAAACACTGCAGGCATTGCTTAGCCGAGCAGATGCTGCGCTTTACCAAGCCAAGGCGGCAGGCCGAAATCGCGTACAGATTTCTGATTTTCATCTGGCCGCCTAAGCCGCGCGACGCCCGGTTCCACGAAAAATTAAGCACTGGCTGGCAGCGTAAGGTTTTTCGGCAGAATGCCCCGATGCCCGGTCAGAAAACCATCGCCATAGAGACGCTCAATCTGCTGCGCGCCTCAGAACCTCGTCCCAACGACAGCCACCTCAAGGCGGCGTCGATCGTCGCTTTTCCGCTCGGCCCCATCGAGGTCGAGCAAATCACGCCACGGTTCTTCGCCTCCTTCGCCATCGAGAGCCTGCTGCGCTCGATCTGCTATCGCGAAGAACAGTGGTTGATCGAAGCCCGGCACAGCCATGCGATGCGGATGACGCTGAACTGGGTCGAGGCTGAAAGCTGACGACAGAATTACCCCTCGGCCGGAAACGTATCTCGCAGTGACGGCCGCTCCGATACGGTTGCGAACCAGTCGGTCAGGGCAGGCCGCGAGCTGCGCCAGTCGAATGATGCGAAACGAAAATCCAGATAGCCGAGCGCGCAAGCGATGGTGAGACTGCCGATGCTGACGCGGGCGCCGAACGATGCGACAGAGTTTTCCATCTCATCGAGCGCCGCAGCAATCTTGGTCATCTGACCATCGATCCACTCCGCCGATCTGATCTCGTCGCGACGGCAGGTATTCTCATAGCGCGTGAGCAGCGCCGCATCGAGCAAGCCATCTCCGAGCGCCTGCTCGGTGAGCACCTGCCAGCGCTCGGCGCCGCGCGGAAACAGCGAACCATGTCCGAGGTCGTCGAGATATTCGCAAATCACCCGGCTGTCGAACAGCAACGTGCCATCCGCCAGCTTCGCCGCGGGCACCTTGGCCAGCGGATTGAAACTTGCGATCCGCGCGTCGCGCTTGAGCGGATGCGCGGCGCTGGGCAGCTTCACGATACGATCGGCAATCCCGAGCTCGATCGCACAGGCCATGACCTTGCGGACATAGGGCGATGTCGGCGCGTAGAACAGTTCGATCTTGTTGCTCATGGCTTCTGATCCTCCGCGTCGATGGCTGCCAGCGCGGCACGCGCGACTTCGACGTCCTGCGCGCCGGTGCCCGATCCAACGCCGACCGCCCCGATACATTGACCAGCAATCACGATGGGCAATCCGCCTTCGAGATTGGTCAGGCGGCCACCGCCTGCAATGGCCAGCTTGATCTCGTCGGCGGGATTGAGCCGCGATGTCGGCTGCCGATGCGACGCGGCTGTGATGGCCTTGGACATCGATGTTTCCCGCGAAAGCAATTTGGCGCCGTCCATGCGGACGAAAGCCAGCAGATTGCCGCCGTCGTCGACGATCGTGACGTTCTGTGCCACGCCAAGCTCCTCCGCCTTGGCGACGGCACCCGCCAGCGCTTTGAGCGCGCCTTCATGTGTCAGCTTGAGAGAGGGTTTAGTCATCGCCATGGGACTGCTCCTGTATCGATATGCGGCTTTTGCGCTCGACATCGCTGCTCATGCGGCGGCGCCAGCCGGCAGCAGCAGGACCTTGCCGATATTTTCATTGGCTTCCAGAATGCGATGGGCCTGCGCAGCCTCACCGAGCGGCAGCGTCCGCCAGATCAACGGCCTCACCTCGCCGGATGCGACCAGCGGCAGTACCTCGGCACGGAGCGCGGCAGCGATTGCGGTCTTCTCCTCGTCGGACTTCGGCCGCAGCGTCGACGACGTCAGATACAATCCCTTCCGCATCACCAAACCGAGATCGATCGGCACCACGCCGCCTTCCATGAAGGACAGGCTGACGTGCCGTCCGCCCGGCGCCAGCGCATCGAGATTGCGCGTCACATAGGAACCGCCGACGATGTCGAGCACGACATCGACGCCTCGCCCGCTTGTGGCGTCGCGCGCTGCGACAACGAAGTCGTCGGTACGATAGTTGATGGCGATGGCGCCGAGCGCTTCCACCGCCTTCTTCTTGGCATCGCTGCCCACGGTGGCGATGACCGTCGCGCCGCGAGCGGTGGCCATGCGGATCGCGATGGTACCGATGCCGCTGGCACCGCCATGCACCAGCACGGTCTCGCCCTTCGATAACCGGCCGCGCTCGAACAGATTGTGCCAGACGGTGAAGAGCGCTTCGGGCAATGCCGCCGCCTGCTCCATCGTCAGCCCCTCGGGCACCGCAAGACAATGCGACGCCTTGGCGATGCAATAGCGTGCGTAACCGCCGCCCTTGACCAGGGCCATGACAGCCTGACCGCGCAAGGCGGCGTCGCCGCCGACCACGCGGCCGGCGACTTCGAGACCGAGTACGTCAGTGACACCCGGCGGCAGCGGCACGGCACCACTTCGCTGCATTAGGTCCGGGCGATTGACGCCGGCCGCGGCGACCTCGATCAGCACTTCGCCGGGGCTAGGCAGAGGCACTGGTCGTTCGACTAGCGTCAGAACGTCAGGACCGCCTGCTTGCGTTGCGATGATCGCCTGCATGGTCGACATGATCGTCGACACTTCGTTCTTCATGATACGCGTATCCACTCTTCACTCGGCCGATGCAGCAAATCCGCCAGCCTGTCCATCATCGCGTTCGCAGCCGCGAGTTCGTCGAAACCGATCCATTCATCAGCCTTGTGGCCGCGGGCCATATCGCCGGGTCCGCAGACCAGCGTCGGGATGCCCGCCTCTGCGTAGAGGCCGGCCTCGGTGCCAAAGGCGACTGTGGTTGCGGGCTGCGTATCGCCTGCCATTCTTGCGACCAGACGCGTCACAGCTGCGTCGGCGGCAGTATCGAGCCCGGGATAGGCCGACAGTTCCTCGGAGACGATGTCAGCTTCCGGCGCATTGGCGCGGAGCCGATCGCGCTCGCGTGCAACCACCTCATCGATCCGCGCGAGAATTTCGCCCGCGTCACGGCCGGGCATCGTGCGGATCTCGTATTCCAGCGCGGCCCGTTCCGGCACCAGATTGACCATGCTGCCGCCATGCAGCGAGCCAACGTGAATGGTCGTGTATGGCGGATCGAACGCCGCATCGCCGCCGCGCGCGACTTCCTCATCAGCGAAGGCACGCAGCGTATGCGCGATCGCAACGCCCGCATCGACCGCATTGGCCGCACGATGCGGCATCGCCGAATGACCGGTACGGCCTGTTACTGTCAGGCGACGCGCGACCTTGCCCTTGTGCGCGCGCACGACGCGCATCGTGGTTGGCTCACCCACGATGGCGAGCGCCGGTGGCACGACGGACTGCATCAGCGCACGCACGAGATCGGGGGCACCGCGGCATCCGACTTCCTCGTCATAGGAAAACGCAAGATGCACGGGCGCGGCAGTTGCCGCATCCTTCAACCGCGGCACGCTTGCGAGAACGACGGCGAGAAAGCCCTTCATGTCGGTCGCGCCGCGACCATAGACGCGCTCATCGCGGATCACGCCGGCGAATGGCGGCACGGTCCAGGCCTGCCCCTCCACCGGCACCACATCCGTATGCGCCGACAGGACCACACCGGGACGATCCACGGGACCGATAGTCGCGAGCAACGACGCCTTGCAGCCATCAGGCGACGGCACGCGGCGCGAAGACACGCCCGACGACGCAAGTATCCGCTCGATATACGCGATGATATCGAGGTTCGAATTCGCACTTATACTTTCGATACTGATCAGATCGCAAAGTATTTGAGCTATTTTCTCGATCATCTATACTACCAATACTTTTACGATTGCAGGAGCATCACGATGACCTATTCCATCTCGGCACGCTGTCCGGAGACCGGCGCGTTCGGCATTGCCATTACGTCGTCGAGCATTGCCGTGCCGGCGCGCTGCGCCTGGGTGGGACCGCTCGGCCTCGTGGTGTCGCAGAATGTCACTGATCCGTCGCTCGGCCCGACCGGCCTTGCACTGCTGCGTCAGGGCCTCGGCGCGGGTGCCGTCCTCAACAATCTCACGCTCGGCACGCCGCAGCCCGCATGGCGGCAGGTCGGTGTGATCGATCGCTACGGCCAAGTAGCCTGGCATTCCGGCGAACAGGCATTGCCGATCGTCGGCATTGCGCAAGGCGCTGGCTGCCTCGCGCTCGGCAATCTGCTGGTCGATGAGAAAGTGCCGAGCGTGATGATCGCGCAGTTCGAGGCGACCGCCGGGCAACCGCTGGCGGAGCGGCTGATGTCGGCGCTGGAAGCCGGCCTCGATGCCGGCGGCGAGACCGACGACGAACATGCCGCGGGTCTGCATGTGGCGGATCGCTTCGACTGGCCGGTGGTCGACCTGCGTGTCGACTGGCACGACGCTCCGATCGGTGAACTCCGCGCACTGTGGGAGCGCTATCGGCCGCAGCAGAAGGACTATGTCGCGCGCGCGATGAATCCGGGCGCCGCGCCGTCGTTCTAGACGCGGCCGCCTCACGCCGCCTCGCCTGGCGGAAACGCCACGATATCGTCGGAGCCGATGGTCAATCCGATCTCGGCTCCGACCGGACAGGACGACAGCGCCGCAATGCCCGGCGAACGCAGCAGGATACGCTCACGCGCACTGCCAGGCGAGTCGATATAGAGATCGACATGGCCGCCCTGAAACACCTGCGTCGTCACAGTGCCGGGCAGCGATCCCGAAGCGCCACGCGCCGTGACGGCGAGATGCTCCGGCCGCACGAAGACATCCACGGCATCGCCGATCGAAAGCGCGGCAATCGGCGCCGCAGGAACGTCGGCGCTGATGTCGCCGACCGAAACGACCGCGACATCGCCGCGCTTCTCGACAAGGCGCCCGTTGAGGATATTGGCATCGCCGACAAAGGACGCGACGAAGCGATCCGCCGGACGGCGATAGATATCGTCGGGTGCCGCGATCTGGCGGATGCGCCCGGCCGACATCACCGCGATACGATCCGACATCGACAGCGCCTCGCCCTGATCATGCGTGACGAAGATCGTGGTGACGCCGAGCTCGCGCTGGATCTGCTTGAGCTCGACCTGCATCGAGCCGCGCAGATTCTTGTCGAGCGCCGAGAATGGTTCGTCGAGTAGCAGCACCTTCGGCTTGATCACCAGCGCCCGCGCAAGCGCGACGCGCTGCTGCTGGCCGCCGGACAATTGCTTGGGCTTGCGATCGGCAAAACCTGTGAGCTTGACCAGCGCCAGCGCCTCGTCGACGCGGCGCGCGATCTCCCTCTTCTCGACGCCGCGGGTCTTCAATCCGTAAGCCACGTTCTTGGCGACGCTCATATGCGGGAACAGCGCATAGTTCTGGAACACGATGCCGATCTCACGCATATGCGCGGGCGTCTCCGTGACCAGATCGCCGTCGATGAAGATCTCGCCATTATCGGCTTCGAGGAAGCCGGCAACCAGATTGAGCAGCGTCGTCTTTCCGCAGCCGGATGGGCCCAGCAGAGTCATGAACTCGCTCGGCCGGATCTTCAGCCAGGCCTCATGCAGCGCCATGGACTCGCCGAAGCGCTTGGTGACGCCGTCGAGCTGCACCGCCGGACGGATCTTGTCGGCTGCCGCGGCTGGCGTATTGGCTGTCATCGGATCAGTGCGCATCAACATTCAGGATTTTCCCGAGGCCCAGGAAGGAATTTGCGATCGTGAGCAAAGTCGCAGTCACGACGATGTAGATGACCGAGAGTGCGGCCAATGTGGGATCCGCGAATTCGCGGACATAATTATACATGGCGACCGGCAGCGTCTGCGTGGCCTGGCTGCTGACAAACAAAGTCGCCGTGAATTCGTTGAAGGACAGGATCGCGGCGAACAGCCAGCCGCTGAGCAAGCCCGGAATCAGCAGCGGGATCGTCACAGTAAACAGGATCCGTAGCGGCGTGGCGCCAAGACTTGACGCGGCCAACTCCAGGCGCGTGTCGAGATTTTCCAGCGAGATGTAAGTGCTGCGCATCACGAAAGGCAGCACCATCACCACATGGGCGAAGATGACGAGCGGAAAGCCGCGTCCGATCCCCGTCTGCGAGGCGAGGATGAGAATGCCAAGACCGACGGTGTAATGCGGGATGATCAGCGGAGACAGCAGAATGCCTTCGAGAAAATCCCTGAGCGCGAATTTGTAGCGATGAATGGCAAAGGCAAAGGCCGATCCCACCACCACCGCGATGCTGGATGCCCAGACCGTCACCGTCAGGCCATTCCAGAACCCCTTCGCGAAATCGGCATAAGAGAAGGCGCGGTAGAACCAGCGCAGCGACCATGACTGCGGCGGAAATTGCAGGATCGCGCGATCGTTGAAGGCCGAGATCGCTACGACAACGCCGGGCAACAGCACGAAGAGGAGAATGGCGGCGACGAGGACGCGGCCCGACCAACGCAGCGCGAGGGTTGCAGGTGAGCGCTTCATGTGGTGCCCGCCATGCGTTCGAGCGGGCTCGCGGCTTTCTTCAGCAACGCAATTACAGCCAGCGAGAGTGCAAGGCCGATGATGGAGAGACTGGCGGCGAAGGGGAAATTGAACGACGAGAAGCCGAGCTGATAGATCAGCGTCGAGACGGTGGCGACACGGCCGCCGCCGATCAGCTGCGGCGTCGCAAAGGCACTGAAGGTCCAGGCAAAGGCGGTCGAGAAGCCGGCAACGATGCCGGGCATCGACAGCGGCAGCGTGATGGTCATGAAGATGCGAATCGGACCCGCGCCAAGACTTTCGGCCGCCTTCTCGTAATTGCGATCGATATGCGACAGCGCCGCAGCCAGCATGATGACCATGATCGGCATGGTCACATGCACCAGCGCCGCAATCACACCGCCCGAGGTAAACATCATGCGTAACGGGCGGTCTACCAGGCCGAGCTTGAGCAGCAGCGTGTTCAGAAATCCGTTATTGCCGAGCACGATCATCCAGGAATAGGTCCGCACCACCTCGCCGAGAAACAGCGGCGTGACCGACACGATCAGGATGAAGGAGCGCAGCGCGGAGCTGTTGGTGCGCGTCAACGCATAGGCTAGCGGATAGGCAAGAAGCAGCGTGAACACCGCCGTTTCAAAACAGATCAGTACCGTATTCCAGAATGCCAAGGCGTAAAGCGGCCGCAGCATGGCCTCGAAATTTGCCCAGGTGAATCCACCGACTTCGAGCGTACCGGGAATATAGGCCCGCACGCTGTACTGAAAGACAGCCAGCATCGCCGCGATCAGGCCCACAGCAACGAGGCCCGCCGGCGAGACAAACCATCCGAGAAATGGACGTGCGTTCATGGACAAACTCGAAGTGGGCGAACGTGATGTCGTGGACCGCGATCCGGCGGAATCAGCCGGATCGCGACCGGGACTCGTTTATGGAGCCATGATGTTTTCGGTGAACCACTTGCGCCAGGTACCGGTCTTCTCGGCACGCAGCTTGGCGTCGATCACCAGCGTCTGCTTCGCCCACTGATCCGCGGTCGTGAACACGCCCGGCAGTGCTGCGATCTCGGGCTTGACCTTGGCGTTGTCCACCACCGGGCTGCCCTTCTTCAGTTCGGCGATCTTCGCCTGCACGTCCGGATCAAGCGCGGTGTTGATGAACTTGTAGGCCAGCTCCGCCTTGGTCGAGCCCTTGGTGATGCCCATGGTATCGACGCCGAGTACGGCGCCTTCCTTCGGAATCGCCAGCTTGATCGGCACGCCCTGGGCCTGCATGTAATAGGCGTTCATCGACAGCACGACCTGCACCGGCGTCTCACCAGTCGCAAAGAGCTGCTGACTGTTGGCATCGTTGGTGTAGAACGCCTTGTAGTTCGGCTTCAGCGCCTTCATCTTGGCTTCGCCGACTTCCCAATTCGATGCGTCGCCGCCGGAGAGCTTGGCCGCAACAACCATCACATGGCTCGGATCGAAATCGGGCGACGAGATCATGCCCTTGAGCGCGGGATTCCACAGGCCTTCCCAGCTTTCGAAGCTCACGCCCTTCGGCAACTGATCGGGCAGATAGCCGATCGTGTAGACATAGGCCCAGGAGCCGATGTGATACGGGCTGATCTTGGCCTGCTCGACCAGATGGCTGGCGTTCGGAATCTTCGCCATGTCGAGCTTCTCGAACAGATTGTCGTTGGCATAGAGCCAGCCGACATGCGCCGTCGTGAAGGTGACGTCGCTCTCCGGCTTCGCAGCAGCGAGCTTGGCCTGGTTGAGACGGTCGATCGTGCCGCCGGTGATGTATTCGACCTTCACGCCGGTCTCGGCAGTGAACTTCTTGGCGATCGCTTCATCGATCAGATCGCGGAAACTTCCACCCCAGGTGCTGACTACCAGCTTCTCCTGGGCGGATGCCTGCCCGCCAATCGCGAGCGTCGACAGCAACATCAATGCAGTAAACTTCAAGGCGCGCTTCATCTCGAAACCTCACAAGGATTATGACGTAGAAAGAAAAGCAAACATCGTGCCAGACGATTGATAAATCTCAAGAATTTCCGCCGGACAGCCGCGTGCAACCACGCTCATCGATCATGCGAAAGATGAAGCCGCAAACGCCCGATTGATCTCTGTAGTGCCGACGAAAAACGCGTCGTTACGCCGGAATTTCCGCGATGATGTCGATTTCCATCAGGTATTCAGGCTTGGCGAGGCCCTGAACGATAATCCCCGTCGAAACCGGATAGACGCCCTTCAGCCATTTGCCGACGACGCGATAGACCGGCTCGCGATAGGCGCGATCGGTGATGTAGATGACGATCTTCACCACGTCCTCGAGCTTGGAGCCTGCCTCTTCAAGCAGCACCTTGGCGCATGTCATGGCATTCTCCGTCTGCGCAGCGGCATCGCCGATGCCGACGATCTTGCCGTCGAGATCCATCGCCGTCTGGCCGCGCACATAAACGGTGTTGTTGGCGCGAACGACCATGCAGACATCGTTGTCGAGCGACTGCTCGGGATAGGCTTCCTTGGTGTTGAACTTGCGAAAACGCTGATGGGTGGTCATGGAGCAGATCCTCAGGCGGCGAGACGACGGAATGTGCGATCGGAGAAGATCAGGGGCAGCGCAGCTTGGTTGCGAACGTTCAGCACCTCGCCCGCGACGATGCGATGCGAGCCGAAATCGAACACGCTGGCGACACGGCAATCGAAATTGCATAACGCGCCATCGAGCGCAGGCGCGCCGGTCAGCAGTTCCGACCAGTCACCGGCAAGAAAACGGTTGTCGCGCAGTTCAGGGATCAACCCGGCGAAGCTGTTGGCAATACGCTCCTGCACATCGGACAGAATGTTGGCGACGAACACGCCATTGGCCAGCAGCTTTTCGAGATGGCGATTGTCGCGGTGAACGCTGAATACAACCGATGGCGGCTCCATCGACAGTGAGCACAGTGACGACACCGTAACGCCCGCGCGGCCCGCCTCGCCATCCGTTGTCACCACTGCCACGCCCGAGGCCGTCATCCGCATGGCGTCGCGAAAGATATCGACCTCGACCAGCGGATGCGCCGCAGCGCTCATGATTTCACCCCGTCGATACGGTCGGACAGCCCGGCCGACTTCTTCACGAAATCCAGCGGCCCGGCAAAGTCGAAGCTGTTATAGACCGCCGCCAGATGATTGAAGTGCGGCGCCTGTGCGAATTGCACGAAGGTCAGGCGATGACCGGCATAGTCGGAGTTCAAGAGATCGCGCGCAAAAGCGAGCAGCTTGCGGCGATCGTCGGCCTGCCACTGGTCGTTCAGGGAATAGAACTTGTTGAGCCACTTGCCTGATCCCTCGGCCTCGAACGCATCGGCATTCGGGGTGATGCAGATCTGGCCGCCGCACAGCTCGCGGGCGATATGCATCATCGCCGGAAGCTGCGAACAGGCGAACACGCGGCCGGCATAGAGCATCGACTGCTGCGGCATCAGAAGGCCGCCCGGGCTCTTCTCCGCCATGGCGATCGAGGCGGTGAGATGCGCATTAATGCCTTCGCGGTAGCAGACCAGATCGGCCAGCTTCTCACGCACCGACTGCAGCTTGTCGAGACCGGTCTGCTTGGCGTTCCACATGGCCGCGCCGATCATCATGTCGGCGGTGTAAAGGAGACGCAGCACGTAGGGGAATGCCGAGTAGCGATGCAGCGTCGAACGCACGAACTGCGCAGCGCGGGTATGGCGATAGAAGAACACGTCTTCCCACGGGATCAGCACGTCGTCGAACACCACCAGCGCCTCGACCTCATCGAAGCGATTTGCAAGCGGATAGTCCTTGGCATTGGCGCTGCTGCGATTGGCGAAGCCGCCGCGGCAGATATGTTTCACGCCCGGCGCGCCCATCTTGACGATGCAGCCCACCGCGTAGTCGGACAGCTTCTCATTGGCCCAGGCGCCGACAGTCGGCTTCAGATAGGCCTGATCGGCATAGGCCGCAGCGGTCTCGTATTTCGCGCCGCGAATGATGATACCGGCATCGGTCTCGCGGGTGACGTGAACCATGAGATCCGGATCCTGCTGCTGCGGCGGCAGAGAGCGGTCACCCTTCGGATCGGTATTGGCCGAGACGTGGAAGATGTCCTTCTCGATCACGGCACGGATGTGATGATCGATATTGGCGGCGAAACGCGGATCGATCTCGGCCAGCACGTCGCGCCCGTCGGTCAGCGACCACATCTCGCCGATGGTCTCATCGCCGACGCGGGTGACCACGCCGCCGATATCCTTCATCACGTGATCGACGGCCTTGATCTTGTCGTGCCAGTCCTTCTGTTCCGTCGGCGGCTTGTAGAAGACCGAATGTGTCTCGTTGTCTTCAACGTAAGTGAGGTCGGCGGCGTAACGCTCTTCACGCGCCATGTCATACATCCGGGCCTTGACGTCGATGATCGGCTTCAGCGCCGGGTGCGTGGTCACGTCCTTGACGCGCTCGCCATCGATCCAGACCTCGCGGCCATCGCGAATGCCCTGTTTGTATTCTTCACCCGTGCGGATCATTGATCGGCTCCTGTTCGACTGGACGACAGGGTGCCGAAGGGCCTATCATAAGGAAAATATTTTTATGTTTGGAGATGCATAGGAAAACACGATGAGGTTCTCGCTCCGGGCCCTGCGTTATGTGGTTGAGACGGCCGATGCGGGCAGCGTGACAGAAGCCGCCAAGCGCCTGAACGTGTCGCAGCCCTCGATTTCGGCCGCCCTCAGCCAGCTGGAGGCCGAACTCGGCGTCCAGATCTTCATTCGCCATCTCGCCAAGGGCGTGACCCTCTCCCCCGCCGGCCAGCGGCTGGTAAACGACGCGCGGCTGCTGCTCGCGCATGCGCGCGATTTTGCCCAGAGCGCCCAGTCGCTTGGCAGCACCCTGCACGGCGAGATCGTGGTCGGCAGCTTTTCGACCCTCGCCACACGCTTCATGCCGGGGCTGCTGTCCGGCTTTCGCGAACGGCAGCCGGGCATCTCGGTAAAACTTGAGGAAGGCGACCAGCAGGAGATCATCGACGGGCTGGTCTCCGGACGGACCGAACTCGCGCTGTCCTATTCCTTTGCCGTCCCCGACGAGATCGTCGGTGAGAAATTCTGCGAGCTGCCACCCTATATCGTGCTGTCGGCGGATCACCCTCTGGCGAACCGGTCGTCGATCAGCCTGACCGAAATGCGCGACGAGCCGTTCATCCTGCTGGACCTGCCGCATTCGCGCGACTACTTCGCCAGCCTGTTTACGGCATCCGGTATCGAGCCGCGTATTTCCTTCCGGACCCGGTCATTCGAGCTGATCCGCGGACTGATCGGGAATGGCCAGGGATATTCGATCCACAATGCCGTGCCGCGCACCACCATCGGCTATGACGGCAGTCGCGTGGCCGTGGTGCCCATCACTGAAAAGCTTCCGGCCACGCATGTGATGGCGCTGCGTCTGAAACGCCACGCGCTGCGACCGGCGGTGCAGACATTCGCCGACTACGCGCGTGACGCCTTTGCCGTTGGCGGCCAATTCGCGCCGGGCTCAATAGCCCCGGCGCGGATCGACGCAGCTTAGCAGCTCCTGCCCGGACCGCAGCCGGCGTACATTCTCGCCTATCTGCTGTGCCGCGGAGCCCGGCAGCGCCACCGATGCGAGATGCGGCGTGATCAGCACATTGTCCATCGCCCAGAGCGCGCTGTCCGGCGACAGTGGCTCGGAGGCAAACACATCCAGCGTGGCCTCCGCAATATGGCCCGAACGCAACGCCTCGATCAGCGCCGGCTCATCGACGATGCTGCCGCGCGAGACATTGATGAAGACCGCGCCACGCTTCATCTGCGCCAGGCGCTCGGCGTTCAGCAGCCCACGCGTCTGTGGCGTCTGCGGCAGCATGCAGACGAGAATGTCGCTATCGCCCAGGATATCCGGCAACGCGGACAGACCAGCCGATGTCTCGATGCCCTCCACCGACTTCAAGGAGTTGGACCAGCCGCACACGCAATAGCCCTGTCGCGCGCATTCCATCGCTGCGGTCAGGCCGAGTTCGCCGAGGCCCAGAATACCGACGGTGATGGTCTCGGGATCGCGCGGATGAATATAATGCCAGCGGTGCTCACGCTGCGCCCGCTCGAACGCGGGGATGTCCCGTGCGTGCCGCATCACCGCGAACAACACGTAGCCAGCCATCATCCGCGCCATCTTCGGATCGGACAGGCGCGTGATCGGAACCTCCGGCAGGTCGTCACGCCCGACCAACGCGTCGACACCGGCGCCAAGATTGACGACGAGACCAAGATTCGGATAGCGCGCAAAGAAGCCATGCGGCGGCTTCCAGACAAGTGCCTGCCGTACGCTGGCGGGGTCAGTGATATCGTCAGCCTGACGCAGATCGATCCCCTCCGCGGCCAGCGCCGCACGCCAGGTTTTGAAGTCATCGAGGACGCTGTAGAACGCCATCACCTCCGACGTCATTGCGCGGCCTTTTCGGCGATCAGACGCGATACCGCCGTCAGCGCCAGCTCATAGCCCAGCGCGCCGAGCCCGGCGATCACGCCGGTCGCCGCGCGCGACACATAGGAGTGATGGCGGAACGGCTCGCGCTTCCAGATATTGCTCATATGCGCCTCGATGATCGGTCCCTCGAAAGCGAGCAACGCATCAAGGATCGGGACCGACGAGTAAGTGAGACCGGCGGCATTGATGACGATCCCCTCGGCCCTCTCCCTCGCCTCCTGAATCCAGTCAACCAGAACGCCCTCGTGGTTGGATTGGCGGAAGTCGACCGTCAAGCCGAGCGAAACTGCATGGTCTTCGCAGCGCTTCTTGATCGAGACGAAACTTTCACGGCCATAGGTGCCGCTTTTGTCCAGCCCATAAAGATTGGCATTGGGACCATTGAGGAAATAGACGGTGGGAGAACTCATGGTTGTGCTTTCATGTGTACTGGGAGGGCAATGAGCATTTCCTGAAGAACAACGGGACAGACAAAAGCCGCGAACGGACAATGGGGCCAGTTGATCTCAGATGTTCACCCATTCCCCAAGGTGAAGCGCACGCGGCCGCGCTACGCCGCTCACCCACAGACAAGACCTTAAAGAGGCTTGCTGCAGTGTAGAAATCGAAAGAACCTATGCGGTTCGACGGATTTCAGTATGGTTCAAAGGTTGCCTTTGCCATAGGTGAAGCGCCCGAAGGCTGCGTCGTCCGTCGCTGGGTAAAAATGTGCGAGGCGCCAATCGAAGGAAACCGCCCGAAAAAGTCGGCCCGGGTTACATGCGGTGCACGGTCAGCATCCGGCTAGAGCGTTTTCGAGCGAGCTCGGTTCTGCTTCGATCAGAACCGAAAAGGCTCTAGTGCATTGGCGCGTGTTTCAAGGAATCCCTGATTTCGTGCCAGATGTTCACACACCAATTTCTCGCTCTTTGGGTCAACACGTTTCTCAAGATTCACTCTCGCTATCGCCCTATCTCCTTTTTACGATGAGCAAGAGTCGTGCCAACAATTGAAATCCTGGATCATCCACTCATCGGATACCCGGCACAGCGGTACTTCGACCGATCCTGCGACTATTATTTCGATAGATTGAGCGAAAACCGCAGATTGATCGGCTGCAGCATTTCGGGCGGCGGCGCTTCACCGATATTTCCGCGGGTCAGCACAGTGCGCAGATCGGTGGTGGCACGATCATCCTTGAAGCTCGCGAATGACACGCGCTCGACCGTACCGTCGGGATTAAGCCAGGCCTTGACGACCAGTGACGACGGTGGTCCGTCCTGCGTGCCATTGGCCTCTTTCAACCAGGCGCGGAAACGATTGGCGATCGCCTCGTCAGCGGAAACCCATTCCTCAAAGCGATACTTCACCAGCTTGGCAAATTGCCCCCAGGCAGGCGGCGCCGCTTCGGGGCTACGATAGTCTAGCCCCTGGGCACGCGCCGGCGGCACTGGTGCGGAGATCAGACCGATCGACGCCAGCAGCGCAGAGAGCCTAGCAAAGCGCCATCGCGACGGAGATGGGGACAGCCGGCGAAATAGCATCATGACAATAGCTCCTCTAATTCAGACAGATGACACGTGCTGAAATGCTGGCGGCGCGATGCGCACGAGATCCCGAACCCGCGATTTGCGGCCGGTCATTTTCCTGAAATCGGATGTTGCTGGCCGCGAGGAACGACTTGGCTCCGGCGGAGCCGACCGCGAGCACCCGATTGACAGATGTCTTCCTGCTGACAACACCTTCGATCAGGCCGCGTGAATCCATAACCGGCGCGCCACTGCTGCCGAATGTTACGGTAGAATTCAGCGCAATATGCCCTGCTTCACCGCTACCGGATGTCATGCCCACCGACGCGTTGGCAAGCACGCCCCCGCGCGCGAGCATCATCGACAGGTTCGCATAATCGGCCGCAAACATCATATCGTTGGGGGATGACGTTACGTTGCGGGGAAAGACGGCTGCGAGCCCGCGGGTCCTTGTTGTGCGCAGCAGAGCCAGGTCATAAGGCGTCGACAGAGCGACAACGCGAGCCGACGTTGTACGACCTTCCTTTTGGATCACAATGCGACTGCAATCCTGAACCACATGGCGCGCCGTCAGCATATGCCCGGAATCGTCGACAAAGAATCCGGTCCCTGCTCGCTCACCGCGCTCAACCGGCGGCAGTTCCGTTCGCGACAAAGGCTTGGGCGGCGCGATCTGCGGCGCTTCGTTTCGCGTCGGCATCAGCATTTGCGCGCGCGCCGGCATAGGAGCCGCGCAGGAAAGCACGACGGCGACCAGTGCAGCGCTGGTGATTGAAATCGTCGATGGCACGTGGTGAACCTAGCGCCGGCTGACTGGTGACGAATAGATCGGCGGCGGCAGCCGATACGGAATCACGGATCGCCCGTAATTCTGGCCGTATTGCTGTTGCACTCCCGGCAAATTCACGACGCCGACCTTGGTATCGCCCGACCTCGCATCGATCGGCGGCAAATTCAGGGTTGGATTGACCTTCTCGACGTCGCGCTTCAGCGTCTGGTTGAGACATCCGAAGCTTCGCGCACCGCCGATTTCGACCTCGACGCAGCGTTCGCGCACGGTCGGCGGAGGCGACTGGCCGCCGATGATGACCTCAGGCTTTGGCTGCTCCGGCGGCTGTTGTGCCAGCGCTGGCATCGCAAGCGCGAGTAGCGCCGAGATCGTCAAGATTCTCGTTGTCATCGCTCTCTCACCTCGTCATCGGCTTCGGGCCATTTGCCTGCATCACAACCTGCGTCAGCCGGTTGTTCAGCGCCGCGAAATCGACCCGGCCGGAATTGCGTGACATCAGGCATCGGCTGCCGCGACATCCGGCAACGAGGCTGGAGCCAACGCCAACAGGCGATCCGAAAGAGGCGACCGGCACCGTGCCCGTTACGGGATAGCCGACCGCCATCAGCCTGGCTCGCGCACGCAAACAGTAGGTCACGGACAGATGGGAGAAACGCGTCTCGCCATGCCCGGCGCGATACTTCATCAGCGCTGTGCAGAGGTCGCCGCCGGCCTTGTTCCAGGCCTGTGCGAGATACATGATGCCATAGCGGATATTGACCTCGGGCGCCGCGAACTCTGCCATCGAGCCGCTGAAGCCCAGCATGCGCGCGGTGGGCGGCATCACCTGCATCAGGCCGATCTCGCCATCGGCGCCGATGCGGCTCGGATCGTAGCCACTCTCCACGCCCATCACAGCCTCTGCCACATCGGCCGGCAGATTTGTGTTGCGCACCTCCCGCTCGATCAACGAACGATAGAGCGCCCTGGAATTGGAAGCACCCGACAGCTTTGGTGGGGCTGCTAAGTTTGGTGGAGCCAAGGCTGCCGTTTTATTGCCAGCGGCAGCCTTGGGGGGATTCGGCACGGGCGGCGGCGACTTGGCGACTTCCTCGGCGCGCTGCTCGGACTCGGCTTCCGCCAGTACTGGTGTCGATATCAGGACAGCGCAGGACAACATCCCAGCCCAGGCCACCGCCAGGACGCCTCTTGCGAAGGCGCCACTGGCCAGTCGGCCATACAAGCTGATCGGTCGTCCTGACACGCTAGATTTCCAGACTCGTCAGGCGACGCGAGCTTCGGCAGCAGCCCTGGGCTCCAGCGGCGCCTGCGCCTCAGATTCCACGACAGGTGCATCGACAGTCTTCGCCGTATCGAGTTTCTGCAGTTCTTCGCGCAGATAAGGCACCAGTGCCTGAACGAGATGGTCCCAGATCTCGACCTGCGCGCGAACATGGTTCGGCATGACGCCGCCGATGAAGGAGACATCCATCGTCATGGCCAGATAACCAGGGACGACCTGCAGCCGACCAAAGCGGCGCAGCGCGTTCCAGCGATTGACGACATCGAGCGGCAATTCGCCCTCGATATTGAGCCACGCACTAAAGGTGAAATCGACATAGCCACCATCTTCATTGGCCAGACGGTTGCCCGGGCGAATGTCGAACGCAAAGCCGGCGGTCGACGAGCGCAGCACCGGCATATCGGCATTCGACACGATCTCGACGCGATAGCCAACGGTCTGCAGCAGGTCACGCAGCGATTCGAGGGTGAAGCTGTTCAATACGGTATCGGACATGGGACGCGTTCCTTAGTTACGGGATTTGCCGTCGAGCAGCTTGGCAAGAGCAAGTTCGTTGATGATCGGCGGCTGCTGCTTGAGCAGTTCGGCGAGATAGGCGCGGCGCAATGCAGCGGCGCGTTCGGTGCGTATCTGCCGGACGAGTTGATCGCGTACTTCGGGCAGCGTGCGCGTATAGGCGGCCTTGGTGTCGACCAGACGGATGATATGGTAGCCGTCGTCCAGCGTGATGGGTTCGGACACAGCGCCCTTGGCCAAGCCGACGACCTGGCTGCGGATTTCCGGCCGGATCTGATCTTCCGGCAGCAACCCGAGATCGCCGCCGCGCTCGGCGCTGTCGCCGGCGCCGCTGTCGCTACGGGCGATCGCCGCGAAGTCGGCCCCGGCAACCTTCAGCTTCTTCTGCACCTCGTCGAGCTTCTTCTTCGCGGCGTCGGCGGTTGCCTTATCCGCATCCTTCGCCATCGGAATGAAGATCTGCGCGAGCTGATACTGCCGCGGCACAAGGAGTGCAGCGCGGTTGGCATCATAGACCTTTTGCAAATCCTCATCGCTGGGGAAATTCGCGGGCGGGTTGGAAACCGACTGCAAGTACAGTTCCACCATCGCGTTCTCGCGCACCTTTTCCAGCTGCGCTGCGACGGCTGGCTGTTGGTCCCACTTCTTCGCGGCCAGTTCCTGCATCACGAGACGGTTGGACAGCAGCATGCGCACCGCCTGGCTCAGCAGTGCCGGATCTTGCGCCAACGCCGCCTGCTCACGCGGCCCAAGTGCCGCGATGTAGGAGCGCATATCATCGGCGCTGATGTCACTATTGCCGACGCGGGCGACCACTTCACCCGATGACTTCGCCGACGCTACAGTGCTCGGCGCGGCAGCGCTTGACGCAGCAGGGGCCACGGGAGTAGCAGCGGCAGGTGCCGCTGCGGCCGGCTTCGGCCGCGCCGGCGCCGGCATCTGGGCCTGTGCGTTGCGAGGCTGGACCGGCTGCGCCGGCGTCTGAGCAATAGCAGACGACAGCATCAGGCCGGTGAATGTCGCGACACCGGCCGCTTTCAGGAAGATTGCGGGGGAACGGGAACGCGTCATGGGGTCACCTTTTGCTCGAGCAGCTTGTCGTCGTAATCCTGCAGTAGATTCTGGATCTGCACGCGCCGCGCGCCGATCAGCGGCTCGTTGATGACCACCATGTCGCCAAACGATATACCTTCATAGCGGTGCAGCAACTCGCGCCCGACCTTCGTCAGCAGCGCATTCTTTGCCACGCAGCTCTTGGTGTTCGCCTTGTAGGCTGTCGCTTCGCCTTCGAATTTGGCGCGCTCGGCGTCCTTGGTACGGGCGACGGTTGCGGCCTCCTCGTAGGCGCTCTTCCACTTCTCCAGCGTCTGGTTGCGATCTTCCAGACGCTGGTTGAATTCGTCGACCGCTTCGCGGTGGGTCTTCTCGACCTCCTTGACCTGCGCCTTGGCCGCCGCGATCTGCGACGTCATCGCCGCCTTCTCGCGCTCGGCATCAGCTACCTTGGCCTGCAAGGCAGTCCGCTGGTCCTCAAGGGCGCGGGTCTGAGCCGTCGCACTGCGCAAAGCATCACGCAGCTTGTCCGACTCGGCGTCCGCCCGGGCTTCCGGGCTGACCAGCATGGCGAGCACCGCCACTGAACTCAGAATACGATATCGCATGATCAGAACCTTGCATTCAGATCGAACTGAACCACATCGACGCTATACGGCGAGCCGGCGATGTTGTTAGCGCTCATCCAGCGCAGCGACGCCCAGACATTGTCCGAAATACCGAGATTGCCGCCAATGAAATAGCCCTTGAGGTTGGTACCGCCGAGGCCGAAATCGGAATCGACGAAGGCATCCACGGTCGCGTCGGATTCAAGATACTTGTATCCGGCGTGAACATTCCAATCCCACAGTCGTTTGACTTCCTTATGACCAACCGTCACACGGCCCATCCAGCCCTGGTTTCCGCCGTCATATACACCCGGAGGGCCACCGGCGACGCTGGGGCCGATGTTGTTCTGAGCTACTGCAGCGATCGATGCCCGATCGAAGGCTGTGTTGTTGACATACTCGCCATCGAGAACGACGTGCACGGGATGGAACTCACCGAGGTCCAATTGACCACTGACAACGACCGGCCGAAACTGGCTCGCCAGACCGAAATACTGATATCGGGTACCGTCAATATTCGAGGCATCCACGAAAATATTACGCAACGTCCTGTAGGTATTGCCCTTCTGAGCGAAAGATGGTCGGGTCATATCCGTATCGCAAATGTCGCTGCTGCTCACGACGACGCAAAGTGAAGACTGCCGACCCTGGGTGTTGGTGAAATCATAATAGGCAGCGCTCAACCGCAAGGCCGAGTACGGCGCAAACTTTGCTCCAACGCCAATCTGGGCACCAAACAGCCACTTATCGTTGCTCGGGACCTTCTCGTACTGCCCGCTATTTACATTTACGAGATTGATACCCGCGTTCAAATCGCTGTTGTAGGTCGGGAATGCACCGGCGACGATGAACGGCGTGATACCTTCGGCAACCTCGTGCTTCGCCTGCACAGCAAATCCGTCGAAGCCAAGATCCTTGTGCCAGGCAAGATCCGTCGGCGACCAGAACGGATTGTCGAAGCGGCCGATCGAAAACGTCAACTCATTCCACGGCTCATAACGTGCATAGGCACGATCGATCCAGAGCGCATATTTAGAAAAATTGCCGCCAGTTGTTCCAAGTGACTGGTTCGTCGAAACCGGCGAATTGCTGTCACCGCTCGCCAGGCGAATTCCAGCCGTGAACTGATCGTTGATATCGATGTCGGCACCCAGCCGCATACGGAGACGCGCGCGATCCCGGTTTTGCGACGCGTTATAAGTCGGTGCATTGTAGGAGGAGTTGGTCTGGTCCGAGATATCGTAGGGCGAACCAGTATTGATCGCGTTGAAATTGTAAGCGCCCCCCTGATCGTTTCCGGTCGGATAGAATTGGCCCTCGTAACGTGCCCGCAGATCGCCGTAGAAACGGATGCGCTGGGCCCATTCAGGATACTTCCCAGGCGATGCCCAGTTCTCCGTCTGCGCCTTCGCCATCACGTCGCGCTTTATCTCTTCGCGTAGCTGACGCTTCACGACCTCCGGCACATAGGTGACGTGCTTGGTGCCGGGCGGAGATGCCGCCGCTGCGGCGGCGCCGGCAGTCTTTGCCGCTTCCTCGGCGCGCATCGTGGCGCCCTTGGCTGCTTCGCGAGCGACATAGGCTTCGTCGTCGGCTTGCTTGATCAGTGCCTCGGCCTGCTCTTCCTTCAGCACACCCTGCTTGACCAGCATGTTGACGAGGTTGATCGTCGCGTTCGGCGACGTCGCCTTCACACGCGAGACCGTGGGACGCTTGGCATCGGCGCGGTTGCCAGCATCCTGCGCCAGCGCAGGAACGCTACAGACAAGTGCGCACATCGATACAGCGAGCGGCGTCAGGCGCCAGGCGGTATCGGATTTCTGGTGAAACATCGGTCTCAAGTCCCCTACTGATCAATATTCGTCGTGTCTCATTGGCCCGTTAAGCGCGGGCCTAACTCGGTCGTCGCATGGTGACGCGTGTCACCATCGGCATCGGCATGTCATTGGGTGGTGGCTCGCGCAGCGTCAGCCGCCCGAGCACGTCGTTACGGATCGTGGCGTCGAGTTCAGCACTCCCGGTCGACGATGCCAGTTCGACCCGGTTGATGCGGCCGGTTCCGTCGGCCCAGATTCGCAGCTGCACCTGCGTCGCGGCATTCCTGGTCTTCTCGTTGGCGCGCAGCGCGGCCTCGATCTGCGTCTGCACCATGGACGCGTACCAACCCCAACGACTGCCACCGCCGCCACGACCGCCATACGGGCTGCCTCCAACCTTGCTGCCCAAATTGAAGAGATCTCCAGGACCTGTCGCCTTGGCGTCGAGCGCCAGCGGGCCCGGAGGCTCCTCATTCTTGGCGTCCTTGACCGGCTCGTCCGTCGGCTTCTCCACCGGCTTGTCTTCGAGCATCTCCTGCTCGACCATCTTCGGCTGATCAATCACCTTCGGCTGTTCGATCATCGGAGGTGGCGGTGGCGGCGGAGGTGGTGGCACAATGTTGACGACGGTCATTTCGCGCACCTGGCGCGGTGGCGGCGTATCGCTGCCGCCGGACAACATGAACCAGGCGCCTCCGAACAGTGCAGCGATGACCACGAATGCGCCGCCGTAACGCAACAGCGACTTGCGCTCGCTACCACGCCCCGATGGCTTGCCGTTTTCGGAATCCATCGTCATGACGCGACCTCGAGAGGCGCGCTGTCGGAGAGCCGTTCGATCACATATTGCAGTACGAAGGTGACGAGGGAATCGAAGTCCGTGGTCTGAATGATCATTCGCGTGCCACTCGGCGCTTCAATCACCAGATCGTATTCCGACGTATGAGCATCGAACTCGATATACGCATCGTCATCGAGTGACAGGCGCAAATAGGGAGTGTGCGACAATAGCAACGTCAAGCTGTCCGATGGTGAATCGAGCTCCGCGATCCGGCGGCGCAGCAATTCTGCGAGTTTCACCAGCAGCGCCTCTCCGCGGATCGGGAATGGCAAGACGATACCGGGCTCACGCGGACCTGTATCGATCGCCGTCCCGCCATCGATAGCTGGGCCCCTCGCGGGTGCCGCTGCCCCTGCGCCCTCACCTGTCCGGCGCAGCCATGACCACAAGGTCTTGAACGCCTTCTTGGTATCGTCCTGAATTTGCCCGGGGGTGTGCATCGGCCCGTTACTTCACGAGAGGTTTGGTCGCGAGACCGACTTGTGTGACACCGATTCGACCCAGTAGATCGAGCACATCCATCACGCTCTGGTACTGCGTCTGCGCATCACCGCGCAGAACCACCGGAAACTCCGGCGTCAGCGCCTTCTGCTGCACCAACCGCTGCTCAAGTTCCGGCAGCGTGACGGGTATGGTGTCGAGGAAGATCTTGCCGTCATTGGCGACGGTGATCGCCTTGGTGGTCTGCGTCGCCAGACTTGGCGCCGCAGACGCTTTCGGCAGATTGACCTTCTGTCCCTGCACCGTCGCTGTGGTCATCACGATGAAGATGATGAGCAGCACGTAAGCCAGGTCCAACATCGGCGTGATGTTGATATCGTCATAGGGCTTGGATTTGCTCTGAACCTGCATCGTTCTTACTCCGCAGCCTGGCGGTGTTCAGCCGGCAGATCGGACGAATAGAACTCAGCCATCTTGGTGACGAATTCGTCGATGAAGACCTGCATGTCGCTGGTCAATTCGCCGATACGCGTCACCAGATAGTTGTAGGCAAACAGCGCCGGGATAGCGACGACCAGACCAGCCACGGTGGCGACCAAGGCCGCCGCAATACCCGGTGCGATTGCGTTGACGTTGACGTCGCCGCTTTCAGCGATAGCCGCGAAGGTGATCATGACGCCGACCACCGTGCCGAGCAGGCCGAGGAAGGGGCCGCCGGAGATCGCGATGGTCAGGACGACCATCAAGCGGTTGAGACGCTGGGTTTCCTTGACATAGGCGCTGTCAAGCGCTGCACGGATCGCCGCGATGGCGGCGCCGCTCAGGCGGATCGCATCGCCGTTGCCGAAACGATGGCTAATCTGTTCGGCACCCACATGATAGATGCGGTACAGAGACGAGGCGCGAACCATCTGGGCTTCGTCATCGCTCAGCTTGCTGCCGAGGACCGCGGAGGCATCGTCTGCTTCGCCACGATCGAGCGCCGTCAAATTCGCCGCCAGCTTGCGGAAGCTCTTCATGAAGCGATCGTTGGCCTTGGCCTGCTTGTTCAGGTAGCTGACGCGATCGACCGTCACCATCCAGCTCGCAATCGCCATGATGATCAGCAACCCGATGACGACCCAGCCGTCGATCGTGACCGACTTCAGAATGATGGCGAAGTAGCCCGAGAGCCAGCTCGCGGTCTCCTCGTCGGCGCTGAACGAGATCAGCTTCGTGGGCTGTCCACCTTGCGTAACTGCGGCATATTTGATGAAGCCGGCCGGGCGAGCGACCTTGGAGATCTGCAATTCATCGATATCGCCGACATAGCCAGCCATCGCAGCCGCGGCGACCGGTGCAGGTGCTGCTTCGACAGGAGCTGCAGTCCCGTCGGCTGCAGGAGCCGCAGGGTCAGCGGCGGGAGCGACAGCCGCCGGCGCGGCGGCAACGACATCGCCACCGAGGCGGGCAACGCTGTTCAGCGCGGGAAGCGTCGCATTCAGAACCGCATACGACACGCCATCGAGATACACCGTCACGGTGCCGGCATTGGCGACTACGGCCAGGTGGTGCCAGGAATTGACTGCGACCGGCGCGCCAGCGCCACTGCGCTGGGTGCCAGCCGCATTGCTCACCTCGACGAACGGGGCACCGTTGTCGAGACCGATAATGACTGCATTCGCGGCGTCGCGGCGGCTGTACAGCGCAGCGTTTGGCTGCAGGGCGGCCGGCTTGATCCAAGCGGACCAGGTGAACGGCGCACTGTCGGCCATCGCAAGCGAGGACGATGCGGGCAACGTGACCGGCAGGCGGCCATCGAGGCGCAAGCCGGTCCCGATCAACGAACCATCCGCGGGCTGCCCGACGCTCTGCGCATTGCCGGCCCAGACCGTCGAGTCGATCGCCGGCGTACCGCGTTCATTGAAGTGATAGACCAGCGCCGTATCCGGGTCGTAGGTCCCCTTGGCGTCGTTGGTGGCGACGGCTTTCTTGTTGCCGTAATAGAGCCAGAACTCGGACTTCGCGCCAGGCGCGACGTTTGGAAGCGCAACCCACACCAGAGCTTCACCAAGCAGCGAATCCCACTTCTCGATGTGATGCTTCAACGGAGTCTTGTCGTCCGACGCCACGAAGCGCAGATCGCTGCCGTCATCTTTCGCAAGACTGAAGCGGAAGTTGCCGACGTGCAAACGAACCAGGGTTGGCGCAGTGCCGATTGGATCGGTGATATTCGCTCCCGTCGCGCTGGAATCGATATTGATTTTCTTGCGCAGCTGCCACTCGTCATTCCACCACGCCTGCGCCGACGATGGGAACAGTGTCACCGCTGCAGCAAAACCCAGCAGAAGTCCTGCGACCGCATTCTTTGCGCGTCGTCGCAATGTCGAATGGCGTTCGCCGTTCATGTGCCCACACCCCATAGCCATCAGAATTCACCCCAAAGTCGGAAATTGACGCGGCCAGCCCCGGCCTGCGAATAAGTTTGGCTGATCATCGGCACCGAATAGGCGACCATGCCGTTGACGCCATCGAACACCTTGAAACGCGTTCCCGCGCCGTAGCTCCAGACGTCGAACTTGGACTGCTGTTCGGGCAGCGGACGCTGGATGCTCACATGACCTGCGTCGGCGAAGCCGAAGAAACGCCATTCGTTGAATGTGACGAAGCGCGGCGTCCCCTGCCCGGTCTCGTCTTTCATCTCCTTCTGCAGCATCGGACCGAGATCCGGCGTGCGCAGTTCGAGATTGCCGACGATGCCGTCGTCGCCGAGGACCTCGGATTCGAGATAGCCGCGCACGGTATCGAGGCCGCCGATGCTGAACTGTTCGCTGGACACAAGCGGTCCGTCCGAAACCTGCCCCTGCATCTTGCCGTAGAGCTGGAAGCCCTCCGGCAATTCCTGAGTATGGGCGACGTCGACATTCAGATGGGCAAAGCTCGCCGATGCGTAGGCGCGCTTGTTATCGAATGCGACCCAGTCGCTGCTGGGCGTCCGCATGTTGTAGGTCACCGAAGCGTTGAGCTGGGTGGTCGATTTCTCCAACTGGAATGTCGCGCCGTAACTGGCAACGAACGGATAGTAGGTGACCGGTGACGAGAACCCGGTCGCCGCACTCTGTACCGTCTGATCGAAGTGCTTGTAATCGAGACCAGCCGAGATGGTGTGGAACAGATTCTCGCGGGCTGGCAGCGTGATCACGGCGCGGCCGCCGAGAATCTCACCGGGGCCGACGACGTTCATACCGCCGATGCTGGCGACATTGCTGCTCGACTTCACGGCATAGAACAGCACGGTCAGCCAGTCGACATCCGGCACACGCGCCATGTACGATCCCGAGAACACCTGCGCATGATCGGGATTTTCCGGAGCGACCTGATAGCTGAAGCTGAACGAATGACCGAGCTGCCACAGGTTATCGTAGCGCACCGTACTCAGCAAACGCGTCGCCGTAGTGTTTGGAGACTGCCGGTTATTGACCTCGATGCTGGCATGCAAAGGCGCCTTGTCCTCGACATTCAGATCGACATCGACAGTGCCGGGCGTCACGCCAGCCCGCAGTGCGGGCGTGACGCGACGATCGGGCCACTGGTTGAGACTAACGATATCCTTCGTCACGTCATTGAAGTTAGGAACGGTGCCCTGCTTCAGCGAAGGCGCCCGCCCCGTGATATTGTTGAGATCGAAGTAGCGCGAATTTTTCACACGCAACTGACCGACCTTCAGCTCCGAGACCTTCAGGACGACCCTGCCTGTCAAGGCATTCTGCTGCGGAACCGAAACACTGACGGTCTGGAAGCCCTTGTCGTGATAGGCCTTCTCGAGCGCGGCACGCGCCTTCTCGACGTCGTCGGCAGATTTGTTTGGTCCGAGAAACGGATAGATGGCTTCTTCGACCTCGATTTGCGGCAGCGTATCGGCCCCCTGCACGGCAAAATCGTCGATGTCGAAACGCTGAAGCGGCGCGCTTGGCGCTGGCTTCGCTTCGGCTGCAGGCTTTGCGGCAGCCGACTGGCCAGCATCGGAAGACTTGCCATCCGCCTGCTTCTGCGCGCCCTGCTGGGCCGCCTTGGCCTGCGCTGAACTTGTTGCGCCACAGAAGCTACCAATTGCCAGCATGAGCGCTGCTGGAGCTACACAACGAAGCAAATTCAATCGGATACGAGCTGTGCCGACATCATCGCGATAACCAAGAAGCATGTTTCAAGCCCATAAGAGGGCACACCGAACGCAGGCCGCTTGCCTCCGATCAGGTCCCTATGTCTTGAAGACGTTTGGAAGCGGTCCAACCCGCAAAAGAAAATTAAGGGATCGGTGCAAGCCGAATCACTGGCAACTTGTTCCGCAATAATGATTGGGCAAACAGAGTGTCCTGCGAGCACGCCCGAAATCATTGACGGCGCTCAAGACGAAACGCCAGGCTCTCTGAGATAAGCTCTCTGAGGCGTGTGATCAGCTCAGCAGAACGATGCCGCCAGGCAATGAGCGCACATCGGCGCTGAACAATTGCCGGACCTGGGCAACAAAATCATCAAGCTTGTCAGTATGGAAGGTGCCATTGACCAGTCGCTGGCCGAGATCGGAATTGGTCACAACGATCTTGCCGGGTCGATAGCGGTTGACCTCACTCACCACGCTCGCGAGCGGCTGATCACGGAAAATCAGCAATTTTTCCCGCCACGCAGTTACACGCTCCGCATCAGTGACAAGCGTCGGCACACCGATCGCTTCTGTAGATGAATAGGCAACCTGCTGGCCGCGCAAAAGCTGAACGCTGCGGCCATTTTGCGAGACGGTCATGGCCCCGTCCATGCAGATCGCAAGAACCGCACCGTCGATACAACGAACATTAAATTCGGCATAGGCCGATGAAATCTGCCCGTTGGCGGCGGTGAGGATCAAGGGATCCGATGCCTGCCGTTTCGCGGTGATCGCGGCCTCGCCGGTGATCAACTCGACACGCGGAGTGTTTCCCTCCGACCGCACCGACAGGCTGGTCTGGGTATTCAGCTTGGCGGACACATTCTCGGCCAGCAGGACATCGCGCTGCTCGCCTTTGGCGGTGCGATAGTCGGCCGACAATTCCACCAGCGACGGCCACATACCCAAAGGTGGGTTGACCAGCATATAGCCGGCTGCGGATGCCGCGATGGCGCCTCCGATGAAGCCGCGCCGGCTGACCATCTGGCGCGCACCGCTGGAGATGTGCGCAGCGACTGGCCGCACGTTGCGGCCCTCCAGTTGCGCGCCTATGGCACCAAGATCGCGGAACATTCTTGCGGCTTGAACAAAAGCCTGCTCGTGCAAGTCGCTCTGGTGACGCCATCGCTGCAGTGCCTCGGCATCATCCGTCGTCGCCTGGCCAGACCTCAACAAGAGGACCCAATCCATGGCGCGATCGTGCAAGGCAGGATCAACTAGTCCGGGATCATTGATCGGCTCGGTCACGCCACAGGCACCCGTCTCGCAGACGCGACAAGGCTACCGGTTGCGCCAATAAAAGCCTGGATATGTCGCAAGAGATAAATCATGTGCGGGACAGATCTACAATTCTGATGAATGCAAGCCAATGCAACACCTTCTAGATATCTAGACGGTTGAGGCAAGGCTATCCCGCAATTCATTCTGAGAAAAATGCAACAAAGGGGAGTCTTTAGCTGACGGCCATCGATAGAAACACGCTCGAAATACTCGAATGGCCAAATCGGCTCACGATTTTGGCCGCGGTCCCCCGGCACGCCGGATCAGGGTGCGGCCCAAACGTTCGGCGCAATGTTTCAAAGCATTTTTGAGATCGATCTCGACCGTACGCACGCTCACCCCAAGAAGCGTGGCGATCTCGTGATCCGGCATCTTCTTGACGACAGCGGCCATAAAAACCTGCCGCGATCGGGACGGAAGCTCCGCCAGCGCCCGATCCAGCGCTTCAATCTCCTGACGGCCCTCGACAATGGTCGATGCATCCGGCGTGTCGTCCGGAATATTGAGCAGGGCATCGACGGCATCCAGACTCAAATGGCGGCGTTCGACCCGCCTGCGGTCCGTTGCGACGTTGAGCGCGATACGAAACAGGAAGTCATTGGGACTGTGTACCAGAGTCGCATCGGAGACGCGTTCGACGCGCAAGAATGTCTCCTGCAACGCTTCGCCGGCAAGCTCGGCGGACCCCAGACGGCGGGTCAGACGCTTGAAAAGGCCGCCGTAATCAGCAGCGAGAACAGAGCGCAACGTTGTGCGATTAGACCCGGTCAACACTTACAGCCCTTGTACGCACAGTGGCGAACTCAACAACCCGTGATGCTAGTTACCGGTAGCCCGTGACAGATTAATTACAGACATCGTGACGACGAAGCCGAACTCTCCCGGACCGTAGTTCGGCCGTGCATCAGAAATCGACCGGGAATAGAACCGTGAGCAACTCCGGCATGTCCGCCGGGATTCGCGGCAAAGGCTGGGCTCGGCGGATCAATTCAACGGCTTCTTGATCGAGAACGGGCCGCCCTGAACTTGCCTTGACGCCAACATGGACCAGACTGCCGTCACGCCGCATCGAAAACGCGACGAGCACTCGCTCCCGCTGTCCATCGCGATTGGCCGCTTTGGGAAAGCGCTGATAGCGCTCGATATGCGCATTCAGCATTTTCTGGAAACGAAATGTTGCTCCGGCTGGAACGGGCTGCGCCTGGCCGGAGCTTGCCGGCTTCTGTTGCGGCGAAGACGCTGGACGCGGTGGAAGCACAGGCTCAATCGGCTGAGCCTCTTCTTTATATGACGGCTGGGATGGCGCTGCGATACTGGGCACAGTCTGGAAATCCGCGATTGGCGGACTGGTCTGAACTGATGCCTGCTTGAACTCCGCAGTTGGCCCCGGCGTCTGAATGAGTTCGACATGGATTGTCGCTTCACCGCTATGAAGTGCCGAGCCGCTAGGCTGCTGATGCAGCCAATAGACACCAGCGGCAAGCAATATGGGCACCAGCACAATGGTGCCAGCGAACCAGCGCCACTGCCCGGAGAATCCGGCAACCGCCTCGCCCTGAGGATCTACCTGGGCGGCCGCCTTGATCTGATCCATCCCCTTCCAAATGATCGGTAATCCCATCACATCGACCGAACATTGATGATAATCGTCACAGGCTGCGGTGTGTTGGCCGGAGGCGCCTGACTGATCTGAAGTCCATCGAGCAGCCGCGAAATGGCATCGTCTCTTTCTTGGTCGCCTGACGAACGGAACAACTCGGTCTTCTGCACAGTGCGCGGTCCATCGATCCACAATTTGATGCCGGCGCTATAGCTGCCGCTTCGCGTTTTGGCGTCCTTACGGAGCGCCTGCTGGATATCCGCCCTGATGATCCCGTTATAGGCCTGCAATTGCGAGCCGTCATTGCGATCCGTGGGACGGCGGATCCGCAGGGGTTCAAGAATGAGATCCGCCTTGTTGAACAGAGCTGCGGGCGGGTCGTCAGGATTGCTCAAAGCCGGCGCCAGCGTAACCGAATTGACGCGCGTGTAATGAATGGTCAGGTCGGTCTCGGACAGCAGAATCCGCAAAGCCGCATCGCGCGTCATGTCGCCCTCGACGCCGGTCGAATAGCGGCCGTTTGCGACGCCGCTCTCGTAGAGCAGTTGGACTCCCGTAGCTGTACTATAGGCCTGCAACGCCGACGCCAGCGGCTGGCTTGGAATGCTGAATCGCAGCGGCGCGAGATACTGCGGGTCGTCGTTCGCCGCCATGGCAGAGACCATCGCGCCAAGCGCTGCAACGATAGCGGCGACAATCATCAATCGGCGCGGAAATCCGCAGCGATACGTCCTCAGCCATGACGCCCTGGCGCCAAGGCGCTGTTCCGGACCCAGTTCGCTCCATTGCTGGCTGATACGCATCATACAGACCTTGATTGGCTCTGATCGTTACGAACTCGTGTCACGAGGCGCGTGCATCGACCCCGTCGGCATGTCTTATCCGGGAGCCATGTCGATCAGCAAGCCCGCTTGGAAATCAGACGACCGCCGCCATCGATTTCCCGATACGTGTTACCCGCATGCCGCTTTATGAATTTTTTGCGACAAACATCTTTCGGGCCGATGGTGATCGTGACGGCGACGATAACTGATTGTTGCGTCGTTCGCAGCAAATAGCGCATCGACCGCGCGCCGACGATCGATGCCTGCTTTCGCCCTTCAATCAGCGTTCAACGTCCGAGCTTTCTGTCCTGGCAGATCCGTGCCTCGATCCGAACATCGGACAACCGACCGGTCCTGAACTCCACCGGCCAGCGAACGACGCCCTGCCCGAATTCGCCGTGACAGAACGAGCATTCCTCCTGAAACCGCTCGCCGCAGCTAGCGACCCGCAAGTTTCAGCCTCTCCTCCTCGGTGAGCGCCTGCTTCTGCGTGTCGTTCAGCGCACCATTGCCAACAAGCTGAATGACACTGTTCATATTGTAGCTGCGCTGTTCATTGGGCTTACGACGGTCTTCATTGGAGCCGCCGCCATAGCCCAGAACTTCGACGATGATGACCGAAGGTCGATCGCCGGGGCCAGTCTGAGTCGCTTCCTTGACGGCGTCGGCAGCGGATTTGTCCTTGGTTTCCACCGTGAGATTGACCGGCGGGGCGGCGACCTTCGGGACGCCCTTGGATTCGCCGCCGACCTTGATGTTCTCGGCGTTGAGCACGACCAGCGCCGCTACTGTGAAGTTGCCGCTGACGCGAATGCCGGCGTCACCGGCGTCCACCGTACCGAACGGAGCGATCAGCGTTACATCGCCCTCCTTCACGCCACCGAAACCAATGATGGTACCGATGCCGCTACCTGAGATGTCCGGCCGCTCGGTTACTCTCGTCACAGCGTCCGTGTCGGTCATGACATCTGGCGCCGAGGGAACGCGCGCGGTCTTGGAGCCACGACCGGCGTCAATATCGCCCAAGGTGGACCAGATCACTTCGTCGCCGCCGCCAAATGTCAGGATGCGCGAGCGATTCACCGTCACGCTATCCCGGGCGAAGATGTTAATATCGCCGTCTCTAAAGGTGACGAGGCCCGCCCCGTCCGGCACCACTGCACCGAGCGCCGCAACCTGCAAGCCGCCACCGGGCGTCAACGTCTCGATGCTGCCGCCCGCCATGGTGCGGAAGGTCGCGTTGCCGATCTTGACGTCACCGCTCCAGTCCTTGCCCGGAAACAATGTCTCGATCGCTGTGTAGCCGCGGCGGTAACCGCCATTGATCGGCCGATCATTGGCATCCAGCGTGAGTTGGTTATCGCCGGCAGCCTTGAGTTCCTGGCTGTAGACGTCGCGCAGGAAACGCTGCTGCGTGAACGACGGCGACGATTTGAAGCGCGACCACGCATCGAGCGGCGACAGGTTTTCTCCGGTGATGCCCTTCATGAACGACACCAGGCCGGAGCGTGCCGTGTGCTCCTCGCCACGGCGCATCTCAACGAGATCGAACAGATAGATCGGCAGAACCTTCCCATCGACGGTGGTCTTCAGATAGTCAGGCATCGCGGACACGTTGGCCGGGTCAAGATAAGCGGCAATCATCGCGTCATAGGATGGCTGCTTGCCTTTCAATCCCGCCATGACCGAGATCGATGCGCCATCCCGGGGAAGTCCCTGCACTTCGCTGAGGGCGTCGGCCCGGACACGATCCGTGGCTTCGGGCGTGCTACCATCATACTTATCGAAATTGCCGCCACTGAAGATCTGAAACGCAGTGCCATAGACGTCGCGCCCCGCGGCGAGCGCGACGGCGCCCGGCCCCTGGATGTCGATGTCGCCGCCGATGATATCGGTGCCGGATTCCAGCAAGGAGACATCGGTGCGATGCAGGTTGCGCAGATTGTAGTTGATGTTGCGGATGTCCGTCCCGGCGCGGAACCAGGTCTGTTCGTTGGTTGTGACCCTTCCGAGGATTGGACCCTGCGGGCTATCAATCAATGATCCAACGATCGAGCCGCTCCGCGCGAAAATGCGGCTGGGCTCGGCGTCGCTCTCATTAACTAACTGCTGCGGATTGCGCACGCCAGCAAGATAGTTGCGCAATACAGCACTCGTGCTGGGCGCCCATCTACCCTCCAGTTGATTGAGCAACAGAGCCGCAAAGCCGCTTTCCTCGAGGGATTGAAAATCCCTCGTTAAACTTGGCTCGCGCAGTTGCAACGCGCCGTTACCCCCTCCACCGAAGGGCCGCAACGGGGTCGGCATCATCTCGGGATTGGCCCGCGACATGGTGATCTCGCCGAGCACGACATCCCGCTCGGCCAGGATGCGCAGTTCCGGCTTCGCTCCCGTCGAGGTGAACATGCGGTTCTGATTGGTCACCGATCCGTTCAGCGCGGCAATGCGCGTGACCGATGGATAGAGATTTGTCGCCAACAGGCCGATCACCGAATAGTCTTGATCACTGTCAATGGTGACGCCGGACACATCGAGCTGCTTGGAAAGGAAGCGCCCCTGGTTGGTCAGCGAAACGCTTCCGCCGACGGAGACCAGTTCGAGAGAGGTCCGGTCCGTGTACCCACTCATGTAAGCGTTGTAGCGCCCAATGCCGCCCGACTGATAGGTGTCGGAATTCAGCAGCAGCGGGTCCATCACGGTCTGCAGGACCAGGTCGCCTGCGGTTTTCACCGTCATAGCGGCATCGCCCAGCGCAAGCACAGGTGCGATATTGTAGACGACATTGCCTTGGGCAAATTGCGCGGAGACCGTGCGGCCATTGGCGAACTCGCCTGCGTTGATGAGACCTTCACCGCGGCCGACATAATAGTAGCCCGCACGAACGGTGCCGCCCGCTTCGACCTGCATCAGGCCACCATTGCGCATTTCGAGACGCATCGCTTCGCCGCTCGATCGCCCGCCCCGGACGCGACCGTTGGTCGGCAGTGCGACCAGCATGTTGACGAGGTCGCCGCCGGTCTTCACGACCACATTGCCGCCGCCGAGAGCGCCGACGCCTTGCTGGAACTTGCTGTAGTCGATCCACCACGAGCTTTGCCGGTCGGTCTCGAAGACGAAATTCGCATCGAGCGAGCCAACCTTCTTCAGCCATTCCATGAAAAGCTGATTGTCATCGGGATCGGCAGGCAGCACCGACGTGGCGTTGCCCTGCGCCGCGATCCGCAGATTGCCGCCGCCGATGCCATAGGCCGCGTCGGTCGGCGTGACGAAGTCCGCATAGACGGTCGGATCCGCACGACCTGCGGTGTAGACGGCCGATGTGTTGTGCGCGAGCAGCAGGTCGCGGCCGGCAACGATATCGATGTCGCCGGTGCCGGTGCGGACAACCTTGCCGGACGTGCTGTTGCCGATGGACAGCGTACCGCTGCCCGCCGCGAGCGGCTTGACGGTAAGCGCACTCGCCGAGGTCAGGTCTGTGCCCGAGACGAGGCGCAGATCCCACGATGCCGTGTTTTGCAGCAATCCGGCGCTCGTCGCGGACGAGAAGCCGTCGCTGATATTGCCGAGGATGGTGAGATTTCCGGCGGCACGCAGCGTGAGACTGCCCATGCGGGCGGACGCGAAATCCGCGGCCAGATTCCAGTCGGTCGCCGCAACGAGATCGCCGGTGCTGCGAATTTCGATGCCGGGCATCACGGCGATGCCGGGACCGGCATTGAGCCGCGCCGCAATCGCCGCTGCATGGCCAGCAAACGTATTGGCGTCGGTGATCGCATCGCCGCGAACGGCATCGACCGACCCGTTGGTGTAGGTGCTGACGCCCTCCAGAACGCTGGAGCCCGCGCCGACGATGCCGACCTGCAGGCTGGTGACCTTGATCTCGTCGTGTCCCGCTGCTTGCTGCGCGCGGAACCGGACGCGACCACCGTCCGCGCCGGCAACGTCGATCACGCCGCCACGAATATCGAGCTGGCCGTCGCTGGCCTCCAAGATAACCCGACCGCTGCCGAACTCGCCGGTCGCGCCGGCCTGCAGCAACGCCGAGCCCAGCATCGTCAGACCATTGCCGGCACTGACCGATATCCTGCCGCCATATCCGGAGTGAGCATCGATCGTGCCTGCCAAAGTCACGGAGCCCTGGTCTGCGACCAGCGTGAAATCCGCGACCTGCGTCAAGCCATCGATCATCACATTGCCGGAGCGAATGCGGAATTGACGCGATGCCGAGAAACCGGCGGCGTTCAGCAACTGGCTCTGTGCCGCAAAGTCCGGAAGTGCTGCGATATCCAGTGCAAAGGAGCCGCCCGTCTGGCCAGCACCGGCATGTGCCTCGATGCGTCCGCCGAGCACGACGGTACCGCCATTCGACGCCACCAGAGACAGCTTGCCCGCAGCGCCGCCATCCGCATGGGCGGACAGATTGAGATACCCGCCCGGCGCCACGACGACCGACCCCGCCGCCGTCAAACCGATACTGCCTGCATCGGCATATTGCGCGACATCGAAGAACTGCTTCCTGAAGCCACCGACATCGATCGCGCCGGTCTGGTCGATCACCACATCGCCGGCCGTCGCCGCGAGATTGACCGAACCGCCGAGGACCACGATCCGCCCGCCGAGTTCGACACGGGTGCCGGTGAAATTAAAACGTGAACCGAGGCTGGCTTCCGGATTGTCCAGAGGCGTATCGCCGCCCCCGAGAACGCGGATCGTATTCTGCGCCGTCAGCGATTGCGACGCGCCGCCGCGCCCGGTCACCACCGGGCTCGCCAGCGTGACCGCCGCGGTCCCCGCATCGATCGAACCACTGCCCTCGCCGGTGATCTGACGGTTTGCAGTCAACGTGACGGTATCGAAGCCGCGCAGCGCCTTGGCGCCGCTGCCCAGCACGATTTCATCGGCATTCAGCGCCAACTGGACCGTGCCGACCATACCGGGATTGCCGAAACTGCCGCCGCTGTTCTGCAAGGCGATGGTCTTGCCGGCGACGCTGATCGTGCCCGTACCGTAACCGACAAAACCGGCGGCATCGAACACGACCTTGTCGAGACCGGCGCTGACCAGATTGAGGGACGTGTAGAAGTCCATCGTGCTGTAGCTGCGCAATGTCAGCGCCTGGGTGTTGGCGAGCTGTGCCAGCGACGTGGCATCAAGCACGAGGCCGCTGCTGCCACCGCCAAATCCGATACGACCGCTCGCCAGCGACATCGCCGCGCCGGACAGCCGCGCGCTGCCGGCGACGACGGTGTTCCGCGTGGCATCCAGCAACAAAGCATTGCCGCCGGAAATGGTCGCGTTGGCACCGACAGTGATGACGCCGCCCGTCGATGTGTCGACATTCTGGCGCAACACGTTCACGGCGTTACTCACCGACACCCGGAGCAGCGCGCCATAGTCGCGCATGGGGACGAGCAGGACGTCGTTGCTTGGATCGTAGTCATTGTTGCCGTCAGCATCGCCATAGACCGCCGCTTGCTGGGGCGCGATCACGAGATCGACACCGCTGCCCGGTGAATGGCCCGCAGCCACGATGACGCTGCCTTCGGCGAGACGGACCTCGCCGCTCGCGGCAAGCAGGATCTCCGGTCCGCTGAGGCTGCTGGATGCGTCGTTGCGAACCAGAACGTCGGTCGCCGTGACATCGATGCGCAGACCGCGCAGATCACCGCTGCGCACGCCGCCAATCAACAGGCTCCCCGCGCCGAAATTGCTCAGCGACGTGGCATCGATGATCAGGTAGCCCGACAGATCGGAGCGATCCTGCCCTGCACCGACGATCGCGATCTTGTTGCCGGCAATATCGACGAGCCCGCCGCGTCCGCCTGCTGCGGGTTGAGATTGCAGCGTACCGTCGAGAACGAGGGTCGACGTGGCCTTGAAAACCACCGATCCACCATCCACCGGCATGCGCGGCGTTACGACATCGACGCCCGTGAGGCGATACTGGCTGAGCTTGAATGCGTCCGATGCGAAATATGTATTGGCGTAGGCCTCGTTATACTCACTGTAGCTGCGCAGCGTCGTTCCCGACATCACCCGCCACGACGACCAGAGCTGGTCGAAGCCGCCGCCATAGCTGTCGGCCAGACGACCGGCCATGGTTGTCGCGCCATCCGGCATCGCCATCGTATTCGGCGTGCGAGCGTTTGCGGATCCTTTGACCATCGACACGGCGAAGGCACCGGGCAGCAATGCGTAGCGCGCCGGAAGCAGCGCGTACCAGCCGGCGGCAAGCCCGTTGCCGCCCGCCAGCCAGACCTTCTGCTGTGATGCTGCCGAGACATTCTGCCCCGGCATGACGGCGTACATACCCGACTGGGCAAGCACATCGTGCGAACCGCCGGGACCCGGTACATGCTCCCATGCATAGAGATCGCCACCACCACGAATATCGACCACCGATCCCGCAGCAAGCACCACTTTCGGGCCTTGCAGAACGATGTTTTTCTCCGGCAGCCGGCTCAGCGGAGGCGTCTCCGCCGTCAGAGACTGCGTTACGGCCGGACCGTTCCAGAATTCATTATTGCCCAGCGTGCCGTATGGCACGATCAAGCCGTCGCCCGAGACCGACGTGATGCTGCCGGCGCCGAGCGTGAGACTGTCGGTTGCCGTCATCGTGATGCTGCCAAATGGTGCGCGCACCACACCGCCCTGCACGATGACAGGAGCCAGAAGCTTCAAGGTACCGGCAGCGGACAGCGGCAAGCCACTATCGCCATTGCCCAGAATATCGAGTTCCGGGCCCGCCTTGATCGATGCGACGATGCCCGTCGCGGGATAGACCTGGGCAGCTTTGAGCGTCAGCTTGCCGTCTGCAGTCAGATAGGAGCTGCGATCCGCGTTGATGTCGGCGTCGGCGATGAACGCGCCAAGACGTAGATCGCCGGTTACCAGCGTCGTCTCGGCAAAGCCGGAAAATGTCGCGCGGGTGACGTCGATCATGTCCGCCGTCAGGGTGAGCTTGCCACTGCCCGCTACACCCGCGGCGCCGTTGCCGGACAGCATTTTGATGTAAGGCGCGGTGATGCTCGCAGCACCGGCACCACCGCTGACGATCGGGCTTCCGATCGAGATGGATTTTCCGACCGTGAGATCGACGCCCGGCCCGACCATGAACACCGAAGAATTGGTGGTGAGCGTCCCGAAGCCGCCGCCATTGACGGCATCGGCGGACATCTTGGTCATCTTCACGGAAAGATTGGGCAACTCCCGAGACAGTGGAATCGTGGCGGCGGGATCGACGTAGAAATGTTTCCTGAGCAGATCGAGCTGATCGATCAAGTCCGGCGAGAGCAATTCCAGCGGCTGGTTCACAGACGAGGGAGTGGTATCGGATTTGAGATTTACCAATGCGAGGCCGCCGGTGCGGCTCAGGCCGATCAATCTCTCGATTTTCGAAAGGACATTGTAAAATTCAAACGCAAGATCTCCGCCTGCACTGTACTCATGATAGATGTCCAGATCGAGATAATAGCCCAGATTGAGATCGAGGGCCTTGATCACACCGTCCCGGCGATCGCGATAGTACAGCGTGTAGGGCAGCGAATAGAAGTTGTCGTCTTTGGAGACCGACGCGACGCTGATATTCAGATGGCCGCCGCTCGCCCCGGCGCCACCGGCCTGCGCGAGCAAGGTGGCATCGACAATGTCTCTCGCTTCACCGCTGAATTTCAGAGAAATGCTGCCGCCATTGCTCGCCAGCGTGTAAGCCTCGGCGCCATTGCGTCCACGGTCGATATCGAACGTCCCACTCGCGCCGGAGACATCTATGAGCGACCCGCTTTCGAGCGTCATCTTCACAGCCTTGTCGAGGCTCACGGCACCACCGGCCAGAACGGTTCCCGAGCGCACACCACGGGTGTCGGTCTCGCCCACCGCAAGGCCGCGCGCGAGAAGCTGCGCATTTGCAGCGAGTTTCAATTCACCATTGGCGCTGAGCGAGATCGTGCCGGCCGGCGCTTCGAGCGTGCCGCGAACGGTCAGATTGCCCGACACGGGTATCGTTGACGTACCTGGATCGCCCGTGGCGACCAGAGTGATCGCGCCGAGCACGTCGGTCTTCAGGACTGCGCCGGCACCGATCGAGACATTGGCGCCGGTGAGGCTCAACGTCGTTGACTTGAAATTCACTCGCTGTTCCAGCGGCAGAACCGTCAACGGAGCGATGTCGCCGATCCGGGCACCGGACGCGATACCGGCCAGATTGACACCGCGCAGATCAACGCTCAGCGGAGTCTGCGAGATCATCGTGCCGTCTGCTACGATGACGTCACCTGTCGTCGTCAGCGCAAATCCACGGAAACCGCGCTCGCCGAACAACGAATTTGGCAGCCAGCCGATGGCCGGATTGGTCGGCATTTCTCCGCCGATCCGTATCGATCCGGTGGACACGACGGTGATGGTGCCGCCCGAGGCGGCGGAATAGCCGCGCAGGTCGAGGGCCGCCAATTGCGCGGTCGTCGTCGGCGAGATCGTCAGCGCGCCCGCGTCGCCGAGCTTCAGCTTTCGCTTGTTGCCCACGGTGTCGTACGAGCCACCGCCGGACACATCGAGCGTGACGCCCGGCTTGAAATCGCCATCGACCGTGATGGCGCCGCCCTTGATGACGGGTGGCAGTTCACCATGCGGCCCGTTGAACCACACGCCGCTGACATCGATCCTGGCCGTGGAGCCGTAAGTGGCCTTTTCTGTACCTCCCAACCAGACGGAGCCGCCCGCGATGCGGATGCTGCCGTCGATCTCGAAACTGGCTGGATTGAGCGCACTGACATTGGCAAAGACGCTGAAATTAGTGGCTGGCGCCAGCTCGAGCTTCTCGTCCTTCGCCAGTCTAAAGCCGGTCGAGACATAGAAAGTGAGATTGGACATGCCTGCGTCGGCAAGAATGTCGGAGTCAAGATAAGTAGTTTTCTGACGTACAGACGGATCGTTGGCCGGAAGTTCGACATACCAGATAGGGTCGAGGGCGCTCCTGGAGGTGAAGCTGGTCGGCAGCAGTTTCGGCTTGTCGACGATGATCAGATCGCCGATCAGCCACTGGCGGTGTTCGTCGCTGCCGCCACCGATGGTGAACGATCCTGCGGTCGCAAGCTTGCCCGACGCCGCCTGACGCTCTCCCGCAATCGTACCGCCCCAGTAGCCGCCCTCGAGCACCATAGCTTCGGCGGCAAAAAACTTGATCGAGCCTGCCGCTCGGCCTTCGGTATAGCCGCGCTCGAACCGCCGCGTCACGTTGCGGTCAAGGGCGGTCGTCCAGGTCTCGGTCAGCCGCGGATCGATGTTTCCCTGAACGTTGTGCGTTCGCGAGAACGAGCCGGCGAAACCGACATAGAGCTGGTTCGGCATCGCCTGGCCGATATCGTAAATGCGACCATCGGCGCCACGCAGCTTTGTGGTGGTGATCCAACCGTCCTGGTAGCGCACAGAACCACCGGAGACGTCGAGCAGCGAACCTTGCCGCGTGATGATCGACCCACTCGACTTGATTGCAATCGACGCTTTCGCCGCATTGGCAGACAACTCTCCCAACGTAGTTTTTCCGACTCCGATCCAGCCCGAGAAGTCGCCGAGCGGCGTACCCACCCAGGCGCCCGGCGATCCGGAGATCCATTGCACGTCGGACATCGGAGCATCGGTGAATAGACCAGCAACGCGCTTGTCGACGCTAACGGTTTTGCCGCGCAGCCAGGAATCCCGGTACAGCGGCGAATCGCGCAATTCGTTCAGACGAAACTCGCCGGTGACAGTATTGCTCTCCATTGTCAGCAACATGTCTTGCAAGCCGCCGACGCTCAGAAAGGCGTCTTCGCCGATATAGACGCGGCTGCCGTCGCGCTTGGCCGGCTCGCCGACGATCGGCGTCTCGCCGGAAAGCGTCGATGTGCTGGCGACGATGCTGATGGTGCCCGTCGGCACGATGACACTGGCCTGGGCTTCGATGTCGATCAGCTTCCCGCGCATTTCAATGCGGCCGGGATTGTAGCGTGTCGCCAGCGACGTCTGTTCGATCTCGCTGGTATCCGTCAGGTCGGGCATCGCCGTAGTAACGCTGCCCGAGCCGAGCGTCAGCGAACCTGCCGTCCAGTAGCGCAGCGAACCCGGCTGTATATCGCCGCCATAGGAGGCCATGCCGTTCTCCCACGCGCGCAGCCGGATCGAGCCGTCGCGATTGTTCAGCGCGGTCGAGGCCTCGAGTGCACCGTTCTGGGTGACGGCACGCGAGATCAACGTGATATTGCCGTGATCGGCTTTCACCAAGCCGTCATTGACGACGCTGTAGCCGACCGTCGCTGCACGCGCAGCCATTTCGGGGAATACGATTGCATTCAGGCCGTCCTGAAAGGCACCGAAATTGCCCGGGGTCGAACTGGCCCAGCGTTCCACCTGGAAATAGGTGAACACCCAGCGCATCGGCGCCGACACGGCGACATCCAGGCCGCGAATGCCGGAAGTATCGGTCGCCAAATAAACCTGCTCGCCGGCCCCCATGATCACCTGACCGTCGACCGCGGAGATGCGGCCGCTGTTGACGACATGCGGCGCAAACACCAGCGCCTTGCCGCCGGAGGCCATGGTCAGTTGCGCGCCCGCCTCGATTCGCACATCGCCCGGCACGTCGCCGGGCGCGACGCCCGCGACCTGACCCGGGTCATTCAGGCCGATATACCGGTTCGGGTTTTCCTGGCCGTTATAGCCGAACTGCGGCTTGGCGATGCTGCCACCCGACGGATCGTCGAAGATCAGGAGTTGCTTGTTGATACCGGCACGGAATTGCTCGTCCGACAGGCTCAGCGACGACGCAACGAACGTGTTGACGTTGACCTGGCTGGCGCCGCCGAAGATGATGCCGTTCTTGTTGATGACATAGACCTGTCCGTCGGCCTTGATGGTGCCGAGGATCCGGCTGGGGGCAAGACTCGGGTCGGTGATGCGATTGAGCGCGATCCAGTTGGAGGCGTCGGCGCCGCCCGCCTTTTGATTGAAGTACAGGTCGGTCTCGCGGCCGACATTGAAGCTCGACCAGTTGAGGATAGCCTTCTGTTCGGTCTGCTTGATTTCAACCTGGGTCCGGCCGTCGTTCTTGCTTTCGGTCGGCAGATTGGCGCCGGTCCAGACACCCGGCGTCGTCCCGCCCCCCGGCGCGACAACCAACCCGCCGGATGTCAGGCCATTGGGAACGAGATTGTTCTGAGTCGCGAGTGCCGAGCCGCGGGCTGCGCCTTGTAACGATCTCATACTCTCGAGCGCGCGCGCCGCACGCGACATCGACTCCAGCGCCTGTCTTGCGGTTGCCGACGACTGCTGCGCACTCAACGCCGCGGCCGTCGCTGCGATCGTCGCCGGGTTCGTCGTTGCCGCAGCATTCCCAAGACTCTTTGCCTCTGCCACCCCGAAGGAGCCGAGCAATGCCATGACACTCACGCCGACAAGGAGCTTGCTGCGATCAAGAGACTTGCGGGAATACGACAGGCACGAAGCGACGGAACGAACGACCATGAGGGCTCTCTACATCCAGGGCACGCACGACGATGTCAGGCCATGCCTGACGATCGCGAGCTCACTGCTGAGACACCCGGGTACTGCCCTGCCCTCAATGGATTTTTGTGAATGTTTCATGTCAGCTTGTGCGGTGACGCGATTACAACCGCGCCGTCCCATCAGCTGAGCAGGATCAATCCGCCCGGCAAGGTTCGTCGGCGCACGCCGAAGCCCAGCTCGATCTGCGCCAATGCGTCATCGGGGCGGTCGATCTTGAACTGGCCGTTGACCGGGCTTTGTGCCAGGCTCGCATTCATCAGAACGATCCGGCCGGAACGATAACGGTTCAGCTCGTCGATGACTTCAGCGAGGGGGGTCATGTTGAAGATCATCAATCCGCGTTGCCAGGCCGAAGCCACCGCGGGGTCGATCGTCACCACATCTTCAATCGCATCGGGGCGATAGTTCACCTGCTGTCGTGGCCCGAGCATGACGGTGCGGTCGGGATGTTCGACCTGAACCTCATTTGCCAGACATGTCACGCGGATCATCGCGCCCGTATGGCGAACATCGAAATGAGCATTGACCGCTGAGGTTCTGCCTGTCCCCGCCACGACGCTGAATCGCTTTGAGCTGTCGTCGGGCATGGCGAATGATGCTTCACCGGCAATCAATTCGATCGCATCGGCGGCGATGGAAATGCTGGTTCGGGCATTCATGTCGATCGACAATCCGTCGGTGACGGAAATCTGGCGCCGTTCGCCGGCACCGGTCCGAAAATCAGCCTGCAGTTCGGAATAAGACGGCCATAGCCCCAGTGGAGGACGGGCGATCAGCACCCCGGCCGCAGAGGCAGCCAGCGCGCCGCTAATGAATGCGCGGCGTCCCATAATCCCGGGGCGCGCGAACCGCGGCCGCGCGAGTGCGGCTCGTTCATCCGCAGCCAGACTCTCACCGACAGGACCCAAGGCTTGCCAGAACTGGCTCGCCGCTGAAAACGCTGCCGCATGTGCGGCGCTCCGGCCGCACCACTGCCGAAGCGCCGTTGCATCCGTAGCAGTGGCCTCCCCCGACGTCAGTCGCCTGACCCAGGCGTGAGCCTCACGATCCAGCGGCGACAGTTCGCCCGCGTCCTGTTCGGTCTCGACCATCATCTCAGGCCTTCTTCCGGCCAAAGCGCGTGGCGCAATATTCCTGTGCCTGTCTCAATTCCTTCTCGACCATGCTGGTCGAAATTCCAAAACGCTCCGCGATTTGCTGTCGGGACAAACCTTCCAGGCGCACCGCCAGGAGGATGGCGCGCTGGCGCGGCGGCAATGTCGCGATGACGCCCTTGAGCCGCAGCATGTCGGCCCTGCCCTCGAATATCTGCAATGCGTTCGGCGCATCGTCTGCGATGTGAAGCAGGTCTTCGACGTCAGATGCCGAAAGACGACGATTTTCGGCGCGCAGGCGGTTGACGGCAATATTGAATGCCGTGCGAAACAGATAGGCTGTCGGATTCCGGATCGTGCCGACAATCTCGGCGGCGCCGAGCCGCAGATAAGTGTCCTGCAGCGCCTCCTCCGCCCACTCTTGCGAGCCGAGACGACGCGCGAGGCGCATTTTCAGATCGCCATAACGGTCGATCAGAAGCGTCTGCAACCCCGCCAACGCAGACACGTTCTGCCCGGAGGGAAGCTCGTCATCACCAAGCGGATCCGGCCTCTCACCCATGGCGTTGACCGGCTTCGACCGAACGACATTCCACTGTGCCGCCTGCCGACCGTGGCAGAATGATCATCGTGAACGGCTGCGCCATCGGCGCTGGCGGCGCTTCGCCGACAACCATTCCTTGCAAGGCGCCCACGATGGCACGGTCGCGCCGGTCGGTACCGGAAGATCCAAGCAGCCTCAACTGCAGGATATTTCCTTCCGTGCCGATTCGGAAGCTGAACGCAATGCGATAGTCGCCGGGCCGGGTTTCCGTTTGTGCGCACAATGAATCATTGATCTTTGCCTGCAACAGCCCGGAATAGCGCTGCTGCAGGGTGTCCTGCTGTGATAGCGCAGCATAGGCGATGGACGACGCTGCTTTCATCACCGGGGCTTCATCTCGCGCTGGAACAATCACAAAGGCATTGGGCGCTGCATATTCAACAATGAGATTGCTGTCCTGCAACAGTAACAAGAGAGCGGCGGCAGGGGTAAACTGGCCCGCGACCGCCTTCGACATGCGCCCTATAGCAAGATTGCCGCGATAAAGACCAACGATACCTGTCGCCGCGCTGTATTTTTCGAGCGCAGACCCAAGTGGCTGTGACGGAATATCGAACCATAATTCGGTGTCCCGCGCAGGCGTATCCGACAACGCCGCACTGGGGAGAATGATCGAAGCCAGGATATTGAACCAGAGAGCGAGCACCCGGAACTGCCGTAAGGGTTTCGGGCAGACATTTCGCGTTGTCGCCTTGCGCGAACACACCTCGCAACACCCCAAAACGCGCAACTTCGTTCAACCCCACGATCGGGCGCCCCCGATCATCCCGTACCTTACTATTGTTTTTGTGATGGATTGGTGACGCCAGATGCAAGGCATCATTTCGGATCGGGCACGACGAAGCGTGACGTCGGGCATTCCACGACCGGCTCTGCTGCGCAGGAGGTGCTGGGCTCAGCGACAAAACTCCCGTCGCAATCGGAAGTGCTGCGCAACGAAGTCGACCGCTTCCTGGCGAGCATCAGGGCCGCTTAAGAAGTGACAGCGCTTTAGCTGCCCTTCTTGCCATCCGCCGCGAACTGCTTCAGGAACGCGGTGAGATCCTTGATCTCCTGCTCGTTCTTGATGCCGGCAAAGCTCATCTTGGTGCCGGGGATCTTGCCCTTCGGGTCCTTGATGTAGTCGGTGAACACCTGCTCATCCCAGGTCAGGCCGGAATTCTTGTTGGCGTCGGAATAATTATAGCCCGCAATAGTGCCGGATTTACGCCCGAACAACCCGTTCAGGATCGGCCCCACGGTGTTCTTCGCGGTCTCGCCGACCTGATGACAGGCGCGGCACTTGTTGAAGGACTTCTCCCCGGCTGCAACATCCTGCGCCATGGCATCCGTTGTCATCAGTACGAGCGACAGAGCGAGCAGCGGAAAGCGGAACGTCATCCTGGTCAAACCTCAAATGTAGTGATGGTTATGGTGTGTGAGCCATCGTGCCAAAGACGAGTGCCCTCGCCTGCTACTCGACCTTGGGGCCGGACTTGCCGTCGGGCGTGACGTCGATGGCCATGGCCCGCCCGGTGACCTTCGGCGCCGGCCGGCAATCCTTCATGCACGGGTTCTTGTTCCAGAAATGTTTCTCGGACGTCTCGCGGTCGTCCTCGAAAAATGCTGCAGCATTCGGCATCTTGATCGACGTAAAATTCTTCTCGTTGAGTTCGAATTTCTCGTTCTTGACGATATCGTTCATGCTGAGAATGTAAGCCGTCAGCGCATAGACCTCATCATTGGTCAGCGACTGCGCATTGCCATAGGGCATCGCGCGCTTGATGTAGTCGAACACGGTGGACAGATCGGGCCAGAACGAGCCGACGGTCTTGTCCGGCCGATCCGCCTTCAATGTCCCGGCGCCGCCGGCAAGCACCGGCCATCGACCGACGCCCTGTCCGAATTCGCCGTGACAGGACGCGCACTTCTCCTGAAACAGATCGTCACCCTGCTTCACAGTGCCCTTGCCGACCGGAAGACCGCGCCCGTCCGGCCGCACGTCGGTGTCCCAAGCCGCGATTTCCTCAGCAGTGGCCGCCCGCCCCAGCCCGAGCTTCGCAGAGGGCTTGACCACGTCGCGGCCCGCCATCTGCTGGGCAGCGCTTGGCGCACTCGTGCCGCCGAGCAGACATGCCGCCAGCACCAGTGTCAGGGCATTAGCCGATTTCGACATTTTCAGTCTCCCCGCCCGAACGCACCAGCCAGGTCTGAATGCCGTTATTGTGGTAGATCGAATTGACGCCGCGCACCTTGCGCAGATCGTCCTTCGACGGCTGCACATAGCCGGTGGAGTCGATGGCGCGGGACTGGATCATCAGCTCCTGTCCGGTCCAGTCGAAATCCACATAGAAGCGCACGACGGACTTGTCGAAGACCGGCCCATCGATGCGCGCGGTCTGCCAGTTGCGCCCGCCATCCATCGAAACATCGACGCGCTTCACGGTGCCGCGCCCGGACCACGCGAGCCCGCTCAGCACGTTGCGGCCCTTGTGCTTCAATGGCGCCTGCGGCGACGGATTGGTCACCACCGATTTCGCATCCATCACGAATGTATGCTTGCGGGAATTTCCATCGGCCAGCAGATCCGTATATTTCGACGTCTCCTCGCGAGTCTGCCACGGCTGGTCGCCGGCCTCGATACGACGCAACCACTTGACCCACAGATTGCCTTCCCAGCCGGGAATGACCGCGCGTAGCGGATAGCCCTGTTCCGGACGCAGCGCCTCGCCGTTCATCGCGAAAGCGATCATGACATCGCTCAGCGCCTTCTCGATCGGCAGCGAACGGTTCATGCCGGCGGAATCGGCGCCTTCCAGCATCAGCCACTTGGCATTCGGCTTCAGCCCGGCCTCATCCAGCAACACTTTCAGCGGCACGCCGGTATACATCACGTTGTGGATCATGCCGTGGGTGAACTGACAGCCATTGAGCTGGCTGCCGCGCCATTCCATGCCGGTATTGGCGGCGCATTCGAGGAAGTACACCTTGTTGACGCGCGGCATCCGCTTGATGTCATCCATGGTGAACACCAGCGGCTTGTCCACCAGCCCATTGATCATCAGGCGATGATCTGCCGGATTGATCTCGGCGACGCCGCCATGATGCCGCTCGAAGCACAGACCGGATGGCGTGATGATGCCGTCGAGGTCGTGCAGTGGCGTAAAGTTCACCGACGATTCAGCAGACGCCGTCAGCCACGGTACGTCGCGGCGGATCACATTCTTCTCGAATTTCGAGGGAGTGCCGTAGGGATGCTTGTCGACGCCATCGCCGAGATAGCGCTGCCAGTCCTGCACGTCCGTAATAAGCGCTTCGGATTTCGCCGTCTCACCCGCGAGCGCCGGAATCGCCGACAATGCCGCGCCGGCACCGGCCAGGCCTGCCGCGCCGAGAAAGCGGCGGCGATTGAGCGTTTCGGTTGAGGTTCGATCAGTCATGCGACCAGCTTTCGTATCTCTGCAATGCAAGGGCCTGCGATCAGGCCCCGGTCACCTTGACGGCGGTGTTGGGTTCGATTCTGACGGTTGAGACCTTCGCCACATGCGCCGCGACCACGTCCCAGATCGGCGGTCCCTGCGTGTTCTCGTTGATGCTGGCCCAGCCCGAGACCGTGTAGGTCTTGCTGGCCTCGATCGGCTTGCCCGACTTCAGGTGGGTCATCCCGGAAATGCGCGATCCCATCGGTTTGGAAATATCGATCGCGTAGCCCATGCCGCCCATGCGGACCATGTCGCCGCCACCCTGGAAATAAGGATCGGGGTGGAAGATGTTGTCGGCGACATCCTCCAGCACTTCCTTGATCTGGGTGCCGGTCATCTGGTTGCGATAACAGTTCGGATAGGTGATCGCGGTGGCGTTGGTGATCTGCTCCCAGGTGATCGCATCGCCGGGGATCAGCGTGCCGCCCCAGCGGAAGCCGGGCGACAGCACGATCTCCGCATCGCGCTCGGACATCATCGCGTTGCAGATCAGATCGTCGAAGGTGCCGTTGAAATTGCCGCGGCGATACAGCAGCGAATCCGTCTTGCCGATCTCGCGCGCCAGATCCCCCGCGAAAGGTGCCCTCACCTTCTCCACCAGCGCAGTCATCGCCGCATCAGGTTTGATGGCATCGGCAAAGACCGGCATCAGCTTGAAGCGGACATCCGAGACCTTCTTGTCCTTCACCTCGATATCGAGGCGCGACACGAACTTGCCGTGCGAGCCGGTGGCGACGAGCACCGTATTGCCGACCTTGATCAGGCCGGGCATCGCGTCATGGGTGTGCGCCGTCAGGATAACGTCGAGCCCCTTCACGCGGCCAGCCAGCTTGCGATCGACATCGAAACCGTTATGCGACAGCAGCACCACGATGGAGGCGCCGGCAGCGCGGGCTTCATCCACCTGCTTCTGGATATCCTCTTCGCGAATGCCGAATTCCCAATTCGGGAACATCCAGCGCGGATTGGCGACGGCCGTGCGCGGCAGCGCCTGACCGATCACCGCGATAGTAGCGCCGCCGCGCTCGAACATCTTGCGCGCCTCGAACACCGGCTCCTGCCATTCGTTGTCGCGAATGTTCTGCGCGAGGAAGGCGAACGGCGCGCTATCGGCGATCTGCTTGACGCGCTCGGCGCCGTAGGTGAATTCCCAGTGCCCGACCATGGCGTCGAGCTTCAGCGCCGACATGACGTCGACCATGTCCTGCGCCTTGGTCTGTAGTGACGTCCAGCTTCCCTGCCAGCTGTCGCCGCCATCCAGCAGCAGCACCTTGTCGTCGCCGCGCTCGGCGCGGACCGCGCCGATCAATGTCGCGATACGGTCCATGCCACCCATGCGGCCGTAGTTTTTGGCGAGTGCCACGAAATCATCGGCGGTCAGCGCGAAGGCATCGGCGGAACCGGCTGCAATCTTGAAGTAGTTGCGAAACTCGGCATCCGTGAGATGCGGCGGCATGCCTTTCACTTCGCCGACGCCGAGATTGACCGACGGCTCGCGGAAGTGCAGCGGCATCAGCTGCGCGTGTGTATCGGCAACATAGAGGATCGTCACCGTGCCCAGCGGATCGAACCGCAGGATGTCGGCCTGTGTCAGGCGTTGCTGTGCCGCCGCGCGGCCGAGCGGGCCAAGGCCGCTTCCGATCGTGAGCGCAGACGCAGCCGCCGTCGCTTGCAGGAAATCCCGCCTCGATATCATGATCCACCTATGATCCCTTCCGGTATGGAAGGGTGAATGTTCAGAAGAACGTCAGATCCAGGATCTTCAATTCAGGATCTGCAATACAAAGTCTGCAATCCGTCAGGCCACGGTCAGCTTGTTGGTCGCAACATAATCGGAGCCGTCGTCATCCTTCCAGGTGAAGGTGAATTCGCCGGACTCGGCAGCCTTGTAGAAAAACGACTGATAGGGATTGGCCGAGATCGCAGGATTCCAGTCGGCCTCGAACACCGTCTTGCCGTTGAAGGCGGCGGTGAACTTGTTGATGATCTTGCGCGGCACGACCTTGCCGGCCGCATCCTTGCGCTGGCCGGATTCCATTTCGTGAGAGATCAGCGTCTTGATCTCGATCAGTTCACCCGGCTTGGCCTGGGTCGGAACGCGAACGCGCGGGGTTGGTTTGGTTGCCATGGGAAAGTCCTCGCCTGATAAATCTGTTCTGTGAACGAAGCTGCGCGACTAGCCGCCGCAACCGCCGATCGTGACTTTCACATTGGCCTTCGCCATGTGCAGCTTGCCGTTGGACATTTCGGCGATGCAGACGATGTTCTGGGTTTCCGCAAGACGCATGCGCGTCGAGGCCGAGGCCTTGCCGCAAGCCGGCGTGAAACGGTAGCTGACGACGGCCGGCAACGGATTGCCTTCGGCAAACACATGCACCGACTTGACGTAGTCGGCATCGGTCATCGGGCTTTCAATATCGACATTGACCGGGACCACGAGGCCGTTTTCGGCGATCTCGGGCACGTCGAGCTTGATCTTGCCGCTTTCGAATTTCTTGTCGCCGTATAGCTTCTTGATTTCGGCGGCGACGGCCTGCTCATCGGCCAGCGATAGTCTGGGAGCAAGGATTGCTGCGAGACCAGCGATCGCGGCCATGGCCAGCGTTTCGCGACGGGTCTTCTCGACCGACTTCAAAATCATGAGTGCTTCCTCCTGCGGGATTTGAGCAATCCCTTTACAATAGTATCGCTTGACGATTCCAAGTCTGATCTATCTTATCTGGGACATATCATTATATTCTTTTTCTTGAATGTAAAGATCTGAAATGCACAAGTGCCGCAGAGACGGCGATGTGGGAGGGGACAGATGAGGAAGACCGTCATTCGGTCAGCAGCAGCGGCCATTCTGGTACTCTGCGCGGGGAGCTTCGGCAGTCATGCGCAAGACGCCAGCGAGAAAGAGATCGAACGCTATCGCGAGATGATCTCGGACCCGATGTCCAATCCCGGTTATCTCGCCGTCGATCGCGGCGAAGCGCTGTGGGGCGAAGCCCGCGGCAGCAAGAACGTCTCGCTGGAAACCTGCAATCTCGGTCTCGGCGCCGGCAAGCTCGAAGGCGCCTTCGCGCAATTGCCGCGCTACTTTGCAGATGCCGACAAGGTCATGGACCTTGAGCAGCGCCTGTTGTGGTGCATGCAGAACATTCAGGGACTCGATACCAAGGATGTCGTCGCGCGGCGCTTTTCAGGCCCGGGCCGTGCGTCGGACATGGAAGACCTCGTCGCTTACATCGCCAACAAATCGAATGGCATGAAGATCGACATTCCGCTGAGTCATCCCAAGGAGCAGGAGATGGTGGCGGTCGGCGAAGCGCTGTTCTACCGCCGCGGCGGCGTCAATGATTTCTCCTGCGCCACCTGCCATGCCGACGAAGGCAAGCGCATCCGGCTGCAGGGACTGCCGAACTTCTCCAAGCCCGGCAAGCCGGCGCAGGAAACCATGGGCGGCTGGCCGACCTATCGCGTCTCGCAGGGCGCGCTGCGCACCATGCAGCATCGTCTGTGGGATTGCTTCCGCCAGCAGCGCTGGCCCGTGCCGGAATACGGCTCGGACGCACTGACCGCCCTCACCTCTTTCCTGCAAAAACAAGCGGCGGCCGGCGAACTCAACGTTCCGTCGATCAAGCGATAAGGAGCCCGGGATGAAACGCGTTTTGACACTCGCCGCGCTCGTTCTCGCAGCAGGCTCGCTCACCACGACCACATACGCGCAGACCGCCGCCAAGGCGCCGGATCCAGCGCTCGTCGATGCCTATATGAAATCCACCTTCGGCAAGGCGCCGCCGGAGTGGCAGGCGCGCATCGAGCCGGACGAAACGCTGAAGACTTGCAATGCCTATCACAACGAGGTGCCCAGCGCCGAGGCCGAGAAGATCATCGCGCGCGAAATGGCGCGGGTGGTCTATCCCGCCGACGGCAAATTCCTTGGCAACTGGAAGGAAGGCGCGAAGATCGCCAATAACGGCCGCGGCGGCCAGTTCTCGGATCCGCCTGACACCGTTGCCGGCGGCAACTGCTACGCCTGTCACCAGATGGAACAGAAGGAAGTCAGCTACGGCACGCTCGGCCCGAGCCTGACCAATTACGGCAAGGACCGCAAATACGATCCGCAGGAAATCAAGAACGCCTTCACCAAGGTCTACGACTCGCAAGCCATGTTCGCCTGCTCGAACATGCCGCGCTTCGGCGTCAACAAGGTGCTGAGCGAACAGCAGATCAAGGATATCGTGGCCTTCCTGTTCGATCCGGAATCGCCGGTGAACAAGTAACGCGAACCGGGAGTGGATCGATATGACGAAGAGAAACGTGTGGTTTGCCGTCGTCCTGTCGATGCTCGCATCATCTGCAGTGAGAGCCGAGGAACCTGTCGTCGGTTACAAGTCCCTCGGACTTGAGCTGGCGCTCGACGCCGCCCGTGCGGCGCTGAGCGACTGCCAGAAGCGCGGCTATCAGGTGGCGGTTGCCGTGGTTGATCGCTTTGGCACGCCGCAAGTCCTGTTGCGCGACCGCTTTGCCGGGCCGCACACGCCACCGACGGCGACCGGCAAGGCATGGACCTCCGCGACCTTTCGCAACAGCACCACCGAACTCAATGCGATCAGCCAGCCCGGCATGATGCAGGCCGGACTGCGCAACCTGCCTAGTGTCGTGATCATCGGTGGCGGTATGATGATCGAAGGCGGCGGCGCGATGCTGGGCGCCATCGGCGTCTCGGGCGCGCCGGGTGGCGATGCCGACGAGGCCTGCGCCAAGGCGGGCATTGCCGCGATCCAGGACAAGCTGGATTTCTAGTTCGACAGCGCGCCTACGCCTGCTTCTTCAGCCACTCCGGGAACGTCGCGGTCTCGTAGCCCTTCTGGCGCACGTAGCGGAACATCGCCAGAAACTCGTTCGGCTCCAGCAGCCCGGGCATGCGCGCGACTTCCCGCGCCTGTCCGCTTTTCAATGCCAGTCCCGCGACGGTCTCCGGAAAGAACTGGATCGTCGGCGTGAAGCGAATGCCGTAGGATTCGCCGAACGATTTCTCGCCACGCTTGCGACCGTCGAAATCGGTTACCTCACGTGAGCCGATATGATTGAGATGCAGGATCTCGAAATTGTCGCGGACATAGGTCTCGATCTTCGGATCGGTCATGTAGCTTTCATGCATGCGCTTGCAGGCGGGACAGCCTTTGAGCCCCCACATGATGGCGAAGCGCTTGCCCTTGGCACTCGCACCCGCCAGATCCTCGGAGAGATCGAGGAAGCTCTCCAGATACCAGTCCATCTGATAGAGCCCGTCATCGCCGAGCGTTGCTTTTGCCGATGCAGATGCAGCGCGTAACCCGACCACACCGAGGCCGATAGCCGCGAGCGCATGCCGTCTGGTGATCACGCCAGTTATGGACTCTCGCTTGGACATTCGATCCTCCCGATCCCGCGTCATCCGATGGTGCCGAAGGCCGGAAAGGTCTCCAGCATCCAACCTGAAATGCGCGGCATTGCGCCAGTCAAAAACAGAACACCAGTCAGGACAAGGCCGGCGCCGATCACCTTCTCGATAGCCAGCATATGCTGACGCAGCCGCGCCATCAGCCGCATGAACGGCCCCGAAAACAGCGAAGCCAGCATGAAGGGAATGCCGATCCCCATCGCATAGGCCGCGAGCAGAAGTGCACCCTGCGCCGGTGCGCCTTCAGCACCTGCGACCATCAGAATAGCCGCCAGCACCGGCCCGACACAGGGCGTCCAGCCGAAGGCGAATGCGAGGCCGACCAGATAGGCGCCAAGAAAGCCCGCCGGTCTGCGCACCGCCTGAAAGCGCGCTTCGCGAAACAACAGCCCGATCCGGAAGACGCCGAGAAAGTGAAGTCCGAGAATGACGATCAGCAGACCGGCGATGACGGCCAGCGTATCGAAATAGGCAGTGATCGCCTTGCCGATCAGCGACGCTGACGCCCCCAGCGCGACAAAGACCGTGGCGAAACCCAGCACGAACGCGAAGGACAATGCGACCACGCGTCCGTTCGGGCGCCAGCCGGTCTGACCACCGCGATCGTCGAGTTCGTCCAGGCTGACGCCTGCCAGAAAGCAGAGATACGGCGGCACCAGCGGCAGAACGCATGGCGACAGGAACGACAACAGCCCTGCGCCCAGCGCACCAAGGAACGAGATTGAGGACACGACGGCGGATCCGGTTCTGGCATAAATATTCGAATTCGTGTATATGTAACACATGACGTGGAAATTGCCTCTGAAAACCTCGTTGATCGCGACTTTGTTGGTGATGACTGCGGCGCTGTCGCCGCGCATCGCTGATGCGTCCGAGCTACTGATGTTCGAGCGTGACGGCTGCGTCTGGTGCGCGCGCTGGAATCGCGAGATCGCGCCGGTCTATGACAGGACCGACGAAGGCAAGCTTCTACCGCTGCGCCGCATCGATATGGACCGCGACAAATCGCCGGGCGTCGCACTGGCGTCGCCTGTGCGTTTCACGCCGACCTTTCTGATCGTCGACAACGGCCGCGAGATCGGCCGCATCACCGGTTACATGAACGACGAATCCTTCTGGAGCCTGCTCGGAAAGTATGCGGCCAGACTGACTACCTCACAGCCCAACGCCAATCGTTCCTGATCCTCTTCAAACATTCGCGGGACACGCACGCTGCCATGGCTTCTATCATCCCATCCGAACTCGAAGACGAACTGCGCGACGGCGCGGAGTATTCGCCCGAACTCGACCAGTTGATGCGCAAGGCCCGCAAGGCCAGCAATTTCCTCAAAGCGATCTCGCACGAAAACCGCCTGCTGCTGCTGTGCCTGCTAGCGGAGCGGGAGCGGTCGGTGTCCGAACTGGAAAACATCCTGTCGCTGCGCCAGTCGGCCGTATCGCAGCAGCTCGCGCGTCTGCGCTACGACGGCATGGTGGAGACCCGCCGCGACGGCAAGACGATCTATTACAGCCTGGCCAATGACGACGTGCGAAGCGTCATCTCGGTCATCTACGATATCTTCTGCGCCACACCGGCGCCGACCAAGAAAAAATAACGCCGCCGATCCGGCAGGCGGAGGCGCGCGGCCCGTAAGGCCAGCGCTCCTCACATCGGGAGGAAATCCATGCAGAACATGTCTGCCTGGTTATCGGCGCTGGCTGGCTTTGCCATCGGCGTTGCTGCGGGATTTGCCGTGCGACGCGCGCGCCTTTGCACATTTGGCGCGATCGAAGATGCGTTGATGGGCGGTGACAATCGCCGCCTGAAGATCTTTGGGCTGGCGCTGGGTATCGCCGTGCTCGGCACGCAGGCGCTGATCCTGTCCGGCTTTCTCGCGCCCGAACACACCACTTACGTTCCCATTGCATTGCCCCTCATTGCGATCGTCATCGGCAGCATCATGTTCGGCACCGGCATGGCGATGGTCGGCACTTGCGGCTTCGGCTCGCTGGTCCGGGTCGGCACCGGCGATCTCAGGAGCCTGATCGTGATCCTCGTGCTGGGCGCGACGGCCTATGCCACTCTGCGCGGACTGTTCGCCGATCTTCGCATTAGCGTGCTTGAGCAGCTAGCGATCCGGATGCCAGACGGCATACGCTCCGACTTTGCATCGCTGCTGACGCAAGCGACCGGCCGCGATCTGCGCGTGCCGCTCGCCATCATTATCGGCAGCGGCCTTTGTTGGCTGGCACTCAGCGACAAACGCCTGCGCCGCGCGCCGCGCCTGCTCACTGCCGGTGTCGCACTCGGATTACTCACGATTGCCGGCTGGATTGTCACGGTGGGATTGAACGACGATTTCGCTGGCCCGCCCCGCCCACAAAGCCTGACATTCGTATCGACGATCGGAAAAGCACTGTATGCCGGGGTTCTGAATGTCGCGAACTTCGCCGATTTCGGCGTCGGCAGCGTGTTCGGCGTCATTGCTGGTGCATGGGCCGCAGCGTGGTTGGCCGCAGAACTGCGCTGGGAAGCCTTCGACGACGATCACGAAATGCGCCGCCATCTTATCGGCGCCTGCCTGATGGGCGTCGGCGGCATTCTGGCGGGCGGCTGCACCATCGGTCAGGGCATCACCGCGGGATCGATGCTGGCGCTGTCCTGGCCGATTGCCGTCGGCGGCATGATACTTGGCGCGCGCATCGGCATTGCGATCCTGGTCGATGGCTCGCCGCGCGACCTCATCCAGCGCAACTGGATGCTGCTGGCGTGGAAAGCGCCGCCGTCGAAGTGATCAAACTCAAGGCTTGAGATAGCTCCAGCCGGCTTCCTGCAATTCGATCAGCCGAACCGCGCCCGATGGCACCACCGTCGCCTCGGATACGACACTGATAGCCTTGCCCTCGCGCTTCTCCATGCCCTCTTTGGTATTTCCGCAGGCGATGAATTTGACGCTGGACGGAAAGCTGGCATCGACGATCTGCTTGATGCGGTCCTTCACCGGCGACGTGTCGTCGCGCAGCATGTGCAGACCTGGCCCATAAGTGACGATCTCGATCTGAACGTCCTCGCCCTTCGCCTTGTAGAATTCCATGACATTGGTTGCGTTGTTCAAAGCCAGATTCATCAGCGCGGGATCGTTCTGACTGACCTGAATGGCGACGCGATGCTCCTTCGCGCCTGCTGCATAAGCGGACAACGTGATCAGCGACAACAGGACGGCTCCGGCAATCGATCTCAACAATGATCGCATCTCAAAACTCCTTTTCAGGGACATACAATTTCAGGGACGCACGATCGTAAAACCGCGCTCTGTCAAATCCAGCAGATGGCCGACGCCGACCTGCACTTCCACCGCATGTGGATTGATCGCCGGCCGCTTGCCGGTGTCCCGCTCGATCGTATCCAGCGTGTTGCCACAGACGCTGAAGCGCACGCCTTGAGTGACCAGACTATCGACCAGTGCGCGGTGTTCGTTGGTGTCGCGCAACAGATCGATGCCGGGACCGAAGGTGACGACTTCAACCGCCACCTTGTCCGGTCCATAGGCTTTCAGGAGATTGCTGGCGACGCTGAGAACGAGGCGTTCTTTCTTCGGATCGGAATCGGACAGCTGCAAGGCGATGAAATGCTCGGCGAAGGGCTTGTCCGGCGCGGCATCCTGCTTGGCGGGCCGTGTCTGCGCAGTGACCGCGCCCGTTGCAAATGACATCAGCGCAAGGACCGACAAACAGAAAAACAGTCCTCGCTTTTTCATTGCGCACAAAACCTCTGACGATCAGGGGATTGATTAGCAATCGCCCTGCGCCGGTGCAATCAAACTAACGAAGCGGACTAGAGAGGATTTATTGCGTCGCAAACACAGGACGCAGTGCCAGGCCGCGGATCGCAACTGCAGCGCCCGCAAAGATACCCGCAGCCGCAACGAAGGATGGCAGTGCGAGCGTGGACACACCTGTCAGCCCCTGCCCGATCGAGCAGCCATAGGCCATCGCGCCGCCGATCCCCATCAGCGCGGCACCTGCCATCGAACGGCCCGTATGGCGCGCCGACGTATAGCCCTCAAGCTCAAAGCGTCCGGTTAGCAAGGCCGTGAGAAGACTGCCGACGAACACACCCGCTACCAGCGCGATGCCGAAATTCAGCGTCATGCCGGTCGACAGCATGATGAATTGCAGCGTATCGGCAGCCGGCGACACGAATGTCAGCGACGCCACCGGAATCGGATCGAACTCATCGGCACCAAGCCAACCGGTCGTCAGCCAGCCGGCGATCACCAGGAGGCCCATCACAAGACCGGCCGCGAGTTGCCCCGGCGAACGTCGGAACGCACGATGCGACAGTGCGAAGACCAACAGCGCAACGCCGACAATCAAAGTTGCTACGACGCGCGCCGTCGCGTCAGACAGGCCGAGCGTTCCGAACAGCGACGGGAGAGAATTCACCCCAGGCGTCGTCTGCGTCCATTGCAGGATCGACAGCCGCATCGGCGCGAGCAGGCCCTTCAATGTCATCTGCGCGGTAACGCCAATGATCGCGATCACGACCAGCGATCGTAGATTGCCTTTGCCCAGCAGCACCAGCGCACGCGACGCGCAGCCATTCGACAACACCATGCCCAAGCCGAACAACAGCCCGCCGACGAAGATCAACGGCGCCGAGAATGATGGTTGCAGATAAAGCGACTTCGCGATCTCGACCACGCCGGTGCCGGCGATGAACTGCGTGCCGAACACGGCAACGGCAACCGCCAGCGCGTAGCTGCGGATCTTCCGCCCATCATCATGCGTCCACCAGTCGCGCAGGCTGCTCATGAGGCAGAACCCGCTCAGCAGACCGACCACGCCGAAAACGGCGCCAATCGCAAAACCCGCGATAACCGGGAGCGCAAACATCGAATGATCCGAACGTGATTTTGAGGTGATGACGCCGGATTACTACTGGCAGTTTCAGAAGCGGTCCAGTTGACGCATGATTTAAGGAGGAAGTTCTACGGACGCTGAAAAACGGGAAACATAATTCCATAAGATCCGGAAACACGATGCAGAATGACTATCGCTCTGGGAGCGGCAGAGATCGCCACACGCGTGTTTCGCACCCAATTTTCGAAACGGCATTTTCGATCTTGCCCGGCTCAACACGGGGCATAGCGCTCAGTTCTTTGGAGGACGCGGCAAGCGGATCTGAAGCTTCATCGATCAAAGCAACATCAAGGGCTAGGCTCCCGCGCTCCCGAATAAGGATGGCGGGGCTCGGCGGTGCACGCCACCGGTCGCACGGCCGTGCAACGCTGAGTTCATGCGACTGAGAAAGTTGAACGAAAACTTCTCCAAGTCAGACGAAAAGATCTTGGAGATGATTTTATGAAGCGACTACTCGTTTTCACGACGCTGTTTCCGCCACTCGTGCTGTTCGTCTACATCACAGCCGATCAGTTGTTGCGCGATGGTTTTCCCGACATCGGGTTCCTGGCGTGGCTGGTGGGAATTGCGTATGTGCTCGCCGTCATTCCTGCTTGGTTGACGGCAGGAGTGGACTGGGCGCTTTCCGGCCAGCCGCTTTACGTGCGGCTCATCGCGACGATGCCGGTAGCGGCTATCCTGGCCGAGCTTGTCGCACGCAACATGGGCCAACCACATTTCGATGTGTCCGTTGCGATAGCCGGAGCAGTTCCAGCCGCGGTGTGTTCGTGGCTGTCAGACGAACCAATGAGAAGCGTGCATGCGTGAGCGAGCTTAGCACCACCACGGTCATGACCCATCTGCGCAAGTCTTCGGCCACACGTGTTGATGCAGCCGCCCGCCAACAAGTTGTCTATTTTTATAGACAACAAGCCAATGACTGCGGTAGCGTTTGCAAACCTTTCGCAGCAATCACGGGGTGTGCTTCAGTCGTGGCCTACAGTATCTACGGGACCCCTCACGGGCAGCCGGAGAAGGTCTGCTACGGAACCGTACAGACCCTCGATCAGACGGCGAGCGAGCTACGGAAGCTGCGTGAAGCTGGCGTCTTGGACGTCTACGCTATTGGCTTCGATCCCGAGACCGCCAGCCTGCGGAAGCCACCGTCGGACCCCAAATCGAATTAGGCAGGCGCGTTCGGAACCAGGCAAATATGCGCTGCTTGAAGCGAACAACACCGAAAATGGAATTGCTTACAGGATTGCTGACAAGCCGCCGCCCCGCAGGGCCAATTCGTCAATGATGTGAAGATGGTGGGGGAAGAAGGACTCGAACCTTCGAAGTCATAAGACGGCTGATTTACAGTTAGCGCGCTTGGCAAGAATCAGTTCCTCGGAACAGTATTCTAGAGAAGCTAAAGCCAGTTAACTTCCCAGAAAATCCAACGTTTTAAGCATATTTCCTCGATTTCCACAGCAGCGGCGGGCCTCCGCTTGCCGATTGCGCGGTTTGCGGCGACTGTGACCCAGTTGTGACCCAGTTAACCGTGTGACCCAGATGCCGAAGACTATCACCGCCGTTGTCCTCAAAGCCGCCTTCCGTAAGCACCGCGACGGTGGCCGGGAGGACATCAGAGACGCGAAGGTGACGGGATTGGAGTTACGCGTGAAACCGCGGGCGGTCCGATGGTCGGTCCGCTGTCGCCTTCAGGGCCGTCAGGTCCGGTTCGACCTCGGCCCAGCCATCGAGGGCGACGAGGACATTGAAGGCGTTTCCCTTCAGACAGCCCGAGAGCGGGCAACGCGCGTGATCGAGATGGCCCGCCGGGGGCACAATCCCGAATCCTTCGTGCGCGCGCTCTCGACGGGCTTGTCACCGGTGGCGCAGGAGAAGGCCGATGCGGCGCGTCCCAAGGCATCGTGGACCTGGGAGGACGCAAGGACTCGATTTCTGGCTGAGGTCGAGCGGACGAACCGCGGCGACACCCTGCGCGACTACCGCGGAAAGCTGCAGCCCGCCGAATTGAAGCGGTTCGAGGGTCGGATGGTGGCCACTATCAAGCGCAACGAGATGGCCGCTGCGATCGAGGATATCCACCGGCGAGGCAAAGAATCGATGGCCGCCGGCGTGGCACGTGTCGTCAAGCGGTTCTTCGCCTGGCTGTCGGAGCCGGCCCAGCAGGACAAGTCGAACGTCGCGGACGGCGTCATGGTCAAGCTAAAGGCTCCGCCCCCTACCCGCGCCGAAATCGGTCAGCCGACCAAGAAGGGCGAGGCACTTGACGAGGACGACGAGAACGGAGATGCCCCGCCCGAGATCGAGATCGGCCGCGCCCTCCTCATCGCCCGCTCCGGCTTCCTCCCGGAACGCATTGGCCTCGGCCTGCAGCTGCTCATCGGCACGTGCCAGCGCCGGCGCACCGTCACCGGCGCCCACGACAGCCGCTTCCGGACGATGCCGATGTACACCAGCGAGCATGCTTGGCTGATCCCGCCCTACTTCCGAAAATCCGGGACGAAGCGTGGCCGTCGATCGCATCTGGTCCCCGTCGTAGGCTTCGCAGCCGAGGCCGTGACACGTCTCGAAGCGCTGGTGAACGCGGAGGGCGGCGACGGCTGGCTGTTTCCCGTCGGCAAGACGGCCCGAGCCGACCGGCCGCATGCGGCGTCGGATCTGTTCAACGATTATTTGGATGTGATGCCCGGCGTGAACTGGACACCGCATGCCATCCGGTACGCACTGGCGACCTACGGCGAGAGAGACCTGGGCTTCGCCAAAAGCGAGGCAAAGATCATTCTGGACCACATGGAAGGAACCGAGACAACCGATGTCACTGGAGCATTCTACAGTTCCGATCCCGCCATCGCTCGCAAGCGCGCGATGTTGCGCGCCTGGACGAGTTGGTGCGACGGATGGGCCGCCAAGGCGTCCGCTGCCGACGTGACGCTGCTCGACCGCGAACACATGATGGCGACGATGTTCGCCGCCCGGTACGGCGAGGAGCAGCTCGAAAAGCGGATCGCCTATCGGGCAGCGCGCCGGTGGCCCCTATGGGGGCCCAACGAAGCCCTGATCGTCGAGGAGGAGCTGCAGGCAGGGCAGTGATCCGCGTTCACCAGACGCGGGGACGAGCCGACCAGACCTTCTGCGCACGCCTCATAGTCCGGACCTCAACCCGATCGAGCAGATGTTCGCCAAGCTGAAAACCCTCCTCCGCAAAGCGGCCGAGCGAACCGTCGAAGCGACATGGCGCAGGGTCGGAACCCTTTTCAACACCTTCAATCCGCAAGAATGCGCGAACTATCTCGCCAACTCAGGATACGCTTCAAAATAGAACGATCACGCTCTGGTGTCATCGGAACCGGTTGGCGCTCACAATGAGCAATGAGGCTCGATGGCTTGAGATTGAAATCGATCGCCATCGATTGACTCATCATCAGCGGTCGCGAACAGCTGCAGGCCCTCACTACTTCGCTCTTTACTGCAGAATTGAGATCACCTCTCAGCAAGGGGGCGGGCGCATAGTCCCGGCAATCGATACTACCGACGGCGAGGTTGATCTCCCCTCAAAGGCCGCAATGAAATCCCACATGGGAAGATAACTCATGCTGAAGTTAGAGATATTACTTCACGAGCGCACTCTACCGGACTGCATTCTAGTTTACGCCGCCTCTGACGCGGGTACCCTGACGATGAGAATATCTCACGAGCCACCGTGATTATTTTTTGCGTTGCCGCGCATAAACGAGTGGAGCATTTTGTCCATTCCGGTCGAAGTGACACGACTTTGCTTCGCCGCAATTGTCACCCACCCAAAGGCGAATTGAATGTCAGTTTTAATCCACGACGAACAACCTCTCGAAAAGTGGCGCGATGGCGTCATGACCCGCATGCGCATGTCGGCGATTCTTGACGGAAAACAGCTATGCATCTTCGATCAATTCTGCGATTTTGACCTCGGCGCTCCCACACACATTCATGCTGTTGAGGAAGTTCTTGAGGTAATCGACGGAACTGCCGAAATTTGGTTGGACGATGAGAAGATGATCGTCAAATCGAACCAATCCGTTCTAATTCCAGCAGGCGCAAAGCACGGTTTTCGTAATTTGGAGCAGAAGGTTCTGCACGTCCGTGCGACACTTGCGGCTTGCATTTTTGAAGCCTCGTATGAGAATCGTGCCGAATTGTCGCGCCGGTGGTCGCCCGACTTTAGGAAGGTATAACGCATAAGAAAGACGGAGAGCGTCACGCGTGTCTGCATAGAAAAACGGGCGGTTACTGCTCTCGGGTGACCGCCCTTTTTCTATCGAATTGACGGAGTGGCCCGCTTCAGAACCGAACTAACGGTCAAAGAATAGAACCCGCCTTTGGCCTTATTGGGCTCTGCATATCGACAAAATCGACTACGAAGCTTCCGGCGCGACATTATAATGCATAGTGCCGCGCAACATCACGCGTGATATCCTTCGCAGCGCTCGCTTTTGGCGATCGAACGCCCCTCAATTGCGTAACGTATATCTCTGTCGTTCATACATCACTTTTCGACGTCTTGTTCTCATCGATTACTAGTTGAGTTCAATCGGGTTAAATGGCAACACCCAACTCTAGCCCCACACATATTCATCTGGATTCAACTTCTTCGTCATCGCCCAGTAGTCCGCGATACGCCAGGGCGAGTTTGCAACGACCCTCCCCTTGCTGTTCCGGTACCAGTTCTTCATGCCTTTATGGGTCCAAACCATACGACTATGCGCTTCATCGACACGGTCATTATACTGCATGAACGGCTCCGACTTGCACTCGACCGTGTCATGGCCATTTTCGACCATCTCCCTTAAAATCTGCATGATGTACCGGGTTTGACACTCGGCGTAGAAGAACAGTCCTCCACCGTGGGCAAGATTAGTATTCGGGCCATACAGCACAAACATATTCGGAAATTTTGGCGCGGTCATACCCATGTAGGCGCGCGGATCGTCCTCGCCCCAGCTCTTGCGAATGGTATGCCCGTCGCGTCCCTCAATATCCATCGGCCACAACATCCGACCTGCTTGAAAGCCGGTTGCCAGGATGATGACATCTGCTTCGTGGCGTACACCATCGGAATCAATAACCTCCTTCCCTTCGATCTTGTCAGCTCCTGCGTCGATCAGTTCGACGTTGTCTCGCGTCAGCATCCTGTACCAGTAATTGTCGCGCAACATCCGCTTACCGTAGGGAGGATAAGACGGTATGATCTTCGGCAGCAAATCCTGCCGATCACCAATTTCTCGCTTGATGTATGCGATCAGGTTTTCGCGGAGCGCGTGGTTGGCAGCGTTCAGTGAAATATCCGGTGTGGGCCAATTCGGGTCAACCTGTATGGAGGTGTGCATAACATCACCAGAGGCCCAAAACAGTAAGAAGCGATACCACTTTGAGAGGAACGGCACATTATCAAGCGCCCATTTCATGCCCGGCTTCACTACGCGATGGTAGTTAGGGTTCTCTCCCGCCCAGTTGGGTGAGCGCTGAAATACCATCAGCTTCGCAACGTGATCAACGATAGTGGGCCCAACTTGCATGCTGCTCGCGCCAGTACCGATCATAGCCACGCGCTTGCCTGACAGATCGACCTTGTCATCCCACTTGGCGGTGTGGAACATCGGACCTTCGAAACTCTCAAGACCCGGGATATTCGGAATGGAGGGCCTATTGAGCTGCCCGACCGCACTCACGAAAATTTTCGACGATAGTATTTCCTCGTGGCCTCCTGGCGTTCGCAACCGGACATTCCATGTAGATTTTTCTGCGTCGAATGTGGATGACATAACCTCAGTGGAGAACCGTATAGAACGGCGTACATCATATTTGTCAGCGCACAGATTGAGGTAGGTCCACAACTCACGTTGCTTGGCGAAGTCATCCGCCCAGTCATGTTTCGGCTCAAAGCTAAATGAGTAGACATGATTGGGAATATCCACCCCGCTTCCCGGGTAACGGTTCTCATACCAGGTCCCGCCGACTGCATCGTTCTTCTCAACGATCGTGAAGGGGATGCCTGCCTCCCGCAACTTGATCCCAAGACATAGCCCGAACAAGCCCGCTCCCACGATTAGGACCGAGCACCGTTGCTTCTCTTGGTCCGACACATCGCGTCGCCACGGAACACTCCGGGTATCGAGCTCGGGCAACGATAATTCTTCGCGCAGAAGGTCAACATAGTCGTCTGGTGCGGCCTGCCCGATTCCAGCAGTTAGAATCCGCTTAAACTCGTCGCGGCTGATCTCTGAGACGCTTGGCGGGGTTGTATGCTCCGCCCTCATCCGAAGCGCTTCTACAAGTCGCTCGCGAATCTCCGCTCTCAGGTGGTCTGGGATGGCTTCCAGAAAGCTCCATCCACCCTTGATGAATGGTGATGCCCTCTCCAACAAATTCATATCACCGGTCAAATGCCCGATGACCAATAGCTGCGGTACGATATCGGCCTGCTCCAGCGCGCCTCGCAACATATCCTCATCTGCCAATGCCCGGCGACAAGCAGTACGCACTGCGTCTTTTGACAACAGGCCATTCCTACCGATTTTCTCACTCAATTTCGGTTCCATTATCTCTTATCCCATCTAAAGCGCTAAGTTTCCGAGCTGCGTGGAGCGTCATCCAGCAATTTTGTCGATGCCAACCATCGCTTTGATCATCTCTCGATCGACTGCACCCGATCCGTCAGACCCGTCGAATATGATCGCGCCCCGGTCGAGAACGATCATTCTGTGCGTAAGATCGAGCGCGATATCGACGTGTTGCTCAACCATCAGGACGGTCATGCTGGCTTCTCTCAAGACCTTCTGAACCGCCGCGAGAATGATATCGACGATGACCGGCGCGAGACCTTCAAACGGCTCATCCATGAGCAACAACGTTGGATTTCCCATCAGCGCCCTTCCAAGGCTCAACATCTGCTGCTCGCCGCCAGAAAGTTGCGTTCCCCCCAAATCGCGACGTTCGTACAGGCGAGGAAACAGCTCGTAAATGCGTTGCAGCGTCCATTGCTCAGCACTCCTGCTGTCCTTCCTCTCGGCGACGAGTAGGTTCTCTTGCACGGTCAACGAGGGAAAGATCTCTCGCTCCTGAGGAACGTATCCTATTCCCATCCTTGCCCGGGCGAAGCCAGGCAGCCGAACAATGTCGCTTCCGTCGTAACTAATTCTCCCTTTATGCAACCGGGCACGGCCCGCAATTGTCGAAAGCAAAGTCGATTTTCCCACGCCGTTCCGCCCGAGTACGGCAAGCGCCTGGTTTTTCGGCAAGCTGAAAGTAATGTCAGAAAGAACGTGCGTTTCGTCCCAGCCAGCGTTAATCGCCTCACATAACAAGCCCGCACTGTCTCCAATTGATACGTCAACCATTGCGGCCATGCCCCAAATAAACCTCGCGAACGTACGGATCCTTCGCAATCTCCTCGGGACTTCCTTCTCGCATGATCTCACCCGCGACCAAGACACTGATGCGTTGCGCAAAACGCGCTACCAGCTTCATGTCGTGCTCGATGAACAAAACTGAGATTGACGATGGAAGAGCCTCGATCAGGTCAAAAACCAGATAGGAATCTGCTGGCGGCACACCAGCAGCAGGCTCGTCCAGCAGCAGGATCGTCGGTTCACGCGCCAGTGCAATCGCTATCTCGACCAATCGTTGTCGTCCGTAAGGGAGCCGCTGGACAAAAGAACTGGCGTCAGAAGCAAGACCTAAGCGTTCAAGAAGATCGTAAGCACTCTCCGCGGCCGCACGCTGCGCCTTTCGTCCACTGAGCAGCAAACTTCCTTGAGTACGCCGCTCGAGTACCGAGAGTTGCACGTTCTCTAGAACTGTCATCTCCCTTAGTAGAGAGTTTATCTGAAAGGTCCTCGCGATTCCCTGTCGCACGCGCTCATTAACTGAAAGAGCGGTGACGTCCTTGTTTGCAAAGTGCACAGTGCCCGACGAGGGAGAGAGATTGCCAGTTAACAGATTGATAAAGGTCGTCTTACCCGCACCGTTAGGCCCGATCAGAGCGTGCCGCGCGCCCTGCGGCAGCCGAAAGTTAACATCTGACGAGACTCTCACCGCGCCGAAATAGCGATTGAGGCCTCGCGTCTCAAGAGCGAGCACCGGATTCTCAGTCTGCATGTGAGGTTGCTCCCTTGACCGGAGCGGCCGCAGGCGCACCCAACCGGCGTCGAAGCAGAGCGGTAATTTGGTCCAAGAGCCCGAGAAGTCCGTTGGGCGCGAACAGCACAACCACAATCAAGATCAAGCCAAGCCAGAAGAGCCAGTACACGGGATCATCTTTTGCCAGCATGTCTTGCACGATCATATAAGCAGGCGCACCGATAAAGGCGCCGTAAAGCCGACCTCGGCCGCCGATCACCAGGATGAGGAGAATTGCTCCCGCCAGTTCAAGCCCGAAGACATTCAATGAAACGAATTGCGAAGTCTGCGCCGTCAGTCCGCCTGCCAGGCCAGCAATAGCCGCGCTGATCGTGAATGCCGCCAGTTTGCGATTACGGACGCTTACGCCCAGTGCTTCCATGCGAGTGGGATTTTGCCGGATACCTATCAGGCTTCTGCCAAATGGAGCGCCTAGCATCTCACGTAGAAAAAGCCACGCGATAAACAAGACGGCGATCGAATAGGCAAAAGCCACGCGACCATATAGATCAAATGAGAATGCGCCCAGGATTGGTGACGATACGATCCCTTGAAGCCCGTCCGCTCCTCCGGTTATCGAGGAGAATCGGTTCATGACCTCGCCCATCAATAAGGTGAGCGCCATTCCGAGCACAACCAATGGAAGGCCTGATGTTCGAAGTATCACTATGCCTGCTACAGCGCCGATGACCCCGGCCACGATTGTCGCGATAAGCAATCCCAAAAGTGGATCGGTCCAGCCCGCCACGGCCAGCAAGCCTGCGGCATAGGCCCCAGCCCCGTAGAATGCGGTGTGGCCGAGGATAACGATGCCAGTGTAACCGACGACGATATCGTATGACATGGTCAAGAGAACCATGATGACGATCTGGGTAGCAAACGGCAAATAGCTCGGAAGAAGGAGCCATACAGCTCCTGCGGCCAGCCACGGCGTCAATTCCCAAACCTTGAAGCGCCGCTCTCGCAGCACAGTGGCAATCGTATCCTTCTTGGTCATCATTTGCGTTGTCCAGCAAAGAGGCCAGCTGGACGAACCAGCAAAACAGCAAAAAGTGCGACGTAAATAAAGAAGGCACCGAACTGGGGAGCCAATATCTTGCAAGCGCTGTCGCCCAAACCGAGCAATAGGGCTGCTGCGAACGGCCCCTTAACGGAACCCATCCCTCCAACAGCGACGACAATCAAAAAGTAGGTCAAGTGCTCAAGTGGATAACCGGGCACGAGCGGCACCAAATTCGCACCCAACGCTCCTCCCGCCGCCGCCAGAGCGCTGCCAAACGCGAACACCACCATGAAGAGCCGATTGGTATCGATTCCCACAGCTTCGGCCATAGGGCGGCTGTCAACAGCTGCCCTTATCTTCATTCCGATCCGCGAGCGTTCGATTGAAAGCCAGAGGGAGATAAAAGTTACGACCCCAAACGCAATGAGAAATAAGCGATAAGCCGGAAACTTCCTTGAGCCAACGCTTACCTGAGCCAACAACGAGCTCGGAAGCTCTACCGCTCGAGGCAACGGTCCGTAGACGGAGTGAGCAATCGCAGTAGAGACAAAGATAATTCCGACGCTCAAGAGAATCTGATCGAACTCTCCCCTTTTGTAGATCCTTCGGTAGAGCGTGCGTTCCAAAATAACGCTGAATGCACCAACCACCAGAGCCGCTGCTGCCAATCCCAAACCATAGGGCAAGCTCAGCCGTGCCATGAGTTCGATGAGAAGGTATCCCCCAGCCATCGCAAACGCGCCGTGCGCGAGGTTCATCACTCCAAGAAGGCCCATAGTCACAGACAAGCCGACCGAAATAATGTAAAGCACCATGCCGTAAGCTAGGCCAGTGAAGATAATACTGATCGCTATGTCCATCGGTGCTCTCGAATATCCGGTCGGCGATCGATTGATTACTGTGGATTCGCGTCTTTCCAGGGATCCTTCACAGCCGGAATTGACTGCTGGATCACATTGGTCTGTTTGCCGTTCACAACTTCGACGCGGGTGATGTAAATCGTCGGCACGATATCCCGGGTCGCCGGATCGATCGCGATAGCCCCGCGAGGGCTGCTATCTGTCTTATAGTTGGAGAGGAATGACATCGCCTTCTCTCCGTCGAACTTGCCCTTGGTTTCTTTTATCAGAGCAAAGATGGCCGCCATTCCGTCCCATCCGTCGGCAGCGAGTGTGTTCGGCAGAGTGTTTTCGCCGTACTCTGCTTTCCAGGCTTTAACGAACTCGACATTTGCCGGAGCAGGGTTACTGGACGCATAAACACCCGCTGCCGTTGCACCTACGATTGTCTTTGGCATGTTCAGAAGTTCGTCATCCTGAAGGTTGTCGCCGGGCAAGATCAACTTCACCCCGGCTTCCTTCAACCCTGCTTCGTCATAGGCTTTCATAAGACTGCCCATCCGCCCTGCATTGATAAAGATGAACAGCGCGTCTGGCTTTGCTGCTTTGATCTGCTCCATGAATGGCAAATAGTCAGTCGTTGCCATCGGAACACGAATGGCGCCGACCAGCTGACCGCCGGACCTCTCTACAGCTTGCTTCACCGCGGCCTCAGAGTCTTGACCGGCCGAGTAATCGGCGACCATCGAGAAGACCTTTTTCATTCCATTTTCGCCGGCCCATTTGCCGATGGAAGACGCCATATGCCACTGCGTGTAGGAGACTCGCACGAAATAAGCCGAGGCACGGGTCAAGCTCGCTGTCGTCGCATTCATAATGACAACGGGAATCTTCGCTTCCGTCGCGATTGGCGCAATAGCGAAGCCTTGTGGGGACAGCGCAACGCCTGTGATCAGCTGCACTTTGTCCCGAACGATCATCTCTTGAACGATACGACGCGTATTGTCCGGACTTCCCGCATCATCGCGCCGTACGATATCAACCTGCAGGCCAGGCAGATCTTTCTTGTGAAGCTTTTCGAAAAGGCGTGCGCCTTTGTCGATTCCCTCACCGTTGGCCGCCTGAGGTCCAGAAAGAGGAAGAACCATTCCCACGCGAACGGTCTGAGCGGAAGCCATTGTGGATATTATCGAAAGCGGAATCGAACAAGCAAGTCCGAGCGACAAACGCAGCGTATGCAATCGCATAATCGTCCCCATAGCTGACGGGCTGCCGCATCATCGCGGTTACCGCTTTATGACGAGCAGGTTACGAATAAGAATGCTTTTAACAACACTCAAAAACTCACGATTATCTGTGCGGGAAACTTGTGACCGCGTTCGTGAGATCACCGAATGGACACTCGTGACATTATTATAGCTTTCGCAATCTCTTTCCGCCTTGTACCCGTGCATGAGGTACTACTGTCGCGAGCACAAGCCTATGCCTTACGCCGATAATAATGGATTTTCACTCTTCTACGACGACAACGAAGCCGGATCAAATCCGCTTATCTTTGTACCCGGCTTCGGCGGCGTTGGCTCTTTCTGGAAGGCGCAGCAGAAGGAATTCTCGACCCGAAATAGGGTAATACTGGTCGATCATCGTGGAACAGGATCGAGCAGTAAACAACAGTCCGAGTATTCGATCGAACAGATGGGTCAGGACGTGATTGCCGTCATGGATCACGCGGGCATCGCGCAGGCAACGATTGTTGGGCACTCAACGGGCGGCGCGATCGCGCAACTCATCGGGACGAAATGGCCGACCCGCGTTAATAAGCTCGTTTTATCTTCCACATGGTGCAGGCCTGGAAACTACTTCCGTCGTGTCTTTGAATTTCGTCGATCACTGCTCGTGCTTGGTGACTTGGATGGATATCATAAAGCGGGCATTGTTTTCCGGTATCAGCCTGAGTTCGTGGAAACGAATGATCATCTGTGGGAAGTGTCCGGGCCGGTTGATATTGACATCACCATTCGGCGGATCAATGCGGTGCTCGACTCAGATCAGTTTGATCAGTCAGCGTCATTGCGGCAGCCAACTTTAATCGTGGCGACAAAGGATGACCTCCTCGTACCAAAATTCTTGAGCGATGAGTTGGCTTCGGTCATTAAAGGATCAAACTATATTGCCCTCGAAAGCGGCGGGCATTTTCATCCGGAGACGCGAAGCAACGCATTCAATAATGCAATTCGCTCGTTCGTGTAGTAAACGACGCCGCCTGTCAGTTCCATTGGTTCCTGACGGGCGGCTCTTCGCTTGCCGCGCGGATGCAGCTGGATCGCTAGGCGACATTGCGTCCACTGGCGATTGGCATCGATCGGAGCGCCTCGATTATCTCCAAGCGCGCCTGTGGCGAGACTGGACCCTGCGGGGGGATCGGGTCTCCCACGTCGTACCCTTGCGACTCCAGAGCCGCTTTCACGCAGGCAGCCAAGTTATACCTTGCGAAGACCTCGTTGAATCTCCACACGCCTTTCTGAAGAACCGCCGCTTCATCCCATTTGCCGCGCGAACACAGATCGTAGAGCGCAACTAGCTGTCGCGGTATCACGCAGCCCGGTCCAGCAAACCATCCCTTCCCTCCAAGCATTAGGACACTTAGTGCAATATGGGAGGACGCAGCGAAAACATTTAGAGTGGAACCACATCTGTTTATGATCGATAACAAGCGACCAGTATTCGTGGACGCATCTTTCAGACCGATGATATTTGCGTGCTTGCCCAAACGCTCGATAGCATCGATCGAGAGCTCAAACCTTTGGAAATTTGGATTCGTGTAAATGATCACCGGGACAGTGACTGCATCGGCTATGGAGAGAAAATAGCGCTCTGCCTCCTGCTCCGTTAGGGGGAAATATGCTTCGAGTACAGCGACAATTCCTGAAGCCCCAGCCTCCTCGTAGCGCTTTGCCTTATCAATGGCGTCTGCGACAGATGTACTTGCTACACCTGGAACCACCGGCACTTGACGGTTTGCGGCATCGACAACAGTCTCCACCACTCTCATTCGCTGTCGGTCGTTCAAATAGGCGACTTCGCCGGTGCTACCCAATGGGGTCAATCCATGAACCCCAGCCTTAACGAGATCCTCACAGAGTGACTTCAGAACCCCCGAACGGATCATGCCTGCAGCGTCAATCGGTGTCACAACATATGGAAAGATGCCGGCGAACTCAGTCATACGTTTCTCCTAGCGAGCATGCCGCGTCTGCGACTTAGTCTCCTTTTAGACGCCTATAGCGTCAGCGATAACGCCGAAAAAGATCACGAATATTCATTAGTATTCACGCGGCGGTGCAGATTTGCGGCATGTCCGTAAAAGCAATGCCTTTCGTGAGCTTTTCAGTATTGTGTCCACCTGGGCGGGATGTTCTATGAATACGGTCAAGGTTTGCAACACGGTTAGGACGAGCTCATGTCGACGTTATTCGATCTTTCTGATCAGGTCGCCTTTATCACTGGGGCCGCCAAGGGCTTGGGCTTTGCAATGGCAGAGGTCGCGGCTGAGCATGGAGCAGTTGTTGTAATGGCTGACAACGACATGCCAAATCTAGCCAGGGCATCAGAAAGCCTCTCGGCGCGTAAATTGAGAGTGCACACTCGGCAACTTGACGTGACTGATCTAGATGCTTTGAAGCGCTCGATCGACGCTTCGGCTAAGGAATTTGGTCGCCTGGACATTCTCTTTGCGAATGCAGGCCTCTCCGCAGGACCGGGGCCATTGTCGGACGTCGGCGGCATGGACGATGTCGACCTCACCCAATGGAATGCTGTTCTGCATGCCAACTTGACAAGCACATTCGTCGCGATCAGGACTGCCGCGAACCACATGCGCCCGCGCAAACAAGGTCGAATTGTTGTCACCGCATCGATAGCTGGAATCCGCGCGGAGCCAATGTGCGGCTACGCCTACGCGGCGACAAAAGCAGGCATCATCAACCTTGTGCGACAATTCGTGATTGAGTTGTCGCCGGACAACATCATGATAAATGCCATTGCTCCCGGCCCGTTCAAGACGCACTTCGGAAGCGGCAGAATGCAACGAGATGACGTTGCCGTGGAATTTTCCGAAACGGTTCCGCTTGGACGCATCGGAACTCCGAACGAGATCAAAGGCGCGGCTTTGTTGCTGGCGTCGCCAGCTGCCAGCTTCATGACAGGCGCAATTATTGCGGTCGATGGCGGCGCCACTTCGCACTAGCGGGACACCGGAGCACATTGATGCCAGACAGTTTGAAAGGCAAAGTCGCCCTCATTACCGGCGCGGCGCAAGGTTTGGGAGCGTTGTTCGCCACGTCTCTCGCTGAAGTCGGCGTGGCGGTAATTCTTGGTGACGTGGCTCCCACAGACGACACGTGTGCTAAGATCTTGGCGAAAGGTGGATCAGCAGTGGGCACGCAGCTTGATGTAACAGACAGCGCATCGCTCCGCGCCGCGGTTGCCCTCGCCTCCGATCGTTTCGGAAGCTTGGATATCCTTGTGAACAATGCGGCAATCGCAGCGCAGATCGCATTCACGCGGATCACAGATCTCAGCACGGAAGATTGGGATCGTGTCATGACCGTCAACGCGCGCGGAACGTTCGAGGCAATTAAAGCGTCAGTGCCTATCATGAAAAGAAATGGCTACGGAAAAATCGTTAACCTTGCTTCAGGGACGGCAATCAAGGGATCGCCCGGCCTTCCCCATTATGTTGCCTCGAAGGGCGCAATCATCTCTCTCACGCGTGCGGCCGCCCGTGAGCTCGGCGCGGAGGGTATTCGAGTGAATGCTTTGGCACCCGGCTTGACGATGAGCGAGGGCTTTCGGGATCATCCGAGCTGGTCTGGCGACGCTTCTACGCTCAATATCGCCAGCCGATCGCTGAAGCGCGAAGCGCTGCCAGAGGACCTGGTCGGAGCTTTATTGTTCCTTTGTTCTCCCGCAAGCGACTTCATGACCGGGCAGACCGTTTGCGTGGATGGTGGCTCAGTTATGATTTAACACGGTGCTGGCGCGCCAGCGGCGCGTTGATATTGTAGCCGACGGCGACCAATATTGGTCGGTGTGATCGGAACAGAGGCACTATGGCGACCGAACTTGAGATCTTCGTTCTCGTTGCTGAAAGTGGTGGGTTCGCCAGTACGGCTCGCGTCCTTCGCCTGACACCGTCCGCGATCAGCCGTCGTATTGCGATATTGGAAGACCGAGTTGGGGTCCAATTGCTCTCCCGGACTACCCGCAAGGTTGAATTGACCACGGCCGGCGAAGTGTATTTTCAGAAAATCAAGCCGTTGCTGGCGGCCATTTCTGCTGCAACACGTAATTTAGAGCAATTCTCGCCGGTTCCGTCCGGGCAACTACGCATAGGCGCGCCCGCCGCGCTTCTCGAACGCCGTTTAGTCGCACTTGTTAGTCGGTACCTTGACGATTACCCTCAAATTCGCGTCGAGATGTTGCCGACTGAGATCGGCATCAACGGTGAAGAATTCGACTTCGTCATTCAATCATTGCCGTCGTCAGACAAAGGCAAAGTTTCCATTAAGCTCGCTGAAAATCCGTGGATAATTTGCGCAGCTCCTTCGTACCTGGAGGAGAATGGTATTCCCGAGCATCCGCTCGACCTTCAAAACCATCGCTGCCTTGCGATAACGACCCATCAACACTGGCAATTTCTAGTTGACGGACATGAGCTGGCTCTCGTTCCGCCAGCGCGCTTTCTCAGCTTCGGCGGTGCCGTTTACAAAGCGGCGATTGACGGCCTTGGAATCGCTCAACTCGCCGCCTTTTTGGTGAACGAGGACCTTCGGACCGGCAAGCTAATTCGCGTACTCGAGCAGTTCAAAAACTCGAGCGAGAGATATCTATATCTCATAGCCGATAAAGAGAAGTTGGATCTGGTCAAGCATTCTAGCTTTGCCGACTTCCTACAGCAGAGTTTTGAAGCTGGCTTCTAGGAACGGTGCTGCCCTCGGAAGTTCAAATTGGATATGTATTTGAGATGCATATTCTCCGCTTGTGCGCCGACTTTGCCGCGCTCAAAGTCCGTAACTGAGACGAAGGTCAGAGGCGGCGAGGAAGTCGATGCGGACTTGATCGGCGAGCAGGTTTACGCTCGAAACTCCTGCAGTTGACAACTGACCCTCGCTGCAAAAGCCATCGGCGAGCTATCGATTCATTTTCGCATTTACTGAGGCCATAATTACCTGCACCCTGTTCTGCACCGACAAGCGGATCTTTTGCTGCAATGCCTGCAGCAAGCCGGGATCGTTGGCGAGCGAGGTCAGGGCGTCGCCTGCGGCAGACTGGCTATCCGTCGTAACAGCGATGTTAGCGAGCAACAGCACCTGCGCGTTCGCGTCGATCTGCGGAGTCGCCGTGACATAGATTTTAAACGGTCTGTTCGGCATATTCAGACCAGCACGATCTGCCGGCAGATGGATAAACGCTCACTTCGGCCGTGTGGGCTCCGCTAGGCGGCAGCCGCGCAGCCAGCACATCCTGTACATTCATGATCGCAGTAGCCCGGCAGGTCGTCGAACAGCACCTGCTCCTCACCCAGCGCACGGATGCCGAGCAGCGGCATCAGGACGAACAGTCCGAACAGGCCCAAGCGCGATAAGGAGCGGCGCCGCCCCGACGATCAGCGTGACCGCGTAACCGTAGATGGGGTGACGCACGACGGCGTAGGGGCCAGTGGAAATCGCCGTCTGGCCGCGGACCTTCTGCACGCGCACTTCCGCCGAACGAAGCTGTTCTAGCGCATGATGCCGATCCAGCCGACGATCGTGCCGATGATCAAGGTGGCGCCGATCGCCTGCACTCAGAGCGGCGTGCCGGTTCAGTGAAACCGCTTAGGATATATCGAGACGGCATCAAAAACTTCGGCCAATTTGATTCTATGATCGATTTGCATGAGACCCTCGTGGCTGAGCAATGGCGCTTATTGACGAATGGCAATTTTGCGCCAGAGGCACAGATTCTTGGCTCACGCAGGCAATGCTTGCCCGACGGCAAACGGATCAACTTGTTTCTCATTACATCGTTGCTGCTTAGATTGCGGTGGGGCTCTATGGAATTTCTTACTTGATGCGGTTTTTGGGCAGCTGCGCACTTGGCGAGGAGCCATTAATAATGAGCAGCCTGCCGGGCTATCGCGCATACGCAGAGAAATTCAAGTATCGGTTCATTCCAAGCCTCTGGTGAACGGCCGCCCCTGCGCCAGGAGCGGTCGTCGTACTATGCGGTTGGGGGTCGTCGGTCTTCACTAACTGCTTTAGCGAAATTGTCGAAGAATTCGTCGGCAATTTTCTTGGCGGAGCCATTAATGAGGCGCTGACCGAGTTGGGCTATTTTTCCGCCAATCTGGGCCTCCACATCGTAGGTCAGGACCGTGCCGTCTCCGTCCTCCTGCAGGACAACCACAGCCCCGCCCTTGGCGAAGCCGGCGATGCCGCCCTCCCCCACGCCCGTTATGCGGTATCCATTGGGCGGATCGAGATCACTTAGGGCAACCCTCCCTTTGAAACGCGCTGATACGGGTCCGACTTTGATCTTTGCAGTCGCACGAAAGCCGCCGTCCTCCGTCTGCTCCAACTCTTCGCAACCGGGGATGCAAGCCTTAAGTACTGCCGGGTCGTTGAGCTTTGCCCATACCGCTTCTCGCCCTGCCCCTAAGCGAACCGAGCCGTTCATCGTCATTGCCATCAGTTTCTCCAGATTATTCGGTCTATAAATTGCGAGAGTTCGCCATGGCCGTCGATTGATCGTCACAACGGGCTGTGTCCAACTACCTCGACCACGATCGAGCGATGCAAGGTCTTCAGGCTACTTCTTCACGAGTGGGCATCTCGAAAGCGACAGCGGTTGGAAGGCTGTCTCGCCGGGTATCGTCGCCAGAAGTCTGTAATTGTCCCATCGGCCCTTAGACTCCGAAGGTTTTTTGACTTCGAATAAGTACATGTCGTGGATCAACCGGCCGTCTTCCCGGATATAGCCGCCCTTGACGAACATGTCGTCGATGCGGGTTTTCTTCATCTCTCCCATAACGGCAGCGGCTTCGGTGCTCTTCGCGGCCTTCACAGCTTTCAAATAGGTTAGGACGGACGAATAGATGGAGGCCTGTGCTGAGGTCGGCATGCGGTTTATTTTTGTTTGGAAACGCTTCGAGAAAGCGCGCGTTTCATCGTTCAAGTCCCAATAAAATCCTTCGGTCAAAATCAAACCTTGTGCCGTGTTCAACCCCAAAGTGTCGATATCGGTAATGAAAGCGAGAAGCGTCACAAGGCGCTGCTTTCCTGTAATGCCGAATTCCGCTGACTGCTTGATTGCGTTCACAGTATCGCTGCCTGCATTTGCCAGCCCGATTACCTTCGCGCCCGACGCCTGTGCTTGCAGCAGGAAGGAGGAGAAATCCGATGTGTTCAGCGGATGTCTCACGCTGCCGAGCACCCGTCCGCCCGTCGCCTTCACGACATTCGTCGTATCCTTTTCGAGATCGAGGCCGAACGCATAATCGGCCGTCAGGAAAAACCAGCTGTCAAATCCCTGCTTAACGGCGGCAAGACCAGTGCCGTTCGCCAGCGCGAACGTGTCGTAGTTATAGTGGACAGTGTAAGGACCACACGCCTCGTTCGTCAGCCTAGTCGCGCCCGGACCACTCAGCATGATAATTTTGCCGCGGGCCTTCGCGACTTCATTGGCCGCGAGTGCGGTAGCGGAGGCAGCGACGTCGATAAGCGCTTCGACGTTCTGATTGTCGATCCATTCACGTGCGATATTGCTGGCGAGATCGGCCTTGTTCAGATGGTCCGCCGACAGAATTTCGATTCTGCGGCCGAGCACTTCACCGCCGAAATCTTCGACCGCCATCTTCGCCGCATATACGCTGCCTTCACCCGTAATATCGGCATATGTCCCCGACATGTCGAGGATCGCACCGAGTTTCAGAGGTGCGGTGTTTTGCGCCCATGCCACCGGCGCGAAGAGTATTGCGGCGACCGCAGTCGCAAGTCGTAGCGTGTTCATGATGATGAATCCTTGGTGCTTTGCAACGCGTCAATGATCGCTGGGGGCGACCAGTATTTTTCCGCTATGAGCAGCCCGCTGGGCATGCGTCAGCGCGGCCTTGATGTCGTTGATCGGATAGACCCTTTCGATCACCGCATGGGATTGTCCGCGCATTATTCGCCGAGTGATGGCGTCGTAGATGGCGCCAATCTCCCCGGTCGACCGGCGGTCCAGGAAGCGGCCAAGCAGGAACCCTTCATAACGAAGGCCGCGATAGACCAAATCGGACGGCGGAATGACGATGCTTTCGCCAGACATTGACCCGTAGGTGCAGACCGTACCGCCGTCCATGACGCACGACGCAATGCGGTGGGTCGCTTCACCGGCTACGGCATCGATGCCGAGCTTGACCCGGGCGCCGCCGGTCGCTTCGGCGACCACCGTGTCCAGGCCGGGTTGATCGACGACACAGACATCCGCGCCGAGCGCTTTGAGCTCGTCGAAGACTTCCGGACGACGAACAACATTCACGGTTTTGACGCCCTTCTCGACTGCGAGAGCGACGATCAGCTTGCCGACGGCGGAGTTCGCCACGTTCTGGATGATCCAATCCCCCGGTCCCGTATCCACCAGATCGAGCAGCAACATCGCAGTCGGGGGATTGATCCGAATCATCGCTGCCTGGTGGATATCGATCTCCGCAGGAAGGACAATGACACGATCGCCCTTCACTTTTCTCCGCTGCGCCCAGTTCTCGCGATCGAGATTGATGACGAGATCGCCGGGACTGACTCGCGAGACCGAGGCCCCCACGGCTGCAACACGGCCGACGCATTCAGCGCCCGGTGTCGCGGGCAGCGGAGGCTTCAGCCGATAGTTTCCCTTGCAGAAGGAAATGTCAGCAGGATTGATCGGAAATGCCAGTACGTCGAAAACAACTTCATCCGAAGCTGGCTCCCCAACATCTGGCGCCTCGGCGCAGCGCGCGACCTGAGCGGGATCGCCGTAGCTATCGAGCAGGATCTTCTTCAATTGTGCGTCCCCAATCAGTACATCTTCGGAAAAAACACGCCTTCGGCCTCGTCCGAGATCGCCTTGAAGACCCGGTACATAAATTCAGGCGTGGCGAGCCCGGGCATCGGATGGATCTTTTCGATCTCGGTGATCGCGGCAGGCGGACAATCCTCGATTCCCACGGAGCGGAGATCCGCCCATTTCTGGATATGATTCAGGAAACGTGGCGTGATCAGTGGCACAGGCTGGCTGTTGAATGGATCCCGCATCGCCTCTTCAAGGCCGATGAACTCCACCCCCGCGCGCTCGAACTCCTCAAGGATCCGATCGATGCAGTCCGCTGCGAGGGGGGTGCCATGGATGAGCCAAATGTATGCTGGGTCCCGCCCGAACATGGTCCGGGCCGCTGCCGACTGGTGTCTCAGTTGGTTTACGGCTGTCTGGACGAACGTGTCGCGCAATCCACTCAGGGCCATCTGGTCTCCGGCCAGCACGGCGCGATAATGGGCACCGATGAATTCGGTGTCGTAGAACCAGACATTGATTGGCGCGGCCGTGTAGTTGTTCAACTTCAAATACGTCGCGACGGCATCAAACTTCTGCTGGGTGTTGCCCCAATTATCCATCGCGTAACGGAAGTATTTCACCGGCGAACAAGCCGACCATCGGTCTATGACGGCCTCGGTCCGCTCGATGTCTTCGACATAATGGTGCTCATCGAGCCAATTCAGGTTCGCGTGATAATGGGTATGGTTGGATATCCAGTGCCCCTCCTCTGCCCAGTGATCGAAGACGCGCAACAGAGCGGGGTCGTCGGTCGCGGGCGCGGTTCCGGAGAATGCATAAACGCCCTTGAGGCCGAAGCGCGCAAATGCTGACGTCAGTGATCTGGTGACCGACAACGGATTATAGCCTGTTGCCCAGGGTATCCCCTTCCAAAGCAACAAATCGTCGACCGTGACGGCCAGCTTCACTTTCCCGAGGGGAGAGATTGGGCGCATCGCAAGCGTTTCCTCGACTTCGCCTCGACGATCCACGGCCGTCAGGGTCGTTATTTAATTCGTCCGCCGTCGCCTATATCGCTGGTGGATACATCGCACCTGGCTCGTAGTACCGCGTGGTTGGCTTCGGCGACGGGGCGCTGACCCGTCCCCTCAACTCATGCAAGAACGAGGGAGTGACCGGTAATTCATCGACGAATATCCGTTCTTCGGAGAACGCGTCGTCGATGGCCGAGGCGATGGCGGGCATCGCTGCCAGTCTGCCGCCCTCCCCGCACCCCTTGATACCAAATTCTGTGAAGGGCGATGGCGTCTCCACGTGATCTACAACGATGTCCGGCACCTCGTGTGAGGTCGGCACCGCATAATCACCAAGGGTAGCCGTTACGAGCTGCCCTTGTTCGTCGTAGTGATACTTCTCGTAGAGTGCCGTCCCGATGCCCTGCGCGATGCCGCCCCGGATCTGGCCATCCACTGTTTTCGGATTGACGATCGTGCCAGCGTCATGGACGGCTACATAATGCAGGATCTCGGTCTTGTTGGTCGCCTCGTCGATCTCGACGACGACGACGTGGCAGGCATGGCCGACGATCGGATAGAAGACGCCGAGGTCCGAGCGATCCGCGTTCGGCATCGTGGTGTACGGGTGGTCGTATGTGTATTGCGCGACCAGCCCACTCCGGAAACTCTCATCGGCCGGAAATAGAAGTCGGAAGCTGTGCGCGGCCCGCGAGACCTCGGCGAATGAAAGACCCTTTGTCGGCTCATTTCGCGCGAAAATCCGCTCGTCGTAACATTCCAGCTCCTCGACCGCGACACCGGTGCGATGAGATGCATAACGGAACATCTTCGCCTTCAGCTCGCGGCACGCGCCTGCGATCGCGCCAGCCAACATGACGGTGTAGCGGCTGCCAACCGGCCCTTTCGAGATCAGTCCGTTATCTGTTGCAGCGTAGTTGATCGTGATGCGCTGCGGATCGATGGACAGGTTTTCCGCAACAAGCTGAGTAGCCATCGTCTCTGGATTGTTGCCCCAGTGCGGAGCGTAGAGCGTTACAATCGCGACACCGTCCGGATTAAGTTTAATCTGGACGCTTTCAGGGCTGCTGGACTGCGGCAGGATCGGATTCTTGTCGAGAAACCACAACTCGGTCACGCTGAGCACGCTGCGCTCGTTCACCGTCGAGATGCCTATCCCGATGCGCTTGCCGCGTTTACTGGCAGCAGCCTTCTTGGCGCGCCAGCGCGGAATATCCGCGAGGCTCAGCGCGCGGTCGAGGACCCGCGCGTAATCGCCACTGTCATAGATGTTGCCGTTCGGAATGCGATACGGAAACTGCTCTTTGGCAATGAAATTCTGACGCCGGAGCTCGATCGGATCCCGCCCGAGCCTCCGCGCCGCTTCATCGACTAACCGTTCGATGACGAAGTTTCCGACCTCGCCGCCGAAGCCGCGATACGGCGCCTGCTGCGTCTTGTTCGTGACGACCGCGGTCAGGTCGTATTCAAGGGCCTCTATCCGGTACGGACCGGTGGCCTGGGCCAGCGCGTTACCGTGCGAGCCCGTGTTCATCATGAAATAGGCCCCGTAGTCGTCGAGCACCTTGAGGCTGAGACCGGTGAACCTGCCGTCCTCATCGACCGCAAGCGCAGCGTCGTAGACGCGGTCCGACGCGTGCTGGTTCCCGTTGGCCATGTGTTCGAGGCGGTCTTCCAGATATTTCACGGGACGGCGGACCTTGCGTGCCAAGGCGGCGGCGATCAACGGCACGTGATATAGTGAGGACTTACCTCCGAAACTTCCACCCACGTCGCGGATGTGGAAGTTCATCTGGTACGGCTCGACACCAAGCGCGCGGGCCAGCCTTGCACCGATCACGCTCTGCTGAGACATATTGGAGTAGACGGTGAACTTGCGTTCCGCCGGATCGTATTCGACGACGGCGCCGCACGTTTCGATCGGCTGCGGCGACACACGGGGCCAGCGGAAGCGGCGGCGAATGACGTGTTTGGCATTCCCGAAGGTCTCGTCCACCGGTCCCCACTTATAGTGGCTCCGATGAACGACATTGCTGCCGAATTCCTCGTGAAGCACCGCGTCTCCGGTCGCGGAGACCGCCTGCTCGGGATCCACGACTGCCGGAAGCGCCTCGTAATCGACCTGGATCAGCGCCACCGCATCTTCGGCGATGTACCTGCTCTCGGCGACAACCGCGACAACCGGTTCACCGACGTGACGGACCTTGTCAATGGCGATGCAATGCTGAATGACGGGCGGATTGCTGAGCGTTGGCAGAGGACCGGTGGTTTCCGCCAATTCGCGGCCGGTGACAACCGCGAGTACCCCCGGCAGGCGGCGCGCTTCTTCAACATCGATCGACACGATATGCGCGTGGGCGTGCGGGCTCGCAAGAATGGCCACATGAGCCATCCTCGGCAGCGCAACGTCATCGACATATTTGCCGCGCCCCATCAAGAAGCGCGCGTCTTCCGGACGCTTGATGCTCTGGCCGATCCACCGAAAATTCCGTCCCGAAGGGCTATTCATGGCTGATCTCCTCCCGCAGCCCGGCCAGCGGCCTCTACTGCATCGATGATGGTCTCGTAACCGGTGCAGCGGCACAGATTTCCGGAAAGAGCTTCGCGGACTTGCTCGCGGCCAGGGGACCTGACGGCCCGCAACAATTCTGTCGCGGTCATCAGGAAGCCTGGCGTACAGAACCCGCACTGAAGACCATACGCATCACGAAACGCGTTCTGCAGCGGCGAAAGGGCATCGTCTTGTGCGAGACTTTCTACGGTCTCGATCACGCATCCGTCCGCCTGGACGGCGAAAGTCAGGCAAGAACGGACCGAGACACCGTCGAGCAGGACCGTGCATGCACCGCAGACGCCGTGCTCGCAACCGACATGTGTTCCGGTAAGTCCGAGATCACCCCGTATGAAATCCGAGAGAAGCAGCCTGGGTTCCACACTGTGGGTCATGGCCTCGCCGTTAACGGTGAGCTCAATGGTCTTTTTGGTCACGAGGCATCCTCCGACGAACGGTCCCGGGCATTTGTGAGCGCGCGCACGATCAGGGCCCGGGTCAAATCCTTGCGGTAGGTGGCGCTCACACTTGCGGTGGAATGAAACTCCACCTCCCTCACAACGGCTTCTGAGGCGGCGGCAATCTCTTCCGTCGATAGTCGTGTACCTTCGAGCTTCCGGTCCGCGCGCGCGATCCTGACGGGCTGGTCCGAGACCCCAGTCAGATATACAACCGCGTCGTCACACCTGCCGTTCGACATGCGGAGCTTGGCCGCGACGGCCGCCATCGCGAAGTCGCCCTTTCGCAGATTCATCTCTTCGAAAGCGCACCATTCTCCAGCGGTCCGCTTCGGTATCCTGATTTCGACAAGTAGCTCATCTGCCTCCAGCGCCGTCGTGAACACCCCCAGAAAGAAGTCGCGGGCTCGGACGGCCCGGCCTCCTCCATGGCTGCGCAGCACCATCGTGGCGTCCAAAGCGCACATGACCGCTGGCATTTCCGAGGCAGCGTCCGCATGCGCAAGGTTTCCGCCGATCGTGCCGCGGTTGCGGATGGTCGCGTGCGCAACATGTTCGTACGCCGCGGTAATCATCGGGGCGTGCTTCGCAATCACCTCGCTCGACTTGAGCGCAGCATGCCGGGTCATCGCGCCGACGACGAGCTCGTCGTCGCTCTCGCGGATATATGCTAGATCATGAAGTCGGTTGATGTCGATGATGATTGCAGGCCGAAGCACCCGGAAATTCATCATCGGCACGAGGCTTTGCCCCCCCGCAAGAAGCTTCGCATCGTCGTTGAGGTGGGCGCGCAAGGCCTGCAACGCCTCGTCCACGGTCGCTGGACGCACATATTCGAACGGAGCAGGTTTCATTTTTGCTTCCTCAGAATCCGAGATAGGCTTTTTGAATCGCCGGATCGGCAGCGATCGTCGCGCTCGGTCCCTCTTTCACAATAGCACCTGTCTCCATCACATACGCCCTGTCAGCCATCTCAAGCGCCATTTCAGCGTTCTGCTCCGCTAACAGAAGCCCGAGTTTGCGCTGCCGAAGCTTGACCAAAAGCTCCGCTATCTGATCGACGATGATCGGGGCCAAGCCAAGGGTGGGTTCGTCAAGGATGAAGATCTTCGGCTCGGACATCAGCGCCCTGGCGATCGCGAGCATCTGCTGCTCTCCACCCGACATGCTACCCGCCCGCTGCGTAGATCGCTCGCGCAGCCTCGGGAACAGCTCGAACATCTCCTCCACCAGCGCAGCCTGCCGGGACTGGGTCCGGGCGACCGTACCCAACTGCAGATTCTCGAGAACGCTCATCTGTGCGAAGACGTGACGGCCTTCCGGAGACAGCGCGATACCGTCACCGACGCGCTGCGTGCTCGACGTCTCGGAGATGTCCTTGCCGTCAAAGCGGATGCTGCCCGTCGCCTCAGCCAGGCCGACGATGGCCTTCATGGTGGAGGACTTGCCTGCCCCGTTCGCCCCGACCAGCGCGACGATCTCGCCGGCGCCGACCGTGAGGGATATCTCGTTGACGGCGCGTACCGGGCCGTAATTCACCGATAGCTTTTCGAGCTCAAGCATGGGCGACCTCCTTCTTTAGCCGCTTTTCGCCGAGATACGCCTTCACCACATCGGGCATGTTGCGCACGGCGACAGGATCACCCTCCGCCAGTTTCTTCCCGTGATGCAGAACTACGAGTCGATCGCAGAAGCTCATCAACATGCGCAAGTTGTGATCGACGACGGCGAGCGTCATTCCCTCGTCACGGAGCTTGCGCAGCACATCCGCGAGCCGCAGGGCCTCGGTGTGATTCAATCCGGCCGCAGGTTCGTCAAGAAAAAGGGTGTCAGGACGCGCCGCGATGGCGACCGCAATGGACAACATCCTCTGTTCTCCGTAGGCCATCGTGCCCGCCGGTTCGTCAGCGCGCGCCGAGAGCCCGACCTTGTCAAGACATGCTGTCGCCCAAGCAGCCCGGGCCCGCTCCCGTGTGACGAAACCTCCGGAACGAAAAAGCGCAGCAAATAAGGTCTCCTTGAAGAGGAGATGGCTGGCAATCATTACGTTTTCGAATGCGGACAAGCCCGGGCATAGCGCGGTGTGCTGGAAGGTCCGGACGAGACCGAGCGCAGCAATCTCGTGCGGAGGCAGGCCGCCGATCTGGTGTGCGCCGTAGGTGACGCTTCCCGACGTCGGACTGACAAAGCCGGAAATCAGGCTGAGGCTAGTCGTCTTGCCAGCGCCATTGGGTCCAATGATCCCAACAATCTCGCCGGGCGTGATGGAGAAGGATACGTCCTGCACAGCCTTCAGGCCACCGAAGCTCCGCGACAGCCCTTTGATCGCCAAGGTCTGCCGTTTCGGTTCGGATGCGGGAATGGCGACATCTGACTTCCCACGGGGATTGCCCGCCGGAGACCGCACGGGAAGCAACGACAGCAGGCCTTCGGGCCGTAGGCGGACGACGAGAAGCAGGATGAGCGCGAAGATCGCGATCCTGTATTCATCGACGAAGCGCAGCGTTTCCGGAAGAATGGCAAAGATAATGCCACCGACGACCGGCCCCAGGAGCATGCCGCGGCCCCCGAGAATCGCAGCCAGAAGTCCCGTTGACGACTGCGACAGGCCAAACAGATCGGGGCTAAGAACGAGGATCTTTGGCACCAGAAGCGCACCTGCGAGCGCCGCGATTCCGCCAGAAAGTGCTATGGCAAGGATTCTGAACTTGAGTCCGGCGATCCCGATGCTCTCCGCAAGATTGGGCTGGTCGCGCAAAGCGAACCAGGCTCTGCCATAGGGACTGTTGACGAGCCGCTTCAACGCCAGCAGCACGAACGCCACCACGATCAGGCAGATGATCAGGTGATATTGCGCGAAGGTCAGACCGGCCGCTTCGAAAGCCGGTATCCGTGGACGCGGCACGATGATGCCCAGAGGGCCACGCGTCAGACTGACCCAATTAAGCGCGACGAGGCGGAAGATCTCGGCCGTGGCGAGCGTGGCGATAGCGAAATACGGCCCAGCCAGGCGCAGCGAGGCGAAGCCGACGAAAACGCCAAGGATCACGCCGGGAATGATCGCGATTGGAATCGCCGCCCAGTAATTCAGGCCCAGATTGACCGAAAGCAGCCCGGCCGCGTAAGCGCCAACGCCGAAGAACGCCGCATGTCCAAACGAGATCAGACCAAGATAACCCAGCGTGACATTCACCGACAGACCGAGAAGAGCGAGCACCGCGGCATACGTCGCAAGCCCTGCATAATAGGTCGGCGTCAGACCTGCAGCGATGACAAGGCCGACAAGTACGAGTGCTGGAATGAATTTCATGAGAGACCGCCTGAGAAGAGCCCGCGTGGCCTGACCAGCAACGTCACCAGCAGCAGACCGTAGATAAACGCGGACGCGACTTCCTGTGGGAGCCAAATGCTCGACACTGACTCGACGATACCGAGCAGCAGGCCGCAGACAACTGCGCCCGACACACTGCCCATGCCACCTACGACGACCACGACGAAAGCATTGATAATGGCATGCTGGCCCATAGCCGGACTGAAGGCGACCGTGGGTGCGAGAAGAGCGCCTGCGAGGCTGGCGAGTGCGGCCGCGATGATGAAGGTCGCCGTCCTTATCTTCGGCACGTCGATACCGACCACCTTGGCAGCGAAAGCGCTCTGCGCCACGGCGCGGAGCTTTCTTCCAAAGGCGGTGCGCCGGAGCGACCATTCGAGAATAGCCAGCAGGCATATGCCCACTACGATCGCAAACATACGCTGGTAGGTCAGCGTCACCGACCCGAGCACGAATGTGCCGGGCACACCATCGACGCGGATAGGCTGTGGTCCGTAGGTCGCCAGTATCGTTTGATAGACAAGTATCCCGATTGCGAAGGTGCTTATCAGCACGATCGAGTCACCGTCCGGCCCGTCGAGGACCGGTCGTACCGCGATCCGGTCAACAAGTAGTGCGAGCAGGACTACCGCCACGACCGCCGCCGGGAGCGACAGGAGGTAAGGAAGGCCGAAGTAAGAGGTCAGGATGGCGGCGACAAAGCCGCCGATCATGTAGAATTCGCCGTGCGAGAAATTAATCACGTGCAGCACGCCGAATATCAGCGTCAGGCCCAGCGCCAGTAACGCATACGCCATCCCGACTGAAAGGCCGTTCGCCATCTGTTGGAAGATAAGAGTGCTCACGCTAATTCCCCGTCCTTACGATCGCGCGTCAGGATTTCACTTCCACGACCCTGCCACCGCGCACTTCGACCCGGACAACATTGTCGCCGGAGGCCTGGCCTGAGGCGTCGAACCGCACGCTGCCTCGCGGGGTTTCCCACGTGCCTGCACGGATGGTCTCGGCGACCTTATTTGCATCCTTGTCACTGGCCGCCGCCTGGATCGCGTTAGCGGTGACCCAGACCGTCTCGAAGCCCAGGACCTCGACCTTGCCGGGCGTCTCGCCATACTTCTTCTCGTAGGCGGCCACGAACTTCTGGTTGAGCTCGTTCTTGAGCGTCGGGCTGTAAACGTCCTCCGAGAACACGCCTTCCGCTGCCGCGCCGCCGATCTTGGGGGTGTCGTTGTTGAGCAGCCCGGGCGTGATACAGCGCTTGGGATTGTATCCGAGGTCCTTCATGCCACGCAGGATGTTGCCTGACTGCTCTGGATTGCTCGCGACGATGCAGACCAGATCCGCACCCGATCCGCGCAGGTTGCTGGCCATCGCCGAGAAGTCACTCTGCGTCATGGAGAAGAGGTCCGAGTAGACCAGCTTGTCTCCGAATAGGGCCTTGAAGTTCGCGACGTTCAGCCTGCCGTAGTCGTTGTTCTCGGCGACAAGTGCCACCTTCGAGGGCGCGACAGTATCAATGAGATATCGATCAAACGATTTTGCATCCATTGCCGAGGTCGTGTTCAGCCGGAAGATGTTTCCGCCGCCTTGCTTGGTGACATCGGGATGCTTCGGCACTGCCAGCATGAGGAGCGCATCTTCCGACTTAATCACCGGGATCACGGCCAAAGCGACCGTGCTGCTGATCTCGCCGACGACGAACTTCACATCATCCTGTGTCAGCAGCTTCTGGACGGCCGAAACACCTTCGACCGGTGCGTAATTTGTATCGTAGGTGACCAGCGAAACCGGGCGGCCCAGGATGCCACCCGCCGCATTCAACATCTCGACAGCGATATTACTGCCCTGCACGCCCTGCTTTCCGATTACAGACTTCGTCGGATAAATCACGCCGATCTTCACAGGCTTTCCGGACTGTGCACACACTTCGATCGAGTGACTTGCCGTCAGCAAAGCACCGACAGCCAACGCGGCAAGCCCTCTACGAAAAACTACCATTTCAATCTCCCTAAACATTCTTATTGCGGGACGTCTTCGTTCCCGTGTCGCTCGATTTACTGGTCGTCAAAAATCGCAACGGCTCGTGTCCAGCCCGCCGAAGCGGCGCGAATTTTCACCGGGAAACAGGCAATGCGAAAACCGGATGGGGGCAGCTTCTCGAGATTATGGAGCTTCTCGATGTGGCAGTATGCGCGCTCGCGTCCAGCCTTATGGCCCTCCCACACCAGACCGTAATCCTGTGTCTCTGCGACGCGCTTGGCTGTATATTCGAACGGCGCATCCCAGCTCCAGGCATCCGTACCGGTGATCTTGACCCCTCGCTCGGTCAAGAACAACGTCGCCTCTCGTCCTACACCACAACCGGCTGACACGTAGTCAGCCTGTCCGAGACGCTCGCCCGCGCGCGTATTGACTACAACAATGTCCAAGGGCTGAAGGTCGTGACCGATACGCCGCAGTTCGGTTTCAACGTCGTCCGCTGTGGCAACGTAGCCGTCGGCCAGCGACCTGAAGTCGAGCTTCACCCCACGCTGGAAGCACCATTCGAGCGGCACCTCGTCGATCGTGAGAGACCTCTCTCCACCATCCTTCAGCGCATGGTTCATTGTTGGATGGAAGTGATAAGGCGCATCGAGATGCGTCCCGTTGTGCGTGGTGAGCTCGACCTTCTCCATCGCCCAAGCAGCTCCATCCGGAAGCTTGCTGTTGTCGAGGTCGGGAAAGAACGCCTGCATCCGGTCGATGGTCATCGAATGATCGAGATAGGCGATGCGCGGCCGCGCGAACGGGGGGTCACTCGCCACATCGTTCTCGATAGGCACCGATATATCCATCACCCGCATCTGGTCGCTTCCCGTGTTTCCCTGCCCTCCCCATTACTCATGCAAAGCCGTCCAGTCAATCGCTTGCTTGAAACAGCTGCTTGACTGAATTGGATTGTTCGGCAATGGTCGGTCATGAGCACAAAAACAGATGCACTTACCGCCCAACTGCCTGCCGACACGGCCGACAAACTTCTCGATGCTGCCGAGAGGCTCTTTGCAGAACGGGGCTTCAACGGCGTATCGACTCGGGCAATCACGGAAGCAGCCGGGGTAAACAATGCCGCCGCGCACTATCACTTTGGTTCGAAGGCTGCTCTCATCTCCGCGGTCTTCGAAAGGCGCCTGGGTCCAATCAACCGCCACCGAGAAGAACTAATTGCTCACGTGCTGAACGCTGGCGGCTCCGCCCCGGATATCTCGGCGATCCTGAAGGCGTTCATCGGTCCTACGCTCGGAATCGGCAACTCACCTGGAGAACAGAGTTTCAAGATTCTGGCTGCCCGTTCCTCGATGGATCCATCACCAGAAGTCAGAAAAACAGTATTCAGTTTCTACCACTCCGTCGGAAAGGCTTTCATCGACGCAGTCACCAAGGCTTGCTCGCATATAGACCGAAAGGAACTCGCCTGGCGCCTCGCCTGTGTCTACGGCGCAATGCTGTACATCCGCGGCGACAACGGGCGGATCCAGGAAATTCTGGGGGATGACATCTCATTTTCAGACCCGGACGAAGCCCTCGAACACGTCATTCCATTTCTCACCGCCGGGCTGTCGTTGCCTCCGGTGAAATCCGGAAGTCCCATAAAGCCCGCACGAACTTCGAAGAAGACACGCTAGGAGAGCGAAGTTCGCGGACTCCGCCTCATCAGGAAACATCATGCATCCTAACGATCCCTCACTACGATCCTTTATCGACGTCTCGCCCACTTCAGACTTTCCGATTCAAAATCTCCCTTATGGCGTGTTCTCAACAGAAACGTCCCCCTCGCGGAGGGTGTGCGTTGCGATTGGCGATTTCGTTCTAGATCTTCACGCGTTGAAAGTCGCAGGCTTGATCGGCCCCGCGGACGTCTTCTCCGAACCGACGATCAACGCGTTCATGGCATTGGGTCCCGACGTTTGGTCCGCAACGCGAGCCCGGATCAGTAAGCTTTTGCGGCACGATAATCCAGTTCTTCGCGACGACGAGAGCCTGAGGGCCCGCGCCCTCTTCGCCCGCAGCGAGGCGAAATTACATCTTCCGATCCGCGTGTCCGGTTTCACCGATTTCTATTCCTCGCGCGAGCACGCTACTAACGTCGGCATGATGTTCCGCGACAAAGAGAACGCACTCTCACCCAACTGGCTCCACATCCCGATCGGCTACAACGGGAGAGCATCGACAGTCGTTGTGAGCGGGACCAAAATTAGGCGGCCACGAGGTCAGATGAAGCGTCCATCCGATTCGGCACCGAGCCACGGCCCCTGCCAACGATTGGACTTCGAACTTGAGATCGGAACGGTGATCGGACAGCCCTCGGCTATGGGCACCACTTTGAGTGAAAAGCAGGCTGAAGCGATGATATTTGGCTTTGTCCTGTTGAATGACTGGAGCGCGCGAGACATCCAGCAATGGGAATACGTGCCGCTGGGTCCATTCCAGGCGAAAGCTTTCGCCACTTCATTGGGGCCTTGGGTCGTCTCTCGGGAAGCGCTCGAACCATTCCGGGTTCACGGGCCAACGCAGTCCCCGGAGCCACTTCCATATCTGCACCAAACCGTTGCAAATAATTACGATCTCGCTCTCGACGTAACGCTTTTAGGATCAGGGATGAAAGATCCTGTAGATATCTGCAGCACTAACTTCAAATATATGTACTGGTCACCCATCCAGCAGCTTGTGCATCACGCGTCTTCCGGATGCGCCATGGAAATCGGCGACTTGCTCGGCTCCGGCACGATCAGCGGTCACGGCCCAAACGAGCGCGGCAGCTTTTTGGAACTCAGCTGGAACGGTACAGCTCCCATCAAACTCACCCCTTGGGTTAAGCGATCATTCCTCAACGACGGAGATTCGCTCAGCATCCGGGGACATTGTTCCGGCGAGGGTTACAAGATCGGGTTCGGAGAAGTCGAGGGAACAATTCTGCCAAGCATCTAATCGCGGGACGCAGTAGCGTACTGCGATGCTCGCTCTCTTATCGCAACGTCACTCCTTACATCGCTGGCACACACGCCAATAGTCTTTTCGATTCTCCTAGTCCGCACCATCGACCTGCAAAACAAGCCCGATATCGGCGATGTCCGGTTCCCACCAGATGCGGCCAATCAGAGCTGATAGCAAAGTTTAGGGCCTACAAGCTCACGCAGCGCCTGTTCGATCACTTCACAGACCCTGTTTCTCTATCGCAAAGATCTAGACAATTGAGTCGCCAATCTCGTACGCGCGATCGGACACTCGACCAAGCGACGTCGAGCGAGAACAGCCGGCCCTAGCAACCGTCGCGCCGTTTATGTACCGTACGCAGCTACGCACCGAATCTCGATCTTCAGTTCCGGCAACGCGAGCCCTTCGACACCGATGAGCGACCAGGCGGCATAGGGCGCTCGGTGTATACTTTTTCTACCGGCATGAAGTCGGCTGGATTTTTCTTGATATCGACGTGGTAGCTAACGACCTCAACGAGATCGACCATGGCAAGGCCTTCGAGCTTGAGCAGCTCGATTGTTCGACGCAGCGCCCATTCGGCCTATTATGTGATTGTGTCGGCCGCCTTCGATCATTACCCAGCGAAAAAACAGGTTGCCGCTGCGGACGCAGGCCAATAGCCGTAGTTGCCATAATTTTCGTGATCCGTTCCGAAGAGCGGATGATCCTTGGGTGGGATAATGGAACGCTTCGAGAGCGGCGCCGCCGAACTCGTATCGGAGTCTCCGCCCTGTGCTGGTGCAACGCCGCTCATTGCGATGCTCGCCGCTCCTGCAAGCGCAAGTGAGGCCCAGCGGCTAATCTGGGCGACACTTTCATCGAGTCATCAGGCTAGAGAACGACCTCGCTCGGACAACGACGTATATCCCTCGAATCTAACCGGCCAGAAACTGTTAGGGCTGCAATTTTATCGCGCAACATCCTCGCACCGAAGAACGACGTGAAATGAGGCATGTCTGTCGCTCCCTTACAATCCAAATCGGCTACGGTTGGCCGAAGTTTACGCAGCTCATAGGCTCTAATCATTGTGCCTGACGTCACTGAAATGGATGCCGCCGCGCTCCGCCGGGTGAAACTGGCATCGGCAACGGAGGCTTCAACCTTGGTTCTTCTGGTTTGCATCGCGATGCCAATAAAGTATATCGCGGGTCTCCCGGAAGCCGTCCGCATTGCGGGACCGATTCACGGATTGGCATTCCTCTACTATGCATGGTGTCTGCTAACCACCTTTTCTGCTGGACTGTGGAGCCGACGACAGGCCGCGCTACTTGCGTTAGCTGCCTTCCTCCCGTTTGCAGGCTTTTTCAGCTGTCGTTTCCTTAAACGCCGGATGAGCCGGATCGGCAGTGGCGAGCGATGAGCGATCTCTATCCTTGGATCAAGGCAATCCATGTTGCGGCGGCGTTGCTGTTCGTCGGCGGACTTCTGGCATCTTCAATGGTGCTTTTGTCGCTGAAGGCTGCTCCAGAGCGAGCCATCGGATTCATCTCGGTATACGCGAGGTATGAGCGTCTAATCACGGTTCCGTCGATGCTCATCGTGTGGGGCCTCGGCCTCATGCTTGCTTCATCGGGGGCTTGGTTCGTCCACGGATGGCTGCAGATCAAGTTGATAATCGTCGTTCTGCTCTCGGGGCTTCACGGGATCCAATCCGGACAGATGCGCAACGTAGAGGCCGGCAACGACATCGCGCGGGTCCGAACGCTGCCTATTATAGTGCTGGGATCTATCGCGATTGCGATACTTGTTATTGTAAAGCCTTAACATTGCGCGTTTCACACATTTCGCAAGGTCGTCGCCTGCAGTAGATTTTGAAACTCATTTTCTGTGTTTGGACGCGGCACTGATGACAGCGTGAACTGAAATCCTGAATCTATGGCGATGGACAGATGGCCTATACGATCTCAACATCACTCGCCATATACTTCGTGTTTTGGTGGGTAACGCTATTCTTGACGCTGCCGTTCGGCGTTCGTAGCCAGCATGAAGACGGATACTTCATGGACGGCACCGATCCCGGTGCGCCCGTGGTATCGAGAATGGGTAGCAAACTGATGTGGACGACGCTGATCTCTGCAATTTTGTTTGCCGGCGCAAATGTTGCTCATCAGATTGGCCTGCTCAACATCAATCAAATCGCCACGGTCGTGGGTCTTCCGATTTGATCTCGCATCATTGTCAGGCCGCCCGCCACGAGCAGCCCCATTCTTGAAACAGTATTCCACACAACAGCCGCGCTTACGTGCAAAAGTCGGCAATTCATGAGCACTACCAGATTTGTCGATGACTACCTGGCAATCATGGCCGTCATCGACAAATACAACGAGGGATGCGCAGAAGGCGACAGCTCGATCATGACATCTTCGTTCCCCAAAGGAGTGAATATCTTCGGCGAGAGGACGGTCGACCTTCGGTGGCCCGATACAGATGTCTTTTGATGCCACCGACGCCCTCGAACCATCTCCGGATGTGAGGGCAGGCGTGGGCCAGCTCGATATCGTTGGAAGCGCTGCGAGCGCGCGCATTGATACAGACGGTCTTGCCTATCTCGATACACTGACTTCCTTAATCTCGTGAAGGTCGGAGATCAGTGGACCATTTATCAGCAAGGTTTGGAACTCCAATCCAGCCGACTAGAACGATCGGGTTGCCTGCGAATTAAGACACAGGCTTGCCGACCCCGTCGTCGAGTGCTTGCGCATTTTTGAGAAGCGCCAGCCCATGTCCTAGATCTAGCGGCATACAGTCGTCGGCCGAGGCGAAACTATTGCGGCGCCGCCTCACGTGGAGCATTGACCGCGGGCTCGAAATGATCGGGCGTCTTCCCATCATTTTTGTAAATTAAAACCAGCGCAAACGTAAGACAGACCAGCATCGCTACGACGACGTTGAGACCGCGCCGAAAGGCTTCCATGCGATTTCCTATCTTTTCTGTGTGTTCGAACGCATCGACGGCGATGCATGTGAGTGAGGAATAGCGACGGGCTCAGTGAGCGCTCACGTGCAGATTGCCCAAATCACTGCAACTCTGGTGCAAAAGCGGCTACGCCGGCGCGATCCGTGCGCCTGTCCGTACCCATAGATAGGTCAGCAGCGCGGCGACGATGATCAGAGGAATGATCGCTAGGTTCAGCTCGGCCCAACCAAAGCCTTCAAGAACGGGCCCGGCAGCGAGGGTCGCGATCGCGGTGAAGAAACCTCGGATTAGTTCTGATGTGCCTTGGACGGAAGCGCGTTCGTGCGGAAGATGAGAGGCAGCGAGCAACGTCGTCCCGCCTACGAACATGAAATTCCATCCGATTCCGAGGCAAAGCAAAGCGATGTAAAAGGCAAGCAGGCTCGTGGACAGAGCCGCCACCACGCCGCATGCGGCGCTCAGGAGCATCCCGGTGTAGAGCACTGCGGGCATGCCAAAGCGTGTTATAAGCCGGCCAGCGACGAAGGACGGCGCGAACATCCCAACCAGATGCCATTGAATGATATTGGCGCCGTCATCGATCGAGTGACTGCAAGCGACCGCAGCCAGAGGAGCGGCCGTCATGACGAACATCATGACCACGCTTCCGATCACATTGTTAGCAAGCGCCGCGAGCGAGATTGGACGCGAAAAAACGACCGCCAGACTGCGCGGCGCGGCATTGGGAATCACTGTCGATGGATGCCAATCCTGCGTATCGCGATAAGCGACGCCAAGCAAAAGAGCGCTCGCGACGCACAGCACAAAGACGACGAGATAGGAGCCGGCGAATAGCGGAGGGAACAGGTCCTTGCTCCAGGCGGCGATGGCCGGTCCGATGACTGCGGCGATAACTCCGCCTGCAAGCACCAGCGAGATAACCGTTGCCTTGTTGTCTGCGTCCACAGCATCTGCCGCCGCCAGACGATAGAACGAAGCAAACGACTGAAAGATGCCGACACCGGCAGTTCCGATGCAGAACAGCCAGAAATTGGCATGGATCACCGCCCAAACGGAGACCAACCCGCCTGCGGCACCTACGATTGCGCCAAATGTAAAACCGGCACGGCGTCCGACGCGCTCCATCATGAGTGAGGCGAATAGCGACGTGATTGCGCCAGCGACAGTGATCATTGCAAACGGAAGCGTGGCGAGCGATTTGTCGGGCGCAAGTTGATATCCGGTCAATCCGGTAAGCGTTAGGTCAATCGCGAGTGCCCCCGTGAAGAGTCCCTGCGCAACCGCCAGCACAAGCGGGTTACGGCGTCCAGCGGTTAAGGCGGAGGATATACGTGACGCACTTTGATCGTCGATGTGCCCGCTCATCCGGAATTCCAGCAAAAAAGGCGGACAAAATGTCTTGCCATGTATGCTGGTGTAGCTCGGTCGCCGGCTTCGACGAATGACGAACATCCCACGAATCCGGACATCGCACAGCCAACGTCAACTTGCCTCCCGACGAACGCCTTCGCGTGTCAGAAATCCGAAACGACTCAATCGAATCGTACAAACAGGCGTTCAGGCGTCCGTCATGATTGACTGAGACGGTGTCCGCCACTTCTGTGTAATGTTCCCAGTGATGTCATGGGCTGTCATCCGGCGCATGCTTTGTGGAGGATGACCGAATATACGAACAAAGGCGCGGCGCATCCTCTCAGGATCGATGAAGCCGACATTGCGGGCAATCACCTCGAGCGGCTCGCTCCCGTTTTCAACTCGATCCCGAGCGACTTCGGCGCGGACTCGCTCGACCGCCTTGGCCGGCGTCTCTCCTGTTTCTGCTAAAAACGCGCGTCCGAATTGCCGCGGACTGAGGCACGCCACGTCCGCCAGCCTGTCGATCGACAGAGGCTCGGTAAGATGCTCGCGTATATAAGTTAGGACGTTACGGATGCGATCAGAGCCCGGCTCCATTTCCAACAATGCGGAGAACTGCGACTGCCCACCAGGGCGGCGATGATAGACGACCAACATCTGGGCCGCAGCGCGCGCGATGTCGGGGCCGAAGTCTTCCTCGATCATGGCAAGCGCCAAGTCCAGCCCGGCGCTAACTCCCGCGGAAGTCCAAGTGTCGCCGTCCTTGATGAAAATCCGATCGCTGTCTACTTTGATCTTCGGATACGAACGCTGAAGTTGTGCCGCATGCTTCCAATGGGTGGTCGCTGACCGTCCGTCCAACAAGCCCGCAGCGGCGAGGACGAACGCGCCGGTGCAAACGCTCGCGGTGCGCCTCGCCCTCTTGGCTCCGATCTTCGCAATTTCAGCTAAGTCATCCAGTTGGGCGAAGCTCGTACTCGGCACGCTCCCACCGACAACTAGAAAAGTGTCGTACCGATGCGGGATATAGGCATCTGTCGCCACGCCGACCCCGACGGCGCTCGGAACCGTTCCGCCTTTCTCCGAGACCAAAGTCACTTTGTAGAGTTCGCGACCACTCGCTTGATTAGCCATATGGAAGGCATCGGCGGGTCCGCTCATATCAAGCAACTGGAACTGGGGATAAACGAGAATTCCGATCTGGCGCGTCATTCTGGACAACCTTACTGCGCCGCTGTTGGCTACCGGGCGCAGCGGCATAATCCCTCATATAAAGCCGCACGGTAAGCCTACGCCACGATCACATAATCCGGCGGATGGCGCAATTCGAGGCTTATGCGTCGACTTTTGAGGCCTGGGCCCGGTCAGGCCAAAAAAATCCACAAGCTTGTCGACGGCATTGTGTCACGTCGGTGAGGTAGCCGACGGCGCCTCCGATCGGCGCCGCCCAAATGGTAACGTGCACCATCATGCCGTCACCGGGGCGCGCCTCCATCGCTCGGCATTAATCCGGGCCGCCTCAAGCGAAATCGGCCGCGCCACGTTGACGAGCGTCATGCGATCTCCGCGCTGATTGTCGTTCGCCGATGTCCCGACTTCGCCGATCGCGATGCTAGACCGCTCGCCGCCAAGCACGTCATGCGCGGGGTACGCGCTCCAGATAGTTGCGATAATTTTCTGGTACTATCACGCGGTCTTCGAATTTGACCCTCAAACCGTTGGCCGCGCTTAAGCCGACAATAAACCCTCGCGGCCTGCATATTTTGGGTGGCGTCGCAGGCCGACAGAGTTCATTCTCACGCGGTCTCCATATGTAATCTGGTCGGGATCGACCTCTCTGTCGCGAAAGCGCGGAGCTCGAGAAGTGTGTTCGAGCGGGCATTTCTGTGCGTATTGCCAGGCATTTCAGTTTTTTGGCGGATGCGACTCGCGGGGAGCCGAGGTTCATCGTGATTGGACGGATGTCGTCTACGCAATTTCTTGCAACAGTCGGCGTAATCACAAAAGGTATTCCGGTCCTCATAACACGCCATCAGTCCGTTACGACGTCGCCGACGGTCGATCCGCCTACCACAAGGCTTCTGTTCTCGAGAGCAGAGGCAGCAAGCGAGATGCGCCGGCAAGCTGTCACGCCCGCAGATGCAATGTTCACTCCGGCAACCTCTGCGCTGAGACGAGCACCGCCAAGATAACGATCCTGCTATAGCTCTTTTCGCGTCCCTCGACCCAGCGAGAACCGAAGTACACACAAGCCGATATTCGGGTGCTTGGCGAAACGTGGTGCACAGCGCCTCGCGGCCATCGCCAACCGCTTTATTCGTCTCCAGCGGGTGGCATCTGCGCCTCCGCAAGCACCTCAAGGAGCCTGCCAGAAATGGGCTTCGGCCGTCTCGTTACCCGGTCGACATAAACATGCACGAAATACCCCTCCGCGGCGGCATTGCTGTCTTCATTACGAAACGAACCGACCTCGTAGCGTGCGGACGAGCTCCCTATTCTTTCGACCCTAATGCCGACGGCCACCTCATCGGGAAACGCGATCTCGGCGGAATAGCGGCAGCCCGTCTCAACCACAAGACCGATACGGTCGCCTTTTAATATATCGAGCGCGCCTGTCTCAATCAGCCAGCCGTTGACCGCAGTGTCGAACAGCGAGTAGTAGACTACGTTGTTAAGGTGACCATAGATGTCGTTGTCCATCCATCGCGTTGTTATCTTCCGCCACACGCGATAAGCCGATCTGTGAGAAGGTAACCGTCGTTCGGTCATGGCGTTTTCTTTCGTTCGCCCACAATGGCATCAGAGTTGGTGGTAGCCATTTATATGGATTTCAGTGCCGTTCAAGTAAGATGCTGTTTCCGTGCAAAGGACGTAGACAATTTTGGCGACCTCATCGGGTGCCAAGCCGATGCATGGGAATTTGCTGATCGACGATGGTCTGCGTGCCCGGCGACAGGATCGACGTGTCGATCTCGCCCGGCGCGATCGCATTCACGCGCACGCCGACAGCAACTAAGTCGAATGCCATCTCGCGGGTAAGCGCTGCGCGCGCGGCCTTCGATGTCGCGTAAGCCGCCCCAGCAAACGGATGCATGCGCGACCGGCGATCGAGGTGACATTTACCACCGAGCCTTAACGGCCTCGAGTTGTTCGATCAGTCCGCGCGCGATCATAATCGGCGCAAAGAATTGACATTGAAAACATGAATTCAGGTATCGACGTCTGTGTCGATAGACTCCATGCGTTTGCCGCCTTCGAGCTTCGGCAAGATGGCGGCATTATTCACAAGTGCATGCAGCGCTCCGCCATCAAGACGTTCCTTGATGGCGGCGATGGCACGCGCGGTGTCATTATGATCGGCGAGATCGATCTGGATGTGATCTTCCGGTCCAGCATCCCACGGACAGACTTCTGGAAACGGATGACGCGAGCAGGTCAGCACGCGCCAGAAACGCATCACGGTGGCATGCTCGATGCCACGGCTTGCGCCGTAAGTCGCATCGTTCGCTTGGGCTCGCTCTATCCGTGACTCGTCATGACGTGCTCCGCATTTAATACCAAGATATTACATCGGTCTACTTGCTTCCGATGGCGCTTCTCTTGCGCTGAAGTTGGACCTACCCAGAATTTCCAATCTGGGTCAGTGCCCTTAGCCACCAGGCTGATAGAGCGACACCAGGCGGGAAGCTTTCGAGATATTATCCCTCACCTGCGCCAGACTTTCAAAAAACTTCTGAAGAGCTTCGTCGTCGAATTGCCCGAACATGAAATTCCTTATCAATTCGCGCTCACCGGCAATCGCCTTGATTCCTGCCAATGCCGTTTCTGACAACGACATCAGGATCACACGCGCATCAGTGGGAGATTGAACCCTGCGTACCAACCCTTTTACTTCAAGCATCTTCGATTGAGTTGTCACGAACGAAGCATCCACTGCCATACATTTCGAAACGTCGCGCACGGAGACGCCCTGCCCATTGTCGCGGTCTTCCAGAACCGACATCAATACCCATTGCGGCACGCTGACTTTCAGCTTCGATGCCAGATGAGCGCGGATCTCGGCGAGGTGCGCATCAATGGTGATCATATCCCAGCAGAAGCGCTCTGCCTCTAGCGAGCGCGACACATTGGTTTGCGAATCCATACCGACAATCCACATGACCGCTTCGAATGAACCGATCGCGAAAGGGGCGATGTTTAGATCTCGTTCGGCGGAAACAACCGCCTCGGCTTCCATTTTAGCGATTGATCGTCGAGGTTTTGTCATTATCCCACCTTTTCAACGAACACGCGGATCGTACCTCCACATGTAAGTCCCACCTTCCATGCGGTCTCGTCCGCAACGCCGAATTCAAGAAGGCGAGGAGCTCCTGTTGCGATCACTTCGAGCGCCTCAGCGACGACCGCCCCTTCGACGCAACCTCCGGACACGGATCCGAGGAACGCCCCTTCATCGTTGATGGCGAGGTTTGATCCGGCTGGCCTCGGTGCCGACCCCCATGTCTCCACCACCGTGGCAATCGCAACGCCATTCCCCGCAGCTACCCAGTCCTCAGCGGCTTTCAGAGCATCCTGCTGCATTTTCATCCTCCTATCTATGCGCGCTCAAAAGGGCACGATGTTCCGCAACACCGGACGATCCGATGATAAATTGCGGCGTGTCGGGGTGGAGCGTCGTTCGCGTGCCTACTCCGCCGGTGCGATAACAGGGACCGAGCGCGAACGACGCGCAAGGCGATCACCCAGCGACCGGCACACAACGTAGAACACGGGCGTGAAGATCAGACCGAATCCGGTCACGCCGATCATGCCGAAGAACACCGCGGTCCCAAGCGCCTGGCGCAGCTCGGCACCGGCTCCGGTCGCCACGAGCAGCGGAACGGCGCCAAGAATGAAAGCGAAGCTCGTCATTAGTATCGGGCGCAAGCGCGTCACCGCGGCCTGAACTGCTGCCTCAGCGGCACTCAAGCCGTCGCGCTCCTCGGCCTGCTTGGCAAATTCAATGACGAGGATGGCGTTCTTGGCCGCCAGGGCGATGAGCACCACGAGTCCAATCTGGGTAAGGACATTGTTGTCCATTCCACGGAGATTCACGCCCGCCATCGCAGCGAGGATACACATCGGCACGATGAGGATGATTGCAAGCGGCATGGTCAGGCTTTCGTACTGTGCCGCAAGCACCAGAAACACCAGGACGACAGCGAGCGCGAAGACCAAAGCGGCAGTATTGCCCGCGATCTTCTGCTGAAACGCAATGGCGGTCCATTCGAAGCCGTAACCGGGAGGAAGAGCTTCGGTCGCCAACGTTTCCATTGTGGCCAGCGATCGGCCGGTCGAGTATCCCGGTGCGGTGTCTCCATCGACTTCCACCGCGGGGAAGAGATTGTATCGCACGACGCGATAGGGACCGGTTTCATCAAGAAAGGTTGCAACCGAACCGATTGGCACCATGGCGCCGCTTGCCGATCTCGTTTTTAGATTGGCTATGTCGGATTCCGTGCGCCGGTTTGACTGATCGGCTTGCGCGATGACCTGAAACGTTCGCCCGAGGAGATTAAAGTCGTTCACGTAGGCTGAGCCAAGATAAACCTGCAGCGCTTCAAAAACGCGCTCCGGAGGCACGCCGAGCATGTCGGCCTTTGGCCTGTCGATGTCGGCGTAGATCCGGGGAGTTGCTGTATTGAAGAACGTGAAGACCTGCGCCAGTCCGGGCGTTGCGTTCGCCTGAGAGATCAGCTTTTCGGCCTGCACCCCGAGGGGCTTGTAACCGTGTCCGCCGCGATCCTGGACCATCATGCGGTAGCCACCCGCCGAACCAATACCGTCAATCAAAGGTGGCGGGATCACAAGCACACGGGCGTCGTCGATGTCGGTGACGCGCTTGCGCGCTTCTGCGAGGATGTAATTTGCGGAAAGTTCGTGCCCCTTGCGTTGATCGAAGGGATTCAACGGAATGAATATCGTGGCCGAGTTGGGCGCGCTCGAGTCCGAAGCCGCGTTGTAACCGGCGAGCATAATGGTGCCCCTCACCCCAGGTATCGAGAGCAGGCGCTTGGAGACCTGCTGAAGGACGTCATCCGACCGCGCGAGCGACGCGCCGGGCGGCAACTGGATGATCGTGATGAGATAACTTTGGTCCTGAGCCGGTACAAAGCCGGTCGGCGTGACCCAAAGGATGGCACCCGTTGCGACGATCAAAGCGCCGTACACGACCATCATCGTACGCCAGCGCTCTATCAGCCGCCTTGTCAGGCGCCCATATCTTTCACTCATGAGATCGAATTGTCTGTTGAAGGCGTCGCCGGCTGCGGACAGCGCGCGACCCGCGCGCCCTTTCGATTGGGAGGACGTTTCATGCCGGAGCAGGAGCGCGGCCAAGGCGGGCGAGAGTGTCAGCGACACGATCAGGGATACGACCGTCGCCGCGGAGATCGTGAGGGCGAACTGCTTGTAGAAGGCGCCAGACAAGCCTGTCAGGAAGAAGGTCGGCACGAACACGGCGCATAACACTAGCATGATCGCGACAAGCGCCCCCGACACCTCGTCCATGGACACGCGGGCCGCCTCGATTGGTGGAAGGCCGCGCTCAAGGTTGCGCTCGACATTCTCGACGACGACGATGGCGTCATCAACGACAATGCCGATGGCGAGTACCAGGCCGAACAAGGATAGGCTGTTCAGGCTGTATCCGACGATCGCCATGGCTGCGAACGTGCCCACGAGAGATACCGGGATGGCCACAACCGGAATAATGGCTGCCCGCCAATTCTGCAGGAATACGAAAATCACGATGACTACAAGGCCCGCTGCCTCGAACAACGTGTTGCGGACGGCCTCGGTCGACTGCGCGATGAATTTGGTCGAATTCCACATGATCCGAAATTCGAGGCCCTTCGGAAAGTTCTTTGCTGCCTCTTCCATCTCCTTTTCGACCGTGAGGCCGGTCTCCAACGCATTGGTGCCGGGGCGTTGGAAGATGCCGATCATGATCGATGGATCACCGGACAGGTAGGCGTTGGTTCCGTAGTCTGCCGCTCCTAGCTCGACGCGGGCAACATCGCGGATGCGTACCTGGTGCCCGTCCGCATCGGTCCGCACGATGACGTCAGCGAACTGGCCCGGTTCGGTCAGGCGCCCCTGCGTCCGGATATTGAGCTGGAACGCGTCGCCAACCTCTGTCGGAGGCTGGCTCAGCGCTCCGGAAGCAACCTGGACGTTCTGCGCCCGCAGCGCCGCGACGATCTCGCCAGCGGTCAGATTGAGCGTGGACGCCTTCCCGGGATCGATCCATACACGCATGGCGAGCTCGCGGCTGCCGAAGATGCGCGCGTCTCCCACACCCTCAATGCGGCTCAGCCGATCGCGAATCTGGGTGAGCGCGTAATTGGATAAGTAGCTCTGGTCGAGAGACCCGTCGGATGAAACAAGATTCACCGCCATCAATGCACTTGGCGCTGTCTTGCGCGTAGTCACACCCAGCCGTTGAACGGTCTCGGGGAGACGCGGTACCGCGGTCGCGACTCGGTTCTGCACGAGCATCTGGGCAGCGTCGAGATTGGTCCCGACCCTGAACACGACCGATATCGCGACCCTGCCGTCCGCGGTCGACTGGCTCGTCTGGTAGAGCATGTTGTCGACGCCGTTGATCTCCTGCTCGATCGGCGACGCGACCGTCTCGGCGACAGTCTCGGCCGAAGCGCCAGGATAGGTGGCGGAAATCACGACCGTGGGCGGAATGATGTCGGGATACTGCGCCACCGGCAGCTTAAAGTAAGAAATTGCGCCGGCAATCGTGATGACGATGGCGATAACTGCGGCGAAGATCGGCCGGGTTATGAAGAACCGCGAGAAGCGCATGCGTAACTATCCTGACTGTCTACGGAGGTTGTTCAGCGCGCGAAGGTAACTTCGCCGCTTGTGGCGAGCACCGGGGCCTTCGGCGCGGAGGTGATCGGAGCGATCTCTCCTGGCTTCGTTGCCACTTGCGCGCCTGGCACGGCCGAGAGTATCCCCCCGATGATGACGCGGTCGTTGCCGTCTAGGCCGCTCCTGACGATCCGAAGTCCGTCTACCACCGCTCCGAGTTGGACGGGTTTGGCGACGACGGTCCCGTCGGCGCCGACAGTCAGCACCGTCTTGCGGGCCTGATCCGTCTGCACGGCTGAATCGGGAACGAGCAGTGCGGTCGACGCCGAGCCGTTCGCAAGGCGCATGTTTCCAAACATCCCAGGTGTCAGGAAAAAGTCAGAATTTTTGAGCACCGCGCGCGCCCGGATCGTTCCGGATCGCGGGTCAAGCCCAGTATCGATGAAGTCGAGCTGCCCGCTCCAAAGATATTCCGCTTCGTCCTGAAGGCGCACCTCGACGCGTGATGACTCCGCGCCGGTCTGTTGAGCGCGCTTGGTCTTCAGGAATACCGCTTCGGAAGCATCGAAGTTGAAGTAGATCGGATCCAGTGCGTTGACCGTCGTGAGCAGGGTGCTGCTGCCGCCGTCACCTGCCATGACAAGATTGCCTGGGTCGACGCGGCGATCGGACACGCGACCTTCGATAGGCGCCCGGACATCAGTGAATTCCATGTCGAGGGATCGGGATTGCACCCGCGCTTCCGCAGCGGCGACCGATGCGACAGCAGCCTGCATTTTCGCGCGGCGTCGGTCGACCTCGCTTTTCGAGATCGCTGCGTCGCTGAGTTGATCAGCTCGCGCGACGTCGGTTCGAGCCAGCGAGAGATCGCTCCTCGCGCTTTCCAGGCCAGCCTGCGCCTCGGCCAATGCGGCCTCGAAAGGACGCTTGTCGATGGTGAATAACAATTGCCCCTGCTTCACGATCGCGCCGTCCGTGAAATGAAGCGAAGTGATCTGGCCCGAGACACGCGGGCGAACATCGACGCTCTTGCTCGGCGCGAAACGGCCGACATAGGCGTCCCATTCGTTAACTGTGCGCGACATCGGCGCAGCAATTGACACCGTAGGTGGGGGCGAAGCCGCAACTGCGGTCTTGGGGCCGCGACCAAGGAGCATGTAAGCGACGGGCATTCCCACAACAGCAAGAGCCGTGAATGCGGTTAAAATCTTGCGACCGCTGCGGCTGTTCGATGATGTCTGTGTCTCGAGGTTTTGCGTGAATGCACTCATCATCGTTGTGTCTCTCGTATCGGACCGATTGAATGGAGGAGCGTCGCCAATCTCTGACGGCGTTGTTCATAGTTGCCATGGCTGGCGGACTTGTTCGAATGGACATGCGAAATCTGCACTCGAAACGCCGTTGGCAGGTCGTCTACGCTGGCCGGCGCGCGATTTCGCATTTTGATCGGGATCGACATTTCTGTTGGCTGCTATGGCAATCGACGCGATCGATTCTTTTCACAAATGTGAGCGAACGCGCGACCACTCGGCAGATAGGGGAGCAGTCATGCTTCCAACATCGGGATTTCGTTTTCGTAACATGCGAGAACAATCGATCGCCGCGCTGCACAAGTCCATGACAGAGATACCTCGAATTCCGCCACTACAAGACTCGTGGACCGGTGCGTCTCCACGATGTGCCGGACAACGTCCGGATGCGCCTAGTCGCACGTTAAGGTTTTTAAATCACCTACTCGCCGACGGAGCGAGCACCGACCGCATGATCGGCTCGTCGATCGCCGCAATCGAACGGACGCAAAGTGGCCGCGTCGTGCATGCGTTCATCGGACGATACGTCAGGTAAGCGATGCGAAGATCGGACACGACACGGACAACCAGATCGATACGCAACATCTGATTGCTCCCGCCATGTCGATGACGAGCAACACCGTGCCGATGAGCAACGTTTTCCTGCGAGAGCGGAGTGCCGCCTTTTGGAGTCGCATTGCTGCTACTTTGGTGCTTCTCCAAAGTGTTCGAGAGACGAAGATGGCCTAGAAATCTCTACGATCATCAAGCTCAATTACGGAATTCGAATAAGCGAGGTTCGACAGAATATCGAGGCTAAACATCCCTCAAATCTCGACATTCATTGCTTCTGGACCGCCTCGGAGCGCTCCGCGCCGGCTTCGGCGGGCGTCCCGTTTCTGAAGGGCGGAGTTGGAGAATATTCCATGAATAGCTGCACGTATCGCGCGGAATCCTCGCCTTTCAGTAATGCAGCAAGAGTAAGCCCGAAATCCGGTCCTGCCGTGACTCCGCCGCCGGTGAGGCGATTGCGTTCGTGTACGACCCGCCGATCGACGTACTTCGCGCCCGTCATCGGAAGCAAGTCCGCCACGGGCCAATACGCCGTCGCTTCGTGACCTCGGAGCAAGCCTGCGGCTCCGATTAGCAATCCACCACCCAACACCGAAAGCGTGTCCGCGAATGCCATGCCAGAAAAGGCGGGTTGCCGCGGTTTGTTGGAGATCCGACGCGGTCGGCACGCCGAGCAGGTTCGGCGCGGAAACCTGGGATAGACGGTCGATGTTCGAGGGAAACGCAGGAACGAATTGGACGAGACCCTGAGGTTCTGGTCCCAGACGGTGCCAGAAAGCGAGCGCGATCGTCCACGACCTTTCCGAAAGGCTATCTTGAGCTCTCACTCCTCGCACGGGACGTCCGATGCCGCTGGCGCATCATGGAAGGTGTCTGTGAGGAAATGATCCGGTGCTCAGGCGTTCATGCCGCCATCGATCGTGAGGCCGGTGCCGGTGATGTGCCTGCCCGCCGGGCCCACGAGAAACGCCACCGACTTAGCGACGTCCTCCACAGCGCCGAACCTACCAAGCGCCATCTGAGCCCGCAAGCCTTCTGCACCTTCAGCTTCGGCGGGGTTCATGTCCGTGTCGGTCGGACCAGGGTGGACGAGATTAACCGTGATCCCGCGCGGACCCAATTCCCGCGCCAACCCCCTCGTGAAGGAGAGCAAGGCGGACTTCGACATCGAATAGACCACTACATTCGCGATGGCGACACGTTCCGCGAGACACGAGCCGACCGAGACGATGCGGCCGCCGTCACTCAGCAGAGGAATGGCTGCTTTCGTCGCCAGCACCGTGGCCCGCACATTCACTGCGAGCAATTCGTCGATCAGCTCCGTCGGCATCTCGGCGAGAGGCCCGTAGTGAAGGACGCCCGCATTGTTGACGAGAATGTCCAAGCCACCGAGCTGGTCTGCCGCAATGTCGATGGATCGCGATACCGCTTGCGCGTCGGCGCTGTCTGCTTGAGCAGCAAGCGCCCTCCGACCCAACCCCTGAATGGTCCTCACGACTTCATCGGCGCGATCGACCGAATTTTTATAGGTGATCGCGACGTCTGCGCCACGTCGCGCTAGTTCGACCGCGATGGCAGCTCCGATTCCTCTGGCGGCACCGGTGACAAGAGCTTTCTTGCCGGCGAGATCTTGCATAAACGAAGTCCTTTACCAAGCGCCTTAGGCTGCCTTGTCGCCATCGGTGGGTATCCAGCAACAACCGATCGGCATGCGTGAGAACGAACCAGTTGATGACCCAGCTGACTCACATATTCTCCGACCGAATAGGAGGACGTATCTCCCTCGTTTCAAGACAAGTAGAGGGGCCACAACGGCCTATCGTTACGCACCATCAAATGCGGCGAGGGACCGAGGCGTTACGTCACGCGAACGCCTCGACTTTTCTATCACGCCACTAGTAGCTCGTCGGCCAGGCCGAAAGATTCATATTGGATGCGATTGGCCTGCTGCACACCGTGAAAGGCAAGCCCGCTCACGAAGGTGCGGAGGAAAGGCTTCGGACCGCATAGAAGCACGTCCGCCTCCAACAACGGCGTATGTTCTGCCAGCCGGTTGACGGAATAACTCCCTCGCCGAGGTGCATTTCGCCGAGTATGTCAGTAATCAAGGGCTCGTGCTGTAACAAGTCGTCACTTTGACGTTCGAAGCCTGTGAAGCGCGTGTGGGTACATGCACACATCCATCGCGTGCGTGTCGCTGCTGATATTGCAGTGAATGTAGTAGGCTTCGCGACTTGAGTGCTCGCGCGCGATCGTCTCCGCCATGCTTCATTGGCGCGAGTTCAACACCGCCAGACAACATGATAAATAGCCGTGCCTGGGTTTGGGGAGGGAGAAATCGCTCGACGGCGGTGTCGTTTCCGGAACCGTTCCTACTTGCACCTCGTTATGCGGGAAGCGAGATCCGCCATTCCATCCGCTTCGCGCTTGACTGAGATGCGATAGAATTTGCCATTTGGTGCGCATGAAATTGAGTAATTCCGTTACAGCTCCTCCTGCACCGACGGTCGAAGGCGGAACGTGAGATATTGCTCAGATTTGTGCCGCAGTACCGCACCGCGATCTTCAGGACGAAGCACGAGTGAGTGATCATGCTGCTTTCGCGGATCTTTTCAGCAACTCTTAATCGTCGCCAGCCGCTCCAGCTGCCATCGGGCATTCTGATGTCATCGCAAAGTACCGCTTCCCTCGCTTTCAGTATCTCGGCCAGGAACCAGTATGCTCCGGTTCACGCAACGATCGCCTCGTCATTCGCGGTGTCTCCCAAGACCTGTCGAAGCTCTGGAGGAATGTGGAGACCGGTGTGTTTGTGCGCGATGCGCTCGACGGTCGGAGCGAGCGCATCGAGCGTCTTGGGGTTCCTTGCGTAAGCCACGATCGCGGTCGCCAGCTCGCCCACCTGCGCGCCGCTTTCGCCAAGATCTGCACGATTAAAAAGCGCCCGGATGTGATAGTCTTCCTTAAGAAGCTCATACATGATTTTCGTGATCTTAGGCCCATGTCGCTGCAGTGCGGGCACGGTAGATTTCACGATCGCGGTCACTGTTGGGCTCAGCGGTTTAGGCATTGCCTTCAATCTCCTATCGAACTTGTTCGAGCCGCCTTTCTGCGACCGACAAGTACTCCTCTCACAGCGGCGCTCCGAAACAAATTGTGCAGATTAACCGCTGAAACGATGCATTCTGGGCTTAAGCTCTCCCAAATACACTCGACTGCTGCGTTCAAACGCCCCCACAGCGTGCAGTAATGGCTTCTTCCTTGTTCGCCGATATGACGCGAAGTCGTAGCATCCCTCGCATACGGACTTTGCTCGGTTATGAAGCGCTGTCACATTGCGATCATTGTACCCGTCACCTACCATGCGGGAAGTTCGGATACGTCATCTTGCTGATGACGTCGTAGTCGAAAGAATAAATGCTATGAGCGATATCACCGGCCGACAATGGGCGCAGAGGCAACCCAAGCGGTCCGTTTGGACAGCTCTCATGATCTTAGCCGCCGTCTTGATTATCTCGCAGTCACTTTGCAGAAGGGCCATCCGTAATCATGAGGCCGCTGTGAACGTAGCAAACATGTTTGCAGTCGATGGGAGAAAGCGATGAGCAAAGAAAGCCACGGAAAGCTCGGGAGAGACACTGTCGTCGCGTCCATCTGTGGCGTAGCCGTCGCGGCGATGCTTGGAGCGTCGTACGCGGCGGTGCCCTTGTATAATTGGTTCTGCCGCGCCACGGGTTTCGGCGGGACAACGCAAGTGGCGACCGCGGTTCCCGCAAACGAACCGCTTGGCCGAAAAATCGCCGTACGGTTCGATTCAAACGTAGGACCTGGGCTGCCGTGGAAGTTCGTGCCTGAGCAACGTGAGATCGATGTTCGTATCGGCGAGGTGGTCACGGTCTTCTACACAGTAACCAATCTTTCCGCTCGCATGACCACTGCTCTTGCATCCTACAACGTCGCACCAATGACGACGGGAGCATATTTCCAGAAGATCAACTGTTTCTGCTTTACCGATCAGACGCTCGCTCCTGGTGAAAAGCGCGAGATGCCGGTTGTGTTCTACGTCGACCCGGCGTTACTCCAAGACAAGGAAACGGCAAATCTCAAGTCCATCACGTTGTCCTATACATTCCACTTGCAGCGAGATCCTCCGAAATCCACGGCCGCGAGCGCAATTGAAAAATCTAAGAGCAACCTGTGATCGGCGATCGAGAGCCTTCCGATCGATTAAAGCACGACAAAGCTTCTCGTGGAGCCGCGGGGCCTATTGGTTTCTTCGTGTTCCAAAAACAGCTCATGGTGTTCCAAGCTCGTTCCTATCGAAGACCTCACACGCTCGCAATAAAACGAATAAATTAGAGGTACCGACGCAAATCAAGCAGCGGATTCGTCCGCGCTTGGGCTTGATATTGAAGGACGACACGAACTTTCCGTCCTTACTCACGAGATAAATGAGAGTGGTATGGCATATCGTATAGTCGCCGTCCCTAGTTGGCCCTGTTTTGATGAGTACGCGGTATCCCGAAACAATTTCAGCGACCTTTTCGGGCGATCCAGTTAGGCTCTTTAGATGAGGATCCAATCTTGAAAGATCGTCTTTCATAACAGATGCCGTATCACGCTCCGGATCTACTGACCAAAGAAGGCATTCAAACGACTAGCGTCAGGACCGAGCGCGTTTGGTATTTCCGAAATTTACAGCGATGTGGGACAGATGTCCGGGCAGTGCGTAAATCCGAAGAAGATGAGAGTCGGCTTTCCGAGAATGCTTTTCTCGGTCACCATTTCTCGGACTTATCCAAAACTCGGAAAGGCCACCGATCTCGGCTTGTGCAGCGACGCTGCTTATCCCGCCGGACAACGAGACTACTAGGACGGCACCGAAAGACACGATTGCTAAGAATGCTGCGATCAACGTGATCGGGAAGAGCTTGGCCTTCATAGCTGATCTCCAACTGTTGAGCGCCAGCCAACCGATGAAACTCGCCCCGAGCGACTGGAAAGATCTACTGCACTTTCAGTCCCTATCTCAAAGCCTTACCCGCATCAATTTCAGACATCTCAGCGTTTAAAGGAGGTCGCATGGCCGTAGATCGTCGGCGAACCCCAATCCAATTGAGCGATGTACCGGACCTACTGTATATCAAGACAGCCTTGGCTTTGCAGCCACGACCAACCCACAGAATCTATCAACCTTTTCTGTTCTGATCGGCTCCTAATCGGCACTATCGTCAGCAAGCGCGGATCACCGTACTGGAGACCTCAACCGCGAAACCATAGTCACTCGCCACTCGTGATCTGGGGCCGAGTACACGCGGGGCGCAAGCGAGCAGATTAACAAGCACAAGCGATACGAGCGGAGCGCGCTCGATATCCCAATTTCTTCTGGATGCATCACAACATATTCACCACTTATGGTCACCAATGAGTACGTAAGTAGCGACTGTTGCTAGTCGGGCCACAGTTGCGCGATGCGTTGAGATAATCGATTTCAAGGCAAGTGAAGAAGTAAAATGCGCTCGTTTCCACTTGGAGAGTACATTACTCTCAAGCTGAAACACCGCATTGAGATGCATAGGTGTGAGAAGAATAACCTGTACCTTCCTGTAGCAACACAGAGCATTTTGTATTCGCTTCAAATTGCTCGGTTCTGCTTCAAATTCTGGCAGGTTCCAGTCGCTAACCTGCCCTCATGGGAATTGATCCGAAATCTTGGGCGGAGACGTTTGCGGCTGAGCTCACGGTTGCAGGCGAGCGCGTGCCGTTCGACCGCGTATTGGCCCGCCATCTCGATACTGTAACGACGCTCCGGACGGAATCGGGTTTGACGTGGCGGAGCCTCTCTTCGCTTCTGTCTCGCGCCGGCGTTCGACGTGCGGACGGGCGTCTCATTTCTCTCGACCAAATCCGGGTTAGCTATGCCCGCTTGACCCGCGTAGCCTCGGCAAAGGACGCCCGAGCGGTTGCATCATCCTCCGAGCAACCAGGACGGTCGATCCCACAGGAAAAACCTTCTGAGCCACTCGCGAAGGCACGCACGCCGCGTCTCCGGCTACGTCCAGACAACACGGTTCGATCTGCGGCCGTGACAACTCGATTGCTTTCCAACATCGATGACGACGAAGTCTCCAGCGACGATATTGCTGTAGCTCTTGCGCGCCTTAACAAACTCCCGACCGGAAAATAGGGAATTCTTGAGATGACAGATGCCTATATGCCGGAAGAAGAACCGGCACCTCAGCCACGTCAGGGCGGCTTTGCGGCCCTCCAACGGCTGGCTCAGTTGCAAGACGAACGGCAGTTTGGAGATCCGTTTGAGTATCCAAAATTCGACTTACCTGCTCCTTCTGTAGAGCCCATCATATATCCGTCCGACCTGCGCTACTGCGTCACGGTTTATTACAATCCGGAAGTCTTTGCGGACGATGCCGCTGTGCATGCCCTTTATGATCGCATGGAGCGTGAATACGGCCACCGAGGGATTTATCTGAGCAAGCTGACAACGCGTTCGCTCGATTACAGGCGACTTTCGTCGTTTCCCGAGACCGAAGCGCGGTTCATGCGTCGAGGATACGTCACCGACGTCGAAGGGCGTCGTTTTGACCGGGGTGGCATTGCACGATCACGCTATGTCAGACGCAACATCGCAGGTCTGAACATGAATGCGATGATGATGGCGACGTTTCTCCAGAAAGCCCCCCTCAATATCGCGCACGCACGGCTCTCCGCGCCTGAGCGCTGGCAGCAAACCTGGCAAACAATGGCAGCAGTTCTCGGCAAAGAGACGGTTGGCCGCGATGAACGTGACGGGCGCCTGCTTCAGCCGTTCGAAGACAATGGTAACGATATGGATGACGATATTGTTGTCGATTCTCGTATCTACCCTTTGGTGGAGCATGGTCGTCTTCTGCTCGGTACACGCTCCACCACGGCGATCCGAAAGATCCATTGGGCGTATGCGACGAGCCCGAAATTTTCCTGGGACGGTGCACATGACCGCTTCGCTCGCGATGCCATGTTCGGCTGCCATCCGACCGAGGTCAAAAAGCAGATCACGTTTGAAGCCCGTTACGCCTATAGGTTATTTCAGCCACGGCTCATTCAGCCGGAAATCGGGTTTGTCGACATTACGCCACACATGATCTCGACCTGGTATAGCCAGGTGATCGCAGCCATTCGGAAGATCTGCTGGCTGGTTGAGACAGAAGAGGAACCATCACTGGCCGCTCATCGGCTACGTCAGGAACAACTGGTTCATGATCTTGTGCTCGGCGCAGATCGTATTCCGGATAATCGGACGACGTGGGATGATCTGCTGAGACAGCGAGAGGTAGAGCTCGAGGAGACTCTGCTGGAACAGGATGCGCCGGTCCATCTTGAGCGCACTTACTCGCATAAGATTCCATTTGGGGACGAGATTTTGGCCGGACTGATGGGCAGCACCTACGATTCGCATGATGAGCCAAATGAAAGCCCCTATTCCAACCCGGATATTTTCACGGCCAGCCTCGCGCGCTGGATCGGCAGCCTGAAGCGTAATCGCCAAGAAGTCCTGGATACCTGGACGGCCGACGCAATCCTGTCTTTCTGGCGCTACTCCCGGGATCAAGAATCCCTCCTCCTGAGTCAGTTTCCGCTGGAAACTTGGTGGCACCTGGTCGGGATTGCCGAGGCCATGGAAGCAAACTCATCCCTGCCACCTATTCCGGTGACCTACCGATGGACACGGGATCTCCTGCAACCTTACAAATGCAACGAAGAGGGCGACACGCTTGCGCTGGAAGGACCCCTGCTTGGCTTTCCAAGTCTGCAAGCTGAGCTGTGGCGCGAGAAGTCAAACACGATCCTGGCTCTCGGCGGTTTCGAAGCCCGATAGCGAAAGTGCCTTGGCGGCGTGCTGCCGCCACGGCACTTTCTCACGTCTGCGGCGGCCCGCTTTTAGAAACGTATTGCGTCCACTTAGCAGGGACAAAGCCTTCCCCGACCTTCTTCCAGACAGTTAGAGGCCAGTCGAAACGGTAGACGGCGCCGGAATAGTGGATCATGGCTCGGACATATTCCTTGCCTTCATCATTCTCGAAGACGCCGAGGTCACGCGTCAACTGCACCGCCGAGACGACCGGAACCTTCTCCTCCCGCTTCAAGAACTTACGGACATCATCCTTGCCAGGATGTCGGTTGGGCACTGACCAGATGATGTCACGCTGGCCCATCGTCTTTTCCGCAAGCTCAGCACTCGGTCCTGCAACAAGGCCGGTGTAGATTTTCATCTGGAACATGTCCATCAGAAGCTCCGCCTCGTCGCCGTAGAGATCGTTGAGCTGATACTGGGTCTGGAGTGCTGCAACACACACCAATCCTTTTTCACGGCCTACCGACAGTGAACGCGCCAGATCCTCGACGCGGCCCAAGGAGTACATCTCGTCCAGCACCAGGTTGACGCGCCGGTTCGGGTCGATATGCATGGACGGATCGGACATTGCGGTACAGATGCGGCGCAGAATGCCGCCACACACCGTGGTGGACATCTCAGCGAAGTTGGGCGATGTCTGAACGATCAGGATCCTCGACAAGAGGCCGTCATCCCGCAACCACGCCTTGATGGAAAAGCGCTTCTCGGGCGGTATATTGGCCCAGGCATAAGCCATCGGCCGCAGTGCATAAGTCGCTGCCGAAAACAGTGTCGACATGATGCTCTTAACGGTCCGATCAAGCGCATCACTGTCGTCGCCCTGCCCAAACAAAGGACTGACGTTGAGGTCGATCTGCGAGATCTGCGCGCGTAGTTTCTGGGGATCGCCGTACAACGCGAGCAGTAGATCACCAGGGCTCCAGCTTGTTCCTCTCTCTGCATTCATGGCCGAGATGGTGTCGGCGAGTATAAGGCGCGCCGAGTCCGACCAGAACGGCTGATCGGATGCGGGGATGACGTCCTTGGCAAATTCGGCTGCAGCAGCCGGCCCGTCGATATCCGCCGCAATGTCCCAAGCCCACCCGTTGCGATGGGCTGGCGAGATCAGGATGACGTCGTTCAAATCGAAGGATTGTGTTACATCGCCCTTGTTGCAATGGAGACCAACGAGGTCGCCACGCCGGATCATTTGATCCGCATGTGCCCGGACAATGTTGGACTTGCCGTGCCCGCTCGCGCCGACAACCATGATGTTGCGCGTTTCCAGCCGGAACGGCATGTTCAGATGCGGGGCAAGCCAAATACCATCACCAGCGCGGCGACCGGCTTCGCGTTCGAAACGCGCGCGCAGCTTGAGGCGCGCATCCTCATCATAGTAGATGCGTCCATCGGCAGGGTTCGGCGTGTCGAAGGGCTCGATCAGAGGAGCCTGTACCCACGCATCGTATGCAGCATAAGCCCCTGCCGCGATGCTGCTGGCAATTGTGGCGATAAGCACGATCCAACGCTCCTGCAACAACGAGAGAGACTTTCGATAGTCAAGCAACCGCGTCACGCCGCTTATCCAGCGGTTTGCAACAAAAAAATCGGCACGCGGTGGCGCGACCAGTACAAACAGCATGCAGGCGAACATTGCGAGCAGCGTCACCGTCACGCCGGTGTAGACGGCCTGCGCCTTCATCGGACGGGGGGTGAGACCGGGATCTGTTGCGAGTAGGTCAGTCATAGCGCATGCCTTTTTTGAGAAGAAGTGAGAGCTGTGGTTAGTGCTGGAATACTGTGACGGCGAGGAGCAGGAACGCCGTGGCTGCCATTAAGCCGCGGACCATGGCGCCCTTTGTAATCGACCAGCGGTCACGCTCACGGTCGATCCAGTCCATCTCGGTCGTGATGATCGGCTTAGCGACTTTCGCTGACTTAGCAGACGTTGAGTTGCCGCTCACCGGCTGGGCTCGCTTCCATTTCTTGACCGCCTTGGTGATAGGCGCCGTCATGACCGTGCGATCTGGAGCGTGCGGTAATAGTTCGCCGAGCAGTCGTCTCGCGAAGTATTTTTCCCCGGCCTGCCCCCATTTGCGTACCCGGGCGGGGTCGACCGGAACGCCCGAAGCCACGACCTCGGTGACGGCGGCATCGATCTGGCGGATAATCTCCTCGTTGCCTTCATCGATGATGCTTCGCAGGCTCGGGATCAAAATCGAGCGTTTGCCCGGGCGGCCGCCATCTTTTGTCGGAGCCGCCATTACACGCCTCCCTTGGGCAGAGCGATCAACTGCGACAGTGCGGCGTGCATCTTCGCGAAATACACAGCGACTGCCCGCCGCGCGATTTTGACATCTCCGACTTCCATCTGGAGGCGCTTTGCCCCCTCCCTCGGATCCATCGCGAGTGCGCGCAAAAATCGCAGGCCGGCATTTTCATACGGTTCCCAGAAATCGGACAAGATCGCCGGCATCGTGATGCAGGTGACATCCACCAGCAGCGGCTTGAGATCCTTCTCCCACTGCTGACGTGCAGGACCAGCGGCCCGCAATGAAGACAGCGCTCCACGCTCGAACTGGTTCTCGACGAGGACCAGCCGCGCACTCGGCACTGCCGCACGGAATCGGCGGATCGTCTCCGCAGCGGACGCAATTGCATCCGTCTCGGCCTGGACCAAAACGAACACGATCATCGGCAAATGCCAAGCGACGAGATCTTCGTCCATTTCGACGTCGGTCAGGAAGTTCGCGACATTCTCAACTTCGTCGGCACCGATATCGAAGAGCACAGACTTCTGGCTATCGATCGCCTGGCTGCAGGCGGTATGGAGCGGCGTGAATGCCTTGCGGACAAGCGCGGGATCGCCCATCAACAAGTCGGGATTGGGCCGCAAGTCGACGACCTTTGTCCCGAGTAACGAGGCGAGCCGTCGCTTGTCATCGGCCTGGAAAACGCTATATGCGTATCCATTCACGGCCAGCATATCCGCGATCGTGGCCATCAGGAACGTCTTTCCCGTCCCGCCTTTCTTTGACGTGGTGATACATGCAAGCGGCGGGTTAACAGGTGTCGTTGTGGTCATCTGTGGATCCTCACTTCGAGACGGCGCCAATCACCGACGTGATGTGAGAAAGCATGCTTCCGGGTCTGTGAGTTCAAGGCCGGAAAGTCCGCCAATTCACTCACTGAAAAATAGATCGAGTTTGAATAGAAACCCGATTAGCTATTCAACGAAGCCGAGCGAGCGCACGTTCATCTGCGCTCAAGCTAGCTATCGTCCCGGCATAGATCGCTGCTTTTGCTCGCGGATCCGTTCGCTCCTTCGTTCGACGTGACCGAACGCCAGCGTAGACGTCTTCAAGTTGGCACGGCCGATGCTGTTTGCGAGGAAGGTAAGGCGTTGCTGCTCGGTCGGAACACTCTTCGCGGCATTCAACTCCTGCGCGCCGGCAAGCTTGGCGGCGAGCAAATCCCCGTCGTAAAACACGCTTGTGTCGCCACGGGAGCGGCTCATGGCGACATAAGTGTCATGACGATCGAATCCGGTATCCAGAACGACAGTGGCGGTCTCTGCCGTCAGCCCCTGGCAACTGTAGGCCGTCACCGCGTAATTGTGACCAAGGCGAACATAACCCGACTTGTCCCGGAGCGCCGCGGTGGAGAACGCCACCTGCTTGCCATCGATCTGAGCCCTGACCTGGAGATTGCCATCATCGGCCTGGGTCACCTGCAGCACATGGCCGACCGTTCCGTTGATGACACCAGCGCCGATATTGTCCTGCCGGACACCGAAACGGATGTCGTCGCCGACAGCCAGCGCAAGCTGGAACGGACGTCCGGAAGCGTCGCCGGCCTTGACCACGAAGTCCGGGCCTTGCAAGAGACCTTCGTCTCTCCGGCGCTTGCGGAGTTCCGCGTTAAGCGCGCGAACGACCTTGTTAGATTTCGCGATCAGCAGATGTTTGTGACCCGGTAGCGCACGCTTCGCGGAGAGATGCTGATCCACAGCCGCAATCACAGTTGCCTCGCCGCCCGCGCAGGGCTGCAATCGGTCCCGTTGGTCATAGGCATCCAAGCCTTCGGCCGCGAGGCCAGCGGCAAATGACCGCGCGGCATCGCGGGCCCACTGCTCGCGCTGGCGGATAATCTTGTCAATGCGGTTGGGCTCGATGACGCTCGACAGGATTTTCAGTGCCGGTCCTGCAGAGATGGGCTGCAACTGTTGCGCGTCGCCGACGAGAACGACCTTCGCCCCAGCTTTTGCGGATGCTTGCAGCAACTCGTGCATACTGCGCGAACCGATCTGACCGCATTCGTCGATCAGAAGAACCGTGTTCTTGTCGAGGAGCGGTTGCCCTATCCTGATCCGCGCGAGCAGACTGTCGATCGCAAATGCTGGGACGTTCAGTTCTTCATTCAACATCCGGGCCGTACGCCAGGCAGTTGCACTCGCTAGGATTTTCTTATCTTTGTAGCAATTGACGACGATCTTCAACGCCGTCGTCTTGCCCGATCCGGCCGCGCCGGACACGATCGTTAGCGCGTCCGCGGACGTCGCAGCAAGTACGGCGCTACGCTGCTCGCCCGACAAACCTCGGCGGATACATTCCTGCTCGATAACGGCGGGATCCACGCCCGCCCATCGTCGCTTTGCCTCGCGTCGGCCGATTTTCAGAAGATCACGCTCAATGGCGACCATCTCCGGCGTGGAATAAAGGCCATGTCCGTAGATGTCGGAGCTCAACTCAAGAATCGCTTTCGACTCCAACAAACGATCCGTCTCGAATTCGATCCGATTTACATCGGCGCCGGTGCCGACCAGAGCACTTGCGATCGCAGCAAGTAGCGTGCGTCGTTCGAATACCGACTCATGCTCGGTGAGCTCGCGCGGAAGCGCCGCCAACCTTTCTTCGATGAGCTTCTTAGCCTCACGCTTGGTGCGCCGGCGACCCACCTTCAATATGACCGAAAGATCGGCGATTTCGATGCCCTGCTCGGCGGCCCGTTCGGCCCACATCTCAAAACGATCTTGCGTGACATCCGCCTTCGATAGACGGGTGGCGCGCCCAACCGCAGCAGCGAGTTGCTGAGCACTAGCGCTATCGACATCGTATTCTGCGAGCCGCCTCTCGATCTGGCTACGGCGCGCTGAGAAATAGCGAGCGGCGTGTTCGGCGATGACCGGATTGCCGTCGGGGTGGCGTAGCTCGAAAATGCCGTTCTTTCCGCTCACCTCGGTGCGAAATCCCAGCCGTTCGAGCCCAGATGACAGTGCGAGGTGATAGACGCTGCCGGCGACCATCTTGTGTGCGAACAGCGCGCGCCCGTCCAATGCCCCCCAGGAAATGCCATCGTCTGGCCCACGTCGCGGCCGCTCAGCAAGATTTGCGATACATAAATGTGTATGCAAATCCATATCGGAAAATAAACGACCATCCGCATGCGGCGCGGGCCGCGATTCACTGTGCTGGAAGGCCGCAACGATCAGTGACGCCTTTTCCAAGATTAGGCCATCTTTGCCGCGACGTGTGAATGCCGCTTCACGGATCAACGCCGCGACCACGGCCTCGCTCGCCTCCAGTTGCACATTCTCGATCGCCTTGCGCGTCGCAGGATCTGCAAGCGCATACAAAACGCTGACCGACTTTGGCGCACTCAGGGTAATGTCGTAACCCGACACGCGCCCTTTTCTGCCGCCATCGTTGGTCAGCAGCAACTTGCCGTCCGGCCCCAGCCCCTCGTGAACACGTTCAAACAAGCCTGCTTCGACCGTCTGACCGGCAACGATGCCAAGGGGGGACGACGAGCTCAGCCAGACCCCGTCGGGCTCTTGTCCAGAGAGATAGTATTCGGTCCGCCGCAGATAATAGCCGGCAGAAATGCCCTTCCCAATACTCGCAACCACGACAGCCTCCTCGAAAGGAGGTTGTTCTGCGCTGGTTTCGGGTCATGGATTTAAGGGAGTGAACCGGCCTTCTTCCGGCCCCTAAACTGGGGGGCCGATCCAGTCCTATTGGGTAAGGCGTGCTGCAAATGACGTTTCAACTTGAAGGTCATCGGTAGCACGCAAACGCAACCAGTAGAAGGAACGGACCCATGAAGTCCATCAAACTCCTCACCTCTCTCTGCCAGAGGCCTGACCTCGCCAACCAGTTGATCGGCGGTGCTATTGCCTCCGTGAGGCACATGCCCACACCGGTCAACGGCCAAATGATCCCGGCCAAGGTCGCGATCATGGATCATGATCTGGTGGTGGTCTCGCTCTTCGTCAAGATCGAAGACCGGGCCGCCGCCGAAGAGACGTACCGCCTCTACGATCTGGGGCGGATCGCTCTGCGGCCCGGCGCGATCGTGAACCTCTCGAACGGTCACACCCGTCTGGCTGTCTTGGGTGTCACGGGTGAGCGAGTGGGCGTCGAAGTCACTGCCGATCCCGGTGGTGACAGGCTGCGGCTCTCGTTCCGCAACGAGGCGATGGTCTAACGAGAAAGCCGGCGCGATCGCAATGATCGCGCCGGAAAATCGTCAATTCATTTTCAAAAAAGGTCTTCGTCACTTGCCGCCAACAATGCAGTTCGACGCGCGCCTTCACATCGGGGGGTCCGATCATACACGCGAGATTTCAAATTTTCTCGGATCGCATCACGTCCCATGGATCCAAGCGTTCTAGCGTTCGAACGGGCTGATACGCTGAGCGTGACGTTTCTAGACGTCATAGCGCTCGGATGACTCGATTTGAGCGATGATGGCCTTAGACATCTGCTCGATCGTATCGCGACCCCTGACACCGCAGCACGCGTAGCGCAACGTCTCGCGTATAATCGCGGATACGATGGTCGCTGGGATAGGGTCGAAGGTCTGGCGAATCACTTCGATGGAGGTGGAAGCGGTCAATTCATCCGGAGAAGATTGATCGGCATTTCTAGCGGTGCTTCAGACTATACATGTTTCCAGACGTATCTCCGATGATAGGCCAAATATCCCTTCTGCTCGTTACGAAGATCGATCTTCCGCACTTGAGTACCGTCAAGCGCATAACGCGCAGCTAGGTCTAAATGGGGCGAGAACAAAACGTTGCCATCGTCATTGAAAGACACCAGGCCTGCATCGAAAGCTGCGTCCCATAGCGCTGACAATAAAAGCCCGTTATGTACGTCGAGTCGCTGCGCATCGGTCGCACAGTCAGACCACGGCATCATATGGGAGGCTCTCAACAAAGCTGGGGTCGCAATGCCACTCAGCGGGCACATTCCGTTCCAGTATTGAATTAGCGCATCTCGAAATATGTTCTGCCCAATCCTAAATTTTTCAGCACGCTCGCCTTCGGTCTGGCCAATCCCCGCGACCGCCCTTTCATATTTTTCAAGAGGATAATCGGGCAAGCTCACCGATAAGCGATACACCGCCTGGACTCCGATATGTAGGTCATTAAGCGTAGCAAACAGGAAGGCTCCTGCATGGCCCCTGGCGCACGGGGTTGCTGGTTGGAAGTCTATCGTCCTAACTACGCTCGCCAACATCAGGGAAAGAAAGAACGGACCGGACGCATTCGAGGCGGCCAATCCGATCTCTCCTGGCGCGCTGGCCGATCGGAAAAAGATCCATCCACCGGCCTCTTCGGGACCGATGCGATAGCCATGCTCATTCGCGGCATCTCGCAGCTCAGAGAGAAGGACGAATGGATAAGCAGCGAGACGGCCTTCCGTGCGAGTCACAAGTCCACCCCAAGCAAGCGTTGCGCAGGCGGATCGCCATGCAGCTTGAGCTGCAGGTACGGACGTTCCCTGAACTCGGCTGGAGGCGCTGTCGTCGTCGTTACGATGTACTGAAACAGAGGCTTTCCACCCACACGCTCCAGCTCCTGACCGATATCGAAGAGCCTTCCATAGATTGACAAGCCAAGGTCGGCCTCACGGGGGCTGTCATGAAGCAGGAATGAAGGCACGCGAGTCGCGCCCTCAATGCTGACGCACATCGCTGCAAGGTCGAAAGCAAGGATCTTGAGCGAGTCGATCGCGGCCGTCCTGCGGTCTCCGCCCATGTCTACCGACAGATCAATACCATTCCCGGTAAGGATAATCCGTCCCCTTGCATCGTGCCCAACCAACCGTCGAATGATCGGGTCGAACTTCTCGCTTATGCGGCTAAAAGCACGGGCCTGTCTGTCGCGAAACGCGCCTATCCGTCTTTTCGAACGTTAGGAAAGATTCTGGGCTCTCGCGACGCTTCAATACAGAGATGGCGCCGTTCCCGGCGGGGACCCGGATGCGATGAGAGGCATCCTGGGTGTTAAACGGCATTGGACGCCGGGCAACAAGTCATTGCCTCTCGATTTTACTCTCATATCCCGCCAGAGCGAACTGGGTGGCCTTGGCGCGTACCTGTCATCGCTGCGGGATACGGTCTGATCGTCGAGGGTTATCATCTACGACTCGACCGATTTCGTAAACGCCACGATCGAGGCCGTCATTCACACCCTCGTCGAGGCGTTCGTCCTCGTCGCCCTGGTCGTATTCATCTTCCTCGGCAATCTCCGCGCCACGATCATTCCCATCGTGGCGGTGCGGTCAGCCTCATCGCCACCTTCGCGTTGCTGCTGGCCCTCGGCCATTCGGCGAACCCCGTGTCGCTGCTCGCGCTGGTCCTTGCGATCGGCATCGTCGCCGACGACGCGATCTTCGTCGTCGAGAACGTCGAACGCGTCACGGTAAAGGAGCCTGGCCTATGGTCGGCGCAGGCGACGAATCGGCTTCATTCCAGGCATATCAGGCGAACTATTCCGCCAGTTCGCCGTGACGATCAGTGTCGCGACGCTGATGTCCGCGATCAACGCACTGCCGCTGTCTCCTGCGCTTTGCGCCGTCATCCTGCGACAGGCCGGGCCGGAGCGCCGCCTGATGGGTTGGATAATCGAGCGACGTATGGTCGCACTTCAGGCGCATTAATCCATGAACGGGGCATGACGAGATGACATGGACATACAAGAGAAACTGAGCTGACCAAGCCTCAGGGCTTTGCATTCTGATTTGAGCTGTTTTTTACCTTAGTCGCGCTGGATCGGGCTCGGGCCAAGCGTGTCCCTCATCCACAACAGCTCGCATATTCAATTTACTCTAAGTACGCCCTATGGCTCGACAGCCATCGTCAATAGTACGTTCGGTCTGATGACTTTGCATCGTCTCCGAGCATGAAGTTTAGGCACATTTCGATATGGAGGGCAGTTGAGTCGAGCAGCGGGATCGGAGAGGAGCTATCGAGCGCCAGCATCGGCAATTCCGTGCAACCGAGGATCACGGCTCCGGCCCCTTGGCGATGAAGGTCGCCGATCATATCCAGAACGCGCGAGCGGGCTTTGTCATTGACGACACCTTTGCTCAACTCATCATAGATGATCTGATTGAGATCGGCCGCCACCTGCTTCTCAGGAACCAGAACACCTCCGCCGGCCGCATCCTCGAGATGGCTGCGGTAGAAGTCTTCCTGCATCACATAGCCCGTTCCGAGGAGGCCGCTGACCACGATGTTTTTCGACCGCAAGTCTTTGGCGATTGCATCGCGGATATCTAGAAACGGGACTTTCACGGCTGCGGCGACGGCGGGCGCAACTTTGTGCATTGTGTTGACGGCGAGAGCAATCCCCTCAGCGCCCGCTGCAACCAGCTTCGTTGCGATGTCGGCGAGAAAGATACCCGCCTCATCCCAGTGCCCGCTTTGCTGAAATTCCACGATCTCTTGGAAATCTACGTTCGCAAGGACCATCTTCGCGGAATGCAGTCCGCCTAACCTCGCTGAGACTCCGCGATTCAACCCGCTGTAGTAAAGCGCCGTTGACTCCCAACTCATGCCGCCGATTAAACCTAGCGTCTTCATTATGTCGCCTCTGAACTCTAACTATGAAAGGGTGCGCTGTCCGACCGGTGTCCTAATTGTCGCCAGAAGGCGCGACTCGCCCGACGCGTAACTCAGCCGTGCGTCGCCGAAATTCAAGCTATTAAGCGCATCTGTGATGCGGTTCGCTTGTGGATGAGACACCTCAAGCCGCTCGAGCGAGCAACCGCAATCGCCCATTTTTTCCGCGGGATGCGGGCCGTGCGGCCATTGAATAAACGTCGGAAACGCTCCGCCTAACGGCATCGATCCATCTGGAGCAACCGATATCAACCAACTAAGCGTACCGCGCGAAACGCGTACGGCTTCTGCGTCTTTGTCATTAAGCTGCTTAATCACCCTGGCAACATCATCCGTCCGGATGACCCAGGTGATAAGCCGTGGCGATCGCTCCAGCTGAGCTCGAAGCTCTTTGCCATCAAGACCGAACCAACGAGGTCGTTGAGGGGTCAATGCTGGGTCCGGAGCGATCACTTCGAGGAAGAGGCCTTTCCCCAATTGCATGAGGTGATTGTGCGTTCCCATGAGCGCGTGCGAGCCCCCCTGCGGCACTTTGATACCCAAGGCTTTCTCGACGTAATCAAGACCGTCCTCGAGCGTGAGCGCTCCGACGGTAATGTGATCCAATGCAAACATAGTTCCTCGGTGTCTTTGGCGGGGTGCGATATTTGGCGCGAACAATCGCCTCGGTGAGCCCAAGTTAGGGTGTCTTTGCTTCACATTTCCAGTTAGTTTTTCCAATCAGGGGATGATCGGAAAATCGATTATTGCACTACCCGCAGTGACGCGCTCCGATTGAACGAGTCCACTGTTGAGCAGTCACGTCGCCTCCCGACTCATACCTTCAGGTCTGGATCTTTAAAGACACGTGCTCATCCACTCGCATCAAATGATCTATTGCTCCATCAACGGATGGGCTCCACGCCGCGGCACACGAACAGTTACCTCTCGGTGACCCCCCCGCATCGACCGTGAGCCCGGCAACAGTTAGCTTTTCCGGTGAGTTCAGCACCTCCTTGCTGCCACTATTTAATCAATGCTCACACGATATTTCTTAGCTATAATAGCTTTGGTTGGGCCACATTCGCTAGGAACGCACGCGATGGACGAGATGGATAAAAAGATTCTTCGCATCCTGCAGGACGAAGGAGACCTCACCGTCGCTGAGTTAGGAACGCGTGTTGGTCTTTCGCAAATGCCTGCTTGGCGTCGATTGCGCCGTTTAAAGGAAACGGGCGTTATCTCCCGTATTGTTGCGATTGTGGACAAGCGGCTCGTCGGATACACAACGATCGCGTTCGTCATGTTAAGGACCCGTCAACACGACAAAGCCTGGTTCGCGAAACTTCGCACTTTCGTCGAGCGCGAAACAATCGTTGTTGAATTTCACAGACTCAGCGGAGAAATTGACTTCTTGCTAAAGGTCGTGCTGCGCGACATGGACGATTATCGCGGTTTCTATGATCGACTCACGTCTGCTGTTGAGTTGCTTGATGTATCGACGGCCTTCGCCTTTGAAGGATTGAAGGAGCAAACACGCGTACCAATCTCTTGAGCGCATCCTCGATGGAAGCGCCACATGAAGTCCACGTTCGCTTCGGTTCATTTTGCGCGGTCTGCATGCGATAAGGCATAGCCGCCCAGATCAGCGACATCGCATCCGGTCCAGAAGTTTCCAGGCGGCTCACCTCATCACGGCGCCTTTTCAAATAACGCGCGGGGCCTCCACCGCATTGAGCTGCAACTCTCACCCGAGGGCGGCAGCGTGCTCCGTAGAGCACGCTTTCAGGAATGGACGATGGAGCCATCCCGGGCTCGGTTGGCGGCAATCGCCATACTTCCTGTTACATTCAGAACGAGCGCAGAATTTGCATTGTTCCATTAAACAAGTTCTGGTCCCGGAGCACGTACGTGCCATTTGCCTTCGCAGCACCGGCCGTCTGTGTATAGGCGCCAGTCAGGTTTTGATCCAACCGACTGAACATGACTGATGCAGATAGGGTGAGATTGCGCACGGGCGTCCAGGCGGTTCGCGTGCCCACCTGAGCGACTGCAAAATCAAAGCTACCAGTTGTCCCGGGCACCAGAAAACCCGCGCTTGTTCCAGCAGGAAGTGCCGTCGAGCTCGTTCCAAAACCGGCGGAAGTCCCGCCGAAAGCTGCCGCAAGAAGCGCATTCCCGGCTGCACCGTAAGAAATCGCCGTATAACTACCAAATAAAGAGGTTCGCCAGGCCGTATTCCAGTAGTGCTCGTAGAAGGCGCTTACTTCCCAAGATTTGCTCTTTTGTATCTGGCCGCCGTTGTTGAAAACGCCATCCAATACGTAACCGAACGCGAGCGAATTGCCATCAAACTTTGCATATCGGCCGGCGCCGATCGTATCGATCGTACCACCCCACACATATTTCGCCGCGCCCTCCGCATAGGTTGCGGAAATCTTAAGAGTGTCGCCGTTACCAGTTGGTAGGTTCTTGAACTCGGCTGCGCCATTAAATGCGAACCCATAACTTGCATCCGGGTGGCCCGATGTCTCAGTACTGCCGTAGAAGTTTGGATTAGCCGAATGCATTGCCGCAGCAACGTGGAGCGTACCCCACGCTCGGTCGACCCGAACATTTGCAACAACGTCCGGAATATGATCCCCCGCAGCCGCGTTGCCTAAGAAGGTGTTTGAATTCGAGCCGTAAAAGGTACCGGTGAACGAACTAGAAGCTGGTCCGACAATGTAAGTGTTCGTGTTGTAAAGACCCGCGTTGCGATACGGCGATGCATTCTCAAATCCGAAAGTCGTCGAGATTCCGTTCTCAAAGGACGCGGTATAAGCGAGTTGAGGAATACCAGATAGGTTGTTAGATCCCGCCTGCACCCCAGACGAGATAATCGGCTTGGAGAGCGCCCATTGCGGATCGAACTGTGATACGGCCTTTCCAAACGTGAAACCTGCGAACTGAATGAATGCGTAGTCTACTTCAACAACCCCGCCTGCGATTGATTCGCGGTTCTGAAAGAAGTCAAACTGCATATTGGCGTATGTGCGAAGCACTCCCCATTCAGTCGCGGTTCGCGTGTCGGTCGTTGCGTTTACGCGCTCTCTCGTGGCGAAATAATCTTTTGTCCATAGGTCTTGTCCACCCGCTCCGCCGCTCCAGTACGGAACTTCGTAACCATTCGAGTTAATTGAGAGATCTAGGCGAATCGCACCCCCGATTTTTATGCAAGTGTCCGTACCCGGCACGTAATAGAACCCGGCGCCGTATAACGAGCAGACCTTTACGTACTCGACCCCCTTCGCTTTTACCGGAAGGTCGGACGCCCTCGCCGCACTAACAACAGTCAGACTTGCGATAGAGCTTAGCAGAACACTTACTATTCTCACCATTTAAGCACCCCCCATGTTTTGGAGAGATCTACGCCTCGTTGCGCTCTCTCTCGCGCACCAACGTAGTTGGCAACGCGAGATATTTTTTATCTAAGATGACGTTCGCATAGGTCAAATCGTTAAATCTTCTCGTTTTGCGATTGTCAAACGTCTCATTCCTTTACGTGCGCTTGTGGGCTCCATGGCGCTCGAGACGCCTACGCGGCACTTACTGTTGGAAGCCTCGATTCAGTCCACGCAGTTCTAGCGGTCGCACAGCCAGCTGCTCAACCATCGCGTGACGGTCAGGATGCTGACGAGCCCTTGCAGTACACGACCGCAACCGCACCGACGGTGGCTGACCCACCGGAGCCGGCAGCGCGATCGGCGCGGCCGATGCCGCCGAACTCGGGAAATATCACGAACTGCTGAAGGCCGAGGAGTTCAACAGAGTAGAGTGCTTTGCCACTTTCGGACACGACGATACGCCGCAATTGGCAATCTTTGGTCGAAACTGCGGATTTCTAATCAGCTTACGCCGGCTTTGATATCTCAACGTGGCCGCATCGCAAGCATTTGAAAATAGAGGCTGGCGTTGTCATACCACGACGGCCACGCTTGATCGTCCAGATTCACATTTCGCACAGACGACAGGGAGGCCTCTCGGCTTCGCTAGGAAGCAACGGCCTGTCAGATGCCATCAGAAGGCGCCGTCGGCGAATTTTTCACCGTATCTGAAAAAAACTCGAAAATTCAGCATTCGGTAATTTGTGCAGATCCTCGCTATTTATCGTCATCGGCCGACGCTACTCTGTTGGGGGAAGCCTTCCGCTTATATGTTGATGATAATTTTGCCAAAATGCAGATTCTTCGCCATGATATCGAGGGCGGAAACGGCATCGTCGATGCGGAATTGCGAATAGATTGGAATTGTAATTTTTCCGGCCTCGACAAAGGACCATAGATCCTTTCGCATGAGACTATTTACTTCCCTAATCTCATCGAGGCCTCGCGTCCGAAATGTCACACCGATATAGTCTATTCGTCGCTCAGCGTGTAAATCGAAGTTAAAATCGCCAGTGAAGCCGCCGAGGCGGCCCACATTGACAATGCGTCCCAGTACCTTAGTGGCCCTCAGATTTCCGTTGGCAACTCCACCGGAGATCTGATCGATAATGAGGTCAACCCCCGCTCCTCCAGTTGCATTGAGAACGCGATCTACCCACTGAGGGTCCCTCGTACTGATCGCAATGTCGGCTCCGAAATTAGCGAGTTTCGCCAGTTTTCCGGCATTGGTTGACGTGCCTATCACAAGCGCCGCTCTGGAAAGCTTTGCGATTTGCAACGCCGCCAAACCGACCCCCGACGACGCGCCCTGAACCAAAATCGTTTCGCCTGGCTTGAGCCGTCCTGCGGTCACAACGGCATTATGCATCGTTTGCAACGCAACTGGCAGTGTGGCGGCGCTGGCATATGTGACCCGATCGCTGACGATCTGATGAACGCGGCCCATATCGGCCACCGCGTATTCTGCGAATGCGGCTTTACATGAGCACATCACGCGATCACCGGTTTTGATTCCGGTGACCGCGTGACCCACAGCAATCACGTCGCCGGCGCATTCTGCGCCGAGGATTGTCCCCGGTCCGCCAGTTTCACCATGTTTATGGCCGGCTGCCATCAAAACATCAGTGCGGTTAAGCGCCGCTGCGCGCACACGGATGAGAACTTCCTCAGGCCCGAAATTCGGTGTCGCGACCACACGGAGTTCGGCGCCGGCCTCGCCAACGACCACAGCTTTCATTTTCGGCTTCCTCGTCTCAACGGACATTGCCGGGATAGTTACTTGCTGAAGTGCCGACGCAGTTCCGATTTCAAGATTTTTCCGTAGGCGCTCTTGGGAAGAGCTTCCAAGAAAACGTAGTCTTTTGGCCGCTTGAACCTAGCGATATGATCGAGGCAGATTTTGTCCAGCTCGTCGGCCGCTATATCGGCCCCACCGCGCGGAACAACGAAGGCAACAACTTCCTCTCCCCAATCCGGGTGTTTCCGCCCGACGATGGAGACTTCCAGGACATTTGGGTGGAGGAGCAAAACCTCCTCGACCTCTCGTGGGTAGATATTGGATCCGCCGGAGATGATGAGGTCTTTAGATCTGTCCTTTAAGGTGAGATAACCATCATCGGAAAGAACACCCAGATCGCCAGTGTATAACCAGCCATCGCGCAGAGCTCTCGCTGTAGCTTCACTGTCCCCCCAATATCCGCTCATGGTGATATCGGAACGAACGATGACTTCTCCGATTGTGTTGGGACCGACAGCTTTACCATCATCCCCGACTATACGGACTTCAAGTCCGGTGCGCGGTATGCCTACCGACGAGAGTCTCTCCTCGTAGCGCGGATGATTAACGGCTTTATGCTGAGACTTGGAAAGATAGCTGATTGTATTCGGTGTTTCACCTTGGCCGTAAAGACCGATTAGCCTTTGGCCCATAACGGAAAGAGCACGCTTTAGATCCTCAACATACATGGGCGCGCCTGCATAAAAGACCGACTTGATCGCATCGAGCCGAGCTGAGGCGACGTTCGGGTGGTCAACAAGCCGCATCAACATCGTTGGCGCTGTAAAGAATGACAAGTTATTAAACGTGTGCGTGAGTTCGAAGACTTCATCGGGATCGAAACCTTGGCTTTTCGGAACGATCTGGTGAGAGGCATGCGCAACATGCGACAAGGAGAACAGCCCACTAGCATGCGAAAGCGGCGCGCAATGGAGAATAGCATCTTCTTCCGAAATTGAATCGATATCGGCGTAATAGCGCAGAGACATAGCGAGCAAATTTTGATGCGAAATCGTTGCTCCTTTCGGCCGCCCGGTTGTACCACTTGTATAGAAGAGCCAAGCGGGATCGGTCGCAGCGACCTCTGCGACCGCGAGCGGATCAGCCAAGAAGAGCCCCTCGAATTCAGCACTTTCGGCCGAAAGAACATGTTGCAAGATGCCTACGCCGGTGGCGTAGGAATTCACCGCATCGTTAATCTCGTCAGATACCCAGCAGAGCTTTGCCCCAGAGTTCTCTAATATGAAGGCGATTTCCCGGGCATGCAGCTTGACGTTGATCGGCACCGCGCAAAGTCCCGCGTGCCAGATCGCATAGAGTGCTTCGATGTAAGCTGGCGAATTTTTCATCGCGAGTGCGACCCTGTCACCAGGTTGTAGGCCAAACTTATCCCGATAGGTCGTCGCCAGGCTGGCGACGCGGTGAAGGAACTGCCCGTAATTGGCGTGCAGTTCCGTTCCGAAGGAGATTGCAGGCCGATCCGCGAATGACCGAGCAGCCGCACTGAGGAGATTTGCAATGTTCATCGTTTTTCTCAGCGACCTAGAATGGTGATGCAGGCAACGGCTTCTTCATATCCGTAGAGACCACCGCCGTTTTCAGCGATGGCGAAGCGCGCGTCAGTCACTTGACGGTTTCCAGCCTCATGCCGAAGCTGAACAGTGAGTTCGTAGATCTGTGCCAAACCGGTCGCCCCGATAGGATGTCCCTTAGAGACGAGACCTCCCGAGGGATTGACTGGAATCCTGCCACCAAGCTTGGTGTCGCCGTTCTCCGCGAGGCGTCCGCCTTCCCCAAAATCGCAGAAGCCGAGGTTCTCGACCTGTAGAATCTCACCAAACGACGAAGCGTCGTGAACCTCTGCAACAGAAATATCTTCTGGCCCTATTGAGGCCTGCTCATAAGCTTTAAGAGCGGCGATCCTACACATATGCTTGTCATATTGCTCAGGTTGTCGATTGGTGCCGGTTCCCATGACGCTTGCGCAGACCTTCACGGCGCGGGTGCGGTCAAAGCGATCTAGCGCCTCTTCACGCACTAGAATGGCGGCAGCGGCTCCATCGCTGATGGGTGCGCACATTGGAAGCGTCAGCGGCCAAGCAATCATCCGAGCTGCCAGTACTTCGTCTACCGACATGTCAAAGCGATACTGAGACAGCGGATTGAACGTCGAGTGAAAATGGTTCTTGGCAGCCGCAGCGGCGATTTGCCTCTCCGTCGTCCCGAACGTCCTCATATGAAATTTTGCGAAGGCTGCGTAAACATCCATGAACACGCTATAAGGACCGGAGGACGTAGGTCGCCCCGGGGGTGGGAACACACCTTCGCCCATCTTGGCCAACCGCTGGCTTGTTTCCACAACTGTATGAACGTCCCAGGCACCATCGAATACTGACATACTCCTTACCTTGTCGGGGTGCGTCATCTTCTCGGCGCCTACAGCAAGCGCCACGTCGCTTAGTCCCGCTTTAAGGTGAGCATATGCAAGGTGAAAGGCTGTGCTGGCACTGGCGCACGCATTTTCTACGTTTACCACCGGAATTCCGGTAATGCCCATTTCGCGCAGGGCGATTTCGCCGCCAATCATATATTGGGATTCAAGCGGAGACTGTGAAGTGTTAGAGAAAAAGGCTGAAGAGAGGTCCTGCCGGCTCGCATTCGCGTCCGTCAAAGCCTGCGAGACGGCCTGGTTCGTTAGAGCCTTGACACTTGACTCAGGCATTTTTCCAAAAGGCGTCATACCAACGCCGACGATGTAGATGTCGCTCATCTCGTTTCTCCGCTTATCTATCGGTTCGCCCGCAAAATGACCGCATGCCCAGCTCTCACAGAAGCGTTTGAGCGATCCAATCGTTGTATACTTCGGCGTCAACGTTGCCTCTCGTCAGAAGCACACTGACCTTCTTTCCCCGGTTTGCATCACGGTATTTGCACGCATGCTGGCATTCGTCTCGCGACGTCTTCCGACCGGGACCGCGATTGTCACATGTCTTTGGTAGAGCGCCACAGCGAATACGATGCTTCGTCCTTGGTTTCGGCGGGTGGCCGTGACCAACCGCCTATGAGGCCGTCGCTCTACGAGGCGATCGACATCACCACTGACGTTGAAAACTCTCCGCCTCGCACAAGCTCGCCGGTCAACAGCAATGACCAACGCGTTGTGAGATTCTGCGAGAAGTCAGGAAATCAGCAGACCACTATCGACGGTCAGTACATGACCCGTGGTTCGGGCCGACTCGTCCGACGCGAGGAAAACGACAGCCATGGCGACATCGTCCGTCTCAGCCAGTCCCAACAGATGCTGATCGGCGAACTTCCGTACCGATTCCAGTTTGTCGATTTGTTCGACGAGGCGCGGGGTGCGGGTAATACAGGGCGCTACAGCGTTCACGCGCACCTTTTTCGGGGCGAACTCCACAGCCATTGAACGCGTAAGTGCCGTCACCGCTCCTTTTGCAGCAGTGTAAGCGTCTTTGCCCGGAAAACCCAGGAAAGCGTCAACTGAAGACGCATTGATCACTGATCCGCCCCCTGCCGAGATGATCGCAGGAATTCCATACTTGCAGATATTCCAAGTTCCGAAAAGATCCAGCTTGATGGCACGCCAGAATTCGTCCGTCGGGCATTCGGTCACCGGTCCATCAGCCAAAGTCGAACCGCCCGCGTTATTGAACAGAATGTGCAAAGCTCCATACGTGCTGAGCGCCTTCTCAACACACCCACGAACACTTGCTTCATCGGTCACATCAGTGGCGACGAACAGCGCAGACCCTCCGACGCCCTCGATAAGCCGCACCGTTTCGGCGCCGGCTTCTTCGTTGCGCTCAGCGACAACGACCTTGGCACCCTCGCGCGCGAAGATTTCGGCAGTCCGACGACCGATGCCCGATCCAGCTCCTGTAATCAAAGCCACTTTGCCGGCAAGTCTTCCCATTTCCGTCTCCAACTTTGCTTCACCTGTCCCACACGATTGCGCTGGCGCGCTTGAGTACAGAACAGATCCACCATCCGCCTGGATTGGCATCGCAGACATGTCTTCTGGTACTCCAGTTTAGCGTCTTGAGCTGCCAGTGGAAAAGGCACGAACGGCTAAAAGAATGTCAGAATTCGGGAGTCGCGGCGAAAAGGAACGGCTCAATAGAGAACCCGTAATCCCCGTGGGCTATCGATGACAGCACGATAGCGAAACACTGGTCCGTGGATAACCGTTGGGTGGGCGGAGATCTGGAACGCGCTATACATCTCTATCACGCTGGTCGGATCTGGATCCTCGATCCCGAATGTATGCAATCTGGCTTCGACATCGGCATGCTGCTGCCAGGATTCCCGCGTGCTTGCCAATCGATGACCGAGGGCGCGACGACACCTGACGGCAAAGATCCACCCGACGGGACGGCAAACAGCCAACTCCGATCTCCACGCGATATGCGCTTAGCCTCTCCTACGGTCTCTCGGCGCCCCGCAATGGCCTGGGCCATATCGTTTGTTCGTGCTACCCTGGCCCCATTCGCCGGCCCTCGTCCCATAACCTCTCCAGCAGCTCCTTATTGTCCAACCCAAACCAGCGCGGATGTGTCACTGGCCCAACGTCTGGATCTACCGAAATCACTTCCAGAAACACATCTTCACCCAGCCGCATCAAGAGGTTGTGAGTGCTCATCTGCGGTGTTGCTGCCTTTGGCTTGTTCGAGCAAGTGTTAGTTTTGCGCCGGATAGACTAGCGAAATTAGCGTCTTGCCCGACGTAAGCAGCGCCTCTTCGGCACGTTTCGGCGGCCGCACTTTAGCGATGATGTCGGAAGTCGCCCAAAGAGCCTCGGCGGACGGCACCAGTTCGACGCCGGCCTTGGCATCAGCTTCATCAGAGAAGCCTGCGGCCCGTCCCGCGCCGGACTGGATAGCGCAGGAGTAACTTAGCTTCCTCAATTGCAACGCGCTGTCGGGCGTCATAGCGACACGCGCCTCGCCCGCAAACGCCTCCTTGGGAGTACCGACCTTCACGCTGTTTCCCTTCATGGTGACCGCAGTAAGCTCACGGGCGACACAATGATCTGGGACGCCGCACACTGGGCCGGTGCGACAACACAGAAGAATGTCGTGCTTCAGCGGGACAGATCGATAGATCGTGGTGGGCTTGCAGATTACGGCGGCTCGGATCCCTCCACGCTAACCCTTAATGGCGCTGTAGCAGCCACGCCCGATGGCGCACAGCTTACCCCCGCTATCGAAGACGTCCACATCGGCGATGCCGACTGTTCTCCCATTTTTCCGAGAAGTTGCCACAGCCTTCAAGAAAGCCCCCCGCGCCGGCCTCAAAAAATCCACGCTGAAGTTGATAGTCGGGACGATGCCTCCCGCATGCAACGCTATCGCCAGATCCCCCGTTGTGTCGATGAGCGCCGCAATAGGGCCGCCGTGAAACATATCGTCGCCTTCGGTCCTCATCAGTTCTCCCCGTTTCGGCATCAACACGATTACGCGGCCCAGATTCAGATCGACAGATTGGATCTCCAAACCCATGAATCGAATTAGCGGAGACGTCTCGATGCTTGCGGTCAGCATGTGGAGTAGTTGATCAGTCATTACGTCCGTCCTGTTTCAGCTCAGATACTCGTCATGCAATAGTGAGGACCGCTTTTCCGAAATTCTTGCGGTCAATCATATCCTGCAACGACGTCGCGAGCTCTTGATATGGGCGAAGGGATGCAATCTCGGGCTTCAACTGGCCTCGCGCTGTCAAATCCAACAGACTTTCGATGTCCGAACGATCCCAGCAGTTCGAGCCCATAATGTTAAGCTCGAAAGACCATATGTATCGAATATCCGTTTTCGGGTCGTACCCATTGGTGGCCCCGCATGTCAGCATTTTTCCACCACGCTTTACGCAGCGCAATGCCTTGGCCCAATCGTCGCCGCCGACAAAATTAATTACGATGTCAGCGCCGCCGCTCTCGTCAAAGACTCGTGGCTTCCCCCAGACTTTATGAATCTGCTTTACGAAATCGCCTTCACTCGTATTGATAATATGATCGGCACCAAGATTTCGCAGCTTCTCGGCTTTTTCGCCGGAGCTTGTGCATGCAGCGACTTCGGCGCCTGCTAGTTTAGCCAGTTGTACGCAACAGGTTCCCACCCCACCCGTGGCGCCGAGGATCAACACGCGGTCTCCCGATCGCACTTCCGCGCGCTTGATTAGCATGCGGTGGGCCGTACCGTAAGCGATGGGCAAGGCGGCGGCGTCCTCGAATGACACAGCTGCTGGCATGGATACGATATTTTCCAGTGGAGCGCAGACAAACTCGCAGGCGCCCCCGCTAATCGTCTCTCCATAAATTCCCTTCCCGACAACCAGCGGATTTATAACGACGCGGTCGCCGATCTCCAGCGTAGAGCTTCGCGCTCCCTCGCCAAACGCCACGATCTCGCCAGCGATGTCGCCGCCCGGAACCATCGGTAGTGGTGTCTTCAAGCCAGGAATACTAGCGAGCACCATTGGATCGAAGCCGTTCAGGGAAATCGCCCGGACTTTCACCATTGCTTCTCCGACCTGCGGGACAGGCTCGGGCAAATCACCAAATTTGATGTTGGTGACAGGTCCATGATCGTTAAAAAAAACGGCTTTCATATTTGGCCATACCTCAATGTCGAGTAGCGGACAGGTAGACCATTATTAGTTGGAGCATGGACCATGCAGGAAGGCGCGAATGGTCAAAAGATTGGCACTTCGGTAGACCCGAGTCACTTTAATGCGAATATTGGTCGCACGACATGATGACGCCTCCGGCTCGACACGCTCCGGAATGCACCTGCATTCGCTATGTGATTTTTGTTGACGAGATCGTCGCCGGACGTCCGAAGATTGGTTCGTTATCGCGGGACGCGCTTCGTAACGACATCAGACACGTCGTCGCTATGGCGAGGCCGTCCGCGGTCGCGGCGAAACTCGTGCGGCGAAACCTGGTACATCTCACGGAAAACGCGGGCGAAATATCCTCCATGAGCGTACCCGACCCCAAGCGCCACCTCGCCGACGTCATAAGACGCCGCCAGAAGATCCGCCGCCTTACGAAGCCGTTCTACACGCACAAAGTCGCCGATGTTCAGCCCCGTGACCTCCTTGAACACGCTCTTGAACTTGCCTTGGCTCATTCCCGCGTTCCTTGCCAGGCTTTCGGTCCGAAGCGACAAGCCCAGGTTTCGCTTCACAAACGATTCCACCTCGCGGATGCGATTCACATCGCGTGGGTGGATTTGGCGCATCGCTCTTTTAGCACTCCAGGCCTGGCCCACCATCGAAAGACTGCTGGCCAAAACATCCAGCAGTCGCGCTTCGCGCACAATGCTTTCAATCCCCCGATCGTCATAGGAGAACACATCGTCGATCAGGGACGCAAGCGGCGGTGTAATCTGCATCCTTTGATGGTCTCCGGCCCTGAAGGCGGCGCTCGATAACTCGATCGCGCGCTCACCTAGAAACAACGTCGCCGCCTCTGGAGGGATCCCGAACAGGATGCTGCGGGCGTCCGCGCCTTCATCCTCAAAGACTTCCTTGAGCCAGGGCTGCTCAAAGCAGTACACCTGCATTTCAACGTTGCCGCCGTTTATGAGATCGCGCTTGTTGATGGCGTAGCGCCCCGTTCCACGGCGACGAAGGTGAATATGCATCCCCTTGCGCCCTGCGAAGCTCAATCGCGATGGCTCTTGCGCTTTGTAGTCTACGAAGTAAGCGTGAACACCACGCACGCTTGTATGCTGCAATTTGTTTATATTCACAAAGGTCTGATTGCCGAATCCATGGCTCGCTCCATCACCAGGACAGTCCTCGGGCCTGAAGTGCGGCTGCGGCCCGTCGAACTGACGAGACACGGCGACAAGCTCGGACGCGATGAATTCTCTCATACTTTTGACCCTTCACGATGCGCTCAAGTTGCGTCCGTGCAGTCGCATTCTGCACAAAGCTGGACCTAATGTCTTAGCACTCCGGCTTGGCCCGACGGACCACGGGCATGCGTCCTTTCTGTTATTGCCTGTTTAAAAGGATAGATATACTCTGGCGGGTGCGCAAGCGGAACTCATCCGACATGCGTTGTCTCGCTTGCCTTCATTGGAGTAGAAGGCCGCCAGTCACAGCAAGCCTCACCGGCACTCATGGGGCGCCAACAAGGTAGCGGCTAAAAAACCTAGGCTTCAATACGAGCCGGAAGCAGCAATCTCCTGCCAGCGTTCGAAAACATTATTGTCGAGGCTACTGACGCTTTGCGCCAAGGCGCCCAACACCGGCAAAGACAGTCCGACGTCTTTCGACAATTGCTGACCGAGGCTTAAATCCTTGCGAATGATGTCGCCAAGCGAATCAAAATTCGCTCGCTCGTCCGCCCAGACACCGAACTCTTGTGCTATGTTCGTTCCCTCGACAGTGAAAAAATTGCGACCGGAGCTGACCTCCAGGACCGGAGCAATTCGTTCCAGTGATAAGCCGTGCCGCAAGGCAAGCTGAAACGCCTCCGCGCCGAGATAGTATATCGCAACACTGATTACATTATTTATCACCTTGACCAACGCGCCGCTGCCTGTCCCACCACACCGGAATATGCGCCGGCCCATTATCTCAAAAATGGGAGTGACGGCGTTTATGGCCGCATCGTCGCCTCCTGCCATGATGGTTAGCCGCCCGTCCTCCGCTCTGATGAGGCCTCCGCTAACAGGAGCGTCGATGACTTGCACGCCCGCACTTGCGAGTGCGCTTTGTACATCCCGGACGATATCGGGCGTGACAGTGCTCATGAGTACAACGATCGGCGGATTGTCCAAATCAACACCCGTCAGAAATCCACCCGTCGCCAGTAGCGCATCTTTTATCTGTTGGCCTGTGGCGACCATCACGATCACGACTTCGCAATCGGCGCAATCTCGCGGTTCCGCAGTTACTTGAGCCGTGTGGCGCGCGAACTGATTGCGAACCATCGGATTCAGATCACAGATTTTTACCGAGAGGCCCGCGTCTATCACACGCCTTGCCATTCTCCCCCCGATGTTTCCGGCGCCGATAAAAGCAATTTTATTCACGACCCTTCTCCGTCATGAAATCCAGATTGGTTTATGGGATCGTCATCTCGCCGGAATGCCGGGCCGCTGCTTCCACCTGAACCGCAGCGGCCGAAACCTATGCGAATTTGCAGTCTTTAGTTAGGCTTTACCGCTTTACCGTTTTTCAACTGAAGGATGACGGGAGCGAAGTGAGGAACGCGATCCTTGTCGACTGAATAGCGCCCGAACTCGCCGATGACGACCGGAACATCCTTCGCGTTGGCCATGGCCTCGCGGACTTGATCCCGGGTCGGCCTTCCACCCGCATCATTGGCCGCCTTTCGGATAGAATGGGCCGCAACTTTCAGCATGGAGTAACCTATTGCTGCCCACGTATCTGGAGGATTTCCGTAGCTTTTCGTATACTTCGTGATGAAATCCGAGGTGACCTCATTCGGCGTGAATGGAGAGAACTCCGCGATGAAATAGGTCCCCTCCACGGCGGCGCCGCCCGTTTTTATGAACGGCGCACCTGCCGCGTTCTGTGTGCTGACAATGATAGCGTCATCGGGAAGGCCGGCCTGGCGCAATTGGATAATGAAGTTCGCGCCGGGCTCCGGCAATGTCGAGACGTAGACGCAATCGGCGCCGGAATCGACGATCTTAGTCGCCAGTGAGGTAAAATCACTTTCCGTCGTTACGATCGTATCGTTGCCGTTGACCCTCGTCGCTCCCGCCTTGAGGCCCTCCGCGAACGCTTCTGCATATTCTTTGTACGCGACATTATCGCGGATAGAGACCAGATAGCAGGACTTCGGCTTCAGCTTTCTTGCGATGTATTCGCCTAGGGGCTTGACGAAATTCTTGGCATTTTCGGAGGATTTGAACGACCACGGCCCGGCGGCTAAAATTCCCGAGTGAGTGCCGTTGCTGTAAAGCGGGATTTTTAGTTCATTTGCCGCAGGTGCCGCTGCCAGCGCCTCGGCTGTTGAAGTCGGGCCGATAAAGATCAGTGTCGAAGGATCCTGCGCGAATTTGTTGAGCAGGGTGATGGCCTCCTGCTTGTCCGAGCGATTATCCTGATAGCTGACCTCGAACTTGTTGCTCCCCCAATAGCCTTCTTTCTCGAGGTCTTCCTGGGCGATCTTCATGCCATTCACGATGGGCACGCCCGCAAAGGCATAGGAGCCGGTCAGGCTCATCACGACAGCTGCCTTCATCTCTGCTGCACTAACCAGACATGGAGCTAGGCCTATCGAAATCGAGGCGACGGCGGCAACGCAACGTAAATTCATAAAACCTCCTAATTGGCTTGTCAGTGAACGTCCCCAAGGTAATGCGCGACCATCTGTGGGCTATCCGCGAGCGACTTGCTGTCTCCCTCAAAGACTATTCTTCCACGATCGAGAACATAGGCACGCGCTGTCATCTCAAGTGCCTTGCGTGCATTCTGCTCTACAAGGAGTATGGTCACCCCATTCTCGTTGATGCGCCTCAATGCATCGAAAACTTGCGTAATCACAATCGGCGCCAGTCCAAGGCTGGGTTCGTCGAGCAATAGCATCTGTGGCGATCCCATCAGGCCGCGGCCGATCGCCAACATCTGCTGCTGTCCACCGGAAAGCGAACCGGCGAACTGGCTGCTCCGCTCCTTCAGGATGGGAAACAGGTCGAAGACGTAGCCGAGCGAGTAGTTACGACTGCGCCCGTGCAACGCGGTTTCGCCGATTTCGAGATTTTCAAGCACAGTCATGTCGGCAAGTATCTGTCGGCCTTCTGGAACCTGGAGCAGGCCGCATCCTGCCGTCGTCCAGGGGTTGTTACTAGCGATGTCCCTGCCACCAAACTCAATCTTTCCGGATCGACTTTTTACGATCCCGCTGATGCTGTTCAGTAGTGTCGACTTTCCGGCGCCGTTCGAACCGATCAGCGCGACCATCTCGCCTTCCCCGACGTCAAGGCTGACATCCTTGAGCGCTTCGATTCCGCGGTAGGACGTGTAGAGATTTTGAACCTTCAACATCGTTCACGCACCCAGGTAAGCAGCAATCACATCTGGATTGCCAAGAACGTTTTTTGGACTGCCTTCGGCGATGATCTTTCCGCGGTCGAGGACGTAGAGGTAATCTGAGATGGAGGAGATGAATCGCATATTATGCTCGATAATAAGCACCGCTGCCCCACGGTCGGCCCAGCCACGGAAGACCTTCGCCATTTCGTCGGACTCAACCTCGTTCATCCCCGCCACCGGTTCGTCCAGCAGGATGACTTTCGGATCGGATGCAATCGCCCGCATCATCTCGACGCGCCGCTGGTGCCCGTAAGAAAGCGAGCCTGCTGGATGGTAAGCCAGGCCGCCCATGCCAAATTTCTCAAGCAAAGACATCGTCCGGTTGCGCGTTTCGTGCGTTTCTTTGCGGGATGCCGGCAATCCGAGCAAGTCGCTGACGATGGACGACCGTTCGAGGCGGTTGAAACCGACCATAACGTTGTCGATGACGGTTTCATCCGGCAACAGGCGAATATTTTGGAAAGTCCTCGCGACACCGCGCTCACCGACCACTGCTGCCGGGGCTTTTCCGAGGTTTTCTCCATCGAGAAGAATCTCGCCACTGGGAAGCGTCAGCATACCGGTGATCAGATTGATCAGCGTGGTCTTCCCGGCACCATTCGGGCCGATCACCCCGGTCACTCTCCCGGGCGGAACGTCCATGCTCACCTTGTCAGCTGCGACGACACCGCCAAACGCCTTGCTGACGTCCTTGAGTAAGAGTCCGCTCATGGCCGCGCCTCACTTGTTCCTGGCGATACCCGAGATGCTTGTGCAGCACGTCCGACGCGGCGGTGATGCAGGTAGTGCAACGCGCTGTCGACGACGCCACGCGGCAGGTAGCCGATCACGACGATCAGCAGCGCCCCGTAGATTAGCATACGGTACTCAGCCAAAGGCCGGGCGATCTCGGGAAGCGAAACGAGGATGACGGCGCCGGCGATAGGCCCCCATAGAGAACGCCTGCCGCCGAGAACCACGTAGGAAAGAACCGCAACCACCAGATGAAATCCGAACTGGTTCGGGTCAAGCGCGTAACCATGAAAGGCTTCGAGGGAGCCGAAGAGTGCGCCGATCGCTCCGGAAAGGGCGAAGGCGATTGATTGCTGGCGGATGGCAGAGATGCCTAGCGACGCTGCAACCGCCTCGTTCTCACGGACCACATTCGCAGAGCGCCCGAGTCGGCTCGATCTCCACGAAAGGATGACATAGCCCACTGCAACGAAGGCGAGTGCCAAATGGTGCAGTTCGACGACCTTCGGAATGCCGTTGAAACCATTAGCGCCACCCGTAACTCCTTCGAGAAAGAAGTTGAGCGAAAGCACGACCTGGACAAATGCGAGGGTGGCGATCGCCTGATAGACGCCGCGCAAACGCGCCAGCGGCACCGCCAGCAAAAGACCTAGCGCACAACCAGCGACCAGCGCGATCAGGATTGAGGCCAGAGGCGGGAACCGGTAGGTTACGGTCAAAATTGCCGCGCCGTAGCCGCCGACGGCGGCAAAGCCGGCGGTTGCGACTGAAAATACGCCCGTTCGCAGCACAACATACTGACTGAGCGCGTATCCGGCGTGCAGGATCATAAATTCGAACAGCGGACGGTAGGCGGTAAAGAAGTCGATCATCTCGCGTCTCGCAGGGCACCGGCCTCGTCCCGACCGAACAAGCCATTCGGCCTAACAAGCAGGATGAGAAAGAGGGAAGAGAAGATGACCACATCGGTCAGCGAAGTCGGAAGGTAAGCCGTGCTAAGCGTTTGTACCACGCCCAAAAGGAGCGCAGCCACGAGTGCGCCGGGGATGCTGCCTAGACCGCCGAGTATGATTACGATAACGGCGCGCAGGAGATACCCCTCACCCATCATGAAATGTATGGAGTTGAAAGCCAGTCCGACGAGGACGCCGGCCGCGCCCGCAAGCGCCCCGGCGAGAAAGAAGGTTTGCAGGTAGATCAACTTCGGATTGATGCCCACTAGTGTCGCTGCGCGCTCGTTACCTGCAACGGCTCTGATTTGTTTGCCGAAGCGGGTGCGCTTTAAATACCACGCAAGCAGTCCAACAAGTACGACCGCACAAACGGTTATGAATAGTTGCAGAGCCGACAGCCGCAGCCCAAAGAAGCGATATATCTCGACCGGAAACGTTCCGAAGCGAAACCTGAGAATTTGCGTTTGGGTCAGCTGCTGAGCAATTGTAACGAGGATGAGATTGGCACCAATTGAGGATACAATCGCCCCAAACTCCTCTTCCCCAGTGTTGCGAAGCGGCCGAAAGCAGATTTGCTCAACGACGACCGAAAGAAGGCCTCCGGCCACGATTGCGAGGAGGACGCCAAGCCATAGGGGCAAGCCGCTTTCAACAGCGTACAGCGCCACAAAGGTTGACGCCATGAAGACGCCCCCATGAGCCAGATTGAGAATTTTGTGAATACCAAAGATGAGGGTCAGTCCAACAGCAAACAGCGCGTATACGCCGCCGACAACGATCCCATTCAGCAATTGCTGTAGAAACATTCTTTCCCGCCTGTCCTGCGCCTTGCGCCAATGCGAGTTGGCCACGGCATTTTGCTGACATTATTATCAGGGAAGCAGCTTCCCTTAAGCAAGAAACGAAGTGCGTCACGCGACCGACCGCGAAATGGACTCTCCTGCCGGAAAGAAACTTCGCGCGACCGAAGTCAGCGTTTCCCCCGATGCGACGAGGTGCTCGAGAGCCTGGCATTCGGGCAGTAGCGATTGGGCGAAGAAGATGAAGCAGGAGGCAAAATGCCCCTTCAGAGGTGCTTCGTTTGGACAGTCGTAATAAGCACGACCGAGCAGCGCGCAGCTCGCAATCAACGCAAACAATTTGAGATAGTGGGTTGCACCGAAAAGAGCTGCTGAAGGATCCCGTTGGAACAACCGCAAGGTGGTCTCGGTCGCGCGGTCCAGCATCGCACACGTATCGGCAAGGGTTTTGCCTGAATTTGCCGCTTCAACATTGTCAGACTGCCCGACGCGTGTTGCAGTGTCTCGAAACTCTGCCGTCATCCGTCGCGCGATTTTGCCATCATCGGCCCTAAGTTTGCGCGATATGAGGTCTATTGCTTGAATGCCGTTCGTTCCCTCGTAGATGCTCGCAATTCTGACATCTCGCCATAGCCTCGCAACGCCGGTTTCTTCGACATACCCGCTTCCGCCGTGTATCTGGATGGCAAGCGATGACACCTCTATGCCGACTTCAGTGCAAAAGGATTTTGCCACTGGTGTAAGAATGTCAGCTTCCAAGGAAGCCGAGGCACGGGATTCTTCATCATGACCGGTCCTAGATCGATCAATCGCGTCAGCCGTGGCGAGTGCAAGTGCTCTTGCGCCGGAGGTTAACGATCGCATCGTCATCAGCATTCTCATCACGTCTGGATGATAGGCAATCGGCGACATTTTGATCTGGCTTTCACCTTGCGCCCTGCCCTGACGACGATCCATCGCGTGTGCGTAAGAAGCTTGGCAGGCTCTCTCAGCGGCTGCGACGCCCTGAGTAGCCACCGCCAACCTCGCCCGGTTCATCATAGTGAACATTGCGGCGAGACCTTTGTTGGGCTCACCGACCATCCAGCCGACCGCGCCCTCATGTTCTCCAAATGACATGACACAGGTGGGCGAACCATGCTGCCCAAGCTTCTTTTCAACGCCGCGACACCAGACATCATTTCGGTGTGGCAGAAGACCGTTGTGCAACATTTTAGGCACAAGAAAGAGGGAGATACCGCGGCTTCCCGGCGGCGCGTCGGGAAGCCTCGCCAATACGAGATGAATGATGTTCTCCGATAAATCGTGTTCGCCGTACGAAATGAACATCTTTGTACCGAACAGGCGAAAACTGTTGCCTTCTGCGGGTTCGGCGCGCGTCCTGAGACTGCCAAGGTCTGATCCAGATTGGGCCTCGGTCAATGCCATCGTTGCAGGCCATTCCCCGGAAACTATTTTAGCAAGATACCGCTCTTTCAGCTCGGCTGAAGCATGAGCCTGTAAAGTTTCGGCGGCGCCCATGGTGAGAAGCGTTCCCATTGCGAACGCCATCGAACCCGAATGCCAGAATTCGAGGCAAGCGGCGTTAACCGCGAGAGGGAGTTCTTGCCCGCCCCATTCGCCGGGCAATGCCAGCCCCATCCAGCCCCCCGCAATGAATTCGGCATAAGCTTCGCGGTGCCCGGGCGCTGTCCTAACCACTCCATCAGCGAAGTGCGTACCTACAGAGTCTAGTGCGTCATCAAGTGGAAGCAAAGTATCGGCGGCTAACTTGCCTGCTTGCGTGAGAATGACCCGTATCGTTTCCGCATCCACGACATTGCCGTCGACTGCACCTATCGACGAGCGCGCGGCGAATGCAGAAAGATGATATGCCGCCTCGTCCACCGGAGCTGTGTAAGCCATCTGTGCCTCAATTTCGCAGAGGTTTGTTTGTGGCCCGCATGTGCTCTAACCGTGCGAGTGTCACGGGTTCGCGCATGAGCTCCATAAAGGCCTGGAGTTCGAGGCGCATAAGCTCTTCCTCAGACAGCGCATCGGCCGATTGTTTTCCGCCAGAGATGACCCACGCTAATTTGCGCGCGATGATGATGTCTGTTTCGGTAAAACCCTCTAAACCCGAGAGGATCGATATGTTTTCCTCGAGCCGCTCGCGGACCTCGCTCCCGCCCGTTGGAATAGATACGATGGCTGGTGGCGCGTAAGCGCGTGACGCCGCAATGGCGCGCTCGCGCGCTACGGTAAAAACCCTATCGCGGTTCATTGCAATCGCATCTTTAGGACGAAGTATCCCTCGTGCTTTTGCGATTATCGCCGAACTCGTGACATCCGCTCTAGCAATCGTGTCGAATGCCAACTGAGCAGCTTCCGAAGCTTTCCCTGTGCGTTCGTACCCACGCAACAGCATTTGCGTAATGCCTCCCCAGCCTGGAATGATGCCGACGTGGCGTTCAGGAAATCCGGCATTGAGCTCGGAGTGAGCGACGATCTCGTCGGAATGCATCATGAGTTCGCAGCCGCCACCCAACGCCAGCCCCCCAGCCGCCGCAATCACAGGGAATGGCGCGTACTTAAGTCCGAGCCAAGCCTTCTGGCCTCGCGCAACGAACTGTTCCAAAGCATTCCAGTTGCCGTTTGAGGCGTGTTCGATGAAAACGTCAAGCTTGGCGCCGGCTGAAAATGCCCGACGGTTATCCGAGCCAATGACCAGCGCGGTGAACCCCTCCGGAATGCGAGCTAGTGCGATTTCAACCTGCTCAACGACGCCAAGGTCACACGCATTCATTTTGGTATGAATTTCAAATCCAGCAACACCGTTACCGAGATCCCAGATTGATGCTGATCCGTTGCCTGAGATGAGCGCGCCCGCTTTCTTGACCGCAGCGAAGCTTAATTGATCGACCTCTTCCCCAGATTCATACAGGTTGCCATCGGATCCGAGCGGTATACCTCCTGGATAAAAACCACCAAGCTCATTTGCACGCGTCAACAGAGCCGGAACCGTCCACCCTTGCGCATTAAAGCGATCAATTAACCAAGACAGTCCCACCTTGTCGGCAAGTTGGAACGGACCTAGCTTCCAGTTGTAACCAAGCCGCATCGACAAATCGATCGCAGCAACATCGTCGCTGATTTCGGGAGCCATCTCGGCTGAGTAGTGAATGAGGTGGGACAGCACGGCCCATGCGTATCGCCCAGCCTCATCTTCGCTCTCACAAAGCGCACGAAGATCACCACCACGCGCTTTGATATCGAACTGCGGTTTGGCTCTGCTACGATAACTCCGAGACGGCAGATCGAGAACTTCATCGATGCGACTGCCGTCAGCAGCTTTACGGCGATAGAACCCACCGGGTCCGAAGCGCCCGATCAACCCACGACTTAACAAGTCCATGAAGAGGGGCTCGACTGTTATATCATGTTTGCGGTGCGCATCCTCGGGCGCGAGCGTCCGCATTAGACTTCCCCATACAAGCGGCACGAGGTTGATACCGACGTAGTCGAAGAGCCCGAAGATTCCGGTCCGTGGAATGCCGAAAGGCTCGCCCATGACGGCGTCGGCTTCTTCCACTGACAGTTTTCGTCGCTCTGCCTCTACGGCAGCGACAGACATCCAGTAGTTGCCGATGCGGTTTGCGATGAAGCCAGGGGTGTCGCGGCATATGACGGTATTCTTGCCAAGAACAATCTCGCCGATTTCCTTAGCTCGGGCGAAAAGGTCGATTGCAGTCGCCGGGCTCGATACCAGCTCGAGAAGAAGCATATGTCGTGGTGGATTGAAGAAATGCGTGATGATGAAATCGCGCTGAAACGCTTTAGACGCGCCTTCGATAAGCTGCGACAATGGAATAGTTGACGTATTCGAAGATACGATCGACCCCTGTCGTCTAACTGCGTCGACCTTTCTATAGAGTAGCTGCTTAACTTTGAGGTCTTCGAAAACTGCTTCAACAATCCAATCAGCTTCAGCGAGTCTCGACAAATCATCTTCAATGTTGCCGGTCTCGACAAGGTTCGACAGGTCGGAGTGCATGAACCCACCTGCTTTAAGCTGTCTTTCGACGCCGTCTTTGGCAAGTGCGCTACGATCGGAAGCTCCTTCAGGCACAACGTCCAGCAAAAGCACAGGAATTCCGGCGTTTGCGAATTGAGCAGCGATACCCGACCCCATTGAACCTGCACCGATTACTGCAGCCTTCTGGATCAATGGAGTTCGGTTCATTTCTGCATAAGAGATGATCTGGGAAATTGGCTTGTTTTTGGTCATCGTGCTCAACTCAGTTTACTCGCTCTATAACCAACGCGATACCTTGACCGCCGCCGATACACATCGTTACGACGCCGTACCGCCCGCCGATGCGGCGAAGTTCGCTTAGCGCCTTTACTGTAAGAATAGTTCCCGTCGCGCCCAACGGATGTCCAAGCGCTATAGCACCGCCATTCGGATTAACCTTTTCAGTGGGAAGACCAAGAATGTCATTCACCGCTATCGCCTGTGCGGCGAACGCTTCGTTAGATTCGAATACATCAATGTCCTTGATTGTGAGCCCGGCCCGCTCTAATGCCAACGGAACTGCCTTGGTCGGGCCGATGCCCATGATCTCCGGTGGCACCCCTGCCACGCCCCACGAGACTACACGGCCAAGGGGTTCGAGGTTGCGACGCGCTACCTCTTCCCCCGAAGCAAGGACCACAGCGGCGGCGCCGTCATTAATGCCGGAGGCATTTCCTGGCGTAACGATGCCATTCTTGCGGAACGCGGGCTTCAGTTGCGACAAATCCTCAAGACTTGTGTTGCGGGGATGCTCGTCGGTATCGAAGACCCTGGTACCGCCTCGTACCTTCACGTTCACAGAAACAATTTGATCCTTGAAGCGTCCTTCGGCAATCGCCTTCGCTGCCTTTTGCTGACTGGCGAGAGCAAATTCATCAAGCCGTTGGCGGGTGATTTGATACTTTTCCGCGACATTTTCCGCCGTATCGCCCATCGCGCCATGGCCAAACGGGTCGGCCAACGTGTTTAGCAGCCAGTCATAGACCTGCCCGTTCCCCATCTTTCGGCCAAAACGCAGACCGTCAATCGAAAATGGTGCACGGCTCATCACCTCAGACCCACCCGCCACACAGACGCGAGAGTCTCCGGACTGGATCATCATTGCCGCCGAAATAATTGCTTGCGCACCTGAACCACACAGCCGGTTCAAAGTGAGCCCCTGCGCTTCCACAGGCAGGCCTGCTTCAATAGCAATTGTGCGGCCCAAAAACAGGTCTGCCGCTTCTGTTGGAATAACTGTACCGAAAACAGAATTATCGACGTCTTCAGCCGCGAGCCCGGCGCGCTCTATTGCGGCTTTTGTCACAACCGCGCCTAGTTGAGTGGGAGATAGCTCTTTCAGGCTTCCGCCGAAGCCACCAATTGCGGTCCTGGCTCCAGATAAAATGAAAACGTTAGTGCTCACTGTCAAACCTCATAACTTGATTGCCCATGACGGGCCGCTGATTATTTGCACGCGCACCGCCATAAAGCGGCGATCTGGCGTGCTTAGCTTCTGCAAACTAGTTCTGATGGTATCGAATGTCGGATGATCGGGGAAAGGCACGAACGGTTAAAAAACTGTCATAAACAGACAGCTTAACATTCGACTTCGTTGACGTTTTTTTTCGGCCACACTTATCAAAACGGAGTTTCGTCAAGCGGTGTGCTCTAATCGATCTTTCAAATGATCTGGTGCCGAACATGCGACGACCGGAATTGCTCTACCGCTACCGAAAAGCGGCCATCTACGGCTCGTCGGCGAGTCGCCGCAGACCGGCGTTCTTATGCTTCGACGTCGGCACCCGCAGGTCTTGAAGTTGATGACGAAGAATTCGAGCTGGGATCCGACGATGTCCTGCTCCTCGATGGCCAGGATCTTCCCTAACCATGCTCCGGATAGACGACGTGCTCGCCGACGGTGAAGCCGTAGGCCGCGGACTTCGGCTTCGGCGGCGCAGGCCGCGGTGCCGGCGGCGGCGGTGCGGGACCGGGCTCAGGCGCTCTCCCGCGCCTCTCGACGTGGACGCTCGTCGCATGGTGCCCGTTCGGCGATTGCGTGTTCGCCGGCAGCTTCATGCCCAAATCGATAAGGAACGTGATCGGCATCGACCATGGGCCGCGCTCGTTCAGTAGGACGTAGGTGTCCTCACCCTCCTTGCGGTGCGCCGTGCACTCGTAGGACAGCCCGCCGATGGTCTCGCCGAACAACTGGATGAACTCTTCGCGCCGCTTTTGCTTGTTCAGGAATTGGAAGTAGTTGCGATGCCAGTCGTCCTTGGACGGGATCGCCACGAAATGCTGTAGCCGCCATCCCAGCAGAGGGTTCATCATCTCCTCGATCTCGAGGGACCGCGCTTGAACCTGTCGAACCAGCTCATGACGCTTTCTCCCGGTTAGGTGACAGGAAGTCCTCCCAGACCAGGTAGAGTCCGAAGAGCGCCGGAAAGGCGCCGAGCTTGAGTGCGATGCCCTTGCCGCCGTTGACCAGCCACTCGAAGGTGGCCCAGCCACCGCCGACGATCAGGATGAGATAGAAACCGAGCGCGACCTGTCTTCGCGTGGTCATCTGCTGACGATCCCCTTGGCCGCCGAGATGCCCCATTTAAAGTTCTGTTTCTTGACGTCGATGTTCGTCTGCGGCGAGACGCGCCGGAAGAGGACAGAGCCGTGCCGCGGGATCTGCATCGTCTGCGTAGGGTCCGGAGGCAGCCCGGTGTAGATGACGCCCGGCGTCGGCGACCAGAAATCGTCGATCTGGATGAACTGGTTGTCGCCGACCCCGGCATGCACGTCGATCGTCACGGAAGTGATGATGTAGGCTGTCTTGTTCTCGATTTGGAAAAGGAAGCCCTTGCCGTACTTCTCGCCGAAGTTGGCATATTCGGCCCGTCCCCTGATTCCTACGAGATCGTCCTTCGGGATGTCCACCGACGACGTCCGGAGGCAGGCGACCTTGATGGATTTGGCGGCCAGGTCGGAGGTGACGCCTTTCATGTTCGTCAGAACGCAGTCGTCGAATGCCGTGGCACGCGCCTGCCCGGCCGCGCACGGCATCATGGCTCCGGCCCCGTTTCGGTACGTCCATCCCCTCGATTCCCACCCTTGAACCGGCAGTATGGCTGCAACCTGGGGAAGAGTCATGGGGTGGCAATGGCCAAGAGGACGAGCCGTACCGGTATTGCATCGTCGAGAGCTACTACCCGGCCAACACGGCCGGGCTCCATGGTCCGGTCCATATCAGACCGATTGCCGGCCAGCCTTTCCCCCCGCACCTGCACTGCACGTCGAGTGCTCCAAGGAGCTGTCGGACACTTACCGCTATAAGGTCGGCACCCGGTTTCGGATCGAGCCAAGCTGACCGATCGGCACGGCAGCGGCGATTTCGTCTATTCTTACTTCGGATGGCCCCTCGACGTCGTTGGGACGAACGAGACCTGATGTCGGTGACGCTGGCTCACATGGGCATGACGGTCCGGCCGGCTCTCCGCGCCTACATAGCCGCCGAACAAGGCTATACGCACGCCCAGATCGCCGTGACGCGCTTGCCTGTCGACGTAGAGACCGAGCGGGCCGACGCCATGCGCACCGCCCGCACAGCCGCCATGGAGCTGCACCACCTCTGCGACGTCGCCGCCCACGACCAGACGCTCGCCCTGGCCGATCCGGCGTCGGTCCGGACCGCGGTGCAGTCGCGCGTGCTCTTCCTCCGAGAGCCCAAGGCGCCGGTCCCCGACGACTTCCAGCTGCTCCGGGACGTGGTCGAAGCGTTCAAGCATTTCAAGATCGATAGACCCAGGGCCACGGTGACGTCGGCCGACGACATGGCAACCATCGGCACTGGGTGGGGCGTCGCACGGTATGGCGAAGGCAAGTACGGCGGGATCGATCAGGTAATGGTGACGAGGAAGGCCGGCGACAAGCGAGCGCTGTCGTCTATTCTGCAGAACGTTCACGACGCCTGGACGACGTTGCTCGGCGAACCGCTCCTGAAGATCGGCGAATACTGACCTTCCGACGCCGGGTCTTCATTTCTCGGGGGCGCATCATACGTTGAGTTGTAAAGAGAATGATGATTGATGAGCGATTTCGCCGACGAGCTCGAGCTGTTCCGGACCGAAGAGGAAGTCGCACAGCAGTATTTTTTCGGATACCTGGCGCTTCAAAGCATCCCGGGCCGAAATCCCGCCGTCCTCGACCGCATGAACGACCACCCGCTGTTCTGGATCACGACCCGTCACGCCCTCCTACTGTCGGCGTTCGTGGCTCTCTGGAGGATCTTCGACCAGGACCCTCGGTCGATCCACCACAGCGACAAGCTCCTGCGCTCGGTCTGGCACAACATCGGCGAATTCACGCGCGCGGAGCTGGCGAAGCGGAAGATCACCGGCGGTCTCGATCCCGCCGCCGCCTACGTGGTCGCCAAGTGCGACCTGACGCCGAAGGACGTCGGCGCAATGCGGAAGGAAGTAGCCGCCTGGCGGAAGGTCTATGAGGCCCGGTACCGCGAGATCCGCCACGGCGTCTTCGCTCACAAGGGCCTCATCAGCGCCGACTCGAACCTCCTGATGGCCCAGACGAACATCGAAGAGATGAAGCCGATGTTGGGGTCCTGCACGCCCTCCGCAGCGCGCTATGGGAGCTCTACAACAACGGTAGGCCGCCGGACCTGACGCCGGTCGCCTTCGCGACGCATCCGCAGATCCGATACCCAAGCAGCCACATGAAGCCGGGGGAAACGCGTCTTCCACAACGGTGTCGAAGTGCTGTTCGAAATGATTCCGCCGGACCGCCTTTGGACGGCCGTGCCCGGTCACCGTCGGGCATGCCTGGAACGCAGGCTCGATCTTGCACGGCACAACCTGGGTCTCCGGCACCCGGGAGAGATTCGCCGCCGGGGTGTGACCCAGTTGTGACCCACCCTATTTTGTGACCCAGTTCCACGCGAAACGCCGGTAAAAAAATACTCCCTGCCGGGAGTTTTCTCTACTCAGATCAGTGCCTTGCGGGATGGTGGGGGAAGAAGGACTCGAACCTTCGAAGTCATAAGACGGCTGATTTACAGTCAGCTCCCTTTGCCACTCGGGACACTCCCCCGCCTGACGCCATCGGAACCAAGCCCAACAAGACCTTGGCCCAACACGGCAGTCCCACCAAATCAGTGGCTGGACGGCCATGGATGACGTTAAAACGCGCGCCCGTAAACGGGCTCCCGGTTGGCGCGTTTATGACGGAAGCCATGGGGCAAAGTCAACCGACCCTGGCAGGAATATCCGCCCTTCCCGACCTCTTTCCGGGGCCCCAAATTGCCATTATTCGGCATGCGTGAGACAAGCCAGCCATGAGCGATCGAGAACGAAAACAGCGATTCCAGCGTGGACCTGACAAGGGACGCGACGGCCAAAGCAGTCAAAACCGGGATAAACCGCGCGATCAGGGCCGGCGGCCGCCCCGGCGGGGCCGGGAATCCGGCGGCGATGGCCCGGCCATCCTCTATGGATGGCATACCGTCACCATGGCGCTGGCCAATCCGCAGCGGATCATTCGCAAGCTGATTCTGACCGAGAACGCCGCCCGGCGCCTCGCCGAGGAGAAGATCGACACCCGCGTGGCACCGGTCCTGGTCCGTCCGGACGAGATCGATCGCCGGTTGGGGCCCGATGCCGTGCATCAGGGCCTCTTGGCCGAGGTCGAACCGCTGGAATCGCCGGATCTGGACAGCCTGTCCCAGGACGGCATCGTGCTGGTGCTCGACCAGATCACCGATCCGCACAATGTCGGCGCCATCCTGCGCTCCGCCGCCGCCTTCGCGGTCAAGGCGATCATCACCACGGCCCGGCACAGCCCGGAGGCCACCGGCGTGCTGGCGAAATCCGCCTCGGGCGCACTGGAACTGGTGCCGATGATCACGGTGCCCAATCTGGCGCGGGCGCTGAACGAATTGAACGACCTCGGTTTCATGACCGTCGGTCTCGACAGCGAAGGCACCGAGAACATCAGCGCGATCCCGCTGCAGCAACCGCTGGCGCTGGTGCTCGGTGCCGAAGGCAGCGGATTGCGACGGCTGACGCGAGAGACCTGCAGCGTCGTCGCGCGGCTCGACATGCCCGGCGAGATCAAGAGCCTCAACGTGTCGAACGCCGCCGTGCTCGCGCTCTATGTCGGCGCCAGCAAGCTCGGCCTGATGGGCTAGAGCGTTTTCGAGCGAAGTGGGTCCCGGTTCGCGTCAAGAAAACGCGTCAAATCAAGAATCCCTCTATCCAAACGAAAACGCCCGCCCGCATTGCTGCGAGCGGGCGTTCTTCGTTCGATCAGATCAGTACGCGCGGCGATGCTGCTGCGACTGGTGATAACCACGCTGCGGTCCTGCGGCGCGCGGCGCATACATCACCTTCGGCGCGCCATAGCGATGCGCCTGATGATAACCGGTGCGCGACACGTAGCTGCGCTGCGTAGTGCCGTAACGCGTGCGCGGCTGCATGCTGTAGCCGTAGCGATAGCTCGGGCGCGCACGATACTGGCTGCGCGACGGATAGCTGTAGATCGCCGGCGCGCGATAGGCCGGACCATAGGAGTAGTTCACCGGATTGGCATAGGGGCCGCCGTAATAGCCGCGACGATAGCCGTAACCGTAACCTTGACCGTAACCCTGGCCATAGCCGCGCCAGCCGATCGCGGTTTCCTGATAGGTCGGAACCGGCGCGAACATGCCCGGGCCGCTGAAGGTCGGGCCCTGGTTGGCGTAATAATACTGACGCGTCACCGGCGTCGGATCGGGCAGCCGCTCATAACCGGCGCCGTAGCCGCAGGGGCTGACATAGGCCTGGCCGCAAGGCGAGCAGCCGTTTGAGGTGAACAGGCCGCCGCCGCAGGCCATTGCGGGCGCAGCGCCGGCCGTGGCGGTGACAACGGCAAATGCCGCAACCCATTTTGAAATCACGTTACGCATGAAACTCTCTCCTGTCGGATATCTTTTTTCGTTGTTGGTGATTGGTCGGTCAGCGTCGGAATTCCGGCGGTGCGACGATGACCTCAGGTGGATTGAACGGCACTTCATTATGCCGCTCCATCGGCGCGGATTTCGCCGACCAGTGCTCGTGGAAGCTCTCGGCCGGCTGCGGCAATTTGCGATTGGCCGGCGGCTCGATCTCCAGACGCCCGTAGCCGGGCTTGTGGCCGAGGCTCGGATAGTAGTGGCCGACATTCGGAACCGGATCGACGTAACGACCGCCATAGACTGTCGGTTGAATATGAATGCCGCGCTGCAAGCCCCAATCGCCTTCGATCACGCGATAGGACGCATCGACGCCGTTGATGATGATCGGCACGCCGGGACGACCGGGCACGACGATGTTGAAACCATCGGCGGCTGCAGCCGGAAGCGTGGTCGCGATCACGAAAAGCACTGCTGAAAGGGTTCGCATGGCCATGTCCTGCATCTGGGCGGCACGATATTCGAACGCCTGGCAGGATGGGTTAAGGGCGCGGTCTAAACTGCCGGTAAGCCTAACGCGCAAGCATCAGGCGAAGTTCAAATGCGCGGGATCGCAGCGTGGATTCGTTAACGCAACGCGCTCGCACGGCGACCTGATCCCGGTCGAAAGACGTCAAGCGCGCGCCGCACACATCTTGCGCGTTGCCTTGGCAACGTGGTCTGATCCCTTCAGCCGTCGTTGTCGCAGACATCTGCAGTCGTCATGTCCGGAGAGCCCCGATGAAGTTCCTCAGTGCAGCCATCATCCTGTCGACGCTGGGCGCGACCCCTGCTTTCGCGCGCCACTGGAAACATCATCACAGCGCCGAAACCTTCGTCTTTGCCGCACCCGGCCAGCCCTACCGGATCCAGTTCGGGCACAATTACGGTCCGGGTCTGCAGCCGGGCACCTTCGCCTATTACGACGGTCCCCTCGCCGCCCGCTGCAAGCAATCGGCCGCGGCCTATCGCGGCCAGGACGGCCGGGCGTATCCCTGCTTCTGATTGAGGTTCCACAGGCCGGTTGACGGGTGGGCAGATTGGCCACTGCGATCGAACTACTCAACCTCTGCCGCGTTGCCGCGCCGGAGGTGGCACATGCCCTACGCGCTATTCGAAGACGACCAGAAGCTCAGCCAGGAATTCCCGACCGAGGAGGACGTCTGGCAACATGCCGACGAAGCCGGGCTCGTTGATGTTGTGGACGGCAAGACGGTGCTGGAGGACGGCTACACTATTCAGCCGTGCAGCACCGAAGAGGACACGGGCAAGCCGATCGCGGTACCGCCGGCAGTGACCTAGGAACGACTCTCACAATCCTTGGTTGGAAGACTGAGCGTCCTGAGCGCAGGATGGACGTTCCGAAAGTCCTGCCACCTCTCCAGGGGTGGTGGGGCTTTTGCTGTCGTAGCCATTGGTATGCAGTAGCCGCACGAACTCATCCATGGACGCGTTCAGTCGCCTGGCGCGCTCTTCAGATTCGGGCGTTGAGGTGCTGCCGAAAAGCCGGGTGATGGATTCGCGAAAAGTCATGCGATTCCCCTTACTCATTGAGACGCGCTTTGGTCGCGCGAACGGCAAATTGGTTCAACTCGCCGCGGGGCTTATTTAACAGTTTAACACACACGCCGCTTGACGGCGAATCACATGAAGGATTCTCTATCCCCGTTCAGGGAGGCGGAGATGGAAGACCACTTCACTCACCAGTATTTCAGCCGGCAGTGCTTCGAGCGACATCACGCACGCGAGGTTTGGGAGCGCGCCCTCTGCGCAGGCGCCCTGCTCTTCGGCCTGACGGCCTCGTTCGCAGCCTGTCTGTTTATTTGACGCCCGTTCGCCTTCGGCGAACCTCCCACAGCCAGCCGCCCAAAGGCGTCAGCAGGCCGCTTGGAGACGCATGGGCGCTGACACGACGACGGAGCCAGATTCTGCACTGTGCCCCGTTAGGCTTAACCCGCTGACGCGCTTGCACTAACGTCGCTCAATCTAAATGATGACGCCATGAATTGGGTCGAAGAGCGCGATCGTTTAATCGCGGAGACATTGGCATTTGTAAAAGAGGTCTCGGGCAACCAGCCCGAGCTGGCCGCGAAGTTGACCGTTGCGGTAGACGCCGAGATGAAAGCTGCTGAAAATCCGAAGCAGATCGTCCCGGAACCTGCGCAGCCGATGAAGCTGACTGATCTCCGGGAAGACATCCGCAATCGCGTGGCATCATTCAAGGCACGGCAGCAGGAAATGCAGGACAAGCGGGAGGCCGATTATCAGGAGGTCATCGCAAAAGTCCGGGCTACCTTGGAACAACGTTCATAGGTTGAACCCACCGATGGCGAGCCGGTGCGAAAAGACCGTTTTGACAAGTTATTGAAATGGTGGTGCCGGTTGAGAGGATTGAACTCCCGACCTTCGGTTTACAAAACCGCTGCTCTACCGCTGAGCTAAACCGGCAACAAGATCAATGGGTTAATTGATTACCCGAGATCGAAATAGGACGTCCGGATCAGTCGCCTGCCCGCGTCGCGCAGTCAGATATCAGAGTTGCCCGGCAAGGGCTACTCCCGCGCGCGCCAAACCGGCGCATGCGCTTACAGCCACGCGTAAAGCAGCAGCAGATTGACCGCACAGGCGGCCATCAGGGCGACCGTCAGTGCCACCTGCACCCCGTCGCTGCGGATATTGTCGATCATTCTCATCGCCCGACAACCATCAAGCGATTCTGGCAAGGGAGTCTCGAACCTTATTTTTCCCGGGATTCAGGACTCGTTTACTTTCGATTCCTGGTGCGGGGGCAGCGGAGAGCTCGACTGTCTAATGCCCCGCGCTCGTCATTCCGGGGCGCGCGTCGCCGGCGAAGCCGGCAGAGCGCGAACCCGGAATCCCGCTGTGTTTGGCGCGATCGTAGACTCCCACGCTGAGATTCCGGGTTCGCGTCCGGCAAGTGCCGGCCGCGCCCCGGAATGACAATTTGTGGCCGGGGACGCGCTAAACATTTTTTCCTATCTAGTGTTGACAATATCCCCGTCAGGTTTATATTCCCCTCTGTCCTGCCCCACCGAGAGGGGCGATCGCGATCGTCACGTTCGCGGGGTGGGATGCGGTGGACGCCGGAGATGCGGCGTTACGCGGTTTGGGGGTGACGTCTGTCTTCGGGCAGGACGGATCTGCGCCAGCACTGCCACTGGCAAGGAGACGGCCGACCTTGGGATGGAAAGAGCCCTGGACAGTGTGACGGACGACCAAATCGAAACGCGTTCGGCCAAGTGCTTTGCGGCTACCCTGTCCCTCCGCCCTGGGACATTAATTTTGGCGATGGGACCGTTCGCCATGGCAGATGTGCAGGCAACCGAAAAAACACCGCAGGCGGAACGTCGGGCACTTGCTCGGCGCCTCCGAAAGTCCTGATGCACACTAGATTGCGGAAGACCGCATCGCATCAGGCCCAAGGGTGCAACGGGCACCCGGCGTTCCGCACGCCCTCTCACAAGGGGGCGGGAATGCAAGCGACGACGGCGCCCCCGCGCCGCAAACAATGGGGGCGATGACGCATGTCTGAAGGGCCGTGGCTGTTTGACAGTTGAATCCGCGATGGCGCGCAGGCGCCGGAGGCATCCCTCCCTCAAGCATTGCGTAGCAATGCGCAGTGGGGTCTGGCGGACGAACTCGTCCGCCATGGGTCGGCCGAGCGAGGCGATGCGAAGCATCGACGAAGTGGAGGCCGGGGTGGGGTGCCTCCGCAAGCGCTGAGCCAGTGGAAGCACCCCACCCGTTTGGCCTTCGGCCAGCCACCCTCCCCACTGCGCGGCTTGAGGGAGGGAAAGAAAGACAACGACCCCCAAACAAAAAGGCCGGCGTGATGCCGGCCTTTCCGTCGAAGATTGAAGCGGCTTCGTACTTGCTCAGTACTTGGCGACCACCGGGCCGCCCCAGCCGAAGCGATAGTTCAGACCGGCCTTGATGGTGTGCTCGTCGTTGTTGAAGCTGGTCGAGCCGCCGGGAATGGCCGTCGAGGTGATCGTGGTGTTGCCGAAGTTGTAGTACTGATATTCGACCTTGCCCGACCAGTTCGGCGAGAACATGTATTCGAGACCGCCACCGACCGTGTAGCCGTCCTTCTTGTTGCCATCGATGACAGCAACCGCGGGAGCCACGGCGGCAATGGTCAGATTGTTGTTATCCTTCCAGGCGTAACCGCCCTTGGCGTAAAGCAGTGCCGGACCCCAGGTGTAACCGAGACGACCGGTGACCGAGCCGAGCTGATCGTTACCGCCGCCCGTGATGGTCGTGCCATTCGGGAAGACGAGGCTGGTATTGCTGCTCGCCAGCCAGCTGTACTGGGCTTCGACACCGACCACCCAGTTGGTGGCGAACTGATAGTCGAAGCCGCCCTGCACACCGCCCATGAACCGGCCGCTATCGCCGACGAGGCTGTTGCCGTCACCGAAGGCGCCGCCGAGATGGCCGCCGATGTAGAAACCGGTCCAATTGTAGACCAAAGCCGGCGCCGTATAGGCCGGGGCCTTGGTATAGGTCCGCGCCGGAAGGTCGGCAGCGAAGGCTGAAGACGAGATCGCGGCCACGGCAACGATGGCCGACGCGCTGAGCAAAAGCTTCTTCATGGTTGTTCCCCTGTGTTGCGTAATGACCATCGAAAAACAACGTGGCGGCAGTTTGGTTGCTTCACGGCAGGCGTTGCCACATCGATGTTTGCCGACTGCGACAAAGCAGCAACACTTTTGGATTTATTCATTTTCAGGCGGTGCGAAATGGCTTTTGGTTCAGCGCTCACGTGAACTTGATCGGGTTTTTCAGTGTCCAGATACCCACGTCGGGCTGCGGCAATCTTGTGGCGACGTTGCGGTCAGTTGAGGGCGCCAACGCCGGCATCGTGCGTGCTCGCATCGAGCACCGACAGCAGATCTAAAGAGCTGCCAACAACGCTACCGCGTCATCTTTTCCATTTCGGGGAACGGCGCGTAGGTGGCGCCGGCGCAGGCTTCGGTGACATTCTCGACAATGCGATCGAGGCGCTTGTCGACATAGGATACCGCCCGCTCCTGCGGCGCGGTGTATTTGCCGTCGAAATCCTTCGCCGTGTAGCGCACGCAGCTGACATAGCGCAGCCGGCCGCCCACGGTGCGTTGCACCGGCTCCGCCATCATGGCGTCACGAACGCCGACCGGATTGTTCAGATAGGTCTTGAAGAACGCCAGAAGGTCCACGCGATAATTGGTCGGAAATGGCTGCGCGGCAACGCCCTGGTCATCCGTGAAGCTGATGCCACCGGCGCCGCCTCCTCCGCATGCTGCAAGCCACAGCGGCAACAGCACCGCTGCTGCCTGTTTCGCCGATATTCCCAAATGCCGTCTCATCCGTCGTGCCGTCTCAATTACGCAGGCGTGTCCCCGTCATGCCTGTCCTAGACGGTTCGCCCGGGAATTGGAATTCGCATCTCGGTGACGGACACGCGCGAACGAACCAGCCTGCTGCACCTCAGGGATGTTATGCATCCCAGGGGATAGGCGCAGCAGGCCGGCCGTTGAAACTCCGCGATCGCGGCTGGGCAATATGAGGCCGCGACCGCGGAGCCCCCTCAGCCGCGCTTGTGCACGACTGTGGTCTGGATGGCGGTGTGCTTGTGAACTTTGTGAACGCTCATCTTCTTGTGGAAGCGATGATGAGGACGGGCATGGCGGTGATGATGGCGGACCATTTTCGCATTTGCGTTCAGCACGCCCGGCTTGGCCTGCACCTTGTTATCGGCCGACGTCACCGGCTTGGTGATCGGCGCCGGCGTGGTCTTGGCGATACCGGCAGCCATCGCGGGAGCGGCAAGCATGGAAACTACGATCAACGCGGTGGAAATTTTCTTCAACATGGTCGTCTCCTGTCGGTCTCGATCACGAAGTTGACCGGTCGGTTGGCCGGGCTTGTCGATCAATGCAGTCAGACTAGCGACGCTGTGCTGAACCCACTCTGAGGAAGCCGGACAGGCTTCGTTCATCTCGGTGACATCCTCGTCATGATCGGCTGGGTCAGGCGTCCTGCCCCAAGTCTGCTGCCACAAGTCTGCTCCCATGCCGGCAAAGGCGGGAATGAACACCCACGCCCGGTGTTCACAACCTGAGACTTCCGTGTCAGATTATTGCTGTTGCAAACAGGAGCGCTGCATGACCCACCTCGCGATCAGGCTGACGACGCTGGCAATGTTTTCCGTGGCCGTTGCCGCCACGCCCTTCATGACCTCGGCCTATGCCGCAGGCGGCGATACGCCTTCCGCACCGCCGGCGTCCGACACCAAGGGCACCAAGGACAAGAAGAAGAAAACCGAGACCAGGAATCCGAACAGCGAGAATGCCGCGTTCCTCGCCGACTATCGCGCCGCCTATGCCACAGTCTATGACAAGCAGGACTACACGGCCGCCATCGCGCAGCTCAAGGCGCTCAGCCAGGACGATCGCGCCGATGTCGCCAATCTGATCGGCTACTCCTATCGCAAGCTCGGCGACTACAAGGTCTCGCAGATCTGGTACGAGCGCGCGTTGAAGGCCGACCCCGCCCATGTCCGCACCTGGCAGTATTACGGATTGTGGCAGGTCGAACAGGGCAACCGCGATCAGGCGCAGTATCATCTCAACAAGATTGCTTCGCTGAGCGGCAAGGACTCCGCCGAATATAAATCGCTCGCTGCTGCGCTTGAAAAGGCGCCCGGCTCCGGTCCCACCTACTGATCCCATTCGCGGATCAGTCAGCCGGTGCAATCCTTCGGATTGTGCCGGCTTTGTTATGGCTGAGAGATCTGTTCATATTCGCGGCTGCGACGCTCTCCTCACATTGAGACCTCTGATGGATCCTTGGCTGAAGCCCGCGCTCGACTACATCCACGACTGGCTCTCATTCCAGATGGCAACGACGCAGCAACCCGGCTGCCTCGTGGCCATCGCGCATCGCGGCAAGATCGTCGCTGAATATGCCTTCGGTCACGCCGACCTCGCGACCGGCGAGAAGCTGACGCCGCGGCATCGCTTCCGGATCGCCTCGCATTCGAAAAGCTTCACATCTGCCGGACTGATGAAGCTCCGCGAGCAACGCAAATTGCGCCTCGACGATCCCGTTGGCGACCATGTGAAAGGCCTGCATCCGCAGGTCGCTGCAACGACTATCGGACAATTACTGTCGCATAGCGCCGGCCTCACGCGCGACGGCGTCGATGCCGGACAGTTCATCGACAGCCGCCCCTATCTCGACAAGAAGGAGCTATTGTCCGAGCTGCAGCAACCGCCCGCGATTGCGCCCGGCACGCGGCTGAAATATTCCAACCATGGCTTTGGCTTGCTCGGCCTCGTCATCGAAGCTGTCACCGGCGAGCCCTATCGCGACTGGATCAGGCGCGAGATCATTGATGCGGTCGGCCTGCGCGAGACCCAGCCCGACATGCCGCTGACAAAGGGCGCGCCCCTCGCGCAAGGTCATACGCCGCGGCTTCCGCTCGACCGCCGTCTGGTCATTCCCGGCGACACGCAGTGCCACGCCATCACGCCTGCTGCGGGCTTCGTCAGCACCGCAGCCGACGTCGCGCGGTTCTTCGCGCAGCTTGCACCCAATGCAAAGCACAGCGTGCTGTCTGCGGCGGGCCGGCGTGAGATGACGCGGCGGCACTGGCGCAATCCGCACGCAACTATCGAGAGCTATTACGGCCTCGGCACCATGAACGGCACCACCGCCGGCTGGGACTGGTTCGGACACAATGGCGGATTTCATGGCTATATCTCGCGCACCGCCGTGATCCCGGCCTGCGAGCTGACGATCTCGGTTTTCACCAATGCCACCGACGGCTGGGCGCCCATCTGGGTTGATGGCGCCATGCATATCCTGCGTGCATTCGCCCAGCGCGGTGCACCGCAGAAGCGCGTCCGCGACTGGACGGGACGCATGTGGACCTCAGGGAGCGCGTTTGATCTGGTGCCCATCGGAGACCGGGTGCTGGTCGCCACGCCTCGGCGATCAATCCCTTCATGGACGTCGCCGAGATCGAGGTGACCGGCAAGGACAAGGGCACGATCGCCGCGGCCGCAGGTTATTCCAGTTATGGGGAAGCAGTCCGGAGAGTTCGTGGCAAGACCGGGAAAGTGACCGAGGTTTGGCTCGCCGGCAGCAAATTAAGGCCCGAAAAGGCGGTCGCGGAGGAGCTGACCCGCAAATATGGAGCAACCGGGCGCCGCTCGCCCCGTTAACGATGCGGCGCTCCCTGCAGCCCGGCCGTCTCAAAGACCTGCTATCCTTTCGCTCGACAAGCCCCAGCGAGGTCGGCTAGACGACCCCGCGCAATCACGCAGCATGAGCCGGCGATCCCCTGATGAACCCGTCCAAGCGCTATGACCGGATCGCCTTCGTGGCCAGTACCAGCGGTGAAGCGCAGGCAGCGCTCGACCAGCTGACGCAGCTCTATGGCAATGCCGATCCGGAAACCGCCGATATCATCGTAGCCCTCGGCGGCGACGGGTTGATGCTGAAGACGCTGCACGACTTCATGCGCACCGGCAAACCGATCTACGGCATGCATCGCGGCACCGTCGGTTTCCTGATGAACGAGTTCTCGACGCTTGATCTGCATGCGCGCCTCGCTGCGGCGCGCGAGACGTTGATCAATCCCCTGCTGATGCGCGCCACGGACGTCCATGGCGGCGTGCACATCCATCACGCCATCAACGAGGTCTCGCTGTTTCGCCAGACGCATCAACTGGCGCGCCTGCGCATCCTCATCGATGAACGCGAACGGATGGCCGAACTTGCCGCCGATGGCATCCTCGTGGCGACGCCGGCCGGCTCGACCGCCTATAACCTGTCGGCGCAGGGTCCGATCCTGCCGATCAATGCCGCGCTGCTAGCCCTGACGCCGATCAGTGCGTTCCGCCCGCGGCGCTGGCGCGGCGCGCTACTTCCCAATACGGCGATCGTCGCAATCGAGGTGCTGGAAGGCGAAAAGCGCCCGGTGGCCGCCGTCGCCGACAACGAGGAAGCCCGCGACGTCCGGCGGGTCGAAATCATCTCCGACAAGTCGATCTCGATGCGCATGATGTTCGACCCCGGCCACAGCCTGGAAGAACGCATCCTGAGCGAACAGTTCGGATACTAGAATTCATCCAACTGATACCGCCGAGGGACTTATGCCGTTCGATTTCGTCCTTGTGGCAGGCCCCTTGGTCCGAGGATCAAGTTGGGAGTCGACGGCCGAACATCTGCGGGGGGCAGGATGCCATGTCCAAGTACCGGACATATTGGCTTACCATGCCTCGCCACCTGCATGGAACGCGTGGACCCAAAGTCTTCTCGATCATATCGTGCCGAGCAGCCAACTGATTGTGGTGGGACATAGTTCTGCAAGTCATCTTGCTGTCGATCTGGCGACCAGGCTGCCCATGCGTGGCGTCATCATTGTCGATGGCGATGTGCCCCCATCGCATGGCGCAGCCTCACCCATCAGACCCGCCTTGCACGACCACGTGAAAAGCCTCGCCGGTGCCGACGGGACGCTTCCGATTTGGTCACAATGGTTTTTTGGGGATGCCCGTCGCGCATCTCTGGTTGGCATTGATATCTTGGCCAGAGATCCCGTAGCCTTCGCGCAATTCGAAAGTGAACTTCCCAAAATGCACGTCGATTGGTTCGATGACACGATCGAACTCCCGCGCTGGGATCATGTGCCTGCCGGCTTCATCCAGACTTCAACAATTTACGATCATGCAGCCGCAGAAGCTCAGCGACGCGCCTGGCCAGTTACGAGGCTAAATGGCACGCATTTGCATCCCATGCTCCGCCCCGCAGAGACCGCGGACGCGATTCTTGGAATATCGCGTCGACTTGGGACGTCCCCATAGCGGACTGGGCTCCTGCAGTGCCTCAACCATTCGTTAAGACGCAACGCGGTATGGTTAACGTCGGGTAACGGTCCCAGCCCGGTTCGAGCCGCATCATGTTCCGTATCGACTTCAACAAGCTGCGTTTTCTGGTCTGCGACGACAATCCGCACATGCGGCGCATCCTGCGCACGCTGCTGCATTCGTTCGGCGCCCGCGAAGTCTACGAAGCCGAGGACGGCGCCACGGCGCTGGAAATGTACAGCCACTACGTGCCTGACATCGTGATCGCCGACTGGGCGATGCCGATTTTCGACGGGCTGGAACTGGCGCAGATGATCCGGCAGCCGGATTCCAAGGGCAATCCCTACGCGCCGATCATCATGCTGACCGGCCACTCAGAGAAGCGCCGCATCACCATGGCGCGCGATGCCGGCGTCACCGAATTTCTGGCGAAACCAATTTCGGCCAAGGGTCTCTATCTGCGCATCATGAGCGTGGTCGCGCATCCCCGCCCCTTCATCAAGACGAAGAATTATTTCGGGCCCGACCGCCGCCGCAACACCACCGTCGCCTATATCGGACCGGAACGCCGCAACGGCGGCGAAGCCGAGGTTCTGCAGCAGCCGTCGCTGCTGGATAAAGCCCGTGTCACTGGCTAGCGCAATGTTCGGAGAAACGACCATGGCCAAGAACAAAGCGCCGGCGCCGCCGAAGGTGCAGGCTTTCGCCGATCACCAAGTCATCACGCCGCCGAACACACTGAAGCACGCGATCCGCCGCGTGATCGATCGCGAGCTCGACGATCCCGTCGCGCGCGCCGAACAGGCTCTGGCCAATCTCTCCGGCGAGTTCAAGACCTGGATGCGCAGCGAATGCGACCGCCTTGCCGCAGCACATGCCGCGATCCTGAAGAAGGGCTTCGATACGCACACCCGCGGCGAGCTGTTTCGTGCGGCTCACGACATCAAGGGCGACGCCTCGACCTTCGGCTTTCCCGCAGCTGGCGCGGCCGCCGAGAGTCTGTGCCGGATTCTCGAACACGCACCCGATCTCGATGCGGTGCCGCCGGATCTGATCCAGCACCATATCGATGCGATCCAGGCCATCGTGCGCGAGCACAACACCATCGAGAAGGCCGGCGTGGCCAACGAACTCAGCGCCCGCCTGCGTGCCGTCGCGGATGATTATCTGACGGTAGTCAATCGCGATCGGCCAGACCATCTCGAGATGATCTCGGCGCCGAGCATCGTGCCGAAAGAATAGCTGCTTTCGTAGGATGGGTAGAGCGCAGCGAAACCCATCACAGCAATTCCAGAAGATGATGGGTTTCGCGAAGACGCTCTACCCATCCTACGGCTTCATGGCGATTTTGGATACTTACGCCGCGATCAGCTGATACTCGTCGCGCGCATTCGCCTGTTCGGCCAGTTCATCGCAGAACACCCGCGCTTCCTCGCGGGCCGATTCCGTTGCGAAACGCCGCAGCAGGATCAACAGCGGCTCGGACGCCGCCTCGTCGGTTTCGCAAACCGTCAGCACACGCTCAACCATGCGACGACGCAGCCGCACGGCGCCGCCGACAGAGCCGATGAAACCGATTTCATTGCGCGCAGCCAGCGCGGCGCGGAAGGCAGGGAATGTCGACTCCGGCAGGCCTGCGCGGGCAAGCAATGCGTTCAGCCCGGCACCGACGCCGTCATAGACCAGCGCGGCCACGCGGCTCTGCGGCAGGCCGGACAGCTCCACCAGCGCCTGGTCGAACAGGTCGAGATTGCCCGACAGCAGGGCGCGGAGGATCAGGCCGACGGTCAACTGCCCGGCTTCGCGCAGGTGATGGACGAGATCGCGCATCTCGTCGCCGCGCGAACGCGACGCAATATTGACCGTGGAGCGCGCCATCGCCTCGTCGGCAATGCGCTCGGCACGATCCGGCGACAGCCAGTTGCGCGCAACGACGAAGCGGGTCAGTGTTTCGGAGAGCTTGGCCACCAGCGCGAGACGCGTCGTCGCCGGCAGGTCGCTAAGGGCCAGCATCGCTTCGCGGATGGCGGCGAGATGACCGTGACGCTCGACGATACGGTCCCAGGAGAATTGCGCCAGTTCGGCATACGGATTTTCAATGAGTTCGAGCGCCGCAGCGGCAGAGCCGACTTCGGCAATGGCGGCGCAGATCGAAATCGGCAGATTGATGCGGCGCGCGACCGCGCATTGCAGTTCGCTGTTTCCCGTCGCGACGATGTCGACCAGATCGGCATCGATCAGCAGCGGCGAATATTCGAGCACTGGAAGCGACACACAGGGCTGATCCACCGACAGCGCCTGCACGATGGCCGGGGGCGCCGACGGCGCGCGGGCAAAAACCTGCGCCATGGCCTGGCGCACCAGCGGCGATGCGTCATCAAGCAGCATCAGCAGCGCGCCTTCGGCGGCGGCACGGTCGTCGTCTGAAAGATCAGAAAAAATCCAGGCCCGCGCCAAAGAGCGCGTTGCCTCTGCCCGCTCGCTGGCTGGAGCGGTCCGTACCCAACTGATGAACTGCCGAACAATCATGGTTCTGCCAGCCTACGCAACAAGATCAACACCGAAACGCGATGCCACTGTCAGAGAAAATAAACCATCCCACTTAACAAACGGTTCACCATAAGCTTATGGGTTTGTTGAGGTTTTATTAAGGGATCGGACACGCGGGGAAATCTGTGGCTCCCGGTGAATATCACACACTCCGCCCTCATCCTGAGGAGCGCGCCCTTGCGCGCGTCTCGAAGGATGGCCACTAGCGGCGATGCCTGCCAACAGCTCATGGTTCGAGACGGCGCTGCGCGCCTCCTCACCATGAGGGGACGGAGCTAACTACTAAAGGTCCCGGCGCGATCGCTGAACAGATCGAGCGGCTTGGGCACGCCGACTTCAGGTGCCTTCGGCAGCGACGTGGACGTCAGTGACGTGCGGTTGCCCCACAATTCCTGAACGGCCGGCGAAACAGGTTGCGCACGATCACCGCCCTGGAAGAGCGACCGGAATATTGGCTGTTCCTGCACGGCCGTCGATGACTGATCGGACGCAAAGCTTGCGACCTGCGCCGTGCTCAGATCCGGGAAGCGCGACAGGAACGTCGCATTGCTGGCAGGCGTCAGTGGCGAGACTGCCTGCGCCGTCACCACACCCGCGGATGCCATCGCCGTCCGCGTCGCCGTGGAATTCGCGGCACTATCATAGCGCGCCGACAGCACCGAATAGACCTGCGACACGCTGCGCGCACTGCCGCTCTGATCGTAGAAGATTGGCCGGTTCGCTGCGGCGGCATTCGGAAACAGTGCAGCGCCCGATGCGCTCGGATTGTTCGCCGCATTGTTGATCAGCTTGGAGGCGCCGCTGACGCCCATGAAATGCGCCATGTATAGTTCGGAGTCGCTGGGACGGCGCCCGATCTCACCGGTGAGCTTGAAACTGTTGGACTGCGTCAGCACACCGGCCATCGCTGAACTCGCGACGGGATCGTCACGCAGTTTCAGGATCTCAGCCTTCGCAGCGGGATCGCTCACCGAATAACTGCCCGACGGCGACTTGGTGATGGCGTCGGCATATTTGCCGTAGCCGAGCTGGGTGCCGGCTTCCTTCACGGTGCCGAGCCAGGTCTGCTCGATGAACTGGAACAGGCCCTTGGCCGAGGATGTCGAAGCCGTGGCCGAGGGATTGAAATTGGATTCCATCTTGGCGGTGGCGAGCAGATATTCGAAGCTCGTGCCCGTGGTGCCGGCAGCATTCTTGATCGCGCCAGTCACCTGACTGCGCGTTGACGAGAGTGCTGATGCGAGGTTGGTCGCGTCGACCGCCATAGTGAGGTGCCCCGCTGCCGCGACATGACCACCGGGAATCGTGCCCTGTCAGCCCTGCGGAAGCCGCGGACACAGTGGGACATTCATGGTTAACGAAACGCTAAGGCGATTTTGGCGCCCAACACCTCCATCCGTGGTTGAATATTTTACAGAGCATTAACGCGAGGGTGTTTCCGTATGTGTCTGACGGAGATTCGCTCTGTCGGCAGCGGGAATGGAGCTCACGATGGTTGCGGTCGCAAACGCGAATTCGACGTCGACCCAACCGCGGGACAAAGCGGCCCCCGCCGCCGTTGCGCCCGCCAAGCCATCCGTCTCATCCGACAAGCCTGCATCTGCGCCGACAGCCCCTGCCGCCTTCGTATCGCTGTCAGACCGCGCCAAGGCGATTATCGAAAAGGCCAAGGCCGATCAGGCCGCGACCGAGGGACTCACCGATACATTCGACGAAATGCTGACGAAGCGGACCGACGCCCTGGCCGACCGCCTCTCCAAAGCGTTCGAGAAAATGAACATCCCGCCGGAGTATGCGACGCATATGAAGGTCGACAAATTCGGCAACGTGACTGCCGAAGGCCCCTGGAAGGCCAAGATAGAGAAGATGTTCAGCGACGATCCGGCGCTCGCCAAGGAGATGAAGGAAGTCTCGGGCCTGAATGCCCTGAAGGCGGCGCAAGCTTCGCTCGATCTCTATAACGAGCAGAAAAAATCGACCAATAGTGAAGCGAAACAGGCGGAAGCCTGGAAGAACTACAATATCCGTTCGATGAACATCCAGACCCTGTCTGGCGTCATGACCATGAAGGATGGCAAGCTCCGGTCGGCGGCTGTCGATTACATGGACATGATCGCCGATCCGACCGGCATCAACGCCGCCGAATCCCGGCAGGATTTTGCCAGCCGGCTGGCGTACACCAAGATCGGAGCCAGTTCAGCTTCCGTAGACCGACGCCGGATCGAACACCTTGTCCGCATCGATGAACGAGACCTTCGCCGCCCCAGCCTCGCCCCTGGTGATCGCGCGGTAGAAGCATGAGCGACGGCCGGTGTGGCAGGCAGCTCCGCCGATCTGCTCGACCTTGATCCAGATCGCATCCTGGTCGCAATCCATCCGCATCTCGACCACGCGCTGGGTCTTGCCTGAGCTCTCGCCCTTGCGCCATAGCGCCTTGCGCGAACGGCTGTAATACCAGGCATCGCCGGTTTCGATAGTGTTGCGCAGCGCCTCTTCATTCATATGCGCCACCATCAACACGTCGCCATTCGCCACGTCGGTCGTCACGACGGTAACGAGACCGGCAGCGTCGAATTTCGGCGTGAGCACGAGGCCTTCTTCGAGATCATGGCTGTGCGCGTGCGATGTATTGGACACGGGAAAATCTCTCGCTGTGGTCGTCAAACGAAAATCGGGCGCCTGATGCGCCCGACACTCTAGCAACAAATCGCGATCGTCGCGCGATCAGCGCGACAATCGTTTAACGAGACATGGACTGGATCATCGACATGAACCGCGCCTGCTCGGCAGGATTGTCGCGGAAGTTGCCGGTGAAACGCGTGGTGAAGGTGCGCGAGCCTTCCTTGCGGATGCCGCGGGCCGACATGCAGGTGTGCTCGGCTTCAACCATCACGGCAACGCCGCGCGGCTTCAGCACTTCATCGACCGCGGCAGCAAGCTGCGCGGTCAGATGCTCCTGGGTCTGCAGCCGATGGCCAAAGATATCCACGAGACGCGCCAGCTTGGAGAGACCGACGACGCGCTCCACCGGCGTATAGGCAATATGCGCCTTGCCGTAGAACGGCATCATGTGATGCTCGCAATGGGAGACGAAGGCCATGTCGCGGATCAGCACGAAATCGTCATAGCCCGCGGTCTCGCCGAAGGTTCGATTCAGAACCTCGGCCGGGCACTGATGATAGCCCTGGAACAGCTCGTCATAGGCCTCGACCACGCGGCGCGGGGTGTCCATGAGGCCTTCGCGCTGCGGATTCTCGCCGATATAGGCGAGCAACGTCTGCACGGCCTGCTCTGCCTCGGCGCGCGAGGGCCGCAGCTGGTCGGGATTAACCGCCGCAGCCAGAAATTCGGCGGGATCGAGCTCCGCCGGCCGGAATTCCTGCACTTTGCTCTCGGCAGATCTGACTTCAGAAGATTTGCCATCCGGGGATTTGCCGCGAAGCGGCTTGATCACAGCGTCCATCTTTACTCCGTTCGACCGGCCCCACGGGAGGCCGGAGTGTCACCGGGCAGACGGGGCGGCAAGGCCGCCGGACGCCTGAGTCCGTCAATAAAACATCGTCTTGCGACAATAACACCGAGGCCGCCGAACTGAATTCTCAAATTCCGGCGATCTGGAGAACGCCCGGCGCTCTGTTCGCCGGGCTCCGCCCTATATAGTGGACCATTACGACTGTTGCCAGCCATCAGGCTACCCACTCATCACATTTAAATCGTTGGTCTTTTTCCTATTATTCCCAGCACGCCATTCAAGGGCAATGCGGGCAGTTCCCATGTGAGCCTAGGGTGATGACCCGATACTTCAGAACGGCACGGAGGAACAATCTTGGCAGCGCGCATCGCGTCAAACAGCTCCCCGCGCGACTCTTTTGGAGGACGCTGGTTCGGAGGGAGGTGCGAGAAACAGCGCGAACGATCCGTAACCCAGGCATTGGTTGGAGGAAAAGGCGATGGCGGCATCCTGCAAGTATGAAATCAGCATTCTGAAACACGACGAGCAAGAAATCGTTCTTGCTACTCATCATCCCGCCATCGGCGAATTAACGCGCGACAAGCTGGAGAGCCTTCGTTCGAGGCTACGGGATTTTCATGGCAAGGAGCACACCCTAGCGCGGCATCGACAGCGCGAAGCAAGAGGAAAAGCCGAACCGAGGGGCAGCAGCTTTTCGGGAACAGCCGAGCATGCAACTCAGCGCAAGCAAGTCTTCGTCGCTGCCATAAAACGCGTTAGCAAGGAGCTAAAGCGCCTGCAGAACTTCGAAGTGAAAAAGGAACTCGGAGAGGCCGCCAGGCGCGCATTGGCCCTGCGACGGGCACAGCAATTCTCTCGACCGCAGAATGATCTTCGCCCTGGTGAAGGAATGCGCTCCATCCCTAGCCGGCGCCGGAATATCAAGATTCCGCCTTCACGGATTGGGAGGGTGTCGCAGGCGAACAAGCGCGCGCAGGTTCGGCGCGACGTCAGCCGCGGAAGCGATTAAGCGGCGCGGAGGATCCGAGATTCTTTCTGTCTGTCCCAAGGATGAGCGCCGGCTGATCGGAGGCATCGAGCCTTTGGATCTGTTGCCCTCACGGATCGCATGTGACCCGATCGGCGCGCCTTCCTTCTGAAGATGTTGGGCGGTCGCTCAAGTGTCCCTACATGAGGGGGACGGCTGCGACGGGCAAAATCCGTGCATCACCAAAAACATAACTGCTCACAGACCATTGAAACTGCTGATCTTTTATTTCATGGAATGGACGCTATATAGACTCCAGTTCCTCGCGCGCCAAGGACGTGATCCCGGTGACCGATGGCACAGTTAAGGTCCGAACCAGATGCTGAACGACATCTATAACAAGCGCATCATCGAGCTCGCCGGTAACATTCCCCGGCTGGGCCGCCTCCCTGCCCCCGATGCGTCAGCCACCGCCCATTCCAAGCTTTGCGGATCGACCGTCAAGATCGACCTCACGATGGATGCCGATGTGGTCACCGACTTCGCCCATGACGTGAAGGCTTGCGCGCTTGGCCAAGCCTCGTCGTCGATCATGGCGCGTCATGTGGTGGGCTCGACTGCCGAAGAATTGCGTGCGCTGCGCGAGACCGTGCGCAAGATGCTGAAGGAAAACGGCGCACCGCCATCGGATGGAAAATGGGCGGATATCGCCCTGCTCGAACCGGTCCGCGACTACAAGGCGCGCCATGCCTCGACGCTTCTCACATTCGATGCGGTCGTGGACGCCATCGGGCAGATTGAAGCCAAGTCAAACACCGGGGCCAGCCAGCCGACGCCGGCGTAACGCCAGCGTGGCTATTTCCCTGACGGTGCCGATGCGACGCCGCCAGTCGGCACCGAGGCCTCGGCCGTCTTGGTTGACTTCGTCGAAGACACGACAGGCGCCGAAGCGACCGGGGTGTTTTCATTCTCTGGCCCGCTCACGAAACGATCCTGTACCGACTTCGGCACCAGTGATGCGACCGGCGCCTGCTGCTCGCGAGGCTCGGGCAACACATCATCGACACTATGGCTGGTGACCAGATTGGTCAGCTTCAATTCGGCTTCCGTAAGCCGATGTAGATCGTCCCACGGCGGCACGCTGAGCGACAATGACAAGAGATCGCCCGTGCCTCCCATGTCGAAGGTGTATTTGGCAAGACGGCCGATATCCCGCTCGACGATCATCAGATCATTTGCCGTATAGCTCGCAGCCTTCGGGTCGTCGGCGCGGTCGCCCATCCAGATTTGATGGACGCGCACAAGGGATTCTTCGGCCACATAGCGGGTCTTGCCCGCCAGCAGCAGGAACACGCACATGGATTCGCAATAGGCCTGCGGCACGACCGCCGGCTTCATGACGCCCGAGGTTGATTGCAGGTCGACCGTGATACCGACTGTGGTGCGCAGACCAAGCTTGCGCCAGCGCCGGCCCATGGTGATGGCGTCATTGACCGAGCCGCCGCTGGAATCCAGCACCACTGTCGCGTCAGTCAGATCGCGGCCTTTGGAAAACTCGTCGAAATCCCTGACGGTGTCGCCGGTGACAATCCCCACCGCGCCGATCCAGCCACGGCAATTCGGCTCGCAGGCCACCCAGGTGAAGCGCATCGGGAGTTTGCGTTCTTCGAGAACGGCTGCAGCTTGGGCAGAGGACACGGCCGAAGCCAGCAGGCCCGCCGCGAGTCCGGGAAGAACGATGCAAAAGGCCGCGGCGCGAAACAGCGCCGAACTACCTGATCGAAGCGACCTCATACGTCCCAAGTCGGTTCCTTCCCCGCACTCTCATGAGCAATGGCAACGGCCCCAAACAACGCTCATGATTCTGTCACACGGGCGTTAAGTGAAAACCTAACGAGCTTCGCCGCAGCGTCCAGTTACTTTTGCTGCACTGCATGCAATAAATTGGCAGGTGTGTCTCCAATGCATAAGTAGATGGGTTCCATGCAAAGGAACCGGGCAAAACCCGACTGATCTGATAGCAATCCGACCATGAAACATTCATCCATGTGCCCGAACTGCGTCGGTACTATTCAACGGCTGCCGCGCAATGCCGGTCGCGGCATGATCTGGATATACCGCCACACGCTGTCTCCGCTGGTCGGATACAATTGCCGTCATCTCCCGACCTGCTCGGTCTATGGCGACGAAGCGATCGAGCGCTACGGATTGTGGGCCGGCGGCTGGATGACACTGGCCCGACTGCTCCGCTGCCAGCCATGGGGCACTTCGGGTATCGATAACGTGCCGGCCAAGCTGTCGCCTGATGTCCGTTGGTACACACCGTGGCGCTACGCGCGCTGGCGCGGCGTCAATGACGACGCAAACTAGAAGCTTACGCAGGCATTGCCGACCTTCGTGAGCACCGACTGCTGACTGAACTGCCACTTATAGCTTTCCGCGATGGCAACGAGGTCGGCACGTTTCTGAGCGTCGTCGGAGAAAGTGATCAGAACGACCTTTGCCCTTTCGCGAACATCAACATTACGCACGCCATCGCGCCACTGCCCGTCTCCATCGATGACGGTGAGACCATCGGGAAAGCGGGGCGTGATTTCCCTTGCGACGAAATTTGCAAATGCAGATTCGCTGATACCAGGCCGATCGCCAATGTTGCGGCCGAAGATCATCTCCGCAGACACCATGATGCGCGACGGCGGCAGACACGCTTGCGGCGGCAGCCATGCACAGCCGCTCATCAGCACACTGACTGTTAATGTAGCAAGGCATGCGGAGAACAGTTGGCGGATATGTCGCGGCACACCGAACCTCAAATTATCAAAGCTATTTTTACAAAATGCCTACTGGTGGGATTGTTGAATAACATTTGATACCATAGGGTGCCGCCACTTCATCTCGCCAAATTCATCTTCACTTAACATCACTGCCCGGGGCACTCAGGTGGAAGACGGCCTATACGAAGTACATTTTCATACTATTCATGGCACCGGGACCGGCGTCGTCTATGCAATCGGCGGAAAGCTGCGCGGCGGCAACTCCGCTTTCGCCTTCATGGGCAACTATCAAAACAGAGGCGAGACCATCTCTGCCAAGGTGTCATCGAAACGCTACAACCCGGATCAGAGCTTCAAGTCGGTGTTCGGCTTTGAAGGTGTCACACTGGCATTGACCGGCCGCGTCAATGGCGACCTGCTCGATTTCGAAGGCAGTGCGCTGCAATTGCCCGGCGTGCCGTTCAAAGCGCAACTGACCCGCATCTGCGACTAAGCGACACGTCCCGACATTTTACGGCTGAACGCGATGGCCACCAGTGCCGTCGTCAGGAAACCCATGGCGACAAACCCCGACGCGTGGAAGTATCCGCCGGCGAACAGCGCGCCACCGATGCCCGATCCAATCGCCTGGCCGACATAGAGCATCGATGTATTGAGCGAGACCGACGCCGCTCCGGCCGACGGTGCCGCCATGATCAAGCGGACCTGCTGCATCGACGTGATGGCGCCGAAGCCGAGCCCCCAGATCGCGACGCCGAGCGCCATCACGGGCAGATGGCCTGCGCTGAAACTCCACACCGTTATGCCCGCAAGCGCCAGCGACGTAGACAGGATAGACGTATTGAGCGGGCCCCAGCCGTCGACAATCCGCGTCGCGGTCATGATGCCGAGAAAGCCGCAGGCGCCATAGATCGCGAAGACCGACGCTGCCGCATCGTGCCCTGCCCCGGCGAGCCGCTCGAGGAGCGGCGCCATGAATGTGAAAATCGCAAACTGCCCGGAAAGCTGTAGCGTCGTGATAATTAGCAGCAGCACGACCAGACGATTTCGGGCCAGTGAAGACCAGGTGCCGAGATCGACAGGCGCGCCGAACAGCCCGCGCGGCAATCGCCATGCCAGCAGCATGAAGCTCAGACAGCTCATCACACAGACGGACGCGTAAACTTCGCGCCAGCCATAGCGGCTGGCAATGAAGGTCACCAGCGGCAGACCGACCGCAGCTGCCAGCGTCCAGCCGAGAAACACATAGGCGACGCTGCTGCCACGCTTGTCCGGAGGCACCAGCATCCCGACCGCGCCCGCGGCCTGCGGTGTGTAGGGCGCGGCAGCGATGCACATCACCAGGCGGATCGCCAGCAGCACGGCAAAATTCGGCGCGAAGGCCGATGCGAGATTGGCCGCCGCGACCACTGCGATGATACACAGCAACAGATGCCGCCGCTCGATCCGGCTGGTCAGCCACGACATCAGTGGCGAGCAGATGCACAGCATCACTGCGCCGAAGGTGATCAAAAGCCCCGCCTCGCGGATGGTGACACCCAGCCCCGCCGACAACTCGCCGAGCATCGCCGTCGGCCCTATCAGGCCAATGCCGGTGACGAAATTGCCGATCATGAGTGCGGTGGGGGTGTAGGGGCGAGCGACTGTCAAGATGTCGCATCTTATGGATGCAATTGCATGCAAGTCAAACCTGCCCGCCAGGCATGCAAATCCGGTCAGCCAGACTGGTGTTGCAACGCCCGAATCGGCTGCTATACCGCTCGTCCGCTTACCTGCGCCCGTGTGCAGGAGTGAGCCACAGGAGAGAAGACATGACTGAGAATGAAGGCTCGGGATTCAAGTTCGGCCTCGCCAACCTCACCCCCGCCGAAACCAACAACATCACCGTGACTTTCCCGGACGGCGCCAAGCGCGAATTCGCGAAGGGCACGACCGGTTTCGAGATTGCCAAGGGCATCTCGCCGTCGCTGGCCAAGCGCACCGTTGCTATGGCGCTGGATGGCACCGTCTCGGATCTCTCCGATCCGATCGACGACGACGCCAAGATCGATTTCATCAACCGCGACGACCCCCGCGCGCTGGAGCTGATCCGGCATGACGCGGCGCATGTGCTGGCCGAAGCCGTGCAGACGCTGTGGCCGGGCACCCAGGTGACCATCGGTCCGGTGATCGAGAACGGTTTCTATTACGACTTCTTCCGCAACGAGCCATTCACGCCCGAGGACTTCGGCGCGATTGAGAAGAAGATGCGCGAGATCATCGCGCGCGACAAACCGTTCACCAAGGACGTCTGGGATCGCGAGAAGACCAAGCAGGTATTCCGCGACAAGGGCGAAGCCTTCAAGGTCGAGCTGGTCGACGCCATTCCCGGCAACGAGCCGATCAAGATCTACTACCAGGGCGACTGGTTCGACCTCTGCCGCGGCCCGCATATGACGTCGGTCGGCAAGGTCGGCAACGCCTTCAAACTGATGAAGGTGGCCGGCGCCTATTGGCGTGGCGACAGCAACAATCCGATGCTGACACGGATCTACGGCACGGCCTTCGCCAAACAGGAAGACCTCGACGCGTACCTCAAGCAGATCGAGGAAGCGGAGAAGCGCGACCACCGTAAACTGGGTCGCGAACTCGACCTCTTCCACTTCCAGGAAGAAGGCCCGGGCGTCGTGTTCTGGCACCCCAAGGGCTGGACCATCTTCCAAGCGCTGATCGCCTATATGCGGCGTCGCCTCAATGGCGACTACAGCGAAGTCAATGCGCCGCAGATCCTCGACAAGGTCCTGTGGGAGACCTCAGGCCACTGGGAATGGTACCGCGAGAACATGTTCGCAGCGCAATCCGCTGGCGATGAGGCCGAGGACAAGCGCTGGTTCGCATTGAAGCCGATGAACTGCCCCGGCCATGTGCAGATCTTCAAGCACGGGTTGAAGAGCTATCGCGACCTGCCGCTGCGCCTCGCCGAATTTGGCGTCGTGCATCGCTATGAGCCGTCGGGCGCCATGCACGGCTTGATGCGCGTGCGCGGCTTCACCCAGGACGACGCCCATGTGTTCTGCACGGAAGCTCAGCTCGCCGAAGAATGCCTCAAGATCAACGATCTGATCCTGTCGACCTATTCCGACTTCGGCTTCGGCGACATCGTGGTCAAGCTGTCGACGCGGCCGGAGAAGCGCGTCGGCACCGACGAGATGTGGGATCACGCCGAACGCGTGATGGCCACCGTGTTGTCGGTGATCGAGAGCCAGTCCGGCGGTCGCATCAAGACCGAGATCTCGCCTGGCGAGGGCGCGTTCTACGGACCGAAGTTCGAATACGTGCTGCGCGACGCCATCGGCCGCGACTGGCAGTGCGGCACCACCCAGGTCGATTTCAACCTGCCGGAGCGTTTCGGTGCGTTCTATATCGACGCCGACGGATCGAAGAAGGCGCCGGTGATGGTGCATCGCGCGATCTGCGGTTCGATGGAGCGCTTCATCGGTATCCTGATCGAGCACTTCGCCGGCAACTTCCCGCTCTGGCTGTCGCCGGTACAGGTGGTGGTCACCACGATCACCTCGGAAGGCGACGAATATGCCAAGGTCGTCGCCGCAGCCGCGCGCAAGGCTGGCCTCCGCGTCGAGATCGATCTGCGCAACGAAAAGATCAACTACAAGGTCCGCGAACACTCGCTGGCCAAGATCCCTGCCCTGCTCGTGGTCGGCAAGAAGGAAGCCGAAACCGGCCAGGTCTCGGTGCGCCGCCTCGGCAGCGACGGCCAGAAGGTCAGTTCGCTCGAGGAAGCCCTTGCCGCACTGGTCGATGAGGCGACACCGCCCGACGTGAAGCGCACACTGGCGGAGGGCTGAGCCGATGAGCGACGATGAAGAGATCGAGATCGAAGCCTATCCGCTTCGGTCCTATCAGCTGATCGCCGATCCCAACCGGCCGGACGTGGTCGCGCTGGCATTCGAGACGGAGCGTGGCCATAGCCTCTATCTGGCCTCGCGGGCGGTGCTGGAGGATCTGGGCCGGGATCTGCTGGACCGCGCCTCCAAGATGCCGGAGCACAAAACGGTCAGCTGAGCGGATGCGCGCGGTCACAATCCGTCTAAATCAGCAAGGCTCGCCTCGTGGCGGGCCTTTTCGCGTGGTAAGCGGTCATTCAATTCCTGCAAATTCTGTGCATCCTCATCTGTGAGAACTGCCCGTGCCCGACATCATCGACTTCCTGAAGACCCGTCGCTCCGTCAAGCCGCGCGAAATGACCGGCTCCGGCCCCTCATCCGCCGAACTCGAAACCATCCTGACCATTGGGGCACGCGTGCCGGACCACGGCAAGCTGGCGCCATGGCGCTTCATCATTTTCGAGGGTGACGCCCGCAAACGCGCGGGCAACGTCATCGCCACCGTGTTCGCACGGAAGAATCCCGATGCACCGGTCGAGGAGATCGAGGCACAGAAACACAAGCTGACGGAAGCGCCGCTGGTGATCGGCGTGGTGAGCATCATCAAGCCGCATCCGAAGATTCCGCCATGGGAGCAGGAACTGTCCGCAGGTGCGAGCTGCTTGAATATTGTGTCGGCCGCCACAGCCATGGGTTATGGCGCCAACTGGTTGACCGGCTGGATGGCCTATGACCGCGACGTGCTCGAAGGTCTCGGCCTCGCCGCCAATGAAAAACTGGCGGGCTTCATCCATATTGGCGGCAAACCTGACAAGGTGATCGAGGACCGGCCGCGGCCAGAACTCAAGGACGTCGTGACCCGGTTCTGAACCGGATTTACGCAGCCTGCGACGCTTGGCTACCAAACCGGCGCAGCAGGTTCTCGATTTCCGACGCCGGTTTGGCAGGGCTGAACAGAAAACCCTGCACCTCGTTGCAGCCTTCCGCGCGCAGCCAGTCCAGCTGATCGATCGTCTCGACGCCCTCAGCCGTCGTGGTGATGTTCATGCTGCGACCAAGCCCGGAGATCGCGCGCACGATGGCAACGCAATCCGGCCGCTCGATCAGATCCTTCACGAATGACCGATCGATCTTGATCTTGTCGAACGGAAAACTCCGGAGATAGCTCAGGCTGGAATAGCCGGTGCCGAAATCGTCCATCGAGATGCGGACGCCCAGCGCGCGTAGCTGATGCAGGATAGCCAGGTTGGCCTCGGTTTCCGCAAGAAAGACCGACTCGGTGATTTCCAGCTCAAGACGATGCGGCGACAGGCCGGAATAGGCCAGCGCAGCGACCACGACCTGCACCAGGTTGCGGCTGCGGAACTGCACCGGCGAGAGATTGACCGCGACCTTGATATCGTCCGGCCACTTGGCAGCTTCGGCGCAGGCCTTGCGCAGCACCCACTCGCCGAGCGTGACGATGAGGCCGATATCCTCGGCGACCGGGATGAAATCCGCCGGCGAGATCATGCCCTTCTCGGGATGTTTCCAGCGCAGCAGCGCTTCGAATCCAGTGATGCGATCGGCGGCCAGATCGACCAGCGGCTGGTAGTGCAATTCAAAGTCACCATCAGCGAAAGCGCTACGCAGATCGAGCTCCATGTCGCGGCGCTTCTGCGCCTGACGATCCATCTCGCGCTCGAAGAAGCGATGCACACCGCCACCTTCGGACTTGGCCCGGTACAATGCCATGTCGGCATTGCGCATCAGCTCTTCGCTGGTATCGCCATCGCCAGGTGACATGGCGATACCGATGCTGGCGCCGATCACAACCTCGACGCCGTTCATGTCATAGGGCGCGCTGATGATCTCGATCAGCCGCGCGGCAAAATCGTTGGCTTCGTTGGGTGTGATATCGGCTGCCAACACCACGGCAAATTCGTCGCCGCCGAGCCGGGCTGCGAGATTGTTGCCGCGGACCTCGGCGCGCATCCGCGCGGCGACCATCTTCAGCAGCCGATCCCCCATCGGATGACCGAATGAGTCATTCACGTTCTTGAACAGATCGAGATCAATGCAGAGAACCGCGACATGTTTGGTCGGATTGTCGTGATCCAGCGCCTGGGCCAAACGCTCCTGATAAAAAACACGATTCGGCAAATCCGTCAGCGCATCGTGATGCGCCATATGCGCCACACGCGCCTCGGCCTTGCGACGCTCGGTAATGTCGACGACAGCCACGAGGAAGCCGTCACGGCCTTCGAACATCACGCGGCGGCCATAGGTCAGCACTTCGATCTCGCTTCCGTCGGCCTTCAGGTGGCGCCAGTTGCGATCCGACTGATAGATATCTCCGAGCTGCATCAGCGCACGCGTGTGGAGCTCCCATTCATCGCGCGGCCAGATTTCCTTGAGTTGCATGCGCAGGAAAGTGGCGCGATCGTATCCGTAATGCGCGACAGCCGCGTCATTGACGCTGAGAAAATCCATCGTCTCGGCATCGAACACCCACATCGGCATCGGATTGCTGTCGAACAGCAGCCGGAACGAGGCCTCGCGGCGCTTAATGTCGGTGACGTCAGACACAGTCAGCGACACCAAGTCGCCGAAAGCGGTGGCGCTGAGCCGAAGGTTGCGATCATCGCTGTCGATTTCAAGCTGACCGCTCTGGCCATTGGCGATCATGGACAGCAGCCATTTCGTCACGCTCGGCAGCGACAATGCGTGGCCGCCTGCACTCAGCTTGCGCCACTGAAGGTCGGCGGGTGATACTTTCAGCAGGCGCGAAGCGCCCTGATTATGATGCACGATCTGGAAGTCGAAAGCCTGGCTTGCGGAATCCCGGATTGCCGCAAGCGACACGATGCCTTCGTCCGTCGACGAGAAGATCGCATCGACCAGATTGTAACGGGTGCCCTGCTCGTTGACATAGACGCCGACCAACCGGCCACCCCAGCGTGACGCTGTCGGCAGCGCCAGAATGTCATAGGTGTGGACGAGACCGTCACGCACGCAATGCGCCACCATCAGATGCGGCCTGTTGGCCTGCAACGCGCAGTTTGCGGCTTCCGTTAGCGCACGCACGCAATCAGGTGCCAGCACGTCGAGCGGAATGCCCCAGCGATCGTCACCCAACCACTGTTGCACATAGCGGCCGCTGCGTGACACTTCGAGCGTCTCACCTTCGACCTTCAGCAGGACGATGTGATCGGCCATCCGCCCAAGACTGCCGAGCATCACTTCTTCATAGCCGGGCAGAATCTGGCCGGGACGAACGGCCGCCCGCCATTTGCGTTGCAAGGCGGGAATGTCGTCGAACAACTTGACGTCCGGGCTTCCGGATAACTGTCTGGCCGCGATCACGACATCCCCTTCGGAACACTTGTAGCGATACTTGCTATTCGGACTATGGGGATTAACGTCATGTAAACGTTCCGCGGCCGCGGACGGCAACGACCTGTTATAACGCGACAAACTGGCACGATGGTTAGTTGGCGATTCAGGACCATGACACGCGCATGACAATTCATTCGCGTTTGAAGCGTGTTGTCTGCAACGAGATCTTTGTTCTGGAAGATTGTTGAGTAGCTTGCGAGCAGTAGTTAGCGCGCGACGACTTCGATCTCGCCGTCGACACCGTTCACAACGTTGAAGGGGCGCTCGAACACCTTGCCTTCGTTCTTGGCGATGGCGCGGTACTCGCCTTCCGCCAGTGTGACGCGCGGGAAGGCGCCGATCGATTCCTTGATGACGTCGCCGGCCGGCGTGATCACCGACCATGCGGTGTTGGCCAGGGCCTCACCACCCTTGTCGCTCACCAGCTTCATGGTGATGACTGCCGCACGATGCGTGATCGTCACGTCGGTGAGTTTGCTCGCCTGCACGCGGATGTCGGAGCGCACCACCGAATTGGCGTCACCATAATTCGAGATGATGTAGTAGGTGCCTTCCTGCAGCAGCACGACATCGCCGGCGGGAACGCTCGGCAGCAGCGGCGTGCGCTCGCCGCCTTCGAACTGGCTGCCTTTGTAGATCGAGAACGAGATCTGGTTTTGCGGAATCTTCGTGGTGCCGACGCGGCCCTCGATCCGCAATCCGCCGGCGGGCAGCACAAACGCTTCACGATCGGTCTCTGACTTGATGGTCACCGGACGAACGGCGCTCACAAGGCCGAGCGCCACATGCACCACATAGCTGCCCGGCGGCAGCACGATGTTGGGTGTCGCGCCGCGATCCTCGCGGATCAGCTTGAAGGCACCGGTCTCGTCCGGCCGATCCGAATAGACCCGCCAGACCAGCCCGCTATTGATGACCGGCATATCCTTGCCATAGCGCGCCGTCAGTGCCAGCACGCCCTGCGCGGGCCCCGTTGGAGCAGCCTGGACCGGCGACGGCACAGGCGGGGCGACATTGGCAACCGGCGGCTGCGTCAGCGGCGCCGGCAACAAGGGGGTGGAAGCAGGACCGGACGGCGGCGCGAGGCTGATGGCCGGACCCGACGGGACATCCGGGATCGAGCCCGGCGGAACCGGTGCCGGACGGTCCGAAAAGAACTGCGCAGATGCGGTTTGGGGCAAGGCAACAGCCTGCAGCAGAGCGAGGGCCAGCACCATAGCCAGCCGTCCGCTCCGGCCGGATGTTCGCAAATCATGGCCCCGTGCAGTCATGGTCATGCTTTTCACCCAAAACGCGACAAATTCAAGCCTTGACGCGGCTGTCTCGCCGCCAGACCCACAATCGCGTGAGGCCCCCAGGAACCGGTGCGCCGTGCGGTAACGGGTCGCTCTGCAGTCACATTTGGTGCCTAAACCTCGCAAACGCGACATAAATCATGAATTAGCTACCGTCTGGAATGATGGCGCAGCTGCATTTAATATCGGCGGCGTCGAGGAGCTTAGTGTGCTGGAGATTTTGATGGGGCGCGGCCAGAATGGCGCGAACGGTCGCGACAAGCCTGGTTTGGGAAGCGTTCGACGTCCGATCATCGGTCTGGCGCTGGGCGGCGGTGCCGCGCGCGGTTTCGCCCATATCGGGATCCTCCGCACTTTGCTCGCCCATGGCATCGTCCCGAACGTCGTGGTGGGCACCTCGATCGGTGCCGTAGTTGGCGGATCCTACGCCGCCGGCCACCTCGATACGCTCGAGGAATGGGCGCGCAGTCTGCAGCCCCGCAATATTCTCAGCTATCTCGACATTCGCCTGAACGGCTCAGGCCTGATCGGCGGCAACAAGCTGGCCGCACAGCTCGAAGCGTCGCTGGGCCATACACTGATCGAAGATCTCCCGCTGAAATTCGCCAGCGTCGCCACTGAAGTTCGCACCGGTCATGAAATCTGGCTGACTCATGGTCGCCTGGTCGATGCAATGCGTGCGTCCTATGCGCTGCCGGGCATCTTCTCTCCGGTACTGGTCGGTGATCGCTGGCTGGTCGATGGCGCGCTGGTCAATCCGGTGCCGGTATCGGCGGCGCGCGCGCTGGGCGCTGAGATTGTCATCGCAGCCAATCTCAGCAATGACGTGTTTGGCCATTCGACCACGATTTTCGACCATGGCACGGGACCTGAAATGGCCGAGCCCATCATCGAAGTCGAAGAGCCGAAGCGCGGTTTCAGCAAGTTCTTCTCGGCCGAGCGCACCATGAAGCGCGAGTTCTTCGGCGGCGGCGGACGGCCGGGCATCTCTACCGTAATGGTCGATGCCTTCAACATCATGCAGGATCGGATCACCCGCGCGCGCCTTGCCGGCGATCCGCCGGATCTCCTGATCGCACCGCGCGTTGGTCGCATCGGCTGGTTCGATTTCCACCGCGCCGAAGAAATGATCACGCTCGGCGCGCGCGCCGCAGAACGCGCCGTCGAGTCTATTCAAGAGGCGATCGAAATCCTCGCCCCCGAAGTGGCAAACTCGCCTGCGCCCGTCGTTGCGCAGAAGCCGACCACTTCGCAGAGTTGAGCGCGGCGGGCTCAGGCCGTCGCAATATATTCGCGCAGCGCTTCCTGTTCGCGTTCGAATTCGCGCAAGCGAAATTTGACGACGTCACCGATCGAGATCAGGCCAACGACCTTCTCGTCCTCGATAACGGGCAGATGCCTGAATTTTCCGGTCGTCATCTTTTCCATGATTGCACCGACCGTATCAGCCGGTTTGCAGCCAATGACCTTGCGCGTCATCACGGCGCTCACGTCTTCATCCAGCGCCGCGGCGCCGCGTTCTCCGATCACCCGCACGATATCACGCTCAGACAGGATACCATCGATGTGGTGATGGCTCATCACCAGCACGGCACCTATTCTTCGCTGTGACAGCATCTGCACTACCGACGAGACCTTATCGTTCGGCGAGACGCTGATGATCTGGTGGCCTTTGGAATCGAGAATTGCACGTACCGTCATTGTCGCCTCCTAAGTCGACCATGCCCTTTGTCGGGCGTGGTCTTTCATTCTAGGGTCGTCAGACAGATGCAGTGTAACAGCGCAGTTCAATAGTCGTTCAGATGTGGTGATCGCACTGAAACACCGTTCGCGCCGGGAACGGGATCGACCTCAAGGGCCGAACCTGCCAACGTGGGTCACCTGTCGAATACATAAGATGGATCAAATGCGTCGGCCTCGCAAGAAGCCGGTACGCCCTTAATGCAGGTCGGAGATGTCCGGAGACGACGTTTGCGAGCCCGTGCGCTGCAACCTCGGAATAGGATCGAACAGCGAGAACAGCAGCAGCCCGGCGAAGAAGCCGCCGATATGCGCCTGCCACGCAACGCTCGCCCCTTCCGCGCCGATCGCAATCGAGCCGACGCCGAAGATGATATTGACGCCGAACCAGACCGCCAGAAATCCGATCACGCGCGGATCGCGCAACGAACGCAGCAGCGGAAGCGCCGGCACACGTGCCGCTTCATCGGCATCGCCGCGGTTGAATGACAGGAAGCTGCCGCGCACGAAGGCAAAACGGATGGCCGCGGCCATGGCGCCGGAGACCGAAGCCGAGGCGCCGATCATCGGTGCGAGCGCGTGTTCATGGGTAACCAGATGGGCAGCGGCGCCAGCCACAGCCGTCACCGCCATGAAGGTGAAGAAGCGGACCGCGCCGAAGCGCCGCGCCAGCGCGCTGCCGAACGGCAGCAGCCACAACACGTTGAAGCCGATATGGCTGAGATTGGCGTGCAACAGGGAGTAAGTGACGAAACTCCATACCTTGGCGCCATTGCCGCCGGGAAACGGCATCGACAGCAGCGTCTGGTCGTAGCGCTTCGGAATGAAACCGAAGACCTCAATGGTCCAGTATTCCAGATCCACCGGCAGCAACATGCGGATAATGTGGATCACGGCAAGCAACCCGACATAGGCCGTCAGCGCCCCCGGCAGGGTCAGGATCGGTTCGCGCGGGGGGGAATCCAAGGTGTCCAAGGGGATAACGGCCTGTCAGCGGCTCTGGCGAGCGATGCCCCAGATAGTCGGCTTTGCCGGTACCGCGCAAGCTCAGGATCGCCGCAGGACAGCAAACCCGCTTGAAAAGAAAAAGGGAGAGCCTCTGAGAAAGGCTCTCCCGGGTCCGTCTTGATCTTTTCCCGCGGATGGATGTCCCGGTGTGCCGGACGAGCCGACATCCCCACCCCTCCCCGCGTGACGACCAATTCTGTTTTCAGCCACCTGTTTATCGAAGCGCGTCACGAACTGCTGGAGACAGTCCGCTCCGCTCTGGAGTGAGCAGGAGACTACCGGCAATCCCCGCGTTGCCAAGCGCATGCTTAACTTAGAGTTAACGGCGAACCGGCCCATTCGCTCCGAAACCGGATGGTTAATGAGATCCTAACAATCATAGTAAACTTAACCTTAACGGCGGATACCCGCCCGAACGCGGTGGAAAACGCGCCTTCGGCATGGACGCTGCAATGACTGATCTGCACAACATGTAGCGGCGAGCGATGGATGGATTCGGGACAGAAATGTCCCCGATCCACTGCAAGCCGGGTCAGGATCAGGCGAATGAAACATCCATCCAGCCGCGCGTTCTTCGCCTATTGGGACGACAAACGCGGTTTTGCGCGCGCCCCCGATCGGAGTGAGCTGGAACCCGGCCCCGTCCGGGAGCTGCTCGGCGACATCTTCGTGCTGTCCTATGACCAGCCCGTCGAATTCCCGTTTCGCGTGGCCGGCACAAGAGTTTGTGCCCTGCTCGGCCGCGACCTGAAGAACCAGCCGTTTCCGTTGCTGTTCGCGCCCGAGTGTCGCGACGAGATCCGGGACATGATCACCGTCGTATCCGAGGAGCAGCTCGTTGCCGTCGCTGGCGTCACCGCCATGACCGAATTCGGTCAGAAGGCGCATCTGGAACTGCTGTTGCTGCCATTCGCGACGCGCGCGCATTCCCCTATCAGCCTGACCGGCCTGCTGGCGCCCATGTATGAAGTCCGCGGCCGGCTCGGCGCATTCCAGCTGACGTCGTTTCGCTATCTCGCCCACCAGCCGCAGCGCTTTGCGCCGCGCGCCCTGCGCAAACTGCAGGTTGCCCGCGGCCTGATGGTCTATGAAGGGCTGCGCTGAGCAGCCTTCTACGGACGCTGCTCATTATAAGTGTCGCGCAGAATAATCACGCCAACTGGTTGCGCCAGTTCGGTATTTGCTAACGCGGCGTTAACCCTACGGGCCGTAGGGTCGGTCGAAACTCGACCAGCATGACCGGCACGACACTGATGGCGTTCGCGCAAACAAAATCGATTCTTCCGTCTGCAGAAGAACGCCGTCGCTTTCAGCGGGTGAAAGTGCACCTGCTTGGCCGCTATATGCTGCCGGATCGCCGCGAATTTCCGTGCCAGGTCATCAATATGTCGCCCGGCGGCCTCGCGCTGCTCGGTCCCGGCATCGGCAATGTGGGCGACCGCGTCATCGCCTATCTCGACCATATCGGCCGCGTCGAAGGTAAAATCACCCGGATCATCGACAACGGGTTCGCCATGACCGTGGGTGCGACACCGCGCAAACGCGACAAGCTGGCAGCCCAGCTGACCTGGCTGGCCAACCGCGACATTCTCAATCTGCCGGAAGACCGCCGCCACGACCGTATCGTGCCGCGCAACCCGATGGTGCTCCTCACCCTCGAGGATGGCGTCCAGATGAACGGCCGCATTATCGACCTGTCGCTGTCCGGCGCCGCCATTGCAGCAGAGAAGCGCCCGCTGCTGAATTCGATTGTCATGCTCGGCCGAATCCAGTCCCGCGTGGTCCGCCATCTCGAAGAAGGCTTCGCGCTGGAGTTCTTCCACGAGCAGTTGGCAGAGACGCTCGAAGACAGCGTCAACGCCCGGTAAACGGCCGAACGCCCCCGATCCTCGTTTTTCAATGTCCTGAAGGCGCTATGCGCGTCAGCGGATACCGTTGCGCGTCATCTGCACGCGGTCGCGAGGGGTTAATTTCACGCCGCTTTGCGCACGCAAGTTCCTGAATTGCAGCATTCAAGCCATTAACGCGTAAAATTTGAATCAAATACAATTAGCTAAAATTTGAATCGCATTCGATTCAAGTATAGTTCGAATTCGCCGCGCCTTTTACTTGTAATCGCTTCAATTGTACTTGAGCGATTTAGCGGCGACGAAAATCCTTTGTGCGAAACATGGTCCCAACAAGAAAACGGGGGCCACAATGTTTGGTAACAAGGGGCGATACTTCGGACTGGCCGTTTTAGCAGTCCTTCTTGGAGTGACTTCGTCGGCACGTGCCGGCAACGAAAAACTCTACGCAAGCCTGGGCGACAGCACGCGCGCACCGATCGGCTGGGTCGAGTTCTGTTCAGATAATCCCGCGGACTGCCGCGGCGGTGCGACGCAAGCACGTGACATCGTCATCACGCAGACTGCGTGGAAGGATCTGGTGCGGGTCAATCGCTGGGTCAACGAGACCATCAAGCCAATGACCGACATGGATCATTGGGGCGTGATCGAAAAGTGGTCGCTGCCATCAGATGGTTACGGTGACTGCGAAGACTATGTGCTCCTTAAGCGCAAGATGCTGATCGAAGCAGGCTGGCCACGCGAGGCGCTGCTGATCACCGTGGTGCGTGACAAGAAGGGCGAAGGCCACGCCGTGCTCACGGTGAAGACGGACAAGGGCGAATACGTTCTGGACAACCAGAATGAGAACGTCCTCGCCTGGACCGAGACCGGCTACCGCTTCGTCAAACGCCAGTCACAGAGCGATCCGAATGTCTGGGTCTCGCTCGGCGACAACCGTCCTGCAGTGGCTACGGCCAGCGCGCGGGATCGCTAAACAACAACACGAATTGGAGACACGCGACCCGGTCACATCCCCACCCCTCCCCGTCCCAGACCGGATCGCGCGCGGCCAGCCTCCCCCAAGGCTGGCCGCAACTTTTTGGAGTGGTGCTCGCGCAGCTTCCGACAGGAAGCGGCCAAATGGGTGGGAACAGATGCAGGCTTAGCTGACGAAGTACAAAGCGCTGGGCTGATCTCAGACTGCCGTCTGAGAAACCCGAACCGACGAAGAAATCGCCGCGCTAGTCGCGGCGATTTGCGTCTCGGTCGATGGTGCCGTCGGGCCGATAGCCGAAGCGCACGAGTGCAATCGCCGTCAACCGCTTTCCGAACCGGCGCTCGAACTCACAGAACATCCAGACGAAAGCCATCACCAGCGCAAAGACGGTGGTGACGAACAGTAGCGTGAGACTGGCAATGTCGAGGGTCATGGTCATCGTTTCGATTTTGCAAAACGCGTACCAGACAATCTGACCAGCCATGATGTGGCTCCAGCACAGCTATGCTGGAGCCGACGAGGTAATCAGGTGGCGTCGCTCAAGGCCGATCAGTCACAAACCTCGACACGACGCACCCGATATCCAGCCGGTGTCCGTACGCGCTTACGCGTTATGTAACATCCGCCTTCGTCATCATAACCGCCATAAGCGTAGGGGTACCCACCGTAATACGCATAGGGGCCGTAGCCGTAGTAGCCGCCATAAAGGCCGGCGCCGGCGAGGCCAAATCCCAATCCTATTCCAGCACCGCGAAATCCACGGCCGAAGCCGCCGCCATGCCAGCCACCACCACCATGGAATCCGCCGCCGTGGAATCCGCCGCCACCATGCCCGCCGCCACCGCGCGCCGATGCGGCTGTCGGCGCGACCAGCGCGACTGCGGCAAGGGTCAACAGACCAAACACCAATTTGCGTAACATCAACTACACTCCGTCACGGGTCACTCAAAGCGCGCCCCTGTCAGATAGGTAGCTCTTTCGTTCGCGAACCGCCACGGTGCGACGATCAATAGCCGTCACTTGTTCGCGACTGTCGGTTACGGTGTGTTGCTGAAAGCCTGTCGCGCAACGTTGCGCTAGCACCCCTTGCAGATGCTCTTCACCTTGCGATCGACGGCACGATCCTGCGCATCGACCGCTGCATCGCCTGTCGCCGGCTTGCCATCCGGCGACGCCTGTCCGGTCCCGCTCGCGCCTGCCGTGATCCCGGTCGCGGCGCGTCCACCACTCGCATTCGCCGTGCCTGCACTATTGGTGCCCGCAGCGCCGCCCGTCGCGCCGCCACCTGCACTGCCGGATTGGGCGAACGCCGCGACTGACGACAACAGGACGGTAGCCGTTACAGCCGCGGTGAGTTTCGAGGAATGCGCCATTGGAAATCTCCTTTGGCGTTCAACGAGACCAGCGGAAACGGGTTCCGTTGCGGGAACGAATTTGGCGCCGGCGGCTTGAATCCCTGACATTGCCGAGGAGAAGCCTGCGTGTCCTGGGACAAGCCGTTTCGCGAACCGATCGAATTGCCCGACGGCAACACGCTGGTGTCGCTGCGCGACGCCGGCGCTTACATCACACAGCTGTCACCATCTGAACACGATGCAAAGGAGTGGCAGACCGCGATGCATTGCCTGATCGAGGCGGCCGACTACGGCGGCCCCATCAGTTTCGCGCGGCTCGGCGTTGCACAGGCACTGCATCGCCGTCAGGAGAAAGTATTCGACCCGACGCGCAAGCGATCGCGCTGGCGCGAGCCGGGCCTCAGTTAGCAGATGTCATGCGCAAGCTGATCGACTTCGACGACGAGACCCTCGACAAGCTCATCCAGCTTGGCCGCGACCGCATGGCGACGACGCAAGAACTCGCGGATGAAGCCTTCGCCGACCTCCTGAAGAAGCACGGCGTTCCGATCGATCTCAAGGATGCGCTCAGCAAGAGCGTGAAAGCCACCGGTCCGTCATCCGCATCAAGCCGCAACACTGCGATGCGCCCCGCCTCGTCACGTCCAGCAAGGAAGAAGGCCCATGCCAAACGATCCGCAAAAAGATCCATTTGAGGAAGGCGAGCGTGCCGCCAGCGAGGGCATTCCTGCCGAGGCCAATCCCTATCAGGACGGCACCGAGGAGCATTCGCTATGGAGCGCCGGCCACGAGCGCGTGGCCGGCGAAACAGAAGCCAATGAGTCCGAAGGAACGTGATCGCGCTGCGTGCGATCACAACGAGAGCCCTTTCGGTTCTGATAGAATCAGAACCGAGGCTCTGGCTTTTTGTTGAGACGCGTTTTCTTGATGCGAACCGGTACCCGCTTCGCTCGAGAACGCTCTAGCCGATCTTCTTGAGACCTTTCTGGAAGCGCGGGCCGTTGGCCGCGTAGAAGCGCGCCGCGCTGCCCATTGCCGTCACCTGCTCCGGCGACAGCGTGCGAATGACGCGCGCCGGCGATCCGATGATCAGCGAATTCTCCGGAAATTCCTTGCCCTCGGTGATCACCGAGCCGGCGCCCACGATGCTGTTCTTGCCAATCTTCGCGCCGTTCATCACGATCGAGCCCATGCCGATCAGCGCGCCATCCTCGATGGTGCAGCCGTGCAGGATGACGTTGTGGCCGACGGTGCAGTTCTTGCCGATCGTGAGGGGAAAGCCCTTGTCGGTATGGCACGTGCAGTTGTCCTGCACGTTGGAGCCTTCACCGATTTCGATCCACTCGTTGTCGCCGCGCAGCACCGCGCCGAACCAGACACTCGCCTGCTCCAGCAAACGAATCTTGCCGATCACATCGGCCGTGTCGGCGATAAAGTAATTTCCGCTAGCCGGAAGATCCGGTCCCTGCCCGTCGAGTTCGTAGATTGCCATGATTGAGTGGTCTCCCTTTGCGGGAGACACTGCCACGGATTCTTGTGCCTAGGCCAGTATGCCCAGCGCTTCCAGCGTCATCACGATGAAGGTGCCGGACATCAGGCTCCAGATGCCCGACAGCACTGTCGCGATCATCACGAACTGAACGCGATGCTGCTCGGCCGCGCCGTTGCGCAGGGTGTTGCGCATGATGATGAAGGGCGCCGTGAAGACCAACAGCGGCACAGCTGCGAAGGCTTCAGGGGACGGCCCCTGCTGCAGCAGGCTGAAGCTCGGGGGACGTTTGGCAAAGGCCTGATAGGCGCTTGCAATGGCGCCTGCGAGCGCGAAGCCAATGCATAGCTGGAAGAATGAATTCAACGCATCGGGGGACATCGAAGCTCTTTCACGGCACATACAAACACCGCCCTGCATCGCAAAACGCGAGGCTGCACGCCAGCATAACGTTAATAAAGGGTTAACGGCGCGATCGGGAACCGCGCGCGGTGCATGGCTCCCGGATACCGCCTGCGGCGAGGCGCGCGAGGCCGTTAACCATCGGCTGGCATATTCGCGGTTGATTCGCCCACCCGGTACACCGTCCCAGTTCCAATTTAGCGTGCGCATGTCTCTGCTGTTTCCGACCCATCCGACGACGCGGCCGCGGCGCCGCCACCGCCGCAACCACGTCGTACCGATGCTGATCGGTGCAGCGCTGGCAGCCCCCGCTATCGCAGTGGTGGCGTATCTGTTGTGGCCGACCTGGCAGAGCCAGAAGCCCGGCGATCCTGACCGCATTCCGGTGAGCGTGGGCGCCACACTGTTCAACGTCCCGACGCATGCGTTTCGCCGCAAGGTGCAGAAACATTCAGGGCCGCAGGAACGCGTCGATCTGAGCTATGTCTATCCCTCGCTCGAAGCGAGCAATCAGCCGAGGCATGTCAGCGTCGAGAATTTCGATGAGAACGCGCAGCCGATCGATCGCATCTTTGTCTCGATCTCTGCGCATCACGATGCCACCTCGCCCGACACGCGCTTGCGCACCATCTATCCGCGTTACATTGACCGCGCCGCGGGCAGCGAAGACGGCCTGACCGTCCAGCCATTCCGCGACAACTCGCCCTACAGCAATGAAGATCTGTATCTCGGCACGACGCCGGCGCTGGTGGCGCGCTGTACGCGCGACGGCGCCACGCCCGGTATGTGCATGAGCGAACGCCGCATCGGCGGCGCCGATCTCATTTTCCGCTTTCCCCGTAGCTGGCTCGCGCAATGGCGCGATGTCGGCAATGCGATGGATCGACTGACGATCCAGCTCAGCGGGCTGCGGTAAGACATGCGTCATCGCCCCCATTATTTGCGGCGCGGGGGCGCCGTCGTTGCTTGCATTCCCTACCCCCTGTGAGAGGGCGTGCGGAACGCCGGGTGCCCGTTGCACCCTTGGGCCTGATGCGAATGCGGTCTTCCGCAATTGAGAGTGCATCAGGACTTTCGGAGGCGTCAGGCAAGTGCCCGACGTTCCGCCTGCGGTGTTTTTTCGGTTGCTTGCACATCTGCCATGGCGAACGGTCCCATCACCAAAATTAATGTCCCAGGGCGGAGGGACAGGGTAGCCGCAAAGCACTTGGCCGAACGCGTTTCGATTTGGTCGTCCGTCACACTGTCCAGGGCGCTGTCCATCTCAAGGCCGGCCGTCTCCTTGCCAGTGGCAGTGCTGGCGCAGATCCGTCCTGCCCGAAGACAGACGTTCCCCATGAACCGCGTAACGCCGCATCTCCGGCGTCCACCGCATCCTGCCCCGCGAACGTGACGATCGCGATCGCCCCTCTCGATGGGGCAGGACGGAGGGGAATATAAACCTGATGGGGATGCTGTCAACGCTAGATAGGAAAAAATGTTTGGCACCTTTCCAGCCCCAAACTGTCATTCCGGGGCGGCTGCGCACCTTCGCGCAGGCGAACCCGGAATCCCGGCGTGCTTTGCGCAAAACATTCCGGGATTCCGGGTTCGCGCTCTGCCGGCTTCGCCGGCGACGCGCGCCCCGGAATGACGAGATCCGACCATCACTCCAGGTGGAGCTGCGCGGAGCTGACCTTCGCGCCGGCCATCGCCGCTACGGCACATCTTTGGCTGGCAGGACGGGCACGGGCAGCGGGGCGAATGTGATGGATTGGGAGTCGCCGCGCATGAAAGCGGGGTCCAGCAGGCCACCGCCGGACGGATCGCCGCCCGGTTCGCCGCTGGCGAACAGCGCACCGGGCGGCCCGCCAGGTGGCAGCTCGCCCTCGCCGGATCCGAATTGCGCGGCACGCCCGCCTTGCGGATGACCCGCGGCGATCTCAGTGCGTGCGCGCTCGGCCTTGCGCGCCAGCGCGGTGGAGTAAGGCCGCCGATAGGCCCGCGGCGCCCCGCTCGGCAGATTGTCATCGTCGAGGGCCTCGACCCACATGTGGATGGCACCGGGCTCGCCCTGGGCGATGTTGGGCTCGACGCTGCGCACCCACAACAACTGGAAGTTCGGCGGCAGCGGATCGTCCGCCGACCAGCCGAGCAGGCCCTGGGTGCGGAAGAACACCAGCACGTAAAACGCCGAAGTCACCGCCACCGCGCCGGCCTTCACCGGCCACGGCAGCCGCGTCCGCACCACCGCCAGCAACAGCAACAGGCCGAGTAGCACGTAGCCGAGCGACAGACCGATAATGCTGGTTTGCAGGCTCATCGCTTCATCCAGCCTTGCGCTCCCTGTACCGCTTGTTCAGCATCTGCACGAGCGATGTCTGGTCGTGATTGACCTCGGTAACGTTCCCGGTCTTGTCCATGATGAAGCGCACCGCGGTTGTCTCGGCGCCGCCATGATCGACATTGACGGTGTCGTAGTGCACCACCTGTACTTTCGGATTCAGTTTCTCGACCTTGACCGTCACTGGCACTGGCTGTCCGGTCAGCGCGGCGAAATGGTAGATGTTGACGATGTACTCGCCGGCCACGATGCCGCGCAGGCTAACGATCTCCTGGCGGATCGGCGACCGCACCTTCTGGCCGTTGACCATGATGAAATCGTTGAGCCCGCCGCGGTCATCGCGGTCGAGCACCATGAAGCCGGTCTCGCGCCGCCGGTACCATACAATGTTGCCGAGCGGATCCTGCACGAACATGTCGATGTCGTCCGGGTGTTTGTCGGGCCAGCTCACCGTGATCATGAATTCCAGCTTGGGATCGACCTTGCCTTCGTCGTCCTTCGTCTTGATCGCCAGCAGCGCGATGAAGAACAGGAAGGCGATCACCTGCAGCGCCTTGAACAGCATGACGCCGAGCGGATCGAACGGTGCTTCCTTGCCAGAGAATTCAAACTCGTCGATCACTTCGCGTGCTCCGCTTCACGTTCGAGCAGCGACACGGCGTGGACGTCGATGACGCCGACGGCAAAGGCGAACAGTTTGGCGGTTGCGTCCTCCAGCATGTAATACTGGATGCGGATCAGGATCGAACCGATCAGCCCCGCCAGCGTGGTATACATCGCCACCGCCATGCCCTCGCTCATCAGGTTCATGGAGGCCTTGATGGCGCCCTGATTGCCGGTGTCGAGGCCGGCGATCGGCGCCAGCATCATGATGAAGCCAACTATCGTGCCGATCAGGCCGAGTTTCATCAGCGTGTCCCCGGCAAAGCCGCCGAATCCGTTTGAGCCGCGCAAATTACCGGCGAGACGACGCAGCAGCAGCGTCTGGTCGAGCTGCCGACCGCTTTGCAGTGCGGACTTCACCGCGAGGTCGCGGATATGCGACGCCATCAGGCCTTTCGGTAACGCACCGACGCCGTCGATCGCGACACCGTCGCCGGCCACGACGATGCGTTGGCCGCCCTCCGCGAATAGCTCCGCTGCCCCCCGCGCCGCGTCGGCTTCGCGCGACACTGCGATCAGGCGCCACAGGCAATGCAGCGACGCACCGAAATAGAGCAGTACGATCACTGACGAGATATAGGTGCGATCGACGGCAAGCATCTGCCGCACCAGGCCATAGTGCCAGAGCAGAACCGCGGCGAACAGACAGAGCCCGGTAAAGATCAACCAGTGCAGCAGCGGCGCGCGATCTGCCGGATCGAGATGATGCCGGCTCACCACATGTCCCTCCTGCTGGTTGTTTCACCGATCACGATCGGCGATTGGCTTCAATCTGCCGCCTGTACGACTGAGCCTCCAAGGGCATCGCACCCGCGACATACCGGGCAAATTGCCCAAACGATGCAGAACCGCTTGCCAGACCACGGCGCGTGCCGCTTTAATATCAATGTCTCACCGCGGGGAATGCGATCATGCGCCTGCTGATACATCTCGTTCTTCGTCTCGTCGCCGTGGTGCTGCTCTGTCTGGCCTGTACGATCGGATGGATTCTGGTCGATGCGCACCGCACCATCGAGGCCGACACCGCCGCCTCCGCCGACCGCGTCGCGACAACCCTGCAGAACCTGTACTGGCGCGAATTGCTGTGGCGCGACGGCACTTACCGCGATGCACTGCTGCCGCTGCCGGACTGGAAATCCATTGCGACCATGAAGGTGATCGCGCCAGGCGTGTGCATTGACTTCCGGCTTGGCAGCGCGCCGCCCTTCGACCTGTGCAGCCAGACCGAAGACATCGGCAGCCCGGCGCCATCATGGTTCGTCAGTCTCTACGGCGCGCTGTTCGGGCCACATGCCACGGAGACGCGGCCGCTGACCGTGCGGCAGCGCGATGCCGGCACCGTGCAAGCCCGTGTCGAACCTGTCGCCGCCGTGCGTCAGGCATGGCGGCAGGTGACCGTGATGGTCAGCATTGCCGCGGCGATGGCGCTGGGCATCAGTCTGCTCGCGATCCTCCTGATCGGCCATGCGCTGATGCCGGCCCGGAGCATCGTACGCGGCCTGCGCCGCCTCGAACATGGTGACCACCGCCATCGCCTGCCCGCTTTCGGCGCCACCGAATTCAGCCATATCGCCCGCGCCGTCAACGATCTCGCCGGCCGTCTCGCGGCCACCACTGCCGAACGCGTCGCGCTGACCAAGCGACTGTTTCAGGTACAGGAAGAAGAACGCCGCGCACTGGCGCGCGATCTGCACGACGAGTTCGGCCAGTGCCTCACCGCCACCGCGGCGCTCGCCGCAGCCATCGAGACCGGCGCCACGCCGTCCCGTCCCGATCTGGCCGACGATGCCCGCGCCGTCGCCCGCATCACCGGCCAGATGATGACGACGCTGCGCAGCGCCCTGGCGCGGCTGCGCTCGCAGGATCTCGAGGAACTGGGATTGCAGGCCAGCCTTGTGCAACTGGTGGCGCAGTGGAATGCCAGCACGACGCGGCGCGCGGTGTTTCATCTCGACGTAACCGGCGATCTCACTGCCGTCCCCGCAGAAGCCGCCGTCAACATCTACCGCATCGCGCAGGAGTGCCTCACCAACGCCGCACGTCACGGCCGGCCGCAGCACGTTCATCTCCGCGTCAGCCATGGGGAAGAGGTCTGCGACGCCGTCGCCCTCAGCGTCGAGGATGACGGCGGCGGCGACGCCACGAAGGCTCACACCACCTCCGGCCACGGCATTCTCGGCATCCGCGAACGCATCGCAGCGCTTGGCGGCAGCCTGTCGATCGCCCCCGCGGCACGCGGTATCCGCGTGGCCGCGGTGATTCCGCTGCTGCCACGACAAGCGGCGGCATGACCGCCGTCAGCATCCTGCTGGTCGACGACCATCCGGTGGTGCGCGAAGGCTATCGCCGGCTACTGGAGCGGCAGGCCGGTTTTCGCGTCAGCGCCGAGGCCGAGGATGCCGCTGCGGCCTATCGTGCCTATCAGGCAGAGCGCCCGGACGTGGTGGTCATGGATCTGTCGTTGCCCGGCCCCGGCGGGCTGGAAGCGATCCGGCATATCCGGCAATGGGATCGCACCGCGCGCCTGTTGGTGTTCACCATGCATGCGAGCGCCGCGTTCGCGCTGAAAGCGTTCGAGGCTGGCGCCTGCGGCTACATCACAAAGAGCAGCGCGCCGCACGAACTGGTGCGCGCCATCGCCACCGTCGCCCGCGGCGGACGCGCATTGAGCGAAGACATCGCGCGCGAAATCGCCAGCGAGCGGCTCGGCAACGAACGGTCGCTGGTGGAAGATCTCGGGCCGCGCGAAACGGAAATCCTGCGGCTGGTGGCGTCAGGCTGGACCACGGAGCAGATCGCGACGTCGCTCAATCTGAGCACCAAGACCGTGCAGAATTATCACTACCAGATCAAATCGAAGATCGGCGCGCGCACCGACGCGCACCTGGTCTGGCTTGCCACCGCCGCCGGCCTAGTCGCGCCGGACAACGCGGCCTAGCGTGTGGTGCACAAAGCGCGACGACCCACGCAGCGCTTGCGCTGATCTCGCCGCCGCCAAGCGGGGCAAGGTGCCTGCTCAGCCGTTATCGACGAGGTCTTCTTCCAGGATCGCCATCTGGAACTGGAACGAGCGATCATCGTCTTCGTCATCGACGAACAGCACGCCGATGAATTCTTCGCCGATATAGACTTCGGCGGAGTCGTCCTTCTTCGGGCGCGGCACCACGCGGAGCTTCTGGTTGCCGAACACGCGCTTGAGATAGGCGTCGAGCTTTCTGACTTCCTGAACGTCCACAGGTGTCTCCAATGCAGTTGATGTCTGTTGAGCTGATGGAGAGAAGCTTTAATGCGAGATGACGGCCACGGCTAGGCCGTTTCTCGAAAAATCACGCCATCCCACAAGTGAACGAAAACGCGTGCAATATCAGCGCTTGCAAATCGCAAGCCCAGAAGTCTCAGCCCCTGAAAATCAGAGCCCGATCGCGTTCAGCATCTGGTTCATGGTGCGCGACGGCTCCGAACAGCCGGCTTCGCCGACGATCTTCGCCGGCACGCCGGCCACGGTGACGTTGTGCGGCACTGGCTTGACGACAACCGAGCCCGCGGCAATCCGCGCGCAATGGCCGACCTCGATATTGCCGAGAATCTTGGCGCCGGCGCCGATCAGCACGCCGTGGCGAATCTTCGGATGGCGGTCCTCGTTTTCCTTGCCGGTGCCGCCGAGCGTCACGCCGTGCAGGATCGACACGTCGTCTTCGATCACAGCGGTCTCGCCAACGACAAAGCCGGTCGCGTGATCGAGAAAGATTCCGCGGCCGATCTTGGCGGCAGGATTGATGTCGGTCTGGAAAGCGGCCGACGAGCGGCTCTGCAGATACCACGCAAAGTCCTTGCGGCCCTTTTTGTGGAGCCAATGCGCAAGACGATGCGCCTGGATGGCATGAAAGCCCTTGAAGTATAGCAGCGGATCGATGAAGCGCGTGGTGGCAGGATCGCGGTCGAACACGGCGACGAGGTCGGCGCGGAACGCATTGCCAAGATCTGGCTCGTCGCGCAGCGCTTCGTCGAAGGTCTGGCGGATCAGGTCGCCGGACAGCGCTGCGTGATCGAGACGTTCGGCAACGCGGTGCACCACCGAATCTTCCAGACGGTTGTGATGCAGCACGGTCGAATAAATGAAGGATGCGAGTTCAGGCTCGCGATGGACGATGTCTTCCGCCTCGGAACGGATGCGATCCCAGATCGGATCCAGCGTTGCGAGTTTTGAATTCTGCGGATTGATGCTCTGCACGGCCATGGCGGACTCGCAATTTCCTGAATAGTGCATCGGTTATAGCACAAGACGCGTCGCTGTCGTGACACGGCTCCTGCCATCGTGAACGGTGGCTTACCCGGCAATCCTCCGCTAACACATTGAAAGCGCAGACATTCCCGGGACGACCCCACCCCGCCCACAAACCGGGCGTGCATCAGAAGTGGGCGCTCGTGTGATCAAAACAAGGTGCGCCCCTCGCCAATTGTCATCACGGGCGGCGGGACAGGAAATCCAGCACGCCTTCCTTGTAAACGCGATCGCCGACCGCCCGCATATGATCGCGGTTCGGGATATCCAGCACTTCTGAGCCGGCGATGACCTTCTGCAACTCCTGCGCGGAGCCGCTGATCTCGTCCGTCGTTCCAACCGCGATCAGCAGCGGCACCTTGATGGCGGCGGCTTCCTCATTCGTCATCAGCCGGCGCGAGCCGCGCAGACAGGCTGCGAGCGCGCGGCGATCAGAGCGGGTCTGATCGGCGAAAGCGCGGAAGGTGCGGCCGACGGGATCGGTGACGTCATCGAGCGAATCCGCCTCGAGCGCGAGGGCGACGTTCTCGCCGGGACCACCACCCTTGATGAGGCCGATGCCCAGCCCGCCGAAGATCGCGCTGCGGATCAATTCGGGATGGCTATAGGCGATATAGGCAGTGATGCGCGCGCCCATCGAATAACCCATCATGTCGGTGCGCACGATACCAAGATGCGCGAGCAGCGCGCGCACGTCGGCGGCCATCGCACCGATGCTGTATTGTTCGGAATCGTAGAGCTTGCTGGAATCGCCATGGCCGCGATTGTCGAGCGCGATGACGCGGCGATTGTGCTTCTTCAATTCCGACACCCAGGTCGGGTAGACCCAGTTGACGTTCTTGCTCGATGCAAAGCCATGCACGAGAACGATCGGATCGCCCTCGCCTTCATCGAGATAAGCAATTTCGACAGCGCCGTTGTGAAAGCTCGGCATCCAGAATTCCGTTACGATTGAGAGATGGGGTGATTGAGAGAATGAATGGTGATGGGAAGCGCGCAGTTTACCCGTGGACGAGCACCGGCGCCAGTGAGTGAGCCGGCGCTGGATGGCGGAGAGCCATGTCCCTGAGTAATGCGTCCTTGCGTGAGATCTCCTGCAGCAGAGCATCCTGTCGGACCGTCAGATCACGCTGCGCGCGCTTCGCCTTGGAGCGCTGCAGCCACGACCAGGTGATGCGCTCGGTGGTTGCCTTGATCGACACAACAAATCCAAGCAGCGCGAACAATGCCCAGAACACCCACATCGAAAGATTGAACGCGCCAGCCGCCAGCAGCAGCGCGCCGCGGCCGAACATCTTCATGATCGCGCGGGTCTGGCCGCCCTTGGCCGTGGCCAGACGCGCCGCGCGCGTGACATCTTTCGGGCTCTGGGCGATACGCAGCGTATCGAGCGCGCCCCGCGTGCCGGCCTTCTCGCCGACACGGCCGACATCTCCGGCGAGACGCACGATGCCGCCGGCCTTCTCGGTGCGGAACGCCGCCTTCACCGCAGTGATGGTCTGGCCCGGGCGCAGCAGCGAGGCATCGGCCACGGCAGCGCGCAGCATTGGCCCATCCACCACGCCGCGCGCCGAGCGCGCCGCCCAGGTGGTGAGTCCCTCGCCGATCCGCCCGACCTTACGCGCATCCTTCACCAGCGTGAGGCCGGCACGCACGGGAGCCACACCGCCAACGCTGACATAGGTCGCGGCGGTAACAGCGAGGCCTGCGGCAGCAAGGCCGAGAATAAGGTGATCGGTGTCCTCACCCATCGCCATGTGCTTGCCCTCGCGCACCACGTCGCGAATATCGCCGAACACAAAGAGATCGCCGGCAACGGTACCCGACAGGCTGCCGACATCGTCGGCAGTGCCGGTGACAAAGCCAGTCGCAAAGCGGCTGGCGAAATGGGAGGCGGAATTCTCGTCCGCAACCGCATCCGTCACACGCTTGGAAAGATCGTCCGGCAGTTGAACATTTCTGGCAGCCGCAACGTCGGCAAAACTCTTGGCGAGGTCCGCATCCCTGGCCGCGAGCGCGTCTTCGATATTGCGGGCGAGCACCGCGGGATCATTCCGCAATGCAGAGCTGAGTTGCGCATCGGCCAGAGCGACGGGGTCGTCCTGCGCGGCGAGCACGGCACCGGCGTCGCGCGCATGCGGCAGCAACAGCAGGCCGGCGGTCGCGCAGACCGCTACCCCCGTCAAAGCTGTGTCGAGCCGGAACCACATGGCGGGAAACCCTATCCTTGCACCTCTTTAGAAATGGTGCGTCACACCGTGGACACAACTGCCCCGACGAAAGAAGGGCTATTCGGAGACACCCGAATTGTGTCGAATTTGTACGAATGAATGACCCCTGCGCGGTCTAGGAATCATGGTTCCGGACCAGTATGGTGCGACGCACTGAATGGCGCGCCGGTTCATACGCCCGCGGCTGTTGCGAGCAAAGGTAGAGAAGATGTCCGACCACGTGGTTCCGCACTTTCACAATGACGCCGGCGTTCCGATCATCGAGATCGGCTCGCAGGAATTCATGTGCGTGGGTGCAAATCCGCCGTTCGATCATCCGCATGTCTTCCTCGACCTCGGCAACGACAACGAGATCATCTGCCCGTATTGCTCGACCCTGTATCGCTTTGCCGCCGATCTCGGCGCCGGCCAGTCACGTCCGCCGGAATGCGTGGTGAAAGACAAGGTTGCCTGATTTCCGGCCGTGACGGCGCGGCGCACCATCGTCATCGCTGGTGCGGGCATCGGCGGACTTACGGCCGCACTCGCGCTGGCCGCCCGGGGTTTTCGCGTCCTCATCTGTGAGAAGACCGGACGGCTTGAAGAAGCCGGCGCCGGGCTGCAGCTCTCGCCCAATGCGACCCGCATACTAATCGGCCTTGGCCTGCAACCACGCCTTGCGCCCCATGTCACGACGCCGGCCAGTGTGAGCATCATGACCGCGCGCAGCGGCGGCGAAGTGATCCGCCTGCCACTCGGCAGCGCCCGCGATGACGCACCCTACTGGCTAGTGCATCGCGCCGATCTGCAATCGGCATTGCTCGGCGCGGTCATCGCGCATCCCGACATTGAACTGCGCCTCAGTTGTCCCGTGGACAACCTCCGCGCCACGCCCGCCGGTATCATCGTCAACGGCGAGTCGGTGCTGGCCTTGATCGGCGCCGATGGCGCGTGGTCTTTCGTGCGACGGCAACTGTTTCCCGAAACGCAGCCGCACTTCTCCGGTCTCATCGCCTGGCGTGGGACGCTGGAAACGAGCCGGCTGAAAAGCGACCTGGTCCCCCATGGCGTCCAGCTCTGGATGGGGCCGAAAGGCCATCTCGTTGTCTATCCGGTGTCATCGGGCGAGCGGATCAACATGGTCGCCATCATGCCCGGCGCCGCGATGCAGCTGGGCAGCAGCGACATCGGCGACGCCAGCGAGATCCGCCAACATTTTGCAGCGTCGCGCTGGCCCGCCAATGCACGCGCCATGATCGAGAGCGTCGATAACTGGCGGCGCTGGCCGCTGTTCACGATGCCGGACGGCGGCATGTGGCACGAGGGATCCGTGGCGCTGCTCGGCGATGCCGCCCATGCGATGCTGCCTTTCGCCGCGCAAGGCGCGGGCATGGCCATCGAGGATGCGGCGGTGCTGGCGGAGTGCCTTGCCGCCGCTGGCCACGATGCCGCAGCGATCGCGCCCGCATTGGCGCGCTACGCCGCGCTACGCCAGCTACGCGTCGGCCTGATACAGCGCACCGCCCGGCAATCCGGCCAGATTTATCATCTGCGTGGCCCCATGGCGCTGGCGCGCGACCTCGCCATGCGCGCGCTCGGTGCAGAGCGTCTACAGGCGCGGCAGGATTGGATCTATGACTGGAAACTCTGATCCTGACAGGCTCAGGAGCGGGCGCCAGCGCGCTTGCGCGGCGTAATGGGTTCTGACGCTGCCGGCGCTTTCGGCGGACTGGCCACACACTTGCTCTTCTGCCAGTTCTCTTCCGCCAGCTTGGCCTGCGCCCGCGTGGAGATGTAATCGTTGCGATAAGCGAGTTCGCTGACCACCGCTCCACCCGTGCCGGTCTGCGCCTTGTCGATCAGCCCCTGCAATTCGGCCGTCCGCGTCGCAAGCGTCTTGCGCTCGGTCTCAAGCTGCGGGCAATCATAAAGGTCATATTTCGCAGGATCGACGAAAGCGCCCGACACCATGCCATCGCCCATGCTGGCGCAGCCGCCGAGATAGCCGGCCAGAACGAGCAATGACGCCATCGCAGCAGCGCGCATCGGCAGGCGGGAACGGGAAGGACAAACGATCATCGGGACTTTCTAGCCGGGCAGGATTGACGTTGCGTAAAGCAGCCGCCGGTGGCCGGATTGAGGCTGAAGTTCCCCTGAAGGCTGGTGCGGACGGCGGGAATCGAACCCGCACGACGTTGCCATCGAGGGATTTTAAGTCCCTTGCGTCTACCAGTTCCGCCACGTCCGCGCTGGCACCTACTTAGCCGGTTTTCGCCGCAAGTCGATCCCATATCCGCCTGGCGCCAGAACACGCATAAAGCCCCGCTACGCCCCCGCCACGACGATATGCGCCCCTGCATGCTCCATCAGCTTGCGCTGCTCCGCCGAGGCGCCAGCGCCCGTCACCAGCGTCCAGCGCGGCGGGAACGGCGCCCAGGCGTCCTGTTCGGCGCGGCCGAGCTTGCCGGCGTCGGCGAGCACGATGACCTCCTTGGCCTGCTGCATCATCAGGGACTTCAAGGCGACCTGATCGAGGTCGGCCTCGCACAACCCGCGGCCGCTCACGACACCGTCGGCGCTCATGATGGCGCGGTCGGCCGTGAGCCGGCGCAGTCCCTCGCTGGCCAGAGGTCCCATGGTGCTCATGCTGGTTGAGCGCAGCGCGCCGCCGAGCACCACGAGTTCGATGCTTGGTGCCTTGGCGAGAAACGGCAGCAGCGCGATATTGTTGGTGATGATGCGCAGGCGGCGCTGCAACAGCAGCTTGCCGAATGCCGCGACCGTCGAGCCGGCATCGAGGATCAGCGTGTCGCCGTCCTCGATCAGGTCGATCGCGGCCCGCGCGATGGCCTGCTTCTCCTTGCCCTGGACCGCGAAACGCTGGTCGAGCGTGGTCTCTGCGACATGGCCGGTGAGAATCGCGCCGCCGTAAGTACGGCGCACCGCGTTGTTCTTCGAGAGATGCTGCAGGTCGCGCCGCACGGTGGACCCGGACACACCGAAGCGCCGCGCGAGATCGTCGACATCGATCTCGCCGGCATTCAGCGCGTCCAGCAGGCGTGAGCGACGTTCCTTGTTGCGCATCGACATCGAACCTCAGCCAATCAAGCTGGTATTTACCAGCGTTTCGTCATGGCCGGGCAGCGCGAAGCGAGCTTCGCTTGACGTCCCGGCCGTCCACGTCTTCGAAGTAACAAGACGTGGATGCCCGGCACAAGGCCGGGCATGACGGAGATTGTCAGGCCGCCTTGGATCCCGGTGCGAGATCCACCGCCTGCCGCAAGGCCTCGAGAAGGCTGCGCTCATCGGCAATGCCCTTGCCGGCGATGTCGAAGGCGGTGCCGTGATCGACCGAGGTGCGGATGACGGGAAGTCCGACCGTGATGTTCACGCCGGATTCCAGACCCAGCACCTTGATCGGGCCATGGCCCTGATCGTGATACATCGCCACCACCATGTCGTAGTCGCCGCGCCCTGCGAGGAAGAACAGCGTATCGGCCGGCAGAGGGCCGCGCACGTCCCAGCCCTTCTTCTGACAGGCTTCGACCGCGGGCGTGATCTTCTCGGCCTCCTCGCCATAGCCGAACAGGCCGTTCTCGCCGGCATGCGGATTGATGGCGCAAACGCCGATCTTCGGATTCTTGATGCCGGCCTTCACCAGCACCTCATGGCCGCGCGTGATGACGCGTTCGACCAGGCCCGGCTCGATCTTCTTGATGGCATCGATCAGGCCGATATGCGTCGTCACGTGAATCACGCGCAGCTTCGGCGACACCAGCATCATCGACACTTCAGGCGTGCCGGTCAGATGCGCGAGCAGTTCGGTATGCCCGGGATATTTGTGACCGGCTGCATGCAGCGCTTCCTTGGAGAGCGGTGCGGTGCAGATACCCTGGGCGATGCCGGCCTGAACGATCTCGACGGCCTTCTCGATGAAGCGGTAAGCCGCCTCGCCTGCGATCGGGGAGTTCTGCCCGAACGGCAAATCGTCGGGAACGATCTTCAAGTCAACGCATTGGACGTTCTTCGACGCAAAATTCGCAGCCTTTGCATCGCTGAGCGAGTCAACGCCGATCCTGGCGCCGACGATCTCGCCGGCCTTGCGCAGGCGATTGGCATCGCCAATCACCAGCGGATTGCACATCGCGAGCATTTCCGGATGCGCGAAGGCCTTCATAATCACTTCGGGCCCGATGCCTGCGGGATCGCCCATGGTGATCGCAATGGTCGGACGGGTCATGTGAAGCTTCCTTGAGTTCGGACGATGTGAAGACGTTCGCGAATTTTGATCAGGCTGTTCTCGTCGCCGAAGGCGCCGGCCTTGGTGGCGATCGGCACGGACAATGCGCCGAGCGTAAGCCCGAGCGAAACGCCGGGCTCGATCTCGTCCGCCAGACGGATTCCGTTGACACCGAAGCGCGACAAGAGTGCTGCGGCAGTCTCGCCGCCAGTTGCTGCAAAGGCGCCGATGCTGGACGCCACCGGCACGAGCGCATCGGCAAGATTCTGCGCGAGCTGCGGGCCGAGCGACATTTTCGGATTGTCATCCATCACGATCTCGACCAGGACATCGCCGCCTGCGATCAAGCCTTCGGTCACGCGCGCGGCCAACGCCGCCTGCCCTGCCTTGTCGCCAAGCAGGACTTCAGGTGTGACAGGCAGATGAGTGACGGTGCCACTCGCGACAAGCTTGCGCGCTGCGGAGCGCGACGCGCCGGCGAGCGAGCCGACCACGATCAGCGTGCCGTAGATGCTGGGCGGAATTTCCAGCTTCTCGGCGGCACTGGTGTCATCGAGCGCCGCCAGCGCATGTGCAAGGCCGGCGCTACCGATGAACACTGTCGCCGGCGAAATCTTCAGGCTGGCTTCGGCGATCAGATGCAGGTCGTGCTCGGTCTCCGCATCGCAGATCGCAACGACGCTGTCCTCGGACGCGATACGCGCAAGGTGAGTCTCGAGATGCTCGCCGCGGATAGTCGCAAGCAGGACCTTCTCGCTGCGAACACCTGCAGATGCGAGCACGTCGGCGATATCGGCATTGTCATAGGTGTGATCGCGCTTCCACACTTCGGCTTCTTCCAGCGGACGGCCGCCGACCATCACGCGGCCATCGATGGTGGTGCGGTTGGTCGCCGGAAAGGCCGGCGCGAAGATGCCGAAGGCCGAACCGGACTGCGCCTTGAGATGCGCGAGCGCAGCCGCCGTCTCGGAAGCTGGCTGACCGCGCAGCGTGGAGTCGATCTTCTTGAACAGGAGCCGGTCCGGCTCCATCAACTGTTTCAGCACGTCAACATGACGGCTCGCAGCGGCCTCGGCCGTGAGGCCGCGGCTCGCTGCATCATAGGAGATAACCGGATGCTGGCGATCCCCGGCACTTGCCCCGGCGCCTGCGATCTCGCCCCAGGTCACGGCAGCCGCAAGGCCCCGACGACCGAAGGCGATGGCGCAGTCCGCTGCACCGGTAAGATCGTCAGCGAGGATCAGCCAGCGACCCGTCATCTTAGCGCCCAGCCACTGGTGCGGGTGATGCGACGCTTGGCGCAGCAGGCGTCGTCGCCTCCGCTTCCGGCTCGACATCACGGCCGACGATGCCGGCAACCCACGAGGTCAGGATCGGCGTCAGGATCGCCGTCACGACCACGCAGGCCGCGATGAGGATGGTCGCCGGGCCGGCAGCAGCCGCATAGGCCGGATTGGCCGCAGCGACGATTGCAGGCACAGCCGCCGCATTGCCGGCGGTCGACGCCGCAGCAACACCCGCAACGCCGTTGCCGCCGGTGAGACGGTCAACGAAGAACAGCGGGATGCCGGTCACGATCACGACGGCCACGCCCATGCCGACGCCGAGCAGACCCGCCTGCCAGACCTGCGTCAGGTTCAGGCCGGTGCCGAGCGCGAAGGCGAAGAACGGGATCATCACAGGCACGGCCTTGCTGAGGAAGTCGCGCAGTTCGCGGTCGAGATTACCAAGGATCATGCCGGCCACCAGCGGGAGGATTGCGCCGACGAGCGCGGGCCACTGGAACGACGACAGACCGGCAACGCCGAGCGTAACCATGGTGAGGAACGGACCGCTTTCCAGCGTCATGATGCTATAGGCACCCACGTCGCGCGGACGGCCATACTGGCCCATCAGCGCCATGTAGAGACCGCCATTGGTGTCGTTCATGGCGGCGACGATCGCCAGCGTCGACACGCCTGCGAAAATGCCGGCGGTGACCGGCGCTTCACCGAGGAAGCGGCCGAAGATCAGGCCGAGGATGATGGCGGTACCGACCTTCACGATCATCAGGGCGCCGCCCTTCTTCACGATGTAAGGCGTCGCCTTGAAGTCGATGCTCGCACCCATGCACACATAGAACACGGCGAGAATGCTGAGAGCGCCGCCGGAGAACAGCGCGCCGGTGAACGAGCCGAAGAATTTCGGGGTGTTGGGGGCAAAGGTCGCGAACAGCGCGCCGATCAGCAGCGGCACCGTCATCATGCCGCCCGGCACCTTCTCAATCGCCCGCTTAATTGGAATCTGCATGGTTGTTTCCTTCCCGCGCCGTGCGCATCACTGATTATTCTGCGCAATTTCCCTCAGGAGCCCCTGCGCACACCGCCCGATATGCGCAAATTACGCAGACATCAAACACTTTTTGCGCAATTTGCGCAATTTCTAAAAATTAGTTAAGCGGTCAAGGTATGCTTGTAAGCCATTCAAAGCGGGCGTTTCGCTGACCGGAACGTCGCGCGTTCCGATGCGCTGCATGAAACGCAAACAGGCGGCAACGGATGAACCGTTGTCGCCTGTTTGGCCGTCAGATCGGATGTCAGAGATCGAGAACCAGACGATCCCCAGCGGAACCTGCCACGCAGACCAGGAGGCTGCGTTCGCGCTCCGCCGGCGACAGCACGCGGTCGCGATGCACCGGCTGTCCTTCGAGCCAGTCCACCTTGCAGGAGCCGCAGATGCCGCCGCAGCAGGATGCCGGCACGTCGATGCCGATATCTGTCAGCGCTGACAGCATGGTCTGCCCCGCGGCCACGGTGATTTCCCGCTTCGACTTCGCCAGCGCGAGCACATAGGGCTTCGCGTCGGGGTCGACCGGCAGCGGCGGTGGCACGAAGCGCTCGATATGAACGCGATCGGCGGGCCAGTCGCGTGACGCCTGTTCGAAGTCGTCGATCATGCCGTCGGGACCGCAGCAGGCGAGAGCGACGTCCGACAACGGCCGGCCGACCAGTGCCGCGATATCCGGGCGTTGCCCGCTCGACGTGTCGTGAATCACCACATGACCGGACTTGCGCAGCGCCGCGAGGAGATCGGCGAGTGGCGGCTCACCGCGCGCAATCATGTGCAGCGTGAATTTCGAACGGCCCATACGTTTGAGGAAGGCCGCCGCTGACAGGAACGGCGTCACACCGATGCCACCGCCAATGAAGGTGAAGCGCGTCACATCCGCGGACAGATCGAGCCCGCCGCGGGGCAGCGTCACGCCGATGGTGTCGCCGACCTTGACCTCGTCATGCAGCACAATCGAACCGCCCCGCCCTTCGGCCTCGCGTTTCACCGCAACGACATAGCGCTTGTCATCGGCGGGGTCGTTGCAGAGCGAGTAAGTCCGCACCAATCCACCGGGCAGATGCAGATCGATATGCGCACCCGGCCGGAACGGCGGCAGCTCCCAGTGATCGGGATCGACCAGCGAGAACAGCTTGATGCCCCGGCCGCCGTCCTCGACCGTGTCGACGATGGTCCTGACTTTAGTAATCGGCACCGCGCTCATTGCATGTTCCGCACGGCATCGCCGACGCGCACGGTACCACCCTGCAGGATCCTGCAGTTAAGGCCCGAGCGATTGATCAGCGGATCGAAGATCGCCTTGCCGGTGATCTCCTCGATGTGTCGGCATGGGATCGAGAGCCGTGTTGATTCCAGCAGCGTCTCGCCGAGCCAGAACTGGCGACCGACCAGATGCGTTAGCGGTACGCCGGATACGGTGACATTGCGGCGATGCTCCTCGGGACCGAGATCGATATTGTGATCGCGCTTCAGGGCTACCAGCGTCTCGTATTCGAACAACGTGACCTGACGCCCCTCTTCGGGCTTGTGCGAATAGAACCCCTCCTCGCGGCCGATCATGTAGCGATCGCCCTCGATGCCCTTGCCGGCAATCAAAGTGAGTTCTGGCATTTCACGCATCGGCAGGAACGCGCGCGGCGTGATGTGGAGATAGCGCACCACGCCGGTCCATGACGGGACCAGAGCAATGGATGCGGAAGTAATGGTATCGAGCATTGCTTTCGTCCTTGTAGAGGCTTGGGCGACACATCACTCCGTCATGGCCGGGCAAAGCGCGAAGCGCGGCTTCGCTGGATGTCCCGGCCATCCACGTCTTCATGCGGTCAAAGACGTGGATGCCCGGCATGCGCCGGGCATGACGAAGACTGCGTTCAGGTCAGTTCCTTGTTCGCCATTTCCGGCGCAAAGGATGTCGCGATCGCGGTGATGCAGGCGCAGAAGATCAGGAACACGGAGACCGGCCAGGTCGCACCGGCCCAGGTCATCAGCGAGGCCGCGATCAGCGGGCTGAGACCGCCCGAGATGGCCGCACCGACCTGGAAGCCGAGCGACGCACCGCTATAGCGCAGCTTCGCGGTGAACAGCTCCGAGTACCAGGGCGCGCCGATGCCGAACATCACCATCTGGCCGAACGAGATCGCGACAACGATGGTGAGGATCACGATGGTCGGATCGCGCGTATCCAGCAGCCAGAACATCGGGAATGCGAAAGCCGCGCAAAAGAGGCAGCTCGCATAGAACATCGCCTTGCGCCCGACCTTGTCCGACAGCCAGCCGAAGAACGGGATCGAGAACAGTGCAACGAAGGATGCGATGAAGGCGCCGTTCAGCACCAGCCCGCGCGACAGGCCGAGCTTCGACGTCGCATAGGACATGATGAACACGCCGGCGATCGAGGCATAAGCGATCTCCGAGATCTTCAGACCGACGGCCGTGAAGAACGGACGGCGGTGATACTTGAAGATTTCAACGATCGGCATCTTGGCGACTTCATTCTTCGCCTTGAGCGCGCGGAAGGCCGGAGTCTCTTCCATGCTCATGCGGATCCAGAGGCCGACGCCGACCAGCAGGATCGAGATCAGGAACGGAATACGCCAGCCATAGCTCATGAAGTCTTCTTCAGGCAGTTGCGACACCAGCGCGAACATGCCGATGGCTGCGAGATTGCCGACGGGATTGCCGACCTGCACCATGCTTCCGAGGAAGCCGCGTTTATGTGTCGGACAGTTCTCGACCACCATCAGCACCGCACCGCCCCACTCGCCGCCAAGGCCGATGCCCTGCAGGAAGCGCAGTGCGATGAGCAGGATCGGCGCTGCGATGCCGATCTGTGCATAGGTCGGCAGCAGGCCGATGGTGAATGTGCCGAGACCCATCACCATGATCGTAATAGCGAGCATCGCCTTGCGGCCGACACGGTCGCCATAGTGACCGAAGATCGCCGCGCCGAGCGGACGCGCGAGGAAGCCGACAGCATAGGTGCCAAAGGCTGCGATAGTTGCGAGTGCCGGATCGCCGGCGGCGAAGAACACCTTGTTGAACACCAGCGCGGTTGCCGCGCCATAGATCAGGAAGTCGTACCACTCGACGGCGGTGCCGATCACGCTCGACCAGACGATCTTGCGCATGGCCGCATCGTCGGGATTCTCCGCCGTGGCGGTGACTGTATTGAATTCTTCTGCGACGGTCATGTTCACTCCTTCAAAAGACATGTTCAGTTTCAGGCGCGTGGGCTCGTTCCGTGCCGCGACATCTCGCGGCGCAGTCCGGGTCTTCTCGTGAACTTTCGCTGTTGCTTCAGTCGCCTCAGCGCAGGCGGTGGTGATGCCTAAGGAATGGCAGCGATTCCCTAGAGAATCGCAGCGATGGCTGCGATCTCGACTCTGATCGAGGGATTGGCGAGCCGCGCTTCGACACAGGCGCGTGCAGGCGATGCGCCTGCCGGCACCCACTCATCCCAGACCGTATTGAAAGCCGCGAAATCCGCGATGTTTGGCAACCACACCGTGGCGCTCAGGATCGATGACTTGTCGGTGCCGGCTTCGCTGAGCAGTGCATCGATCTTGGCGAGCACTTCGGCGGCCTGCGCTTCGACACCGACAGACAGATCGTCCGGCGCTTGCCCTGCGAGATAAACGAGACCACCATGCACCGTGGCCATGCTGAGCCGCTTACCGGGCTTCAAACGCTTGATCATATATCTGCCTTCGTGTCGTTTTCTGAGGACATATTCCCGTCATCAAAATCCAACAGGTTTACTGACAGAAATCAACGTCACGAAAATCGGCATCTGACGCCTAAATCGGCAAAAGGCAGCCGATGCACATAACGCAGGCTAAAAATCGGCGTTCTCCGGCACTTTTGCCTAAATTATCCTTGCCCGTGCTGGAAATATCTGCAGCAATGTTTTCCTGTAGAAACACTCCGGCATCGTTCTGGAGCTCTTTCAAAGACATCAGCGAGACGGCCCTTCCACCATCGCCGCGCGCCCTCTAAAAGAACAAGCACCTCATCAGGAGATCGACGTTGCTCGACGTCAGCAAGAATGCGGTTGGCTTCAACCTGCGCCAGCTACGCACCACCAAGGGACTGACGCTGGATCAGCTCGCCGCCCAGAGCGAACTGACACGCGGCTACATTTCCCTCGTCGAGCGCGGCCTGAAAACGCCGTCGGTCAATGCGCTGCTGCGCCTCGCCGCCGCGCTCGATGTCAACGTCACCTATCTGTTCGACCCCAACCCAACGCCGGCCCCGCGCTACACGCTGTTCCGGCAGGACGAACAGCAAACGCCCATGCAGGACGACGGCGTCGATCTGCTGGCGCTGGCTGCGGGACGCACACGCAAGATGATGGAGCCGTTCCTGATCCGGCCGCCGCTGAAATTCGCGCCGCGCGCATCGCATGCGGGCGAGGAATTCCTGTTCGTCATATCAGGCAAGATGGCGATCAAGATCGAGGACGAAGAGATCGTCCTGAAGAAAGGCGACTGCCTGTACTTTTCCGGAGAGACCCCGCACTGGGTGCGCAGCATCGGCAAGCCCAAGGCCGACGTGCTGCTGGTCGTGTCCGCCGCCTCGCCCGAGCGCTGAGTTTCCTAGACGCGTTCAATTCTTCCGCTGAAAAGCGCGCGCGGCGCGACCTTCTTGCGCAAGGCCTGTGCCTGCATTTTGCAGACGCACATCGGCTCGCCCCTGCGCGTGGTGCATTTGCAGGGATAACCATAAGCAAATTCAATCAACGCATCGACGTCATGGGCCATGATCGCCTGCTCAACGCGCTCGTCATACGTCATGTGGCCATCTCTTCTTGCTAGCGGCTGCTGGCTGGGCTTTGCGCTTCGTTCCCATAGGCATGTCGAACAGATCGGGCGTGGGCGAGAGCAACTTTAAATCTGTTTATACCAACACCGCAGGACGGGCAAAGCCTGCCTCAAAACAAAGACGCCGGCCTGATCACTCAGGCCGGCGCTCTCTTATTCAAACCTGCCCGCCGCAGCGGCGCCGGTTACTCCTTCTTGTCGATGTTCCAGAACACCGGAGTGGCGGCGCCCGGCAGCACGCCGGTCAGCGACTTCCGCCATATGCTGGGGATCCGGTATTCGCCAAGCGGCAGATACGCGACCTGCTCGAGCGCACGGGCCTGGACTTCCGCAGCGGCAGCCTTCTGTTCCGCAGGCGTCGCTGCGCGCGCATACTTGTCGCGCAGTTCTTCGATCTTGGCGTCCTCGAACCATCCGAACCAGCCGCCATTCTTGCCGCGGCCCGACGTCGAGACGTTGGAAACCGGGTTAAGAATATCAGCAGCGACCCAATTGGTGAAGAACATGTTCCAGCCGCCCTCCTTGACGGGCTTCTGGCTGGCGCGGCGCGTCACCACGGTCTGCCAGTCGGTGGCCTGCACTTCGACCTTGAAGCCGGCATCGCGCAGAAGCTGCGCTGCAACGATCGGCTGCGCCTTCAGCGACGACACATCGGTGGGCGCCATGATGACCACGGGCGTGCCATCATAACCGGATTCGGCCAGCGCCTTCTTGGCTTCCGCCATGCCGCTGCCCTTGACCATGGTTTCCGAGCCGACGTCGGTGTCATTCGGCGTGCCGCAGCCGAACATGGCACCGCAGATTTTCATGTAGTCGGGATTACCGACCAGCGCATCGAGCACCGGCTTCTGGTTCATCGCGAGGAATGCCGCGCGGCGCACCTTGACGTTGTCGAAGGGAGGCAACAGGAAGTTCATACGCCCCAACGTCTGGTAACCGAGCTCGTTCAGAACCTCGATCTTGAGGTCCTTGTCCTTGACGAGAATCGGCAGCAGATCGTAGGGACCGTTCTCCATGAAATCGATGTCGCCGGACTGCAGCGCGTTCACCGCGGTCTGCGCATCGGGCATCGTGACCCATTCGACGCGGTCGACCTTGACGACCTTGCCACCGGCCGCCCAGCTCGCAGGCTCGGAGCGCGGCACGTAGTCCTTGTTCTTCTCATAGACGGCCTTCACGCCCGGCTGGAATTCAGCCTGCACGAACTTGAACGGACCCGAACCGATCTGCTCCGGAATGGCCTTGCCGGCGGGCGTCTCGGCGAGACGCTTCGGCATCATGAACGGCACCAGCGACGATGGCTTGGCGATCGAGTCGAGCACGAGGCCATAGGGCTCCTTGAGCGTCAGCACGATGGTCTTGGCGTCGGGGGCTTCGATGCTCTTGGTGAAGTCCATGAGCTTCTGGCCCATGCCGTCATTGCGGCCCCAGCGCTGCAACGAAGCGGCGCAATCTTCCGCAGTGACAGGCTTGCCGTCGTGCCACTTCAGGCCGTCGCGCAGCGTGAAAGTATAGACCATCTTGTCATCGGAGACTTTGTACTCCGCCATCTGCGGCTGGACTTTGAAGTTTGCGTCCATCGCCAGCAACGTGTCGTAAACCATGTAACCGTGATCGCGCACGATATAGGCCGTGGTAATACCCGGATCGAGCACGCGCAGATCCGAGTGCATCACTGCGGTGATGGTCTTGCCGGCAGCATGCGCGGGCGACGACAGCACCGGCAGCGCCAGCGCAACGGCTACCGCCAGACCTGGTAGCGTCAATTTCGTGAAGGCCGCAGAACGCTGCCAACGTGACATGTAGGACATTCGATCTCTCCTGACTTGAAACTGACCATCGGTCGATGATTGCTTGTGCAACGCGATAGAAATTTAGGCGCCGCCACGCGTTGGCTTTATCTTTTAGACATCAAAGACTTGCATCAAGTGTGATGCGCGTCAATCGCGTTTTCCACGCGCTACATCCACATGCTGCAGAATGCATTCCAATGCACATCGTCAATTTGCAAAGGAGATTGCCTGCTGCTGCCAAGTCACGCACGCAGTCAACGGCATGCTCGACCCCGCTGCACGCGACATGGCAATCATGGGTGCGACCATCGAACGCATCGCTCGTGGAGAGGTCATTCGCAAAAACAAGAACGCCGGCCTGATCACTCAGGCCGGCGTTCTGTTACTTCACACGAACCGCGACAGCGGCGCCGGTTAGTCCTTCTTGTCGATGTTCCAGAACATCGGAATGGCAGCGCCCTGGGTGACGCCGGTCAGCGAGGTGCGCCAGATGCTCGGCACCTTGTATTCGCCGAGCGGGATGTAGATGACCTTGTCATAGATCTCCTTCTGGATCTCGGCGGCGAGCTTCTTCTGCTCTTCCGGCGTGGTCGCGCGTGCGTATTTGTCGCGCAGCACTTCCAGCTCGGCATCTTCGCTCCAGCCGAACCAGCCGCCATTGCTCTTGCCGCGGCCGGAGGTCGCGACATTGCTGATGGGATTGAGAATGTCGGCGCCGACCCAGTTGGAGAAGAACATGTTCCAGCCGCCTTCCTTGATGGGCTTCTGGCTCGGACGACGGCTGAGCACCGTCTGCCAATCGGTGGCCTGCACTTCGACCTTGAAGCCGGCATTGCGGAGCAGTTGCGCCGCAACGATCGGCTGCGCCTTCAACGTGGTCACGTCGGTCGGCGCCATGATCACCACCGGCGTGCCGTCATAACCGGCCTCGGCGAGCAGCTTCTTGGCTTCCTCGACGCCATTGCCCTTCACCAGGCTTTCCGAACCGACATCCGTCGCATTCGGCGTGTCGCAACCGAACACCGCGCCGCAGACCTTATAATATTTGGGATCGCCGACCAGCGCATCCAGCACCGGCTTCTGGCTCATTGCCAAAAACGCGGCACGGCGAATCTTCGGATTGTCGAAGGGCGGGTTAAGGAAGTTCATGCGACCGAAGGTCTGGAAGCCCAGAGGGTTGAGCACTTCGATCTTAAGCTCCGGATCCTTCGCCAGGACCGGCAGCAGGTCGTAGGGACCATTTTCCATGAAGTCGATGTCACCCGACTGCAGCGCATTCACCGCGGTCTGTGCATCGGGCATGGTGATCCATTCGACGCGATCGACCTTCACCACCTTGCCGCCGGCCTGCCAGTCGGTCGGCTCGGAGCGCGGCTTGTAGTCCTTGAATTTCTCGTAGACCGCCTTCACGCCGGGCTGGAATTCAGCCTGCACGAACTTGAACGGACCGGAGCCGACCTGTTCGGGGATCGCCTTGCCTGCGGGGGTCTCGGCGAGACGCTTCGGCATCATGAACGGCACCAGCGACGACGGCTTGGCGATCGAATCCAGCACGAGGCCGTAGGGCTCCTTCAGCGTCAGCACGATGGTCTTGGCGTCGGGCGCCTCGATGCTCTTGGTGAAGTCCATGAGCTTCTGGCCCATGCCGTCATTGCGGCCCCAGCGCTGCAGCGACGCGGCGCAGTCTTCGGCGGTGACCGGCTTGCCGTCATGCCACAGCAGGCCGTCGCGCAGGGTAAATGTATAGACAAGCTTGTCGTCGGAGACCTTCCAGTCGGCCATCTGCGGCTTGATCTCGTATTTCGAGTTCATGCCGAGCAGCGTGTCGTAAACCATGTAGCCGTGGTCGCGGACGATATAACCGGTGGTGATACCGGGATCGATCACACGCAGATCGGAATGCATCACTGCAGTGATGGTCTTACCTGCAGCATGCGCGGGCGACGACAGCACCGGCAGCGCGAGCGCAACGGCGACCGCCAGACCGGGCAGCGCAAATTTCGTGAAGGCCGCAGAATGCTGCCAACGTGACATGTAGGACACTCAATCTCTCCTGACTGGAATCTGACCATCGATCGATGATCGATTATGCAACGCGATAGAATTTTAGGCGCCTTCGCGTATTGCCTTTATCATTTAGGCTTCAAGGACTTGGCATCAAGCGTGATGCGCGTCAATCGCGTTTTCCACGCGATACATCCACACGGTGTAGAATGCATTGCAATGCACATTGTCGATTTGCAAAGGCGATTGCGCTGCTGCTAAGTCATGCGCGAACTCTCGCCGACAAACTCTCGCAATGTGCGCAGGCACGGAGCGCCTTGATCATCCGTGACGAAATTCTCATCCAAGAGGAATGACTTGATGAACCCCGCCGAACTCCCGTTTGATCTCGAGAACATGTTGCAGGGCCTGCGCATCTGGGTCGAATGCGAGAGCCCCACATGGGACGCGAATGCGGTCAACAGCATGCTCGACCTCGCTGCACGCGACATGGCAATCATGGGTGCGACCATCGAGCGCATCGCGGGACGTCAGGGATTCGGCGGCTGCATCCGCGCCCGTTTTCCACATCCGAAATTCGGCGAACCCGGTATCCTGATCGCGGGCCACATGGATACGGTTCATCCGGTTGGCACCATTGAAAAGCTGAAGTGGCGCCGCGATGGCGAGCGCTGCTACGGCCCGGCGATCTGCGACATGAAGGGTGGTAATTATCTATCGCTGGAAGCCATCCGCCAGCTCGCACGTATCTCCTATGCGACGCCGCTACCCATCACCGTACTGTTCACGCCCGACGAGGAAGTCGGCACGCCATCGACCCGCGACATCATCGAAGCTGAAGCCGCGCGGAACAAATACGTGCTGGTGCCGGAGCCCGGTAGTGCGGGCAACGGTGTCACCACTGGCCGCTATGCGATCGCCCGCTTCAATCTCGAAACCATCGGCCGGCCCAGCCATTCGGGCGCGACGCTGTCGAACGGCCGCTCTGCGATTCGCGAAATGGCGAAGAAGATCGTGCAGATCGACGAGATGACCGGACCGGACTGCACGTTCAGCGTCGGCATCGTGCATGGCGGACAATGGGTCAACTGCGTTGCCTCGTCATGCACCGGCGAAGCGCTGAGCATGGCCAAGCGTCAGGAAGATCTCGATGCCGGCGTCCAGCGCATGCTCGCTCTCTCAAGTACCGAGAATGACGTGACCTTCAACGTCACCCGCGGCGTCACCCGCCCGGTGTGGGAACCGAACGCGGCGACCATGGCGCTGTTCGAGAAAGCCAAGGCCATCAATGGTCGCCTCGGCCTGCCCGAACTGACCCATGGCAGCAAGGGTGGCGGTTCGGATGGTAATTTTACCGGCGCAATGGGCATCCCGACCCTCGACGGCCTCGGCGTTCATGGCGCCGATATGCACACGCTCAACGAATATATCGTCGCGCAGAGCCTTGTTGATCGTGGCCGCCTGATGGCGGGATTGCTGGCAACCCTCGATTGATGCAACGTCGCCCGGTTTGCACATGCATCGCATGGCGCAAATCGGGCGGTGGCACAGGACTTGCTACCTTTACGTTTAAGTTTAGCGAACTTCGGGTTGAGGCAAGTTGCGACAGTGAATCATTGTTTCTCGAAAAATCTGTGTTTCTCGCGGACCATGACGACCAAGAGCAGCGAGCCCGTGACGTTTCCGGTTGACCGACGCGGTCCAGTTACGTTCGATCAACACCACCACTAGGAAAGCGCCATGCTCGGATACCTCATTCGCCGGATTCTTGCGGCCATACCCGTTATGGGTGTGGTGGCCCTGTTTGTCTTCCTGCTGCTTCGGCTGACGCCCGGCGATCCTGCCGCGATCATCGCCGGCGATAACGCGACGGCCGAGCAGCTCGACCGCATCAGGACGCAGCTCGGTCTCAACGAACCGCTCTACACGCAGTTTTTCAGCTGGGTCTGGCGGCTGCTGCACGGTGACTTCGGCACCTCGCTGATCTCCAACGTGCCTGTGCTGCAGATGGTCAACCAGCGCATCGAGCCCTCTTTGAGCATTGCATTGAGCGTGATGCTGGTTTCGATCCTTGTTGCGATCCCGCTCGGCGTCATCGCCGCATGGAAACACGGCACATGGATCGACCGTTTCGTGATGGCGCTGTCAGTGATCGGCTTCTCCGTGCCGGTGTTCGTGATCGGTTACGTGCTGGTCCAGGTGTTCGCGATCGAACTGCGCTGGTTTCCGGTGCAGGGTTTCCGCAGCATCTCGCGTGGATTCGGGCCGTTCTTTGAGCGCATCACGCTGCCGACCGTCGCGCTGTCCTTTGTCTATGTCGCGCTAATCGCGCGCATGACCCGCGCGGCGATGCTCGGAGTGCTCGGCGAAGACTATGTCCGCACCGCGCGCGCCAAGGGCATCAACGAGAGCGGGGTGCTGTTCCGCCACGCGCTGCGTAACGCCGCCGTGCCGGTCATCACGGTGATCGGTACCGGCTTCGCACTGCTGATCTCCGGCGTCGTCGTCACCGAAAGCGTGTTCAACCTGCCCGGCATCGGTCGCTTGACGGTCGATGCCGTGCTGGCGCGGGATTTTCCCGTGATCCAGGCCATGATCCTTTTGACCTCGGGCGTTTATGTCGGGGTCAATTTGCTTATCGACCTTGCCTACGCACTGCTCGATCCCAGAATTCGTTACTAGGAATCTGTATCTGATGGCGATCGAATCCCTTCCCAACCCGGCCCTCCCCTCCCGCAGCGGTCCGTCGCTCGGCTTTCTCACCGCGACGCCGATTATCGCCTTGGCAACGATTTGCCTGACGCTGGTGATCCTGTCGGCGATCTTCGCACCGTGGCTGACGTCGCACGATCCGCAATTGCTGGCACCCGCCTTGCGGCTGAAGCCGGCCAGTTCGGAATATCTGCTCGGCACCGACGCTTACGGCCGCGACGTGCTGGCGCGCATCCTCTATGGCGGTCGCATCTCGCTCCTGATCGGCCTCGGCGCCGCCGTCACCAGTATTGTCATCGGCCTGTTCATCGGCCTGTTCTCGGGCTTTTTCAAATTGGCTGACGCTGTGATGATGCGTGTCATGGACGGCCTGATGGCGATGCCCGGCGTGCTCCTGGCCATCGCCGTCGTGTCGCTGTCAGGCGCCACCCTGACGACGGTGCTGATTGCGATCACTATTCCGGAAATCCCCCGCGTCGCGCGACTGGTGCGTTCCGTGGTGCTGTCGGCGCGTGAGGAGCCCTATGTGGAGGCGGCGATCTCGCTCGGCTCCAGCATGCCGAAGATCATGTTGAAGCATCTGATGCCCAACACGGTGGCGCCGCTGATCGTCCAGGGCACCTTCATCGCCGCATCCGCCATTCTCACCGAGGCGATCCTGTCGTTCCTCGGCGCCGGCATCAGCCCGGAAACCCCGACCTGGGGGAATATCATGGCCGAGGGTCGCGCCTTCTTCCAGGTCAAGCCATCGCTGATCTTCTGGCCGGGACTACTGCTCTCGATTGCCATCCTCTCCGTCAATCTGATCGGTGACGCTGCCCGCGATGCGCTCGATCCCCGCATGAAACAGCGTGAGGCCGGCAAGTGAGTGAACTAGTGAACCCCACCGTGAATACCCGCCCCGTCGCACTGGAAATCGAAAACCTCGTTGTCGGCGTCGGCAAGAGCGGCACCGGCAAGAAGATCATCGACGGCATTTCTCTCCAGGTGCGCCAGGGCGAAACGCTCTGCGTGGTCGGCGAAAGTGGTTCCGGCAAGTCGGTGACCTCCCTCTCCACCATGGGCCTGCTGCCGCGAGATTCACTCAAAGCCATCGGCGGCAGCATTAAGTTGGTCGGTGAGGACGTGCTGCAAGCCAGCGACCGGCGGCTGCGCGAACTCCGCGCCACCACCATGGCGATGATCTTCCAGGAGCCGATGACGGCGCTCAATCCAGTCGTCCCCGTTGGCAAGCAGATCGACGAAGTACTACGCACCCACACCAGTCTCGGCGCCAGCGCCCGCCGTGCGCGCATTCTCGACATGATGGAGCAAGTGCGGCTTCCCGATGTGAAGCGCATCTTCGCGTCCTATCCGCACCGCCTGTCGGGCGGCCAGCGCCAGCGCATCATGATCGCCATGGCGCTCGTGCTGGAGCCGAAACTGCTGATCGCCGATGAGCCAACGACAGCGCTCGACGTCACCACCCAGGCGCAGATTCTCAAGCTGATGCGCGACCTTCAGAAGGATCACGGCACCGCCGTGCTGTTCATCACTCACGACATGGGCGTGGTGGCCGACATCGCCGATCGCGTCGCCGTGATGCGTCATGGACGGTTGGTGGAAACCGGAGCATTGAAGGATATTCTGAGCGCGCCCACGCAGGACTATACTCGTAACCTGCTGTCGTCGGTGCCGAGCCTCATTCCCCGCGCGGCTCGCGAGGAAGTGGGCTTCAATCCAGTCGTGCTCGAAGCGAATGAGCTCGGCAAGGTCTATCGCGAGCGTTCCATGTTCGGGAAACCACGCGAGGTCCACGCAGCCCAGGACGTCACGCTGACACTGCGCAAGGGCCGCACGCTCGGCATCGTCGGCGAAAGCGGCTCCGGCAAATCGACCGTGGCGCGCTGTATCGTCCGACTGATCGATCCAACCTCGGGCGGCATCCGTCTCGCCGGACGCGAAATCTCCGACCTGTCACGTCATGCGTTGCAGCCGCACCGCAAGAAGATACAGATCGTCTTCCAGGACCCCTATCGTTCGCTCAATCCGCGCATCACCATCGGCGAGTCCATTTGCGAAGGTCCGATCAATTTCGGCACCAAACATTCGGTGGCCATGGCCAGGGCGCGCGAACTGCTCGAACTGGTCGGTCTTCCACCTGACGCAGTGTCGCGCTATCCGCACCAGTTCTCCGGCGGCCAGCGCCAGCGCATCGCCATTGCGCGCGCGCTTGCCCTCGATCCGGAAGTGCTGGTGGCCGACGAAGCCGTCTCGGCGCTCGACGTCTCGGTGCAGGCGCAGGTGCTGCGGCTGCTCGACGACATCCAGACCCGCCTCGGCATCGCCATCCTGTTCATCACCCACGATCTGCGCGTCGCCGCCCAGATTTGCGATGACGTTGCCGTGATGCAGCATGGCCGGGTGGTGGAACAGGGCCCGGCAGCGGAAGTCCTCGCAAATCCGCAACAGCCCTATACGCGCCAGCTGCTTGACGCGGCGCCCGGACGAGGATGGGATTTCGCCAACTTCCGCGCGGTCGATGGCAGCACCACCGTGCCGGCGGCCTGAGCCCATACCGAAACTGACCCTGGATTCTGAATGACCCGTATCGCTGTCGGCGGCTTTCTGCACGAGACGAACACGTTTGCGCCGACCAAGGCGACCTATGAGGCCTTTGTACATGGCGGCGGCTGGCCGTCGATGACCCATGGCGCCGACGTCCTCAAGGTGATGCGTGGCATCAATGTCGGCCTCGCCGGCTTTGTCGAGGAAGCAGAAATCCGCGGCTGGGAGCTGATCCCGACCATCGCCTGCGGCGCGAGCCCTTCGGCGCATGTCACCAGGGACGCGTTCGAGCGCATCGTCGGCGAGATGATTGACGGCATCAGGGCAGCGCTGCCCCTCGATGCGGTCTATCTCGATCTGCACGGCGCCATGGTCACCGAACATCTCGACGACGGCGAAGGCGAAATCGCGCGGCGCGTGCGTGAGGTGATCGGGCCGGACATTCCGTTCGTGGTCAGCCTCGACCTGCATGGCAACATCTCGCCGGAGACGGTCGAATACACCGACGCGCTGATCGCCTATCGCACCTATCCCCATGTGGACATGGCCGACACCGGCCGCGCCTGTGCACGCCACATGGACTTGCTGCTCGCCGGCAACCGCTTCGCCAAGGCATTCCGGCAATTGCCGTTCCTGATTCCGATCAGCTGGCAATGCACCAATGACGAGCCGACCAAGAGCATCTATCTGAAGCTGGCCGCGCTGGAACATGACCAGGTGCCTACGCTGTCGTTCTGCCCGGGCTTTCCTGCCGCCGATTTCCCGCATTGCTGCCCGAGCGTGTTCGCCTATGGCGTGACGCAGGCTGATGCCGACGCCGCAGCGGACACCATCGTCAAGCTGGTGATGGGCCACGAGGATGATTTCGACGGCAAAATCTACAGGCCGGACGAAGGCGTGCTGCATGCCATGGAGCTGGCGAAGACCCTCACCAAGCCGGTCGTTATCGCCGACACCCAGGACAATCCCGGCGCCGGCGGCGACAGCGACACCACCGGCATGCTGCGCGCGCTGGTGAAGAACAAGGCGATCAAGGCCGCCCATGGCGTGATCTACGATCCCGCTGCAGCGAAGGCTGCCCATCAGGCCGGCGAAGGCGCTACGGTCAAACTCTCCATCGGCGGCAAGTCGGGCATCCCCGGCGATGCGCCTTACGAGAACACGTTCGTGGTCGAGAAACTGTCGGACGGCAAGTTCGTCGCCAATGGCCCCTATTATGGCGGTCGCGACATGGATATGGGCCTCTCGGCCTGTCTGCGTATCGACGACGTTCGCGTCGTCATCTCCTCGCACAAGGCCCAGCTCGCCGACCAGTCGATGTATCGCTATGTCGGCATAGAGCCGACCGAGCAGAACATTCTGGTCAACAAGAGCTCGGTGCATTTCCGCGCGGACTTCGAGCCGATCGCCGGCAAGCTGCTGATCTGCGCCGCGCCCGGCGCGATGCCCGCGGATACGTCGGTGCTGCCCTGGAAGCATCTGCGTCCGGGCATTCGGCTGAAGCCGAACGGCGAACCATTTACGCCCCAGACCTCATCACCTGCCCTCGTGCCGTGAACGGATAACTTATGCCCACACTCGAACGTATCGACGCTTTCGCCGACGAACTCACCGCCATCCGCCGCGACCTGCACGCGCATCCGGAAATCGGCTTCGAGGAAGTCCGCACCTCCGGCATCGTTGCCGACAAGCTGACTTCATGGGGCGTCGAAGTGCATCGCGGCTTAGGGGGGACCGGCGTCGTCGGCGTGTTGAAGGGCAAAGGCTCGGGCACCAAGCGCATCGGCCTGCGCGCCGACATGGACGCGCTGCCGATGGAAGAGAACACCAATCTCGCCTGGCGCTCGACCATTCCGGGCCGCTTCCACGGCTGCGGCCATGACGGCCACACCACCATGCTGCTCGGCACCGCACGCTATCTCGCCGAGACCCGCAATTTCGACGGCACCGTGCATTTCATCTTCCAGCCCGCCGAAGAAGGCCTCGGCGGTGCGCGCGCGATGATCAAGGACGGTCTGTTCAAGCAGTTTCCTTGCGACGAGATCTACGGCCTGCACAATGCACCGGACATGAATCACGGCGAAGTCGGCATCTTCCCGGGTCCTGCAATGGCCGCCGCTGATTTCTTCGACATCACCATCCGGGGCTATGGCGCCCACGGCGCGATGCCGGAGCGCTCGAAGGACCCTGTCGTGATCGCGATGTCGCTCGGTCAGGCAATGCAGTCGATCGTCAGCCGCAATGTCAATCCGTTCGAATCCGCGGTGCTGTCGATCACCCAGATCCATTCCGGCTCGGCCTATAACGTCATCCCGGATGATGCGAAGCTCTGCGGCACCGTGCGCTGTTTCTCCGAGAAGGTCCGGATGCAGATCCGCGAGCGGATGCATGCGCTCGCTGCTGGCATGGCGACGGCATTCGACTGCGAGATCAAGGTCGATATCCGCGACGGCTTCAGCGTGCTGGTCAATCAGGAAGAGCATTCGAAGGCCGTCGAAGACGTTGCACGCACGATCGTCGGCGACGCCAATGTGATCACCCGCGCGAAGCCGAAAATGGGCTCCGAAGATTTCGCCGACATGCTGCATGCCGTGCCCGGCGCCTATTTCTGGGTCGGCCAGGAAGGCTCGGTGCCGGTGCACAATCCCGGCTATTATCTCGACGATAAGATCCTGCCCATCGGCGCCAGCATGTTCGCCCGCATCGTCGAAACCCGGCTGCCGGCGTAGGAAGCGGCAGCCAACGCTGCAGGCATAATTCCGCAGGATGGGTTGAGAGCAGCGAAACCCGTCACGCTTGTGTGCGAAGGATGGGTTTCGCAAGAGCCCTACCCATCCTACAATCCTGCACCTAGCACGTCATTCCGGGGCGCGCGCATCTTCGCGCGCGAACCCGGAATCCAGTAGTAATGAAAACACGTCGGGATTCCGGGTTCGCGCCAAGTGGCGCGCCCCGGAATGACGATTTCAACGACAACAAAAAATAAACAGGGAAGAAACCATCATGGCCTATGAGACCATCCTCTACAGCGTCGACGAGCAGATCCTCACCATCACGCTCAACCGCCCTGAAAAGCTCAATGCCTATAACGCCAGCATGCAGGCCGAGCTGATCGACGCCTTCGACAAGGCCGATGCGGACGACAACGTGCGCGCGATCATCGTGACCGGTGCCGGACGTGGCTTCTGCGCGGGTGCTGATCTCTCCTCGGGTGCTGACACCTTCGATCGCGACGCGCGGCGCGGCCCGGTGAAGCGCCTCGCCAGTGGTGATGTCGATTACAGCGACCCGATGGTGCGCGATGGTGGCGGTCAGGTGACCCTGCGGATCTTCAAATGCCTCAAGCCGGTCATCGCCGCGGTGAACGGCCCGGCCGTTGGCATCGGCGCCACCATGCAGCTCGCGATGGACATCCGCATCGCCTCGGAAGCCGCACGCTTCGGCTTCGTGTTCTCCCAGCGCGGTATCGTGCCGGAAGCCGCCTCGAGCTGGTTCCTGCCGCGCCTCGTCGGCATCTCGCAGGCGCTGGAATGGTGCTACTCCGGTCGCGTGTTCCCGGCGCAGGAGGCCCTCGCCGGCCGACTCGTCAGCAAGGTTGTGCCGCCCGAAGAGCTACTGCCGACCGCACGCGCGCTGGCCAAGACCTTCATCGACAAGACGGCGCCGGTGTCTGTCGCGCTGATCCGCCAGATGATGTGGCGCATGATGGGCGCCGACGATCCCATGGAAGCGCACAAGATCGACAGCCGCGGCATCTATACGCGTGGCCGATCCGAAGACGTCAAGGAAGGCGTCGTGGCCTTTCTCGAGAAGCGCCCGGCCGCGTTCAAGAACAAGGTCAGCACGGACATGCCGAGCTATTTCCCCTGGTGGGACGAGCGCGGTTACAAATAGGACGACGAATGAATCCGACGCCCTCTGGTCGTCCACGCGAGGGCGTCATTTTCCTGCACGGCATTAGCCGGTCGTTCCGATCTTTCATCAAGATGCAGCAGGCGGTCGAAGCCGCAGGCTTCGCCACGCGGAACATTGGCTATCCCAGCCGGCGCAAGACGCTGTCTGCACTGGCCGATGACATCCATCCCGCCATCGCGCCGTTTGCCGAAGCCAACGAAGGCTGCACGCATTTCGTCTGCCATTCGATGGGGGGCCTGCTGGCGCGTGTCTATCTGGCGCGCCACCGTCCATCACGTCTGGGCCGCGTGGTGATGCTGGGTACGCCGAATGGCGGCAGCGAAATCGCCGATCTGTTCAAGAACTGGCTGCCCTATCGCCAGTATTTCGGCCCGGCGGGGCAACAACTCGTTACGATGCGGGATGACGTAACTGAGGCGATGCTTCCCCCAGTTGACTATCCGGTCGGCATCATCGCCGGCGATCGTACGCTCGATCCGATCGCTTCGCGCTTGATGTTGCGTGGCCCGAATGATGGTCGTGTCACCGTCGCGCGCACGAAACTTGAAGGCATGACCGACCACCTCGTCATCCACGCGTCACATGCGACGATGATCCGGAATCGGGAAGCAATCATGCAGACCATCGCCTTCCTGCAGGACGGCCAGTTTCGGCGCTGAGCGCTCAGCCCATGGTCAGCGCCACACGGCCGATCGCCCTGCGCTCCGTCAGCAGCCGCATAGCAGCCGCGACATCCGCCAGCGGCAGGCGATGCGAAACATTTGGCCTGATCTTTCCTGCTTCTGCCCATGCGAGGAGCTGCGCGATGCGGGCTTCGCCGATCTTCGGATCGCGCCGCGCCGCCTCGCCAGCGCGGATGCCGAGCACGCTGGCGCCTTTGATGAGCACGAGATTGGTTTTCGCCACGCCGATGCCGCCGGTGAAGCCGATCACCAGCAGGCGGGCGCCCCAATTGATGCAGCGCAGGCTCTGCTCGAATATCTCGCCGCCGACCGGATCGAACACGACATCGACGCCCTTGCCGTCCGTGAGACGTTTGACGGCATCCCTGAACGGTCCGGCGCCATATAGCACGCCGTGATCCGCACCGCGCGCCTTGGCGACTGCAAGCTTCTCCTCCGATGATGCAGCCGCGATTACCGTGGCGCCCAGCAGCTTCCCGATCTCCACCGCTGCCAACCCCACGCCGCCGCCGGCACCATGCACCAGCAGCACTTCGCCCACCCCGATCTGGCCGCGATCGACCAGCGCGTGATGCGCGGTGCCGTGGGCGGCAAGAAACGTCGCCCCCTCCGCATAGTCGAATGTCGACGGCAATGGAGTGAGTTGTGCCGGCGTCACCACAACTTCGTCCGCATAGCCGCCATGACGCAGCTTGACGATGACGCGATCCCCGACCGCGATGCCGGGCACATCGCTGGCGACTTCGCTGACGTCGCCGGCCGCTTCCATGCCCGGCGTGAACGGCAGTTCGGGCTTGAGTTGATACTCACCGGCCGCCATCAGGATATCCGGAAAATTGATTCCGGCGGCGCGCACGGCAACGCGGAGCTGCCCCGGCTTTAGCGCCTTTGACTCGAATTGTTCGAGGCGCAGGCCTTCCGGCGCTCCGAGCTCACGGCAAACGATTGCTTTCGGCATCAGGCGGCGCTCTCGGCGCTTCCAGCGCCAACGTGGCGACGCTGCAGCGCCTCGCGGATCAGCGGCAGGCGGTCATTGCCGAAATACATGTCGGTCTTGTCGAGATAGATGGTCGGCGAGCCGAAGCCGCCCCTTGCGATCACGTCATCCGTATTGACCTTGAGCTGGTCCTTGATCGCCTGATCGCCGATGCCCGCGAAGAATTTCGCGGGATCGATGCCGGTGCGCGTACAGATCTCGGTGAGAACATCATCTTTCGAGATATCCTTGTCGTCGCCCCAATAGGCTTCGAACACCGCGCGCGCGAACGGTACCATAGCGTCGTTACCGAGCCAGATGCAGGCGCGCATCGCCTTGACGCTGTTCACCGGAAACACCGTCGGCGGCATCTTGATCGCCAGGCCCGCCGAGCGCGCCCAGTCGCCAAGGTCCTTCTTCATGTAGCGCGCCTTCGCCGGCACCGGGGTTTCTCGCGAGGCATAGACGCTAGGATTGATCGAATTGAAGATGCCGCCGACCAGAATGGGCCGCCACGAGATTTCCTCGCCGAAATCCTTCGCCAGCGGCTGAATGTTGTGGAAGGCGAGATAGGTCCAGGGGCTGGAACAGTCGAAGAAGAATTCGATCATGGGTGTTTCCTCGTGTTGTTATTATTTTCTTCGTCATGCGCGCGCCCCGAAATGACGAGCTCTATTGCTGCGCCTGCGCATGCGCCGGTGCATCGACACCGAACATGATCTTCCTCGCCTGCTCATCCATCGGCTTCTTCTCCTGCTTGCCGACGGCAAGCCCCGCCTGCACCTGCGGCCGCGCGCGGACCAGCGCAAACCAGCGCTTCACGTTCGGGAAATCATCCAGCGTCAGCCCCTGCGCCTTATGGGTCATGATCCACGGAAAGCACGCCATGTCGGCGATGGAGTAGTCGCCGGCGATGTAATCGCGGCCTTCCCCGAGATGCGCATCGAGTACGCCGTACAGGCGCTTGGCTTCGCGGGTATAGCGATCCATCGCATAGGGAATCTTCTCGGGCGCATAGAGCAGGAAATGCCCGTTCTGGCCGAGCATGGGGCCGAGCCCGCCCATCTGCCACATCAGCCATTGCATGACGTCGAAACGCTTTCGCATCTCGGCCGGCATGAAACGGCCGGACTTCTCCGCGAGATAGATCAGGATTGCGCCACTCTCGAAAATCGAGACCGGTGCGCCGCCATCGGCGGGCGCATGATCGACGATGGCCGGCATCCGGCCGTTGGGGCTGAGTTTCAAAAACTCCGGCTGGTGCTGGTCGCCGCGACCGAGTTGCATCGGGACGACCGTATAGGGCAGCCCACATTCCTCCAGCATGATCGAGATTTTCCAGCCGTTCGGCGTCGGTGCGTAATGCAGGTCGATCATGTAATTTTCCCGGCGTCCTCGATACGTTTTGGCCGATCCTAGCCCTCCCTTATGGATGCGCCAATCCCATATACGGAGGGTCAGGAACGTGGCAGATAGGCCTCCGCAAAACACAATTTCCGGGGAGCGAACAAATGCTGTTTCCAACCACCATCGCCGGCTCGCTGCCGAAGCCCGAATGGCTCGCCGAGCCGAACAAGCTGTGGCCGACCTGGCGCTCCTCCGGCGACGAACTGGTACGCGCCAAGCGCGACGCGACGCTGCTGGCGGTGAAAGTGCAGGAAGATGCCGGCGTCGACATCGTCACCGAAGGCGAACAGGCGCGGCAGCATTTCGTCCATGGCTTTCTGGAAAAGGTCGACGGCATCGACTTCGCCCACAAGGTCGAGATGGGCATCCGCAAGGATCGCTACAAAGCCATGGTGCCGCAAGTGACCGCACCGCTGCAGCTCAAGGGCCGCGTTCACGCCTTCGAGGCGCAGGCTGCCCGCGCGCATACGACGAACAAGCTCAAGTTCACACTGCCCGGTCCGATGACCATTATCGACACCCTGTCGGACAGCTATTACGGCGACCGCGTCAAGATGGCCTTCGCCTTCGCCGAATTGCTGAACCAGGAAGCGCTCGCACTGCAGGCCGACGGCGTCGACATGATCCAGTTCGACGAGCCGGCCTTCAACGTCTTCATGGACGAAGCCGCCGACTGGGGCGTCAAGGCGCTTGAGCGCGCCGCGCAAGGCCTCACTTGCGCCACAGCCGTTCACATCTGCTACGGCTACGGCATCAAGGCCAATACCGACTGGAAGGAAACCCTCGGCAGCGAGTGGCGACAGTATGAAGAGATCTTCCCGGCCATCGACGCCAGCCCGATCCAGCAGGTCGCCATCGAATGCCGGAACTCCCGCGTGCCGCTGGAATTGCTGGGACTGCTGAAGAACAAGGTCGTGCAGGCCGGCGTGATCGATGTCGCGAGTGACACTGTCGAGACGCCGGAGGATGTTGTCGCCACCATCGAGGCCGTGATGAAACACGTGCCGAAGGACAAGATCGTGCCGACGACCAATTGCGGCATGGCGCCGATGCAGCGCGATATCGCGGAAGCGAAGCTGCGGGCGCTGGGTGCAGGTGCGAAGCTGGCAAGGCAGAAGCTGGGATAAGACGTTCCCCGCAACAAACGCCGTCATGCCCAGCCTTGTGCCGGGCATGACGAATTCTAGTTTCCCGCGGCAGCACTCGCGTGCAGCACCGGACGATAGCCGGCGCGAAATGCATTCAGCGTCGATGGTGGCGTCAGCAGCTGCGCGTCGACGAGTTCGACATCCGCCGCGCGATAGCCCGCAAACGACCACTGCAGCGCCTGCCCCTGCGCGACCAGATAGCTCTCACCACCCGCCTGCACCATCGCCCCATCCGGCAATGCCTCGATAGGCCCATCCACCGGATGCAATCGCTTCTTCCTGTTATCCAGCCGCTCCCGATGCAGCACCGCATCGATCTCCGTCGCCCGCACACGCGTAACGCCGTTGCCCTCCTCCCACGCCGCGCGAAAGCGGTTGGCATCGTCGCGGCGGCAATAGAAGCATGGGCGGTGACCGGCGGCGAAGGATGTGGCCTCGTCGAGGAAGAACAGCTCGGTCCAGCTGCGCGTCGCCATGACATCGCGGCGCCGGCCGCGAAATTCGCAGACACAGGTGATCCAGGCCGGGTTCGACCAACGCCTGTTCAGGAGTGTTTTGGTCGAAGGATCATGGACGATGCCACGATTGCCGGTGAACGTTCCGCGCTCCGGTGTCGCCACGATATCGCCTGACGGCGTGACACGATTTTGCAGCGGCATATCCCTGTCCTCTCCACGTCATTGCGAGCGCAGCGAAGCAATCCAGAAGCAACAAGCCAAGACTGGATTGCTTCGTCGCAAGTGCCCCTCGCAATGACGGCTGAAGAGCTGGTGCCCTAGCCTGCGCCTTCGCGCATCGGCGGCTGGAACGACAGGCCGAGATCCCACGGAAAGAAGATCCATGTGTCCTGCGACACTTCGGTGATGTACGTATCCACCAGCGGCCGGCCCATGGGCTTGGCATAGACAGTCGCAAAGTGCGCTTTCGGCAGCATGTCGCGAACGATGCGCGCCGTCTTGCCGGTATCGACGAGGTCGTCGATGATCAAGAGGCCCTTGCCGTCGCCGCCGCCGAGTTTCAACGCATCGGCCGAGAGCCCCTTCAGTACCTGCAACTCGCCGCGCTTGTTGTGCTCATAGCTGGCGATGCACACCGTATCGATGACGCGGACGCCGAGTTCGCGCGCCACGATCGCTGCCGGCACGAGACCGCCGCGGGTGATGGCGATGATCGCGTGAAATGGACCGGCGCTGTTCAGCCGCCAGGTCAGTGCGCGGCAGTCGCGATGGAATTGATCCCAAGACACCGGGAATGCCTTGCCGGCGCGCTCCTCAGCACTCAATTCCGGATGATCGGCCATGTTCGTCTCCTCACATCGGTCGCCCTCAGGCGGCCGGACTTATGTTGATCCACTCGTTAGTTCACTCTTGATTTCACTTGGGCGCGTTGATTGTCGCCAACATCGCCTTGACGGCCTCCATTGCCGCATTGAGCTTATCCTGATCGCGCGAACGCACCACCAGATTGGTGTTCGGCTTGCCCTGTTCGTCCATGAACGGATAGCTGCCGATGATCGTATCCGGATGCGCCTTCGCGATATCGCGTAGCGGACCGCCGACATCACCTTCACGCGCATTGGCCTTCACTGTGTCGGACAGCATGCGTACGCCGGACTTCAGCTTTGGCGCGACGATGTCCATCATCGCCTGCATGATCGTCGGCACGCCGGCCATCACGATCACATTGTCGATCTTGAAGCCGGGCGCCAGGATGGTCGCGCTCTGGATCAGGTCGGCGCCGTCGGGGATGCGTGCCATCCGCAGTCGGGCTTCGTTCAGGTCGGCGCCGAAGCGCTCCTGGAAGCGCGCGACCACTTCGGGATGGTGATCGATCTTGACGCCGAACGCCTTGGCTACCGCATCCGCTGTGATGTCATCGTGGGTGGGGCCGATGCCGCCAGTGGTAAAAACGTAGGTGTAGCGTTTACGCAGCGCATCGAGTGCCGCGACGATATCCGGCTCATCATCGGAGACGACGCGGACTTCCTTGAGATCGATGCCGATATTGGTGAGGTACTCGGCAATGAAGCCGATGTTCTTGTCCTTGGTCCGACCTGACAGAATCTCGTCGCCGATCACCAGGATGCCCGCGGTCACAATCTCGGTCATTTGTCGTTCCTCACCATTCCCGGGACCATGCGCAGGCAAAGTCCTGATGTCACGGGGTTTTGCTGCCGAAACGAGCAGCGTCCAGCCGTTTTTTCAGGCAGCTTTACACGCATCTCATACGAATTGCTCTTGTTGAATGCATATCGTGCTGGCCCGCCCCTTGCTACCATCCCTTTCAGTCGTGCAATCTCCGTACGGCCTCGAAACAACAGTCAGGGTACATGGCAGTCGCGTTCGACGAAATGAACGGGCCCCAAGGCGAACTCCGCCCGGCCTATGAAGAACTCTCCCGCTGGCTCAAGGAGACGCCTCCGGACGCTTTGGAACATCGCCGCCAGGAAGCGGAGTTGCTGTTCCGCCGGATCGGCATCACCTTCGCGGTTTACGGCGACTCCGAATCCACCGAACGGCTGATCCCCTTTGACGTCATTCCGCGGATCATTTCCGGCAAGGAATGGACCCTGCTGGAAAAGGGCCTGAAGCAGCGCACCCGCGCCATCAACATGTTCCTCAAGGACATCTATCATGGCCGTGAAATTCTCCGCGCCGGCCTGATCCCCGATGACCTGATCTTCCAGAACCCGGTGTTCCGTCCGGAGATGAACGGCCAGGACGTCCCGCACGACGTCTATGTCCACATCGCCGGCATCGATATCGTCCGCACCAATCCGGATGAATTCTTCGTTCTCGAAGACAATGCCCGCACGCCTTCCGGTGTCTCCTACATGCTGGAGAACCGCGAGATCATGATGCGGCTTTTCCCCGACCTGTTCGCGCGACATCGCGTCGCGCCGGTCGAGAAATATCCAGACGAGCTGCTGTCCTGCCTGCGCTCCGTCGCACCGCGCTCGGCCTCGACGGAACCGACCGTCGCACTGATGACACCCGGCGTCTACAACTCGGCCTATTACGAACACTCGTTCCTGGCCGACAAGCTCGGCGTCGAACTGGTCGAGGGCCGCGACCTCATCGTCAAGAACGATGAAGTCTTCATGCGCACCACCGAAGGCCTCAAACGCGTCGACGTGATCTATCGCCGCGTCGATGACGATTTCCTCGATCCCCTCACCTTCCGCCCGGATTCAGCGCTCGGCGTCCCCGGCCTGATGTCCGCCTATATGGCCGGCAACGTTACACTGGCCAATGCGGTCGGCACCGGTATCGCCGATGACAAGGCGATCTACAGCTACATGCCGGAAGTGGTGAAGTTCTATCTCGGCGAAGAGCCGATCCTGAAGAATGTGCCGACCTGGCGCTGTCGCGAACCTGGCGATCTCGCTTATGTGCTCGATCACTTAAGCGAACTCGTCGTCAAGGAAGTCCACGGCTCCGGCGGCTACGGCATGCTGATCGGCCCTGCTGCTACAAAAGCAACGATTGAAGCTTTCCGCGACAAGCTGAAGCGCGAGCCGGAAGGCTTCATCGCCCAGCCGACGCTGGCGCTGTCGACCTGCCCGACCTGCACCGAGTCAGGCCTCGCGCCGCGGCACGTCGATCTTCGCCCCTTCGTGCTCACCGGCAGCAAGAACGTCTCCATCGTCGCAGGCGGTCTGACCCGCGTCGCGCTGAAGGAAGGCTCGCTGGTGGTGAATTCCAGCCAGGGCGGCGGCACCAAGGATACATGGATACTGGATGAGTAATTTAGGTTTGATAGCATTACTGACCACCACCGCCGGTGCGCTCCCCTCCCCCTTGCGGGGAGGGGTCGGGGGTGGGGGTCCACAATTGACGTCGTCCCGTGTTGTTACCCCCCTCCCCAACCCTCCCCCGCAAGGGGGGAGGGAGAAGAGCTGAGCATGCTGTCGCGCACCGCCGAGAACCTTTACTGGCTAGCCCGCTATGTCGAACGCGCCGAATATCTCGCGCGCACGATCGAGGCGACACTGCGCGTCACCGCGCTGCCGAATACCTATATCGGCCAGACCAACGAATGGGACTCGGCACTCCTGACCGCAGGTGTCAGCGCGGCCTTTTACGAGATCTATGAGGAAGCCAACGAGACCAATGTCGTCGAATATCTCTCGTTCTCGACGGCCAATCCCTCCTCGATCCGCAATTGCATCGAAGCCGCACGCCTGAACTCGCGCTCGGTCCGCACCGCGCTGACCGGCGAGATGTGGGACACCATCAACAGTGCGTGGCTGGAGCTGCAATCCGCCTGGAGCGGCGGTGCCAAGACACGCGAGCAGCTGGCGAATTTCCTGCGCTTTGTGCAGGAGACATCGCTGCGCTTCGACGGCTCAGCCTACCGCACCATGCTGCGCAACGATGCCTACTGGTTCTCGCGGCTCGGCCTGCATCTGGAACGCGCCGACAACACCGCGCGCATTCTCGATGTGAAATATCATCTGCTGCTGCCCGAAGACGAACATGTCGGCGGCCCGCTCGACTACTATCAGTGGACCTCGATCCTGCGTTCGGTCTCCGCACTGACGGCCTATCACTGGGTCTATCGCGAGACGCTGAAGCCCTGGCTGATCGCGGATCTGCTGATCCTCAATGACACGCTGCCGCGCTCGCTGGCGAGCTGCTACGGCAATCTGGTCCGCAATCTCGACCAGATCGGCGTATCCTATGGCCGTCAGGGCGCCGCGCAGCGCCACGCCCGCGGCGTCCGAAACCGCCTCGAACACAGCAACATGCAGGATATTTTCCAGCATGGGTTGCATGAATTCATCCAGGAATTCATTGCAGATAACAGCCGTCTGGGCGACATCATTGCCAAACAATACCTGATTTGAGCTAGCGTCCCGGCTCATCTGCAGATTCGGACACGTTGCCATGCGCCTGCGTATCGCCCATTCGACCACCTATCGCTACGAGCCGCCGGCTTCGGGCGTGATCCAGATTTTGCGGATGACGCCGGGCAGCCATGACGGCCAGTATGTCGCCGAGTGGCAGATCGATGTCTCCACGGATTCGCGTCTGGATTTGCATGAGGACGCATTCGGCAATGTCACCCATGTGCTGACCCATGGGCCGATCGCCGACCTCACCGTGACCGTCGAAGGCCTGATCGACACCCAGGACACCGGAGGCGTGCTGAAGGGCACCGATGAGCGCTTTCCGCCAAGCTTCTTCCTGCGCCAGACCGATCTCACCGACCTCAGCGCAGCGATGCAGACCTTTGCCAAGGATCTGTCACCAAACGCGGAGACCGACGTACTCGGCTTCCTGCACGCGTTGATGATGGCCATCAACGAGCACATGACCTTCGACGTCGATCCGACCAGCACCGGCACTTCGGCCAGCGAGGCCTTCATCGGCAAGCGTGGCGTCTGCCAGGATTACGCGCATATCTTCATCGCCTGTGCCCGCTCGGCCGGCGTCCCTGCCCGCTTCGTCTCCGGCCATTTCTGGCGTGCCGATGGCGAGACCAACCAGCAGGCCGGCCATGCCTGGGCCGAGGCCTACGTGCCGGATCTCGGCTGGGTCGGCTTCGACCCCGCCAATGCCATCTGCACCACCGACGCCCATGCCCGCGTTGCCATCGGCCTGGATTACCTCGGCGCAGCCCCCGTCCGCGGCACCCGCTATGGCGGCGGCACGGAAACCCTGACCGTCGCCGTCAAGGTCGATCAGGCCAATGGCCGCGGCCAGTCCCAATCGCAGAGCCAGTCCTGAACAACCTCAAACTGGTTTTCCGAGGTTGCCCGGTCGATACCCACCGCGTAAGACGCTTCCCTGACCAAGGGACCGACGATGACCTATTGCTGCGGAATTCTCGTCAATGACGGCCTGGTGATGATCGCGGACACGCGCACCAATGCCGGGCTCGACAACATTTCGACCTTCCGCAAGCTGCACATCTTCAACCAGCCCGGCGACCGCATCATGGCGGTGGCCTCCGCGGGCAATCTGGCCATCAGCCAGTCGGTGCTCTCCACCCTGAGCGAGGGCCTCGAGAACCCGACCACCGGCGAGCTGGAGACCCTGCTGAACGCGCCCACGATGTTTCAGGCTGCGCAGCGCATCGGCCGCGCCATCCGGCACGTCAACGCCACCGAGGGCAAGGCGCTGGAGGCCGAGGATATCAATTTCGACGTCTCGTTCCTGTTCGGCGGCCAGATCAAGGGCGCCAAGATGCGGCTGTTCATGATCTACCCGGCCGGCAATTTCATCGAATGCACGGTGGACACGCCCTATCTGCAGATCGGAGAGCACAAATACGGCAAGCCGGTGCTCGACCGCGCAATGCATTACGACGTCGAACTCTATGAGGCACTCAAGACCGGCCTGATCTCGATGGACTCGACCATGCGCTCCAATATCGGCGTCGGTCTCCCGATCGATGTGCTGGTGGTGCGTACCGATGTCTGCGACGCCGATCTCAATCACCGTATTGAAGCCGGCGAGCCCTATTTTCACGACCTGCGCTCGCGCTGGTCGGCAGCACTGCGCGCGGCCCATCAAAACATTCCGCGCCCGCCCTACAAGAAAGACAATTGAGCGCGGCCGCGATGACCGCAGCCCCGATGAAATGGCGCATCATGACGGAGGCCGACCTGCCGTCCGTCCTCGCCATCGCCGATGCCGTTCATCCGGATTTCCCCGAAGATGAGGTCGTGTTCGCGAACCGCCTGGCGCTCGATCCAAACGGTTGCGCCGTGCTCGAGGCCCAGGACGGGATCAAGGGTTATCTCGTCAGCCATCCCTGGCAATTCAGGGAGCCGCCGTCGCTGAACAGCCTGCTGACAATGCCCGCTGCGCCGTCGACCTTCTACATTCACGATCTCGCATTGCTGCCCGAAACCCGCAGATCCGGCGCGGCGACTGTGGCCGTCGATATGATGGCGGCACGCGCCAGGCTGATGCAACTGCCCAACATGACGCTTGTTGCCGTCAACAATTCAGTTCATTTTTGGCAGCGACACGATTTCACCATCATGCGCGATTCCGAATTGGATCAGAAACTGCAAAGCTACGGCGACAACGCACGTTTCATGGTCCGGGACCTCACTCAAAAAGACCTCTCGTAAAAAGAAACAGGGACGAAACAGATGACCAACAAGATCGCACTTGTGACCGGAGCTGGCACCGGCGTCGGCCGTGCCGCATCGCTTGCGCTGATGAATGCCGGTTTCACCGTCGTGCTCGCCGGTCGCCGGCTCGAACTGCTGCAAGAGACCCAGAAGCTCGGCGCGGCCAATGGCGGCAAGAGCCTCCCCGTGAGCGCCGACATGGCCGACCCCGCCTCCATCGCCGCGCTGTTCGCAAGGATCATGCAGGAATTCGGCCGGCTCGACGTGCTGTTCAACAATGCCGGCATGGGCGCGCCCGCGCTTCCGTTCGAAGACCTCGGCCTCGAACAGTGGCAGGCTGTGGTGAACACCAATCTCACCGCGCCGTTCCTGTGCACGCAGCACGCCTTCCGCATCATGAAGGATCAGACGCCCCGCGGCGGCCGCATCATCAATAACGGCTCGATCTCAGCGCATGCGCCGCGCCCGTTCTCCGCCGCCTATACCTCGACCAAACACGCCATCACCGGCTTGACCAAGGCCAGCAATCTCGACGGCCGCGCCTATGACATCGCCGTCGGCCAGGTGGATATCGGCAATGCCGCCACACCGATGACCGACCGCATGGTCAACGGCCCCGGCGTGCTGCAGCCCGACGGTACCTCGAAGCAGGAGCCGCGCATGGACGCCAAAGCCGTCGGCGACGCTGTCGCCTATATGGCCGGCCTGCCGCTCGACGCCAATGTGCTGACCATGACGGTCATGGCGACGAAGATGCCGTTCGTCGGACGCGGCTAAAACGTAATCCGCCTCAGCGGCATTGCGATTGCATGACATGGGAAGCCGCGGCATCATCGCCGCGGTTTCGGGGGATTTATGCTTCAGCTACAATCGGCGTTCGGCGTCATCGCACTTTTGGGGATCGCCTGGGCGCTCGGTGAAAACCGCAGCAGGGTGTCGCTGAGACAGGCCGCGATCGGTCTCGCATTGACGATCGTCGCTGCCGTGATCCTGCTGAAGCTTCCCGTCGTGACGCACGCCTTCAGCAGCATCAACGATGCCGTCAACACCATCGCCGCAGCGTCGCGCGCCGGCACCTCCTTCGTGTTCGGTTATCTCGGCGGTGGCGCATTGCCGTTCGATCTCAAGAATCCCGGCGCGGATTTCGTGCTCGCGCTGCAGGCACTCCCCGTGGTGCTGGTCATCAGCGTGCTGACCAGCCTGCTCTTCTACTGGCGTATCCTGCCGCCGATCGTGCGCGGCATGGCGTGGCTGCTCGAACGCACACTCGGCATCGGCGGCGCGGTCGGGCTGTCAACGGCCGCGAACATCTTTCTGGGCATGGTCGAGGCCCCGCTGTTTATTCGCCCGTACCTCGCACAGCTCACGCGCAGCGAACTGTTTCTGGTGATGACGGGTGGCATGGCGGGGATCGCCGGTACCGTGCTGGTGCTCTACGCCACTTTCATGGCGCCACTGATCCCCGATGCGTCGACGCATTTCGTGATTGCTTCCGTGCTCTCGGCGCCAGCTGCGATCCTTGTCAGCCTGATCATGGTGCCTGAGACGGAGGATCGTCGCACCGGCGGCTTGCTCGCCAATCCGGACGCATCGGCCACGAGCACGATAGATGCGATCGTCAAGGGCACGAGTGCAGGCATGGAACTGCTCGTCAACATCATCGCCCTGCTGCTGGTCTTCGTGGCGCTGATGTATCTCATGAACGCGATCCTCATGATGATGCCGACCGTGGGAGGCAACACGCTGTCCGTGCAGCGCATGCTGGGTTACGTGATGGCACCGGTGTGCTGGCTGATGGGCCTGCCGTGGGACCAGGCGCTGACCGCAGGCTCGCTGATGGGCGTCAAGACGATCCTCAACGAGTTGATCGCCTATGTTCAATTGGCGAAGCTCGGTCCCGATGCGCTGGATGCACGCTCGCGCCTCATCATGCTTTATGCGCTGTGCGGATTTGCAAATTTTGCCAGCCTCGGAATTATGATCGGAGGCATGGGCACGATGGCGCCGGAGCGTCGTAACGAAATCAACGCGCTCGGTGTGAAGTCGATCGTCTCGGGGACGCTGACGACCTGCCTGATGGGCGCGATCGTCGGCATGCTCACCTGAGACACGCCGCCAGCGCCGGTCAGCCGATCGTCCGCTGCAGCAGATCGAGCCAGTTGCCCGCGCCGAGCTTGCCGAGCAGCGTCTCGGAATAGCCCTTGGCGCCCAAGGCCACGAACAGCACCTGCAGGCCCGCGGCGGAGTCGATGGCCTCGGGCACCACCGCGCCGTCGAATCCGATCCCAGCCCGACATGATCCTCGCCCAGCTTCTCCAGCAGATAGTCGATCTGCTGCACCATCAGCTCGATGCCGGTGTCGGGCCGCATGCTGCCGTCGGGGCGCAGGAAGCAGGTCGCGAAATTCAGGCCGACCATGCCGCCGGTGTCGCGGATCGCGGCGAGCTGCCTGTCGGTGAGATTGCGCGGCGACGGGCACAGCGCATGGGCATTGGAATGGGTCGCCACCAGCGGCGCCTTCGACAGCCGCGCCACATCCCAAAAACCCTTCTCGGTGATGTGCGACAGGTCGACCAGAATCTTCAGGTCATTGCAGGCGCCGATCAACCGCTCGCCGGCCGCGGTGAGACCGTCGCCGAGATCCGGCCCGGACGGGAAGTGAAACGGCACGCCATGGCCGAAGATGTTGGTCCGGCTCCACACCGGCCCGATCGACCGCAACCCCGCCGCATAGAGAACGTCGAGGAATCTGAGCTCGGCGTCGATGGCCTCCGCGCCTTCCAGATGGACCACCACGGCCAGCGCCTTGCGCTCAATGGCGGACCGGATTTCGGCGGTGGTGGTGCAGATCGCCACCGCGCCTGCGGAAGCGCGTTCGAGCTGCAGCAGGATGGCCAGTTCGGCGACGACGGAATTGCGCGCCTCGTCCATCGTCAGCGGCTCGGGGAGCGGCACGGCGTAGCGTCCGCCCGTCATCTGAGCCATGAATCCCGATGACGCCTGAGCTGCCGGCGAATACAGCGCGAACAGCCCGCCGACGAATGCGCCGGCCTTCGCCTTCGGCAGGTCGATGTGACCGGCGGCTTCCCCGGTCAGGAAGTCGGATACCGGATCGTGCGATTGCGATTTGTACAGCCGCAGCAGCACATCGTTGTGACCGTCGAAAACCGGAACGGATGCAGTCATGAGATACTCGTTGAGGGCCAGGGCAGCGACGGGCTCAGCATAGCTGATTCAACGCCACTGCGACGCGCGAACAAGGCACGCGTCGCATTTCCGCACGCGAACTACCGGACTTCCACCGTCTTGAACTCCGCCGGAAGGATCACTTCCAGCAGTTCGCAATTGTCGGAGTAATCACGGATCAGATGCCTGATGCGTGGCGGCTGGGTCCAGCATGACCCCTGACGCATGGTCATCTCGCCCTCGCCTTCCATATAGGCCTTCACCCAGCCGTTCAGCACATAGACCAGCTGAAACTCGGCATCGTGATAGTGAAGCTTGGAGACCTCTTTCGGATCGCAAGGTCCGATCAGCCGGATGACATGCGCATGCGCCAAACCGCCGGTCGCAGCGGCAACGCCGAGATCGCGATACTTTGCGTAGGCACGCAGGCCGTCGCCGAGAAATGCTTCTTCCTGATAGTGACTGATCGCGACGCGCTGCTTGCGGCGCTGGCCGGGTTTCGCCGCGGCCTTGGCGACAGCTTTTGTACTCGCCTTGGCCGGCTTGCTAACCGCGAACTTCTTTGCTGCTTTCGCTACCGCCCGTGTTGCAGGCTTCTTCGTCGCAGCCGTTTTCGCCGCGCTCTTTGACGTTCGCTTCAGCTTCGCCATGTCGTGTTTCCCACCCGGCGCAATGCCAAACAAACGGCCAGCGCGTCCGGGAACCTAGCTGTAGTTCAGCACAGCGGCAATTCATCCGGCGCGTTGAGAGGCGCGGACTAGTGCAACCGGAAGACGCCATCCACGGCACGAAGCTCGGCCGGCTTGATCAGTTTCGAATGCGCGACGGTGACCGCAAAGAGCGGGCCATCGAGCTTCTCCTGCCAGAAATCCAGGAAATCCTTCAGCGCGGGGAACTTCGGAAACAAATCATAGTTCTGCCAGACGTAGGTCTGCAGCAGCGAGGGGTGATCGGGCATGCGGTAGAGAATCTGCGCCGTCGTCAGTCCGTAGCCAAGCACCTGCTTCCTGAAATCGTCAGAAACTGCATTTCTCGAGACCATGTTCAACCTCCATGGACAGAGCGCATTCGGCTAAGTGGATTCCGGTTTGACGTCGAACTTCGCTCTGCTCTCCTGTGACCGTGCTGACTGCAGCGAACCGGCTTCCACTTCGCCCATGACAACACGATGCATGAAATGTGACGCAAGCAACGTCCTCATCACAAGCTTAAAAGTTTAATAATGGGTTGAAAGCCGAATGTTAGCAGCCACTTACCGTGGATGCTAACGGATTCGAGAACCGGTATCGGAGGGTCTTAACCAATTCTGGCACCCGTCATATTTGAGTGCCAAAATATTTGGTAAAGACCCTTGCCGGTGGGGAACGTTCGGCCTATGTCCGGACCAGCTGCGCTGGCACTTGTTGGCTCAGACTGCCAATTTAAATTTCTCAAGCATCTACAGAAACTTAGGAGGACTGCATGAAATTCCGTCCGCTTCACGATCGCGTTGTGGTCAAGCGTATCGACGCCGAAGAGAAGTCCGCTGGCGGCATCATCATTCCGGATAGCGCCAAAGAGAAGCCCTCCCAGGGCGAGATCGTCTCCGTCGGCCCGGGCGGCCGCGACGAAGCCGGCAAGCTGATCCCGATCGATCTGAAGGTCGGCGAGCGCGTGCTGTTCGGCAAGTGGTCGGGCACCGAGGTCAAGATCGATGGTCAGGACCTGCTGATCATGAAGGAAAGCGACATCATGGGCGTCCTCGAAGGTGCCGCTCCCGCCAAGAAGAAGGCCGCTTAAGCGCCTTTTCCCCACCCATCCTGATTTTCAAGGAAGCAAAACATGTCAGCTAAAGAAGTGAAATTCGGCGTTGATGCCCGCGACAAGATGCTGCGCGGCGTCGACATTCTCGCCAACGCCGTGAAGGTGACGCTCGGTCCGAAGGGCCGCAACGTCGTGATCGACAAGTCGTTCGGCGCGCCCCGCATCACCAAGGACGGCGTCACCGTCGCCAAGGAAATCGAGCTCGACGACAAGTTCGAGAACATGGGCGCCCAGATGGTGCGCGAAGTGGCCTCGAAGTCGGCCGACGCAGCCGGCGACGGCACCACCACTGCTACCGTGCTCGCCCAGGCGATCGTCCGTGAAGGCGCCAAGTCGGTTGCTGCCGGCATGAACCCGATGGATCTGAAGCGCGGCATCGACCTGGCTGTGGAAGCCGTGGTTGCTGACCTCGTCAAGAACTCCAAGAAGGTCACCTCGAACGACGAAATCGCTCAGGTCGGCACCATCTCGGCGAACGGCGACGCAGAAATCGGCAAATTCCTCGCCGACGCGATGAAGAAGGTCGGCAACGAGGGCGTCATCACGGTTGAAGAAGCCAAGTCGCTCGAAACCGAACTCGACGTCGTCGAAGGCATGCAGTTCGACCGCGGCTACATCTCGCCCTACTTCGTCACCAACGCCGACAAGATGCGCGTTGAATTCGACGACGCCTACATCCTGATCAACGAGAAGAAGCTCTCCTCGCTGAACGAGATGCTGCCGCTGCTCGAAGCTGTCGTGCAGACCGGCAAGCCGCTCGTCATCGTCGCGGAAGACGTCGAAGGCGAAGCTCTCGCCACCCTCGTCGTCAACCGTCTGCGTGGCGGCCTCAAGGTTGCTGCCGTCAAGGCACCGGGCTTCGGCGATCGCCGCAAGGCCATGCTGCAGGACATCGCGATCCTGACCGGCGGCCAGGCGATCTCGGAAGATCTCGGCATCAAGCTCGAGAACGTCACGCTCGCCATGCTCGGCCGCGCCAAGAAGGTGATGATCGACAAGGAAAACTCCACCATCGTCAACGGCGCCGGCAAGAAGGCCGACATCGAAGCACGCGTGGCGCAGATCAAGGCGCAGATCGAAGAAACCACTTCGGACTACGACCGTGAGAAGCTGCAGGAGCGTCTCGCCAAGCTGGCTGGCGGCGTTGCCGTCATCCGCGTCGGCGGCGCGACCGAAGTCGAAGTGAAGGAGCGCAAGGACCGCGTTGATGACGCGATGCATGCGACCCGCGCTGCGGTTGAAGAAGGCATCGTCCCCGGCGGCGGCGTCGCTCTGCTCCGCGCTTCGGAACAGCTGAAGAAGATCAAGACCGCGAACGACGACCAGAAGACCGGCGTCGAGATCGTCCGCAAGGCCCTGTCGGCTCCGGCTCGCCAGATCGCCATCAACGCAGGCGAAGACGGTTCGGTCATCGTCGGCAAGGTCCTCGAGACCGCGACCTACAGCTACGGCTTCGACTCGCAGACCGGCACCTACGGCGACATGCTCAAGAAGGGCATTATCGATCCGACCAAGGTTGTCCGTGCAGCGATCCAGAACGCAGCTTCGGTTGCCGGCCTGCTGATCACCACGGAAGCCATGGTTGCCGAACTGCCCAAGAAGGGCGGCGCAGGCGGCGGCGGCATGCCTCCGGGCGGCGGCATGGGCGGCATGGACTTCTAAGTCCAACGCTTCAAGCAACTATCAGAATGCAGAACCCCGGCAGCGATGCCGGGGTTTTTGTTTAGGGCTGGTCATCGCAGACAATCGCGGAAGCCATTGCGGGTTGCGTGGCTACGGATCGTCTACTTGGTGGAAGCATCAGGGAAATAATCATGCGCATACTCATCGCTCTTTCTTTCATCGGCCTCAGCACCGCCGCGCATTCAGCTGCACGCAGCGTCTTTGAGAGTGCCAAGCACGTGTATGCGGTGATGGATTTGCGACAGAATCTTTTGAGTGAATGCGCAAAACAGGATCCGGCGAACACGGGCAAATACAACGCCGAGACTACCCGCTACCGACAGCGGACCAAGGTGCTGAGCGAAAAGGTGCGACAGCTTATCGTCGCCGAAGTGCCATCGACTCCGCCGGAGCAGAGCATAGGGGTCATCGCAAAATGGTCGGAAAGTGAATCGCGGCGCAATCTGAATTTTCAGCTTCAGCCGCAGCACCGTGCGCAATTCATGCAGAAATGCAGCTACATCATCGATCCCGATAACCGCCCGCGATCCAACGCCGCCAAGGCGCAGCACAACCAGATCATGGGTCTTCCCGAGGATGAATGGCCAGCCGATGTCCGCGTGATTAACGCATGGAAGCCATAGCGACCGCATCCCTTGGGCAACGCTTGCTGTGTGTTCTGTGCAGACGACAAAAGTCGTAGCACCAATCACCGATTTCTCATCGCAGCGCTATGTGTCCCGCCGCACTGTCATATGCCGTGGACCTGTCTGCACCATGCGCACGGTTGTCCGTCACGGGCCAATGGGCCGCTGCGTCGTGACCAAGACGCGGGTCTACCGTTAAGACGCGATCTCCGTCCGCAGTCTGAGGACTTCAGCTCGATCATGGCATTCAAAGCCTGGCAGTGATGCCGGGCATTTTTGTTGGCTGCGTCAGGCAACTGCCGCCGCGGACGGCTCGACGGAGCACGCCAGGATCGCCATCAACAGCCCGGGAAACCGCGCTTCGATATCGGCCGCCCGCACTGCGTTTTGATGCTCGACGCCCTTTTTGCTGGTCTGGATCAGGCCGGCCTCGCGCAACACGCGAAAATGGTTCGACAAAGTGGACTTGGCGATGGTCGGACATGGCGACGCCGCCGTGCAGGACAGGCAACCGCTCTCCTGCAGCAAGCCCCGGACGATCTGCAGCCGAATGGGATCAGCCAGCGCCGAGAGCACGCCGGCCAGCGTGATGTCCTTGGTCGCGGGGTGAACGAACTGAACCATAAAAAAGATATAGACGCCCCCTTGCGCTGGTTCAATAGTCCCATACTTCCGAACTATTGAAGCATCCAAGAGGGATCACGACCATGACCAAGACATTCGAAGGCAAAGTTGCGCTGGTGACCGGCGGCTCCAAGGGCATCGGCGCTGAAATCGCTATTCAGCTCGCCGCCGAGGGCGCTGCCGTCGCCGTCAATTACGCATCCAGCAAGAAAGGCGCCGACGAGGTCGTCGCGAAGATCACCGCCAAGGGCGGCAAGGCCATCGCGGTGCACGGCAATCTCGCCGAGCCGGACGGCGCCAAATCGGTGGTGGCCGAGACCGTCAAGGCGTTCGGGCCGATCGACGTTCTCGTCAACAATGCGGGCGTCTATGAATTCGCCCCTCTCGACAGCATTACGCCGGAGCACTTCCACAAACATTTCGATCTGAACGTGCTCGGGCTGCTGCTCGTCTCGCAGGAAGCGGCCAGACACTTCAACGCCAACGGCGGCAGCATCGTCAACATCTCATCGGGCGTCTCTACGATTACCCCACCGGGCTCGGCGGTCTACACCGCGACCAAGGCGTCGGTCGATGCGATCACGTCGGTGCTGGCGAAGGAGCTCGCGCCGCGCAAGATCCGCGTCAACGCCGTCAATCCTGGCATGATCGCGACCGAGGGCGTGGTGTCAGCCGGATTCCATGAAGGCGACATGCGCAAGTGGATCGAATCCGCCACGCCGATGGGCCGCATCGGCAAGGTCGAGGAAATAGCTTCCGTCGTCGCATTCCTCGCTTCTGATGCTGCATCTTACGTGACGGGCGAAACACTGCACGCCACCGGCGGCTTCAGGTAACCCACGCGCTCTGCTCAACAGTCTATCCGACATAGGCCAAGGGCGGTGCAATCAGCACCGCCCTTGCGAGGCCAGATCTCTCCTTGCCTCAATCATCATCACCGGCGGCCGGCGGCATCTGCGGCATAGACGGTGTCTGCATGCGATCCGCCGCTGATGGCTTCATGCGTTCGCGTGACGGAGCTTGCCCACGCATCATCTGAGCCTGATCGTGCTCGATCTGCGGAAAGAACACATCATAGCAAGCGCGGCTCAATCGCGGTCCTGCGCTGCGCAAGCAATTTTCTACCCGCCCCTCATCCGGCATTGCCGATGTACAGAGGCGAAACGCATCGGGCGTGCAGGCTTCGCGCTGTGCCTCCGTGCCGCTGCCCAAAGCCGCGACGCTGGAACCCGCAATCAATGCCACGGCGGTCGTCAGGCTTGTCAGAGTGTTTGCCATCGGTCCTGTCCTTACGAAGTTATGACAGGTGAAATTCTCAGTGGCGCGCTCGGTTCCTTCCTGGCCGCTCACATGCTGCTGAAAATGCAGGCTTAAGCGGGTGTAACGACAGTGCCGACAAAGCGAGTCAGTTGACCGCCTGCGTGCTTTCGTCGATCTCGTCGGTCCACACCTTGAAACTCACCAGCGTGTTCGGCCCAAAAGTTTGCGTGATCGGCACATCCGCGGCATCGCGGCCCTGCGCGATCAACACGCGTCCGATGCGCGGGATGTTGTTGCGGGCGTCAAACGTATACCAGCGGCCGCCGATATAGGCTTCGAACCAGCCGGCGAAATCGCCGTCGGCCCATGGCTTCGGCATACCGATGTCACCGAGATAGCCGGTGCAGTAGCGCGCGGGGATGTTCATGCAGCGACAGAACGTGATGGCCAGATGCGCGTAGTCGCGGCAGACGCCCTTCCCCTCGTTGTAAGCGTCCCAGGCGGTCTTGGTCGCGCGTGCGTGCTCGTAACCGAACTGAATATGGTTATGCACGAAATCGCAGATTGCCTGCACGCGTGCCCAGCCAGGCACAGTCTTCTCGAACAGCTGCCAGGCGACGTCCGACAGCCGATCCGTCTCGCAGTAACGGCTACCGAGCAGATAGACGATCGTCTCGGCCGGCAGATCCTCTACCGCGTGCTGGATGGCTGACGGCACGATAACGTCCGGCTTGCCGCTATCGTTGACGATCCCGTCGGCTTTGAACGTGATGCGGCCCGTCGGCGCAACAATGCGGCTGCACCAGTTGCCAAAGCCATCCCGATAGGGCGTGATCGGAACTGAGGGATTTATCGTGAGATAGTCCGGCACCACCACGTCGGAGGCACGCGTGAAGTGCATGCCCATCACGATCATGACAGGCGTCGGCTGCGGGAAATCATAGATCATCTCGTAGCCAACACGGATCTTCATGCAAAACACCTCATCCCGGCAAATCGTTGATTTCAAAAGCGAGACATCGCAAGCGTTGCACATTGCGCGACGATCTTGCGAGAAAAACCCAGCACAAGCGTCGACCAGAATGTCATCGATGTCAGATACATCCTCGAAATGGCGACAAAACGTCCAATAACAAGACAATCATAGCGAAATTCGACGAAACACCGGATCGCTCAAAGAAATCGATGGCTAATGTCTGTGAATAGGCGCACGCTGAATGGATGCCGGATCTCAGCAGCGACATGCGCGCGTGACCACGAGATCGCGCCGTGAGACCGTTACTTTCAAGCATCCTTTCCAGTTGAAGGGCCTTGGTCGTTTGATCCCGGCAGGGTCGTATGACGTCATCACCGATGAGGAGATGATCGAGGGACTGTCCTTCGCCAGCTATCGGCGCACGGCGACCATGATGATCGTGCCCGGTGCACCACCCCATACAAGTTCCATGGAGATGATCTCCATTGGGTCGCTTGAGCTGGCAGATGCGCAGCGCATCGATGCGAGCGCACCATGACCGACACTCCCGTCGAGCTGGATAGCCGCCGCGGCATGGCGGCACAGAAAGCTACCGATATCCGGCGCAGTCTCGCCGAAGTCGAATCCAATGCCGCAGCACTGCGTGAGCGGCAGCTGGCACTCGAAGAGCAGTTACTGACCACGCCGGCCACCACATGGCCTGAGGCTGCAGCGAAGGCGCGCTACGTCCTCAATCTCTACGGCGCATCGCTCAGCGCACAGGATACCCAGCACCGCGATCTAATCGCCATCGTTCTGGACGATTTTACGCGGCTTGCCGCCAACGACTGATCCCATCATTACGCAGGTCGCAGCGATCCCGCAGCAGCCAGCGCTCAACCGAAAGCATCCTCATGCAGAACCTCTTGCACCGTCACGTTCAAGTCGCAGAATCTCTCCGCCTCGGCGTCGAGTCCGGCTGGTACAGCACCAAGATCAGCGGAACCTTTGTTACGGGCCCACATCCCACCGAGGCCGAATGCTTGCGCAAGATCGCTGAACTCAACCCTGTTGTGCCAAAGCGCAAGGCCTAACGCGGGAAGACGACGATGGCGCTTACACACGGTGTTTTCCAAAGCTTCGAATATAATCGCATGGTTGTCCTGTTCTCGATGATGAATGACGCGACCGAAGTCACCTGCGCGATCAGCACCAGCGCGATGGACGAGCTTGAAAAGGCGAAACGCACCAAGCCCGAACAACGCGAGGAGCAGTTCGTCCGGCTGCGCGATCGCATCGAGGCCTGCGCAGCGCGCAAATTCGCGAACGCCGAATTTGAGGGCAAGCCGCCCGGTATCGTGCTGCGCAGCATCGATTTCCGGTAGCCTCTCCCACCATTGAACCCTTCCTCCTCGCGGTGTGACCAACGCCTGTCACACGCGAGAGGTCGAGCCATGCGCCACTTTCCAAGCCTGAACCGTTGCGCCATCCGCGTCCTGTTCGCTGCCATGCTGGCGAGCGCAGCAATGCCGATCGCGCAAGCTGCCGCCGACGATGCACAGCAATGTACCGATGCCTCCGGCGTCCTGGCGATCGCGGCCTGCGACCGCGCCATCGCGTCAGGCAACTACCGCGGCCGCCAGCTTGCTGAGCTGCATTTCAACCGCGCCTTCGAATATAATGAACGGCACGAGAGCGGCCCTGCCATGGCCGCTTTCGATGAAGCCATCCGCCTGAACCCGGATTATGCCCGCGCCTATTTCATGCGCGGAAATCTCTGGCTCGCCCGCGGCGATAACGACCGCGCCATCAGCGACTTCAGCGTGGCGCTCGGTCTCGATCCCAACAATACCGATGCCTATGTCAATCGCGGTGTCGCCTGGTACGCCAAGGACGATAACGACCGCGCTATTGCCGACTACGACATGGCGATCCGTCTCAATCCGCAGGAAGGCGGCGCCTATAGCAATCGCGGCGGCGCCTGGCTGGTGAAGGGCGATCATGCGCGCGCCATCGCCGATTTCGGCGAAGCAATCCGGATCAATCCGAACGATCCCTGCCCGGTGTTCAACCGCGGCTTCGCCTTCAGCCTGAAGGGGGACAACGATCGTGCCATCGCCGACTACAACGAGGCGATCCGCATCGCACCGACCTATGTGGCGGCGCTGACCAATCGTGGCAGCGTGTGGTCCGACAAGGGTGACAACGACCGCGCGATGGCCGATTTCAATGCGGCGCTGCGCATCAATCCGAAATACGCCAAGGCGCTCTATCTGCGCGGCATGACACGGCTTGAAATGGGCGACATTACGGGCGGCGCAGCAGACGTCGCCAGCGCACGGAAGATCGATCCGAAGGTCGGCTCATAATGACTGAACACGCATCGCCGTCACGGGCGGCACGTCAGTCATATCGATCAGTCGAGTTTGGCAACCACAATGAGGCGCTTCACTTCACCGTTGCGATAGGCCTGCAGGAACTTGTTGTAGTCCCGGAACGAGACGCAGCCGTTGGAATCGCCATTGGGGCCGAGCATGTAGGTATGCGCGAGCAGACCCGTGCGGCCATGGATCGCGCCCTCGCCGCCCACCGGCGTCAGGCGCAGCGCGGCCACGCCGTGGAACAGAGCCTCGCGCGGCTTCAGATCATAGATGTGCGGCGGCGTCACGCCGCGCATCTTCTCATGGGCATAAGCGGGATTGTCGAGACGGCTGCCGAGGCCGGAATGCGCTTCCAGCTTGGTGCCGTCGGGCATGTACACTTTACGCGCGGAGATATCGTAGACCGCGGTGGTGCGATCGCTCAGGGTGGGCTCATTGCTGGCCGCCGCATCGGTGCCGTTGCTCAGCACGCCGCCGTCGGAGCCGGCATAAGCGAGCACGGGGCCTGACTGCGGAGCGCTACCGCCGAACAGTTTCTCGAAGACGTTGAAATTGCCGGACTTGGGCTGCGCAGCCAGCGCCAGCCGCGCCTTCTGAACCAGTGAGTCGTGGCCATAGGCACCGCCCCTGGCGGCGCTGGCCTGTGCGACCGGCTGCGACGGCGCTTGTGTTGCCTGCTGCGGCGCGGACGGCGTACGGGCATCGGAGGGCCGTGCGGCCGGCATCGGAATGCTGTCGACGAGCTGGCGCACCGTCGGTGCCGGCTGCATCAGTGCGACTTCCTGCGGCTTCGCGGCTGGTGCAGGGATCACAGCTTCAGAAGCCGCGTTGCGCTTGACGAAGCGCTCGGGCGCGGCGCCCATCGAATAGGTCGGGTCGAACCAAGCGACCTGACGCTTCGGCTCGGGCTGCGCGGCAGCGAGCGGCGCATTAACGGCCGGCTCGAAACGCTCGGAGAAGGATGTGCGGTGTTCGGTGCGTGAGAAGCGGCTGTCGAAGCGCTCGGCGAAAGACGACTGGCCGACGCCCGCATCATTGCCGAGATTGGCGGAGACCATCGCAGGCTGCACGCCGTTCTGGAAAAGCTTGCCGGCGAGCGTCCATCCACCGGTCAATGCGACGGCGGCAAGAGCAGCGCCGATCACGAACATGCGTGAACTGGATTTCGACACTTGATGCTGGCCTCGGCGTGAGGGGGCAGAATGGTTCAACGCACGTTTACTGCTGCTCATACGCCTGACGTCCAACACACGTTTACTAAGCTCCCTGCCCGTTGTGCCTGACGAGACACACAGGTCTCGAAAAGCACCGCGCAGGGATGCGAAACGCCATTAAGGCGAGTTTTAGTTAAATGCGAATTAATTGGAGGTCCCCCACCGATTGCCTACCTAAAGGCCTGCCAATCATGGCCTTTTTGAGTAACCGACAGGACGAATTCGGGGAACCTGCGAGAGCTTTGTGGGCTCTCGCAGGCCGGTCTCAGGCGCGCTGGGGTTTTGGGTCACGCCCGGCCCGAACTATTGGCGCGCTGTGATTAGGCCATTGGCCTAGTGCGAGGCTGGTGCGCGGGGAACCACATTTCCTTTTGGGGTATTTAGGTAATCAAAAAGATCAATTTGTACCGGCTAAGGCGTCAAATGATCACGACCTCAGTAGTTCAGCTTCGGATACCAATCGGTGCCCCGCCCTTCCGGCGTAACGTCCAGAATCGTCCAGAGCGGCATCAGGTCCGGAGCGCCGCGCGGGTCCTGGCCGGGATCCGCCGTAGACCCATCCATCTCGCCGCTCCAGAAATGGCGAATCTTGCCGCTGCGGCGGGTGAAGACGTTGAAGGCAGCGTCGTCGCCACCGTCCTTGGTCAGCCCACGATAGTCACGGCTGAACGCGCCGGAGGTGTCCGAGAACAAAGGCAGGTAATGCCAGCCACGCTGCTTCTTGAAAGCGACCAGCCGCTCGATCGGCGAGCGCGCCACAACGGCCAGCGCCACGCGCTGCGTAACGTCAGGCACCTCGCCGTCCCAGGCCGACAGCAGCGATGTGCACATCGGGCACGGCTTCTCGCGCTGCGGCCCGTACATGTAGGAGTAAACGACGAGCGTCTGCTTGTCGCCGAACAGGCCCGCGAAATTCACGGGGCCCTTCTCTCCGATGAAGTCGTAGTCCTTGGTCACCTCGCCGCCATCTGGTAGCGCACGACGCAGCTCCGCGACGCGTTCGATCTGACGCCGCAGTTCGATCTCCTCGACAAGCAACGCATTACGCGCATCGCGGTATTCACGGCTCTCATTGGGATAGCGAAAACTGGCCTTCTTCACGAGTTCGGGCGCAGGCGTCAGGCTGGAACCGGTCATGACATGATCCTCCCTTGGTGAATTTCAACGTGTTCCGTCTGAAAGACGTTCCGGGAGCGGCCGATCCGACATGACGATCCACAAATTCATCATGCGCAGCTTCGTGAACGGCCAGAACACGCATGACGGTTATTGACGCGCCGAGCATGGACGCACATGAGTGCGCCATGCGCCTGTTTCATTTCAGCGAAGAGAACAACATCGAAGTCTTCATGCCGCGGCAGGTGGAGGTTGCGACGCCTCGCGCCCAGGGACAGGAGTGGCTCAATGATCCCCTGATCTGGGCCATCGATGACTGGCATGCGCCGATGTATCTGTTCCCGCGCGACTGCCCGCGCATTTTTGTCTGGCCGACAGCGAGCACGACGCCGGAATACCTCACCGCCTACAAGAAGATGACCACCTGCCGCATGGTTGCGCATATCGAGCTCGGCTGGCTGGACAAGCTTTCCCAGACGACGATCTATCGCTACGAACTTTCGGCTGACGGGTTCGAGGATCTCGGAGATGCAGGCGCGTGGGTATCGCGCGCACCATCTATGCCGCTCAATGTCGAGCGGATCGACAACATCGAAAAGGCACTGGAAGCCGCCGGCGTCGAATTGCGCGTCCTGCCATCCCTGAAGACGCTGGCGCCCCTATGGGACACCTCGCTCCACGTCAGCAGCATTCGGCTTCGCAATACGTTGGATTGACCGATCGAGCTGCCTCAAACGCACGAAGCATGCCTGGACGTTCGGGAGTCATAGAATCGTAGAGCGTCTTCGCGACATTCATCGCTCGTTGTCATGATGTGCGACGAGTATCGCTTCGGCGCAATGCGCCTACGTTCTACCCATCCCATAATGACCCACGAGCTCAGGCCGCGGTGTCGGCCTTCGCACGGCGATGACTGACCACGACGCGGTTGCGGCCCTCTCGCTTGGCCTCATAAAGCGCGGCGTCGGCGGCCGCGAGCAGGTCATCGCCCTCGGCGACGTGCACCGGCATCACCGCCAGACCAATCGACAGCGTGACGCCGTCGAGCATGGCCGTTGGCAGCGTCACCTGCATGCGATGCACGGCATCGAGCACCTGCTGCGCCCGCTGCGCGGCAACCTCGACCGTGACGCCCGGCATCAGCATCAGGAACTCCTCGCCGCCGAAACGGCCAATGATATCCGAGGCGCGCGTCGTCTCGCGCAATATCCTGCCGAGGCCGCGCAGCACGGCATCACCGGCCTCGTGGCCGTGGCTGTCATTGATACCCTTGAAGTGATCGATGTCGAGCATCGCCAGCGCGAGCGGCTTGCCGTCCTGCTGGCTGCGCGTGGTCTCGCGCACCAGGGCATCTTCGAGGTAGCGGCGGTTGTGAAGATCCGTCAGCGGATCGCGCACCGCCTGCTGACGCAGCAGCTCGCGGAGTTCGAGATTGGCCATCGCCAGCGACACTTGTTCGGCCAGCATCGTCGCCAATTGATCCGCCCCCTCACCGAACACAGAAGTATGCTCGCGATACAGCAGACCAAGCAGGTTGTTCTGCGCGATCAGCGGTTGACAAACGAACCCTGTACCGGTGACACCGCAGGGACCGGCATGATTGCAGACCAGTCCCTGACTCGCCTCGGAAATCGGGAATGTCGTGCCACGACGCAGCGCCCAGCAGTCATCGACCGGAAACGACACCGCATCGGCCTGTAGTGCGCCCCAATGGGCGCCGCGCTGAACTGCGTTACGCGCTTTATTCAGATAGTACAGCGCGCCCGCCTCCTCCGTGAACAGGTAGCCTGCATAGGTCTGAACCGCCGCGAAAATCTTTTCGCGCGACTGACACGACTGCAGCACGCCCGAGAGTTCAGTGAGCAGGACGATTTCCTTGGCGCGGATTTCCGCCAGTTGCAGCGAGGTCGTCAGCCGTTCGTTGGCCTCCTCCATAGCGTGCGCATGCGCGCGCCGCTCCGCCTCGACAGCGAGTGCGTCGGTCTTGTCCTGGATCACCCAGAGGATATCGCCGGTCGCCAGCGGCTTGCCATAGGCATCGACCAGCAGCGTGGAACCGTCGCTGCGGCGCAGATGCAGTTCGACTTCCGTCGCCATGGCGCTGTCACGAATACGATCCAACGCGGCATCGAACGCCTCCCCGTCCTCCTTCGTCGCAACCAGCTCGTCGATCGTGTTGCCGAGAAGCGCAGCGGAGCTGCGACCGCAGAGTTCAGCGATCCGGCGATTGCCGCGCAGGATCCGGTGGCCGGCCGTAAACAGGATGCCTGCCAGCGGATTGTCGACCAGCGCGCGCTGCTCGGCATCGAGCGTGCTGAGATTGCCGGACAACCGGCGCGATCTCATCGTGATCACGGCGAGCAGCATCATCAGGAGGCTGATGGCGGTGCCGCTGGCGAGGACGACGTTCGGCACTGTATGGCTGACTTCGTAGATCGAGCCGGGATTGGTGGTGAACAGCACGCGCCAGACGCGCTCGCCGACAACCAGCGAACGATCCGCCGAGATCCCCGCCGACATCACCATTTGCGTCACGAGACCGAGATTGGGCTCAAGACTGTCATACATGAGGGTCGGAGTGACGGTCGCATCTTCCGGCTCGCCAATCATGACGCCTTCCTGCGTCGGCTTGGCATAACCGCGATCAACCACCTGGATATGCATCTGCTGCAGCGTGCGCGGATCGAGGATGCCGCGCATCAGGTCATTGGTGCGATAGACCGATGCAACAAAACCGTGGAGCGCTGCGTTTCGCTGCGAGACGGTCTGCGTGGGCTCGCCGGCCCGGTAGATCGGCGCACGGATGATGAAACCGAGGCCACCCGAGGTGTCCTGCACCAGTTTGACCGGCGGCGTCGCGACAATCCGGCCGGTCTCCGCGGAACGCCGCAGCGAGTCCAGTTGCGCAGGATTGGCACCGGCATCGAAGCCCAGCGCATTTTCGTTGCCACGCATCGGCTCGACGAATTCGACTACGTTGTAGATTGATCGTGGCCCCGGCGGACGCACGGCGAAATCCGGCTGTCCGGAATGCTCGATGCTCTTGTCGGCACGAACTTCCGCAATGAAGGCATCTAGATGATCCGGCGTCACATGACGCAGCGACTGCAAGGCCTGGAAGCCGGGATAGCGGCGGCCGAGATCGAGCACATCGATGTAGCGTCGGAACTGGGCGCGATCGACACGGCCGATCGAGGCGTACAATCCCTGCATGCTGACCAGTACTTCGGCGTGGGTGCGCAGCCGTTCGCTGATCGCATTGGAAATATCAACCGCGTCGACTGCGAAGCGACGCTGCATATCGGCCGCTATCAGGCGCTCCGAGAATTCGCGAATGGCGAATGTCGCGGCGAGGCCGGCTCCGAGAATGGCTGCGGCAACGAAAGTCGTCCGCCGCGCCTGCGGCGCCAGCAAGTCACGCAATGCCATGTCGAGTTCCCTGAACTGACCCGGCCCCCGGCTTCGGATCACAGTACCTAGGTCGGGTGATACCGGCATCGGGATTTAGATTCTGTTGCGCTGCCCACCAGCGAACCACCTCAGGACCAGACACTTGACGACATCCTTAGTCGCGGATAATAATTATCCACGATAGAGGTGAAATAAGCCATGAAGATGAGCGACGGGGTTGAGCAGGCGATCCACAGCGTGGCGATGCTCGCAGGCCTGCAATCGAACGGCGTGTTGTCCGCCGGCGCCCTCGCCGAATTCCATGGCGTGTCCACCAGCTATCTCCTGAAACACCTGCAGGCGCTTTCGGGCGCCGGCTTGCTCATCGCACAGCCTGGCCCGACCGGCGGCTATCGCCTTGCCCGGACGCCAGACCAGATCACCCTGCTCGATGTCGTCCTTGCCGTTGAGGGCGATGCACCCGCCTTCCGCTGCAGCGAAATCCGCCAGCGCGGCCCCAATCCCCTGCCCGGCAAACCCACGGCGCCCTGCGGCATCAATGCCGCGATGTTGCGTGCCGAGCGCGTCTATCGCGATGAGCTGGCCAAGGTGAGCATCGCCGATGTGCTCGGCGATCTCCGCGCCAAGGACACCGACGGCGCCATCGCCGCCCGCGGCTGCGCCTTTCTGGAGCTCAACGAACGACGCCGTAACGCCAACTGAAACCTGAAACCGCACACCAAGGAGAAAGACTATGCAAGCCCGCCTCAACATCGGCAAGGCCGCCCCCGACGCCTACAAGGCCGTCGCCGCGCTCGATCAATATGTCGTCAAGGAAAGTGGCCTCGAGCCTGCGATCGTCCACCTCATCAAGCTCCGTTCGTCGATCATCAATGGCTGCGCCTTCTGCGTCGACATGCATGTGAAGGAATCCCGTCACGACGGCCTCAGCGAACAGTGGATCAACATGATGTCGGTTTGGCACGAATCCACGGTCTATACGCCGCGCGAGCGTGCCCTCCTCGGCTGGGTCGATGCCGTCACGCTGATCGCGCAGACCCGTGCACCCGATGCCGATTATGAAGCGTTGCGCGCGCATTTCTCGGAAGAGGAATGCCTCAAGATCACCGTAGCGATCGGTGCCATCAATGTCTGGAACCGTCTTGCCGTCGGCTTCCGCGTTCCGCATCCGATCGAGAAGCCGAAGGCTGCTGCCTGAACACAGGCTTCAGCAGATAATCGATAAGCGAAAGGCCGGGTTGAAAATTCAACCCGGCCTTTCTTAGCTTCTACTTTGCCCGACCGATGTGTCAGGCAATATGGCTAGTGGTCAGAAAAGCTTCGCGCCCGACGCATCGACGACGCGTCCCCAGCGGGCGTAATCGTCCTTGATCGTCTTGGCGAAAGCCGCCTGGGTCGAGGTCGTGATGCTCAGGCCCTGCTTTTCGAGACGCTCGCGAACATCCGGCAGCGCGCCGATGCGCGCCACTTCGACGTTCAGGCGATCAACAATGGCATCGGGCGTCCCTGCAGGCACGACGAGGCCGAACCAGGAGTCGACGACGAAGTCAGCCACGCCAGCTTCCGCCGGCGTCGGCACATCGGGAAGCTGCGACGAGCGCTCGCGGCTGGTGATCACGAGACCCTTGACCTTGCCGTCGCGGATCTGCGGCGCCAGCACCGTCAGCGTGTCGAAAGACAGGTTCACCTGATTTCCGAGCAGCGCATTCACGGCGGGAGCGCTGCCCTTGAACGGCACATGCAGCAGATCCGTCTCGGTCAGGCTCTTGAACAGCTCGCCGCTCAGATGGCAGAGCGTGCCGGGTCCGCACGACGAGTAGGTGAATTTCCCCGGCTCGCGTTTCGCAGCAGCAACGAGCTCCTTCACTGATGACACCGGCGTATCGGGGCTAGCCGCGAGCACGTAAGGCACCGACGTCAGCATGGCCACCGGCGTGAAGCTCTTGAAGGGGTCGTAAGAGATGGTCTTGTTGATATGCGGCAGGATCGTGAGCTGCCCTGCAGGCGCCAGCGACAGCGTGTAGCCATCCGGATCGGCCTTGGCGACCGCGTCGGCAGCAATAGCCGTACCGGCACCAGCCTTGTTCTCGACCACAATGGTTTGCTTCAGCGCCTCGCCGAGCTTGTCGGCATAGACCCGCGCCGTGATGTCCGCAGCGCCGCCCGGCGGGAACGGAACGATCAGCTTGATCGTCCGGCTCGGCCAGCTGTCAGCGAGCGCCCCCGTCGCGCCGGAAACCAGCAGCACTGCCGCGAAAGCACCTGAGAGGAGTCGAGAAGACATGACGGACCGCACGGTCGTATTCCTTATGATCGATGATGAGAGTGTTTTGCCCGCGGTTCCCGCGAGGTTTCGCCGAAATTTCGCAATCATTTCAGCGATGTGGGACCACGTTTGTTACCACTGAAAATGTCATCGAGACGGGTGTCCGACAAGGAAACGCCTTTGCAAATAAGATCTGGACGATGGTGGATTGCTATCGTCGGACGGGCGGATGCGAGAAGTTGCTTCTTTTGACGGAACTATTCGGCAGCGGAACCTTATGCTCTGATCGGACCGTCGGAGTCGGAGAGCGTCATGACCGAGCTGAACCAGTCGACCGAGAAGAGCCGTTACCTCAGCGCCCCGAAACGCCCTGACTTCACGCTGGACCAGGACTGGGGCTCCTACTCCGCCGCCGAGCACGATCGCTGGGACCGCCTGTTCGCCCGCGCACAGACCGTCCTTAAAGGCCGGGCTTGCAACGAATTCCTCGCCGCACTGAACACGCTGCAGCTGTCCGAATCCGGCATTCCCGATCTGGAGAAACTGAGTGCCCGTCTGACGCCGCTGACCGGTTGGCAGGTCGTGCCGGTCGCCGAACTGGTGCCCGACGAGATCTTCTTCGATCATCTTGCCAATCGCCGCTTCCCGGCCGGCGCCTTCATCCGCCCCGAACACGAAATGGATTACCTGCAGGAGCCTGACATCTTCCATGACGTTTTCGGGCACGTTCCGCTATTGGCGAACCCGGTCTATGCCGACTTTATGGAGGCCTATGGCAAAGGCGGCCAGCGCGCGATGGCGCTCGGCCAGTTGAAAAACCTGGCACGATTGTACTGGTACACGGTGGAGTTCGGACTGATGAAGAGCGCGGAGGGGTTGCGCATCTTCGGCGCCGGCATTCTGTCGTCAGCAACAGAGTCGGTCTTCTCGCTGGAAGACTCCTCGCCGAACCGGATCAGGTTCGACCTCGAGCGCGTGATGCGGACGAACTACATCATCGACGATTTCCAGCAGAGCTATTTCGTCATTGAGAGCTTCGAGAAACTGCTGCAGGACAGCTATCAGGATTTTGGCGCACTCTATACCCGCCTGGCCAAAGCAGACGACATCGCGGCCGACGAGGTGACCCCTGAGGATCACGTCATCAGCCGCGGGACGCTGGACTATTTCAAGCGCAAGCGCGCGTCAGCCATTCATTGACTGGATGCGGAATTTAGCCGGCGACGCGCCGAAGCGACGACGGAAGCTGCGGTGGAAATAGGATAGTTCGTTGAAGCCGCAGGCGGCCGCGACTTCACTGATCTTCAGGCTGCACTGCCGATCGCCGGTCAGCATGCTGCGGGCCTTTTCAAGCCTCAGCTCCATGATGCGATCGGTGATGCTGAGGCCGGAACCCTGCAGCAAATCCTGAACGTAGCGGACGGACAGGCCGAGCTTCTCGGCGACCACCCGGGTCGAGAACTGCTGGTCGGCAAAGCTCTCATTGATCTGGTTGATCACGCTGGCGATCCGCGCTCCGCGCAGGCCGCCGACCTCGGTGAGGTTCACGGGGTCCGGCTTTTCGATGCTGTGCACCTTGGCACGGTCGGATCCAAAGTCGGAGTGGCTGCTGAATGCGAGATTTGTGTTTTCCATGTTCCCAATCACCGCCCATTTCAATGTGTGCGGAGATAGGTCGTCCGGACCCCTGACTTTGGTTCAACGCCGACGACGATAATTTATCGTCTTTCGAAACCATAGCGGCGCACTGCGCCCCGATGGTGACCATAAGTCGTTGGCCGGTGGTCGTCGTGTGGTCCCAAGATCGCGTTCCCCAGTAGTACTTTCAGGTGAGACCGAGCGGCGACAGCCGCTCACAATGCGACGCCAAGAGCGCGATCCAGCACAAGTCACGCGCTTACGACCACGACGAGAGCGGTATTTTTATACATGGTCGCTGCCGAAATGACGCGCGAAGCAGCTCCGATTCCTCGAGGGCCGCCAGCGCACCTGCAAGGAAACGACATGAAACAGCTTCTCCTCGGCACCATCGGCATCCTCAGCCTCGGCAATGCCGCCATCGCCGCAGACGTGCCGGCCCACGCCTTTACCAAGGCCTCCGCCATCGATCCCGCCTATAACTGGACCGGCTTTTATGCCGGCGTTCATGCCGGTTATGGTCTCGGCGGGACCGAATGGCAGATCCTGAATATCCGGACCGACGGCGCGCTGGGCGGCATTCAGGCCGGCTACAATCAACAGATCGGCAATCTGCTGCTCGGCATCGAGGCCGACATCAGCTTTAGCGGCATCAAGGGCAATCGCACGGTGAGCATTCTGAACCAGGCTACCCTGTCCCAGACGTCGCAAATCAACTGGCTGTCGACGGTGACCGGACGCGTTGGCTTCGCCAATGGCCGCTGGCTCACTTACGCCAAGGGCGGCTTCGCCTGGGCCAATGAAGATCACGGCTACGACGTTCAGGTTTCGGTGCCGGGGCCGGACCGGCTTACACTGTCCGGCGGCGAGACACGGCGGGGTTGGATCGTCGGCGCCGGCATGGAATATGCGCTTGCCAACAACTGGTCGCTGCGCGGCGAGTATAATTTCATCAGCTTCCCCGACCACGAGTTCGATTTCAGCGGTACGCGGGCATCCACCGGGCCGATCGTCTCCACGGCTTCGACTAAGCAGACGCTGCATCTCATCAAGCTCGGGGCGAACTACCAGTTCGGCGCTCCCGATACCGCCAAACCGATTCCGCCGCTGCAATACGCACAGTCAGGATTCAATTGGACCGGGCTCTATCTCGGTGCGCAGGCAGGCTACGGATCGGGACACGGCGACTGGCGCGACTACACGCCCGATGGGAAGTTCTCGATGACCGGAGGCTTTGGCGGCGGCCAGATCGGCGCCAATGTGCAGCTCGGGGTGATCGTCATGGGTGTTGAAGGTGAACTGGTCGGCGGCAATATCGGCGGCGGCACCCGCACCAACTTTGACAACAATCTCGAGATGCGCTCGCGCACCGAATGGCTCGCAATGGCCACCGCACGTATCGGCATGGTGACCAACGAGCGCTGGCTGACCTATCTCAAGGGCGGCGTCGCCCTCGCCGGGGATCATCACGCCATATCGCTGTCGTCGGGTCCGCAATACGCAAATCTCGACGGATCCCGCCTTCACACCGGTTACGTGGTCGGTGCCGGCGTGGAATACGCCTTCGCACCAAACTGGTCCGTCAAGGCGGAGTACAACTACATCGGCTTTGGCCATGACAAAGCGAGCCTCGAAGGCGTGATCAATGCCCCTCCGATGGTCGGCCCTTATTATCTGAATGCCGATATTGCCCAGACCATGCAGCTCGGCAAGATCGGCGTGAACTATCACTTTGCGCCATGAACGCGACAGCCGACCACCATCGCGCTATCAAGCGCATGGTGGTCGCGCCTCCTAGCGCGGCAGCATCTCGGGTGGCGGCGAACGGTCCAGTACATCGCCTTTCGCGCCTTCCAGCAGATTCAGCTCGACATTCTCCACGACCAGCGGGCCACGTTTGCGTTTGAGGTCAGCCACTTTCTCGATATTCGCAAAAGCCGCCCGCCATTCCGGATTGGCCGCAGCATTTTGCTCACCCACCAGCAAAAGGTTGCCGGATAGCTGCTCGGCACTCGGCTCCGGCATGTTCACCCAGCGAATGCGCTGGGTGCGCTGGAAGACACAGGTCCCCTTAGGCAAATAGAAAGTGAGCCAGCCCGTGGTGCCGTAATCGGGCGCCACCACGCATGTGGCCCCGACACGGGCGCGAACCGCCTCGACGTCGGCCGCCAATTCGACGAAACCCACGCCGATGCTGCGGACTGTCGCGTCACGCTTGTAGCCAGACAGCAGACCCGTATTGGCCTGCACCACCAGTGCCGTGAACATGACGACGCCGGTCGGCCCCGCCCAGCGCAGGCAGAAGTCCACCGTGCGCTGCTCGCGCGGCTTCCATTGCACGATGGTTGCCGCGACGGCAGCAATGATGGCCAGCGTCGGATAGACTGGCGCGAACCAGTTGGCCTCGACGCGGCTGTGCAGCGCATGCCAGCCGAAATACAGCACGATGACCCAAAACATCGCATTCAGCAGCACCCGCGCCGGCCACGCTCCGGGCCTGCGGACCGCCAGGGCATAGAGGCCCATCACGCCGAGAATGAACACCAGCGGTGTCGCGAAGGCGAATTGGGTCGGGATCAACTCGGCGATGAAAGCCGGATTGAAGTGATCGATCCGGGCGCGTCCGAGTTGCTTGATGAAGGACACCCAGCCATGTTCGGCGTTCCAGAACAGCACCGGCGAGAACACCGCCAGTGCGACGAGGCCGCCGAGATAGGGCCATGGCGAGATCAGCCAACGCCGCATTTTCGGCACCGCAATCAACCAGATCAGGATCGCCGGCCCGAAAAACAGTGCGGTATATTTCGATAGCAGCGCTACGCCGACAGCCAAGCCCACCGCGAGCCACCACGCGCCCTGCCCGGTGGCCAGCACCTGGGCCAGCGTCAACAACACGAAACTCGAGGCGACCAGCACCGGCGCGTCCGGCGTGACGATCATTAATCCGACCGACGTGATCATCGTCGCATTGAGCAGGATCACCGCCGTTGACGCGATCCGCTGACCGCCGAACAGTAATTCGGCCGTGCGATACACCGCCCAGCTCATCGGCAGCGCCAGCAGGACCGAGACAATACGGACGCCGAATTCGGTATCGCCGGCAATCATGGTGCCGAGCCGGATCACCACCGCGACCATCGGCGGATGATCGTAGTAACCGCCGGCCAGATGTTTCGACCACATCCAGTAATAGGCTTCGTCGAAGGTCAGCGGCGTCCATGCGGCCGCCGCGAGCCGCAGCAGCACCAGACCGACGACCACGGCCGCGGTGCCGCGAACCAGCCGCAGTTCCTGCGTGGTCATCCAGCGATCACCGTTTCCGCCACACGAACAGGCCCGACATCGCGTAGTTCCAGACCACGCCCATCAGCGCGCCGGAAGCGCCCGCCAGCCACCAGATCGGCTCCTGGTCGAAGACCGACCAAGCCACGCCGACATTGGCGAGCAGACCCACGCTGCAGACCACATAAAAGATCGCCAGACCACGCAGGATGCCGAAACCTTTCAAACGCTGGTCGCGATAGGTCAGGAAATTGTTGAGCAGGAAGTTGCCGGTCATCGCGCAAAACGCCGCAATGGCCTGCGCCTCTGCGAATGGCGGATCGAAAACTTCCAGCGTGACGAACAACACGGCGAAATGCACAAACAGGCCGATCGAGCCGACCATAGCAAACAGCAGGAAGCGCAGCGACACGGTATCGTTGGTCAGCTTCGCCAGCACCAGGCCCAGGAAGTCGAGCGCCACCATGGAATCGAGCTTGCTTTCACCATGCAGCCGCGAGCCGAAGGTGTAGGGCACCTCGATAACGCGCAGATCGCCTTCTGCCGTCGCGACGACATCGAGCAGGATCTTGAAGCCCTGCGTTGAGAGTTTCGGCGCCAGTTGTTCAAAGCGATCGCGGCGGATCATGAAGAAGCCGCTCATCGGATCGGCGATCTCAACCTTCAGCACCCGCTGCGCCACAGCGGTCGCGAATTTACTGGCGCCGAGGCGCTGCTGGTTGAAACTGTCGGCACTGCCGCCCTCGATATAGCGGCTGCCGATCACCAGTTCGGCGGCGCCGCTTTCGATCAGACCGAGCATCTTGCCGAGCTGGGTCTCATCGTGCTGCAAGTCTCCGTCGATCACCGCTGCGCAGGGCGCGCTGGAGGCCAGCATGCCCTCAATGCAGGCGCCTGACAGGCCGCGCCGGCCGATGCGGCGGATGCAGCGGACACGCGAGTCACCCCGTGCCAGCTCACGTACCGCGTCGGCCGTGCCGTCCGGCGAATTGTCGTCGACGAAAATGACTTCCCAGGAAATGCCGACCAGCGCCGCGTCCAGCCGCTGCACCAGGGTGGCGACATTGCCGCGTTCGTTAAAAGTGGGGACGACGACGGACAGCTGCAGCGGAGCGCCCGCCTGCAATATCTGTCCGGGCCCCGGTCTGATGGCTTCGTTCATGGCGCCAGCATATATCTGCCGCGCCGGACCATGCCAAGGCGGACAGGGAACGGCGAGCCCTTAACTGGTGCGGGAACAAGCCATCAGAGGGGGAATGGCCAAAAGTGGCCCAAAAATGCCAACGACCCCGAACAACAGGCGCACGTACATCCGGCGCACCGAGCTATTCAAGGTCGTTCCAGCGCCGGAGCTATGAAGCATCATCGTCGCCGTTGGAAACAAAATAGGGACGCTGGAGACGTTCCGCAAGGGTGTCCGGCGCTGGTTTCAACGCCACAGTCCGGCCGCAAACACCGCACCCTGGCACCATTCTGTTGCTGGCGAGCTATAGCCAGTTCTGCGGGTGCCCGCTACCTTACCCGATCAGCAGCGGCGCGTTCGCGCGGTTTTCTCGAGGCGGAAGTCCTCCTGAACCGCGACCACAATCGTTTCCGCGCGTGACAATCGGAGACGCCATGCGACGCTCGCTCGGACCATGCCTATTCGCTGCATCGCTGACGCTGGCATCCTTCGGCGCCAGCCATGTCACCGCGCAGACGATTGATACCGTCACGACGAGGCTGCTGTCCGATTCGCGCGTCATGGCCGCGCTCGATGCCATCAAGGCCGACGACGCCCGCGCCCTGAAAGAGCAGATCCGGATCACCGAAATTCCCGCGCCTCCGTTCAAGGAGAACGTGCGCGGCAACTACATTCTGTCACGGTTTCAGGAACTGGGCTTCAAGGACGCCGTGATCGACGCCGAGGGCAATGTGATCGCCCGGCGCAAGGGCACCGCCGGAACGCCGAAGCTGGTCATCTCCGCACATCAGGACACTGTCTTTCCCGAGGGGACCGACGTCACGGTGAAGGAAAAGGACGGCGTCTATCTGGCGCCGGGGATCGGTGATGATGCCCGTGGGCTCGCGGCCCTGCTGTCTTTGATGCAGACCCTCAACACGCAGCAGATTGCGACGGTCGGGGACGTCATGTTCGTCGCCAGCGTCGGCGAAGAAGAGCTGGGCAATCTGCGCGGCGTCAAAGCCCTGTTTCGCGACAACAAGGACATCGACGGCTTCATCTCGATCGACGGCCTCGGTGTCACGCGGATCGTCAATCAGGGAACGGGAAGCCACCGCTACGAGATGATCTTCAAAGGTCCGGGCGGTCACAGTTTTCAGGAATTCGGCCTGCCGAGCGCGACCCATGCGCTGGGTCGCGCGGTCGCGAAAATCTCGGAGCTGCAGACACCCGCGGATCCAAAAACCACCTTCACGGTCGGAACGGTAAGTGGCGGCACATCCGTCAACGCCATCGCAGCGGAAGCCCGCATGACGATCGACATGCGATCGAATTCGACCGAAGAGCTGTTGAAACTCGAAGCGAGGCTTCTGGATCAGGTGAAGGACGCGGTTGGTGAAGAAAACAAACGCTGGGGATCGGACAAGATCACTGTCGAGATCAAACTGATTGGCGACCGTCCGGCGGGCGTTGTCGCAGAGGACTCTCCCCTCGTGCAGGCGACCGCGCGCGCCGTAAGCGCGCTGACCCGTGCGCCCCATGTCACCTTTGCCGGCTCCAGCACGGACTCCAATCTCGCGATGTCGCTCGGCATCCCCGCGGTGACCATCGGCGGCGGCGGCCAGGGCGGCAACTGGCATTCGCGCAATGAATGGTACAAGCCCGTCGACGCTTATATCGGGCCGCAGAATGCACTGCTGACGATGCTGGTGCTGACCGGCGTGGAGGGCGTAACCAAGCCGGTGCTGCCGGCGCGGCACTGAGTAACACGGCGAATACTGAAAGGATCGGCCTCACAATGGTTGCGAAATCCGGACAAATCCGTATCGGCATCGGCGGTTGGACTTTCGCGCCGTGGCGCGGGGTGTTCTATCCGGAGAAACTCACGCAAGCGAAGGAGCTCAGCTATGCCGCATCCAAGCTGACCTCCATCGAGATCAACGGGACCTTCTACGGTTCGCAGAAGCCGGAGAGCTTTCGCAAATGGGCGCGCGAGGTGCCGGAAGATTTCGTATTCTCGCTCAAGGGCCCCCGCTTCGCAACCAATCGCCGGGTGCTCGCCGAAGCCGGCGAGAGCGTGAACCGGTTCTATGATTCCGGCGTGCTTGAACTCGGCGGCAAGCTCGGCCCCGTTCTGTGGCAATTCGCGCCGACCAAGAAATTCGACGAAGCCGATTTCGGGAAGTTTCTCGAATTGTTGCCGACAGAGCTCGGTGGGCGCAAGCTGCGCCATGTGGTCGAGGTCCGCCACAACAGTTTCTGCGTGCCGGCCTTCATTGCGCTGCTACGACAGTTCAAGATCCCCGTGGTATTCTCCGAACACGCCACCTACCCGGCCATTGCCGATGTCACCGGCGACTTCGTCTATCTGCGTTTGCAGAAGGGTGAGGACAGCATCAAGACTGCCTATCCACCGAAGGCGCTGGATGCCTGGGCCAAACGTTTCGAGACCTGGGCCGGCGGCGGCGAGCCAACCGACCTGCCGCGCGTCGACGACGCCAAGATCAAGAAACAGCCACGCGACGTGTTCGCCTATGTCATCCACGAGGCCAAGGTACGCGCACCACACGGTGCCATGGCGTTGATCGAGCGGGTGACGTAGCACCCACGCGCGTTGCTCAATCGAGCTTGATGCCAGCCTCGCGGATCAGTTTTGTCCAAGTCGCGTGTTCTGATGCGATGAAGCCGTCGAGCTTGTCGTCGGGCATATCCCAGGGCTCACCGCCGCTCTTCTCGAACCGCTCCTTCAGATCGGGCAACACCGCCCGAATATCCTGACGGAGTTTTACGATCACCGCCGGCGGCGTCTTCGCCGGCACGAAGATGCCAAGCCATGAATCGACATCGAGGCCGGGCACGCCCGCTTCCGCCATGGTCGGAACGTCAGGCGCCAGCGGGCTCCGCTTCGACGACAGCACCGCGATACCCCGCACCTGCCCCGTCTGCACATAAGGCAGCCCGGCGGCGATCGAGTCGAAGAACAGGTCGATGCGGCCTGCCAGCAGATCCGCGAAGGCCGGCGGAGATCCCCTGTAAGGCACCTCCTGCAGCTTGACGCCGGCGGACTTCATGAAAGCCGCGGCCACCAATTGCTGTCCGGTCCCGACACCCGCGGTCGCTACGGTGATCGACCCCGGCTTGTCCAGTGCGGCCGCGACGATCTCCTTCGGCGTCTGCTGCGGCAGATCCTTGCGGCCAACCATGACATACCCAAACTTGTAGACCAGTGCGACCGGCACGAAATCCTTGAGCGGATCATAGGCAAGCTTGGCGTAAAGCGCGGAGTTGAACGCCATGTTGGAAAGGCCGCCGACCATCAGCGTATAGCCATCGGCCTCGCTCTGGGCCGCAGCCTGCGTGCCCACGACGGTGCCCGCTCCTGGCTTGTTCTCGACAAAGAACGCCTGCCCCGTTCGCTTCGCCAGCGCATCGGCGAGATGTCGCCCGACCAGATCGTAGCTGCCGCCGGGCGCGATCGGCACGATAATTCTGACCGGACGATCCGGATATGCGCCTTGCGCCAGAGCTGTGGACTGAAACGACACAAGCGCGAGCGCGATTACGCCCAACGCACCAACCATGCGAGCCATCATTCCCCCGGTGATATCGGCCATTGAACTGGCGGAGTTTGTTGAGTTGACTATGTGCCATGTTGCAAATGGGAGCAACGCCTCGCGGCCTGCCGCGACATTGTGCCAATCATTTGTCGATCACGGGGATGCTCACATGGCCCGAAAAGCGCCTCAACTCTTCACCGTCGGTTACGAGCAGACGCCCGCGAAAGCCGTGCTCGATGAACTGCAAAATGCCGGCGTCAAGCTGCTGGTCGATGTGCGTGCCGTCGCAGCATCGCGGCGACCGGGCTTCTCCAAGAATCAGCTCGCTGCCGGCCTCGACGAGCGCGGCATCGGCTACATCCATCTGCGCGGACTGGGCACGCCCAAGGACGGCCGCGAAGCCGCACGTAGCGGCAAGCTCGCAGCGCTCGAGAAGATCTATATGGCTCATCTCAAGACCCCGCAGGCGCTGGAGGAGATGGATGAGCTGGCGGCGCTGGTGACGAAGTCCGGACCGGTCTGCATCCTCTGCTACGAGCGCGACCACGAGCACTGTCACCGGCGCTGGATCGCCGAGATCATCGAGGAGCGCGAAGGTGCCAAGGTTCAGAACCTGCTGCCGTCGCAGCTTTGAAGCCGCGCGACGATCTCACAGCAGTTTTTTTTCAGATTATTACTTATCCACACTGGACGTAGGCTTATCCCCAATATAATCTACCTTAAGTTGCATATTTATGTTGCGTTTCTGTTGCGTTGGGTGGGGGCTCGATGCGTTGGGGACTAGCGTTACGCGCATTATGCGTTGCAGCGGCCGCATATTCCTGCGGCATGGCTTCGGCTCAGGATGTCGGCGAGATCGATGCCACGATCGAGCCGGCATCCGGCTCATCGAACTTCTGGTCGCCCCTCTTCGACACGCGTATCAAAAAACGGCGTGCCTTCGATTTTCTCTCCGGCGGCATGCCGGACCGTCTGATGTATTTCGGCGGTGTCGATGCGTCGCATTGGAGCCTCGGCGCCTATGGCGGCCTGCAATGGGCTCCCGCCGGCCTTAACAAGGACGGTTTCATTCTGCGTTTCTTTCTGTCGGAAAACCTCGAACGCTACACGACAGGCACGCGCTCCGACTACACCCAGATCAGCCGCGCGGCGATCCTGCCGGGCTACCTCATCCGAACCGGCAATCTGGAAGTTCAGCTATTGGCTGGCCTCGATATGGAAGCCGACTATTTCTACCACGATCAGCACCGCTCCCGGCTTCGCGCGATGCTCGGCGCGCGGGGCACGATGGATGTCTGGTGGGAGCCGACACGCGAGCTGATGCTGCAATATGCCATCTCAGGCACGACCATCGATACTGGCTATACCACGCGCATTGCAGCCGGCTGGCGCCTGTTCGATTTGTTCTGGATCGGCCCGGAGGCCGCACTGTCGAACGACTATTTCAGCCAGCAGACCCGGATCGGCGGCCATCTGACTGGCTTGCGCACCGGTCCTTACGAATGGTCATTCGCCGCGGGACATGTGCGGGACAATTTCGAGCGCCAGGGAGTCTATGCGCGCTTCGGCATGGTCATGCGCCCGCCGCGTGCGCCATTCTTCGAGAACTGACGCAGCACTCAGCCCAAGCGCCAGATCGCCTGAGGCAGGTCATAGCCGCGGATCGGCACATCGCCGAGCAGCTCCGCATCGCCGCAAGTGTCGCCCAAGGCATCGCGTATGGAGGCAGAGATCAGTAATTGCGAGCCGAACTGTTTGTTGAGCGCCTCAAGCCGAGCCGCGAAGTTCACGGTATCGCCGATGACGGTGTATTCCTTGCGGCGCGGGGAGCCAACGTTGCCGGCAATCACGGCCCCAATATGAAGCCCGATGCCGATGCGCAGTGGCCATTCGCTGTCCTGATTGCTTTGCTCGACAGCTATGAGCATCTCACGTGCCGCCTGCACGGCGCAATGCGCCGCATTCGGATCCTCAATGGGCGCTCCGAACAGCGCGAGAAATCCGTCACCGAGAAACTTGTTCACGATCCCGGAATGTCGATCCAGCACATCGACCAGCAATGCAAACGTCTCGTCGAGCCGCTCCACCACCTGGCGCGGCGAATGCACGCGGGTCGCTGCGGTAAAGTTACGGATATCGACGAACATCACCGCGACCTGACGCATCTCGGTCGTGGAGCTCGTTCCCGACGCCAGCAACCGCTCCACAACCTGCGGCGAAACATGCTGACCGAACAGATTGGTGACACGATCGCGCGCTGAAGTTGCCGCGATGCTCGCCTCGAACTGGCGACGGAGTTGCAAGCCGACGGCGCCTGCAAGAATACCGCAGAGCAGGACCATGGCGCTGCGGATAAGCTGAAACGCAAAATCCGGTGCCGGTTCCGAGGCGAATTGCACCGGATGATACAGCATGGCCAGCGCGAGCATCTGGGCGGCCGCGACAAAGCCGGTAAACGTCGACAGCCAGAAATCGAGCCGAAGCGTGGATAGAATGATGAAGATGAAATAGGACAAAGGCGCCGCAAATGCTAACGCCGCCGCCGGCCCCATCCAGCCCATATGGAGATGCAGTGCTGCCGTCGGAATGCTGGTCTCGATGAGTGCACTCAAATAGCGCCGCCCCTGCGCAATATCCTGCCCTGCAGCGATGCGCTGATTGACCTTGTAAAGAACGAAGAACTCGAACAGCAGCAGCGGCCCCGTGATTATAAAAGACGATGCGAGATCGAACTGGCCATTAGATATGCGCGCGAAGCTCGACGGCGCCAGCAGATAGGCGATGGACAGCGACAGCGTCACGATCGCCACGGTGCCAATGACCGTCTTGACCCGCAACCGTTCGGTCAACAGCATCTCGCGGCTCAGCGCCTTGCGAAATTCGCGAACGGACGGATCGGCGTCGGCAGGCTTCAGAAATGTCCGAAAAAACTGAATCATCGCAGCACTCTAGCTGCCGCAGGCGCATTGAACGAGATATTTGTCGGGGAGCTCTAACCCTTGGCGTCGCAGGCCCAGGCCCGGATAACGCATTCCTTGCCGCCATAGTCATAGCATTTCTTGGTCGCCTGATTCAGCGAACTCGAAATACGGGGCGCCACGGCATAGCCGTGTGCGCCGCAGGGATTCTTCATATCCACGGCGAAGGCTGCACAGGCGCGGTTCATCGTGACGGTCGTGCATTCGCCCTTGCACTGCTTCTTAGCGGCCGCCAGCGCCGCCCCCTGTGCCGGATAGTCGAAGGCCTGGCCATAGGCACCGCACTTGCCCACGGCGAGGGCACCAGCGGCCGAGGCCACGCCTATGGCACCGACGCTCATCAACAAGGCAACGGCGATAATCGCGCGACGGCGCGCGGCAGCAAACAGTGACAATTTCCCCTCCCCCGAGGTCGATCGCGGCAGACGCTACAGGGAGGGCGTTTCAACTTGGTGAACGAAAGCGAAATGCGACGGCCCGCCGCATCCGGGATGCTTAGCCGCTCCGCGCGTCTTCCAGCGCCTGCGGTGTATCGATATCGAGGAAGGCGCCGTGACCTTCGACCGCCACATCGGCAACGGCTTCGGCGTGCTTCATGATCAGGTGCCGGGCACCGATATCGCCGTCCAGCGTCATCAACTCATTGAAGAAGCGCCGAGACCACAACACGGGATTACCGCGCCGGCCCTCGCTTACAGGGACGACGATGAGGTTGCCGCGATCCGGCGCGAAGGATTCGATCAACCGGTCGATCAAGCGGGCATCGATCAGCGGCATGTCGCCAAGACAGACCACAGCTCCGTTGGCATCGGCCGGGACTGCCGCGATGCCGGCTTTCACCGAACTGGCAAGGCCATCAGCAAAATCAGGGTTGTAGACGAACGTGACTTTGAGTCCGGCCAGCGCCTTCTCGACCTCGGGCGCCTGATGACCTGTCACCACCGTTACGCTCGATGCTTTCGATGCGATCGCCTGTTCGACGACTATCCGGACCAATGCCTTACCGTTGAGTTCGGCGAGCAACTTGTTCGGCCCCCCCATCCGGGTCGAACGGCCCGCGGCCAGAATAACGGCGGCGACACTGCTGTTGCCATCGCTGCCGACGGGCACACGCGGCTGTGGCCGGGTGACGATTTCCATCAGCAAACCGCCGACGCCCATGCCTGTGAGATCCGAACGCGTGACCTTGAGGCCGGCCAACAGCCGCATCAACACCCAATCGAAGCCGTTCTCGACTGGGGAGCGCGCACAGCCCGGCGCACCCAGCACCGGCACGTTGCCGGCCCGGCCGATCAGCAGCAGATTGCCGGGATCGACCGGCATGCCGAAATGCTCGATGGCGCCGCCGATTTGCTCGATCGCCGACGGGATGACGTCACGGCGGTCGGCAATGGCCGAGGCGCCGAACACAATCACCAGTTCAGCGCCAAGCCCGAGCAGTTCCTTGATTGTCTTCGCCAGCACCTTCTCGTCGTGCGGCACGCGGCGCTCGGCGATGATCTTCGCACCGGCAGGCGCAAGGCGCTCCTCGGTGACACGCAGCGTCTTGTCGATCACCTTCGGCGACAGCCCCGGCAACAGCGTCGAGACGATGCCGACTTTCTTGACCGTGTAAGGCGCGATTCTCATTGCGCCGCCCGAGGCAGCCTGGACGGCCGCGTCGCGCAGCGTACCGGCGACGCCGAACGGGATCAGCTTGACGGTCGCGATCATCTCGCCTTCGACCACCGGCTTGTAGGCCGCCAGCGTTGCAAAGGTGATCGCTTCATCGACCGCATTGATGCGATCGACGATGGCGCGATCGACGACCAGCACGCCCGGCGTCCCCGCAAACAGATTGGCGCGGCCCGTGAAGGCACGCTCGACATTAACGCCCTCGCCCGCCACCGCCCGCGCGATACTGGCTGCAGCGACGTCTTCGGACACATCGCCGTCCTCGAGACGAACGACGACCACGTCCTTGACGCCCGCGCCGGTCAACGCGGCGACTTCATCGGGACCGATAGTGGTGCCCTTCTTGAGAACGAGCGAACCCTGACGCAGCGTATGGACGGTCACGCCGCCAAGTGCATCCGCCGGACTGGCGGGACCGAACTTCATGGGTTGCTCACTTTGGCGGCATCCTGCGGATTCCCCTTGGGCATGCGCAACTCGGCGGTGATCTCGGCCATGATCGAGACCGCGATCTCCGATGGCGAAACAGCACCGATATTGAGACCGATCGGCGCCTTGATCCGCGCGAAGTCAGCCTCGCTGACGCCCTGCGCTTTCAGCCGATCGCCGCGCTTGGCATGCGTCTTCCGCGAGCCCAGTGCGCCGATATAGAAGCAGTTCTTCTCGAACGCGTGCAGCAGCGCGGGATCGTCGATCTTCGGATCATGGGTCACCGCGACGAAGGCTGTGTAGTGATCGATGTTGAGGCCCGGCAGCGCCTCTTCGGGCCATTCAGCGATCAGCTTCACGTCCGGGAAACGCTCGGGGCTGGCAAAGGCCGTGCGCGGATCGACCACGGTGACGTCGTAATCCAGCGAGCGCGCCAGCGGTGCCAGCGCCTGGCTGATATGGACGGCGCCGATGATCACGAGCCGCGCGGTCGGCGCGTAGACATTGAGGAACAGCTTCTTGCCGTCGGCCTCGACCATGGCGCTCTTGCCCATGCGGAGCTGCTTCTCGAGCTCGGCATGCAGGGGATCGGCGCCGAAATCGGCGGCCTTCACCAGGCGTTGTGTTCCATCGGATATATCGGTGATCAAAATAACGGGGCGCCGAGCGGCGCGTTCCGTGTTCAGGGTGGCAAGTGTCTCGGCTTTCACGACTGACCGACCTTCTCAACGAACACGCGAATGGTGCCGCCGCAGGACAGGCCGACATTCCAGGCGGTCTCGTCAGCCACGCCGAATTCGAGTAATTTGGGCTCGCCACTCGCAATCACATCCAACGCCTCGGTGACCACGGCGCCTTCGACGCAGCCGCCGGAGACTGAGCCCAGGAAGGTGCCATCGTCGTTGATGACGAGGTTGGAGCCCGCCGGACGCGGCGCCGAACCCCAGGTCTCAACCACGGTGGCCAGCGCCACGCCGTGCCCGGCCTTCTGCCACGCCTCGGCAGCCTGCAGGATGTCTTCATCGCGATTGAGCATGGAAGCCTCTCTTAAGCTGCGGGCCGGATCAGGCTGCGGTGATGGACCGGGGGCGCCGATGACAGCGCCTTGATCAGTCCGTCGATCGAACTCAAATTATGCACCGGGCGGAATTCGTCAACGTGCGGGAGCATCATTTTGATGCCCTGCGCTTTCGGCTCGAAGCCGTCGAAGCGCAATAGCGGGTTGAGCCAGATCAGCCGCCGGCAGGACCGATGCAGCCGGTCCATCTCGAAGGCCAACTGCGAATCCGCCTCCCGCTCCAAACCGTCGGAAATTAGCAGCACGATGGCGCCCTGGCCGAGTACGCGGCGTCCCCAGAGCTTGTTGAAGTTGTGCAGCGACGCGGAGATGCGCGTGCCGCCGGCCCAGTCTTCCACCGAGGCCGAGCATGAGGCCAGCGCCTCGTCGGGATCGCGCGAGCGCAGCGCCCGCGTCACATTGGTCAGCCTTGTGCCGAACAGGAAGACCGAGACGCGCTTGCGGGCGTCCGTAATGGCATGAAGAAAGTGCAGGAACAGCCGGGTGTATTCACTCATCGAGCCGGAGATATCGAGCAATGCGACAATCGGCGCCGGCTTGTCGATCAGGCCTAGCCTGCGGATATCGATGATATCGCCGCCCGTGCGCAGGCTGCCGCGCAACGTGCGCCGCAGATCGAGCCGCGCGCCGCGTTTGTCCGGCTGGGTGCGGCGTGTGCGCAGTTCAGCCTGCGGCAGCCGCATATTCGCGATGGCGCGCGTGACCTCGGCGATCTCCGCCGCGCTCATCTGCGCAAAATCCTTCTTCTGCAAAACCTCTCGGTCGGAGACCGACAGCCTGATCTCCTGCTCCTGCGGCGCCTCTCGCTCTTGGCCCTGCACCGGCTGCGCCATCGCCTCCTGCACGCGGCGCGAGGCCGGCGGCGGCTTGCGCTTGGCATCGTCGGGCAGCGGCACCGAATCCAGCATCTGCTTCCATTCGTCGGCCGCACGGAAGAACAGATCGAAGGCCTGGGCAAACACCAATGCATGCTCGTGGCGTTTGACGAAGATTGCTTCCAACGTCGTGTACACGTCAGCGCGCTTGCCGATCTCGATCAACTGGATGGCATTCAGCGCATCGATCACCGCCCCCGGCCCGACCGGCAGGCCGGCAGCGCGGAGCGCACGCGCGAAGCCGATGACATTGTCTGCCATCTGGCCGGTCGGTGGGTAGAGATGGTCGATGGGCAATCCGGTCTCCGTCATTCCGGGGCGGGCGCGCCTCTTGCGCGACCGAACCTCAGCCACTCCAATTGGAGTGGTGGGGAACCTCGATGTGTTCAACTACTTCGGGATTCCGGGTTCGCGTTCGGCTATCGCCGCCCGCGCCCCGGAATGACGAGTGTTAATCGCTCGTCGCTTCCTTGATCACCTTGGCCAGCGTATCGCCCTGCATGCGCTGGATATCGTCCTGATACTTCAACAGCGCACCCAGCGTATCGCCCACCACCTGCGGCGTCAGCGAGCGGGCGTCGAGTTCGGTCAGCGCGGTCGCCCAATCCAGCGTCTCGGCAACGCCCGGCGACTTGTAGAAATCCTGGTCGCGCAGTGCCTGCACGAATCTCACCACCTGCTGCGAGAGCTTTGCGGAGATGCCCGGCACCCGCGACTTGACGATGGCGAGTTCGCGCTCGGCGTTGGGATAGTCGACCCAGTGATACAGACAGCGCCGCTTCAGCGCGTCGTGAATCTCGCGGGTGCGGTTCGATGTGACGATAACGATGGGCGGCACCGGCGCCTTGACCGTGCCGAGCTCGGGGATCGTCACCTGGAAGTCGCTGAGGATTTCGAGGAGATAGGCTTCGAACGCCTCGTCCGCGCGATCGAGCTCGTCGATCAGGAGCACCGGCGCGCCGTTGACGTCCGGCTCCAGCGCCTGCAGCAGCGGACGCTTGATCAGGTAGCGCTCCGCGAAGATGTCGCTGGCCAGCTGATCGCGGTCGGTATCGCCGGCCGCTTCCGCCAGACGGATCGCAATCATTTGCGATGCGCTGTTCCACTCATAGACAGCGGAAGACACGTCGAGGCCTTCGTAGCACTGCAGCCGGATCAGCTTGCGACCAAGCGCGGCCGACAGCACCTTGGCGATCTCGGTCTTGCCGACGCCGGCCTCGCCTTCGAGAAACAGCGGCCGGCCCATCTTCAATGCCAGATAGGTAACTGTCGCCAGCGAACGCTCGGCGAGATAGCCGCGCGATGTCAGCAATTCCAGCATGCCATCGACGGAAGTGGGGAGCGCCGATGGCTTAGTCATGAGAGAACCAATCCGGAAAAGTGCGGACCTGACAAGTATCAGGCCCGGTTGTTGGCGGCCTCGACCGCACGCTTGGCCAACACGCCGATCAGATGCGCCCGATACTCGGCGCTGCCGTGGAGATCGCTGTTAAGCCCTTCGGCAGGCACCGTAAGCCCGTCCAGCGCCTTTGGCGAGAACCGCTTCTGCAATGCAGCCTCGAACTCCTCGACGCGGAACACACCATCCGAGCCCGCACCGGTGACGGTGACGCGCACGCCCGAGGGCAGACGCGCCACGAACACCCCGACCAGCGCGTAGCGCGAGGCCTGGTTGCGGAACTTGATATAGGCGGCCTTCTTCGGCACGGGGAAGGAGACCTTGGTAATGATCTCGTCGGCCTCCAGCGCGGTCGTGAACAAGCCCTGGAAAAATTCTTCCGGCTTCAGCTTGCGCTTGTTGGTGGTGATGGTGGCACCGAGGGCCATTACAGCTGCGGGATAGTCCGCCGTGGGATCGTTATTGGCGAGCGAACCACCGATGGTGCCCTTGTGGCGCACAGCGGGATCGCCGATCAGGCCGGCGAGTTCGGCCAGTGCCGGAATGGCTTCACCAACGATCGGCGATGCCGCGACGGCGGCATGCTTGGCCAGTGCGCCGATCACCAGCGAACGGCCCTTCATTTCGATGCCGTCGACACCCTCGATATGCGAGAGATCGATGATATGCGGCGGTGCCGCCAAACGCTGCTTCATGACCGGTACCAGCGTGTGACCGCCGGCAATCAGCTTGGCGTCCTCGTTCTTGATGAGGAGATTGGCGGCCTGCCGCACGGTCGACGGACGATGATATTTGAATTCGTACATGGGTGGGGATCCCTGATTCGCGGTGCGCGATTATCGTTGTGCGTCGTTATGCGAGATCGGACTTCGCCATCGCCTTGGCGCCGGCTGCGATCGACGCCACGATGTTCTGATAACCGGTGCAGCGACAGAGATTGCCTTCGAGTTCTTCGCGGATCAGGTGATCGCTGAGATCATGCCCCTTGCGATGCACGAGGTCGACCGCGGTCATGATCATGCCCGGGGTGCAAAAGCCGCACTGCAGGCCATGATGCTCGCGAAACGCCTCCTGCATCGGATGCAGCGGCGCACCGTCGGCGGCGAGGCCTTCGATGGTCTTCACCTCGTGACCGTCGGCCATGACAGCGAGCGTGGTGCAGGACTTCACGGCCTTGCCGTCGAGATGCACAACGCAGGCGCCGCATTGCGACGTGTCGCAACCCACATGGGTGCCGGTGAGCCGCAGATTCTCACGTAGAAACTGCACCAGCAATGTGCGCGGATCGATATTGCCGGTGACGGGATTGCCGTTCACGATCATCGAGATTTTGGCCATATGCACTCTCTTGGTCCGCGTCCCATTGCGTGGCGACACGGTCATTAAAATCATTCCAAATGCATAATATGGCCCATCCCGGCAATGAGCAACCTCAAGTCGGGACGGTCTCTGGTGTGTTTTTCTGCGGTATCAAGCACACTTGATCGCCGCTATCAGACGCTCCGCACCTTAGCCTTGAACGGCTTTGGCGAAGTTTGCGAAGAACTCGTCGGCGATCTTCTTGGCTGAACCGTTGATCAGGCGCTGACCGAGCTGGGCCAGCTTGCCGCCGATCTGGGCTTCCACATTGTAGGTCAGGAGTGTGCCGCCGTCCTTGTCGGTCAGACCGACGACAGCGCCGCCCTTGGCAAAGCCGGCGACGCCGCCCTCGCCCTCACCGGTGATCTTGTAGCCATTGGGCGGATCGAGATCGCTCAGCGTGACCTTGCCCTTGAAGCGGGCCGAGACCGGGCCGACCTTGATCTTGGCCGTGGCGCGGAAGCCGCCCTCCTCTGTAGTCTCGAGCTCTTCGCAGCCCGGGATGCAGGCCTTCAGCACTGCGGGGTCGTTGAGCTTTCCCCATACCACTTCGCGGGGCGCGGCAAGCTGGACTTCACCGCTCATCGTCATGGCCATGGGTCTGTCTCCTGAATTTGTCGCCGTCCGGAATTGAGGCTGTCATCCCCAAGGGATTGAACCCTCAATCCCAAGTAATGCACGGACGGCGCAAAGGAAAGACCGTCCGGCGAGATGGGGCGATGCCTATTCGCAGTGCAACAGACGACGGCGACAAGAAGATTGCGGGGGATTGGCAGACTCTCGCCGGAATGGTTAGGTCCCGCACAGATGAGCACATCCCTGTCCCCTCTGCTGGCACCCTTGTTGTCGAGCCCCGCGATGCGTGCGGTTTGCGATGATACCGCCCATTTGCAGCATATGCTCGACTTCGAAGCCGCACTGGCGCGCGCCGAGGCCACGGTCGGGGTGATTCCCGCAAGCGCCGTGACGGCCATCGAGGCCGCCTGCAAAGCCGACCAGTTCGATCTCGCTGCCCTCGCCGAGGCAGCCACGCGTTCCGGCAATCTCGCCATCCCGCTGGTCAAGACGCTCACCGCCAAAGTGGCGAAGGCCGATGCCGAAGCCGCGCGCTACGTGCATTGGGGTGCCACCAGCCAGGACGTCATCGACAGCGCAACCATGCTCGGCCTGCGCGCCGCCATCGACGCTCTGCTCGCGGATCTCGACCGCGCCATCGCCGGCTTTGCAGCCCTTGCGGTCAAGCACCGCAACACCGCTGTGGTCGCCCGCACCTGGCTGCAGCACGCGCTGCCGATGCCATTCGGGCTGAAGCTCGCCGAATATGCCTCGGCACTGCACCGCTCGCGCCTGCGCCTGAAGCGATTGCGCGCCGAAGATCTCGCACTGCAATTTGGCGGCGCCGCCGGCACGCTTGCTGCGCTCGGCGACAAGGGGCTCGTCGTTGCAGAGCAACTCGCCAAGGAATTGCAGCTGCCGCTGCCCGATGCGCCATGGCACACCCATCGCGACCGTATCGCCGAAGTGGCTTCCGTGCTGGCGATCCTGTCCGGCAGTTGCGGCAAGATCGCCCGTGACGTCTCGCTGATGATGCAGACCGATGTCGGCGAGGCGTTCGAGCCCTCTGGCGAAGGCCGAGGCGGCTCCTCGACCATGCCGCACAAGCGTAACCCCGTGGCATCGGCCTCTGCGCTTGGCGCCGCGACTATGGCGCCGAATCTCGCCGCAACGATCTTTGCCGCTCAGATCCAGGATCACGAACGCAGTGCCGGACCGTGGCACGCGGAATGGCCGACCCTGCCGACGCTGTTGCTGGTGACATCGGGCGCTCTCGCCGCCGTCGTCGACATCGCCGAAGGGCTCGAGGTCGATGCCGAGCGGATGCTGCTGAACCTCGATACGACCCACGGACTCATCATGGCGGAGGCCGTGACCTTTGCGCTCGCCGAAAAGCTCGGCAAGAGCGACGCCCATCATCTGGTCGAAGCCGCCACCAAGCGCGCCGTTGCCGAGAAGAAGCATCTGCGCGATGTGCTCACGGCCGATCCCAAGGTCAGCGCGCAGCTCAACGCTGCCGCCATCGCCAAACTGTTCGAGCCGATGGATTATCAGGGCGTCTCGCAGGCCCTGATCGACCGCCAGCTCGCCTCACTCCGTTAAGAAGAAACTCGGGAGACACACCATGCCCATGATCGATGCCGACGGCTGCCTGCTGAATGTCTCCGTGGAGGGCCGCGACAGCGGGCCGACGCTGATGATGTCGAATTCGCTTGGCTGCACCATGGCAATGTGGGAGCCGCAGATGCCGGCGCTGACAAAGCTGTTTCGCGTGATCCGCTACGATCGCCGCGGCCACGGCAAGTCCGGCATGAACGGCCCGACCTCGATGGAGCGCTACGGCAAGGACGTGCTGGCGATCCTCGACGACCTCAACATCGATAAGGTGCATTGGTGCGGGTTGTCGATGGGCGGCATGGTCGGCCAATGGCTCGGCGCCAACGCGCCTGAGCGTTTCAACAAGATCATCCTGGCCAACACCAGCTGCTACTATCCGGATCCGACCAACTGGCACAACCGCATCAAGGCGGTGCGCGAGGGTGGCCTGGCTTCGGTTGCGGACGCAGTGATCGGCGGCTGGCTCACCGCCGATTTCCGCGAGCGCGAACCCGAAACCACCGCGAAGATGAAGGCGATGCTGATCGCCTCACCGGTCGAAGGCTATCTTGCTGCCTGCGAGGCGCTGAGCACGCTCGATCAGCGCGCGCTGCTGCCCAAGATCAAAAGCCCAACGCTGGTGATCGCCGGCCGTCAGGACAACGCAACACCGGTTGCGGCTGGTGAACTGATCCGCAGCAACATCCCCGGCGCCAGCATGACGCTCTTGGATGCCGCACACATCTCGAACGTCGAACAGCCTTACGCCTTCACTGACGCCGTAGTTGGCTTCCTGACGCAGCGCTGAACGGAGACCTAAGATGGACGAGCAACAGCGCGCCGCCGAAGGCACCACAAAACGCCGCAAGGTTCTCGGCAATGCCTGGGTCGACAAATCGGCCGCCGGCAAGAACGCATTCAATGCGGATTTTCTCGACCTGATCAGCCGCTACGCCTGGGGCGAGATCTGGACGCGGCCGCATTTCGATGACCGCACGCGCCGCGTATTGGTGATCGGCACTATGCTCGCGCTCGGCCAGTGGGACGAATTCCGCATGCATGTGCGCGCCGCCCTCACCGAAGGCGGCTTCACACCGGATGACATCAAGGAAATCCTGCTGCAGCAGGCGATCTATTGCGGCGTCCCGGCGGCCAATCACGCCACCAAGGAAGCCGGCGCGATTATTAAAGAGCTAGGGCTGGCCATTTAGGCGACCTTTTATTTAGGCGACCTTCTGTAAAAGCTCCGCGTCGTTGGCTGCCTTGCCCGGCTGCCCGGGATCGAGCTCCTGCGCCGCCTCGCGACGCAGCGGCGGCTCGATCGCCATCAGCACCGCGGTGCCCAGCAGCAGCAGCAATTCTGTGATGTGCAGCCGCATAGCGACGATCTCGCCGACCTTTGATGCCATGATCATGCTGGCGAACGAGATCACGCCGCCGATACCGAGCGCCATCATCAACGCCTCATCGCAGCCGCCCGTCTTGCGGATTTTCGGCCGTGTGATGAACACCAGGAATACCGTGAAGAAAGCAACCACCGTCAGCTTGCCGACGGCGAGCAGCCACGCATAGCGCACCGTGCCCATGCTGGAAAATTGCATGTAGTCGCTGAGAAACAGCGCCAGTGAAATATTGGGGCGCTCATAGAAGCCCTGGATCGGCGAGACCATGATGCGGAATGCAAAGATGGTCCAGGTCGGGATGAAATAGCAGGCGATCAGCGCGCCCGTGAACGTGCTGATCCGCCAAGTCTGAAACGTACCGGTCTGAAACGTGCCAGCCTGGAGAGTTCCACCCTGATGGGCTCCGGTCTGGTCTGCGCTTCTCTGATCCATCACGTCGTCCACCGCTCTGCCGGCGACTCGCAGGAGTCGCACGCCTGCGCCGACGTAACGCCCGTTCAATCAGACGGACAATGTAAACCAATTGGTAACCTTAATTCGAAAATTGCCGGGATAACGGCGGGGGAATACGATCAGGACTTGCCAAACGAAAAGCCCCGCCTTTCGGCGGGGCCTTCCACATGGGTCGCTGAGAACGACCCAAATCTCGATTGATGTCTGCCTGACGGCCTATCTCTGGCCCTGCCGGCCCGGGTCCTGCTCGTGGTCGGGCTTCATTCCACCGCCCTGCTGCTGACCGGGCTTCTGGCCCTGCTGCCCGGGGTTCTGGCTCTGCTGGCCTGGCTTCTGCTGACCGGGCTTTTGCTGGTTCTGATTGGACATTCTTCAATCTCCTGTGTTGAACCATTCAACGCCCAACAACGTGCAGCCCCGATCTTCGTTTCGGTTCCCGCGTGATGATTGCAAGGCCGTTGCGCGGCGCAACTGTGACACCGGAACAGCCGCAAATAAGGCGCGGATTTGTGTGCGCTGCGGCGCAAGCGAACGGACGCCAATCGCCGCGAAAAACAGCATGTACAGGCTACTTTAGCCGCACCAGCCCCTGTTGCCGCCTCCAATGGCCGCTGTTAGAAAACGATACAACGACGCAATGATCCGGCTGCCGGATCATGGTGGCGCCTCACTCGAATTCGGCAGCGCATGGATTATTTCGCCCAGCAACTGATCAACGGTCTCGTGCTCGGCTCCATCTATGGCCTGATCGCGATCGGCTACACGATGGTCTACGGCATCGTCGGCATGATCAATTTCGCCCATGGCGATATCTTCATGATCGGCGGCTTCATCGCGCTGATCACTTTTCTCATCCTGGTGTCGATCGGCCTTACCGCGGTGCCGGTGATCCTGCTGCTGGTGCTCCTGGTCTCGATGGCCATCACCTCGCTCTATGGCTGGACCATCGAGCGCATCGCCTACCGTCCCCTGCGCCATTCCTTCCGCCTAGCGCCGATGCTGTCAGCGATCGGCATGTCTTTTGTGCTGACCAATTTCTCGCAGGTCGCACAGGGCGCCCGCGTCAAGCCGGTGCCACCGATCATCACCGGCGGCTACACACTGCATGAAGGCGCCGACGGTTTCGCCGTACGCTTGTCCAACATCCAGATCATCGTCGTCATCACCACCATCGTGCTGCTGGCGCTGTTCACCTGGCTGGTCGCGCGCACGCGCCTCGGCCGCGACATGCGCGCCTGCGAGCAGGACCAGACCATGGCCTCGCTGCTCGGCGTCGATGTGGACCGCACCATCTCCATGACCTTCGTGATCGGCGCAGCCTTGGCTGCGGTCGCGGGCATGATGTACCTGCTCTATTACGGCCTCGTGGATTTCTTCATGGGCTTCGTCGCCGGCATCAAGGCCTTCACGGCCGCCGTGCTCGGCGGCATCGGCTCGCTACCTGGCGCCATGCTCGGCGGCTTGCTGATCGGCCTGATCGAGACATTGTGGGCCGCCTACTTCTCCACCGAATACAAAGATGTCGCCGCCTTTTCGATTCTGATCGTGGTGCTGATCTTCCTGCCGACCGGCCTGCTCGGCCGTCCCGAAGTCGAAAAAGTCTGACGGGATCCAAGTGGCAGCAAACGCATCACAAGCTAAGACTGCCCGCGGGCCGGACGCCGCATTCATCCTGAAGAAGGCCGTGATCTCCGCACTGGTCGCGCTGGTGCTGTTCTCGCTGATGATCGGCATCCGCACCGAGGCCGGCTCCGACGGGCAACTGACCTGGTGGACGCGCTTCGGCGATCTCGCCGCCATGGTCGCCGTGGTGTTCGGCGGCAGTATCGTCATGGAGTTGCTGCGCCACTGGTGGGGACCGGTGGACACCGTGCGCGTCGTGCCGCCATCGGCGCAGAAAGTATTTTCCTTCGCCGGCCGTGCGCTGGTGCCGGCGCTGTTGATCTTCACCTTTCTCGTCCCGGTGATCTTCTACGACGAGCGTTACATCCTCGATCTCGGCATTCTCGTGCTGACCTACGTGATGCTTGGCTGGGGTCTGAATGTGGTGGTCGGCCTCGCCGGTCTTCTCGATCTCGGCTATGTCGCCTTCTATGCCGTCGGCGCCTATTCCTACGCGCTGCTGGCCACCAATTTCGGCCTGTCGTTCTGGATCTGCCTGCCACTCGCCGGTATCCTCGCGGCGTTCTTCGGTGTGCTGCTCGGCTTTCCAGTCCTGCGGCTGCGCGGCGACTACCTCGCCATCGTTACACTGGCCTTTGGCGAGATCATCCGCCTCGTCATCATCAACTGGCAGACTCTCACCGGTGGTCCCAACGGCATCTCCGGCATTCCGCGTCCAACCATGTTCGGCATTCCGCTGACGCCGGGCGATGGCGGCCTCGCTGACCACCTTGGCATCGAGTTCTCGCCGACCCACCGCATCGTCTTCCTGTTCTATCTGATCCTCGCGCTCGCACTGCTCACCAACTGGGTCACCATCCGCCTGCGCCGCCTACCCATTGGCCGGGCCTGGGAGGCGCTGCGCGAAGACGAAGTCGCCTGCCGCGCGCTCGGCATCAATACGACGACGACGAAGCTCACCGCCTTCGCCACCGGCGCCATGTTCGGCGGCTTCGCCGGCGCGTTCTTTGCGACCCGTCAGGGTTTCATCAGCCCGGAATCCTTCACTTTCCACGAATCCGCACTGGTGCTGGCCATCGTCGTGCTCGGCGGCATGGGCTCACAACTCGGCGTGGCCCTCGCAGCGCTCGCGATGATCGGCGGCTTCGAACTGTTCAGAGGCCTTGAGCAATTCCGCATGCTGGTGTTCGGCGGCGCCATGGTGCTGCTAATGATCTGGCGCCCGCGCGGCCTGATCGGCCACCGCGCGCCAACCGTCTTTCTCGAACGCAACACGGTGATCTCGTCCGACCTCGTCAAAGAGGGGCACGGATGAACATCAACGACATCCTCAGCGTCGAGAATCTGACGATGCGGTTCGGCGGCATCGTGGCCGTCAACGATCTCTCCTTCACCGCCGAGCGTGGCAAGATCACAGCGCTGATCGGCCCCAACGGTGCCGGCAAGACCACCGTCTTCAATTGCATCACCGGCTTCTACAAGCCGACATCCGGCACCATCAAGCTGCGCCACAGCGATGGTGAATGGCGGCTGGAGCGGCTGAACGACTTCCGCATCTCGAAGATCGCCAAGGTCGCGCGCACCTTCCAGAATATCCGGCTGTTTCCCGGCATGACCGCGCTGGAAAACCTGATGGTGGCGCAGCACAACACGCTGATGCGCGCTTCGGGCTTCACTCTTCTCGGCCTGTTCGGCGTGCCCAGCTATCGCGCCGCCGAGAAGGCTGCGATCGACCTCGCGCGCTACTGGCTCGATCAGATCGGCCTGCTGGAGCGCGCCGACGATGCCGCCGGCAACCTGCCTTATGGCGACCAGCGCCGCCTCGAAATCGCGCGTGCGATGTGTACCGAACCCGCACTGCTCTGCCTCGATGAACCCGCCGCCGGCCTCAATGCCCGCGAGAGCGCGGCACTCAATGAGCTATTGCTCAAGATCCGCGCCGAACATGGCACATCGATCCTGCTCATCGAGCATGACATGTCCGTCGTGATGCAAATCTCCGACCATATCAACGTGCTCGATTACGGTGTGAAGATCGCCGACGGAACGCCGCAGCAGATCCGCGACAATCCCAAAGTCATCGCCGCCTATCTCGGCGCGGATGAAGAGGAAGCCATTGCGGTGATGGAGGGCGAGACGTGAGCGCTGCCCCCATGCTCGCCATCGCCGGCCTGCACGCATCCTATGGCAAGATCGAAGCGCTGAAAGGTGTCGATCTCGATATCAAGCACGGCGAGATCGTTGCACTGATCGGCGCCAACGGCGCCGGCAAGTCGACGCTGATGATGACCATCTTCGGCAAGCCGCGGGCGCGCTCGGGCGTGATCACCTATCACGGGACGGACATTACCGACCTACCGACCCACGAGATCGCGCGGATGCGCATCGCGCAGTCGCCGGAAGGCCGCCGGATTTTCCCGCGTATGAGCGTGGCGGAAAATCTGCAGATGGGCGCCGACGTCAATGAGAGCAGTCCTGCCGAGCGCGCCGTCAGCCTCGACAAGGTGTTGACGCTGTTTCCGCGCCTCAAGGAGCGCATGACCCAGCGCGGCGGCACGCTGTCCGGCGGCGAGCAGCAGATGCTGGCCATCGGCCGCGCACTGATGAGCCGCCCGCGCCTGCTGCTGCTCGACGAGCCGTCGCTGGGTCTGGCACCGCTGATCGCCAAGCAGATTTTCGATGCGATCCGCGTGCTCAACAAGCAGGACGGCCTGACCGTGCTGATCGTCGAACAGAACGCCAATCACGCGCTGCGTCTGGCCCATCGCGGCTACGTCATGGTCAACGGGTTGATCACCCTGTCAGGCACCGGCGCCGAATTGCTGAAGGCCCCGGAAATCCGCTCCGCCTATCTCGAAGGCGGCCGGCACGGCTGACGGATCGATATGCTTCATCGCATGACGATCGAACACGCACAGCGATGCAAACAATCGACACTATTTTGAAGGTAGAATGATGCGCCAATCGCGATTCCGTCACGGCGTCGCGTTTGTCTGCATTCGAACGGAACACGGGGACTTCCTATGAAATTCATCAAACTCATCGGCCTGACGGCGGGTGCTTCGATTGCGCTGGCGTCCGTTGCACTGGCACAGGATATTCCTGTCGCCGTCGCATCATCGATGACCGGCAGCGAATCGGCGTTCGGCCGGCAGTTCAAGAATGGCGCCGAACTCGCCGTCGCCGATATCAACGCCGCCGGCGGTCTGTTGAACAAGAAGCTGGCGCTACAGGTCGGCGATGACGCGTGCGATCCCAAGCAGGCGCGCTCGATTGCCGAGAAATTTGCCAGCGCGCGCATTCCGTTCGTCGCCGGTCACTATTGTTCGTCGTCGTCGATCCCGGCATCGGAGGCCTATGCCGACGGCAATGTGCTGCAGATCTCGCCGGGCTCGACCAATCCGCTGTTCACCGAACGCAAGCTCGCCAATGTGCTACGCGTCTGCGGCCGCGACGACCAGCAGGGTTTTGTCGCCGGCGAGTACATTGCCAAGAACTACAAGGGCAAGAATATCGCGATCCTGAACGACAAGACGACCTATGGAAAAGGCCTCGCCGACGAGACCAGGAAGGCGCTGAACAAGGCCGGCGTTACCGAGAAGATGTTCGAGAGCTACAACAAGGGCGACAAGGATTTTAATGCTATCGTCTCGCGCCTGAAGCGCGACAATATCGATCTGGTTTACGTGGGCGGCTATCACCAGGAAGCCGGCCTCATCGTGCGCCAGATGCGCGATCAGGGCCTCAAGACGGTGCTGATGGCGGGCGACGCCATCAACGACAAGGAGTTCGCCTCGATCACCGGCCCGGCTGCGGAAGGCACGCTGTTCACCTTCGGCCCCGACCCGCGCAACAAGCCGACCGCCAAGGCGATCGTCGACCGCTTCAAGGCCAAGAACATCGATCCCGAGGGCTACACGCTCTACACCTATGCGGCGTTCCAGGTCTGGTCGCAGGCCGTCGCCAAGGCCGGCACCACAGACACCAAGAAGGTGATGGACACGATCAAGGCCGGCGAATGGGACACCGTACTCGGCAAGCTGGCGTTCGACGCCAAGGGCGACATCAAGGCGATCGACTATGTCGTCTACAAGTGGGACGCCAAGGGCGACTACGCCGAACTGAAGCAATAAGCCTGCAGGCCGCACCTCTCTGCGCACAGCCAGAGGTGCGGCTCGGCTCGCGAAAGCGCTTGCGACGACCTGCCGCAGTCGGAGTCACAGGCAGGCTGTCTGCGGCCGAAAATTGCCGATGACTCGGCATCAAAATAAGTTGAGAATGATCCTATCGTTCGGGCGGCCGATTGCGTTTGTGGCCGAAAACTCTTTGCGAGGATCATCCCCATGAAACCATTGAATGTAATCGGCCTGGCCTTTGCCGCGTCGCTGCTCTCAACCGCAGCTTTTGCGCAGGACATCAACGTCGCGGTCGCCGGCCCGATGACGGGCGGCGAATCGGCCTTCGGCCGCCAGATGAAGAACGGCGCCGACCAGGCTGTGGCCGATCTCAACGCCGCTGGCGGCGTGCTCGGCAAGAAGCTGGCGCTACAGGTTGGTGACGATGCCTGCGATCCCAAACAGGCGCGCTCGATCGCCGAAAAGTTCGCGAGCTCCAAGGTGCCGTTCGTCGCCGGCCACTTCTGCTCGTCATCGTCGATCCCGGCCTCCGAAGCCTATGCCGATGGCAATGTGCTGCAGATCACGCCGGCTTCGACCAACCCGCTGTTCACCGAACGCAAGCTCGCCAATGTGCTGCGCGTCTGCGGCCGTGACGACCAGCAGGGCCTCGTTGCCGCCGATTACATTGCCAAGAACTTCAAGGGCAAGAACGTCGCGATCCTCAACGACAAGACCACTTACGGGAAGGGTCTCGCCGACGAGACCAAGAAGGCACTCAACAAGGCCGGCTTCACCGAAAAGATGTTCGAGAGCTACAACAAGGGCGACAAGGACTTCAACTCGATCGTCTCGCGCCTGAAGCGCGACAATATCGATCTGGTTTATGTCGGCGGCTATCACCAGGAAGCCGGTCTCATTCTGCGCCAGATGCGCGACCAGGGCCTTAAGACCATATTGATGGCCGGCGACGCCATGAACGACAAGGAATTCGCCTCCATCACAGGCCCCGCGGCAGAAGGCACGCTGTTCACCTTCGGCCCGGACCCGCGCAACAAGCCGACCGCGAAGGCGATCGTCGAGAAGTTCAAGGCCAAGAACATCGATCCCGAAGGCTACACGCTCTACACCTATGCAGCGTTCCAGGTCTGGTCGCAGGCCGTTGCCAAGGCCGGCTCCACCGACACCAAGAAGGTGATGGATGTGATCAAGGCCGGCGAATGGGACACCGTGCTCGGCAAGATGGCGTTTGACGCCAAGGGCGACATCAAGGCGATCGACTACGTCGTCTATAAGTGGGACGCCAAGGGCAACTACACCCAGATCGACGCGAAGGGAACCTGAGGCGCTTTTCTAACCTCTCCCCGCCTGGCGAAGTGAAGCTTCGCCAGGCGGGGCGAGGTAAAGAAAGCCTCACTCAAAATTCTGCAACACTGGAAACGTTTCCAGCAGCCAGATGCCTGCATTGGACACCATGCTGGCCGGAGTCCGGACTGATCTAGCTGTGCCGCGCAGGACGATCGCGACATCCATCCAGAAACAGCCTGACGGCGGCGGTGACACGCTCGCGCAACTCCTTCTCCGATTTGACGATCTTGCCGCTGAGGACCATGGCTCGCACAGGCCCATCGGCCACCGCGTAGACGAACTGCTCGGCGATGAAGCTGGCATCCCCTGATCGTATCTGTCCGTCGCGCATGGCGTTGGTGAAAATGCCGGCGATCTGCTCTCGCACGTGAAGGCCAGTCCCGTGATAGGCAGACGCCAACTCCGGGAATTGATGTGCTTCGGCCATCACCAGCCGTTCCAGCGCGATGGCCGCCGGCGCGAGTGCACGCTTTGAAAGCTCCAGTCCGAGTTTGACCAAGGTCGCTTCGATCGGACCGTCGCGATTGGAGTCGGTGACCGCCGGCTTGAGAAGATCATTCGTTCCCTTCCGGATCACCGCCGCATACAGCGCCTCCTTGGAGGCAAAGCGGGCATAGAAGGTCTGCTTCGAGATCCGCGCTGTCGCCGCGATCAGATCGACGCTGATCGCCTCGAAACTCGACTCCAGGAAGAGCCCTCTCGCCACCTCGACGATGTGGTCGGTAATGCGCCCGGCCTGTTCCTTCGTCGGCCGCCCGCTGCTTCGTGGCGCGGCTTTGCTCGGCTTGGCCTTGGCAACAGTCATCTTGGCTTTCTCTCCGGGCATTCTCTGCACGCTTCCCGACTGCTTTTACCACCCGGCCCGCGCAATCGATCATTCGATTTCACCGCATATAGGCTTGCGACGGCGCACGGTAGAGTATAAATAGTACGGTATCGTTTGATTAATCTTGTAGAGGTAACGAAAGAGCGGCAGCCCTCGCGGGAATACGGGCTCCAGCGCTTTTCGTGATCCGAGGACCAGATATGAGACAGATGACATTGGTTTCCCGAATAGTCGTGCGTACCGCTCTCGCCATATGCCAGATGGCTCTCGTCAGCCCCGTCGCGGCAGCACCAGCCGATCCGAGCGGCACATGGCTCACAGAAGATGGCCGCGCGCGCATACGCATTGAACGCTGCGGATCGAAGCTGGAGCAGATTTGCGGCTATATCGTCTGGGCCAAAGAGCCCAACGATGCGAACGGGCAACCACTCAAAGACCTGAACAATCCCGACAAGACGAAGCAATCCCGACCCGTTCTCGGTCACCAATTGATCATGGGCCTGAAGCTCAACCCGGCGGGGCGCTTTGAAGGCCAGATCTACAATGCAGAGAACGGCAAATCCTACGAGATCTCGCTGTGGCGTGAGGCGATCGACCTGAAGGTCAAGGGCTGCATGATGTCGATTTTCTGCGCCACGCAGACCTGGACTCAAACCACGAATGCCGTGCCCGGACAGTTGGTGGGCATGACAGGCGATCCGAACGGTCCCAAGGCCGATAAGGAGTGGATGCCGACGGCCCAAGCAAAACCGCCGACCACGACACGCGCCAGCAAATAGCGGCTGCGGAGCTTCCGATACCACGTCGTATCGGTGCGACCGCCTTCATCACATTGACCCAAAATATCTAAACTGGAGCTTGAGATGTACACACTCTCGCGGGTGGATCGTCTGGCGGTCCTCGCGTTCTGCGCTGCCTTGGCGGGATGCGCAAGCATAGCGCCGGTGCCCTATTCAGATGTCGCTTCGTCATCCCAACTGGCACCGAATCCGTCCGATACGTCCGGTCGTATTCCGTATCGTTACTCCACCACAGTGGACTGGCGCTCCTACAACAAGGTGATCATCGAACCGATCGTGATCTACCGGGGTCCGGACCAGCAATTCGGTGACATGACCGAAGAGGACAAGGCATCGCTTGCGCGCACCATGCAGGCGCGTTTCGCGGAGAAGCTGGGCAGCCGCTTCGCGCTCGCAAATCAGCGAGGGCCAAATACACTACGTGTGAGGCTGACGCTGACCGGCGCCGTCAAGACCACGCCGGTGCTCGGCACCCTGTCGCGGATCGACGTTGGGGGCCTCGTCTACAACGGCGTACAGGCGGCCCGCGATGGCGAGGGATCGATGACGGGCTCTGTCATCTATGCCGTCGAGATCTTCGATGCCGCCACTTCCCGCCTGCTTAGCGCGTTCGTCACCAAGCAATATCCGAAGCCGACCAACATCAAGGCAACCGTCGGACCATTGACCGCGGCAGAAACCGGGATCGACCAGGGCGCAGATGCGCTGATCGCACAAATGAGATGATGCCACATCGTATCGGCTTCGTCGCTGTCGCGTGATCAGAACAACGTTGAACGAGCGTACGGTTTCATCTGTTACCGACAAACCGTCGGGTCCCGATAACGACGACACGCCGATGACCAAGAGCCAGCCTCGCAGCCAGGCTCTTGGTCTCGTCACGTTTGGCGCAGATCAATCGCAATCGGCCAAAGACATCAGCTTGAACAGATCAGAAATGATAGTTCACACCGACGGTGATCGTTTGGAATTTCTGGGTGCGATCCGGCAAGTCATCCTTTTTGAGGTTCCTGTAGAGGTCGGTGTAGAGATATTCGACCTTGGCCGACCAGTTCTGCCGAAAAGCCCATTCAACGCCGCCACCAGCGGTCCAGCCGATGCGCATCTTGTCGATCCCTGAGTCCTTCACCTCTCCGAAAGCCATGCCGCCGGTGCCGTAGACGAGCAGATGTGAATCCATGAACGTGACGCCCGCACGACCGCGGCCCGTCCCGTAGAATGGCAAACTCACTTCGTTGATGCCATTGCGGCCCGTCTTGAGGCCCGAAGCCATAAAGTCGTTCTCGATACCGACCACGAACCGCGACGACACCTGATAATTGTAGCCGACCTGAAGGCCGCCAACGACGCCATCGGCCTTGCCGCCGCTCGCTCCCAGATAGCTGTTGAAAGCATCAGTGCCGCTGAAACCGCCGCCCACACTGGCACCGGCATAGAAGCCGGTCCACGAAAAGGCTGGTGGCAGCGCCGGCGCATAAACCGGATCGGCCTTGCGATACGGCAGATCCGCCGCATGCACGGCGCCCGCAGCAATGGTAACCGCCAGGACCAAAGCAGAAGTCGTCTTCCAGTTATTCATCGAGTTTTCGAGGGTCATGGACCCGATCTCCCCACATTGCTGATCACCCAAGCCCGAAAATGACCGCCGGCCATTAATCAAACTATATCGTACTATTAATCTCAGCCGTCTGAGACTGCAAGCCGAAATGCAAGGGATCGGATGATCGAACGCAATTCGGTCGAAGGTCGCGTCGTCGGCCCTGCCGGGCGCCGAGGCCGTCCGATGCATCGTGATGGATGACATTCCGGAGCAGACGAGACGTCGCTTCCCGATCACCGCGCACCCATACGCGACGCATAAGGCTGACGCCGACGGCACGGCCACGCCGAAGCTCGGCACGCTGTCGGCATTCGACATCGGGGATCTGGTCTAGAACGGTGCGCAGAACGCCGTGATGGCGAGGGACCGATGACAGGCTCGGCGATTGATGCGCCTAGCCGAAATTCTGCAGCGCGGGAAACGTCTCAAGCAGCCAGATGCTGGCATTCGACACGGCGCCGGTGAGAAACGCGATGCCGGTGATCACCATCAGCACGCCCATGGCGCGCTCGACATGGACAAGATGCTTCTTCATGCGTGCGAACATGCTGGAGAATTGCTCCACCATGAAGGCCGCGATTAGGAACGGGATGCCGAGGCCGAGGGAATAGACCGCGAGCAATCCCGCGCCCTTGGTCACCGTTGCTTCTGCCGCCGCCACCGACAGGATCGCCGCAAGGATAGGTCCGATGCACGGCGTCCAGCCAAACGCAAAAGCCAGACCCATCACATAGGCGCCCCACAGCCCCACGGGCCTGGGCATGCTCAGGCGTCCCTCGCGCATCAGCAGCCCGATGCGCGTGAGGCCGAGGAAATGCAGGCCCATCAGGATGATCAGGATGCCGGCAACGATTGACAGTTCCGCCGCATAGGAGCGGACTACGCTGCCGACCAGGCTGGCGCTGGCGCCGAGCGCCACGAACACCGTGGAGAAGCCCAGCACAAACATGCCAGCCGAGATCATCACCGCGCGCCTGGAGGCCGCTTCCTGCTCGTCATTGGCGACGTGCTCGATGGTCGCGCCCGTGAGATAGATGAGATAGGGCGGCACCAGCGGCAGCACGCAGGGCGACAGAAACGAGACAATGCCGGCAATCAATGCGGCGGGGATCGTGACATCGGAGATCATGCGGCTAGATGCACTGCTGACATGACGGGATGCAAGCGGGATGGATCAAATGCCCGCCACTTCCGGCTGTTGTGATCATGCGTGATCGGTTGACCGGGCAGCCTTGCTGCGGTCTGGTCGGGCCAAGAGGGAACCGCCATGAAGAACCTGCTCACCGATATCCCCGGCGTTCGCGTCGGCCACGCGGACGACGCCCAACTGGCCTCCGGCGTCACCGCCATCCTGTTCGACGAACCGGCCGTGGCCTCCGTGGACATACGCGGCGGCGGACCGGGTACGCGCGAAAGCGCCCTGCTCGATCCTGTGAACACTGTGGACGCGATCCACGGCCTCGCGCTGGCCGGCGGCTCGGCCTTCGGCCTCGAAGCCGGCGGCGGCGTACAGGCCTGGCTCGCCGAACAGGGCCGCGGCTACCAGATCGGCAATGCCGTTATCCCCATCGTGCCAGGCGCGATCCTGTTCGACCTGCTCAATGGCGGCGACAAGGCCTGGGGCCGCTTCCCGCCCTATCGCGATCTCGGCTACGCCGCCGCGGCGGCCGCCAGCGATGGCTTCAAGCTCGGCAGCGTCGGCGCGGGGCTCGGGGCCACGACAGTCAACTACAAGGGCGGCCTCGGCTCGGCCTCCGCCGTCACGCCATCGGGCGTGCGCGTCGCCGCACTCGCGGCAGTCAATGCGGTCGGCAGCGTCACCATCGGCGATGGCCCACACTTCTGGGCGGCGCCATTCGAAGTCGGCAATGAGTTCGGCGGACACGGCATGCCCGACAAGTTGAAACCCGAGATGCTGGAGATGCGTATCAAAGGCGGTCCGGCGGCAACCTCGATCGAGAACACGACACTCGCCGTCATTGTTACCGATGCAATCCTGACCAAGGCGCAGGCCCGGCGTCTCGCCATGATGGCGCAGACCGGATTTGCGCGCGCGATCTATCCGGTGCATGCGCCGCTCGACGGCGACATCGTGTTTGCGGCCGCGACGGGCGAGAAGCCGATCGATCCGCTGGTGGGCTTGACCGAGCTCGGCATGATCGCGGGCAATATGATCGCCCGCGCCATCGCGCGTGGTGTGTATGAAGCGACAGCACTGCCGTTTCCGGGCGCGCTTCCAGCGTTTCGCGACCGGAACTAGGTCATCGCTGCGCAACCAATCGCTCCGGTAATCGTTTCTACCCAAGAGACATTCGGAGGATTGCGATGCCGTCGACTGCGATTCGACATGTCACTTATGATGCGGTGAGCCGCGAACTACGCATCACCTTCACCAGCGGCCGCCGGTATGCTTATGCGCAGGTGCCGCCGGAAGTTCACGCGGCCTTCAGCAGCGCCGCGTCACGCGGCGCGTTCTTCAATCATCGTATTCGTGATCGCTTCGCCTATCGCGAACTGGCGCGTTCGGGATCGGAACGCAGATCAGGCGCTGATCGCCAGCGTCGACTTCGCGTTTGAGATCTGCTGCGCCTGACGCGCGATCATCTTTTCGATCGCGTTATAGGACGAGCTTGCGGTTGATGACGTGGACGACGTGGGGACGGCCGTGGTCGAACTCACCGTCGATCCGTCCGCATATGCGATAGACGTCGTGGTGCTGCCATCAGCATTTACCGTGGTCGTTGTGGTCGAACCAGCAGTGTCAGAGCCACCACCAGATCCACCGCCCATACCGCCGCCGCCGGCGTGATGTGCCTTGCCGCCATTCAGCGCCGGGCTCAGTTCATCGATATTGACCGAGCCGTCACCGTTCTTGTCGAGTTCGGCGAATACCTTGTCGGCATTGGCAGTGTTGGTGCCGCCGGCGCCGAGCTTCTTCTCGAACTCCGCCTTGCTGATGCCGCCGCTGCCGTCGCTGTCGAGCATCCCCATCAGTCTTTTCAGCGAGTCGGCTCGTTTCGCCTCAGAGGCTGCCGTTGCGGGCTGGCTCTGGGCATCGAGCAGCGTGCTCATGGTGCCCGGGGCCAGCTTGTAGGAACTGTTCGTGCTGCTGGTGGCGGAGGTTGCCGTCGATGACGTGGCGCTCGCCGCCGTCGACGTGCTGGCGACATCGAACGGGCTGGCGGTCTTCTGGGTGACACCGGTCGTGGTGGTCGCGGCCTTCGACTTCGACCTGGTGAGTGCCTGCAGCGCATCGATCGCGGTGGTGGCAGCAGCAAGGGCTGGCAGCATCGTCAAATTCCTGATCATGCCGCAGCGTGCGGCGTGAATTCCCTGGGGAACATGGAGCAAGCCCCATGCCAGCGAAAAAAGTTCGATAAAACAACGGGCTTGGTCGCACGGGCCACGCGCGTTTCCCGGCAAATCGTGCCCTTGCGGCAGAATGTGCCGGGACTATCCTGCTGCAGCGCGTCGATGGCGCGGCCGTGGCTGGCGCGTTGCCCGTCCCCCGGCCCCATGTTACGCGAGGCGGTCCATTCGCCGCCGCCCAAAAACGTTCAGGAAACCCGATGTCCCAGAGCTTCACGCCCCGCCCGCTGGTGATCGCCCCGTCCATCCTGGCGGCTGATTTCGCGAGGCTTGGCGAAGAGGTCCGCGCCGTGGATGCCGCCGGCGCCGACTGGATGCATCTCGACGTGATGGACGGCCATTTCGTGCCGAACATTTCCTACGGCCCCGACGTCATCAAGGCGATGCGCCCGCACACAAAGAAGATCTTCGACGCGCATCTGATGATCGCACCATGCGATCCCTATCTCGAAGCCTTCGCCAAGGCCGGCTGCGATCACATCACCGTCCATGCCGAGGCGGGCCCGCATCTGCATCGCTCGCTGCAGGCGATCCGCGCGCTCGGCAAGAAGGCCGGCGTCTCGCTCAATCCCGGCACGCCACTCTCGGCCATCGAATATGTGATCGATCTCGTCGATCTCGTGCTGGTGATGTCGGTCAATCCCGGCTTCGGCGGTCAGGCCTTCATTCCGTCCGCGCTCGGCAAGATCTCGGACCTGCGCGCGATGACCGCGGGCCGTCCGATCGACATCGAAGTTGACGGTGGCGTGTCCGCTGCAGTCGCCGGGCAACTCGCCGCAGCGGGGGCCAATGCCTTCGTCGCCGGCTCGGCCGTATTCAAGGGCGGCACGGTGGAGAGCTACAAGGCCAATATCGACGGCATCCGCGCGGCGGCAGCGAATGCGCGCGGCGAGATGGTGTAGTCGCTTCTCCCGATTCAAATTTCAAACAGCCACGCTCTCGCATTCTCGCGGCGCTTGCGCGTCCGAGGTGTGAGCAGTCCCCCTCAAACGATGAGGGGTGGCAGCGCGCCGTGAGGCGCAAGGGGTGGTTTCTGTCGCGATCCGCTCCGCCGGAACGCCGGCAAGCTGCAACCGCGCAACGCCTCACGGCGCGCCACCGCGGCGATTTCTGTCCCCGGGACCGTTCTTCCGGGCAAAGGCGCAGACCTCCGCAGTCCGCTTATCCCGACGGTTTCCCGCCGTTCACCAATGCCACGTCCAGCCAGCATGAGTGGCAGACCCCCGTAGTGGGGCCGGACGGTGACCCAAGGCCTCCCGAGTGCGTGAGGGAACGTCTCCCTCCCGCCCGCAGGCGCCGCGTCCCTGTTCCACCTCAAGACGCCTCTAGAAGCGCCCCTCGCGAACCGGACAATTCGGATAATAATCCTTAAAGGAATGTTGTCAATACCTGCGAAGACCCATATAGCCATGAACTTCGCGGCGCGTGGTGCGACCAACCGGGATGACACAGCATTCAATCGCCGGCTTTCACCGCCTCCTGCTCGTTCCCCTGCTCTCGCTCGCCTTGCTCGGCACGGCGCAGGCCGGTGATGCCGCCGCGCGCAAAGTGATCGGCTTCTCGCCGGACAGCGCGCATTTCGCCTTCGAGCACTATACGCAGCTCTATGATGCGACCGAGATCGTCGCCGAGATCCAGGTGATCGACACGCGCACCGACGACTTTGCGAAGGGCACGCCCTTCTCCATCCGTACTAAGGACGATGACGAGCGCGAGGTCGATGCCGTGCGCGCCGAGCTGATGGCCAAGGCCAAGCCGCTGCTGGGCAAGCTTGGTATTACCGAGCCCGGCACGCGCTTCGCTGGTAAGCCCTCGATGAATCTCGACGAGATCGGCATCTATCAGATGGACCCGCAGCCGCTGGCGACCCGGCAGGACATCACGCTGCGCGATGGCCGCAAGCTGACACTGACGCTCTCCGATCAGGCCCTCGGCAAGGCGTCATGTTACGGCGCCGGCGGCCGCGGCACCTTTGGCAGCGTCATCGTCACCGGCATGACACTGCAACTGAGCATCGATGGCACCGCGCCCATCACGCTGCAGCAGGACAAGCAACTGCCGAAACGCCGGCGCTGCGTGACCGCCTACGGAATTGCCGATGTCTATCATCACCACGCCAAAGACGGCACGCAGACGCTGGCGGTGCTGGTGGAGACCGTGGACGCCCATCAATTCCATGCAGGGCCTAACCGACGGTTCATGGCGGTGACAACGAGGTTGGCGCCGCGATAGCGGAAATGCCGTCGGCCGTCGGCATTATCAGAGACCTCTTCGCTGTAACCGCGGCCAGACCAATGGACATCGAAGTCTATGGCGGTGCGTCGGCAACCGTGGCCAGACAGCTTGTGGCGCCGGCGCGAATGCGTTCGTCGCGGGCTCCGCCGTATTCAAAGGCGGTACGATGGAGAGCTAAAAGGCGAATATTGATGCGATACGAAGCGAAGCGCTGAAGGCGCGTGGGGAGATCGTGTGAGAACCACGTCCGCTTAAATTTCAGTGTGATATCCAAGTTCGCCGCGAGAGTATGAATTTTGCAGCGCCCTCCAAGTGAGCGTCTGTCCACTTACATTCGACGCGCTCACAATCTGAGAAGAGCTCACGATCAATAACGCTCGTGTCCGAACGGGGGGTCTTTCGTTGAGCTTCGACGTAAGCCCTTCGAACGTGCCAAGCCAATAGGTCCGCCGCCTGCAATGGCAACACGTCCTCATCTTTGCGAAAAATAGGAGCTCCGCCGAGATAAGGCCTGAAATGCGGTGGCGCCGTTCTTACAAAATCAGCGTACGTCGACTGAATCTCTGCAATCGGCTCGGCGTCTTCGGAATCAAATACGAAATCAATCTTGGTATTCATGCCTTTGAAATGGGCATACTTGACCAAGGTGGCCATCAAATTATGAACAGCGAAGTAGTAAGGGCGATCATGATAGCCCCTATCTAACTTGCCTTTGAAATGCTTACGCCAAGACTCTACCGGCACGACAATATTTATTGATCCCAGAACATGTCGATTGATGACAGTCGCCAACACCTTCAATTTTTGATCACGTTCGTCGGCGCTCCAACCCTTGAAAGCCTTGTCACAGGCCATCAGATGCGACGCCTTGATCACCTGAGCAGACCGCGGAGTTTCTAAGGCAACCCGCCAATCTCGCGAAAATGTCTCCCACGAATTAACAGGCGCGAAATAGCCAGCCATGACATAAACTGGCTGCTGCCCCATATTCCCGCTCGCATCAATATGGGCCAGCATTCAACCGATCTCCTTACTTAAAAACGCCGGAACGCGGGACGTTCGGAGGCTGAGACCGTTTTCTTCAACAGCCGGTAGATTGCGTTCGGCTCAATAACTAGCAGGTATTTCAGGCGTTATCCGAGTACTTGTGCTCCTTCCCGGTTTCCTCTCCCGGTCCCATCTGCTAAACCGCGGCCGAAATCCCTCATACGTCCGAGTTGCCCATGATCCCTCGCTATACCCGTCCGGAAATGGCCTCCATTTGGGAGCCGCAGACCCGCTTCAAGATCTGGTTCGAGATCGAGGCGCATGCCGCCGATGCGCTGGCGGAACTGGGCACCATTCCGAAGGATGCAGCGAAGACGATCTGGGCCAAGGCCAAGGATGCCACCTTCAATGTGGAGCGCATCGACGAGATCGAGCGCGAGACCAAGCATGACGTCATCGCCTTCCTGACCCACCTCGCCGAGATCGTCGGCCCGGAAGCGCGCTTCGTGCATCAGGGCATGACCTCGTCGGATGTGCTCGACACCTGCCTCAATGTGCAGCTCACGCGCTGCGCCGATATCCTGATCGCCGATATCGACCGCCTGCTCGCGGCGCTGAAGACCCGCGCCTTCGAGCACAAGATGACGCCGACCATCGGCCGATCCCATGGCATCCATGCCGAGCCGGTCACTTTCGGTCTCAAGCTCGCTTATGCCTATGCCGAATTCACCCGTAACCGCGAGCGCCTCGTCGCCGCGCGCAAGGAAGTCGCCACCTGCGCGATCTCCGGCGCCGTCGGCACCTTCGCGCAGATCGATCCGCGCGTCGAAGAGCATGTCGCGAAAGCGATGGGCCTCGTGCCGGAGCCGATCTCGACCCAGGTGATCCCGCGCGATCGCCATGCGATGTTCTTCGCCACGCTCGGCGTCATCGCCTCGTCCATGGAACGCCTCGCCGTCGAAATCCGCCACATGCAGCGCACCGAGGTGCTGGAAGCCGAGGAGTTCTTCTCCGAGGGCCAGAAGGGCTCGTCGGCGATGCCGCACAAGCGCAACCCGGTGCTCACCGAGAACATCACCGGTCTCGCCCGCATGGTGCGCGCCTATGTGACGCCGGCGCTGGAAAACGTCGTGCTGTGGCACGAGCGCGATATCTCGCACTCCTCGGCCGAGCGCATGTTCGGCCCCGACGCCACGGTGACGCTCGACTTCGCGCTCAACCGCATGGCCGGCGTGATCGAGAAGCTGCTGGTCTATCCCGCCAACATGCAGAAGAATCTCGACCGCCTCGGCGGCCTCGTGCATTCGCAGCGCGTGCTGATCGCCTTGACGCAGAAGGGCGCATCGCGCGAGGACAGCTACAAGCTGGTGCAGCGCAACGCCATGCCGGTGTGGCGCGGCGAAGGCGACTTCCAGACACTGCTGAAGAACGATCCCGAGGTGAAGAAATATCTCACCGACGACGAGATCTCCGAGAAGTTCGACCTCGGCTATCACCTCAAGCATGTGGACACGATCTTCAAGCGCGTGTTCGGTACCTCATCCTGAGGAGCGACGTCTTCGTCGCGTCTCGAAGGATGAGCGCCACACGCCATGGTTCGAGACGGCGCCGAAGCGGCGCCTCCTCACCATGAGGACGGAGTCCACTGGCTACATCGTCGCCGTATGTCTGCGGCGCGGTCATCACTTCAGCAAGACGCCAAGCCTGAGCATTCGCCTGCTCGCGGGTCTCGGCGTCGAAGGCGACGGCCATATGGGCGCGACGGTGAAGCACCGTTACGACCGTCGCCGCGATCCCGGCAAGCCGAACCTGCGCCAGGTGCATCTGATCCCGTGCGAGCTGTTCGACGAATTGCGCGCCAAGGGCTTCACGATCCAGCCCGGCGATCTCGGCGAGAATGTCACCACATCGGATATCGACCTCGCCGCACTGCCGACCGGCACGCGGCTGCATCTCGGCGCGAGTGCCGTGATCGAACTCACCGGGCTGCGCGAGCCGTGCGTGCTGATGGATCGCTTTCAGCAGGGATTGAAGGCCGCGACGCAAGATCGCGATGCTGATGGCCACGTGATCTGCAAGGCCGGAGTGATGGCGATCGTGGTGTCGAATGGCGAGGTTGCGGCCGGCGATGCGATAGACGTTGAGCTGCCGGAAGGTCAGCGACGGCCGTTGGAGCCGGTGTAGCCAACCGCAAGCGCCCGTGTGCTCCTTCTCCCCGTTCTGCACGGGGAGAAGGTTGGGATGAGGGGCGAGGCAATGGCCTCTCCCACGCGGTTCGCTCGCGGGTCGAAGATTGCGCTTCGAAAGAGAACGATATGGGGCTGGCCGCGTGCCATGCCCCTCACCCGCCGCGAAGTCGCGGCGACCTCTCCCCGCGCAGAGCGGGGAGAGGTTAAGAACGCGCCGCCCTTCCCGAAAAAGCCCGAATGCCCCTGTCTTGATTGCCAGACCCGCAGCAACTCCGCAGTAACCATCCTCCCCTAGGCTCTCATGATGCCGACGCGTCCCACCATCCTTGTGTTCGACTCCGGTCTCGGCGGCCTCACCGTCCAGCGCGAGATCGCCAAGGCGCGTCCGGATGCCCGCTATGTCTATGTGGCCGATGACGCGTTCTTTCCCTACGGCCAGCACACCGAGGAGGCGCTGATCGGCCGCGTGGTGCCGCTGATGGGCGAGCTGATCGTTGCGCACCAGCCGGATCTCGTGGTGATCGCCTGCAACACCGCCTCGACGCTGGTGCTCAGCCATCTGCGCGCCGCCTATGCCGTGCCCTTTGTCGGCACCGTGCCGGCGATCAAGCCGGCCTGCGCGCGCTCGGTCAGCAAGCGCGTCTCCGTGCTCGGCACGTCAGGCACCGTGAAGCGCGAATATACCCAGACGCTGATCCGCGAATTCGGCGGCGGCTGCATCGTCACGCTGGTCGGCTCCGCCGAACTCGCCGCACTGGCGGAAGGCGCACTCGGCGGCCAAGGCATCGACGACGCCGATCTGTTTCGCGAGATCGCGCCCTGCTTCGTGCAGGACGCCGCCGGTGCCCGCACCGACACCATCGTGCTGGCTTGTACGCATTATCCGCTGTTGCTCGACCACCTCAATCGCATCGCGCCGTGGCCGGTGGCATGGATCGATCCGGCCCCGGCAATCGCACGCCGCGTGGTCGGCCTGATCGGCGATCATCAGCCCGGCGTGCCACCCGGCGATGCCGTGCTGCTCTACACCTCCGGCAAGCGCCATGCCTGGCCGGAAGCACTGGCGCCGTTCTTCGGCGGACAGGTCGCGGCCTAGCGAGCGCTCGACTTTCCCTTGCGCGCTGCTAGCCTTGCGGCGCGCCGTTCCGAAAAGAGAACGGCAAAGGGAGACCAGCATGCTCGAGACGAATTTTCTGAAGAATGGCCTTCTCAAGACACTGCTCGTTGGCGCGGCGATCACGGCCTGCGCCGGCGCTGCCAGTGCACAAGGCATCAAGCGCACGCCGCTGCAGGACGTCAAATATCCTGCCGGCCATCGCATCGTGACGGTCGTGGCTGAGCTCGGCCCGAACCAGCTCGCCGGCCGCCATACCCATCCGGGTGTCGATACCGGTTACGTCCTCGATGGCGACGCGACGCTGATCGTCGAGGGCCAGCCGGACCAGGCGCTCAAGGCCGGTGATTCCTATGCCGTCCCGGCCGGGATTCCGCATGACGTGAAGACCGGCGACAAGGGCCTGAAGATCATGGCAGTCTATGTCGTGGAAGACGGCAAGCCGGTGGCGACGCCCGCGCCGAAATAACAGGATCCCATGTGACGATGACGACCCCCGCGCCATTTCACGATCTCAAACAGAAATGGCGCGAGGGCCGCCCTACTTTCGGGGCCATTGCTACCATCCCGTCGATCCAGACCGTACGCATCATGGCGCAGACGCTGGACTGGATCATCGTCGATCTCGAACACGGCCCGATCGATCTCAACACGGCGCATGGCATGATCATGGCCACCGCGGGCACGCCCTGCACGCCGCTGGTGCGGATCGCCGCCAACGAGCCATGGCTGGCGAAAGCACCGATGGATTTCGGCGCGATGGGCATCAACTTCCCGATGATCAACAGCGCCGACGATGCCTACAAGGCCGCGCGCAGCCTGCGCTATCCGACCCAGGGCGAGCGGCTGTGGGGACCGTTCCACGCGCCGTTCCGCTGGAACGTGGGCATGCCCGACTATATGGCGCGCGCCGACGACAGCATGATCTGCATGATCACCATCGAGCATGTCGATGCGGTGAACCGGATCGGCGAGATCATGGCCACACCGGGCATCGATATCGCGGTGATCGGCGTCGGCGACCTCGCCACATCCATCGGGAAACGCGGCCAGCCGGGCGATCCCGAGGTGCAGGCGCTGGTTGCAAAGGCCGAAGCGGGAATCCTCAAGTCAGGCGTGCCGCTGGGCGGCGCGGCGCTGAACGCGGAGATGGGCAACGCCATGATCGAGCGGGGCTATGTGGCGCTGGCGTTGGGATTCGACTGGTCACTGTTCCAGCGCGGAATCGCCGCCGGATTCGAGGGCATCAGGCGGTGAAACGGCCATTTCGAGGCCGATTTTGCGCCAAAACCGGCCGGATTGGCGCTATAAGCCCGCCAAACGGCAAAAAGCCTGTCTTTCAATTGACATAACCGGGCCTTCCCCCTAGAAACCGCCTTGCTCGCGGGCCGTTTTCGGCCCGCGAAGCGTTTCGCACCCGTGGTTCTCCGCCCAGCTTTGGGAATGAACCTGTCGGTGCCGAGATTTTCCAGACTCTGGACTGATCACGGTACACAGGAGGGCGCGTCTCCTCACATTGACCATTGAACATCGAGGACGCGATGACAAAGCGTAGTGAAGCTAAATATAAAATCGACCGCCGTATGGGCCAGAACATTTGGGGTCGTCCCAAGTCTCCGGTCAACAAGCGTGAATACGGCCCCGGCCAGCACGGCCAGCGCCGCAAGGGCAAGCTCTCCGACTTCGGCACGCAGCTGCGCGCCAAACAGAAGCTGAAGGGCTATTACGCCAACATCTCCGAGCGCCAGTTCCACTCCATCTATGTGGAAGCCGGCCGTCTCAAGGGCGATACCGGTGAAAACCTGATCGGCCTGCTCGAGCGCCGCCTCGACACCGTCGTGTATCGCGCCAAGTTCGTCGCCACCATGTTTGCGGCCCGTCAGTTCATCAACCACGGCCACATCAAGGTGAACGGCAAGCGCGTCAACATCGCGAGCTATCTCGTGAAGGTTGGCGACGTCATCGAGATCAAGGAATCCTCCAAGCAGCTCGCTTTCGTTCTGGAAGCCAGCCAGCTCGGCGAACGCGACACCCCGGATTACGTCGAAACCGACCACAGCAAGATGACCGCCAAGTTCATCCGCATTCCGCAGCTGTCGGACGTTCCTTTCGCCGTGCAGATGGAACCGCATCTGATCGTCGAATTCTATTCGCGCTAATTTCTGACAGCGCAGACGAGATCAAGGCCCCGGATTTTCCGGGGCCTTTTTTGTTACCCAACTGACGGGTTAAGCTGTCGCGCGTAACAACGTGGATTTCCCAATGCCCTTCACCCCTGCTCGCCCCGACCCATCACAGCCGGCGGTTCGCATCAATCTGCTGTCGGACACACAGACGAAGCCCACGCCCGCGATGCGCGCGGCGATGGCCTCGGCAGATGTCGGCGATGAGCAGGTCGGCGACGATCCCACGGTGAATGCGCTCTGCGACCGCGTCGCCGAACTGCTCGGCAAGGAAGCCGCCGTGTTCATGCCATCGGGTACCATGTGCAATGTCGCCGGCCTGCTGGCGCATTGCCGGCCCGGCGACGAGATCCTCGCGCATCGCACCGCGCATATCCTCTCGCGCGAGGGCGGCACCCACGCCGCGCTTGGCGGCTTCCAGATTACCGGGCTCGACGGCGCCGACGGCAAGTTCACACCAGATACGCTGCGCGCCGCATTGCATCCGCGCACGCGCTACGAGGCAGCGCAGACCGTAGTCAGCGTCGAACAGACTGCCAATATCGGCGGCGGCACCATCTGGTCGAAATCCGATCTCGAAGCGATCGTCACCATCGCGCGTGACCGCGGCCTTGCTACGCATATGGATGGCGCGCGACTGATGAATGCCTGCGTCGCCACCGGTATCGGTGCGAGCAGGATGTCCGACGGCTGGGACTCGGTGTGGATCGATTTCAGTAAGGGGCTCGGCGCGCCGATCGGAGCCGTGCTCGCCGGCACGCGCGACTACATTGATGCAGTGTGGCGCTGGAAGCAGGGATTGGGCGGCTCGATGCGCCAGGCCGGTATCGTTGCCGCCGCCTGCATCCACGCGCTGGACCATCACGTCGAGCGCCTCGCCGACGATCACGCCAATGCGCACGCGCTGGCGCGCGGGCTGGCCCAGATCGACGGGATCGCCGTGCAGCAGCCGGAGACCAATCTCGTCTTCTTCGATCCCGCGGGCGCAGGCATCAGCGGTGCTGCTATGGTGAAAGCCTTGCGCACGAAAGGCGTACTGCTCGCCACCATGGACGGCCGCATCCGCGCCTGCACGCATCTGGATGTCAGTGCGGACATGATCGAGGAGACGCTGGGATTGATCAGGGACGTGGTGCGAGCGGTTTAGCCTTATCCCGACGGCCCTCATGGTGAGGAGGCGCCGCTTGGCGCCGTCTCGAACCATGAGATGTTTGGCCCATCCTTCGAGACGCGCGCAAGAGCGCGCTCCTCAGGATGAGGACTGAGTATGTGGAACAGGCACCACGATGACCTGCCCTGCCCTGCCGCTTACTCCAGCGCCTCGGCGATGATCTTCCGCACATCCACCTCCATCCGCACCCGCTGCGATGGCGATTGCGCCATGACCAGCACGAACATGTCGTTCTTCGGATCGACCCAGAAGAACGTGCCGCCGACGCCGTCCCAGCGATACTCGCCGACCGGACCGGGCTCGCTGGCGAGCTCTTTCGTCCGCACGGCGAATCCAAGGCCGAAGCCGCTGCCGGCGCCCGGGAAATAATAGTAATCGCGCTTCACGCCGCTATCAGGCCCGACGTGATCGCGCGTCATCTCCGCCACTGTTTCCGGTTTGAGATAGCGCTTGCCGTCAAGCGTGCCGCCATTGAGCAGCATCTGCAGGAAGCGCGCGTAATCCGCCGCCGTACCGACCAGACCGGAGCCCCCCGCCTCCCATTGCATGACCTCCGCGGGATCATGCATGCCGACCACCGGGCCGACCATGCGATCTCCCGGGAACGGCTCGGCCACACGCGAGCGCCGTTCGCCATCGGTGATGTAGAACGAGGTGTCCCGCATCCCCAATGGACCAAACAGCCGTTCCTCCAGGAAATGATACAGCGACTGCCCGGACACCACTTCGATGACGCGGCCGAGAATGTCGGTGGAATGGCCGTAGTCCCACAGCGTGCCGGGCTGCTCGGCGAGCGGAAGCTGCGCGATACGGTCGGCCCAGGACGCGTTGTCCCAGTCGCGGCCGAAGATATCGAGCTGCGCATAACGTTTCCGCGCGGGATCGTCGCCATAGAAACCGTAAGTGATGCCCGATGTGTGCGTGAGCAAATCGGCGATGGTGATCGGCCGCTGCAACGGCACGAGGCCGAATGTGGCGTGTTCGTCGCCGCCTTTGACGTCGACGCCCACCTTCGTCTTCGCGAAAGCCGGGATGTATTTCGCAACGGGATCGTCGAGGCGCAGCTTGCCATCCTCGACCAGCATCATCGCGGCCACCGAGGTGATCGGCTTCGACATCGAATACAGCCGGAAGATCGCATCCCTCGTCATCGGGTGCCCGCTGTCGAGATTGCCGAACGTATCGAAATAGACAGGCTTGCCGTGCTGTTGCACCAGCACCACCGCGCCGGGAATCTTCCGCTCCGCGACCATGTCGAGAAAGTAGCGATCGAGCGCCAGCAGCTTTTCGGCAGAGAATTCGCGCGCAATGGATTGCGGTTTTTCGGCCCGGACCGGCGGCGAAGGCACGATAACGGTGCCGACGCAGCAGAGCGTCAGCAGCAGGAGTACGGCCCGCCTATTTCTCCAGCGCTTCATAGACCAACAGCTTCAAAGACCTTTGAATGCGCTGTCGCTCCGACGGCGTCTGTTCGAGCAGGATGAAGAAGAAGTCCTGTTTGGGATCGATGATGAAATAGCAACCGCTGGCGCCATCCCATTTCAACTCGCCGAGCGATCCCGGCGGCGGCGGCTTGGCATTGCCGGCATCGGTGCGCACGGCAAAGCCGTAACCGAAACCGAAACCGTCGCCGGGGAAATACAGATAGTCACGACCGACCCCGGAATCCTTGCCGATATGATCCGTGGTCATGTCCTTGAACGTGGCCGCGCTCATGAAGCGCTTGCCATCATATTCGCCGCCATTCAGCAGCATCTGCGCGAACTTCGTGTAATCCGCCAGCGTCGACACCATGCCGCCGCTGCCGGATTCCCATTTCTGATAGGTGTCGGGGCGGCCCTGTCGTCCGGTGCGGAAATCGCGATCCCAGGCCATCGGCTTGGCGAGCATGACCTCCTTCGACTTCTCCTTCACGAAGAAGCCGGTGTCCTTCATCCCGAGCGGCCCGAGAAACGCCTGCTCCTCGTAACCAAGCAGCGACTTGCCGGTGACGACTTCGATCACACGGCCGAGAATATCGGTGGAGTGGCCGTAGTCCCACATGGTGCCGGGCTGGTGCTCCAGCGGCAGTTGCGCGATGCGGTCGGCGAATTCCTTGTTGTCGAAATCGCCGCTGTAGATATCGGCATTGCCATAGGCGCGGCGCACCAAGCTCTCGCCATAGAAACCGTAAGTGATGCCGGACGTGTGCAGCAGCAGGTCGCGGATCGTCACCAGGCGATTGGGCGGCACGATGTCCAGCGCCTTCTCGCCATTCTCCAGCTTCTTCTCGACGCCGACCTTGGCCTTGGCGAAAGACGGAATGTATTGCGAGACGGGATCGTCGAGCTTGAGCTTGCCCTGATCGATCAGCATCATCGCCGCAAAGGACGTGATCGGCTTCGACATGGAATGCAGCCGGAAGATCGTATCATCCGTCATCGGCTGCTTGGTGTCGGGATCGCGGACGCCGAAGAATTCCTTGTAGACCGGCTTGCCATGCTGCTGGATCAGCACGATGGCGCCGGGAATCTTGCCGTCGGCGATCTGCTTGCGGAAGAACTCGCCGATCTTGGCGAGTTTCTCCTGCGAGAATTTTGCGCCGGCGGGAATGTCGAAGGTGCCTTCGGCAGCAAAGCGATCCTGTGCGATAGCGGGCGATCCGGCGAGCAACAGCGCTCCGCAGAGCAGCGCGCGTAGTCTGTGCCGCAAATTCATCGCCGCTCCTTTTGCCTGATCACAGGAGTGTAACGGCGGGGCGCTCTCAGACAAGGGGAAGTACGCGTGTGAGCGCGAGGCGATGCAGATCCGCAGACGGCTCCGAAAAGCAGCAGAAAGTGACGGCCGTGACCACCGGCGCATCCTTCAACGCCTCGATGACCGAGCCGACCGCAATGGGAGCCGCACGCGCGGCCGGAAAGCCATAGACACCGGTGGAGATGGCCGGAAACGCAACGGAGGCCAGACCATGCGCCTGACACAACATCAGCGCCCGCCGGTAGCAGGACGCCAGCGCCTCATCCTCACCGCTCCGGCCACCATGCCAGACGGGACCGACCGCATGGATGACATACGCTGCCGGTAGCTTGTAACCTTTGGTGATTTTGGCATCGCCGGTCTCGCAACCCTTGAGAGTGCGGCATTCAGCGAGCAAGTCGGGGCCGGCAGCCCGATGGATGGCGCCGTCCACGCCGCCGCCTCCGAGAAGCGACGCATTGGCCGCGTTGACGATGGCGTCAACGCGGAGGGTCGTGATGTCGGCCACGACGACGTCGAGCGTCGCCGTGCCTATTTGTCGACTTGAAATCAGGCGGAGGCCGGGGCGGCGATCACGCCCTTTTCGGCCAGCAGGCTCTGCAACTCGCCAGCCTGGAACATCTCGCGGATGATGTCGCAGCCGCCAACGAATTCGCCCTTCACATAGAGCTGCGGAATGGTCGGCCAGTTCGAGTAGGTCTTGATGCCGTCGCGCAGATCGGCGGATTCGAGAACGTTGAGGCCCTTGTAGCCGACACCCACGTGATCGAGGATCTGGACCACCTGGCCCGAGAAACCGCACTGCGGAAACTGCGGCGTGCCCTTCATGAACAGCACCACGTCGTTGGTCTTCACTTCGTTCTCGATGAATTGCTCAATGCTCATGTCACGTCCCTGTTCAAGGTCCAGATTCAAGGTCTGGAGTTGGCGGCCCAGCCATCGGGCGCTCGCCCGGTCAGACTTGTCATATATGTAGCCGAATCCGTTCCGCACCCCAAGTCTTATGGACGTGATCAAGAGCCTGAAATCACAGGCATTGGGGCTTATTGCCGGCCCGCCACGGTCACTTTTCCGCAGTTTTTGCCAAGTCCGGTCCGGCCAAAGATCATATGACGACAGGCCTTTTATAACCCATCGGATGACCTATTTAGGACAGGCTGCTCGGGAACCCATCACCAAGAGCAACGTTCTCTCCAAAATCGGAGACTTTCGTGACGAATCCAGCTTTCGCCAAGAGTTCAGGCATGAGTTCAGGCACCGCGTCCCCCGCCTCCGAATCCGCCCCCGCAGGCGCACTGGCCCAAAGACTGGGCGACGCCTTCCTGACGGTCCGCAACGAAACCGAACGCCGCGCCGCGCCGCTGTCCCCGGAAGACCAGTTGGTGCAGTCGATGCCCGACGCCAGCCCGGCGAAGTGGCACCGCGCCCATGTGACCTGGTTCTGGGAGCAATTCCTGCTCGGCGATCACGCCCCCGGCTACACGGTCTACCACCCCGATTACGCCTATCTGTTCAATTCCTATTACGTCTCCGCCGGCCCGCGCCACGCCCGCGCCCAGCGCGGTCACCTCACCCGCCCCGGCGCCGACGAAGTCACCACCTATCGCAAACATGTCGATGCGGCCGTCATCAAATTCTTCAACGAGACGTCAGACGAGAAACTGACTTCGCTGATCCCCCTCCTCGAAGTCGGCTTCAATCACGAGCAGCAGCATCAGGAGCTGATGCTCACCGACATCCTGCATGCCTTCGCGCAGAACCCGATCCCGCCGGCCTACGATGCCAACTGGCGCTTCCCGACCTCGACCACATCGGGCGAAGCATGGACCACGCTCACCGAAGGCATCCACACCATCGGCCATCAGAGCGAGAGCTTCCATTTCGACAACGAGAAGCCCGCACATCGCGCGCTTGTCGGTCCCGTCAAGCTCGCAAGGAATCTCGTCACCAACCGCGAATGGCTCGCCTTCATGGAGGCCGGCGGTTACGACGAAGCGACGCTGTGGCTGATGGATGGCTTTGCCGCCGCGGCCCGCGAGGAATGGCAGGCACCTGGCCACTGGCGCAAGGTCAATGGCGAATGGCAGATCATGACCCTCGCCGGCTTGCAGCCGATCGATCTCGACGCGCCGGTGTGCCACGTCAGCTATTACGAATGTGACGCCTTTGCGCGCTGGAGCGGCAAGCATCTGCCCACCGAAATGGAATGGGAAGTCGCAGCGCGGGCCGGTCAGCTCAACGACGCCTTCGGCATCGTCTGGCAATGGACGCGCTCCGCTTACGCTGCCTATCCGGGCTACCGCGCCATCGAAGGCGCGCTCGGTGAATACAACGGCAAGTTCATGATCAATCAGCTGGTGCTGCGGGGCTCATCGCTGGCGACCCCGGACGATCACAGCCGCGTCACCTACCGCAATTTCTTCTATCCCCACCATCGCTGGCAATTCACGGGCCTGCGGCTGGCCGATTACGGCAACTGACTTCCTGACATCACGGCGCTTCGAAAGCGTTGAGGAGACTGACATGAACGTTCATGCCCCGTTGGCACTGTCGCTGCTGAATGCCTCGGCCTCCGCATTTGCCGCGGATGTCGCCGAAGCCCTGTCGCAGCACCCGAAAAAGCTGTCGCCGAAATACTTCTATGACGAAGCCGGCTCGGAGCTGTTCGAACAGATCACCAAATTGCCGGAATATTACCCGACCCGCACCGAGCTCGGCATCCTCCGCTCGCGTGGCAAGGACATCAACGCGATCATTCCGAAGAATGCCGCCTTGATCGAATTCGGCGCCGGCGCCACCACCAAGGTGCGGCTGCTGCTGGATGAATGCGACGTCGGCGCCTATGCGCCGGTCGATATCTCAGGCGACTTCCTGCAGGCGCAGGCAGCCGAGCTGCGCAAGGATTTCCCGGGCCTGAAGGTGCTGCCGGTGAATGCCGATTTCACCGCACCGTTCGACCTTCCCGCAGATATCCGGATGATGCCGAAGGTCGGCTTCTTCCCGGGCTCGACGCTCGGTAATTTCGAGCCGCACGAGGCCTGCGCCTTTCTGCGCTCGGCCCGCGCCATTCTCGGCAAGGACGCCCTGATGCTGATCGGCATCGATCTGGAGAAAGACGAGAAGCTGCTGCACGCGGCCTATAACGACGCGGCAGGGGTCACCGGCAAGTTCAACATGAATGTGCTGGTGCGCATCAACCGCGAACTCGGCGGCGATTTCGATCTCTCGGCCTTCACGCACCGCGCGATCTACAACAAGGAACGCCACCGCATCGAGATGCACCTGATCGCCAGGAAGCCGCAGACCGTGCATGTGCTGGGTCGCAGCTTCGCGTTCCGTGCCGGCGAGAGCATCCACACCGAGAGCAGCTACAAATACAGCATCGAGCGTTTTGCAACGCTGGCCCGCGGTTCGGGCTGGGAGCCGAAGGCGTCATGGACGGATGCTGACAAGCATTTCTCGGTGCATGCGCTGATGGCGGTGGAGTAGCCTTCTTAACCTCTCCCCGTCCTTTACGGGGAGAGGTCGGATCGCCCTTGCGATCCGGGTGAGGGGCCGGGCAGACAATTCCAACGAAGGCATGTTCTCGGGTCGGGTCGGCTCTAATCCGCTGTTTGGCCATCTGCACGTAACGCCTGGTCGAGCAGCATCAGCACGCCGTCGATATTGGACAAGACGTCGTTATTCCAGAACGCACCACGCCATAGCCTTCCGCCCGCAGATACGTGTCGCGAATTTCATCTCGTTTGGATTCTAGGTGTTGGCCGCCGTCGACCTCGATCACGAGGCGCTGTTCCCGACAAACGAAGTCGCAGATATAGGGGCCTATCGCTTCCTGCCGGGCAAATTTAAAACCGCCGACTTGCCGGTTGCGTATGCGATGCCAGAGCTTGGTCTCGGCATCGGTCTGGTTAGCGCGAAGTTTTCGCGAGATCTGAGTGCTACGAACACGACCTCGCATCGCCCCTCACCCGTCTTCGCTGCGCGAAGCCACCCTCTCCCCGCAAGAGCGGGGCGAGGGAAAACTACGCCTCCGGCACGCCCGTCTGCAGCGCCAGCGCGTGCAGGACACCGCCCATCTGGCCTTTCAGCGACTGATAGACAATCTGGTGCTGGGCGACGCGGGATTTGCCGCGGAAGGATTCCGAAATCACGGTTGCCGCGTAATGGTCGCCGTCACCGGCCAGATCACGGATCGTCACCTGCGCGTCGGGAATCGCGGCCTTGATCATGGTCTCGATATCGCGGGCGTCCATCGGCATTAATCGGGTCTCCAGAAAGGTTCGAATCGCGGCCACTCGGTGCCGCCTCGGATTGCGAGCCTATCGCGGCTGCCGCATGACGTCACGGCTTTCTAACGATAATCCCTCGCATGCCCCTTTTAAAGGCCGGATGGATCGCACATCTGAAGAAGTGAAATATGACCGTCACAAGGGTTTAACCATGAAGCTTCCCGGCCCGGACCACCCGATCACCATTGCGCCCGCCGGCAAACACATCCGTGTTTCTGCCGGGGACGTCGTGATCGCCGACACGACCAATGCCCTGAGCCTCAAGGAGGCCAGCTACCCCGCAGTACTGTATATCCCCCGCGCGGACGCCAATATGGACGCGGTAGCGCGCACCGACCGTGTGACGCATTGCCCGTACAAGGGCGACGCGAATTATTACAGCATCAAGACCGGCGAGAAGGTTCTCGACAACGCGATCTGGACCTATGAGACGCCGTTTCCGGCGATGGCCGAGATCAAGGATTATCTCGCATTTTATCCAGACAAGGTGAAAATCGAGGAAGTACCTGCGTGATCCTCGGCTGATTGCCGAAGCGGCTTTCGACATTTATCATGACGGCGCGCATCACTGATGCGCCCGGCGACGCCTGTTGCGCGCGGAAGCGAGGGGGCTCGCCGTTCACATGTCGGACCGTAACGCTGCGCTCGATCGCGCCCGCACCTTTGTCACGCTGCTCGTGCTGGCGAACCACGCGGCGGTCGCTTACACCGCCTTCGGGCGCTATTACCCGAACCACTATCTGTGGTCGACCGCGCCAATCGTCGACAGCCAGCGCTGGATCGGCTTCAACATCCTGACGCTGTTCAACGACACCTTCTTCATGTGTCTGATGTTCATGCTGTCGGGCCTGTTCGTGTGGCCGAGCCTGAAGCGCAAGGGCATCGCCGACTTCCTGCGCGACCGCGCGCTGCGCCTCGGCCTGCCCTTCCTGGCGATGATCTTCGTGCTGATGCCGATCGCCTATTACGCGTCGTTCAGCCTGTCGACGCACAAGACCGGCTTTTTCGAATTCTACGTCAACAATTTCAAACAAGGCCAATGGTTCGCCGGCCCCGGCTGGTTCATCTGGTATCTGTTGTTTCTTGATCTCGTCGCGATCCCGGTTTTCCTGCTCGCGCCGCGACTGGTGGACGGCATCAACCGGCTGTCGATCCGTGCCTTCGAACGACCGTGGTTGTTCGCCGCCGTGCTCGCCGTCATCGCGGTGATCTCCTATGTCCCATTCCTGTTTACGGTCGGCGCTGTCCGCTGGTTCAGCTGGGGCCCGCTGCAGGTGCAGTTCAGCCGCATGGCGATCTATGGCGTGTTCTTCTTCGCCGGCATGGGCATCGGCGCCGCCAATATCGACCAGGGCCTGCTGGCCCGCACCGGCGCACTGGCGCGGCAATGGCTGTGGTGGACCATCGCCGCCGCTGCCTCCTTTGGCTCGCTCGCTTTTCTCGTCAATTTTCGCCGCATGAAGCTCGCCAATCTCACCGGCGCGCCGCCTTTCTGGTGGCAGTCGAGCTACGGCGTGATCTACGCGGTCGCCTGCACGCTGATCTGCCTCGCGGTGCTGGCGCTGTTCCTGCGCTTCGGCCAACGCGAGAAGAGCATCTTCGATCCGCTGCGCGGCGATGCCTATGGCATCTTCGTGCTGCACTACATCCCGATGCTGTGGCTGCAATATGCGCTGCTGAACGCGCCGCTCGGCGCCGGATCGAAAGCACTGATCGCCTTCGCGGGTACGCTGGCGGCGAGCTGGGCAGCGACAAGGGCGCTGCGGGCGATCCCAGGCGTGAAGCGGGTGCTGTAGCTTCATCACACCGTCCTTTCCGCCTTCCAACATGAACGACGATCTGCAGGACACCAGCATGCGCGCACACAACGGTGACAAGGCGATCAATCTTCTTTTCAACGTCACGCCGGCGCTGTTCGAGGACTATCACGAACCCATTCTGGATGCGCTTCGGCGCCGGAGCATCGACGCGCGAGCCAATCTCCTGGGTGACATTGCGCATCAGGACGTGGACTACATCATCCACGCGACCGGCGGTCCCATCAGTGATTTCGCCCCTTTCAGCAATGCGCGCGCCGTATTGAGCCTTTGGGCCGGTGTCGAGAAGATCGTCGGCAACGCGACGCTGACACAGCCGCTGTGCCGCATGGTCGATGACGGCCTCCGGCAGGGCATGGTCGAATGGGTCGTCGGTCATACCCTGCGCTTGCATCTCGGGATGGACCGCTACGTCTGTGAAAAACCTCTGACATGGTCGCAGCATGTTCCGCCGCTTGCCACGGACCGATCGGTGACAGTGCTGGGTCTCGGCGAATTGGGATCGGCTGCAGCAACAGCACTTGTGCAACTCGGCTTTCGCGTCACCGGCTGGAGCCGTCGCGCGCGCGAGGTGGCCGGCGTCCGCTGCCTCGCAGGGATGGAGAAGCTGCCGCAAGCGCTGGCCGCGGCGGAAATCCTCGTGGGGCTTCTGCCCCAGACGCCGGAGACCATCGACCTCCTGAATGCCGAACGGCTCGCGCTTCTGCCCAAGGGAAGTTTCATCCTGAATGCCGGACGCGGCACGCTGATCGACGACGATGCGCTGATCGCGGCACTCGACAGCGGACGCGTGGCGCAGGCGACGCTCGATGTCTTCCGCACCGAGCCCGTACCATCAGGCCATCCGTTCTGGTCGCATCCGGGTGTCACGATCTCGCCCCACATCGCAGCAGCAACGCGTGTTGGAACGGCAGCGGAAAACATCGCCGACAATATCGCACGCGCGGAATGCGGCACGCCGCTGATGAATTTGGTCGATCGGACGCTGAGCTACTGAGACGGTTGCACGAACGCTCATGGCCTCCCTCCCCCAAGCGAAGCGCAGTGGGGAGGGTCGGCCGATAGGCCGGGGTGGGGTGTCTCCGCAAACGCCGTCGCTTGTGGCACCCCCACCCGTCCGGCCTTCGGCCGGCCCCCCTCCCCGCAAGGGGGAGGGAAAAGATCAGCGCCTGTTACGACGCCTTGCCGCTCATGTAGTTGGGCAGCCAGCTCTCATGCGCATGTACGAGTGCCTTGATATCGACAGCGCGTTCACCGGCAATCGCCACCGCATGTCCGCCAGTCTTGCCGATCTGCACGCAGGGCACGCCAACATTCTTCAGTTTCGACAGCACCGTCAGCAACTGATCTTCCGCGACAGTCACGATGTAACGCGCCTGATCCTCGCCGAACCACCAGGCATGCGGCACCGTCGATGATGGCGCGGCATCGAGCTTGGCGCCGATGCCGGAGGCCATCGCCATTTCGGTGAGTGCCACCAGCAAGCCGCCATCGGCAATGTCATGCACGGCGGTCGCGGTGCCTGCATGGATCATGCCGCGGACCACGTCGCCGTTGCGCTTCTCAGTGGCGAGGTCGACTGGCGGCGGAGCGCCCTCTTCCTTGCCGCAGATGTCGCGCAGATAGACCGACTGGCCGAGCCAGCCCTTGGTTTCGCCGATCAGCAGGATCGCTTCGCCCGGCGCCTTGAACGCCAGCGTCGCGGACTTCGTGAAATCGTCGAGCACGCCGACGCCGCCGATCGACGGGGTCGGCAGGATGCCGCGGCCGTTGGTCTCGTTGTAGAGCGAGACATTGCCGGACACGATCGGGAAATCCAGCGTGATGCAGGCTTCGGCGATGCCCTTCAGGCAGCCGACGAGCTGGCCCATGATCTCGGGCCGCTCCGGATTGCCGAAGTTGAGATTGTCGGTGACCGCCAGCGGCCTGCCGCCGACCGCGGTGATGTTGCGCCAGGCTTCGGCGACCGCCTGCTTGCCGCCCTCGACCGGATCGGCCTCGCAATAGCGCGGCGTGACATCGACCGACATCGCAAGACCCTTGGGGCCGTCCTCGATGCGCACCACCGCGGCGTCGCCGCCAGGGCGCTGCACGGTGTTGCCGAGAATGACGTGGTCATACTGCTCCCACACCCAGCGCTTCGAGCATAGTTCGGGCGTGCCGATCAGCTTCTCCAGTGCATCCGGGATCGACGACGGCGCGGCAATATCGCGCGCATGGATCACCGGCAGCGCCGGCGACGGCACATGCGGACGATCGTAGAGTGGCGCTTCGTCGCCGAGTTCCTTGATCGGCAGATCGGCCATCACCTTGCCGCCATGCTTCACGACGAAGCGAAGCGTTGGCGTGGTGTAGCCGACGATGGCGAAGTCGAGGCCCCACTTCCGGAAGATATCCTCGGCCTGCTTTTCCTTCTCGGGCTTCAGCACCATGAGCATGCGCTCCTGGCTTTCCGAGAGCATCATCTCGTAAGCGGTCATGCCCTCTTCGCGGGTCGGCACCGCATCGAGATTGAGCTCGACGCCGAGGTCGCCCTTGGCGCCCATCTCGACGGCCGAACAGGTCAGACCCGCAGCGCCCATGTCCTGGATCGCGATGACGCAATCGGCGGCCATGATTTCGAGACAGGCTTCCAGCAGCAGCTTCTCGGCGAAGGGATCGCCGACCTGCACAGTCGGGCGCTTCTCCTCGGAATCCTCGTCGAACTCGGCAGAGGCCATCGACGCGCCGTGAATGCCGTCGCGGCCCGTTTTGGAGCCGAGATAGACGATCGGCATGTTCACGCCCGACGCCGCAGCGAGGAAGATCTTGTCGGCATCGGCGAGACCGACGGCCATCGCGTTGACGAGGTTGTTGCCGTCATAGCGGGTGTGGAAACGTGTCTGGCCGCCCACGGTCGGCACGCCAAACGAATTGCCATAGCCGCCGACGCCGGCGACGACGCCCGACACCAGATGGCGGGTCTTCGGATGTTCCGGCGCGCCGAACGACAGCGCGTTCAAACAGGCGATCGGACGCGCGCCCATGGTGAAGACGTCGCGCAGGATGCCGCCGACACCGGTGGTCGCGCCCTGATAGGGCTCGATATAGGACGGGTGGTTGTGGCTCTCCATCTTGAACACGATGGCCTGATTGTCGCCGATATCGATCACGCCGGCATTCTCGCCCGGCCCCTGCAGCACCCACGGCGCCTTGGTCGGCAGCCCCTTCAGATGGATGCGCGAGGACTTGTACGAGCAATGCTCGTTCCACATGGCCGAGAAGATGCCGAGCTCGGTGAAAGTCGGCTCCCGCCCGATCAGCTTGAGAATGCGCTCATACTCGTCGGGCTTGAGGCCGTGGGAAGCGACGAGTTCGGGAGTGATCTTTGGCTCGGTCATGGGGTCTCTTGGCTCTGTAAGGCTTCTTCATAGGGAGATCGGAGCATGCGGAAAAGGCCTATTCCGGCCCGTTCCCCGCATGTCCCAAGCTTTGCCCGGGCAACGCCCGTGCTGCTCGAAAAACAGCCTGCATAAGGCCCTGCGCCGGCGCCGGATTGCGCCCGCCGGATGGATCGGATTTAACACTTTTCGCAGCCAATCCAAGGAGTTCAGACCGTGAATGTGCCCGCCGATGCCACCATCCCGTTCCATGCCGACGCCTATACCGCGACGGAGGGGGAATTTGCGGGCTGGACCACCTGGAAGCGGGATTCCTTCGAATCGGTCTCCGGCCCGTTCTGGCACAAGGTCGAGGCCGACGGCTCCGTCCGCTGCGCCTTCCGGGTCGAGAAAAAGCACCTCAACGGCATGAAGAACGTCCATGGCGGCTGCTTCATGACCTTCGCCGATTATTGCCTGTTCGCGCTGGCCTCCCGCGAGCTGCAGGGCCCCGGCATCACCGTCTCGTTCGGCTGCGAATTCCTTGATGCCGCCCGCGAAGGCGAGCTGGTCGAATGCCACGGCGAAATGACCCGGATCGGCGGCTCATTGATCTTCCTGCGCGGAATCCTGAAAGCCGGCGAACGTTCGCTCCTGACCTTCTCGGGCACCATCAAGCGCGTGAAGAAGCGCCCGAAGCCGGCGGCCATCGCGGCGGAGTAACCGGGCGCGGGTTCGCGGGCATGGGTGCATCCTGCTAGGTTCGTCGACAACACATGTGGGCCCGAACATGCTGAGTTCATTCGAACGGCTACGTCATCCGGCAAACGCAGATCTCCTGATCGCCGCGGACGACGAGCACGCGGCTGTCGCCGGTCGCGGCGATTACGCCATGCCGTGGCACTGGCATGATTGCCTGATGTTCATCCTGCCGAGCCGCGGGACGATCGAGCTGAAGCACGAAGCCGGCCGCGAAGGCAGCTGGCTGTCGCAGGACCGGTTCGCGATCGTTCCGCCGAACCAGGCGCATGAGACGCGCGCGGGTATCGGTGCACATAGCCACGTCGCCATCTACGCAACCGGCTCCGTCCTGAAGCGCCTCGAAAGAGAGAACGGCTCGCTGAGCGAATTCCGCAGACGAACCACCACGACCCGGCTGTTTCGCCGGTCAGACAGACTGCGCGCCCTGCAGGCGCTGCTGGTCGGGGATGGCAGGCACGCCTATGGCAATGCCCATGTCCGGCACGGACTGTCCTCTGCCCTGCTCGTTCAGTGCATCGCCGAGGCTCTGACCGGCGATGCCGTATCCAGTGCCTCGCATCGCGAACACGGCATGACGTTGGTCGCGGAGCTGAGGGACTATCTCACCCTTCATGCCGACCGGGATGTTCCGCTCGACGCCCTGGAAGAACGGTTCGGCGTTTCGCGGCGTCACATCACCCGACTGTTCCGCGCGGGGACCGGCGCGTCGATCGGCGAATTCCAGCAACGTGTCCGCCTCGACAATGCAAGCGAGCTGTTGAAGGCAACCGATCTCCCGATCGGCGAGATCGCGCTCCGCGTCGGCTTCGACAGCGGTGCGGCGCTGGCCCACGCGATGCGCCGGGCCGATGGCCAGTCGCCGACCCAGATGCGCAAGCGCATGGCCCGGCCGATCAAAATCTAGGGCCCGCCGGAACGCGCGCCGCAGCAACATCCTCCGTACTTGATGCCGGTGAATTCCGTGCAGCGTTGGCTGAAGCGTCTTGCGAACGCGCGAGGCTGCTAGAGGGTGCAAACATGATGACGACATCTCCCGAACCGCAGGTTCGATTTGTCAGTGTCTTTGCGGCAGGTCCGCAGGGCGGCAATCCCGCCCCGATCGTGATCGACGCTGCCGGCATGAGTGATGCGGAGATGCAGCAGGTCGCACGCGACTACGGTCACGAGAGCGGATTTGTCCTGCCACCACCACCAGGCTCGGACTGCGATTTCGAATTTCGCTTCTGGGTGCCCAATCACGAGATGTCCATGTGCGGACACGCCACCGTCGGCGCGACATGGCTGCTTCAACGGCTGGGCCGGCTGCAGCGCGATCGGATCATCATCCTGACAAAGAGCGGCCGCGTCCATGCGCGGATCAGCCAATCAGACGAACAGGATATCTCGGTCGAGGTCTCGCAGCCTGCAGGGATCGTCGAGCCGCTTCCCGATGCAGGCCAAAGCACCAACGACATTCTCGACGTCCTCGGTATCGGCTCCGACTGCCTCGCGCCCTTCCCGATCCAGAATGCACGCACCAGCCGGGTCAAGACCCTCATTCCGTTGAAGAGCGTCGCGATTCTCGACGGGCTGAAGCCTGACTTCTCGCGGATGGAGCGGCTGTGCAATGGCATCGACTCCACCGGTCTCTATCCCTACGCCGTGTCCGACCGGGACGCCCAGGTCATCGATGCCCGCCAATTCCCGAGTTCATCGGGTTATCCGGAAGACGCCGCGACTGGCATTGCAGCCTCCGCCTTGTCATTCGGTCTCCTCGCGAACCGGATGGTGGATGCGTCGGAGCGCCAGATCACCATTCGCCAGGGACGCGCCATGAAGCGCCCTTCCGCGATCAAGGTGCGCTTCAGCTTCGATAACGGCGATCTCAACGGCTGCTGGCTCGGCGGCGCCGTTCAGCCCACCGAATGCGAGAAGATTGCGTCATGACGAGCAAGGGACAGCCCTCGGCTTTCGAAGCCGACTATGGCTTTGCGCGAAGCGACGTTCATCTCGATAACTGGCGTCAGGCGCCCTGGAATGTCTGGGCATTCCGTCACGTGTCCGAACTCATTCCGACGGCAAGCATCGCAGCGACGCCGGGACTGATCGAGGATCCGTCCGTCGACGCCGGAGACTTGCTCAGGCAGACATTCTCTGTCGGTGGAGAAACAGCTGCTGTCGTAGATGTGCTGCGCAGGACCTCGACCGATGCGCTCGTGGTGATGAAATCCGGCCGTGTCGTGGCAGATTACCATGCGCCGAATTTTACTGCGCAATCGCGGCACATTCTGTTCTCCGCGAGCAAGTCGGTGACATCGATCGTCGCGGGAATTTTATACAGCGACGGCCTGATCGATTTTGACGAGACGGTCTCGCACTACGTTCCCGAACTCAAATCCTCCGCTTTTGCGGATGCGCGGATACGCGATGTTCTCGATATGCGGGTGAGCCTCGATTTCGAAGAGACCTATCAGGATCCGCGCGGCGATTTTGCGAGGTACCGCCGCGCCGGCCTGCTTGAGCCGTCGGTGCCGGGAGATACTCCGGACTCACTGATCGCCTTCCTCGCTACGCTGCAAAAGGGCCCCGGCGACCATGGCGGCCCCTTTCACTACTGCTCACCGAATTCCGACGTGCTGGGTCTGGTGATCGAACGCGCCTCGGGCCAGCGTTTCGCGGACTTTGCCGCCGCGCGTTTGTGGCAGCCGCTCGGCGCGCGGCAGGATGCCTATGTCACCGTGGATGCGACCGGCAGCGCCCGGACCGGCGGCGGCTTCTGCATGACCCCGCGCGACCTCGCGCGCATCGGCGAGATGATGCGACTGGGCGGCATGGCAAACGGCTGCCGGATAGTTGCACAGGATTGGGTGTCGGATACGATCACGAACGGCTCCGCCGAGGCCTGGCGCGCGGGCAAATTCGTCGAATGGCTGCCTGAAGGCCGCTATCGCAACAAATGGTACCAGACGGGCGATGCGAGCGGCGTATTCTTCGCGCTCGGCATTCACGGACAATATCTCTATGTGAATCCGCGCGCCGAAATGGTCGTCGCAAAATTCTCGTCCCAGCCGGAGCCGGCGGACAACGACCTGAAACGGCTCAACCTCGCACTGTTCGATACGCTTGCGAGATTGTACTGATGAAGCTGCTGTGTGAGCCGCCCATCTCGCCGCAATACTGCGTTGGCGAAGGTCGGCCCGCGCCTAGCTGTCGTCCGAACGAACCGACGACGGATGCCGGCACAACGGTGTCACGCTGACGCGCATGAAGGGGAAGAGCGGCAATGTCGACAGAATGTCGTGCAGCGCCTCATTGCTCGCCACATCGAAAATGCTGACATTGGCGTAACGTCCGGCGACCCGCCAGAGATGGCGCCACTCGCCTGTCTTTTGCAGTTCCTGCGCGCGTTCACGCTCGGTCTTTTTCAGTTGCTCGACCACGTCCGGGGCGAGACCCGGCGGGATCTGAACGTCCATTTCCACCTGAAAAAGCATCGATCAAACTCCTGTTGTTGCGCCGGCCGGTTGAGCGCGTGGCGCGTAACCATCGCGGCGGAAGAATGCGACGCGATCCATGTCCAGCTCGACGCCGATGCCGGGCGCCGTCGGCACCTGCAATACAAAGTCGCCATAGCGCAGCGGCGTTGCGAGAATCTCCTCGGTCAGAAGCAGCGGACCGAACAGTTCGGTGCCCCATGCGAGCTTCGGCAGCACGGAGAACACCTGGGCCGACGCCGCGGTGCCGACACCGCCTTCCAGCATCGTGCCGCCATACAGGCCGATGCCTGCAGCGTCGCCGATCACAGCCATCTTCACGGCATCGTACAGACCACCTGCCTGGTTGATCTTCAGAGCGAACACGTCAGCAGCGCCCCGCGAAGCAACATCGAAAGCATCGGTCGTGCCATGCAGTGCCTCATCCGCCATGATGGGGACGGCATAGCGACCGCTGAGGCGGGCCTGTGCCCCGCGATTGTCACGCGACAAAGGCTGCTCGATGAGGTCCACGCCGGCCGCCTCTAAGGCGGGAATGCCGCGGCGTGCGTCGGGCTCGCTCCAGGCCTGGTTGACGTCGACCCGCACGCTGGCGCGATCTCCGAGGGCGCGCTTGATGGCCGCCACATGCGCCACGTCGTCGTCCACGGACCGCAGGCCGATCTTGAGCTTGAAAATATTATGCCGGCGCGCGTCGAGCATCCGCTCGGCTTCCTCGATGTCGCGTATGGTGTCGCCGCTGGCCAGCGTCCAGGCCACCGGCAACGTGTCGTGCTGGCGTCCGCCGAGCAGCTCCGACACTGGCAGGCCCAGGCGCTTGCCGAGCGCGTCCAGCAGCGCCGTCTCCACTGCGCATTTGGCGAAGCGGTTGCCCTTCACCCGTCGCTTCACGTCGGCCATGAGCGCGGCGACGCGTGACGCATCCATGCCGATGATGGCCGGAGCGATATAGGTATCCACGGTCAGCTTGATGCCCTCGGGACTCTCCTCGCCGTAGCTAAGGCCGCCGATGGTCGTGCCCTCGCCGATTCCGATCGTTCCGTCGGAGCAGCGGATGATGACCAGGACCAGGGTCTGGCTGTTCATCGTATGCATCGACAACCGATGGGGGCGGATCGTCGGCACATCGACCAGGATGGTCTCGACCTGGTCGACGCGGACTGCCACGCTGGTGCTCATGAGGGGCATCTTCCTGTTGTCCATGGATGGGGCCTTGAACGGATCGCCGCTACCTTCCCGGCGACCCGTTGCTTTGCCATCTGCCGCTGCGCTACTTCTTGATGAGCGGGCAGCGTGACGCCGATAGCGGCTGGAACGCGTCGTCGCCGGAGGCGGTCGCCAGCAGCTTGTAGTCATCCCAGCGCGCCTTCGATTCCGACGGCTTTTTCACTTCGAACAGGTACATGTCGTGCACCATGCGGCCGTCCTCGCGAATCCGGCCGTTCTTGGCGAACATGTCGTTGATCGGCGTGTCCTTCATGACCTTCATCACGGCCGCTGAATCGGTGGTGCCTGCCTTCTTCACCGCGTTCAGGTAGGTCGTCACGGACGAATAGACGCCCGCCTGCGCCGATGTCGGCGCGCGCTTGGTCCGCTCCATGAAACGCTTCGCGAATGCGCGCGTTTCGTCGTTGAGATCCCAATAGAACGCTTCGGCCAGCAACAGGCCCTGCGCGGTTTCAAGTCCGACGCTGTCGATGTCAGAAATGAAGGCCAGCAAGGGCGACAGCTTCTGTCCGGACTGGGTCAGGCCGAACTCGGCGGCCTGCTTGATCGCATTGATGGTATCGCCGCCCGCATTGGCCAGGCCGATCACGCTGGCCTTGGTGCTCTGCGCCTGGAGCAAAAACGACGAAAAATCCGAGGTGTTGATCGGGTGCTTCACATTGCCGACAACCTTGCCGCCCGCCTTGGTAACGACGTTCGAGGTGTCGCGCTCCAGCTCCTGGCCGAATGCGTAGTCGGCCGTGAGGAAGAACCAGCTATTGAGGCCGCGCTTCACCGTGGCCAGGCCGGTGACGCTGGCCAGCGCGTAGGTGTCGTAGGTGTAGTGGACGATGTAGGGACCGCACGCCTCGTTGGTCAGCCTGACCGCGCCGGGACCATTGAACATGATGATCTTGCCGCGCGTCCTGGCCATTTCCGCCGCAGCCAGCGCCGTGGCGGAGCCAGCTACATCGACGATGGCCTCGACACCCTGGTTGTCGAACATCTCACGGGTGAAATTCGCGGCCAGATCGGACTTGTTGAGATGGTCGGCGACCACGATCTGGACCTTGCGCCCGAGAACCTCGCCACCGAAATCCTCAATGGCCATCTTGGCTGCGGTCTCGCTGCCCGGCCCCGTAATGTCGGCAAACAGGCCGGACATGTCGAGGACGGCGCCCAGCTTCAGCGGCGCGGTGTTCTGCGCCATGGCAGCCGAAGTGGTGACGAGCATGACGGATGCCGTCAGACCTGAAAGTAGCTTCTTCACATCATTCTCCATCAGCGCCCTCAGCATGAGCGCTCGTCTATCGCTTGATATTCGTTAGTGATCGATCGCCGTATGTGTCAGACGTCTGTCGTCACTGGCTGCCGCGAATGCCTGCCGTCTCGACGATCTGCTTCCATTTGGCGCTTTCCTGCGCCAGATGCGCAGCAAGTTCCTGGGGCGACGACGCGATGACGCGCCCGCTGACATCGGCGAAACGCTTCTGCACGTCGGGATCTGCCAGAACCTTGCGGATATCGCCGCTGATGCGCTCCGCCAGCGCCGGCGGCATCTGGCCCGGACCGAAAATGGCCCACCAGTTGGCGAGCTCGAAGCCCGGCAGACCGGATTCGCTGATCGTCGGCACGTCAGGCAGTGCGGCGATGCGCTCCTTGGTGGTGACGGCAATGGCGCGAAGACTGCCACCCTGCACCTGCGGAAGCGCCGTCGAGGCGTTATCGAACATCAGGTCGATCCGGCCGGCCATCAGATCTGTCAGCGCCGGCGATGAACCGCGATAGGGAACGTGGGTCATCTCGACCTTGGCCTGCTGCCGGAAAACTTCCGCCGCCAGATGCAGAGAGGAACCGACGCCGGCGGAGCCATAGGTGGCGCCGCCCGATGCCGCCTTTTCTTTCGCAAAGGCGATCAGATCCTTGATGTTCTTGATCGACGACGAAGGCGGCACAAGCACCACGTTCGGCGTCTCGAGCGCCAACGTCAGCGGTGTCAGATCCTTCACGGGATCGTAAGGCATCGACTTGAAAAGCCACGGATTGACGGCCACGGCGATCGACGCGAGCACCAGCGTGTAGCCATCGGGAGCGCTCTTGGCGGCAGCGTTGATGCCGATATTCGATCCGGCCCCGCCCCTGTTCTCGACGACGACCTGCTGGCCCCAGGTCTGGCTCAGCTTTTCCGCAATCGTGCGGCCGATGATGTCGGCGGCCCCGCCGGCGGCGAAGGGAACGATCAACTGGACCGGCTTGGTCGGATATTCCTGCGCCGTCGCACGGTTTGCGCCCATGGCGATGCAGCAAGCCGCCACCGCGGCGTGGGTCGCCCGGGCAAATAAGGTGCGTCGTGACAGCATGAAAGAGCCTCCCAGTCGGTTCTTATGTTTCGACGGCCGCACAAAAGCGTGCCGGCCAGGTCCGATATTGACAAACACTGGCACAGGACGCGTGATAGGCCAACACAGTCAAAACTATAGATGCGATAGAAGATTGTAATCGGATATGGATCCCAGACGTCTCGGCTATTTTCTGGCAATCGCCACCCACAAGCGCATGGCGAAGGCTGCAGAAGCCCTCGGCGTCGCCCAGCCAACGCTGTCGCAGCAGATTCGCGCCCTCGAGCAGGACCTCGGCACCGTTCTGTTCAACCGGACGCCCCAGGGCATGCAACTGACCGAGACAGGACATGCACTGCGCGAGCATGCACAACGCCTGATGGTTCAGACTGAAGCGGCGCGCACCGCAATCGCCGAGCTGGAGGGCGGCATGGCCGGCACGCTTCGTGTCGGCGTCATCTACACCTACAGCACGACATTCCTGCCGAAGATCATCGGCAGCTTCGGCGAGAAATATCCTGACGTTCGGCTCAGTGTGGAGGTCGGCTCCGCAAACGATGTCGAGCGACGCATCCTATCCGGGGACCTTGATCTCGCGATTGCTTTCGCGCCGCCGCAGCACGCGGAATTGGGCGTCGACCTGTTGTTCGAGGAACGGCTCGTCCTGGTGCTTGCGAAGTCACAAAGTCAATCACGGCAACAGTCGATCACGCTGCCTGAACTCGCCCGCCGCCCGTTGGCACTTTTGACCCCCGCCTTTGCGACCCGCCGCATTCTCGACCAGTCACTGCCGCCCGATATACAGCTCGACGTGCGCGTCGAGATGAACTCGGTCGAGGCCTTGATCGAACTCGCGAAATCGGGAGGGCTGCCGACGGTTCTTGCCGACCGAAGCCTGAACGCCCGAAAGGACCTCGCGATCATTCCGATCGGGCCTCCGTGGATACGCCGTTCCGGTGCCTTGCTGTGGGATGCCCACCGCTACCAGACAGCGGCCGCGCGCGCTTTCATGGCGATCGCCCGCAAGACGACCAAAAGCGCACAGACCACGCGCGCGTCATAGCGCACAATGGTGGACATCGGCATGGCGCGAGGAGCGCTGGCTGATGGTCCCGCGCGCGTCGATGCGATCAGGCCGCTCAGCGTCCCAAGCGAGCAATGGCTTGGCGCGACCTACCACCAGCCGGTTTGCGGCTGGCGCTGATACGGCGCGACCCTGCGGCGAGCCTGCACGGGCGCGGGGTCCGCATTCCAGCGCTGGAAGAACGAGCCAAAGCCATCGCCATCCGCATCGTCGCTGCTCGCCATGAGATCGGCAGGCGGCGTCGGTTTGCGCGTGATGAAGCCACCTTGCGGCTGGTTGCTGAGCACCACAACGAATTCGGTGCGATAGTTGGTTTCGCTGCTCAGCGGCTCGTCGGAAATAACGATCGACGACCGCGGCAGCGCAGTCGCGGCGATCCGGTCGAGCACTTCCTGCGGAATGGTGATGCGGTCGAGGGCTGCCTTCGCGCTATCGCCTTCATCGATCGAGACGGCGCTCCAGCGCAGGCCTGCGTCGTTCCGCGCCATTGCCGTAAACACATGCGTGCCGATCGGCTTGCCGGGGTCGCGGATGGTGATGGGAACTTCGATGCTTGAATCGAACACTTCGCCGCCGCCGTCCGGCGCCGGCTTGTGCGTATTGCGCCGAACGTAAAGCATCTGGGTCTCGCGGCTGATATAGATCGAGACCGGCTCGAGCGCGAGTTTCGCATCGCTCGCTGCCTTGGCGGTGGCGGCCTTTTTGGTCTCCGCGGCCTTGGCGGCGTCCTTTGCGGCGGCAGCGGCATCGAGCTTCGACGCCGTATCGGCCTTTGCGGTCTCGAATTGCGCGCCGAGTTCCGCGGCTCTGGCAGCAGCCTTCTGCTTCGCGTCCTCAGCCCGCACCTTGGCCTCATCGGTCTTTGCCGCAACGACGGCCTTGTCGGCGGATACGAGCTCAACATCGGCGCGCGCCTTCAGCGATTGCAGCTTGCGCAGGGCTGCCGGCAGCGGCTTCGTCTCGCGCGCCGAGGTCGCTGCGAGTTTCTTCGTCGCGTCCGCGGCAGCAGCGGCCTCCGCAGCCTCGCGGGCGAGCACCTCGACACGGCCCGGAGCAGCGGCGATGGCTTCCGCTTTCGGCATCAGAAGCGCCGGATGGGAGAACTCGACGGGCGCCGCGTCATTCGGCGAGATGATCACCCGCATCCCGATCCGCGTCTTGTCGAACAACCTGTCCGCGAAGCCGTAGGGCATCCGCACGCAGCCGTGCGACGCGGCATAGCCGGGCAGCGGCCCGCCATGCAGTGCGACGCCGTTCCATGTGATCCGCTGCATGTTCGGCATGGCAGCATCGTCATACATGTTGGAGCGATGGTCCTTGTTCTTCTCGAGAACGGCAAAGACGCCTGCCGGCGTCTCACGACCGGACACCCCGGTCGAGACCGGCGCACGCGTAATCCAGCCATCGGCGTCGTAGAACGTGACCTGCTGGCTCTTGATCGACACGATCGCCATCATCGGCTCGCCTGCTTCGCGCGGCGCAGTCGCCTCGACGACGCGGGCGGGACGCGCCTGCTTTGCGGCGGCTCCGGCCGCCGGAGCGGCCACCGCAATCATTGCTGCCAACACCACGACGGGAGATATCCAGTGCCGCATCCCGACGTTGGGTTGCGCCGTCGCCAATCGATTTGCCATTCAGTGCCCCGGTCAAATGCCTTCCGATCGCGAATCGTACGGGCGTTTGATTGCGATTGTATCAATTCGCCGCCGCTTCGCTTGCCCGATGTCTCGTTGACGCGGCGAGCGCGGCGAAAGTTCATTCGTAGCCGAGAAACGGCGCCGGACAAAGGTGGCTCACTGCCACACCCGGCACGTGGTCGACTACGAAATCTGGACAAAACGGCGGTTGGGGCCGGAGTTCAAAATGAGCCCAGTGCGGAGCCCATGGCAATCACGGCGGCAAGAGCGACAACCGAGCTCACGATGCCGACCATCACAATGTCGAAATAACTTTGGCGGTGTGTCAGGCCGCAGATCGCGAGCAGGCTGACGACCGCACCATTGTGAGGGAGAATATCCAGGGTGCCGGAGCCGATCACAGCTACGCGGTGCAGCAACCCGGGATCGATCCCTTCCCGCGTGGCAACGTCCATATAGGTCTGACCGAGTGCATCAAGCGCGATTGTCAGTCCGCCGGATGCCGAACCTGTCAACGCGGCGAGCAGGTTCGTGGAAACGGCCAACGACACCAGCGGGCCACCTTTAATGCCCAGCGCCCAGTCCCGCACCATGTCAAATGCAGGCAGCGCTGCGATAACAGCGCCAAAGCCAACGAGGCTCGCGACAGTCAGCGCTGGCAGCACGGATGCATTGGCCCCGGCATCCATCGTCTGTCGTAGCGCAGGCAATCGCGTCCAGTTGCAGATGACGACTGTCGCAGTCGCTCCTGCGAGCGCGACGACAACGGACCACACGCCGGCAACGGCAGATAGAGACGTGCTGCCCCAGCGCTGCTCGGCCAGGAAGGAGACATCAAGCCGGGGCAGAACAACGAGCGACATCACGAGATTGACGACGACAACGACAACCAGGGGAAGAATGGCATTGACGATAGGCACTTCCGCCTCGCTGCGATGCCCATGGGATATTTCGGCCGGATCGAATTCGCGCGCCGTCGTAGCACGCCCGCGCAAGCGCTCGTCATCGGCAGCGGCGCTGGTCGCGATCGACAATTCTTCGCCATAACCTTCATTCGCTTGTCGTGCCGCCTTCTCGGCGCGAAGCAACCACCACAGTCCAATACCCAGCATGATCAATGACGCGATCATGCCGAGGCCCGGCGCCGCGAAGGGCGTGGTGCCAAAGAAGGGCATGGGTATCGCATTCTGAATCGATGGTGTGCCCGGCAAGGCTGACATGGTGAAAGTGGACGTTCCAAGAATGACCGTCGCGGGCACGAGGCGGCGCGGAATCCCCGCCGCGCGAAACAGCGACTGGGCCATCGGAACGATCACAAAAAATGCGACGAAAAGGCTGACGCCGCCATAGGTGACCAATGCCCCCGAGAGCACCACGGCGAGGATGACCCGGCGCTCGCCAAGGCGGCGGGTGATGAAGTTCGCGACCGCGGTGACCGCACCGCTGTCGTCCATCAGCTTCCCGAATACGGCGCCGAGCAGAAAGATGGGAAAGAACTGAGCAAGAAACTGGGCTGCGCTGCCCATGAAGGTCTGCGTCCAATTGGCAAGCAATGGCTCTCTGCCGAAAGCCGCCGCAACCAGTGCGGAGAGCGGAGCAAGCAGCAGAACACTCCAGCCCCGGAAAGCCAGCCAGATGAGAAGACCAAGCCCGACGAGAATGCCGAGAAGCCCCATGACGTCAGCACTCCGCCAACAGGATGTCGAGATCGGCCGTCGAACGCTCGCCAAGATCGGCGCCATGCGCGTCGAGAAAGCCACCGGCCGCTTGCCGCCCCTCGTCGCGCAGCTTGGATAGGAAGGCCCATTCGGCGTTGAGCTTGGATGACGCAGCGAAAGTCGCGAGCAGATCGCTCTTGATCCGGTGCGTCTTCATTTGAGCCCAGCGGGCGCCCTCCCCGGTGCCGGGATCCGCCACCTGACGAAGCAGCGCAATCATCCGCAGTTCCTTGGCCAGCGGCGAGTTGAATGAAATTTCATTGAGACGATTGAGGATGTCTGCAGCCGTGCGCGGCTCCTCCAGTCGCTCGGTCGGATTGATCTGCACGACGATCGTGTCCTGCGCATCTGTCTCGCGAACAAGCGGCGTGATCGTGGGATTGCCCGCATAGCCCCCGTCCCAATAGGCTTCGCCTTCAATCTCGATCGCGCGGAACATCGTTGGCAGGCATGCCGACGCAAGCAGCACATCCGCGGTGATCTCGGCGTTACGGAAAATTCGCCCGCGACCTGTTCGTACCCGCGTGGCCGTTACGAAGAGTTTGATCGGTGCACCGGCGAGACGCTCGAAATCGATGCTCTCGGCCAGTATCTCGCGCAACGGATTGTAACCGAGCGGATTGAGATCATAAGGCGACAGAACGCGCGACATCAGATCGGCGAAGAGATAGGCCGGAGAAGTGTCGAGCGACCAGCGTCCCATGAGGCGGTCGAGGGGTGAGCGTTGAAACGGACTGAAGGCCGCCGCACGCGAGACGCGCCGCCAGTATTTGTCCAGGGCCTCGCGTGCTCCGTCGGCACCGCCGGCAGTCCAGCCGTCCGCCAGAACGGCGGCATTCATCGCTCCTGCCGATGTTCCGGATATGCCGGCAATTTGTAGCCACGACTCCTCAAGCAGCCGATCGAGGACACCCCACGTGAATGCGCCATGCGAGCCTCCGCCCTGGAGCGCCAAATCCACGAGTACCTGCCTTCGGTTCATCATGCAGCTTCTCCAACTGCCGAGACACGCTGGTGGCCAACCGTCGAGCACTTCAGAAACCACGCGCCGCAATAGACGTGGCCATCATAGACTTGGAAAGTCTGCTTCAGGTCGCCTTCGACCGAGCCCTGCGACCTCTGCGTGCTATTTGATGCCCACCTCGCGCCAAAAGCAACCTGCCGGGGCCTGGCCAGAAACATCGTGCTGGACCCGACAATCGCAGGCGGCGACCTGCAGAAGGACCTTGGCAGAGGCAAATACCAGGCCGACGCTCCGTGAATGAGGCAATGGGCGGCGCTGAAAATTTGAGCCGTACCGAGATGGCACAGCTTCGAGCAAGGGATGATTACGGCGTCAGGAGCTTGTTGTATTTCGCCACATCGCGCGTCACCAGCTGCTGCAGCACCTCCGGTGCATGCTCGTTGGCGTCGGGCGCCACGGTCGACAGATCCTGGAAACGCTTTTTCACCAGATCGCTTTCAACCGACGCGCGAGCAGCAGCGTTCAGCTTGGCGATGATCTCAGGCGGCGTGCCCTTCGGCGCGAACAGGCCATTCCAGCCCTGCGCCTCGAAGTCGGGCAGCCCTGCTTCTGCCGAGGTCGGCAAATCAGGCAGCGTCGCCAGCCGTACCGTCGAGCCGACCACGATGCCCTTCACCAGCTTGTCGTCGATGGCCTGCGAGACGGAGGCTGCAGAATCGCAGACGCCGTCGATCTGCCCGCCGATGGCATCGGTGAGCGCGGGCGCCGCGCCGCGATAGCCGACCAGCGTGACGTCGATGCCGGCGGCCTGCACGAAGCTCTTGCAGATCAGGTAATTCGACGAGCCGATCCCAGCATGGCCGAGATTGACCTTGCCGGGATTGGCTTTGGCATAGGCAATAAAGCCCTTGAGATCACTCGCCGGGAAATCCTTGCGCAGCGCCACGACGCCGAAGGTCTTGGCCACCATGCCGATGGAGGCAAAGGAGCCCGGCGTGAAGGACAGTTTTGGGTAAATCGTGTAGGTCGCCGCACTGGTGCCGGCATTGCCGATGGCGATGGTGTAGCCATCGGGCGCAGACCGCGCGGCCCGGGCCAGCGCCGTGGAGCCACCGGCGCCGACGACATTCTCGATGATGATGGTCTGGCCCAGCGTCGCCGCCATCTGCTCGGCCACCGCACGCGCGATGACGTCCGACGTACCGCCGGCCGCGAAAGGCACGATCATGGTGATGGGGCGCTTGGGATAATCATCGGCAGATGCCGAGACGCTCGTAGCCAGCACGAGCGCAAGCGTTGCGGCGAGCTTCGACAGCCGCGCCACAGCGGCGATCACGCAGCGCGCTCCAGATGCTCGACAAGACCAGCAAACAGACCGCGGCCGTCGGTGCAGCCCATGATGTCTTCGACGTGATTTTCCGGATGCGGCATCATGCCGAGCACGTTGCCCTTCTCGCTGACGATTCCGGCAATCGACGCAGCAGCGCCGTTGATGTTGTGCAGATCACCAACCTCGCCCGTCGGCGAACAATAGCGATACAGCACGCGGCCATCGCCTTCGAGGCGCTTCAGCGTTTCGGCATCGGCGGTGTAGTTACCCTCGCCGTGTGCGATCGGCACGCGGATCACCTGACCGGCATTGTAGCCGCGGGTAAACGCCGTGTCGGAACGCTCGACGCGCAGATGCACGTCGTGGCAGAGGAATTTCAGCTTGGCATTGCGCATCAGGATGCCCGGCAGCAGGCCAGACTCGCACAGGATCTGGAAGCCATTGCAGACGCCCATCACCAGGCCGCCGTCAGCCGCGAACGCCCGCACCGCATCCATCACCGGCGAGCGTGCCGCGATGGCGCCGCAGCGCAGGTAGTCACCATAGGAGAAGCCGCCGGGGACGACGACGAGATCGGTGCCCTTGGGCAGCGAGGTCTCGGCATGCCAGACCATCGTCGAGTCGTTGCCCGACGCCAGTTTGAGCGCCCGCGCCATGTCGCGTTCGCGGTTGATTCCGGGGAAGACGAGAACGGCGGATTTCATAGCGATAACCTGGCTCAGAGCACTTCGACGCGATAGTTTTCGATCACCGTATTCGCCAGCAGCTTGTCGGCTGCGGCTTTCAGCGCTTCCTCGGCTTTCGCCTTGTCGGCGCCATTCAGTTCGATGTCGAACACCTTGCCCTGCCGCACAGAGGCAATGCCATCGACGCCGAGCGATTTCAGCGCGCCTTCGATGGCCTTGCCCTGCGGGTCAAGGATGCCGTTCTTCAGGGTAACAGTTACGCGGGCTTTCACGTGATATCCTCAGCTCTTGACCAGTACCGGGCCGGTGCCCATCGGGCGTTCGTTTTCGGAGAGAATGCCGAGACGCTTGGCGACCTCGGTATAGGCCTCCAGCACGCCGCCGAGATCCCTGCGGAAACGATCCTTGTCCAGTTTCTCGTTCGACTTGATATCCCACAGCCGGCATGAGTCGGGCGAGATCTCGTCGGCGACGATGATGCGCATCATGTCGTTTTCGAACAGGCGACCGCATTCCATCTTGAAATCGACGAGGCGGATGCCGATGCCGAGGAAAAGACCGGTGAGGAAGTCGTTGACGCGGATGGCCAGCGCCATGATGTCATCGATTTCCTGCGGGGTGGCCCAGCCGAAGGCCGTGATGTGCTCTTCCGACACCATCGGGTCGTTGAGCTGGTCGTTCTTGTAATAGAACTCGATGATCGAGCGGGGCAGCTGGGTGCCTTCCTCGATGCCGAGGCGCTGCGACAGCGAACCCGCCGCCACGTTACGGACCACGACTTCCAGCGGCACGATCTCGACTTCGCGAATCAGCTGCTCGCGCATGTTGAGTCGGCGGATGAAATGGGTCGGCACGCCGATGTCGTTCAGATGCTGGAACAGGTATTCCGAAATCCGGTTATTGAGGACGCCCTTGCCCTCGATCACCTGGTGTTTCTTGGCATTGAACGCGGTCGCGTCGTCCTTGAAGTGCTGAATCAGGGTACCGGGCTCCGGGCCTTCATACAGGACCTTGCCCTTGCCTTCATAAATGCGACGTCGACGGCTCATGGGGATGTACCGGGTGTTGTTGAAATCCATGGATGTGGTGTGCTCCGAATAACGGGATCGACCCACGACGGAGCTGCCGTGAAGGCCAGGAACGGGAAGAAACAGAACGAGAACCGGGCCTAGCGGCAACCTACCCGATCGGCCCTGCCAGTACAATCGACCCGGGGCGCCCAGTGGGGGTTTACCCCAACCTCGCGCAAGCCTGGTCCGATAAGCCTCGCCCGATACCGTCTTGCCTGCGACCTTGCGGCCGATTGTTCCAACGGTATCTCGACCTTATTTAAGCTCCGAACCGGCGTTTACAACGTCGTCCTGACCGCCCAACAACCCCGACGGGAACTTTAACCATGTCATCATTCGACAAGCGCGGCGAAGCCTTCGAGAACAAGTATGCGCTCGACGAAAGCCAGAAGTTCAAGGCCGAGGCCCGCCGCAACAAGCTGCTGGGCCTGTGGGTCGCCGAGCAGCTCGGCAAGTCCGGCGACGAGGCCGCCGCCTATGCCAAGGAAGTCGTCGCAGCCGATTTCGAGGAAGCCGGCGACGGCGACGTGGTGCGCAAGGTGCTCGCCGATCTCACCGCCAAGGGCATCGCGATCACCGAGCCGCAGCTGCGCGTGAAGATGGATCAGCTGACCGCTGAGGCCGTCGCGCAGGTGAAGGCGGGCATCTGAGGTCCACAGCTTCGAGTTGCAGTGAAATATCTCGCTGCAACTCACAACGTTTCATAGAGCCGCGCATCGCATGATGGCGCGGCTCTTGTCTTTTGAAACGTTCCAGACTCGCAGAGCCTGACTCAAGATTCCGAATTGCGATGTGTAAATTCTGAAACAGAGTCGCACAGCGTGCCGATGACGGCTCGCATACGCGTGCTATAAATTGCTCAAAGTGCACGTCGATTGTTCAATCGTGTCGCGACTCACCTTGCGACTGCATCACCGAAGACACACAGGCTCGCCAATCTCGTCGCTTTAGAGCGATTCAACCTCCCATTCGAAGTTTTCATTCAAAGCTACTGCTAGATCGCCTGCGCATGTTTCTCAAACGCGAAGGCGACACAACGTGACGACGGACAACCATTGCAATCTCGACAGCAACGCGCGCAGCATCTTCAGGGTGCGCCGCGCGTATTGGTTGATCGGCGCGACGTTCCTGCTGGCTGATCTCTCCACCGACATGTCGGTCGCCAACGCACAATCGAGCACGGCACTGCCGCCGGTCACCGTCGAATCGCCCACCGAAGCGCGCCGGCCCGCACGTGCTGCGAGCACCACGCCGAGCCGCGCCCGAACGGTTGCTGCCCGGCGCAACGCCAATCCGCCGCCCGCCCCGCCGACGCCGACCGAGCGCGCGATCGCTGCTGCGGCAGCAAAATACGAACAGATCCTCGGCTATCGTGCGATGCCCGATGCGACAACCCTGCGCGGCGCGACGTCGCCGCTCAATACGGCGCAAAGCGTAGCCGTGGTGCCCGAGCAGGTGCTGAAAGATCAGCTGCCGCGCAATCTCGACGATGCGCTCATCAATGTCAGCGGCATCACCCAGACCAATACGCTCGGCGGCACCGAGGACGCCGTAATGAAGCGCGGCTTCGGCGACAACCGCGACGGTTCGGTCATGCGCAACGGCATGCCGGTGGTGCAGGGCCGCTCGCTCAATGCCGCTGTCGAGAGCGTCGAGGTGCTGAAGGGGCCGGCATCGCTATTGTACGGCATCATCGATCCCGGCGGCGTGATCAACCTGATCAGCAAGCGCCCCGACCTGTACCAGCATGGCTCGATCTCGGTGCTGGGCTCGACCTTTGGCGGCGGCAAGAACGGCAGCAGCGCCACCTTCGACATCACCGGCCCGATCGGCGATAACGGCCTCGCCTATCGCTTCATCGCCAACGGCATCGACGAAGACTACTGGCGCAATTTCGGCAAGACCAAGGAGATGCTGATTGCGCCGTCGCTGGCCTGGTATGGCGACGACACCACCGTGCAGTTCAACTACGAGCACCACGAATTCCTGTATCCGTTCGATCGCGGCACCGCGCTCAACAGCCTCACGAAGGCACCGCTGGCGATTCCGGCGACGCGCCGGCTCGACGAGCCCTATGACAACATGTGGGGCGTGTCCGACCTGACCCAGATCTCGGTCGAGCACCGCTTCAACGCCGACTGGAAAATCAACGCCGCCTACAGCTACAACGCGGAAACCTACGGCGCCAACCAGTTGCGCGTCTCGGCAGTCAACCCGACCACCGGCATCGAGACCCGCAGCAATGACGGCACCCTGGGATCACTGGCCACTTCCAGCTATGGCACCGCCTATGTGCAGGGCAGCCTGTTGCTCGGCGACCTGCGCAACGACGTGCTGTTCGGCGGCGACGCGCAGTACCGCGTGTTCTACCGCAAGGACCTGCTGCGCCAGACCCTGCCCAGCGTGTTCAACATCTACAATCCGGTCTACGGCCTGCTGCCGCCGCCCTCGCTCAGCTCGCCGTCGTCGGCGCAGGACAGCGAGCAGACCGACAAGCTGAGCACCACGGCGATGTTCTTCCAGGACACGCTGCATCTGACCAACCAGCTCGCCGTGGTCGGCGGCGTGCGCTACATGCAGTACGACCAGCTCGCCGGCAAGGGGCGCCCGTTCGTCACCAATACCAACCTCAGCGGCGGCAAGGTGCTGCCGCTCGGCGGCGTGATCTACAAGCTCACCGACCAGGTCTCGCTCTATGCCAGCTACACCCAGTCGCTGCGGCCGACCTCGTTGATCGCGGGGTTCAACACCGGCACGACCGTCGTCGCGGTCGGTTCCGACTTCGCGCCCGAGGAAGGCACGCAGTGGGAAACCGGCGTCAAGTTCGACATCAACAAGCGGCTGTCGGGCACGGTGGCGCTGTACGACATCGAGAAGAAGAACGTGCTGGTGTCGCAGCTCAACACCGCCACCGGTTTCAACGAGGCGCGCACGGCGGGCAAGGTGCGCTCGCGCGGCATCGAGGTCGACGTCACAGGCAAGATCACCGACAGCGTCAGCCTGATCGGCAGCTACGCCTATGACGACGCGCGGGTCACCGAGGATCCGCAGTTCAAAGGCAACGCCCTGCAGAACGTGGCGATGAACACCGGTTCGCTGTACATGGTCTACGACTTCGGCACCACGCTGCCGGGCCGGCTGCGCCTCGGCGCCGGCGGACATTATGTCGGCAACCGGGCCGGTGACGCCGCCAACACCTTCGTGCTTCCCTCCTACGCCGTCGCCGACGTCTTCGCCACCTACGAGACCAAGTACCAGAATTTTCCAGTGGTTTATCAGCTCAACGTCAAGAACATCTTCGACAAAGTGTACTATCCGTCCGCCGTAAGCTCGATCTTCATTGCCGTGGCCGACGCGCGTCGCGCATCGCTGTCTGCGACGCTGAAATTCTGAGGCGGATAGCTCAAGGCAACACGATGCCCCCATCACAACGAGGCAAAGGCCTGCTCCTCTGGCTGGCACTGGCGACGACGTGGCTTTGCCTCAGCGTGGCCACAAGCCGCGCCGAAGAGATCAATCTCTATTCGACGCGCGAGCCGCAACTCGTGGAGCCGGTCATCGCATCCTTCACGGCGACGACCGGGATCACGGTCAAGCTCACTTATATCGAGGACAATCTCGTCACGCGCATGAAGGCCGAGGGCGACGCCTCTCCCGCCGACGTGCTGATGACCATCGGTCTCGACAAGACCTCGCAATTCGCGGCGAATGATCTGTCGCAACCGACCACGTCTCCCCTGCTTGAGAAGGCAATCCCGCCGCAGCTGCGCGGCGCGGAGTGGATCAGCCTGTCGGTGCGCCCGCGCGTGGTCGTCGTACGCAATGACTCACCACAGGGCGCAATCCGCTATGAGGATCTCGCCGATCCCCGCTTTCGCGGCCAGCTCTGCATCCGCTCGCCCTTGCATCAGAACAATGTCGCACTGATTGCGGCCTATCTCGTGCATCACGGTGCCGATGCCACGGAGACGTGGCTCAAGGGCATCAAGGCCAATCTCGCGCATGCACCGGAAGGCAAGGACAACGACGTCATTCGCCAGCTTGCGGAAGGTCGCTGCAGTATCGGCATCGCCAACACCGTGGCGCTGGCGCAGCTGCGCGACGGCCGCGAAGGCGCGGACTGGACCGCCTGGGCGAATAAAGTGAAGACGGTGCCGACGACATTCGCGACATCAGGCACGCATGTGAACCTCACCGGCGCAGCGCTGGCGAAACATGCGCCGCATCGCGACGCTGCGCTGACATTTCTGGAATTCCTGGTGACGCCGGCCGCGCAGAAAATCTATGCCGCGGCTGAGCTAGAATATCCGGTGACGGCAGGTGCCGAGAGCGCACCGCTGGTCGCCGCGATGGGGACGTTTCCGAGCGATACGCTTGATATCGATGCGATCACTGCCAGCCAGAAGGCAGCGATTGCGCTGATCAGGAAAGTTGGCTTCGAAAAGTAAGGCCAAAGCGTGCCGTGATCTTACCCTCCCCCTTGCGGGGAGGGTGGCCGGCCCAATTCTTTCTTATTGGGCCGGTCGGGTGGGGGTGCCACAAACTCCGCCCTAGTGTGGGCACCCCCACCCCGGCTCACTTCGTTCGCCGACCCTCCCCGCCTAGCGAAGCTTCGCTTCGCGCGGGGGGAGGGTAAGAAAGATCACCGCCAGCCCATGCCGGGCGCGACGTGTTTCAGGATCGCCTCGATCACATGAGCGTTGTAGTCGACGCCCAGCTGGTTCGGCACCGTCAGCAACAACGTATCCGCCTCCGCAATCGCCTCGTCGCCCTTGAGCTGCTTGATCAGTGCATCCGGCTCTGCTGCAAAGCTGCGGCCGAAGATGGCGCGCTCGGTGCCGTGCAGGTAGCCGACCTTGTCCTCGCCCTCGTGGCCCCGGCCGAAATAAGCGCGGTCGCGGTCGTCCACCAGCGCGAAGATGCTGCGGCTGACCGAGACGCGCGGGTCGCGCGTGTGCCCTGCCGCCTTCCAGGCGTCACGATAGAGCCGGATCTGTTCGGCCTGCTGCACGTGAAAGGGCTTGCCTGATTCATCGATCTTCAGCGTCGATGACTGCAGGTTCATGCCCTGCTTCGCCGCCCATTCCGCCGTCGCATTGGTGGAGGCGCCCCACCAGATGCGCTCGCGCAGGCCTTCGCTATGCGGCTCGAGCCGCAGCAGGCCGGGCGGGTTCGGAAACATCGGATTGGGATTGGGCTGCGCAAAGCCCTTGCCTTGAAGGACGTCGAGAAACACCTCGGTATGCCGCCGCGCCATGTCGGCATCGGTTTGGCCCTCAGGGGGCGCGTAACCGAAATAGCGGTAGCCGTCGATCACCTGCTCCGGCGAGCCCCGGGAGATGCCGAGCTGCAGCCGCCCGCTTGCGATGAGATCGGCGCTCCCGGCGTCCTCCGCCATATAGAGCGGGTTCTCGTAGCGCATGTCGATCACGGCGGTGCCGATCTCGATCTTCTTGGTGCGCGCGCCGACCGCGGCCAGCAATGGAAACGGTGCGGCGAGCTGGCGCGCGAAATGATGCACCCGGAAATAGGCGCCGTCGGCGCCGAGTTCCTCGGCAGCAACGGCGAGATCGATGGACTGCAGCAGCGCATCGCCCGCCGAGCGCGTCTGTGACGAGGCCGACGGGGTCCAGTGGCCGAAGGAGAGAAAGCCGATGTTCTTCATGGGACGGGTACTCGGGGTGGGTTTGCTGACCACCTATTTAGCCGTGAATGGGAGCAAGAAAAGGAAAACCATGGAAACGCATCGTTTCCAATGATGCGACCATGTTCGCAGACTGCAGATCCGTGTCCACTTTCGCGCACCCGGCACGACGTCACACAGCCCCTCGCCCGCACCCCTTAAGCGTGCATCCTGTCACAAATCTTCTATAGGTTGACCAAAATACGGCGTTGGGCGAGCATCAGCGTCACATCGAAAACGGGGGGACAGGGCCATGCGCGTCACGACGTCTGCCGGAGCTTTCGAAGCGAGCGCGATCGCGGGCACGCGCGCAATCATGATCGCCCTCAATTGCGACGAGGCAGCTTGCAAGGGGCTGCTGGGATTTGCGTTCCAGCGCGCCAAGGGGGCCGGCAGACCGGAATTCCTGCGCTCGCTGAAAGTGTTCGAAGAGGTCGAGCCAGAGCCCGACACCGAGCACGGAGAGTATTTCACCGACAAATTTCCGATCCAGAGTTTCCTCTGGAGCGACTACACCGCGGAGCCCGGCACGACCTATCACTTCGAGGTCATCCCCGTATTTGGCGATCCGACCGCGCCTGAACTGCGCGACGCCGAAAAGCTCGCCTTCACCGTCACGACGGAGAAGGAGGACGATGGTCAACACGGCATCTGGTTCAATCGCGGCGCCATCGCCAGCCAGGCCTATGCGCGCAAGTTCAAGAACCACAAGCCGACCGACGCGGAGATGGACAATCCGAAGGACAAGCACACGGTCTGGCTCTCGCGCGGCCTGCTGGAGGCCTGCCTGGACTATATCGACACGACGAAGAAGAGCGAGGCGCTGCGCGCCTGCATCTACGAATTCACTTACGCGCCCATCATCGAAGCGTTGAAGGCCAAGATCGATGACGGCTTCGACGTCCGGCTGATCGTGCATGACGACAAGAAGGGCAAGAACCGCAAGGCGATGAAGGCCGCCGGCCTCGACGTCAAGGCGAAACACAATGGCGAGCCGGTCGTGATCTGGCGCACGCGGCCGCCGATCCCGCACAACAAGTTCATCATCAAGCTCGACGGCGACGCGCCGCAGAAAGTCTGGACCGGCTCGACCAACATCACGCCGTCCGGCTTCCTCGGCCAGTCGAATGTCGGCCACCTCGTCCATGACAGCGACGTCGCCGAGCAATACCTGAAATACTGGACGATCCTGAGCGACAATCCGACCGGCAAGCCGGCGAAGGAAGGCGTCGCGGAGATCTCGCCCTACCCGCCCGCGCTCGTGAAGGAGGGATCGCAGACCTGCATCTTCTCGCCGCGCCAGACGGCGTCGATGCTGAACTGGTATGCCGACCGGATGAGCGACGCCACGTCGTCGATCATGTTCACGGCCGCGTTCAACGTCGCCGCCGATTTCATCGAGCCGCTGGCGCGCGACCGCGACTTCCTGCGCTTCGTGCTCAAGGAGAAGCCGCCCACCGCCGACGAGCGCAAGGCGCTCAAGGGCGACCGCGACCTGCAGATCTCGTTTGGCGCCGTGCTCGGCGCCGAGTTCAAGGTGGTCGACGGCAAGCTGGTCGCCAAGCGCAAGGTGAAGGAGTTTCCGCTCGACCGCTGGTTTCTCAAGGAGGAGCTCACCCGCGACGAAGGCAACATCTTCTTCGTTCACACGAAATATCTGCTGATCGATCCCCTCAGCGACGATCCCCTGATCTGCACCGGCTCGGCGAATTTCTCGGAGGGGTCGCTGACCACCAATGACGAAAACATGATCCTGATCCGCGGCTCGACCCGCGTGGCGGACATCTACATGACCGAGTTCGACCGCCTGTTCCGGCATTTCTATTTCCGCGATGTCGCCAATGACGTGGCCAGCAAACGCAAAAAAGGCGAGAAGCCGGAAAAGGTGTTCCTCGATCCGGACGACAGATGGACGCAGAGCTATTTCAAGCCCGGCGGATTCAAGTCGCGGCGCCGCGAGATGTTCTTCACGATCCCGGCGTCCAACTGGACCGTCAATGCCGCAACCCACAGCGATGACGAACCGGTGCGTCCGCCGAAAAAGAAGAAAGCGGCGAAGGCTGTAGCGAAGAAGGCGAAGACGAAGACAGCCAAGAAGAAAACAACGAAGAAGACGGCAAAGGCCGCGTCGGCCAAAAAGGCAAAAGCCAAGACAACCAAATCCAAGAAGGTCGCGAAGGCAAAGGTCAAAAAAGCAAAGACCAAACCGACCAAGGCGAAGAAAGCCAAGACCAAGAAGTCAAAGACCAAGAAATCAAAAGCCAAGTCGAAACGCTGAGCGGGGCAACACGCCGGAGCCCCCCCGCGCCCGGCGCTAGCTCAGCACGCCCGTCCCGTCGCGCGGCGCGCCGCCGCGGGTGGCGGCGGCCTTGATGCCCCAGTCGGCCATGAATTTCGGCCGCGGTCTGTCCTGCAGCACCAGCGCCCCGGCGACCAGTGCGCGTGTCGGGATCGCGTCGCGGTCGATGGCGCCTTCGAGGGTCATGGCGAGGTCGCGCGCGAAGACGCGGTTGCCGATGTGCCAGGAATGGGTGAAGTCGCCGAAGAACGTGCTCTTCTTCGGATCGAGCGTGGCGAAATAGTCCCCGCAATTGACATTGGTGGCTTTCGAATGCGCGTCCGCCGGCAGGCCGACGCGGCCCGCGCGCGGCGCCACGCCGAGCCGCTTGGCATTGGAGGCTGCCAGCACGCTGTCATAGGGGTTGGAATAGTTGGTCAGGCGCAGGATGCGCTTGAACATCGGCCCCGACCAGGAGTCATTCGCCGACAGGCTCGACGACGCCACGTCGCCGGCAATGAAGGCGACCTGGCTGACGCGCCAGTTGCTCTTGAACAGCGCGCCGTCCTTCTCCGCCTGCACGAAGGCTTCCATGGCCACATAGGCGCCGGTGGAATGGCCGAGCAGATGGACATTGGTGACGCAGTCCTTCTCCTGCCCCTGCGCCAGCACGGTGATGCAATCGCTCACCAGCTTCACCGCCACTTCGGCGCCCTTGGAGCGATCCTGCCAATAGGCCAGCGTCTCGTTGTCGCTCGGCCAGTCGAAGCCGATGACGAGGCCCTTCCAGCCCTCGGCCTTGAGATCCTTCGCCAGTTGGCGCTGGCGCTTCATGATGATGTCGAGATCGTTGTTGTAGCCGTGGATGAAGACGAGGATGTCGCCGGCTACGCTGATCGAATTCTGGTTGGGATCGCCGTCTGCGATATCGCGCACCTCCTTCACCCATTTGGCGAGATCGGTCTTGCTCGACGTCGCCATCGCCGGCGTCGGGATCGCCACATTGGTCGGCACCCGCAGATAGCGGATGGTGCCGACATTCTCGTTGAAGGCAGCGCCCGAAATGCCGCGCGCGGTGATCAGATAATCGACACCTGCCATGAAATCCCCCTGCCGTTCCCGCCGGGTTTCCTCCGCATCGCGCCGCCCCCTCTTTGTGAGCCAGGCACGATCGACGTGTGCCAGCCTATCGCGCCATCACAGGTGCAGCCAAGTGACCGGATGCGCGCCTCCCACGATATCGGCGACGACGGACGGCGATGCACCGGACGCCGCACGCCCGGCTTGCGCAATCCTGTACATAGGTATATATTCTTTAACATGACCCATCCCTTCTTCGGCCCCATCCTCCGCCTTCGCGTCACGCCCGATGAGCCCGAGGCGCCGGATGCCTTTGTGGGCGGCCCGCGCGTGCGCGGCTCAAAGCGGCCGCATGGGGATGCCAAATGCGCGCAGGTGCGCCGCCTGATCGAGACGACGGTGCTGACCTATGGCGAGATCGCGAAGCAAACTGGCGTCGGCCGCGCCTCGATCTGCCGCTGGACGCGCGACGGCGGCTGGCAGCGTCCGCTCTTCGCGCCGCGCGCCACCGACACCGTGCCCTCCGCCCGCGCCTCGCAGAAGCTCAAGCTGCGCAAACTCGCCGAGCGGCTCCACGCGCTGGCGGAGCGCGCGGTGCGCGAACTGGAAGCGCAGCCCGATGTCGATATCGACCGCCTGATGCAGGCCCTGCAGGTGCTGAAGATGGCGCGGCTGGAGGCCATGGGCCGCCGGCGCCCGCGTCGCCCCATCGACATGCCCGCGCGCACCGGCCGCGAGATGATGGAGCGCGACGCTGCGATCCGCACCGCGCTGAAAGAGATGCGCCGCGGCGGCGTCGATGTGACACAGATTCCGGACGACGCGATGGCGCTGCTGGAAGCGGCGCATACGCCGCCGGAGCGGGATCATCCGGCCCTGCGGCCAAGGGGGAGCAGGCGGAGATGATGGCCCCGCCCCTCACACCTCCACCGGCAGATAGAAATCGATCACCGCGCCCTTCTTGGTCGGCGCGAACTCGCTGTCATAGCGCTCGAAATCCGGCCGGTCGGCGACCGTCAGGCCAGAGGCCGGCACAAGCTCGCCCCAGATTGTCGCCATCGCGTGCTTGATCTGCGGATGCACCGCGCCGCCATTCAGCACGATGCGAAACACCGCATAACGCGACGCTTCGATACGCTTCGCCGCAAAGCCCTCAGGCAGCGCCGCGTCTTCCGCGACACCGACGCCGGCCATGTAATCGAAACTGCCTTCGGCACGGTCGACATTCCAGACCACGCCATAGGTGGTCCAGCTCGGCGCCTGCCCTTCAAACGGCAATGCGCCCATCAGCTTCGACCACAGTTGCGGAATCTGAGCCTTGTTCGCCTCATCGAACCGCGCTGCAGGACCTGCGACGGTGAAACCGTCCAGCGCCACCAGGTCCGGCAAGCGGGTGACAGCGACGGCGACGTCATCGGGCATGGTCATCGGATATTGTCCTTCGATGGGAGTGACACTGAAGCCGCGGCGAAACCGCCCGGGCGACACGCCGAACAGGCGGGCAAACGCGCGGGTGAACGCCTCCTGCGAGTCGAAGCCGCAATCGAGTGCGAGATCGACCAGCCGCAGATCGGGATCGGCCGTCAGCCGCTGCGCCGCGCGCACCAGCCTGCGCCCGCGCACATGGGCCATCACGCCCCGCCCCATCGCGGCCGAGAACAGCCGCGAGAAATGATAGGGCGAGAGACTGGCGCGCGCGGCGATCGTCTCGACGCTCAGGGGATCGTCGAGATGCTGCTCGATCCAGGCGAGAACGGCGACGAGGTCAGGCGTGCGGTGCGGGACGGGCTGGTTCATACGGTCGATATGGCACGGGCGGATGGGGGTGTCTTGACCGGTCTTGCTGTCTCACAGCGCTAACCGAAAGCATAGCCCGCTGGTCGATGGCCTCGGCAGCAGGTCTCCCGCTCGTGAAACTGATCTGTCCAAGTCACCAACGAGGCATGTAATTTTTAAGTGCTAAGACGTTAGCGTCGATAGCTGCGGATCGCTGTGCGGCACCGACGATTTTATATGTCTCGATCAAGTGAACAGAGACTTTCGTCTTCCTCGCAAAGCGCTCAACCTCTCGCAAAGTTTCCCCATGAGAGCGGCTAGCAAAAACCATGACCCTAAGCCCGCTATAGCGGGTGAGAAATTTACGACCCGCAATGATGAAATCGATATTGTCTCCGCTGCCGCTAACGCCGACAGCGTAACCATATCGAGGCATGGGAAATATGCCCAAGACATCGCCTTTGGCTCTCTCATACTTGAGATATTTGGCGGTAAAGCTTCGGATGATAGTGCTTTTTCCAGTTGAGCCTGGTCCCGTCACGCAAACGATACTCAAAGCCATCTTCATGCATCCAATAAAAAAATGATTGAGCGCGAAAACTTCGCAAACGTCATTTGGACACGCTACGCAGCACCCAAAACTGGCGGGCTAAATCAAATTCATATCGCTTTGTTCATGCGAGCTACTCGTTTGATAGACCCTACCGAGCTCTCAATGGAAATACACAAAACTGACGCGACTTTCCGCAGCCAACGGATAGATAAAAATGCGCTTAAGTTGCACAAGGCTCTGTATCGAGTATTCTTCCTTAAGTTGCAATGATATTTTGATTGGTCCCGACCGAAATGGTTGAACAAAAAACAACAGTGCCCACCGAAGCCGAAAAAATCCTTCAACTCGAAGAGAGTCACTACCTCGACATGAAGGCGGCTGAGATCAAACCCGCTAAGCTGTCAGAAACCATCTCCGCATTCGCCAACACTTCCGGCGGTGAGATTTTCGTTGGCGTAGGAGAGAAGCGACAAGAAGACGGCTCCCGGCTGAGGTATTGGTCGGGCTTCCCAAACATGGAAGCAGCCAACGCTCACATCCAAATACTGGATGGCATGGGCGCACTCGGTAATCACTATCGCGCCTCATTTATTCACGTTCCAGGCCGCGAGCATAGCCATCCAGGTTACGTTCTGCATCTTACGATTGCCAAAACAAGAGACATACTTCGAGCAACAGATAATTTCCCATATATCCGACGAAACGCATCGAACCTCCGAGTAGCTACAGAAGACGGCGTTCGCCGACTGCAATTGGACAAGGGCATTGCTACCTTTGAGGACGAAGTCGTGGCGGTGAAAGCCAGCACAATAACGAACTCCAAAGTTATGCTAAGTTTTGCCCTGGCTGTTGTACCAAGTGCCGAACCCGAAGAATGGGCAGAATCTCAATTCATCACGTTAGATGATCGACCTACGGTAGCAGGTGTTCTGCTTTACGCAGACCAACCCCAAGCAGCTCTTCCGAAACGATCTGCTATCAAAATATTTCGCTACAAGACGCGAGAGGAGGAAGGCACGCGGGAGACCCTTGCCTTCGACCCCGTCACCGTGGAAGGGCCGATTTACAATCTGATTTCTGACGCCGTGAGCGGGACAAAGAAAATTGTCGAAGGGATTCAGCGCCTCGGCGTGAACGGCTTAGAGAACATCACCTATCCGCATGAGACTTTGCACGAAATCGTCACGAACGCAGTCCTCCACAGGGACTACAGCATAGCGTCTGATATTCAAATTCGAATTTATGACAATCGCATTGAAGTCGAAAGCCCCGGTCGACTTCCTGGTCATGTAACGACAGAGAATGTGCTCCGCGAGCAGTCTGCAAGAAATCCGAAGATCGTTCGGCTAATTAACAAATTTCCCGACCCACCAAACAAGGACGTCGGAGAAGGATTGAATACAGCGTTCGAAGCCATGAAAGCGCTGAGGCTAAAGGAGCCTGAGATTGAAGAGAATGAACATTCCGTCGTCGTTTATGTGAGTCACAGCTCACTCGCATCACCAGAGGAAACGGTGATCGAATTTCTTAAGACTCACAGCGAAATTACAAATCGAATTGGCCGCGACTTAACCGGCATTCGGTCCGAAAACTCTATGAAGGACGTCTTCCTACGTCTCAAGAAGCGCGCTCTAATCGAGCCAGTGCCAGACAAGCGAGGCAACCTGGCTTCGTGGCGCAAGTGCGTCAAAGACATGCCGGAGAGACACGATAGAATCGATACGAAGAAATTGGATCAGCCAAATTTCGAGGGACAGATCTCGTCGAAATCTCTCCAGACTCCTTCTATTGAGCCGGACAAAGTGTGGCCCGGCATGTGGCGCGTCCAACTTCCGGATGGCACGTTTAGCGATCTTACAAACAGGACAAGAGCTAAAGATCTACTCATTTCGCTAGGTCGATCCACGAACAAGTAGTCGCGAGATCGTGGCGACGCCCTGGGTAGCCCATGGTTCGAGACGGAACTTCGCCGCTCTTACCATGGGCACCTAAAGGGATAGCTGTCGCCTACCCCTCCTTGAACCCATATTCCGGCACATTGCCGCTCGCCCCGTAATACTTGTACGGCAGGAACTTGCCGGACATCGTGATCTGGACGCGGTCGCCCTTGGGATTGGCGATGCGCTGCATCACCATGTCGAAATCGATCGCCGACATGATGCCGTCGCCGAATTCCTCCTCGATCAGCGCCTTCCAGGCCGGGCCGTTCACCATCACCATCTCGTAGAAGCGATAGATCAGTGGATCCTGCGGCGGCATCTGCACGTTTTCGGCGCGCATCGGGATCTCGTTGAGCATCGCGGTCTCGCTCTTCGAGAGGCCGAACAGCTCGCCGGCATTGGCCGCCTGCGGCTTGGTCAGCTTCATGTTGCCGAGAATGGCGCCGACGATCAGCACTTCGCTGTAGCCGCCGATCTGCTCGCAGATATATTTCCAGGTCCATTCCTTCTCGCGCTTGATGTCGAGCAGCTTTTCGGTGAGGTCGGATCGCAGCATGGTCGTTTCTCCTTGGGTCTTAAGGCTTCGGTTGACGCGGCTAGCGCGTCGCGCTGTGAAGAGACGGCATCACCGATGTTTCAGTGAGTGGCGCCTCGGGGAATGCGGGCCGGACCACCGGCACATGGCGCGGGTCGTGGTGCGGCGTGGTGGCGGTGAAGGTCTTGCTGCGCGTCACCAGGAAATCGATGATGTGGTTGCGCAGCGCGTAATAATGCGGGTGCTTGTGCAGATCGATGCGCGAGCGATCCCGCGGCAGCGGGTTCTCGACGATCTCCGCCAGCACGGCGCCGGGGCCGTTGGTCATGAGGAAGATCTTGTCGGCGAGATACATCGCCTCGTCGACGTCATGGGTGATCATGAAGGTGGTCTGGCCGGTCTCCAGCGTCACGCGCCGCACCTCGTCCTGCAGCGTGCCCCGCGTCAGCGCGTCGAGCGCCGAGAACGGCTCGTCCATCAGCATGATCTTCGGCGTGATCGACAGCGCGCGCGCGATGCCGACGCGCTGCTTCATGCCGCCGGACAGTTCCGACGGCCGCTTGTGCTCGGAGCCCGTGAGGCCGACCTTGTCGATATAGGTCTGCGCATGGGCGCGGACTTTTGTTTTGTCCCACTTGCGCCATTTGGACGACACCGCATAGGCGATGTTGCCCATGACCGTCAGCCACGGCAGCAGCGCGTGGCTCTGGAAGATCACCGCGCGGTCGAGGCTGGTGCCTGATATCGCCTGGCCGTCGACGATCACGGTGCCCTCGGAGGGTTCATCCAGCCCGGCAAGGATGTTCAGCACCGTGGTCTTGCCGCAGCCGGAATGGCCGATGATGCAACCGAACTCGCCAGGTGGCATCGACAGCCAGAGATCCTCGAAGATCGTGGTCGCGCCGCCGGACGCCGCCGGATAGCGCTTGGCGATGCCTTCGATGGAGATGAATTTGGTGGTCATGACGATACTTTCAGCGACGCGCCACTCCTTCTCCCCGCTTGCGGGGAGAAGGTCGGGATGAGGGGGAGTCGCAGCGACGTCGTGCTGCCGAGAGTCCCCCTCACCCGACTTCCACGCGCTGCGCGCGTTACAGTCGACCTCTCCCCGCCTGGCGAAGCTTCGCTTCGCTGTGCGGGGCGAGGTAAGGAAGGAGCGGCATTCATCAAGATTACAAATCCCATCGCATTCACTCCGGAAACGTGACCATGCGGGTGAAGCGTGCCAATATCTGGTCGAGCAACATGCCGACGATCCCGATCAGCAGGATCGCGATAATCACATTTGTGATCGATAAATTATTCCATTCGTTCCAGACGAAGTAACCGATCCCCGTCCCGCCGACCAACATTTCAGCGGCAACGATGACGAGCCATGCGATGCCGATGGAAATGCGCATGCCGGTAAGGATCGTTGGCGCGGCTGCAGGAAGAATGACGGTGAAGGCGCGGCGGAAGGTGCCGACTTCCAGCGTGCGCGCGACATTGATCCATTCCTTGCGCACGGCGGCGACGCCGAAGGCGGTGTTGAGCAGCATCGGCCACACCGAGCAGATGAAGATCACGAAGATCGCCGACAGGCTGGAATCCTTGATGGTGTAGAGCGCCAGCGGCATCCAGGCGAGCGGCGAGATCGGCTTCAGCACCTGGATGAACGGATCGAGCGCCTTGTTCATCAGCGGCGACATGCCGATCAGGAAGCCGAGCGGAATCGCGACGATGACGGCGATGAGATAGCCGAGCCCGACGCGACCGATCGAGTAAGCGAGCTGGATGCCGAGCCCCTTGTCGTTCGGCCCGTTGTCATAGAACGGCCGCTTCAGGTGCTCCCAAAGTTTGGCGCCGACATCGAGCGGACCGGGCATCGCGGATTTGCCCGAGGTCGCCGTGAGGCCCATCAGTTTCGCGTATTCGGGCGACATGGTGCCGACGCTAGCAGTCTGCCGCGTGGCGAGGTGCCACACGCCGATGAAGGCGAGGAAGATCGCGATGGAGACGACGGCGGCGCGGAAGCGAAGGGATTGGATCACTGCCTTCTCCCCGCTTGCGGGGAGAAGGTGGCCCGGCATAGCGCAGCGACGCCGGGTCGGATGAGGGGGACTCTCCGCAAACTGCGGAGCGTGTGGAGAGTCCCCCTCACCCGACTTCCACGCGCTGCGCGCGCTCCAGTCGACCTCTCCCCGCAGGCGGGGAGAGGCAAGGAAGAAGCGCTCGCGACAACCATTCTCACGTCGCCTTCCTGATCTTAAAACTCGCCAGATACTCCTTCGGCTTCTCCGGATCGAAGGTCTTGCCCATCACCGCGAACGATTTGTAGCTCGTCGCCGGCGGGGTCAGGCCCATCTCCTTCATCACCTTGGCGGTGTCGGTGGCGAGATAGATCTGTTCGGCGACGCCCTTGTAGTCGACGTCGCCCTTGATCTGGCCCCAGCGCTGCATCTGGGTCATCATCCAGACCGCGAAGGACTGCCACGGGAACGGATCGAAATCGACGCGCTTGGCGTCGGTCTTGATGCCGCCGAGGCCGTCGGCATAGGTGCCGGTCAGCACCTGCTCCAGCACCACCGGCGGCGCGTTGAGATAGGCCGCCGGCGCGATGGCTTCGGCGATGGACTTGCGGTTCTCCGCCTTCGACGCATAGGCGGTGGCATCGACGATGGCGCGCGTCAGCGCGGCGAAGGAATTCGGCGACGTGGTGATGAACTCCTTCGAGGCCGCAAAGCTGCAGCACGGATGGCCGTCCCAGATTTCCTTCGACAGGATGTGCATGAAGCCGACGCCGTCATAGATCGCGCGCTGGCAGATATTGTCGGGCGCGAGGAAGCCGTCGATATTGTCGGCGCGCAGATTGGCGACCATTTCCGGCGGCGGCACCGAGCGGAGCTGCACGTCGGTATCGGGATCGATGCCGTGCTCGGCGAGATAATAGCGCAGCAGATAGTTGTGCATCGAATAGTCGAACGGAATGGCGAGCTTGAAGCCTTTCCAATCCCGGGGGTCGCGCTTGTCCTTGTGCTTCATGGCCAGCGTGATGCCCTGGCCGTTGATGTTCTCGATCGCCGGCACGGTGTAGGGGATCGGCTGCGAGCCGAGGCCCAGCGAGATCGCGATCGGCATCGGCGCCAGCATATGCGCGGCGTCGTATTCCTTGTTGATGGTCTTGTCGCGGATGACGGCCCAGCCGGCGGTCTTCACCACTTCGACATTGAGGCCCTGCTTTTTGTAGAACCCAAGCGGATCGGCCATGATGATCGGCGTCGCGCAGGTGATCGGGATGAAGCCGACCTTGAGATCGGTTTTTTCGAGCTTGCCCGCTCCCTGCGCGAACACCTCGGTCGCCGTCTTGATCGGGAAGAACTGCGACAACGCCGCCAGCGCGCTGGACGCGCCGACCGATTTCAGGAAGGCGCGGCGCGCGACCTCTTTCGGGAACACCGCGCGCATCACCGCCGAGGCGACGACGCCCTCGTAGCGTTTGTCCTCGGTCTCGGGAATGTCGCAGCGAAGCTGCAGCGTGGCCTCATGCTCGGACTGGCTGGCGTGCTGGCCGCAACTGCAGGCGCCGGCGCGCAAGCGGCGGGCGGGATCGAACGGATTGTCGAATGTGGACATGTGACCTCCTCGGTGACGCTCCGGTCAATTACGCAAGGAGTGTGCCAGCCCGGCGCGCGCCGGAATGTCCAATCGCCGCAGGCATTTCGGGCCTGCATTGGCGATTACGAGAATTCGTGCTACACGAAAATTCGTAGCCTGATTACGATTTTTCGGAGTTTCGCCGATGGATTTGGCAACCGCCCAGCCGCCTGATTTGCGCACCATCGCCTTCGATTATTCGGTCGAGCCGACGCTGCTGCTCGATCCCCATGCCGACCAGATCATCGACGCCAATCCGGCTGCCTGCACCCTGCTCGGCTATGACCGCGCGCTGCTGCGCCAGATCAAGATCAGCGCGCTGCATGCGGGCCAGTTGCCGGCGCTGATCGTGTTCACCCAGGCGGTGCTGGCCAAGGGCTCCTACTGGACCAACACGCTGACGCCGCGCCACGCCACCGGCGAAGCGTTGCAGCTCGAATATGCGGGATCGCTGGTGCCGCAAGGCGAACGCGCGCTGCTGCTGCTCACCATGAGCGATCTCGAGCAGCGTCGCCGCCGCCATGTGGACGCCGCCGCCGAGGATCACATGCGCGGCGGCATTGCCGCCTGGCAGCGCGTCGAGCGCGTGTTTCAGGACATCGAGCGCGAGAACCAGTTGATCCTGCGCGCCGCGGGCGAAGGCATCTACGGCGTCAATGCCGACGGCAAGACCACCTTCGTCAATCCCGCGGCGGAGCGCATGCTGGGCTGGACCGCCGATGAACTCGTCGGCAAGGAAATCCACCCCATCGTGCATCACAGCCATCACGATGGCAGCCACTATCCGGATCACGACTGTCCGATCTATGCGGCGTTTCGCGACGGCGCCGTGCACAATGTCGACAACGAGGTGTTCTGGCGCAAGGACGGCTCGCCGGTCTGGGTCGAATACACATCGACCCCGATCCGCGACCGCCACATGGTGGTCGGCGCCGTGATCGTGTTTCGCGATGTCAGCCAGCGCCGCGAAGCCGATGAAAAGCTGCATGCCGCATTGGCCGAAGTCGACCGGCTGCGCGAGCGTCTCGAACTCGAAAACGCCTATCTGCAAGAGGAAATCCGCATCGAGACCAATCCGCGCGGCATCATCGGCCAGAGCGAGGCGATCCAGAAGACGCTGCGGCAGGTCAAGCTGGTGGCGCCGACCACCGCGGCGGTGATGATCACCGGCGAGTCCGGCACCGGCAAGGAACTGATCGCACGCGCGATCCATGAAGCCTCCGGCCGCCGCGACCGTCCGCTGATCCGCGTCAATTGCGCGGCAATCCCGCGCGAATTGTTCGAGAGCGAATTCTTCGGCCATGTGCGCGGCGCCTTCACCGGCGCCGTGCGCGACCGCATCGGCCGGTTCGAGCTGGCCGATGGCGGCACGCTGTTTCTCGATGAGGTCGGCGAGATCCCGCTGGAGCTGCAGGGCAAGCTGCTGCGCGTGCTGCAGGAAGGCAATTTCGAACGCGTCGGCGAGGAACGCACCCGCTCGGTCGACGTCCGCGTCATCGCCGCCACCAACCGCAACCTGAAACAGGAAGTGGCGCGCGGACGGTTTCGCGAGGACCTGTATTTCCGGCTCAACGTGTTTCCCGTGGAGTCGGTGCCGCTGCGCGACCGCCGCGAGGACATTCCCCTGCTGGCGCAGCACTTCCTGCTCAGCGAGAAACTGAAGTCCGATCTGCGATTGTCCGAAGGCGATGCGCGGCGGCTGTCGCGCTACGACTGGCCCGGCAATGTGCGCGAATTGCAGAACGTGATCGAGCGCGCGGTGATCCTGTCGCAGAGCGGCCGGCTGCGGATCGACCTGCCCGATGCGCCCGGCCCGCACCATGCCGCAGGCGCGCATCGCGTGAAGTCCGACGCCCGGCCGGCGGTGATGACATCAGCCGAACTGCGCGATCACGAACGCAGCAACATCCTCGCTGCGCTTGCCGCGACATCCGGCAAGGTGTTCGGCCCCGGCGGCGCGGCGGAGCTGCTGGACCTCAAGCCGACGACGCTGGCGTCGCGGATGAAGGTGCTGGGGATCGAAGGTGCGCGCGGGCGGATGGGCGCGTAAGGCCCCACACCGTCATTCCGGGGCGCGCGGCAAAGCCGCGCGAACCCGGAATCCCGAGATAGTTGAAACTCCGATTGCAAAACACTCGGAGATTCCGGGTTCGCGTCCGGCTGACGCCGTCCACGCCCCGGAATGACGAGCCTAGTTTTGCGAAAACAGCGCGCTCAGCTCGCCGCCGCAGCCGTGACGGCAGCGGCCGCAGCAATACCGCTGCAGCGCCCGCTTGCGCTCTCCCAAAATAGGTATATATTCCACTCCCGATTGACCGCGCTCTGAAGGGAGTCAGCATGCGCTATCCTGCCTATCCTCTGTTTCCCTCCAACATCCGCATCATCGACTCCTCAGCGGAGCCAGTGACACGCCTTCGGGTGACCGATGATGTGGACAACGGACCGCCGCCCGTTCCGGGCGGCCGCCCCAAGGGCTGCAAGAAGCTGCACACCAACGCCACGGTGGCCGCGGCGCGCCGCCTGATCGAGGAGACGACGCTGACCTACAAGCAGATCGCGGCGAGGACCGGCGCAACCCACGGCACCGTCGGGCGCTGGGCCCGCGAGGGCGGCTGGCAGCGTCACCCCTTTGCGCCCGTGGCCAGCGATACGCTACGGGGCGCCCGCGCTGGTCGCCGGCTGAAGCTGCGCGTGCTGCGCGAGAAGCTGCAGGCGCTGGCCGAGCGCTGCGTCACCGAGCTGTGGAACAGCCCCACGGTCGATCTCGACCGGCTGATCCAGGCCATGCAGGTGGTGAAGATGGCGCGGCTGGAAGCGATGGGCAACCGGCGCCCGCGCCGCCGCCCCGATGCGCCGGCGCGCACCGGCCAGGACTGGATCGACCGCGACACCGCGATCCGCAATGCGCTGAAGGAGATGCGCCGCGGCGGCGTCGTGATCGACCGCATCCCCGATGAAGCGATGGCGCTGCTGGAAGAGGCGCATACGCCGCCAGAGCGGGATCACCCGGCGCTGCGGCCGAGGGGGAAGCGAAGGAGGGTGTAGGAGCTGGGGCGATGGTCCGAAGCGCGTTTCGACAGCGTCTGGACGCCCCGCAAACGGACCTACGGTTCGGACGCTCTTTATTGGGCCGAAAATTCGTAACGCATTTGAATTGGAATTTGAGTTTTAAAGACGTGTTCGCCGCCGATGATGTTGGGCCGCATGTTGACCACGCGACCGGCATCTACCGCAATCGTCTCGAAGCAACAATTCTCGGGGAGCTTAATGGCGCTGAGATCGACAGTCATAGCAACATCATCACCGCTTTCAATAAATTCAGAGGCACCCAACTTGAAAGTGCCCATTTCTGCATGACTCGCAACTGTTAGAGGGTCAACATACTCTACCACTGACGCAAGGGTCACCATTTCGATCACGCGCCGTACTTTCGTCGCCAGCTTGATCGATTTGGGATGTTTGCCGTTGACTAAGAGTTCAGCACCAACATCGATATTGACCGTTGCCGAGGCACCGGTCCACTTTTGCTCGTCCAATAGATGCATGATCTGTTGAAATAGCATGTACCAGAGAGACGGACTGATCGGGTTACCGTTGCCGTCGGTTACTTTTGGAAGGGCACCGTCTGGGGGCTCTTTCATAAATAGCGTTACGACCACTTGGGTAAATTCACAAAAAGCAACTCTAAGCGTGCGCCTCCGCCCCCAGTTCTGTATTTCCTCGCTTGATAGCGTGGCAAAATCTCTCAGATGGATGCCGAAGCTGGCAGCCTTTTTCTGGGCCGTTTTGGTAAATCCGGAAGCAGAGACCGCAATAACCGCATCAGCCCCAAGACTGACTCTGCGCCCCATCAATTCTTCGATCCACTGGACATCCTGCGGCCTCGAATGAAGCCGACATTCAACTAACGTTAGACAGTCGTCACGGCGGATCGACACATCAATCTGACGCATTTGGTCCGGAGCATCGGGATCAGGAATGCGATCGTTCCATGTAACGATAGACCCCTCCACCTCGAGCAGCCGATGAATACGTTCGACTTTTCGCTCGAGTTCCGTGTGCGCTCGCGACACTTTCAATACCAAGCTCCCATTCGGCAAGTCGTTAAAATCTTGCACTGCAAAAGGGTGCTACTCATTCAATGTTCTCAGCTAATTCGGGGGCATTTTTCGAGCTAACTAAATTACAGTACTGCAAGAACGATGCATCGGATTGCGGCGTTCGATTATGCCGAGCTTCGTATTTTGCAATCCGCTCCGCAGTGACGGAGGCTCGTGCGAGCTGAAGATCGCAATTGAATGCTGTAATGGCATCTGTAGGAGCAACGAGCTTTGCCGGATTTGGCAGCAATCCTGCCTCGACCGCCGAGTCCCGAACATCGGTGTAAGCGGCTTGCAGAACCTCTAGATCGTCGTGCGACCCAACGAAATCGTCCATGAAGACCGAAATGCGCACCCCATTTGTAACGGCTCGCTCCATCGCGCCCGCGACCGCGGACTTCATTAACACTAGGCTAGCCAAAAGCGGCGACTGGACAAACCCGATGGGAAGAACATGGTCAGGTCCACCAACGATGGGATTCCGTACTGTCGACCATGTTGCCAGCGTGTTCGCTCCACGATATCCAAAAGACCGCAGAGCGCGGGTCACACGCATCCTAGCTATCGAATAGTAGAAGTCCTGGATATCGACCTTAAAAAATAGCCGACTTTCAAGGTGTGCGTGCATGGCGGCTACATGGCCGCCTTCAGCGTAATGATAGTAGTACTCAGGGAATTCGAACTTCGAAAAATACTTCAGTATCCGGCGGCCTTTACGTTCGCACTGCCCGGTAGGAACGAAAATATATCTGCCGCGTGTTCGATACTTGAATTGATAGTTTACGAGCATTGCAGTTGGCGACCTTATTCACGATTTCAATCAAGAGCTTGATAACGGTCAGTACCGGAACCAAAAACTTGGCGATCTCGCGAATAAGGGTCACCATACGTGCAAATTGCTTGCTCATACGGCGTCTCCATCATTTACACCGCCAGCTACCAGCGACACCAAGAATATGGAGCCGACAACCGAGAAGGAGCCCCTCAGCTATTCGCCTCGGAGTGCTTCGAGCCGGAGCGCCTTGCCGCCTAAACGTCTCAGCGCGCCGGGGTCGCTAGGTCTTCGCCAGCGGATGACCAAACATGGGGGATACACAAACAATCTTCAAGAGAAACGTTTAAACTACTCTACCTGACTACGTTAGCCTCGCGCCTGCTGTCTGCTGCGAGCCCGCCCCTTAAGCACTTCCGGGTGTCCTCGCGGGCGGCAGTCACCCTCCGCAGACTGCGTCTCCCTACTTTCCCGCCCTTTCCGCAAACAACTTGTTCAGCTCCCCACCCTTCGCCCCCTGCGCGAAGGCCGTGAACGTCCCTTGCCCGGCGATCTCCTGCGCCGCCTGCATAAAGCCGGCCCAAGCCACGCGTGCGAGTGCGCCGCCGACGCTGATGCGGCGGACGCCGAGGCTGGCGAGGTGCTGCACGGTCATGGTCGGCTGCACAGTGAGGACGTTGAGCGGCTTGCCGCCGATCGCCTTCACCAGCGTGGTGATCTCCTCGTCTGTGGCGACGCCCGGCGCATAGAGGCAATCGGCGCCGGCCTCCGCAAAGGCTATGAGCCGCGCCGTGGTCTTCTTGAGGTCGCGCTCCCCATGCAGAAAACCTTCGCAGCGCGCCACCAGCATCACCGCGGGATCGACGCTGTCGATGGCCGCGCGGGCGGCCTTGATCCGCTCCACGGCGAGATGGTCGTCATAGAGCGGCTTGTCCGGTTTGCCGGTGGAGTTCTCGATGGAGAGGCCGGCAATGCCGCTCTTCACCGCGCGGGCGACATTGGCGGCGACGCCGGCCGGGTCATCGGCAAAGCCGGCCTCGAAGTCGGCATTGACAGGCAGATCGGTGGCGGCCGAGAGCAGCGCGAGATGCTCGATGACGTCGTCTGCAGTGACCTTGTTGTCGGGGCGGCCGGTGGACCAGGCATAGCCGGCTGACGTCGAGGCCAGCGCCTTGAAGCCGAGATGCGCGAGATAGCGGGCGCTGCCGACATCCCAGGGATTGGGCAGCACGAAGCAGCCGGACTCATGGAGCTTGCGGAAGTTCGCGCGCTTCTCGGCGGTGGAGATGGTCATTGGGCCTCCCTTTGTTTTTAGTTCGGATCGCGTTGCTCGCGGTCCGCGACGAACCTCTCAGCCGTCATTGCGAGGAGCGCAGCGACGAAGCAATCCAGAAGCCACAAGGTAAGGTCTGGATTGCTTCGTCGCCAAGAGGCTCCTCGCAATGACGGTTATTCAGGTTCGTAGCCCGGATCGCGCGAAGCGCCACCCGGTTTCAGATCAGCCCTGCCCCGGCATCCCGCTGGCCAGCAAGGCCTCAAGCCGATCCAACTCCGCCGCGATGTCTGATGTCACATCATCCGCCCGCATCGCGATCACGCGGTAGCCGCGCTCCTGCAGCCAAGTCTGACGGGCGGCGCGGTCGCTGACGATCACCTCGGTCTCGCCGGGATTGACCAGCTCGATGGCGATCCGCTCCGGGAAGGAGACGAAATCCGGGATGTGGCGGCCCACCGGGGTCTGGCGCTTGAACTGGCCGGCGAAGCGGCGGTCGGCGCGGAGCTGATCCCAAAGCAGCCGTTCGGCATCGGTCGGGTTGCGGCGGAGCATGCGCGCCAGACCGCGGACAGTGCCGCTCTCATGTGCCTGCGCGCCCTGCCCGTGTTCGGCCAGCAGCGCCCGCAGCCGGGTCGCCTGTTCGCCGTCGAGGACGCCGCCCTTGGCCGGGCCCTTGCGCCCCTCGGCGATGGCCATGACCACGCCGTGCAAGGTGTGCATGTCCTGCTTGGTCGGCTCCATCCGGGTGAAGATGTTGCGCAGGTTGACCAGCATGGTGTCGCGCTTTTCCGGCGGGCGCAGGAATTCGACCTTGTCGAGCTCGCCGACGAGGTTGTCGAAAAAGGCGCTCATCTGGTGCTGCGACGCCGGCTCCGACCGCTCCGGCATGGCATAGGGCAGCGCGTTCGCGGTTGCCTGCTTGAACCATTCATAGCCGCAGAGGAGAACCGCCTGGGCGAGGTTGAGCGAGGCGAAAGCCGGGTTGACCGGGAAGGTGATGATCCGGTTGGCGAGCGCGACCTCCTCGTTCTGCAGCCCGTAGCGCTCGCGGCCGAACAGGATGCCGGCGGTCGCGCCGGTGGCCACATGGGCGATGGTCTCGGCGGCCGCGGCCTCGGGGGCGACCACCGGCTTGGCCTGATCATGCGCCCGGGCGGTGGTGGCAAACAGCAGCGTGCAATCGGCGACCGCCTGCTCGACGGTGTCGAACAGCTCGACCTTGTCGAGGATGTGATCGGCGCCCGACGCTGCCCGGCGGGCATGGACGTTCGGCCAGCCGTCACGCGGATTGACGATGCGCAGCCGGGTCAGGCCGAAATTGCCCATGGCCCGCGCGCACATGCCGATGTTCTCGCCGAGCTGCGGTTCGACGAGTATGACAACGGGGCCGACGAGGTCGGTATGCGCCTTGGTAGAGTCGGTGCCTGAACCGGACATACACTTCACTTTCTGATTCAATCTCTGAAGATCTTGAATCAACCCGTGAAGGTTTTGATTCAACACCTCATCCGGGCTCCCTGCCGATCGCTACATTGTTGAGCGATACAAGGGACTTAGCCGGGCATCTGGATGCGAATAACCCGCTCTCCGGGGCTATCTGCGATGCAGCCCTACGACGAATTGCCGGCGGATGCCAGACGTGGCCTGACAATCCGGATGAAGGCGGGTTCCCGGCCAAGCGTTCGTGAATTGCGGGTCGTAGCGGGGGGTAGGTAATGTGCCGCTCCCGGGAACGACCTTGCAGCCTTCATGCCTCAGCTTATCCTCAGCGTTCACTCCGGCGTCCATGACGCCGCCGTCGCCATTTTCGAAGATTACGATCTGAAGGCCGCCATCGCGCTGGAGCGACTGACCCGGCGCAAGAGCGATGGCAGCGTCCACCCCGATGCGGCCATCGACGAGGTGCTGTCGATCGCCGGCGCCACACGGCGCGATGTCGACGTCGTCGCCTATAGCCGGGCGATGTTTCCCAAGGCCTATTTCCCGCGCCTCGGCGGCCTCCGCTGGCTGCACGAGCAGTATCGCAGCCGGGTCGGCAAGGACCGCCTGCTGCTCGGCGCCGAGCAGTATCGCTACCGCGCGCAGCGGGCAGAGGACGTCTTCGATGCCGCGGCGTGGCGGCGCGACGGCGGTTTCCGCGACGACGCCGCGGTCCATTTTTACAACCACCACGAAGCGCATGCGCTTCCCACTTTGTTCTACAGCCCGTGGCCGGATGCCCTGCTGGTGACGGCCGATGGCGGCGGCGACAATGTCAATTACAGCTACCGGCACTTCGCCGAGCGCCGCCTGACGACGCTCTATGGCGACGACACCTGTCTGTTCCTGCCAAATCCCGTCGACAGCCTGGGCCGCGCCTATAGTGCGGCGACCAAGTCGCTCGGATTTCGACCCAACCGGCACGAGGGCAAGCTGACCGGGCTCGCGGCCATGGGCAAACCGACAGCGGCCGAGACGATTGCCGGGTATTTTTCGGTCACCCAGGACGGACGCATCCAGTCCAGCTTTCGCAGCTATCACCAGATGAACGCGTTGATGCGCCGGCTCGCCAAACAGGCCGGCCGTGCGGATTTTGCGGCGTCGATCCAGAAGGTGCTGGAAGACACCATGCTGCTGTCGCTGCAGCGGCTTTTGCAGCGGCATCCGGCGCGACATCTCGGCCTGTCGGGCGGCGTGTTCGCCAACGTCAAGCTCAACCGCCTGCTCGCCGAGCAATTGCCGATCGATGAACTGTTCATTTTCCCGGCGATGGGCGACGACGGCCTGCCGATCGGCGGGGCGCTGTCCTACCTGATGCAGCGCGACGGCCTGGCGCCGTGGCTGGGCCGCCGCCGCGATCTCGGGGATGTCTATCTCGGCCGCGATTTTCAGGCCGGGCTGGACGCCGGCATCGCAGCCACCCCGGGGATCCACCGCGTCGACGAGGCGCCGGTCGACGGCGCGGTGACGCGGCTGGTGGCGGGCGAGATCGGCGCGATCTTCAATGGCCGGATGGAATACGGCCCCCGCGCGTTAGGTGCCCGGACCATCCTCGCCAATCCGGCCCGGCGCGGCACCCACGACCTCTTGAACGAACGGCTGAGCCGTTCCGAATTCATGCCGTTCGCCCCCGTCATCACCACTGAGCGTGCCGCTGACGTGTTCGACGTCAATCCCGTCAATGCGCGCGCCTGCCGCTACATGACCATCGCCTGCGATGTGAGGCCGGAATGGCGGGGCCGCATCCCCGCCGTGGTCCATGTCGATGGATCGGCGCGGCCGCAGGTGATCGCGCGTCCGGACAACCCGCTCTATTATGACATTGTCGAGGGGTTTGCGCAGGCCAGCGGATTGCCGGTGCTGGTCAATACCAGCTTCAACGTGCACGAGGAGCCCATCGTCAACAGTCCGGACGAGGCACTGCGCGCGCTGCTCGACGGGCGGATCGATTTCCTGGTGACCACGGGCGGCCTGTACCGGCGCGACGCGGCGTAACCGCGCGGCACGGCAGCCTGCCGGTGAGCTGGTACGTGGTGGCGGGCACTGCGGCGCAGGCTGCATTTTGAGCAAAAACAGCCTGCGTTTTGGGCTGAAAATTGCGCCGAAACTGCATGACGCCCCGGCTTTCGCCGGGTCCTGCGCGGTGCTATAGCCCCCCTACAAACCATCCCTCCCGCAACGCGCTAAAGGCCCGAACCACCATGGCAAAAATCAAGGTAGCCAACCCCGTCGTCGAACTCGACGGCGACGAGATGACCCGAATCATCTGGCAGTACATCAAGGACAAGCTGATCAACCCCTTCCTTGACGTCAACCTGATGTATTTCGACCTCGGGATGGAATACCGCGACAAGACCGACGATCAGGTCACCATCGACGCGGCCCACGCGATCAAGAAATACGGCGTCGGCGTGAAGTGCGCCACCATCACTCCCGATGAAGCGCGCGTGAAGGAATTCGGCCTCAAGCAGATGTGGAAGTCGCCGAACGGCACCATCCGCAACATCCTCGGCGGCGTGATCTTCCGCGAACCGATCATCTGCAGCAACGTGCCGCGTCTGGTCCCCGGCTGGACCAAGCCGATCATCATCGGCCGTCACGCTTTCGGCGATCAGTACCGCGCCACCGACTTCAAGTTCCCGGGCAAGGGCACCCTGACGATGAAATTCGTCGGCGAAGACGGCGCCGTGATCGAGCGCGAAGTGTTCCAGTCCCCCGGCGCCGGCGTCGCGCTGGCCATGTACAACCTCGACGACTCGATCCGCGACTTCGCCCGCGCATCGCTGAACTACGGCCTGTCGCGCGGCGTTCCGGTCTATCTGTCGACCAAGAACACCATCCTCAAGGTCTATGACGGTCGCTTCAAGGACATCTTCCAGGAAATCTTCGACGCCGAATTCAAGACCAAGTTCGAAGCCGCGAAGATCACCTATGAGCATCGCCTGATCGACGACATGGTGGCTGCCGCCATGAAGTGGTCCGGCGGTTACGTCTGGGCCTGTAAGAACTATGACGGCGACGTGCAGTCCGACACCGTGGCCCAGGGCTACGGCTCGCTCGGCCTAATGACCTCGGTGCTGCTGACGCCGGACGGTTCGGTTGTGGAAGCCGAAGCTGCCCACGGCACCGTGACCCGTCACTACCGCGAGCACCAGAAGGGCAAGGAAACCTCGACCAACTCGATCGCGTCGATCTTCGCCTGGACCCAGGGCCTCGCCCACCGCGCCAAGCTCGACAACAATGCCGAGCTGGCGAAGTTCGCCAAGACCCTCGAAAAAGTCTGCGTCGACACCGTCGAAGCCGGCTACATGACCAAGGATCTGGCGCTGCTGGTCGGCGCCGATCAGCGCTGGCTCTCGACCACAGGCTTCCTCGACAAGGTCGCGGAGAACCTGACCAAGGAACTGGCGGCCTGATTTCCGCCCTCTCCTGACTGCACCATCCGAAAGTCCGGGTTGCCTCAGGCACCCCGGACTTTCTTTTTGAGACGTTCCGTTTTTCGAGGTGACCCATGACTGCGCCAAATCCCGCCGACGGCAGCAATGATTCATATGTCTGGCTCGAAGAAATCGAGGGCGAGAAAGCCGTGGCCTGGGTCGAGGCACAGAATGCGCGCACCGATGGCTTCCTCTGCGACGATAGCTACAAGCGCGATTTCGACGCAGTCATGAAGATCCTCGACGCCGACGATCGCATTCCCTTCGTCGGAAAGTCTGGCGACTATCTCTATAATTTCTGGAAAGACGCCGCTCACCCGCGCGGGCTTTGGCGCCGCACGACGCTGGAGAGCTACAAGACCGATACGCCCAAGTGGGACGTGCTGCTCGACATCGATGCACTGAACAAGGCGGAAGGCATCTCCTGGGCCTTTGCAGGTGCTGCGCGTTCCCCGGACAAGACCCGCGCGTTGATCAGCCTGTCATTCAACGGCACCGACGCCATCGAGGTTCGTGAGTTCGATATTCCCAGCAAGAGCTTCGTTGCCGACGGCTTCATCATCCCAAAGGCCAAAACGCAGGTGAGCTGGGTCGATCAGGACACGCTGCTGCTCGGCAGCGCGCAGACGCCCGAGGACAGCACGGAGGCCGGCTATACCCGCACCGTACGCAAATGGACGCGCGGCACGCCGTTAGCTGCGGCTGAAACCGTCTTCGAGGTCGAGAAGCAGGACGTCGCCGCCTGGTTCGGCGTCAATCGCCGGCCAAGCCACGAAGGAGTGATGTACTGGCGTGCGCTGGATTTCACGCGCTCGCATATATCAGTCGAGCGCAAGCATGGCCCGCATGCCGGAAAGCGCCTGCGCCTCGAACTGCCGGAAGAAGTCTCGGTCTCGGCAGAAGCGGACGATCTCCTGATCAGCCCGAAACAGGACTGGACCGTCGGCGACCAGACGATCCCGACCGGCGCACTCGCCGTCATCGACCTCGATCGCTTCCTGTCTGGCGCACGCGATTTCGAGATCGTCTTCATGCCGACACCGACCCGCGCGCTGCAGTCATTGTCGGAGACCCGGCACGGCATCGTGCTCGAAATCCTCGATAACGTCCGCGGTCGCCTCGCTCTGCTGCAGCGGAGCGAGGCTGGCTGGCGCGAGACGGCACTTCCGGGATTGCCCGATAACGCCACGATCTCGGCGCAGAATTTCGGCGGCGAGGACGATCCCGATCTCGGCACCGACATGCTCTTCACCGTCACGGGCTTCGACCGGCCGACAACGACGGCACTGTGGACAGGCCACGGCGCACCCGAGCCGCTGAAGAGCTCGCCGCCCAATTTCGATCCCGAGGGCATCGAGGTGCAGCAACGCCATGCAGTGGCCGCTGATGGCACCAGGATTCCCTACTTCCTAATCGGCAAGAATCTTTCTGCCGACGCCCCGCCCCGGCCGACGATTCTCTATGGCTATGGCGGCTTCGAGATATCGCTGACACCCGCCTATATGGGCATCGCCGGCAAGTTGTGGCTCGAAGAAGGTCATCTCTACGCCATCGCCAATATCCGCGGTGGTGGTGAGTTCGGCCCGGCGTGGCATCTGGCTTCGCGCAAGATCACCAAGCATGTGGCCCATGACGACTTCGCGACTGTCGCGCGAGATCTCGCTGCATCAGGTATAACAACGGCGCAGAAACTCGCCTGCCACGGCGGCAGCAATGGCGGCCTGCTCGTCGGCAACATGCTGACGCGCTATCCGGAACTGTTCGGCGCCATCTGGTGCAGCGTGCCGCTGCTCGATATGGCGCGCTATACCAAACTGCTCGCCGGCGCGAGCTGGATCGCCGAATATGGCGATCCGGAAATTCCCGACGAGTGGGCCTATCTGCAGAAATACTCGCCCTATCACCTGATCGCGCCCGGCAAGACCTATCCGCCGATCTTCATCACTACCAACCGCACCGACGACCGCGTCCATCCCGGCCACGCCCGCAAGATGGCGGCGAAGCTCGAAGAGCTCGGCTATCCCGTCTGGTTCAACGAGACAGTGGCGGGCGGACACTCCGGCGCCGTCGACAATACCAAGCAGGCACAGAGCCAGGCTCTGGGATTTGCGTTTCTACGGCGGACGATTGGAGCTGCGTAAAACGAACGACAGAGCAACTACCAACTAGAGCAAGAGAGGGTTCACATGACCTGCAATACGCCACATGTTTTCAAACGCCCGATCCTGACCACGATTGTCACGCTCTCGCTCAGTGTCGCGGGCCTATTCTCTGCTTCGGCGCAGGTGCCGGATGCGATTGCAGCCCCCGGCGAGACGCAGATCGCCAAGCTGCATGCTGAAGGCGCGCAGGTCTATGAGTGCAAGGCCGACGCTTCAGGAAAGCTGACATGGACGTTCCGCGAGCCGATCGCCACGCTGATGGCCGATGGCAAGACCGTGGGGCGGCACTATGCCGGACCGAACTGGGAATACAGCGATGGCAGCGCGGTGGTCGGTAAGGTGACCGGCAACGCACCAGGCACCACTGCCAAGGACATTCCGTGGCTCCGCCTCGAAGCCGCCTCGCATCGCGGCAGCGGCATGTTGAGCGGCGTGACCACGGTACAGCGGATCAACACAGTCGGCGGCACGCTCGCCGGCACCTGCAGCGGCGCCGGCACGTTACAGAGCGAGCCCTATTCGGCCGACTACGTGTTCCTGCGCAAGGGCTAAGGACATTTCGCCGGTGGACACTCCGGTGCCGTGGACAATAACAAGCAGGCACAGAGCCAGGCGCGAGGTTTGCGTTTCTACGCCGAACGATTTGCCGCTAGAGCAGAGAAGACCAGAAAAACAGTCAGGGAGACCGCCTCATGTCATCTAGCAAAGTCGCCATCATCACCGCGGGTGGAAGCGGCATGGGCGCCGCATCCGCGCGCCGCCTTGCCGCCGACGGCTTCAAGGTCGCGATCCTGTCGTCGTCCGGCAAGGGAGAAGCGCTTGCGCAAGAGCTCGGCGGCATTGGCGTCACCGGCTCCAACCAGTCGAGCGACGATCTGAAGCGACTGGTGGATGGCACGCTGGAGAAATGGGGCCGGATCGACACGCTGGTAAACAGCGCCGGTCACGGCCCGCGTGCTCCGCTGCTCGATATCACCGACGAGCAGTGGCACACCGGCATGGATGTCTACCTGATGAACGTGATCCGGCCAACGCGGCTGGTGACACCGATCATGCAGAAGCAGAAGTCTGGCGCGATCATCAACATCTCCACCGCTTGGGCATTCGAGCCCTCAGCGATGTTTCCGACTTCCGCCGTGTTCCGCGCCGGTCTCGCCTCTTACACAAAATTGTTCGCGGATAGTTTTGCCGCCGACAATGTACGGATGAACAATGTGCTGCCCGGCTGGATCGACAGCCTGCCCGCCACCGAAGAGCGGCGCCAGAGCGTCCCGATGCAACGCTATGGCAAGAGCGACGAGATCGCAGCCACGGTCGCATTCCTCGCATCGGACGGCGCAGGCTATATCACCGGCCAGAACATCCGCGTCGACGGCGGCATGACGCGGTCGGTGTAATGACCTGATCGCAAAGGCGCGACTAAACGGCCGCCGTCGCGCCGATCTGCAGCAGCATCGCCTTGGCGATTTCCTGCTCGCCCATGATCACGACATTGGCGCCGTGATGCTTGAGATGCGCGATCTCTTCTTCGGAATGGGCGCGGGCGATGATCGGAAGCGTGGGGTTGAGCGCACGCGCCTTGGCGACGATCTGGCCACCTTCGAAAGCGTCGGGAATCGCCACCAGCAATCCCCTGGCGCCCATCACGTTCGCCGCCTGCAGCATATCAGGCGCCGCGGCATTGCCGGTGATCACTTCGACACCGAGGCTCTGCAGGCGCTCGACGACACCTGGCGTGTCCTCGATCACCAGCAGCGGCGTGTTGTTCAGGCGTAGCGCCCTGCTGACCACGCTGCCAACGCGGCCGTGTCCGACCAGCACGACGTGGTCCTTGAGCTGGGTCTCCGACAACGGGACGCGCGGGACCGCCTTCTCCTTGCTGTCCGCAGCAGCGGCTTCGCTCGCTGCCGCTGCTTTCGCGTCCTTGTCGGCCAACAAACGATCGAGCAATGCGAAGAACAGCGGGTTGAGCATGATCGAGATGATCGCGCCGGCGAGCACGAGATCGCGACCGCGATCGGGCAGCAGACCGAGGCCCACACCGAGACTGACGAGAATGAAGGAGAATTCGCCGATCTGTGCCAGCGAGGCGGAGATCGTCAGCGCCGTCGAGGTCGGATAGCCGAACAGCCGGACGATGCCGAAGGCAGCCGCCGATTTGCCGAACAGGATGATGAAGACGGTGGCGAGCAGCGGCAGCGGCTCGCGCAGGATGATCGCCGGATCGACCAGCATGCCAACCGAGACGAAGAACAGCACCGCAAACGCGTCGCGCAGCGGCAGCGTCTCATTGGCAGCGCGCTGGCTGAGTTCGGACTCGCTGAGGATCATGCCGGCAAAGAACGCACCGAGCGCGAACGATACGTCGAAGACGAGGGCTGCGCCGAAGGCGACCCCGAGCGAGATGGCAAACACCGCAAGGCGAAACAGTTCGCGCGAGCCGGTGTGCGCCACATAGTGCAGCAGCATCGGGATGACGCGGCGGCCGACCACCAGCATGAAGATGACGAATCCCGCGACCTTGCCGAGCGTGATCAGCACCGGCATAGCCAGCGACGACATGCTGGCACCATTGCCCTCGCCTTTAAGCAGGCCAGCAATCGCCGGAAGCAGCACCAGCGTCAGCACCATTGCGAGATCCTCGACAATCAGCCAGCCGATGGCGATGCGGCCGCGCTCGCTGTCCACCAGCCGTCGTTCCTGCAACGCGCGGAGCAACACCACCGTCGAAGCCACCGACAGCGCGAGGCCGAACACAAGGCCGCCACCGAACGACCAGCCGAGTGCCTCGCCGAGACCGATGCCGAGCAGCGTCGCCACGGCGATTTGCACGATGGCGCCAGGGATCGCGATATTCTTGACCGAGAGCAGATCCTTCAGCGAGAAATGCAGGCCGACGCCAAACATCAGCAGGATGATGCCGATCTCCGCGAGTTCATTGGCGATATTCTGGTCCGCCACATAGCCGGGCGTAAATGGACCCATGAAGACGCCGGCGAGCAGATAGCCGACCAGCGGCGACACGCGAATGCGCTGTGCGATCAGGCCGAGGATGAATGCCAGTACGAGGCCGACGACGACGGTGGAAATCAGCGGGGTGTTATGCTCCATGCCGCTTTTTGCCGCATGGGCGCGTGGGATGCCACCCTTAACGAGGGCTACTCATGGTCGCAGGCGCGAGCGGTCACGTCATCGCGAGATGGGGTTGTGTGACCCACACTGCCATTCCGGGGCGCGATCTCAGCGAAGCTGAGAGCGTGAACCTCAGCCATTCCAGTTGGAATGGCGGGGAATCTCGACGTAGTAAAACACTACGGGATTCCGGGTTCGCGCCCGCCTGGCGGCGTTCGCGACACCGGAATGACGAGATTAGTTGCCGATCGCCGCTTCGATCGCCGCCAGCGCAGCATCGGCCTTGGCGCCGTCCGGACCACCGGCCTGCGCCATGTCCGCCCGCCCACCGCCGCCTTTGCCGCCCAAGGCTTCAGAGGCGAGCTTCACCAGATCGACAGCGCTGAAGCGCTTGGTCAGATCCTCGGTGACGCCGACCACGACGCCGGCCTTGCCGTCTTCACCGACATTGATGATCGCGACCACGCCGGAGCCGAGCTGCTTCTTGCCGGCATCGGCGAGGCTCTTGAGATCCTTCATCTCGATGCCCGAGACGCTCTTGGCCATCAGCTTGACATCGCCGACGGTCTTGACGTCTGCGGATGCGCCACCAGCGGCCGATGCGCCAGCCGCAGCACCGCCGCCCATGGCGATGGTCTTCTTCGCCTCGGAGAGCTCACGCTCCAGCTTCTTGCGCTCGTCCATCAGCGCAGCGATGCGCGCCGGCATGTCGTCGAGCGTCGTCCGGAGCTCGTTCGCAGCGGTCTTGGCGAGCTGCATCGTCTCGTTGGCGTGATGACGCGCATGATTACCGGTCAACGCCTCGATGCGGCGCACGCCGGAAGACACTGCGCTTTCGCCGGTGACCGAGATCATACCGATGTCGCCGGTGCGCTTCACATGGGTGCCGCCGCAGAGTTCGACCGACCAGCCGAGCGCGTTGCTGCCGCTCTCGCGTGGCATCTTGCCCATCGACACGACGCGGACCTCGTCGCCGTATTTCTCTCCGAACAGCGCGCGGGCACCAGCTTCGCGGGCATCGTCCACCGCCATCAGGCGCGTGGTGACTGCGTCGTTTTCCAACACCACATTGTTGGCGATGTCCTCGACCCGGCGGAGCTCGTCGGCCGTGATCGGCTTCTGATGCACGAAATCGAAACGTAGCCGGTCCGGCGCCACGAGCGAGCCGCGCTGGGCGATGTGATCACCGAGCACCTGACGCAGCGCTTCATGCAGCAAATGCGTCGCCGAGTGATTGGCGCGAATCGACGAGCGACGGGTGTGATCGACGTCGAGCGCCAGCGCAGCGCCGACTTTCAGCGTGCCCTGCTCGAGCGTGCCGACATGCACGAACAGATCGCCTGCGCGCTTCTGAGTTTCTGTGACACGGAAGGTCACGCCCTCGCCGGTAATCACACCAGTGTCGCCGACCTGGCCACCGGACTCTGCATAGAACGGCGTCTGGTTGAGAACGATGGCGCCGGTGTCGCCTGCCTTGAGGCTGTCGACTTCCTTGCCATCCTTCACCAGTGCCGTAACCGCACCTTCCGCAGACTCGGTCTCGTAGCCGAGAAATTCCGTCGCACCGAGTTTTTCACGCAACTCGAACCAGATCGCTTCGGTCGCGGTCTCGCCGGAGGAAAAGCGCGACGCGCGGGCCTTCTGTTTCTGCTTCTCCATCGCATCGGTGAAGGACGCGATATCGACCGAGATGCCGCGGTTGCGCAGCGCATCCTGGGTCAGATCGAGCGGGAAACCGTAGGTGTCGTACAGCGTGAACGCGGTCTCGCCGTCGAACATGTCGCCCTTCTTCAGCGACGCGCTCTTGTCGTCGAGAATGCCGAGACCACGATCCAGCGTCTTGCGGAAGCGCGTCTCTTCGAGCCGCAGCGTTTCCTCGATCAGGCTCTCGGCGCGCACCAGCTCCGGATAGGCCTGGCCCATCTCGCGCACCAGCGCCCACACCAGGCGCCACATCAGCGGCTCCTTGGCGCCGAGCAACTGGCCGTGACGCATGGCGCGGCGCATGATCCGGCGCAGCACATAGCCGCGGCCTTCATTCGACGGCAGCACGCCATCGGCAATCAGGAACGACGAGGCGCGCAGATGGTCGGCGATGACGCGCAGCGAGGCCTTCATCGGGCTCTGCGGATCGGCCCCGGTGAGATCGGCGATGGCGCGGATCAGTGCGACGAATAGGTCGATGTCGTAATTGTCGTGCTTGCCCTGCAGCACCGCAGCGATGCGCTCGAGGCCCATGCCAGTGTCGATTGACGGCTTCGGCAGCGAGATGCGGTTGCCCGGCGCAAGCTGGTCGAACTGCATGAACACCAGGTTCCAGATCTCGATGAAACGGTCGCCGTCTTCGTCGGGCGAGCCGGGAGGGCCACCGGGGATCTTGTCGCCATGGTCGAAGAAGATTTCCGAACACGGACCGCACGGGCCGGTGTCGCCCATCTGCCAGAAATTGTCCGAGGTCGGGATGCGGATGATCTTGGAATCCGGCAGGCCGATCTTCTTCCACAGCGCGAAGGCTTCATCGTCCTCGGAATAGACGGTGACCAGCAGGCGGTCCTTGGCGAGGCCGTACTCCTTGGTGATCAGGTTCCAGGCGAGCTCGATCGCACGTTCCTTGAAATAGTCGCCAAACGAGAAGTTGCCAAGCATCTCGAAGAAGGTGTGATGGCGCGCGGTATAGCCGACATTGTCGAGGTCGTTATGCTTGCCGCCGGCACGGACGCATTTCTGCGACGTCGTTGCACGCTGGTAAGGCCGCTTCTCGACGCCGGTAAAAACGTTCTTGAACTGCACCATGCCGGCATTGGTGAACATCAGCGTGGGGTCGTTGCGCGGCACCAGCGGCGACGACGACACGATGTCGTGACCATTCGCCGCGAAGTAATTCAGAAATGCCGACCTGATCTCGTTAACGCCGCTCATATCAGTCCCATTGCGCCCAAGACTTGTTCGTTCAAGACTTGGCACCTAAAAATCGCCCACGGCCAAATTGTTTGAAGATTTGCCGCCGGCCAATGCCACAACCGGTTGCTTTTAGACCGGCGGCACTAGGCCTGTCCAGAAACTGTGCAAGGGGATGACAAGGGATCATTCAAGCGGATCAGGGGCTTGCCGCAGCAGCACAGGGCCGTTGATAGGTGCCGGAACCGCGTTGACAGATTCAGGGAACGCATGCTCTTGTGCCGGCGTTGAAAGACGTCACGTCGGGAGAGACCGGCCCCGTTTGGGCCGGCGCCGAAGGAGCAACCGCCCCGGAAACTCTCAGGCAAAAGGACCGCGTGACAGGTTAGCATCTGGAAAGAGATGCCTTTGAGCCCAAATGGGCCGATGGCGTCCGCCGACGGGATAATACTCTCAGGCACAGCGACAGATGGGGCTCGTACAGGCACTCCGGGAATGGTCCCGGGGAACCGCGAGGACCCGTCACATGTCTGCTGTCGATATGCTAGCGACCGCTAAACCCTCAACTTTAAAACAAACGCCGCTGCACGCCCTCCACATCGCCCGTGGCGGCAAGATGGTGCCCTTCGCCGGCTATGACATGCCAGTGCAATACGCCACCGGCGTGCTGAAGGAGCATCTCCACACCCGCGCGGCGGCGGGACTGTTCGATGTTTCCCATATGGGCCAGCTCACCTTGCGGGCGAAGTCCGGCAAACTCGAAGACGCCGCTTTGGCGCTCGAAAAGCTGGTGCCGATGGACATTCTGGCGCTGGCGCCTGGCCGCCAGCGCTACGCTCAGTTCACCAATGACGCCGGTGGCATTCTCGACGACCTGATGGTGGCGAATTTCGGCGATCATTTGTTTCTGGTGGTCAACGCCGCCTGCAAGGACGAGGACGAGGCGCATTTGCGCACGCATCTCTCCGACAGCTGCATTATCGAGACCCTGCCCGACCGTGCACTGATCGCCCTGCAGGGTCCGAAGGCGGCGGACGTGCTGGCAAAATTCTGCCCGGAAGCGCCGGCGATGAAGTTCATGGATGCGGGCCCGCATCAGGTGAACGGCATCGCCTGTTTCGTCTCGCGCTCCGGCTATACGGGTGAAGACGGCTACGAGATCTCGATCCCGAACGATCAGGCCGAAGCGCTGACCTCTGCCCTGCTCGACCATCCCGACGTGCTGCCGATTGGCCTCGGCGCCCGCGACAGCCTGCGTCTCGAAGCCGGGCTGTGCCTCTACGGCCATGACATCGACACGACAACCACGCCCATCGAAGGCGGGTTGAACTGGTCGATCCAGAAGAGCCGCCGGACCGGCGGCGCCCGCGCCGGCGGTTTTCTCGGCAGCGACAAGATATTGGCGCAGCTCGATGGCGGCGCGCCGCGTAAGCGCATCGGCCTGCTGCCGGAAGGCCGCGCGCCAGTGCGCGAAGCTGTGTTGCTGTTTGCGGATGCGACCTCCACCGAATCGATCGGCAGCGTCACCTCGGGCGGTTTCGGCCCCAGTCTCGGCGCGCCAATTGCAATGGGCTATCTGCCCAGCGCGCAGGCAGCCGACGGCACCACCGTTTTCGCCGAACTGCGCGGCCAGCGCATGCCGATGAAAGTGTCACCCATGCCCTTCGTCCCCCACAGCTACAAGCGTTGAGGAACTGATCCATGACCACCCTGTACACCGAAGACCACGAATGGCTCCTGATTGACGGCGACGTCGTCACCGTCGGCATCACCGATTACGCACAGTCGCAGCTCGGCGACGTCGTGTTCGTCGAACTGCCCAAAGTCGGCCGCGCACTGAAGAAGGCCGAAGCCGCCGCCGTGGTCGAATCGGTCAAGGCCGCCTCCGACGTCTATGCGCCGATCACCGGCGAGGTCGTCGAGATCAACGACGCGCTCGCCGCCGAGCCTGCGCTGGTGAATTCCGATGCCGACGGCAAGGCGTGGTTCTTCAAGCTCAAACTCTCCGACAAGAGCGAGCTCGAAGGCCTGATGGATGCCGACGCCTACAAAGCCCACACCGCCTAGTCGTCATGCCCGGCGAATGCCGGGCACGACGAGCTTCTGAAATTCGTTCGAGGAACAACAGATGACCCTGAACAAATCTTCCGGCGACGTCGCCACCGATTTCGTCCGCCGCCATATCGGCCCTTCGCAAGCCGATATTCGTGTGATGCTTGAAACGGTCGGCGCGAAAAGCCTGTCCGCACTGATGGGCGAGACGCTCCCTGCCTCAATTCGACAGAAGACGCCGCTCGATCTCGGCCGCGCGCTCAGCGAAACCGAGGCGCTGGCGCATATGACCGAGATGGCGGCCAAGAATGCGGTGTTCACGTCACTGATCGGCCAGGGCTATTCCGGCACGGTTCTCCCGACGGTGATCCAGCGCAACATCCTGGAGAACCCGGCTTGGTACACGGCCTATACGCCGTATCAGCCGGAGATCAGTCAGGGCCGACTCGAGGCACTGTTCAACTTCCAGACCATGATCTGCGATCTCACCGGTCTCGACGTCGCCAATGCATCGCTGCTCGATGAAGCGACTGCTGCTGCGGAAGCCATGGCGCTGGCCGAGCGCGCCTCAAACGTTCAGACCAAAACCTTCTTCGTCGATCATGAAGTTCATCCGCAGACCCTCGCGGTGCTGCGCACCCGCGCCGAGCCGCTCGGCTGGAAGCTTCAGATCGGCAATCCACTCACTGACCTCGATAAAGCCGATGTGTTCGGCGCGATCCTGCAATATCCCGGCACGACGGGCATCGTGCGCGATTTCAAGCCGGCCATCGCCGCCCTTAAAGCGAAGGGCGCGCTCGCCGTTGTCGCCGCCGACCTGCTGGCGTTGACGCTGCTGGCCTCGCCGGGCGAACTCGGCGCCGATATCGCCATCGGCTCAGCGCAGCGCTTCGGCGTGCCGATGGGATACGGCGGTCCGCATGCCGGCTACATGTCGGTCCGCGACGCGATCAAGCGCTCGATCCCGGGCCGCCTTGTCGGCCTCTCCATCGATTCCCGGGGCGAGCCCGCCTATCGTCTGGCGCTGCAGACCCGCGAACAGCATATCCGCCGGGAGAAGGCGACGTCGAATATCTGCACCGCGCAGGTGCTGCTCGCCGTCATCGCGTCGATGTATGCGGTCTATCATGGCCCCGAAGGCCTCAAGCACATCGCCCGCACGGTCCATCGTCGCACGCTGGTGCTGGCCGCCGGCCTGAAGAAGCTCGGTTTCGCGCCGGAGAGCGAAGCGTTCTTCGATACGCTGACCGTGACCGTCGGCGACAAGCGCGACGGTATCATCTCTGCTGCGCAGGCCGAGAAGATCAACCTGCGCATCGGTGACGGCACGATCGGCATCGCGCTCGACGAGACCACGACGCCGGAAACCGTCGAAGCCATCTGGCGCGCCTTCGGTGGCAAACTTGGCTATTCAGACGTCGAGCATGGCGTCAGCGAAGCCCTGCCCGCCTCGCTGAAGCGGAGCTCGGCCTTCCTCACCCATCCCGTCTTCCACAGCCATCGCTCCGAGACCGAACTCCTCCGTTACATGCGGAAGCTCTCGGATCGCGATCTGGCGCTCGACCGCGCGATGATCCCGCTCGGCTCCTGCACCATGAAGCTGAACGCCACCACCGAAATGATGCCGTTGACCTGGCCCGCCTGGGGCTCGCTCCATCCATTCGTGCCCCGTGAACAGGCCGCCGGGTATCACCAGCTTTTCGCGACACTGGAAAAGTGGCTATGCGACATCACCGGCTACGACGCTGTATCGCTGCAGCCCAATTCCGGCGCGCAGGGCGAATATGCCGGCCTGCTCGCGATCCGCGCCTATCACGCGGCGCGCGGCGACAACCATCGCAATATCTGCCTGATCCCGTCATCGGCGCACGGCACCAATCCAGCCTCGGCCAGCATGGTCAATATGGATGTGGTTGTCGTCGCCTGCGACAAGCGCGGTGACGTCGACGTCAACGACCTTCGCGTCAAGGCGGAGAAGCATGCCGCCAATCTCGCCGCGATCATGATCACCTATCCGTCGACCCACGGCGTGTTCGAGGAGCATATTCGGGAGATCTGCGAGATCGTCCACGCCAATGGCGGTCAGGTCTATCTCGACGGCGCCAACATGAATGCGCAGGTCGGCCTGTCGCGTCCGGGTGATTACGGCGCGGACGTCAGTCATCTCAACCTGCACAAGACGTTCTGCATTCCGCATGGCGGCGGCGGCCCCGGCATGGGCCCGATCGGCGTCAAGGCGCATCTGGCGCCGTACCTGCCCGGTCATCCCTCGGCCAACGGCGATGTGCCGGTGGGGCCGGTCTCGGCCGCGCCCTACGGTTCGGCGTCGATCCTGACCATCTCCTACATTTACATCCTGATGATGGGCGGCGCGGGTCTCACCTCGGCCACCGAACTTGCGATCCTCAATGCGAACTACATCGCCACCCGGCTGCATCCGCACTTCCCGGTACTGTATCGCAACGAAAAGGGTCGCGTGGCGCATGAATGCATCATCGATCCACGCGCATTCAAGACGTCTGCCGGCGTCACCGTCGACGATATCGCCAAGCGCCTGATCGACTACGGCTTCCACGCGCCGACCATGAGCTTTCCTGTCGTGGGAACGCTGATGATCGAGCCAACGGAATCGGAATCGAAACTCGAACTCGATCGGTTCTGTGAGGCGATGATTGCGATCCGCAAGGAGATCACGGATATCGAGAGCGGTCGCTGGAACGTCGAGGCGTCGCCGCTGCGTCATGCACCGCATACGGTGCACGATATCGCGGATGACGACTGGAAGCGCGCTTATACGCGCGCCGAAGGCTGCTTCCCGGCTGGGACCTCACGCACCGACAAATACTGGTGCCCGGTTGGCCGCGTTGACAACGTCTATGGCGATCGCAACCTCGTCTGTTCGTGTCCTCCGATGGAAGACTACGCACAGGCCGCAGAGTAAAGTTCAACGCCAAGCGACGGCCTCGAGCACCCTCGCCCCGCTCTTGCGGGGAGAGGGCTGGGGTGAGGGGCTCTTGCGATCCGCAAATTATGTAGTCGAGGTGAGCACCTTGCCATGCCCTCACCCGCCGCGAAGACGCGGCGACCTCTCCCCGCGCAGAGCGGGGAGAGGTTAAGCAAGCGCCACCGATGCAAATTAGTCTACGCCGCAGCAGCCAGATTGACCGCTGATTTCGCCAGCACCGACAGTGATTCATCGGTCTTCTTTTCCTGATTGAGCGTCTCGTCGAGCAGCCGCACCGCGTCCTTCATGCCGAGTTCCGTGGCCCAGGCCTTCAAGGTGCCATAGCGCGAGATCTCATAGTGTTCGACGGCCTGTGCCGCAGCAAGCAGGCCGGCATCGAGCGAACTCGTCCCCTTGTACTCGTCCATGATCTCCTTGCCTTCGTCGAGGATACCCAGGATGGCGTCGCAGGTCTTGCCGCGGGCGGGTTTGTCGAGCAGCTCGAATATCTGTTCCAGGCGCTCGACCTGGCCTTCGGTTTCGTCGTGATGCTTTTCGAAAGCGGCGCGCAATTTGTCCGAGGTTGCGGCCTTGGCCATCTTCGGCAGGGCCTTCAGGATCTGCTTTTCCGCGAAGTAGATATCCTTGAGCGTATCGAGAAAGAGGTCGTTGAGGTCTTTGTCCTTAGTCGCCATGACGCGCACTCCGTTAAGCCAGGGGTTGTTTCCCGCGGCTCAACGTCACCTGTTGTGTCTTGTTCCTGAGGTTGTGACGCAACTATTAAAAATCATTGCGTGGACGCCCGCTGTCAGGCCGCCAGCGTGGTCTCCACCAGCTTCACCCAATAGGACGTGCCGTAGACGATGGCGTCGTCGTTGAAATTATAGGCGGGGTGATGCAGCCCGGCGCTATCGCCGTTACCGCAGAAGATGAAGGCGCCGGGGCGCGCTTCCAGCATATAGGCGAAATCTTCGGCGCCCATCACCGGCGGCATGTCGACATTGACCTTCTCGGCCCCGGAGATTTCGCTGGCGACCCGCACCGCCATGTCGGTCTCGGCGCGGTGGTTGACCACGACGGGATAGCCGCGGTCATAGTCGAGCACGATCTTCGCACCGGTCTGCAGCGCGACGCCGTTGACCACCTCGTTCATGCGCTTCTCCATGAGATCGCGCACTTCGGCGTTCAACGTTCGCACGGTGCCGCGCAGTTCAGCGGTCGCCGGGATGACGTTGCTGGCATGCCCGGCATGGAATTCACAGATCGACAGCACCGCGGATTCCAGGGGATTGACGGTACGGGAAACGATCGTCTGCAGCGCCATCACGAGCTGCGAGCCGACCAGCACGGAATCGATGGTCTTGTGCGGATAGGCGGCATGGCCACCCTTGCCCTCGATCTGGATCGAGATGCGGTCCATCGCCGCCATGATCGGACCCGGACGCAGCGCGAAGGAGCCGACGGGCATACCGGGATTGTTGTGCATGCCATAGACCTGATCGATCTTGAAGCGGTCCATCAGGCCGTCCTTGATCATCGCCGCAGCGCCCGCACCGCCCTCTTCGGCCGGCTGGAAGATGACGACGGCATCGCCGGCGAAATTGCGGGTCTCCGCGAGATATTGCGCCGCGCCCAGGAGCATGGACGTGTGACCATCGTGACCGCAGGCATGCATCTTGCCCGGGGTCTTCGAGGCGTAAGGCAGATTGGTCTCTTCCTCGATCGGCAGCGCGTCCATGTCGGCGCGCAGCCCGATCACCTTGTGCTCGCCCGAGGCCGGCTTGCGGCCCCTGATGACGCCCACGACACCCGTTCGTCCCAGGCCCGTCACAACTTCGTCGCAACCGAACTCCTTCAGTCGTTCCGCCACGAAGCCCGCGGTCCGGTGCACGTCATACATCAGCTCGGGATGGGCATGCAGGTCACGGCGCCAGGCCATGATTTCCGGTTGCAGATCGGCGACACGATTGATGATGGGCATGGGTCAGGGTCTCGATGCAGTGGGACGGCGATATCCTTGTCTAGCATGTCGCGTGCCAACGGCCCACCCCACCGGTCCCATCACACGCTGTACAGACGCCCGCCGCGTCGTTAATCCCTTTCGGCACGGCAGGTGAGACCGTGAAACGGATGCGGCAGGGAAACGATGACGACACGGCTCGGTGATTTCGATTATATCGTGGTTGGTGCGGGTACCGCCGGTTGCATCGTCGCCAATCGCCTTTCGGCAGATCCCAGCAAGCGCGTCCTCATTCTCGAGGCCGGCGGCAAGGACAATTGGATCTGGTTTCACATTCCGGTTGGCTACCTTTTCGCCATCGGCAACCCCCGCTCCGACTGGATGTTCCGCACCGAGCCCGAGCCCGGCCTCAATGGCCGCGCACTGGCCTATCCGCGCGGCAAGGTGATCGGTGGCTCCTCCGCGATCAATGCCATGATCTCGATGCGCGGCCAGGCGGCCGACTACGATCACTGGCGACAGCTCGGCCTCAATGGCTGGGGCTATGACGATGTGCTCCCGGCGTTCAAGACATTGGAAGATCATTTCCTCGGCGCTAGTGAACATCACGGCGCGGGTGGCGGCTGGCGCATCGAAGAACCACGGCTGTCCTGGAAAGTACTCGACGCCGTCGGCGATGCAGCGGCCGAAATGGGCATTCGCAAGACCGCCGATTTCAACACCGGCGACAACGAAGGCATCGGCTATTTTCACGTCAACCAGAAGCGCGGTCGGCGCTGGTCATCGGCCCGCGGCTTTCTCAAGCCCGCGCTGCACCGCCCGAACCTGCGGCTCGAAACCAAAGTGATGGTCGATCGCCTGATCGTCGAAAACGGACGCGCCGTCGGCGTACGCTTCACCCAGAACGGCCAAGAGATCGAGGCACGCGCCAGGGGTGAAGTCGTCCTGTGTGCTGGCGCGGTTGGCTCACCGCATCTGTTGCAGCGCTCCGGCATCGGGCCCGCGGAGTGGCTGTCCGCCGCTGGTGTCGACATCACACTCGATCGTCAGGGCGTCGGTCGTAACCTGCAGGACCACCTGCAGCAGCGCGCGATTTACAAGGTCTCCGGCGTGCGCACGCTGAACGAGACCTACTACAATCTGTTCCGCCGTGGCTGGATGGGCGTCGATTACGCGCTTCGCCGCCGCGGGCCGCTCACCATGGCGCCATCGCAGCTTGGCATCTTCACGCGCTCCGATGCCCATCGCGAACGCGCCAACATCCAGTTTCACGTGCAGCCGCTCTCGCTCGACAAATTCGGCGATCCACTGCATCGCTTTCCGGCGATCACCATTGCTGCCTGCAATCTGCAGCCCACATCGCGCGGCGAGATCAAACTGCGCTCGGCGAAGCCCGATGACGCACCGGCAATTGCCCCCCACTACCTCTCGACAGACGACGACCGTCAGGTTGCCGCCGATGCGATCCGTGTCACGCGCAGGCTGATGAAGCAAAGCGCGCTGGCGCCTTATCGTCCCGAAGAATATCTGCCGGGGCCATCGGTTGGCGACGATGCGGCATCGCTGGCCAAGGCCGCCGGCGATATTGGCACCACCATCTTCCATCCCGTCGGGACCGCGAAAATGGGCACGGCCTCGGACCCGATGGCCGTGGTGGACGAACGGCTGCGCTTTTACGGGATCGCCGGATTGCGCGTCGTGGACGCCTCGGTCATGCCAACGATCACGTCAGGCAATACCAACACGCCAACCGCAATGATCGCGGAAAAAGGCGCGTCGATGATCATCACGGATTCGCGATAACCTCATTTCGCGGGAATAAACATCCGCCTTCGTCGATCCAGTCCCCATAGCCCAATCCAGGGCGATGGAGATTGGCGATGAGTGCATTCGATCACGATCATTCCCAGGACGACCCGAGACTTAGCCGTCGAAAGGTATTGGAGTGCATGACCTGGGCCGGCACCGGCGTGCTCTGGAGCATTTCCGGCGGCGTCCCGCACGCCCTTGGGCTGATTGATTCGGCACAAGCGGCAGAGCTCACCGGCCTGACGTTCCTGCAGATTAGCGACAGCCATATTGGCTTCGACAAGCCCGCCAATCCCAATGCCATCGGCACGCTCGAGGAAGCCATCGGCCGGATCAAAGCCATGCCGGTCAAGCCGTCGTTCATGATCCATACCGGCGATATCAGCCACCTCTCCAAGGCGTCCGAATTCGACGATGCCGACCGCATCATCTCGCAAGCGCGGCTCGATGTGCATTACGTTCCGGGAGAGCATGATTTCATCGACGAGGAGGTCAAGCTCTACCGCGAGCGCTACGGACGTGGGACCAAGGGCTCCGGCTGGTATTCCTTCGACGCAAGCGGCGTACACTTCATCGGGCTTGTGAACGTCGTCGATCTCAAAGCGGGCGGACTTGGAAACCTCGGCGCCGAGCAACTCGCGTGGCTGGAAGACGATCTTCGCGGCCGATCGAAATCGACACCTATCGTGGTGTTTGCGCACATCCCGCTCTGGACGGTCTATCCGACCTGGGGATGGGGCACCGAAGACGGAGCACGTGCGCTGGACTACCTCAAGGGCTTCGGCTCGGTCACGGTGCTGAACGGCCATATCCATCAGGTGATGCAGAAAGTGGAAGGCAACGTCACGTTCCACACCGCACGCTCTACTGCGTTTCCACAACCGGCACCGGGGACAGCGCCCTCACCCGGCCCCATGAAGGTGGCCGACGACAAATTACGCGGCCTGCTGGGCATCGCCAGCATCATCTTCAAACCCGGCGATGAACGCCTCGCCATCATCGATACCCCGTTGCAAGGCTGAGGGCATCGCAACATGACATCCGTCGCCTTACGCAACATCTGCATCCGTGTCGCCGTTCTTGCCGTCATGACCGCTTGCATGACAGCGGCGCGGTGCGAAGACCTAGCGGTGATGATCGACAACTTCACCTTCGAGCCGGCGCAGCTCACTATCAAGGTCGGCACGACCGTCACCTGGAAGAACCGAGACGACATCCCGCACGCCGTGGTCTCAGCCGGAAAATTCAGGTCGAAAACGCTCGACACTGACGACAGCTATTCCTTCACGTTCACGTCACCAGGTGACTACGCGTATTTTTGCTCGCTGCATCCGCATATGACGGGGATGATCAAGGTTGAGTAACCGCCAAAACCAAGGCATCACAACGATGCCCGGCCTCTGGAAACCCGGCAGCCGGGCATCGGCCGGCAAGGACAAGTCGATGCCAGCGCACAGAGCTGACGACGATGGCGAAAGGACGCGCCGTTTTCGCGACGCCGCGCTGCCATGCCTCGACGACGTCTATACGCTGGCCCGCTATCTGCTGCGCGATGCCGACGCCGCCGAAGACGCCGTCCAGGAATGCTATCTGCGCGCGCTGAAACATTTCGACAGCTATCGTGGCCCTGCAATCAAACCATGGCTGTTCGCCATCCTGCGCAATATCTGCCATGCGGAGTTCGCCCGTCGCATGAACTCACCAACCGCGATCGCCGAAATCGCCGAGGCAGAGTCGCAGGAAGCCGCGCCGCTCTGGCATGAAGCACAAGCTTCACCGGAGGCGGAATTGCTCCGACGTCGCGATGCCACGACGATCCAGCGTCTCGTAAGCGCGCTTGCCGAACCATTCAGGGAAATCCTCGTGCTGCGAGAAATGCAAAACCTGTCTTACCGCGAGATTTCCGACATCGTCGGCGCACCCATCGGCACCGTGATGTCACGCCTCGCCCGCGCACGCGCGATGCTCCGGATCGCGTGGATGGCTGAAGAGGAGCCGTACAAATGACCTGCGACGAGGCCGAGATTCTTCTTCACGCATTGCTCGATGACGAGCTCGACGCCGGGCATGTCCGTGAGGTCGAGGCGCACATTGCCACTTGCCAGCGCTGCGCTGCTCGACTGAACGCCTATCGCGATATGCGATCCGCAATGGCCGCCAGCGATCTGCATTTTACGGCGCCTCCACAGCTACGCCAGCGCATCGAGGCGGCGCTCCCCAAGGCTCACACGCCAAATCGTCGCGCTGTGCTGAAAGGCTTCGCGATGGGATCGGTGTTGTCCGCCGTGGCTGCGACCGGCCTCGTCGTGGTCGTGCTTCGCCATGAAGACGAGCAGCGCATTCTTTCGGAGGTGGTGTCGGCACATCTGCGCGCGCTGCAGGCCGGACACCTCACCGACGTGCTCTCCACCGATCAGCACACGGTGAAGCCCTGGTTCAACGGTCGGCTTGACGTGGCGCCGCCGGTTGTCGATCTCACCGCGCAAGGTTTCACGCTGATCGGCGGACGACTTGACTATGTTAATGGACGAACGATCGGCGCCATCGTCTACCGGCGGCGCACCCATGTGATCAATCTGTTCGTTGCACAGACGACAAATGCGGAATCACGCGTGGCCAGGATCGAGACCGTTCAGGGCTTCAACATTCGCCACTGGAGCGAGCGCGGCCTGACCTATTGGGCAGTCAGCGATTTGAACGCGGATGAACTTGCTGATTTCGGCAGCAAGGTCGAACTTGCAACAGGAGCGAGCTGAAACCTAGGCTGACTTCCGCACGGCGTTGTCGACCAGCGTCTTGCCGAGCGACCAGATCGCACCAGGAACCTTATGGCTATCGGCGATCACGGTACGGAACGAGTTCTCGATCCACTTTCCGTCGTCCTCGGTGACCACCAGCGGCGGCAGTAGCTTGATGGTGTGACTGCCGTGGCCGGAGACCTGGGTCAGGATCTTCTGCTCCTTGAACAGCGGCACGGTGATCAACTGGCAGAACAGGCCTTTGCTGGCCGACTCCAGGATGTTCCACGATGCCTTGAGGCGCAGCGACTTCGGCGGGCCGAATTCGACACCGATCATCAGGCCCTTACCGCGTACTTCTTTCAGAAGCTCGAATTCGGGAATCATATTCTGCAGAGCGAGCCGCAATTCGGCACCGCGCTTGGCCGCGTTCTCGACCAGCTTCTCGTGCTTCATGATCTCCAGCGTGGCAATACCGGCGGCCATCGCCAGATCGTTCTTGCCAAAGGTAGAACCATGGACCAGCGAACGATCCATCCGGTTGAAGATCTTGTCGAAGATGCTTTTTCGCGTCAGCAGCGCGCCAACAGGAACATGACCTCCCGATAAAGCCTTTGCGAGAAGGATCATGTCGGGTTCGACATTCCAGTGCTCGATCGCCAGAAATTTTCCGGTGCGTCCGAGGCCGGTCTGGATTTCATCGGCGATGAACAGCGTGCCGTATTTGCGGCACAGCGCCGCGGCGCCCGACAGGAATTCGTCGGTGGGCAGGTTGACGCCTTTGCCCTGGATCGGTTCGACGATGAAGCCGGCAACCTGCTTGGACGACAGCGCCTTCTCCAGCGCTTCGAGGTCGTTGAATGGCACCGTGGTGCAGCCCGAGAGCAGCGGGCCGAAGCCGGTGCGGAAATTGGTGTCGTCGGTCAGCGACAGCGCGCCATAGGTCAGTCCGTGATAGGCGTGATCGCAATATACGATCCCGTCGCGGCCGGTCGCATTGCGAGCAAATTTGATCGCCGCCTCGACGGTTTCCGCGCCCGAGTTCGCAAAAAACACCTTGTCCATATAGGGGACGTTTTCCAGCAGCTTCTCTGAGAGGATACCTGCGAGTGTGGAAACATCCATTTGCACCAAATTGGGCATGTCGGCGTCGAGCACGCTTTTGAGCGCATTCCGCATCACCGGATGGTTCCGGCCAATCGCAAAAACGCCAAATCCGCTCAGTAGATCGAGATAACGGGCGCCGTCCCGGTCGAACAAATACTGGCCGATGCCTCGCTGAAAGCCAACGTCATATCCGATGGTCTTGAGGACTCGAACGAGCTGTTCATTAAGATGGCGCGTATGCATCGAGCTACGCTGCGCCTCCCGTTCAACAAACATCTCGGAAACGTCTAGATTCGGATATACCATGAGTTACATACGTCGGTTGATGGTCGCTTCGTCAACTGAAAACCGTAAATGCGGCGATTTGACTTCGCCGAGAACCGCTACTTAAGCATAGGTCTAAACATGTTGCAGCGCCCACGCATTACTACGCGTACTCTTACATATTGCGGAATCCTTTTTTCGGCAGGCTTGTTTTCGGCAGGGCTGGCTCCCGCATTTGCAGCTGATCCGACCGGCGATTGGAAGGTCGAGGACGGCGTCGCGCATATTCGTGTTGCCGAATGCGGTGGCAGCATGTGGGGGGCCGTAGCTTGGGAAAAGACCCCCGGCGGGATCGACAAGAACAATCCCGATGCCACCAAGAAGGCGCGCCCCACTCTGGGCATCGTGACATTGCTGGACATGAAAAAGAATGCCGCAAACGACAAATGGGCGGGTCAGGTCTACAATGCCAAGGACGGAAAATTCTATAAATCGACGATCAAGCTCGGTGATACTGCTGACGAACTTGAAATCGAAGGATGCGTCCTTGGTTTCCTGTGCGGCGGTCAGACCTGGACGCGCGTAGGCCCGTCGATTCCATCGAGCCCCTCGAACGTCACCGCCAAGGGCGCCCTGCCCAAGGCAGGCGCCGCCACCGGCGGCAAGATGGCCCCAGCGGCTACTCCGACAGCTGCTGCTGCACCCAAGGCTGCACCAGCTCCCGCTGCCGGCGCCCCCAAGGCCGCCGCTCCTGCCGGTCAGAAAACCGCTGCAGCGCCGGTGCCGGGACAGCCGGCCGATATCGGCGATATCTGCCTGCTGCCCGAAATCAACAAGGTCACTCACTAGTCTCGCGCGGTTTACCCATGAGAGCCGGCTGGAATAGCAGCACGGCCGCCAGCGTCACGACAAAGGACATCGCGAGCAGTTTACCCATGCTCGCGGTGCCCGGATGGTTCGACAGCCACAGGCTGCCGAACGCCGTGGCAGTCGTCAGCGCGCTGAAGAAAATCGCGCGTGTCAGCGATGACTGCAGCAAGTTCTTGTAGCCTGCCCGCCAGGCCGTCACATAGTAGATCTTGAACGCCACGCCGACGCCGAGCAGCAGCGGCAGCGCGATGATGTTGGCGAAGTTCAGCGGCAAGCCGATCAACACACAGATCTCCAGCGTAACCGTTCCCGCCACTAGCAAGGGAACGATAGTCAGCAGCACGTCGCTAATGCGCCGCAAAGCCAGCCACAGCAACAACGAGATCGAAAGCAGCGCCCAGATGCCCGCATGAATGAAGGCGGTGACAATGGTGTCGCCCGACTTCAGGATCGAGATCGGACCACCGACGGCGAGCGGCTCGGACTTCAGCACGGCATCGGCGAACTTGCGCAATGTGTCGTTATCGTTCGGATCGCCGTTGGGCTGCGCCTCGACGCGGATCTGGCCATCCTTAGTCTTCCACGAATTCACCAATTCGGCTGGCAAGGTCTGCAAACTGATCGGGCTCGCCTGCATCAGATTACGCAATTGCCCCAACGCAAGCTTGAGCGGCACCACAAAGGTCGCCTGCACCTGATCGCGAACAGGCTGGCTTGCATCGGCGGTCTTGGCCAACGCATCCGCCAGACGCTTCGCGGCGACGGCGCCGGGACTGGTCTGCGTTCCCGCAAGTTTGCGCAGGCTCGCCGCCGAATCCTTCAGAGAAGTGACATTTTCCGCATCGGTTGGCGCCTTGTCGATCGACTCGGGATTCAAAGCCGGCTCGAGAATTTTCGCGCCTTCCTGAATCGCCTTCAGCTTGGCGGGCTGATCCTCAGGAACGAAGCTGCCGAGCGAAATCGTACGAGCAACTTCCGGGACCTTGGAGAGACGTTCTTCGACCTGTTTCGCAGCGGCCTCGTTTGGCGCCATGATGTTGACCGCATTGGCGCCGGTGTTCGGATCCTTGCGCAGATCGAGGAAGGTCGCGATCGACTCGACGTTCGGATTGCGCAGGTTGATCGGATTGAAGTCGAACTTCAGGAAGTAGAGCAATGGCAGACCGGCGATCGTGAGCGCCAGTGTGATGCCGATAATCCAGAAGCGCTTCTCTTCCAGGAAACGGTCGACAGGTGCCAGGAACGCATAACCGACGGGCTCCTTTTCGCCCGCGGGATTCAAGAGGTCGAGCAATGCCGGCAGAACGGTGATGCTGGTCAGGAACGCGATCATCATGCCGGCGCCGGCGATCTTGCCGAGTTCGGACACGCCTTTGTAATCGGTCGGCAGGAACGACAGAAAGCCGGCAGCCGTTGCGAAAGCGGCGAGCGACAGCGGCACGGCGCAATATTCGGCCGCCTTCGTCAAAGCGAGCGGCAGGTTGTCGTTCTTGTAGCGCTCGGAGCGGTAACGCACGCTGAACTGGATGCCGAAATCGACACCCAAGCCGACGAACAACACGGCAAATGCAATCGACAGCAGGTTCAGCGAACCCACCATCATGAGACCGACGGCGGTCGTTGTGGCGAGGCCCACGAATAGCGTTGCGAACACGGCACCGATGATCTTGGCCGAGTGCAGCGCCATCCAGAGGATGACCAGCACGATCAAAACCGTACCGATCCCGTTGACGATGGCTCCATCCTGCACGGTGGAGAATTCCTCGTTTGCGATGGGGACCGGGCCGGTCAACCGCACGCGTGCGCCGTATTCGCCAGCGATGTTCAGGTCGATGGCAGCCTGCCGGATCGCATCTGTCGCGGTCTTGCCGGGCTCAAGCGCGTTGAAGTCGAGGATAGGCTTGATTTCGATGAAGCCACGCTTGTCGCCATCCGTCAGAGGCTTGTCGCTGACCAGCCCGCGCCATGAGAAGGTGCCCTTGCCGTTTTTCAGCACGTCCTCAACGGTCTGCGAGACGGCGTTGAAGGTCGGCGCCGCAGCGTCGAGCTGAAGCTGCCCACGGCGAATGCCGGTGAGGCCGGTCTCCAGCGCGCCGGTGAGACCGCGCAGACTGGGATCGCCGGCCATGATTTCGATCAGGGGAGCAGCCTGCTGAAACTGGCCCGTCAGTTGCGCAACTTCCTTGGTCGGCAGGAATAGCAAGCCGTTCTTCTCGAAGAACGCTCCGCCATCCAATCGGCGAACCGAGTCGAAATCCGTCTTGTTGGTCACCAGCTTCGCTTCCATCGCATTGGCTGCGGCATTGGCGAATTCAGGCGTGGGCGCCTCAACCACCGCGATGATCAGACGCTCCTGGTCGAAGGCCTTATCGAAGGCAATGTCGCGCTGACGCCAATCGAGATTGGGCGAGATCAGCTTGTTGATGTCTGTATTGATCGAGAAATTCTTCGCCGTGTAATAGCTCGCGCCAATCGAAAGAAGCACACAAACGAGCACCACCGGCAGGGCAAACCGGGTGCAGAAGTTCACGACCGAGACGACAACTCTTGTCAGCACGCTTTTTCTTTCTATTTGGGCGAGGCACGCAAAGAATGCGGTTCACGAGGGAGGGTTCCGCAAACCATTACTTTCGCATTGGATGCGCTTTGCTTTCAGCAATGTGATGGGATGGCATAAAACGTGCTGATCACCGTAGCAACGGCCGTGTTAGCGACGCCTCGTCGCGCCGTAAAGTGACGAACAAGTGAGAGTTTTCAGGTTCTTGGGCGCAACCGCAAGATATTACCGCAACCCGGCCAGTTGTCGCAAACCACGTTTTCGGTTCGTGATTGCATACTGAGTGATTTTTGTCACACAGAACGGCTCAAATATCCAGCTGGGCTGGATATGTGCCTGATTGTGGTACAGAATTAAGGATTATACCGGAATCGATTATGGACTTTGTACCACGTGCTTGATCGTCGTCCCCTTGAAATCTTTCTGGCTCAGCCGCGCGGCTTCTGCGCGGGCGTCGTGCGTGCCATCGAGATCGTGGAGCGTGCTCTCGAGCGCTACGGGGCGCCGGTCTATGTCCGCCATGAGATCGTCCATAACAAATACGTGGTCGAGAGTCTGAAGGCCAAGGGCGCCATTTTCGTCGAGGAACTCTCCGAAGTACCTCCGAATGCCATGACCGTCTTCAGCGCCCACGGCGTCGCCCGGAGCGTCGAGGAAGAAGCGGCCAGCCGTGGCCTGCCTGTTTTGGATGCAACTTGCCCGCTTGTCACCAAGGTCCACAACCAGGGCAAGCGGTACATGTCCAAAGGCCGTAAGGTCATCCTGATCGGCCACGCAGGCCATCCGGAGGTCGACGGTACCATGGGACAGGTACCCGGCCCGGTTTACCTTGTTCAGAGCGTTGAGGACGTCAAGGCACTAACACTGCCACCGCAGGAACCGGTCGCCTATATCACCCAGACGACCCTCAGCGTGGATGACACCAAGGACATCATTTTAGCCCTGGAACAGCGTTTCAGTGACATTGAGGGCCCCGATACCCGCGATATCTGCTATGCAACACAAAACCGCCAATCTGCGGTAAGAGACCTCAGTAAACTTGTAGACGTCATCCTGGTCGTCGGGGCGACCAACAGTTCCAACTCGAACCGGTTGCGCGAAATCGGCACCGAAGTCGGTGTCGCAAGTTACCTCATTGCCGATGGCAGCGAACTCAACCCCGCCTGGTTGAAGGATGCGCGTGCCGTAGGCATCACGGCTGGCGCATCCGCGCCAGAAGTGCTTGTAGATGACGTGATCGAGACCTTACGGCGGATCGGACCGGTTGCGGTGTCGGTGTTGCCCGGACGTGAAGAGAATATCGAATTCAAGCTACCCGCCGAACTGACCGCGGTTCGATCCACCTTCGTCACGATGTGATGCGCAGAGAGAAAATTCGAAATGGCCATTCCGTTTTTTAAAGAAATGAAGATCGGCTCCTATCTGTTGAAGAAGAAGCTGACTGGCCAGAAGCGCTATCCGCTGGTGCTGATGCTGGAGCCACTTTTCCGCTGCAACCTGGCCTGTGTCGGCTGTGGCAAGATCGACTATCCGAACGCTATCCTCAACCGCCGCATGTCGGCGCAGGAATGCTGGGATGCTGCGGACGAGTGCGGCGCGCCGATGGTTGCGATCCCGGGCGGCGAGCCGCTGATCCACAAGGAAATCGGCGAGATCGTGCGCGGCCTGGTCGAGCGCAAGAAGTTCGTCTCACTCTGCACTAACGCACTGCTGCTCGAGAAGAAGCTCGACCTGTTCACGCCGTCGCCCTACCTGTTCTTCTCGGTGCATCTCGACGGCCTCAAGGATCATCACGACAAGGCCGTGTCGCAGGAAGGCGTGTTCGACCGCGCCGTCTCCGCGATCAAGGCCGCCAAGGCCAAGGGCTTCGCCGTCAACGTCAACGCGACCATCTTCGACGGCCACGCGGCCGAGGACATCGCCAAGTTCCTCGACTTCACCGTGGAGCTCGGCGTCGGCGTCTCGATGTCGCCGGGCTATGCCTATGAGCGTGCACCGGATCAGGAGCACTTCCTGAACCGCACCAAGACCAAGAAGCTGTTCCGCGACGTCTTTGCACTCGGCAAGGGCAAGAAGTGGAACATCATGCATTCTGGCCTGTTCCTGGACTTCCTCGCCGGCAACCAGGAATACGAGTGCAAGCCGTGGGGCATGCCCGCGCGCAACATCTTCGGCTGGCAGAAGCCCTGCTACCTGCTCGGTGAAGGCTACACCAAGACCTTCAAGGAACTGATGGACACCACCGATTGGGACACCTACGGCACCGGCAAGTACGAGAAGTGCGCCGACTGTATGGCCCATTGCGGCTATGAGCCGACTGCCGCGGATGCAGCGATCAGCAACCCGTTCAAGGCCATGTGGGTGGCGATGCGCGGCGTGAAAACGTCGGGTCCGATGGCGCCGGAAATCGACCTTACCAAGCAGCGCCCGGCGCAGTACGTGTTCTCGTCGGAAGTTCAGAAGCGCCTGTCGGACATCCGCAAGGAAGAAGCTATCGCCGCTGCCGCCAAGGCAGAGGAAAAGGCGCAGAAGGCTTCGACCGCCGCCTGAGCGATTCCAAGCTGAATACAAAAAAAGGGCGCGATGCAGATCGCGCCCTTTTTCTAATCCCATCGTCATTCCGGGGCGCACTGAAGCGGCAAAGCCGCGTAAGGGCGACCCCGGAATCTGGAAGTGTTCAGCCATGCTGAGATTCCGGGTTCGCGTGCGCGAAGTGCGCCCGCGCCCCGGAATGACCGCGTATCGTCAGCTACGCGTCCGCGGAAACGAGGTTCGTGTGCCCGAGCAGATAGCTGCGGCAGTCGCGCAGGCTGCGTAGCGCGCGATTGAAGTCGCGCCCGGTCGAAACCAGCGCCCGAATCACCAGCGGATTGCGGGCAATGCCGCGCAGCACCTTGCGCAGATCGACATCACCATTGGGTTTGATCGCAGTGGTGGCGATTTCCGGCAGGGCGCGATGGGCGGGATCGCTGACGACGCGCAGTGCGGCGAACGGCAGTCCGGCCATGGCGGCAAATTCCGCGGCGATGTGGCTTTCCATATCGACGGCAGCGGCGCCGAATTCCGAGCGCAGCGCGGCCTTGCCGGCCTGCCCCGTCACGACCTTTTCGACACCAACCAGACCGCCGCGAAACACCTTCTGGCGGCCGACGCCGGCACCGGCGATCAGTTCGTCGCTAAGGACCTCGGACGCTGACCAACGGCTGTTACCGGCCACCACTTCCGTGGCCACAACGACAGCGCCTGATTTGAGATCGGGATCGAGACCGCCGGCGACGCCGAAGCTGATAACGCCGCGGATGGTGGCGGGGTCGAAGTCAGCCAGCAGGCTGCGGAGCTGGACAGGGTCACTTGAACTGCAAATCACGGTCATTCCCGGCCCGGCAGCGATCTTCGCTTCCTGGACCAGCCCCGTGACGATCAATACCGGCCGCGGGTCGGTTGTATCGCCCGCGGTCGAAATGCCCCCATCGCCCAAAATCACATCCCAACCCCTACCGTCTTGCTGTTGGTGCTCTTCAAATTCCGGAACCGCGCCAACGCCCAGAGCGGGAAGAATTTCGAGTAGCCATGATAACGCAGATAAAACACGCGGGGGAAGCCGGTAGCCGTGTAACGGGCCTCGTCCCAGAGTCCTTTTTCCGTCTGTGTGTCCATCAGGTACCGCGTTCCACGGGCGACAGCCGGATTATCGACCTCGCCTGCCGCCATCAGGGCAAGCAAAGCCCATGCCGTTTGCGACGACGTGCTCGGGGCCGCCTCGAATCCCTTGTAATCGAGTCGGTAGCTGACCGCATCTTCGCCCCAGCCGCCGTCCTCGTTCTGGATCGACAGCAGCCAGGCCACCGCCTTGCGAAACGCCGGATCCTGATGGTCAATGCCAACAGCATTCAGCGCACACAGCACCGACCAGGTACCGTAGATGTAGTTCAGGCCCCAGCGGCCATACCAGGAGCCCTCCGCGAGCTGGGTACGGCGCAGATATTCCACACCGTCTGCCAGCGGCTTTGAGGTCTCGAAGGTGTCACCAAGCTGCGCCAGCATCGAGACGCAGCGCGCGGTGACGTCCTCCGTCGGCGGATCGAGCAGTGCGCCATGGTCCGAAAACGGGATGTTGTTGAGGTAATATTCGAGGTTATCGACCTCGAACGCCGCGAAGCCGCCGTCGCTGCTCTGCATGCCCAGAATCCACTCCCGGCCGCGATCGAGCGCAACGTCGTATTCCTTGCCGCCGGTCTGACGGCGCGCGCGGTCCATCGCCATCATCACCACGGCCGTATCGTCGAGATCCGGGTAATAGGCGTTGTTGTACTGGAACGCCCAGCCGCCCGGACGCAGGTCCGGCCGCTTCACCGCCCAGTCGCCCTTCACGTCGAGCACCTGCTTGGTCGCCAGCCAGTCGAGCCCTTCTTTCGCCGGACCGAACGCTTCATCGCCGCCGGTCTCCAGCATCGCATGCGCGGTCAGCGCGGTGTCCCACACTGGCGATACGCAAGGCTGGCAATAGGCTTCGACCTCACCGACAATCAGAAGCTTGTCGATACCGCGCCGCTGGATGGCGCGGGGCGGATAGTCGGCGGGGAAGCCGAGCACTTCATACATCATGACCATATTGGCCATCGGCGGATAGATCGCGCCGAGACCGTCTTCGCCGTTCAGGCGCTCCTCGCAAAACTCGACGGCTTTCGCGATCGAATGGGCGCGGAGTTTCTTTGGGAAATACGGTTCGGCGGCGCGGAGCAGAATATCGATACCGGTGAAGAAGGCGAACATCGCACGACTCTGATGCGGCGCGCGTTTAATGCCACCGATCCTGGATGGATCTTCCAGGAACAACTCGTCGATGCCGACGCCCTTCTTGTTCTGCGCGCGCGGCTTCAGCGCCGCGAGCACCATGAGCGGCACGATCGTGGTGCGCGCCCAGTAGGACATCTTGTTGAGGTGAAATGGAAACCACATCGGCAGCAGCATGATCTCAACCGGCAGCACCGGAGTGGCGCGCCAGGAGAGGATGCCGAACATCGCGAGCAGGAAGCGCGTGAAGACGTTGACGTTGACGGCGCCGCCGCGCGAGCGGATCGCTTCGCGGGCGCGGACCATATGCGGCGCGTCGGTCGAATCGCCGATCATCTTCAGCGCGAAATACACTTTCACGCTGGCGCTCATATCGAAGTCGCCGTCCTGCACCAGCGCCCAGCCGCCATGCTTGCCTTGGGTGCGGCGCAGATAGTTGGCGATCTTGCCTTCAAGCTCGGCATCGACGGGCTCGCCGAGGTAGTGCCGCAACAACACGTATTCTGACGGGATCGTGCCGTCGGCTTCGAGCTCAAATACCCAATGGCCGTCAGGCTGCCGGAACTTCAGCAGGCCCTGCTTCGCCGAAGCAATGCTCGTCTCGAGCGCCGCGTTCTGAATTGTGATCTCTGGACTGACCGAATGCATCTCGCTCGCCATATCTCCGTACTCGTCGTAAATAATCGTCTGGCTGCGCAACGGTCAGCGCATCGCCAGAACGAGATCGGCCGCGCGGTCACCCGACCGCACCGATCCCTCAATAGTCGCCGGCAGACCGGTATCGGTCCAATCGCCTGCAAGAAACAGGTTCTTGAAATCGGTGCGCGTGCCCGGACGCAGAGCATCTTGGGCAGGCGTAGCCGCAAAAGTGGCGCGGCGCTCGCGCACGATCTGCCACGCCGGCAGTGGCGCCTGGATATTCGAAATCTTGCAGATCTCGTCCCAGATCTGTTGCGCAAACTGTTCGCGCGGCGTGTTCACGAAACGATCGCCATTGCTGATCGTGATCGACAGGCGATTGTGGAAAGCAAACAGCCATTCCACGACACCGCCGACAACGCCAATCAGCGGCGCGTGGCCTGCTGGCGGAACATAATTGAAATGCGCATTCACGATCGCACGGAATTCGGTCGGCGTCTTCACACCAGGCAATAGCGACTTCGCGGCCCATGGCGGAACAGCCATCACCACGACGTCGTCCGCACCAAGCGTGATGACGTCATCAGCGCCAAACTTCAGTTCGGTTACGCGATCACCACTCATGGTGTAACCGCGCAGCTCATGACCAAAATGAACGCCGGCGCCCTTGGCACGCAGCAATTCGATCGCAGGCTCGACCAGAACATCGCTAAGACCAGCGCGCGCGATCAGCGGTCGGCACGCCTGGCCGCCTGCCAGCAGCGTTTCGCGCACGATGGCGCCGGCCAGACCAGCCGACCCTTCCGGCGGATCGACATTGAGCGCGGCCAGCAACAGTGGCTGCACCAGACGATCGTAGAGGACGCCTTCACAGCGAATGGCATCGCCGACCAGGCGACTATTCGATGACCAGATCAGCGGCGACAGCGCGAGATAATCGGCAACTGATGTGTCCGGGACGCGGCGCGTCTTGTCGAACAACCATGTCGGGATCTTGCCATCGCCGAGATCGAGCTGCCAGCGCTTGCCAGTTTTGGCATCGGCAAATGCGAATTGTGCCCGCTGCGGACCAACGAGCCCGGCTTCGGTGCCGATCGACTTTGCATAAGCGACGACATGGCTGTTGCCCGACAGAACCAGATGGTTGCCGTTGTCGATCTGGAGCTGTGTCTGCGCGTCGAAATACGACCGGCAGCGGCCGCCGGCCTGCTGCGTCGCCTCATGGACGTGGACCTTGAAGCCGGCATTGACGAGACGCACGGCGGCCGACAGGCCGGAAACGCCGGCACCAATGATATGAGCGGTCTTTTGCATCAGATGATCGCGTATCGCAGCAGGATCGCTATCTTGGAGGCCTTGCCGAGACGAACGGGGTCGCGCGGCAAAGCAAAGCCGCGCGCCACCAGCAATTCCAGGATGGCGTGATAATATTTCGACATGATCCGCGGCGCGCGCACCACGCGGCGCTTGTTACGCGCCATGATCTCGTCGGATTTTTCGAAATGCGCCTGCGCCCGCTTCACCAGCGGCACACAGACCTTCGGCAATGCCGGGCTGGCGCGCACCACGTCGGGATCGCTCGACGTGATGCCGGCGTGATAGAGCAGCTCACGCGGCAGATAGAGACGACCGATACCGGCGTCTTCGTCGATATCGCGCAGGATATTGGTGATCTGCAGCGCACGGCCGAGATGATGCGCAAGCAGAATGCCATCTTCGTCCGGCATGCCGAACACCTTCACCGATAGGCGGCCGACGGCACTGGCAACACGATCGCAATACAGATCAAGCGTTGCGTCATCGGGCGCACGAATATCTGCAGGGATATCCATCTCCATGCCGTCGATGACGGCGATGAAATCCTCCTTGCGCATGCCGAATTGCTTGATCGGCCCGACATAGTCGCGCACACGCGCCGGCGGATTGCCTGCATAGAGCGCATCGATATCTGCGCGCCACTGCTGCATGTCGGCGAGCCTGACGTCGCGCGGACCATCGGAATCCGCGATATCGTCGACCTGACGGCAGAAGCTGTAGATCTGGAACATCGCATCGCGCTGGGCACGCGGCAGAATGCGCATCGCGGCATAGAACGAGCTCCCGGCAGCAACGCCCTGAACCTCGCTCTGAGATTCACTATTATTCACCTGGCTCGTCATCTGGTTCATGCGCCCGGCGTCGTCGAACGAGGCATCGGCGCGCTGGTGGTCGCGCGGCGCCACAGCCCGCCGGCAATGCCGGCCAGCGCGTAGCCTGCCATGCTGGCCTTCGAGAGATGGACCTTCTCGCTGAGCGGATCGCGCACTTTCAGCATCTTCAGGATCTGCCAGGCAAAAGTCTCGATGACGGCGACATCGCAGCCAAGCCGGACGTCCGCGATATGAACCGTCAGCGTCTCGCTCTCATGCATCAGGGTTTCGGTCTTGGCGACCAGCTCGCGAATACAGGCCAGCAGCGCCGGCGACGCCTTTGCCTGCTTGAGATCGTCCACCGAGGCGCCGTGCCGGTCCAGCGTGTCCTGCGGAATGTAGACCCGATCGAGATCGCGATAGTCGTTGCCGCAATCCTGCAGGTGATTGTTGATCTGCAACGCCGCGCACAGCGCATCCGACGCCGGCCAGGTGGCTTTGCTTTCGCCGTGCACGTCGAGCATGAAACGTCCGACCGGCATCGCCGAGAACGAACAATAATGAATGAGCTCATCCCAGTCGGCGTAGCGCAGCTTGGTCACGTCCATCCGAAAAGCTGTCAGGACGTCGAGCGCATGACGCGGGGGCATCTCGCGCATCTGGAGCGCCTCGCGCAGGACGACGGCTTCGGCCTGGCCATCACCCTGACCGAGCAGGTCGGCCTCCAGCTCGTCGAGCAGGGCCAGTTTCGCCGGCGCATCGAGCAGCGCGTGATCGGCAATGTCGTCTGCGGTCCGGACGAAATTATAGAAGGCAAGAATCAGCGCCCGGTGGCGCGGATGGATAATCCACGACGCGACAGGAAAATTCTCGTCACGATCGGTCTTGCCGGATCGCAGTTCGCTCGCAGGGGTCATCCAGAACTGGCTACGTTGGATTTGAACAGGGTGGCTCGGGGGCCGCCAAGGTCCGGTAATACCGGCAGGCGGGGTCGGCCGCGAGCCCCCATATAGGGCAAATTGGCCCGTGAGACCAATGCCAATATGCCACTTTCGGCCGCAGCCAGTGCCGGGCCGGATCACGTCTTGGCGGGCTCGCGGCGAGACCAAAACGGCGCCACGAGCCCGGAATCTCGCATTAGGGCGGGGTTATTGGCCGTGGCTGACCAGCACGTCGTTGCAGGCCTTGCTGATCTTGGGGCGGTTTTCCTTCAGGCAGGACAGAACAACGAGGTCGCCCTGATCCATGACGGCGCGGCAGAGCTTCTGTACGTCGCGGGTGCAGGCCTTCTGCTCCGCGTCGGTGCCGCTGCGGGGCTGGTTTTGCTGGGCCAATGCACCGGTCGAGGCAGATGCGGAAAGCACGGACAGTACCAGGAGAAATTTACGCATTGTCTTCCTTCAGTATGGTGACGAGATCACAGCCCGTGTGGTGCATAGCATAAACTGAAACATTCGCATCGCCGGGAAGGCTTTATCTTCAGGTACATCGGCGAATTCGCGGCGATGGATGCAATCAGGACACAGAACATTCCCGCCCCCACAGACACGAATAAATGCGGCGAAAACTTGCGCACATGGCCGCACTGGCTGCAGGGCCGGCCGATGCCACCCCCGCAGGACAAGATAAGGTTTTAGGACAATTGTTCAGACGCGCATGACCTCCACCCGTTCCGCTCCGGGAACCTTCGCGCTTGTGGGCGGTGACATGTTACTTTTACAATCGTCCAATTATGATCGCTCTATTGAACCTAAAGATGTGCAGCGACACTTAAGCTTCGATGAGGCGCGGCATAACTCGGTTACACAGCGCTATTTTGGGAAAACTTACATGACATTCCATTCTGCAACGCGGTTCGGGCACGCCCTCAAGGCCGCTGGCGCTGGCGCGATCCTGCTGCTGTCGGTATCCGCAGGCCATGCCCAGTCCGGACCGTTCGCCGGCTTCGACGGGGCCTGGAGCGGTACCGGAACGGTCTCCATGTCGGACGGCTCCTCGGAGCGGATTCGCTGCCGGGCGACGTACAAGGTGGATGGCGGCGGCAGCGCCCTGGCGCAGACGCTGCGCTGCGCCAGCGACAGCTACAAGTTCGACCTCTCCAGCAATGTCACCAGCCAGGGCAACAATGTTTCGGGCAGCTGGAGCGAAGCCAGCCGCAACGTCTACGGCAATCTGGTCGGCAAGGCGGGCGGCGGCCAGATCGACGTCTTCGTCGAGGCCGCGGGCTTTGCGGCCAACATCACGCTGACGACCCGCGGCAACAAGCAGTCGGTGTCGATCAGCTCCAAGGGCGAAATTCGCGGCGTCTCGATCAACATGGTCAAGAGCTGACGCCGGCTTCCACGCCATTCACAAAAAAGCCCCCGGAGCGATCCGGGGGCTTTTTTATTTGATCGTCCTTGCTATGCGCGGTTGATTACTTCTCTTGCTTCGCAAGAACCGAACTGCCCGTAAGGCGCTGCTGCAGATTGATCAGCCACATCGCGGTCGGGCGCAGGATGAACAGATCGGCCACCAGTGCCGCGACCATCGAGAAGGCGCTGAGCCAGCCGAACAGCCGCAGTGACGGCAGATCCGAGAACACCGTCACCACGAGGCCGCAGGCCAGCACCACCGTCGTCAGGATCAGCGCGGGACCAACGAGCACAGTCGCACGCTCGACGGCGATCGCGGGATCGGTGCCGGGCGCGTCTTCCAGACGCAAGCGGTTGAGGAAGTGGATCGTGGCGCTGAGGCCGAGACCGAAAGATACTGTCAGTGCCACCACACTGGCGAATTGCAGCCCCTCCCCGAGCAGCCACAATACGAAGCCGGCCAGCACCACCGGGAAGATGCCCGGCAGGATACAGGCCAGCATCACCACCCACGAGCGGAACGCGAGGCCGATGAAGACGGCGACCAGACCGAACTCGATGGTCAGGCCGTGATTGAGCTTCTCGATCATCCCGGCGCTGTTACGCGCCGCGATCGCAGAGAGGCCGGTCACCGCGATCTCATAGCCCGGGTGCTTGGTGCGAACGGCATTCAGCGCATTGTCGAGCTTGTCGACCACCGGCAGGATCTTGCTCGAATCGCTGTCGGGCACACGGCCAGACACCACCACCGCCGTCTGATCCGCCGAGATGAAGCGGCGCACCAGATGTTCGGGTATCACGCTGACATATTCCTTCAGCGTCGCGACATCCGACGAACCGGCCTTCTCCGCCAGCCAGCGCCGCAACGTCTCCAGCGACCAGACGTTACCCACACCGGCCTGCTTCTCGACCATGGCGTGGACTTCGGCGATGGTCGCCAACGTGTCCGGCGAATAGAGATCCGCGCCCTTCGGAAATTCGATCAGCACGTCGATCGGATTGGCGCCGGTCAGCTTGGCGTCGAGCCGTCCGCTGGCCGCGACCGCCTGCTCCTTGTCCGGCACCTGATCGGCCAGCCGATAGCGCGGCTCGAGATTGGCATAAACGATCCCGAGACCAACGACGACGACGAGCGAGATCAGGCTGAACAGGCCAGGACGGCCGACCATGCGCACCGCGATCCAGTAGCAGAAGGCGCGCAGCGCCTGCACGCCGGCATCGGCGGTCTGAAACTTGGCGGCGAAGATCTTCTCGTTGCGCACCAGCAGCACGCCGAACACCGGCACCAGCGACAGCACCGCAACCAGCGCGATGATGGTGGCCGTGAGACCGGCCTCGCCGAAGGCGCGGATCAGGTCCGAGTCGGAGAACTGCAACGCCAGGAACGAAATGCCGGCGGTGCCATGGGTGAGGACGCAGGCCGGACCCACGACACGAACCGCATTCGTAAATGCTGAATACTTGTCCTCGCCTGCAATCAACCGGTCACGCGCCGCGAAAGTGAGCTGCATCGAGTCGGCAAAACTGATCACCATGATCAGCGGCGTCATCACATTGAGGAACATGTTGAGGCTGAAGCCGGCCCAGCCGAGCGCGCCGAGCGACAACAGGATCGCCAGCAGCGGCGGAAACGCCGCGATGATCATGAACGAGATCTTGCGGAAGAAGATGATCGCAATGACGCAGCCGGCGAGAATGCCGGCGATGTTATAGATCAGGCCGTCGCGCTCGACCGCGTTGCGGATTTCGAGCTGCATCACCGGCACGCCCGACAATTCCTTGGTCAGACCGCTATTGGCTAGGTCCTCATTCATGGTCTTGCGGATATCGGCAACTACGGTGCTGAGCTTGCTGTTGCTGACCACGGCCGGGTCGAGCGACAGCACCACCAGCGCTAGAGTTCCATCGTCGGACAAAAGCTTGCCGCGGATCAGCTCGTTCTGCTTCACCGTCTCGATGAACTTGTCGTAGTCGGCGCCTTCAGGAAGATCGTTGGGAAACAGCGCTGCCGGCAACTTGCCGGGGGCCGGCGTCTGACGCGCCGAGAAGATCGAGATCAGCCCGCGGACCCCATCGACCAATTGCAGGTCGGTGACGAGGTCGCGCATCTTTCCAAGATTGTCGCGCGCAAGCAGCGTCTTGCCTTCGAGCACCACGAGCACGTCGAATTCGGTGGACGGGAAGCGCTTCGTCACTTCCTCGTATTGCTTGTATTCCTTGCTGTCAGAACGAAATAACTGGCTTAGCGAATCGTCGATCTTGATGCGCTGGATGCCGAAGATCGCACCGATCACCAGCGCGAGCAGGATCACGCAGGACAGGATCGGCGCCTTCACCGCGATCAGACCGATGCGCTCAAGCCCGAAGGCGATGCTGATCGGCCCCTTGCGCAATTTATTCATATCCGCGTCGTGGGGGGGAACCGTATCGTGCATACCCTGTCCAGTCCTGTCGTCAGCGGCGTCTGCCTAGCAAGCGTCGCGGGCAGTAGTAAGGCTGGAATCGGCGAGACCGAACAGCGCTAGCCCTTGAAAACATGCGGTAAATTTGCCGCGGGCAGATGTAGCAGGTCTGTATGACACATCGCAAGGCGGCGAGCGCGCCGAGGTTGCGTTTCAGGTCACAAAATGGAGCGCAGAGGCTGTTGTTTCATCTGGTGCAACGAGCGGTGCTACCAGTTGCAGACCGCTTTCGTCTTTCAGAGCCACACCGGTCATGTTGCGATTCAGCCCTTCGCGCGCCAGCCAGGCAATCTTGCTCGCTGCCTCCTCGAAGGACAGACCGGCCACCTGGATGTTCGACACGCAGTTGCGCGCAGCGTCCGTCAGACCCGGCCGCGGTGCGAAGGTCAGGTAGGCACCGAGACTCTGCGGCGCCGAGAGACCCGGACGTTCGCCGATCAGCATGATCGTCATCCGCGCCCTCAATAACGCACCGATCTCGTCGCCGAGCGCGACTCTGGCCCCGCCGGCAACCACGACAGCGCCGATCCCGACCCCCGCCAATTTGGGCATTAAGGCACCCAGCAGGCCAAGCGCGTGCGCATTGACCGCAGCCGGAGACAGGCCGTCCGCAATCACGATCACCAGATCGCACGCGGCGCTGTCGCGACCTTTAAGCATCTCCTGTGACTCGCGAGACAGTCGGCGGCCGAGATCGGGGCGCTTGAGATAGTCGGCCCGATCCGCGACCTGGCTCGTCACCACCAGCGCGCTCGTCCCCAGCCCGGCCAGTGCGGCCGCGATGGCTTCGGCCTCGAAGGGCGCATGGACCGCGTCACGTGCGCGGGCATGGTCGAGCGTGAAATCAAGCAGGGCCCGCGTGGTCAGACTGGCTCCGGCCCGGCCGAGCCCGACACGCGCCGGCGTCAACGCCCGCAGCTCCGCGAGGGAGCGCTGCGGCACCGGCGGCGTCACATCATTCCGATCTGTCATGACGCCAACCTATCGCTTATTCGGCCGGAACGGCAGCGTCCTGCAGTTTCAGCGAATAATAGGACGCGTTGGTCTGACCACCGGACGCATCGCGGGCAAAGTTGATCAGGTGGTGCGCCACCATGATCCCGCTGATGAGATACTCGATCTCGCCACGGGCCAGCCGACGGAGCGCAAATTTCCAGAACGCTCGCTTGTAATCGCCGAGCACACCGACCTTCCAGAAGATGTTGCGCAGCATGACCAAACCGAGACGAATGCTCTTCCAGGTCAGCATGGCGCCGATCGGCGGCTTGATCCGGTTGGGATATGTGTGGCGGATCTGGTATTCGAAACGCTCGAGCAGTTTTTCTGGCACATAGGCACTGCCCATGGCGCGCCGCCAGCTTTTCACCACGTCCTCATACGGCAACAGGAAGTCGACGTTGGAATCGCGGCCCTCGTCCTCGTTCAGGCGTCCTTCCTTCTTCAACCTGTCCCAAAGCGGCGTCTGCGGCAGCGCCTGCAGCAGGTTGATGGTCAGAAGCGGAATCTGTGACGTTTCCACGAACTCGAGCAAATGCTGGCCGGTCTCGGGCTTGTCGGTATCGAGGCCGAGGATGATGCCGGACACGACTTCCATGCCAAAGCTGTTCAGCGTCTCGATCGCCTCCATGATGGGGACCATCATGTTGTGATCCTTCTTCATCGCCTTGAGGGCGACGGGATCGGGCGTCTCGATGCCGCAGAAGATCGTGCCGAACCAGGCTTCGCGCATCAGCGAAAGGATTTCCGGCCGCTTGGCGATGTTCAGCGTCGCCTCGCAGGACAGGCGCAAGACAAAACCGGTCCTCTTCTGCCACTCGACGAGATGCGGCAGCAGATCGAGTGCGGCTTTGCGGTTGCCGATGAAGTTGTCATCGACGAAATAGACTGAGCCCATGATGCCGCATTCGAGCAGCTTGTCGAGTTCGGCGGTGATCTGCTCCGGCGACTTCAGGCGCGGATTGCGACCATAGAGGCCGGGGATATCGCAGAACTCGCACTGATATGGACAGCCCGAAGAATACTGGATGCTGCCGAGGAAGTAGCGCGGAATATCAGCCAGTTCATAGGCCGGAATCGGAAACCTGGTCATGTCCAGACGGTCGGTGGTCTTCAGCACGACCTGCTGGTCCGGGCGCGACGTATCCTTTTCCAGGATATCGATCAGTTGATCGGTGGCATCACCGAGTTCGCCGATATGGAGATAGTCGAAAGCCGGGTAGTAATCGGGGCATGACGAGACCGACGGCCCTCCGATCGCCACCGGAAGATCGTAGGAATGCGCGCGGTAGCAGATGTCGTTCATCTGCGTGCGCTGGATGTGCATGCCTGACACCAGCACAACTTCGGCCCACAGGAAATCATTGGGCGTGGCGGCGCGGATGTTCTCGTCGATGAAACGGACTTCCCAGTTCTCGGGCATGTAGGCGGCAATCAGCAGCAAGCCCTGGGGAGGCATGAAGGCCTGAACGCCGTCGGTCAGAGGATATGAATATTCAAACGTGCCAAATGAAGACGTGTATCGCGGAAAGACGCACAGGATGCGCCGGACCGTCTGCCTGCCCTCAGCTCTCATCAAAATTCCTCTGTGAATGCATCAGCAGTCCCCATAAGCGCTGAACCTTCAATAACGTCGCCGAGATAAAACCGTTCCACTCCTGCCGAATACTTTGAGCGATCTAATCACGGCGTCCGAATCTGGGCCAGAATTTCTTCAAGATTGTGGCGGGCGGTGACAAGGTCGTGACCAGCTCCGCACAAGTGCGCACAAAGCGCCAAGCCTTATGACGGTTTATTGACGTCAGGCGATCAGACGCGCGGCCAGATCGGGCAGCAGGTCGTCCTGATCGCGGATGCGAAGGTCCGCTCCGGAGAGCCCGACCCGTTGCAGCCAGTCGTCGAACTCCGGTGCGCGTTTGAGCCCAAACAGGTCGCGGATATAGAGCGCATCGTGAAATGACGTCGACTGGTAGTTCAGCATCACGTCGTCAGCGCCGGGGACGCCCATGACGAAAGTCACACCGGCCGCGGCCAGCAGCGTCAGCAGATTGTCCATGTCGTCCTGATCGGCTTCGGCATGGTTGGTGTAACAGACGTCGACGCCCAGCGGCAGGCCAAGCAGCTTGCCACAGAAATGATCCTCCAGCCCGGCACGGATGATCTCCTTGCCGTCATAGAGATATTCGGGGCCGATGAAGCCGACGACGCTGTTCACCAGGAGTGGATCGAACGCCCGCGCAACTGCATAGGCCCGTGCCTCCAAAGTCTGCTGATCGACGCCGTGATGGGCGTTAGCCGACAGAGCCGAGCCCTGCCCGGTCTCGAAATACATGACGTTCTGGCCAAGCGTGCCGCGTTTCAGCGAAAGCCCGGCGGCATGAGCTTCCTTCAGGATCGCCAGATCGATGCCGAAACTTCTATTGGCGGCCTCTGTCCCGGCGATCGACTGAAACACCAGATCGACCGGAGCGCCCTGGTTGATGAGATCAAGACTGGTCGTGACATGGGCGAGCACGCAACTCTGGGTCGGAATATCCAGCTTGGTGATGACATCGTCGAGCAGCCGCACCAACCCGCCCAGCACCGCCGGATCGTCGCTCGCCGGATTGATGCCGATACAGGCATCGCCCGAGCCCAGCATCAGCCCGTCGAGGATGGATGCCGTGATGCCCCTGATATCGTCGAACGGGTGGTTCGGCTGCAACCGCACGCTCATGCACCCGCGCAACCCGATCGTATTGCGAAAGCGCGTGATCACCTCGCACTTCCTGGCCACCAGGATCAGGTCCTGATTGCGCATCAGTTTCGAGACAGCGGCGGCCATTTCCGGGGTGATGCCGCGGGCGACGGTCTGAAGGACTTGCGGCGTGGCCGCGTCTGACAGCAGCCAGTCACGAAAGCCGCCGACGGTCAGCGACGAGATCGTGGAGAATGCGGCGGCATCATGCGTATCGACGATAAGACGCGTGACCTCATCGTCCTCGTAAGGCACCACCATTTCCTGCAGGAACTGTTTGAGCGGCACATCCGCGAGCGCCATCCGCGCGGCGATCATCTGCTCGGCGGTCTCGGCTGCAATCCCGGCCAACCTGTCGCCGGAGCGCGGCGGCGTTGCCTTGGCCATGAGGTCGCGCAGATCCGCGAAGACATGCGTATGGTCACCGATGGCGTGGCGATAGATCATGGCCGGATTGTTGGATATTCGCCGGAGGCTGTCTAGACGTGCCGCCCCGCGGCAACGCCGGAAGACCACGCCCACTGGAAGTTGAAGCCGCCGAGATGGCCGGTGACATCGACGACTTCGCCGATGAAATACAGCCCCGGCACTGATGTCGCTTCGAACGTTTTTGATGACAGTTCTGTGGTGTCCACACCGCCAAGGGTTACCTCGGCCGTGCGATAGCCCTCGGTGCCGTTCGGCCGTACGCGCCATTCCTTCACCGCTGCCGCCACCGACGCCAGAAGCTTGTCCGAAAAATCCGCCAGCCGCGGCGGGCCGACGATCCTGTCCGCAACCATCTGGGCCAGTCGTTTCGGCAAGATATCGCCGAGCACGGTCGCCAGCTCCTGCCGCGGTCGTTCGCGGCGTGCGTCCTTCAGGGCGGCGAGCACATCGCGCGTCGGCGCCATGTCGATGACGACATCGAGCCCGTCGCGCCAATAGGACGAGATCTGCAGGACCGCCGGACCGCTGAGACCGCGATGGGTGAACAGCAGTGCCTCGTCGAATTTGGTCTTGCCGACACTGACGACGGCATCAACAGCAACGCCTGCGAGATCCTTGAATTGCGCGAGCGCTGCGACATCGAAGGTCAACGGCACCAATGCGGCGCGCGGCGCGATCATCTTCAGCCCGAACTGCTGCGCCAGCTTGTAGCCGAAGGCACTTGCACCCATTTTCGGGATCGAGGGCCCGCCAGTCGCGACGACCAGCGACTGACTGCGATATTCGCCCTGATCCGTAGCGACGACAAAACCACTCTCGTTCTTCGTCACACCGAGAATGCCCACGCCGAGCCGCATCTGCGCATCGCCGCGGCGGTTTTCGTCGAGCAGCATGTCGATGACCTGCTGGGACGAGCCGTCGCAGAACAGCTGCCCGCGCGTCTTCTCGTGATAGGCGATGCGGTATTTCTCGACCAGCGCGATGAAGTCCTGCTGAGTGAAGCCCTTTAGCGCCGATTTGCAGAATTGCGGGTTCTGCGACAGGAAATTCGCCGGCGTCGTATGCAGGTTGGTGAAATTGCAGCGTCCACCGCCGGAGATGCGGATCTTCTCGCCGGGCGCCCTCGCCTGCTCCAGCAGCATCACCGAACGACCGCGTTGCCCCGCAATGCCGGCGCACATCAGGCCGGCCGCACCGGCGCCGAGGATGATGACGTCGGCCGTGTTATGCGCGCGACGGACGATGGTCATTCCAGCAGCAGCACGTCGACGGCGACAGCGAGCTTCTGCTTACGTGCGCCGACGATCACGCCATCGACCGGTGACACGTCGGAGAAATCGCGGCCGATCGCCAGCACGATGTGATCGTTCTCGACCAGGATATCGTTGGTCGGATCGAAGCCGATCCAGCCGAGTTCCTCGCCGCACCAGACCGACACCCAGGCATGGGTCGCGTCGGCGCCCTGCAGGCGTTCCTTGCCCGGCGGGGGAATGGTGCGCAGATAGCCGCTGACATAGGCGGCAGGCAGACCGAGGCCGCGCATGCCCGCAATCATGATATGCGCAAAATCCTGACAGACACCGTGGCGCTTATCCAGCACCTCCTGCAACGGCGTCGAAATCACCGTGGCCTTCGGATCGTATTTGAACTGGGTGCGGATGCGATGCATCAGGTCGACGGCGCCCGCGAGAATCCCGCGGCCTTCAGTAAAGCTCATCGCCGCATAGTCCGTGACGGCATCGATGATCGGCACCAGCGGACTGGCGAAGACATAACCAATCGGCGACGCACCGCTGAGGTCGCTGGAATCGAACGCCGCCTCGCGGACGCTCTCCCAGGAAGGGCTGTCGTCGCCGCGCCCCGGCGCAAAACGTTCGACATAGACCCTCGACCGGCTATCGATCCGCAGCACCCGATGCGGGGTTTCGATCAACACGCTTTCCGTCGGCGTGCCGAAGAAATCCGTCCGCATGGCGCGGGCCGCCGGCAGCGGCTTGATATCGACGCTATGCGAGACCAGTTGCTGACCGGCGCTGCTGTTGGGCTGCAGCCGCAGCGAGCAGCGCGCATAGCTCACCGGGCTCTCATAGCTGTAGGTCGTGACATGGCGGATTTCGTAGATCACGCCAGCCCCGTCAGCTTTTCAGGACGCGATGCGCTGGCGCCGTGCGGGAAGTAATGCAGGCCGATCGAATCCGCGAGCGTCAGCAGATCCTGCTCCAGCGCAAACAGTGACTTGGTATGAATCTCGGATGCCTCGCCGGTGACGAGCGACGAGCGCAGCGCCACCGCCAGCCGCTGCGGCCGTTCCATCAGGCCGTTCTCCTTCAGCGTCGGCAGGCTGGCGATGTGATCGTTCAGTGCCGAGACCTGGAATGCCACCGAGCGCGGGTTATAGGGATCGAGCACCACGAGATCGCGCACCGGCGCGAGTAGTGGGCCAACGAGATAACGCGAGCGATAGGTGATCTGGCAATCCACCAGCGTCAGCAGGATGTCGAGATCGTCGCTCGTCGCCTCGTCGGACGCGAATTGCCGCGCAAAGCGCGTGGTGTTGATGGCGCGTTCGGCACGGCGCCCCATTTCGAGGAAACGCCAGCCGGCGGCACGGTTCATGTTTTCCTGCGCGAGACCAGCGAAGCTCGCCAGTTCCTGCAAGGTCAGCTCGGCCGCACTGACGACGTCATCGTCATCTTCGACCTCATGCGCAAGCCGCTCGGCCATTTCGGTGATGACCTGCCAGGCGTCGGGGGACAGCCGTTCGCGCAGCGAGGTTGCGGTCCGCAATGCGGAGCGCACCAGCGATAGCGCTGAGCCAAACTGCTCTTCGCTCTGCAAGGCTTGCGCGGCGACCTTCGCCGGCTGCGAACGTGATGTCAGCGATGTCGCGCCCCAGGTCATCAGCATGCGCTGGATGCGCTCAATCGATTGCTGCCCAGTGGCGCCGCCCTTGCCGGGATCGCGCTGCGGCACGCTGAGTGCACGGATCAGACGCAGTGTGGATTCGGCGCGCTCGAGATAGCGCCCGAGCCAGAACAGATTGTCGGCGGCCCGGCTCGGCACCCAGCCGGCAATGCGGCGAATACGAACATTGTCGACGGCCGGCAGCAGCGTCGATGCAGCAACGGCCTTGTCGGCCACCACCCAGACGTCGGCTGCGCGCGCGCCGGCGCCCATAGAGACTGCGCGGGCATCCGGTTGATCCGCAATACGGCAGAAGCCACCCGGCATAATGGTCCAGCCGTCCGGTGTCGCCGCCGCGAAGACGCGCAGCACGAACGGACGCGGCGCGAGCCGGCCATTGTCCCAGACCGGCGTGGTCGACAGCTGCACCAGCTCCTGTCCGACATAATCGACGCCGCGATTGGCAATCGCCGCCTTCAGACGCTCGCGCTCGCTTGGCGAGAGCTGCGACGGAAGCACCGGCGAGTAGCCAGGGAAACCGGGCACCGCTCCGCCATAGGCGCCTTCGATGGCAAAGTCATCGAGCCGCGCCAGCACTTCCTCGCGCGCCGATTTCTGGCCGCACCACCAGGTCGCGATATGCGGCATCTTGAGTGGTTCGCCGAGCAGCTTCCGGCTCAAGCTTGGCAGGAAGCCCAGCAGTGCGCGCGCTTCCATCACGCCGGAGCCGGGCATGTTGGCGACGACGACGCCATTCTTTCTGACAACGTCGATCAGCCCGGGCACGCCGAGCTGCGACGACGCATCGAGCTCCAGCGGGTCGAGCGAATTGGCATCCACGCGGCGCAGCAGCACGTCCAACCGCTTCAGGCCTGCGACGGTGCGGATATGCACGCGGTCGCCGGACACTGCGAGGTCGTCACCTTCCACCAGCAGGAAGCCGAGATAGCGCGCCAGCGTCGCGTGTTCGAAATAGGTCTCGCTGAACGGCCCCGGCGACAGCAGGCCGACGCGCGGTTCGTCACGATCGGCCGACGCGCGCAGACTGTCGCGGAAGGCTTCGAAGAACGGCGCGACGCGCTCGACATTCATCGACTTGTAGAGGTCGGTGAAGGCGCGCGACAGCACCAGCCGGTTTTCCAGCGCATAGCCCATGCCGGACGGCGCCTGCGTGCGATCGCCGAGCACCCACCAGCGGCCATCGGGACCGCGGCCGAGATCGGCGGCATAGACGTTGAGATAGCGGCCACCGGGCGGTTTCACGCCGCGCATGGCTCGCAGATATTCCGAGCTGCCGGCAATCGCCGCCGCCGGGATCGCGCCGGACGCGACGAGGCTGGCATCGCCATAGAGATCGCCGAGAATCTTCTCCAGCAACTCGGCGCGCTGGGTCATTGCCGCCGAGATCTGCAGCCATTCGGATTCGTCGATCAGGAGCGGCACATGGCTGAGCGGCCAGATCCGGTCTGCGATTTCGCCGGGCGCGCGGTAGGTGACGCCAGCTTCCCGGAGATGACGGTCGGCAGAGCCGAAGCGGCGTTCGATCTCGACGGGCGCCATGGCGCCGAAGGCCTCGAAGAACCGCGTCCAGACCTCCCGCGGCGTGCCGTCCTGGGCGATGAATTCGTCGGGAATCCCGGGCAGCCGCTCGTAGTCGCGGGTCCATTGCGCGACTTTACGATGTCCCGGACGGGGCTTTTTCCCCTGACCGGCCTGTCCCGTCATTCCGACTCTCCAGCCCAAACTGCCTGCATTCTCAATGCAGGAGAGGCGTTCGCAAGTCGAGGGTCAATGGGAATTCAAGTGTGCGTTCTGCCCTTGGCGGAGCGATTTCGCCGGGCGTGTGGCCGATCTCCTCGAAACGGGCCAGCCGGCGAGCTTCCGCCTCGTAGGCATTGACCGGTTTTGTCTCGTAATTACGGCCGCCGGGATGCGCCACATGATAGACGCAGCCGCCGAGCGACCTGCGATTCCAGCTGTCATAAATGTCGAAAACCAGCGGCGCATGGACCGGGATCGTCGGATGCAGGCCGGAGGCCGGCTGCCAGGCCTTGAAGCGGACGCCGGCGACCACCTCGCCGGCCCGGCCGGTGTCGGTCATCGGCAGCGCCCGGCCGTTGCAGGTAATGACGTGCCGGCCCGGCGTGAAGCCATTGGCCTTGAGCTGTAACCGCTCTACCGAGGAATCCACATAACGGACGGTGCCGCCGGCCGAGCCCTCCTCGCCCAGCACATGCCAGGGTTCCAGCGCCTGCCGGACTTCCAGCGTCACGCCGCCATAGGTGACGTGGCCGAACACGGGAAAGCGGAATTCGAGCTGCGCCTCGAACCACTCCTTGGAGAATTCATAGCCGGAGCGGCCGAGTTCGGTGAGTACGTCCTGGAAATCCTCCCACAGGAAATGCGGCAGCATGAAGCGATCATGCAGCGCCGTCCCCCAGCGCACGAATTTGCCGTCCTGCGGCTCGCGCCACATTTTTGCGATCAGCGCGCGGATCAGCAGCTGTTGCGCCAGCGACATGCGCGGATCGGGCGGCATCTCCAGCGCACGGAATTCGACGAGGCCGAGACGACCCGTCGTGCCATCGGGCGAATAGAGCTTGTCGATACAGATTTCGGCGCGATGGGTATTGCCGGTGATATCGACGAGGATGTGCCGGAACAGCCGATCGACCAGCCACAGCGGCGCCTTCTCGCCGGGCGGCGGCACCTGCGCCAGCGCGATCTCCAATTCATAGAGACCGTCATGCCGTGCTTCGTCGATGCGCGGTGCCTGACTGGTCGGACCGATGAACATGCCGGAGAACAGATAGGACAGCGATGGATGGCGCTGCCAATACAGCACGAGGCTCTTCAGGAGATCCGGCCGGCGCAGGAAGGGCGAGTCCGCCGGCGAGCTGCCGCCGACCACCACGTGATTGCCACCACCGGTGCCGGTGTGACGACCATCGAGCAGAAACTTGTTGGCGCCGAGCCGCGTCTTCGCGGCCTCCTCATAGAGAAACGTCGTGGTATCGACGGCCTCGCGCCAGCTCGCGGCGGGATGGATGTTGATCTCCAGCACGCCGGGATCGGGCGTCACCTTGATGACCTCGACGCGCGGATCGAACGGCGGCGGATAGCCCTCGACATGCACCTGCATCTGCAGTTCTTCGGCCGTCGCCTCCAGCGCCGTCACCAGTTCGAGATAATCCTCAAACTTCTCGACCGGCGGCATGAAGGCACAGAGAATGCCGTCGCGAATTTCAATCGACATCGCCGTGCGTACGCCGCCGGAACGAATCTGCTGCTCCTGGACGTATTGTGCGGCGGGCTGGTTTTCCGCCGACGCGATTTCGTCGAACACCGGCATGTCGCCACGCGGCTCCAGCGGATCCTGCTCCACGATGAACGGATATTCCTCTTCGGTGAGATGCGGCAGCGACGACAACGGCAGGCGCAGGCCCATCGGTGAATCGCCGGGTGTCAGAAACAGGTTGCCGCGGCGGAGCTTCCACCGCTCGGACCGCCAGCGTCTGTCCGCGGCCGTCTCCGCATTCCAGCGCTGGATCGGCAGCACGAACCCCTTCGGCCTGTCGAGGCCATGTTCGAAGACCCGCGCCATGCGCGCACGTTCCTCCGGATCGGGCAATTTGGAGTCGCCGGGCACGACATTGTTCGGCAGGTTCGATTCCTTCTGCTCCCAATAGACGGGATCCTCGAAGGCCGGAATAACATAGTCCTTCGGCAGGCCAAGCCGCCGCGCGGTGCCTTCGGCAAAACGCTCGGCACCGCCGATATCGGCGCTGCGCGGGCCTTCGATCCGTGAGATCAGCGCGTCGTTCTTCCAGATCGGCACGCCATCCTTGCGCCAATAAAGGCCGAACGCCCAGCGCGGCAGACTTTCGCCGGGATACCATTTGCCCTGCCCGTAATGCATCAGGCCGCCCGGCGCGAAGCGCGTGCGCAGCCGGCGGATCAGATCGTCGCCGAGGCCGCGTTTGGTCGGGCCGACGGCGGCCGTATTCCACTCCGGCGATTCCATATCGTCGACCGACACGAAGGTTGGCTCGCCGCCCATGGTGAGACGCACGTCATGCGCCTTCAGATCGGCATCGACCTTTTCGCCGAGTGCGTCGAGCCTGGCCCAGGATTCATCCGAGAACGGTTTGGTGATCCGCGGTGCCTCGCGAATGCGTTTGACGCCCATCGCGAACGCGAACTCGACTTCGGCGAAGCCCGCCATGCCGGAGATCGGCGCCGCCGAGCGGAAATGCGGCGTCGCCGCCACGGGGACATGCCCCTCGCCTGTCAGCATGCCCGACGTCGCATCGAAGCCGACCCAGCCGGCACCGGGGATATAGACTTCGGCCCAGGCGTGCAGATCGGTGAAGTCCGCTTCGACCTCGGGCGGCCCTTCGATCGGATCGATGTCCGGGCGCAACTGGATCAGATAGCCGGAGACGAAACGCGCGGCGAGGCCGAGATGGCGCAGTGTCTCGATTAGGAGCCACGCAGAGTCGCGGCATGAGCCCGCGCCGGACAGCAGCGTCTCTTCCGGAGACTGCACGCCGGGCTCCATGCGGATGATGTAGTTGACCTTCTCGCGCAGGCGCGCATTGAGATCGACGAGGAAGTTCACCGTGTTGGGCGCTTCCTTCGCGATCTCCGCCATATAGGCCGTGAAACACGGCCCTGGCTCCGTCGTCGCCATATAGGGCGCGAGTTCGCTCTTCAGGTCGTCGGTATAGGCGAAGGGAAATGTCTCGGCATAGGGCTCGACGAAGAAGTCGAACGGATTGATCACCGTCATTTCGGCGGTGAAGTCGACCTCAATCTTCAATTCGTTGGCCGGTTCCGGAAAGACGAAGCGCGCCAGCCAGTTGCCTTGCGGATCCTGCTGCCAGTTCACGAAGTGATTGGTCGGCGTGACCTTCAGCGAATAGCTCAGAATCGGCGTGCGCGCATGCGGCGCGGGTCGCAGCCGGATGGTCTGCGGCCCCAGCGTGATCGGCCGATCATATTTGTAATGGGTGACGTGGTTCAGTGCGACGAAGATCGACACAGTGGCGCAACTCCAGCAGCTTTTTTAAGCAGAACACCGGAGGTGCCAGGGATCAAGCTCTAACAACGGGCACGATGTGCCTCGATTGGGGGCGCTTCACCTAACTCAGCCCTCATGGTGAGGAGCGCGCCGCTTGGCGCGCGTCTCGAACCATGAATCGGAGTGCTGGGCCATCCTTCGAGACGCGGCGCAAGTGCGCCGCTCCTCAGGATGAGGACGGAGCAGCGGTCACCCTCACATCGTCGCGCCGAGCACCCAGGGCGCGAACTCCGCGCCGCCGAAATCGAAGCTTTCGCTCTTGGTCGGCGCGCCGGACGCGGTCTTGAGCATCAGCTCAAAGATGCGCTGGCCGCATTCCTGCACCGTCTCGTCGCCATCGAGGATGGTTCCGCAATTGATGTCCATGTCCTCTTCCATGCGCTTGAACATCGGCGTGTTGGTGGCGAGCTTGATGGACGGCGCCGGCTTGCAGCCGAACACGCTGCCGCGGCCGGTGGTGAAGCAGACGAGATTGGCGCCGCCGGCGACCTGCCCTGTCGCGGCAACGGGGTCGTAGCCGGGCGTGTCCATGAAGACGAAGCCTTTCTTGGTGATCGTCTCGGCATAGTTCAGCACGTCGACGAGATTGGTCGAGCCGGCCTTGGCCATCGCGCCCAGAGATTTTTCGAGAATGGTCGTGAGGCCACCGGCTTTGTTGCCGGGGCTCGGATTGGCGTTCATCTCGGCGCCCTCGCGTTCGCAATAGGCGTCCCACCAGCGCATCAGCCCGACCAGTTTCTCGCCGACCTCGCGCGACACCGCGCGGCGCGTGAGCAGATGTTCGGCGCCATAGGTCTCCGGCGTTTCCGACAGCACCACGGTGCCGCCATGACGCACCAAGAGATCGCTCGCCGCGCCGAGCGCCGGATTGGCGGATATGCCCGAATAGCCATCGGAGCCGCCGCATTGCAGAGCGACCGTCAACTCGCTGGCAGAGACTTCCTCGCGCGTGACGTTGTTGGCATCGGCCAGCACTTCATTGACGAAGGCGACGCCCGCTTCCGTTGTCTTGCGGGTGCCGCCGATCTCCTGGATCTGCATCTCGCGCAGACGTCCTGCGAGCTTCTGCTCCTGCATCAAGCCACCGATCTGGTTGATCTCGCAGCCGAGACCGAGCACAACCACATGCGAGAAATTCACGTGCCGCGCATAGCCGCCGAGCGTCCGCCGCAGCAGCGTCAGCGGTTCGTCCTGCGTCATGCCGCAGCCCGTCTTGTGGGTGAGCGCGACGACGCCATCGACATTGGGATAGTCGGCGAGCGGATTGTGCCCGGTGAAGGGATTTTTCTTGAACACATCGGCGACCATGCTGGCGACATGCGCGCTGCAATTCACCGAAGTGAGGATGCCGATATAGTTGCGCGTGGCGACGCGGCCATCGCTGCGCTTGAGACCCATGAAGGTGGCGGGCAGATCGAAATTCGGCGTCGGCTTGACGTCGACACCGTAAGCATAGTCGCGATCGAAATCGCCCATGCCCATGTTCTGCGTATGGACATGCTGGCCGGGCGCGATCGGCTGCGTGGCAAAGCCGATGATCTGCCCGTAGCGGCGGATTTCCTCGCCGGTGGCGATGGGCCGGATCGCGACCTTATGGCCCGCGGGGATGCGCTCCGACGTCACGACGCCTGTCGTCACCTCGATACCGGGCAGCAGCGTGGTGCGCGCGATCAATACGGCGTCGTTGTCATGCAGACGAATGACGGGGGATGGAGCCATCGGGATTTCCTCGCGAGCGTTTTGTGGTCTGGCAGACCTCTTGTTTGGAATGACTCTAGCTGAAAGACGCAGGCGGCGTCAGCCCCGCTGTGGCCCATGATGACGCCGATCAGACATGCGTCATCACCCCCATTGTTTGCGGCGCGGGGGCGCCGTCGTCCTTTGCATTCCCACCCTCTTGTGAGAGGGCGTGCGGAACGCCAGGTGCCCGTTGCACCCTTGGGCCTGATGCGATGCGGTCTTCCGCAATTGAGAGTGCATCAGGACTTTCGGAGGCGCCGAGCAAGTGCCCGACGTTCCGCCTGCGGTGTTTTTTCGGTTGCTTGCACTTTGCCTCGACGAACGCTCCGATCGCGAATTAAAGTCCCAAGGCGATGGGAAGGGAGCCTCAAGCGAGTAAGCCGAACGCGTTTTGACTTGGTCGTCCGTCACACTGTCCAGGATTCTGTCCATCCCCAAGGCCGACCGTCTCCTTGCCAGTGGCAGTGCTGGCGCAGATCCGTCCTGCCCGAAGACAGACGTTATCCATGAACCGCGTCACGCCGCATCTCCGGCGTCCACCGCATCCTGCCCCGCGAACGTGACGATCGCGATCGCCCCTCTCGGTGGGGCAGGACGAAGGGGAATATAAACCTGATGGAGATGCTGTCAACGGGATTTAGGAATAAATGTTTTGGTGCGTATTACCCCCACTGTCATTCCGGGGCGCGGGCGCGCCTTCGCGCACGCGAACCCGGAATCCCGACCTGCTTTGCGCTGAACACTCTGAGATTCCGGGCTCAGTCCGGCCCGCTTCGCGGTCCGTCCTGCCCCGGAATGACAGTGGGGGCACCCCCGGAATGACGAGCATGGCTCCGCGCTCGCGTGCGGCTTGCGCCGCGAACACGCCGGAATGACGCCCAACTATTGCGGCTGCGGACCCAGGCTCGCAGCGAGTTCGGCCCAGACCGGCGCCTCTTCCTTGTAGAGCGCCTGGCTCGCCTCCAGTGTCATCGGGCCCTCGTCGATACCCTGGCTCTTGAGGAGTTCACGCACGCGATCGCTCTTGCCGGCGCCAACAAACAGCGCTGACAGTTTTGCGACCACCTCCGGCGGCGTCTTCGCCGGAGCCACGCAGCCCTGAAAGGTCAGCAGGCTGTGCGCGCGTGAGGTTGCGCCCTGTTCGAGGAATGTGCCGACGTCGGGAAGATCCTTGATGCGGCGGCGCGACACCGCAACGGCGCGCGCTTTCCCGGTTTGCAGCACCGGCAATGCCGCGGCGTAACTGCCGATGCCGGCATCGATCGACCCACCGGCGAGATCCTGCCACATGGGCGCCTCGCCGCGATAATGCACCGCCTCCATCTTCAGCCCATACTGCTTGTTGAGCTCGACGATGACCATATGCGCGAAGGAGCCGGACGCATATGTGCCGACATTCACCTTCTCGGTCTTGCGCGCATAGTCGATGAAGTCCTTCAGCGTCTTTGCGCCGACCTTCTCGCTCACCATCAGCGGCAGACTGCCGCCCGGCATCACCGCGACCCAGGCGAAGTCCTGCGGGACACTGTACTTGATGTCCTTGATGAGGACGGGATTGAGCATATAGGCGGTGGTGTTGCAGATCATCAGCGTGTGGCCGTCGGGATCGGAGCGTTTCAGCTCCATCGCCGCAACGGCGCCACCCGCACCGGCCTTGTTCTCCACCACCACAGTCTGCCCGAGTTCACGCGACAGATATTCGCCATAGACGCGGGAGAATTGATCGGTCTGGCCGCCGGCCGCGGAGCCCGCGAGAATCTTGATCGGCTTGGTTGGCCAGCTGTTGGCGCGGACGAGTGACGGCGCACTCAACAATGCAGCAGCGCCTGCGCCCGCAGTGACGAATTGGCGTCGATTGAGCAGACGCAAGTTGTTTCGCACGATCGTTCTCCCGATTTGATCTTATCTCTGCGGATAAGTGTATCGAGTATGACCGGCTTCGCCTGCGAAGGCAAAGCAGCAGTGACACGTACAGGCGTTCGGAAAACACATGCGGCAACACCGCCTCTGGCGTGCATGCCATCAGCCGGAATATTGCCCGGCCGTCAGCGGCGCGTCATGGCTTCGGCGGAAAATGCGTTCGCCAATGCTGCGCGACATCGATGCCGCGGCAGAACCATACGCCATCATGCGCGCTCATGTGTTCGAGCATCCTGATGAGGCCGCCAACACGGCCAGGACGGCCGATCAAACGGTCATGCAAACCGATGGACAGCAGTTTCGGCGCGCCGGCGACGCCTTCCGCGTGGAGAACATCGAAGGCATCGCGCATGTAAGTGAAGAACTGCTCGCCGGTCGAGAAGCCGGAATTCTCGTTGAAGCGATTGTCGTTGGATTCATAAGAGTACGGCACGACGAGAAACGGGCCGTGCTCGGTCTTCACCCAGTAGGGCAGCTCATCCGCGAGCGAGTCGCGGTCATAGAGAAAGCCGCCCTCCTCCGCGAGCAGGCGCCGCGTGTTGGGACCGGGACGTCCGGTCATCCAGCCGAGCGGGCGGCTACCGGTCAGCTCGGTAAGTATCTCGATCGCCTTGCGGATATGCGCACGCTCGGTCGCTTCATCCACATGGCAATAGTCGATCCAGCGATAGCCGTGGCTGACCATCTCGTGGCCGCGCGCGACGCAGGCTTTCGCCAGCTCCGGATTCTGCTCCATCGCCCGCGCGACGCCGAGAATACTGACAGGCACCTTGAAGCGATCGAGAATATCGAGAATGCGCCAGGCGCCGCGACGGCTGCCATATTCGAACACGGACTCCACCAGCGGAACGCGAACGCCCTCTTTCGTCGGCACGCCGATATCGTTGAGCATGCCTTCGGAGACCGCATCGCCATTCACCAGCGTGGACTCGCCGCCACCTTCGATATTCAGGCTGATGCTGACCGCGATCTTCGCGCCGTTCGGCCAGCGCGGGTCGGGTGACGTGGCGCCGTAACCGACGAGATCGCGCGCCTGCATCGGTTCAGGACGGATGTCGCCGGGCTTCATCGCTGCAAATTCGGACATAGGGCCTCCGGAATGGCTCGGTCGAGCGGCACGGTGCAGGCATCATAACCGAAGAACCAGTCGGTCTCGGTCGGGCCATGCATCCACGAATTGGCGATGGAAATCTGCTGGATGTCGGCGACGCGCGGGATGCGGATCATCGTGTAATGCGCGAAGGCCGTGGCGGGGTCGCCGAACTCGGCGATGCAGCGACCGAGGATCGCGGCGTCCTCGATGGCCGCCGAGCCGCCAGCCGCCATGAACGGACGCACCGCATGGCAGGCATCGCCCATCAGCACCACGCGACCCTTGTGCCAGGTGTCGTTGCGCGGCCGATCGAAGATCGGCCACACGGTGACGTCTTCCGCCGCTTCCGCCGCGCGCCTGAGATCGGGATGCGCGCTGTCGAAGGCGGCAATGAATTCGTCGCGGTCGCCCTTCACCGGCGAACCGTCGCCGTCCCAGCGCGCCATCGGCAGCGCCGCCATGACATAGACCTCGTTGCGGTCGGGCGTCATGTAGTAAGCCAGCGTATGCCGGTCGGGCGCCCACCACTTGGTACAGTCGTCGATGGGGTCACCCGTGATGCGGCTCGCCGGAAACACCGCGCGCGGTGCAGAACGCCCGATGAAGCGTGGCTCTTCCGCGCCAAGGATGAGTTCGCGGGTGATGGAGCGAATGCCGTCAGCGCCGATGGCGATATCGGCCTCCGCGCTTGTGCCGTTCTCGAAGCGCAAGGTGAGCGCGTCGCCGCGCTCCTCGATGCCGGTGAGCTTGTGGCCGAAACGGATGGTGCCGGGCGCGAGCGGTCGCTGCAGCAACTGATGCAGATCGGCGCGGTGGATATTGACAAAGGGGCCGCCAAAACGCGCTTCGCATTCCGCGTCGAAATCGAGCCTGTAGAGCTGTTCGCCCGTATCCCATGCACGGCTGAGAAACGCATCGGGGCGAATGCCGGTGGCGGCGAAGGCGTCTTCGAGATCGAGCCGTCGCAGCACCTTGGAAACGTTGGCGCCAAGAATGATGCCGGCGCCGATGCGCGAAAAACGCGGCGACTGCTCATAGACCGCAACCGGAAAGCCGGCGCGCTGCAGCAGCCCCGCCACCGTCAATCCGGCGAGACCCGCGCCGAGAACGGCGATCCGTGTTCCGCGATCCATCTCTCACCTCGTTCCAGCGGCGCCACAGCGTCCAAGAGCGCATCATTCGATAGCGAATGATTTCGCTTAGAACGGGCTGCTCGCAGCTGTCAAGCAACGGCGTGAGCCGCCTCAGAAACGAGCCACATGCGCGGATATTACGCGGAATTTCGTTTATCTCGATGAGTTTTTGGGCAGCGTCGCCGTTGATCTTCCTCAAATCCGCCCTTAGCATTTATTCGACCGCGAACGAATTTGGGTGCGCCGCTTGCGCAGCGAAAGCCGGCCTCCTCCTCACCCGTCACTGAAGGTCAGACCATGAAATTCCGCGCTCGCCTCACCGCCGCCCTGCTTGCGACCCTGGCCACGGCCGGCGTCTCCAGCGCGCAGGCTGCCGAGATCAATTTCATCACCGATTTCGGCTTCAACGGCCGCCACGCTTATTTCTACGTCGCCCGCGAGAAGGGCTACTACAAGGCCGAGGGCTTCGACGTGACCTTCGTGCGCGGCCAGGGCTCGGCCGACGCCATCAAGAAGGTTGCTGCCGGCGTCGCCACCTTCGGCTTCGCCGATGCCGGTTCGCTGGTGCTGGCGCGAGGCAATGACGGCGTGCCGGTGAAGCTGGTCTCGGTGGTCTATGCGAAGCCGCCGCAGGCGATCTTCGCCATCAAGGGCAGCGGCATCAATTCGCCGAAGGATCTCGAAGGCAAGACCGTCGCCGACACCGCATCAAGCTCGGTGCGCCTGCTGTTCCCGGCTTTCGCCAAGGCCGCCGGCATCGACGCCAGCAAGGTGAAGTGGGTGGTCGCCGAAGGCTCGGCGCTGCCGTCGCTGCTCGCCAACGGACGCGCGGATGCGATCTGCCAGTTCTCGGTCGGCGAGCCGCTGATTGCGGCAGCCGTGGCGCCGAAGGAAGTCACCCGTATCAACTACGCCGACTCCAATCTCGATTATTACGGCAACGGCCTGATCGCCTCCGAGGAGATGATCGCAAAGAGCCCGGATCAGGTGAAGGCCTTCGTCCGCGCCACCATCAAGGGCATGAAGGACGCCTTCGCTAATCCGGCGGAAGCCGCCACCATCATGGCGAAGTATCAGAAGGAGCTCGCGCCTGCCGTGATCGAAGGCGAGACCAGGCTGGTGAAGGAGCTCGCCGAAGTGAAGGGCGCGCTCGGCCATATCGAGCCGAAGAGCATCGCCAGCACCGTCGATGTGATGTCGGCCAACTTCACGCTGAAGAATCCCGTGAAGCCGGAAGACCTGTTCGCGCCGGGCTTCATCGACTGATGACGGCGATTTCCGCACACAATGATGCGCCGTCGCGGACTGCCGCGGCGGTGGTTCCTGCAATCGACCTCAAGGGCGTCACCAAGACCTATCCCGGCAAAGGCGGCAAGGCGACCCATGCACTCGGCCCGGTCGATCTGCGCATCGATCCCGGCAGTTTCGTCTCGGTGGTCGGCCCGTCAGGCTGCGGCAAGTCCACGCTGCTGCGCCTCGTTGCAGGGCTGGAAATGCCGGACACCGGTACCATGCAGCGCTATGGCACGCCGCTCGAGGGCCCATCGCATGAAGTGGGCATCGTGTTTCAGGAGCACGTGCTGTTTCCGTGGACCAGCGTGCTCGACAACGTCTTGCTTCCCGCCGACGTGCTGGCGCTGCCGAAAGCCGCCGCGCGCGAGCGCGCGCTGAAACTGCTCGAACTCACCGGCCTGAAGGATTTCGCCCATCAGCGCCCGCAGGCACTGTCCGGCGGCATGAAGCAGCGCGCCGCCTTCTGCCGCGCCATGATCTCCGATCCGCGCCTGCTACTCCTCGACGAACCCTTTGGCGCGCTCGACGCGCTCACCCGCGAGGAATTGTCGCTCGAACTCTCGCGCCTCTGGCAGGAGCTCGGCCGCGCCGCGCTGCTCATCACCCATGACATCGAGGAGGCGATCCTGCTTGGTGACCGCGTGCTGATCATGTCGGAACGCCCCGGCACCATCCGTGCCGACATCACCATCGATCTGCCGCGTCCGCGCGATGCCGACACCGTGAAGCTGCCGCGCTTCCAGGAGATCAAGAACCAGATCCGCGACATCATCTTCAACCGGATGGGTGGCTGATCATGTCCTTCCCGCGCTTCATCGAACGCGCCGCCACGCCACTGATCTATCTGGCGCTATTGATCGGCTGGGAACTCATCTGCGACGCCCTGAAAATTCCGACATGGATCCTGCCGGCGCCCTTGGAGATCTATCATTCAGCCGTAAAGTGGGCGCCGGAGCTGGCATCGAATGCCCTGGTGACACTGCGCGAGACCGTGCTCGGCTTCGTGCTGGCGATCGCGCTGTCGCTGCCGCTGGCGATCCTGATCAGCCTCAATCCACTGGCGCGCCGGATTATCTATCCGATCCTGCTCGGCCTGCAGTCGGTGCCGAAGGTCGCCGTGGCGCCGCTGATCATCCTGTGGTTCGGCCTCTCCGAATGGCCGAAGATCCTGGTCGTGGTGCTGGTCTGCTTCTTCCCGATCCTCGTCAACATGGTTGCCGGCTTCGAGGCTGCGCCAAAGACCATGCTCGACCTGATGCGCTCGCTCGGCGCCTCGCCGCATATGGTGTTCCGCCGGCTGCGCGTTCCCGTGGCGCTTCCGCACTTCTTCACCGGCTGCAAGGTGGCGGTGACCTTCGCCGTGATCGGCGCGGTGATCAGCGAATTCGTCGCCGCGCAGGACGGGCTCGGCTATCTGATCCTGACCTCCACCGCGCAGTCGCAGACGCCGCTCGCTTTCGCCGCCATCGCGCTGCTCACCGTGCTAAGTATCGCGCTGTTTCACGGCATCGAGTTTATCGAACGACGTGTGATCGACTGGACGCCGTGACGCCATGACTGACGAGACATCTGGATCGAAACCACCCTCGCGTCGCCCGACACGCGCGCGCGCGGCAATGCGCGAACAGGTCGAGGCCATTTTTGCGCAGTGGCAGACGGAGCGACCGGATATCGACCCCAGCCCGGTGCACATCTACGGCCTGATCGGCCGGATTCAGATGCAATGCACAGCCCTCATCGACGAGGCGCTCGCGCCCTTCGAACTGACGCGCGGCACCTATGACGTGCTGACGGCGCTGCGCCGCGCCGGCGCGCCCTACAGCCTGTCGCCGAAGCAGATCGCCCAATCGCTGCTGCTATCAGGCGCCGGCCTGACCAGCCGGCTCAACAAGCTGGAAGCGCAGAACTACCTGGCGCGGCTGCCGGAGCCGAACGATCGCAGGACGCTGCGCGTGCAGCTTACCTCGGCGGGCGAGACCGTGATCAATGAAGCGATCCCGCGGGTGTTCGACGTGCAGCGGGAGTTGCTGGCACCGCTCGGACTCGAAGGACAGCAGCTCTTGATGCACGAACTCACGCGCTTCGCCGACGTGATCGACGGCCGGCAGAGCGAGATCAAGACAGACACGGCGCCGGTGGTGGGGTGATCCTTCCTTCTCCCCTTGTGGGAGAAGGTGGCACGGCCGAAGGCCGTGACGGATGAGGGGTCCGGCCGGGCGCTCGGAGCTTGTGGCTACCCCTCACCCGTCTCGCCGCTTCGCGGCGATCCACCCTCTCCCACAAGGGGAGAGGGAAGAGAGCCTGTGGCGTTACGCCTTGCCGCCCGAGCCCTTGCGGGTGTCGTTGACCCAGCTCTTCGCGCCGGTGGCGAGAATGCCGCTGTCGTTGAGCAGTGTCACCAGCTTGAAGCCCATGCCGATGTTCTTGGCGGCGCCGACCGGGCCCGAGCAATGGATGCCGGGATTGAGGCCGCGCTTGTCGCATTCCTTGATGAGCTTGTCGTAGATCTTGAGGATCTCCGGCTCCTCGCGATCGAGCTTCGGCACGAGGCCATAGGAGAAGCCGAGATCGCTTGGGCCGACATAGACGCCGTCGATGCCTTCGACATCAAGAATGGCTTCCATGTTATCGACCGCGGTCTTGGTTTCCAGCATCGGCAGGCAGATGATGTCGGCGTTCGCCGTCTTCTGGTAGTCGCCGGCGCCGCCATACATGCCGGAGCGGATCGGACCGTTGCTGCGGGTGCCGCGCGGCGGATACTTGCAGTACTGCACGAAATTCTCGGCTTCTTCCTTGGTGTTGACCATCGGGCAGATCACGCCGTAAGCGCCGCCGTCGAGCACCTTGCCGATGATGCCGGGCTCGTTCCATGGCACGCGGACCATCGGCGTCACCGGATGCGCACCCATCGCCTGGAAGCACTCCACCATCGACATGTAGTCCTGCACGCCGTGCTGGATATCGACGGTGACGCTGTCGAAACCGCACTGCGCCATCACTTCGGCAGAGAAGCCCGACGGAATCGCGAGCCAGCCGTTGACGGCGACCTTGCCCGCCTTCCAGATTTCCTTGACTTTGTTTGCCATCGATATTTCCTCCGCTCTTCATGAGACGTCATGGCCGGGCTTGTCCCGGCCATCCACGCCTTTTCAGTGATTGATAGTAAAGACGTGGATGCCCGGGACAAGCCCGGGCATGACGACGGTGAGTGTTGCGTGACGCATGACTACGACGTCGCCTTCTTCACGGCGTCTTCGCTGACGCCGACGTCGCGGGCGGTCTGCACGATGGCAGCCCAGGTCTCATCCGGCAATGGCACGCCATTCGCAGTGCGCTCGGCACGAGTCTTGGCCTCGTTGTCGCCGGGGATCAGAACGGCATCGACGCCGGCGGCCGGCTTGGCGCTCTTGAAGAAGTCGACATAGCGCGCGACTTCGCCGTCGAAGAAGTTCGCGGGGTCGATGACCTTCGGATCGATATAGATCGAGAACATGCCATTGGCGAAAGGCCGATCATACTTGGTGGCACCGTTGCCGGTGAGCGCTCCGCCGAGCAGTTCGCAGATCAATGCGAGGCCGGAGCCCTTGTGATCGCCGAAGGCGCGGATCGCGCCGGTGCCCTTGGAGTGATCGCGCGGACCTTGCATCTCATGCGGGCCGTAGAGCAGTGCCGGATCTTCGCTCAGCGTGCCATCGGGAGCGATCAGCGCGCCCTTCGGCAGCTTCTTGCCACCGCGCGAGGCGACCAGCACCTTACCTTCGGCGACGACCGAGGTCGCGAAATCGAGCACCACCGGCATCTGTCCGGGACGCGGAATGCCGACGCAATAGGGAGCGGTGGACAGACGGCGCTCGACGCCGCCATAGGGCGCGACCAGCACGGAGCCTGCCGCGGTGACGAAATGGATCGAGACCAGGCCCTCGGCCGCGGCCATCTCGGCCCAGTCGCCGATGCGGCCGATGTGACCGGAATTCTTGGTGGCGATGGCGGAGAGACCGGCCGCCTTGCACTTCTCGATGCCGAGCTTGACCGCCTGCGGGCCGACCGTCTGGCCATAGCCGAAGCGGCCATCGACGACGGCGAGCGACGGCGTATCGACGGGGATTTCGATGGTCTGGTTCGGGGTGATCATCCCGTTATTGCGCCAGCGGATATAGACGGGCACGCGGATGACGCCGTGGCTGTCATGGCCGGTGAGGTTCGCTGTCGTGAGATAGGTCGCGATGCGCCGGGCTTCTTCCGGAGAAGAGTCGGCATGGGCGAACACGTCGGCAACGAAATCGATGAGCTTATTGACTTGAACTGTAACCATGGCGGGACATTCGTCCTTGTTGATGGGCAGCGAGGCCGTCGGTGCAAGCCCTCAATGGGCCGCAAGACCCGCTGCAGGTTTGCCATGACCGCCGAGATAGGCGGCCGCGATGGCCTCGTTGGCCCAGAGATCCTCCGGCTTGCCGCCAAGCACGATACGGCCGGTTTCCAGCACGTAACCCTGATCGGCGACGGATAGTCCCATGCGCGCATTTTGCTCCACAAGCAAGACCGTGGTGGACAGCCGAATTTCCGTAATGATGCGGAACACCGCCTGCACGATGACCGGCGCGAGGCCGAGGGAGGGCTCGTCCAGCAGCAGCAACCGCGGCTTGGCCATCAGGCCGCGGGCGACCGCGACCATCTGCAACTGACCACCGGACAGCGTCCAGCCGAGCGCACCAGAGAATTTCCGTATGTCGGGAAACAGATCGAACATCGCGTCGGCTTCGCGCGAGAGCTCGGCCTTGCTCGCTTTGCGATTGGAGCCGCCGAGCATGATGTTCTCTTTCACCGTCAGGCCGGGAAACACCCGCCTGCCCTCCGGCACATGGGAGATGCCCATCCGCACGATGGCTTCCGGGCCCAAACCTGCGATCGACTTGCCGTCGAACAGGATGTCGCCCGAGGCCGGCTTGGCGAGACCCGAGATCGCACGCAGCGTGGTCGACTTGCCGGCGCCATTGGCACCGAGCAGCGTCACCACCTGCCCTTCCTCGACATTGAACGACACACCGCGGAGCGCGACGATTTCGCCGTAGCGGACATTGAGATCGTTGATTTCAAGCAGCGGCATCAGTCTGTTCCGAGATAGGCCGAGACGACATCGGGATGGCGCAGCACCGCCATCGACTCGCCATCGGCAATGCGCCGTCCGAAATTCAGCACGGTGATGTGCTGCGCTGCTTCCGACACCAGCGTCATGTCGTGATCGATGATCAGGATGGTCAGCCCCTGCGCGGCGATGCGCTTGAGCAGTTCATGCAGTTCGAGCTTCTCGGTCGAATTGAGGCCGGCAGCGGGCTCGTCCAGCAACAGCAGCGTCGGATTCGCCGCCAATGCGCGCGCGATCTCGATCAGGCGCTGATGGCCGTAGGAGAAGCTGGAGATCAGCTCCATGGCGCGCGGGCCGAGGCCGACGAAAGTGAGCGCCGCCAGCGCCCGCTCGGTCAGCGCGGCTTCATCGCCCTTGCCGGTCAGCGTATTGCCCGGACGCTCGGCGCCGATGATGACGTTTTCCAGTGCGGTCATCGAGCGGAACAGGCGGATGTTCTGGAAGGTGCGGCCGAGCCCCGCTGCTGCGCGCAGATGCGGCGGCATCGTGGTGACGTCGGTGCCGTCCAGCACCACCTTGCCGGAGGTCGCGTTGTAGAGACCCGAGAGCACGTTCAGCGTCGTGGTCTTGCCGGAGCCGTTGGGACCGATCAGCGCATGCACGCCGCCGCGACGCACGGATATGTCGACCTGATCGACAGCTTTCAACCCGCCGAAATGTTTCGACAGGCCGGTGACTTCGAGCACCATGTCACCACCGGTCGCGGCCGGCTTGAGCTGCAGCGGCGCGCTGGTCACGGCCACCTTCTTGCTGCTGCGCATGCGATCATAGGCCGCGGTGACGAAGCCCCAGATGCCGTCGGGCATGAAGCGGATGATCAGGATCACCGACAGGCCGTAGATGGCGAGATAGAGGCCCGGCACGCTCTTGAGGAAGCGCAGCCATTCCGGAATCAGGATCAGAAGACCCGTGCCGATGGCGGAGCCGATCGGCGACGCCACGCCGCCGAGCAGCGACATGGTCAGGAACACGATGGATTCGGCGAAGGAGAACTGATCCGGCGAGATATAGGCGAAGCCGCCGGCGAACAGACCGCCGCCGAGCCCGCCGAGCACGGCCGATATGGCGAAGGCATAAACCTTGGTGCGGAACACATCGATGCCGTTGACGCCGGCTGCGAGTTCATTGTCGCGCACCGCGCGCATGGCGCGGCCGAGCCGCGTCTCCGGCAGATGCCAGACGATGTAGCCGACCAGCGCCAGCATCGCCACGCAGAAGGCGAGATAGGACTGCGACGACAGGAACAGCGACGGGCGGCCGATCTTCGACACGCCGTCCGGCCCCTTGGTGAGCCAGATCGCATTGATCATCACCAGCGTGACGATCTGCTGGAACGAGATCGTCACCATCGCGAGGTAATGGCCGCCGAGCCGCAGCGTCGACAGGCCGAGCACCGCGCCGGCGACCAGTGCCATCACGCAGCCCGCCACCAGACACAGCCAGTAGCTGAGCTGATAGTCCGTGGTGCCGATGCCGACCGCATAGGCGCCGAAGCCGAAGAATGCCGCCTGCGCCAGGTTGATCTGGCCGCACAGGCCGAGCACCACCGACAGGCCGAACACGGCGATGGCGAAAGTGGTGGCCTGCATCAGGATGTTGAGAATGTAGCCATCGAACTGCATCGACGCGGCGAGGAAGACCACGATAGCCGCGCCGATGAAATACGGCGCGTGACGCAGCAGCAGCGGCTTCGGACGCGTGATGACCACTGCCGGGATGTTGTCGCTGGAGGTGCTCATGCTTTCTCCGCGACACGTTCGCCGAAGATGCCCTGCGGACGGAACACCAGGAACAGCACCAGCACGAGGAAGGCGAAGCCATCCTTGTAGGGCACAGAGATATAGGCGGCGCCGAATGTCTCGATGATGCCGAGCGCGAGACCGCCGATGATGGCGCCGGTGACATCGCCGAAGCCGCCGATGATGGTGGCTGCAAACGCCTTCAGCGCGATGGTGGAGCCCATCTGGATCGACACGAACAGGATCGGCGCAACCAGAAGCCCGGCGAGACCGCCGAGCACGGCCGAATAGATGAAGGTGACCATGATCATGGTCGAGACGGAAATACCGAGCAGCGACGCCATCTCCTTGTCCTGCGAGGTCGCCTGCAGCTTCTTGCCGATCATCGTGTGTTCGAAGAACCAGTAGTTGAAGATCACCAGCGCGATGGTGACCACGATGATCAGCAGATACTGGCTGTCGAGATAGACCGGACCGAGCTGGATGCCGGGCGTATCGAACCAGCCCGGCAGCACCTGCGGCTGCGGGCCATACAGCGCCAGCACGCCATTGGCCATCAGGATCGAGGCGCCGATGGTGGCGATGATGACAGGCAGATAGGTGCGGTGGCGCAGCGGATAATAGACGCCGAGATTGAAGATGACGCCGATGACCGCCATGCCGGCGAGCGCAATGATGAAGGACAGCCAGTAAGGCAGTTCCAGATCGACGGCGCAGACCACCATGAGATAGGCGGCGACCATCGAGAACTCGCCCTGCGCGAAATTGACGACATTTGTCGCCCGGAAGATCAGCACGAAGCCCAGCGCAACCAGCGCATAGACGGCGCCGATGCCGATTCCCGTAAACAGTAACTGCAGTACCAGATCCATCAGGCGTGCTCGGTGGGAGGGTTACTCGTCATTCCGGGGCGGACGACAGCGGCGAAGCCGTCTGGCGGACGAACCCGGAATCCCGACATGGTGTGCGTGGCAACGGGCGCTGAACATTCTGGGATCCCCCGCCACTCCAATTGGAGTGGCTGAGGTTCACGCGCAAAGACGCGCGTGCCCCGGGATGACGGTGAAGGCCGTCGGACGACGGCCCTCACCGTCAGTTATCGAATTCGATGTGCTTGTCGAAGACGATGTTGCCCTTCTCGTTCTTCACGATGTTGTAGCCGTGCAGACCGTCGCCGTTCTTGTCGAAGTTGTATTCGCCTTCGGCTCCCGGATATTTCTTGACCGTGAGGATCGCCTCGCGGATCTTCTGCGGATCGGTCGAGCCGGCATTCTTGATCGCCGTTGCCAGCACGTTGATCGCATCATATGGCCAGGAGCTCTGGTTATCCGGTGCAACCTTGTAGGCATCGCGGTAAGCCTTGCCGAAGGCCTTCGACGCCTCGGAGGAATCTTCCGCGTAATCGGCGACGCCATAGGTGCCGTAGAGCGCGGGACCGGCGAGCTTCAACGCGGTGACGTTGACGATCGAGGGTGAGCCGACCCACGGAATGTTGACGCCGAGCTGACGGAGCTGACGGGCAAAAATGCCGAGATCGTTTTCGAAGGTGAAGTATGAGCCGAGAATGTCGGCGCCGGACTGCTTGATCGCGAGCACGACCGGCGTGAAATCCTGGCTCTGATTGGCATAGCCCTGATCGAGCGCGACGGTTGCACCCAGCGGCCCGAGCGCTTCGGTCAGTGCCTTGCCGCCCGCGGTGCCGAAGGCATCGGTCGAATGCAGCACGGCCCACTTCTTCTTGTCGAGATTCTTGACGCCGTATTCGGCGATGACGCGGCCGGAATAGCTGTCATTCGGACGGAAACGGAACAGCCAGGGATTGCCGAGCTTGGTGAGGTTCGGATCGGTGCCGCCGAACATCACCGGCTTGCCGAGTTTGAGCACGTCGGGCGCCATCGCATGCACCTGAGTCGAGCGGATCGAACCGAGGAAACCGACGATGTCGGGATTGGCAGCGAGCTTGGAGAAGGCCAGCACGATGCCGGGATTGGTGGTCTGGTCGTCCTCGATGATCAGTTCGATCTGTTTGCCGAGGATGCCGCCCGCCTTGTTGATGGCCTCGACTGCGAGTTTGGCGCCGCCGGTCGCATATTTGCCCGCTTCCGCCGCCGGTCCCGTAATCGGCGCGCACATGCCGATCTTGATCGTTCCGCCGCCCTGGGCGCGCGCGCTGCCAATAATGTAGGGGGCGGTCAGACCAGCGGCCAATCCTGCCGTGAATCCACGTCTCGTGAGCGTCATCGTTCTCTCCCTAAGAGGCCGGACTTGGGCGCCAGCCTTCTTTTGATGGCGGGAGTTGAGCGAAAAATTCTTCTCCTGTCTACAGCCCAGCGAAATTCGTACGACGAATTAACGCTCGCGTGACGTGCGACGGCCTTGCCGCAAAAATATGCAGATCAGTTATTCACCAGCGTCATCGTCTTCCGCGCCATCGGCAGCAGGCATGGCCAGCAGCGCGGCTTCCAGCTCATGCAACAAAGCCTGCAGGTCCGACAATTTGCGCGCGCCGAAGCGCTTCGTCATCTCGGCGTAGATTGCCTCCGATGTGGGCGCGACAGCTTCGATCAATTTAAATCCCTTTGACGTGATCGAAACAATGCTGCGGCGCAAATCGGCCTTCAGCAAGCGCCGCTCGATCAGCTTGCGCCCTTCGAGATCGCGCAGGATGCGCGACAGGCTCGGCCCCAGCAGGAAGGCGACACGCGCGAGTTCCGTCACCTCGATCTCGCCCGATGCCGCGAGCGCGCGCAGGATGCGCCATTGCTGTTCGGTGAGATCATGCGCCCGCAGCGACGGGCGGAAATGTCGCATCACCGATTCCCGCGTTCGCAGCAGCGACATCGGCAGCGACTGCGAGAAGTCGCGCATGGGGATTTTAGCGACGGACTTGGCGGCGGTCCGTGGCTTTGATGCTGTCGTCATGGTCGCCTCTATAGAATGATTCTGGCGCATCCCAGTGTGCAACGCACAATCGAATTGTCACGGCCGGGGTTTGATCGCAACAACTTAACATGTTAATCACTTTTCCGCGCGGCTTTTCTGCGCGGGATGACGACGCGATGGCACTCACCTCTTCAGACATATCAAGCGCTGCGCAGCGCCTGCATCACGCCGAGAAGACGCGGACGCAGATCCGGCAACTGTCGCTGGATCATCCCGGCATCACCATCGACGATTCCTACGCGATCCAGAAAGCCTGGATTGCAATCAAGATCGGTGAAGGCCGCGTGGTGCGCGGCCACAAGATCGGCCTCACCTCCAAGGCGATGCAGAGCGCGCTGAATATCGACGAGCCGGATTCCGGTGTGCTGCTCGACGACATGTTCTTCGCCGATGGCGGCATCGTTCCCACCGATCGCTTCATCGCAACCCGCGTCGAGGCCGAACTGGCTTTCGTGATGAAGACACGGCTCGAAGGGCCTGATTGCACGATGTTCGATGTGCTCAATGCCACCGACTTCGTGGTCCCGGCGCTGGAGATCCTCGACACGCGCGTCGAGCGCGTCGATGCGGCGACGAAAGCCACGCGAAAGATTTTCGACACCATCGCCGACAACGCCGCCAATGCCGGCATCGTGCTCGGCGGCCGGCCGATGCGGCCGCTGGAGACCGATCTGCGCTGGGTCGGCGCCATGTGCCACCGCAACGGCCAGCTCGAAGAAACCGGCCTCGCCGCCGGCGTGCTCAATCACCCCGCCACCAGCGTCGCCTGGCTGGCCAACAAGATCGCGCCGCATGGGCTAGCGCTGGAACCCGGTCAGGTCGTTCTCGCCGGCTCGTTCATTCGCCCCATCGAGACCCGCAAAGGCGACACGATCCAGGCGGACTATGGCCCATGGGGCACCGTGAGCTGCTACTTCGGCTGAACAGGGATCACGCACCATGCCGCATTTCACCATCGAATATTCGGCCAATCTCGACGGCGCGATCGATATCAGCGCGCTCTGCGAGGTCATCCGCAATGCTGCGGTGCAGACCGGCATCTTTCCGCTCGGCGGCATCCGCGTCCGCGCGATCCGCTGCGAGCATTATGCCATCGCCGACGGCCGCGCCGGCCTCAGCTTTCTCGATATTCTGCTGCGGATCGGCGAAGGCCGGTCGCTCGAGGCTCGCCAGACGGCCGGTGCGCATATCTTCGATGTGGTCTCGACCCATCTCGACAACGTCTTTGCGTCCGGCAGATTCGCATTGTCCTTCGACATGCAGATCAATGACAGCGCGACCAGCTGGAAGCGCAATCCCATTCACGACCTGCTGAAAGCCGAGGCCAACAATGGCTAAGACCCCTGCCGATCCCGCCGCCGTCCTTCAGGCCAACACCGAGCGCGCCGCGCCGCTGCTGAAGAAGCTCTCGGTCGACGGTATCGGCAATATTATCGATGGCCGGATCGTGCCGTCATCGTCGGGTGAGGTGTTCGAAACGACGTCGCCCATCGATGGCACCGTGCTGGCACAGGTCGCGCGCGGCACGGCAGCGGATATCGACAAAGCCGCCAAGGCCGCCCAGCGCGCCTTCAAAGAATGGCGCGACATGGCGCCGACCGCGCGCAAGAAGCTGCTGCATCGCGTCGCCGATGCCATCGAGGACAATGCCGACGACATCGCCGTGCTGGAATGTATCGATACTGGCCAGGCGCATCGCTTCATGGCCAAGGCCGCGATCCGCGGCGCCGAGAATTTCCGCTTCTATGCCGACAAATGCCTGGAGGCGCGCGACGGCCTGAACATGCCGGCCGATGAGCACTGGAATGTCTCGACTCGCGTGCCGATCGGCCCGGTCGGTGTCATCACGCCGTGGAACACTCCGTTCATGCTGTCCACCTGGAAGATCGCGCCGGCGCTGGCGGCCGGCTGCACGGTGGTGCACAAGCCGGCGGAATGGTCGCCGGTCACGGCTGACCTGCTGGCGAAGCTTGCCAAACAGGCCGGACTTCCCGACGGCGTGCTGAACACCGTGCACGGCTTCGGCGAAGAATCCGGCAAGGCGCTGACCGAGCACCCCGCTATCAAGGCCATCGCATTTGTCGGCGAAAGCGCCACCGGTTCCGCGATCATGGCGCAGGGCGCGCCGACGCTGAAGCGCGTGCATTTCGAACTCGGCGGCAAGAATCCGGTGATCGTATTCGATGACGCCGATCTGGACCGCGCGCTCGATGCCGTGGTGTTCATGATCTACTCGCTGAATGGCGAGCGCTGTACCTCGTCCAGCCGGTTGCTGGTGCAGGCGAGCATTGCCGATACATTCATCGAGAAGCTCACGGCCCGCGTGCAGGCACTGAAGGTCGGGCATCCGCTCGATCCCAGAACCGAAGTCGGCCCGCTGATCCATGAGCGGCATCATGCCAAGGTGTGCAGCTATTTCGACATCGCGCGGCAGGACGGCGCGACTATCGCCGTCGGCGGCAAGCCTTATGACGGCCCCGGCGGCGGTCATTACGTGCAGCCGACGCTGGTGACCGGCGCGCGCAAGGACATGCGCGTGGCACAGGAAGAAGTGTTCGGCCCGTTCCTCACGGTGATCCCGTTCGGCAACGAAGCCGAAGCCATCGAAATCGCCAACGCCGTGCAATACGGCCTCACCGGCTATGTCTGGACCAATGATGTGGGCCGTGCGCTGCGCGTGGCCGACGCGCTGGAGGCCGGCATGATCTGGCTCAATTCGGAAAATGTCCGCCACCTGCCGACGCCATTCGGCGGCATGAAAGCCTCCGGCATCGGAAGGGATGGCGGGGATTATTCGTTCGAGTTTTATATGGAAACCAAACACATCTCGCTGGCGCGCGGGACGCATAAGATACAGAGACTTGGTATCTAGACTGTCATTCCGGGGCACGTGCGCCCTTACGCACGTGAACCCGGAATCTCGTGCGGTTCATCCCCCTCTGAACCGCCCGGCATCGAGAAGTGATGAACATATCGGGATTCCGGGTTCACGTGCGCTAGTGCGCACGCGCCCCGGAATGACGAGATAAAAACGCAGGAAACGCCCATGCCCGTGCCGACCCACGTGTTCGATCCGCCCTTCAACATCCTGCGCTCCAGCCATGTCGTGCTGGATGTCACTGATCTCAAGGCCAGCCGCGCATTCTATGAGAACGCGGTCGGCCTGCATGTCGAGGACGCCGACAGCGACACCGTCTATCTGCGCGCCGTCGAGGAGCACCAGCATCACTCGCTGGTGCTGCGCAAGGCGGCAACATCAGCCTGCCATCGGCTGGGCTTTCGCGTCGCCAGCGAGAACGATCTCGACAAGGCCGCCGCCTGGTTCGCCGCCAACGGCATCACCTATTCCTTCGTCGAGCGCCCGTTTCAGGGCCGTACGATGCATGTCACCGATCCGTTCGGCTTCCAGATCGAACTTTATGCGACCATGGAGAAGCGTCCGCATCTGCTGCGCCGCTTCGACCTCTACAAGGGTTGCCATCCGCAGCGGCTCGATCATTTCAACGTCTTCGCCGCCGAGGTGCAGGACACCGTCGACTTCTATGCGCGGCTCGGCTTCCGGCTGACCGAATATGGCGAGGAGGACGGCGAAGGCGGCCGCATCGCCGCTGCCTGGATGCATCGCAAGGGCAATGTGCACGACTTCGCCATCACCAATGGCAAGGGGCCGCGGCTGCACCACTTCGCCTATTGGGTGCCGACCGCGATGAACATCCTGCATCTCTGCGACGTGATGGCGTCATCGGGCTATCTGAAGAACCTCGAACGTGGCCCCGGCCGCCACGGCATCTCCAATGCGTTCTTCCTCTATGTCAGGGATCCCGACGGCCATCGCCTCGAACTCTACACGTCAGACTATCAGACCATGGACACCGACCACGAACCGCTGCGCTGGTCGCTGAAGGACCCGCGCCGCCAGACCCTGTGGGGCGCCCCTGCGCCGCGCTCGTGGTTCGAACAGGGATCACCGTTCAATGGGCAGGCGGTGCGCGAGCCGGCGTTTGTAGCGGATGTGACGATTGCGGATTGATGACAATAGAGTCTGAGGAACACGCGCGATGACCCACTCCCGCCTCGCCACCTTCACCGTCAACGGAGCCCTGAAATACGGCGCCGTCACTGACGATGGGATCGTCGATCTGTCGGCGCGCTACGGCGGGGATTATCCGACGCTGCGCGAGGCCATCGCGCATGGCGCCTTGCATCGCCTCGCCGATGCCGCGGCCAACCAGCCTGCGGATTTTGCACTGGAGAGCATCACCTGGCAGCCGCCGATCCCCGCCCCGGAAAAGATCATCTGCATCGGCGTCAACTATCCGGACCGCAACGCCGAATACAAGGACGGTCAGGACGCGCCGAAATATCCTTCGATGTTCATGCGCACGCCGCGCTCCTTCGTCGGGCATGAGGCGCCGCTGGTGCGGCCGCGCGTATCCAGGCAGCTCGACTATGAAGGCGAAGTGGTGCTGGTGATCGGCAAGGCCGGGCGACACATCGCCGAGGGCGATGCGCTGGACCACATCGCCGCGCTGACGCTCTGCAACGAAGGCACCATCCGCGACTGGGTGCGCCACGCCAAGTTCAACGTCACCCAGGGCAAGAATTTCGAGTCCACCGGCAGCCTCGGGCCGTGGATCGTGCCTTATCACGACGAGAGCCAGATCGCTGACATCCGCCTCACCACGCACGTCAACGGCGAGTTGCGGCAGGACGATCGGACCTCGCGGCTGATGTTCGGCTTCCGCTATCTCCTGAGCTATATCTCGACCTTCACGACTCTCGTGCCCGGCGACGTGATCGTTACCGGCACGCCGACTGGCGCCGGCGCGCGCTTCGATCCGCCGCGCTATCTTGCGCCCGGCGATGTGATCGAGATCAAGGCGGACGGCATCGGCACGCTGCGCAATGGCGTCGTCGACGAACACTAACGGATTGGAATACGCATGACTGTTCTCACCGGTGGCGAAGCCATCGTCAGCGGGCTCAAGGCGCACGGCGTCGACACGGTGTTCGGCCTGCCCGGCGCTCAGGTCTATGGCCTGTTCGATGCCTTTCATCAGGCGAAGCTGAACGTCATCGGCGCACGCCACGAACAAGCCTGCGGCTATATGGCCTTCGGCTATGCCCGCGCCTCGGGTAAGCCTGGCGTGTTCAGCGTGGTGCCCGGCCCCGGCATTCTCAATGCCAGCGCGGCAATGCTGACCGCTTTCGGCTGCAACGAGCCGGTGATGTGCCTCACCGGTCAGGTGCCGAGTGATTACCTTGGTAAGGGCCGCGGTCATCTGCATGAAATGCCCGATCAACTCGCGACGCTGCGTAGCTTCGTCAAATGGGCCGAGCGCATCGACTATCCCGCGGACGCACCGACAAAAGTGGCGCGCGGATTTCAGGAAATGATGTCCGGCCGCCGCGGCCCCGTGGCGCTGGAAATGCCATGGGACGTGTTCACGCAGCGCGCGGAAACCGCCGCAGCGACGACGCTTGAACCCTTCGCCGCGCCCTCGCCCGATCCTGATCGGATCAAGGCCGCCGCTGCGCTGATCAAGGCCGCCAAGGCGCCAATGATCTTCGTCGGTGCTGGCGCGATGGATGCAGGCGACGACATCCTCGCACTCGCCGAGATGATCGACGCGCCCGTTGTCGCGTTCCGCTCGGGGCGCGGTATCGTCAGCAATGCCCATGAGCTCGGCCTCACCATGGCCGCCGCCTATAACCTGTGGCCGCAGACCGATCTCATGATCGGCATCGGCTCGCGGATGGAATTGCCGACCACGTTTCGCTGGCCGTTCCGGCCGGATGGCATCAAGTCCATCCGCATCGATATCGATCCCGTCGAATTCAGACGGCTCACGGTTGATACGCCGATCGTTGCCGATGCGACCGAAGGCACGCGCGCGCTCGTCGCCGCCGTCAGCAAGGCCGGATATACGAAGACATCGGGCCGCCGCGAGACGATCCGCGCGGCATCGGCGAAAGCGCAGAAGGATATCCAGGCGATCCAGCCACAGATGGCCTATCTCGACATCCTGCGCGACGTGCTGCCGGACAACGCCATCGTCACCGACGAGCTGTCGCAGGTCGGCTTCACCTCATGGTTCGGCTTTCCGGTCTACCAGCCGCGCACCTTCATCACCTCGGGCTATCAGGGCACGCTCGGCTCGGGCTTTCCCACAGCGCTCGGCGCCAAGGTCGCGCAGCCGGACCGGCCGGTCGTGGCGATCACTGGCGATGGCGGCTTCATGTTCGCGGTGCAGGAACTGGCGACGGCCGTGCAGTTCAAAATCGGCGTGGTGACGCTGGTGTTCAACAACAATGCCTATGGCAATGTCCGCCGCGACCAGTTGCAGGTGTTCGACGGCCGCGTAGTGGCCGCCGATCTGGTCAATCCGGATTTCGTCAAGCTCGCGGAGTCATTCGGCGTCGGTGCTATCAGGGTGACGTCACCGGCGGAATTCAAGCCGGCGCTGGAGAAGGCCCTCGCGGATGGCGGGCCATATCTGATCGCGATCGACGTGCCACGCGACTCGGAAGTCAGTCCGTGGGCGTTCATTCATCCGAAGAAGCCTTCTTAACCTCTCCCCGCTCTGCGCGGGGAGAGGTCGACCGGCGTAGCGCAGCGAAGACGGTCGGGTGAGGGGCGAGGCAAGAAAGACGACACATGCTCAACCTGTCGGGTCGAAGATGTGCGATCCGATAGGAATAGTTCGCAGCAACTGCAGTGGATGCCCCTCACCCGCCGCGCCCCTCGATGCTGCGCATCGAAAGGCGCGTCGACCTCTCCCCGCAAATGCGGGGAGAGGTTAGCGCGTTACTGCTTCACCGGCGGATCCAGCAGCGTGCATCCGCCATCCGCAATCGGCCGCATGATGTCTTCCGCCTTCACCTTGCCCTTGATGCTGAGCAGGTCCCACTCGCCTTTGACCTCCGACGGCTTCTTCACTTCTGCCAGCAGCATGTCGTTCATCAGCCGGCCGTCCTCGCGCACGCGGGCGCCCGGCGCGAAGAAGTCGTCGACCGGCATCGCCTTCATCTGACGCATCACCTTCAGACCGTCATTCTCGTTGGCGGCTTCCGCAGCGCGCAGATAATGTTTCACGGCGCTATAGACGCCGGCCTGAGCATGGGTCGGCATCTTGCCGTGCTTGGCCATAAAGCGCTTGCCGAATTCGCGGCTCTTGTCGTCATTGTCCCAGTAATAGCCCTCGAGATATTGCACGCCCTGCGTGGCTTCGGAGCCGAGCGCCTTCACCGAGGTGAGATAGAAGATCAGCACGGCGAGCTTCTGCTTGCCCTCACCGATCTGGAATTCGCGCGCCTGCTTGATATTGGTGACGGTGTCCCCGGACGCATTGGCGAGCGCGATCACCTTGGCGCCGGAGGATTGCGCCTGCAGCAGGAAGGACGAGAAATCCATCGTGCCGACCGGATGTTTCACCGCGCCGAGCACCTTGCCGCCGGCGGCTTCCACCACTTTCGAGACTTCCGCCTGCATGGCGATGCCGAACGCGTAATCCGCCGTGATGAAATACCAGGTGTCGCCACCCTGCTTGACCACGGCCTTGGCGATTCCCTGCGCCAGCGAATAGGTGTCGTAGAGCCACATCGCAGCGGTCGGCGCGCATTGCTTGCCGAATACGTCGGCCGTGGCCGAGCCGACATGCACCAGCACCTTGCCGCGCTCGCGCGCCATGTTCTGCACGGCCAGCGAGATCGCCGAATTGCCGATGTCGAAGATCGCATCGACACCCTGCTGATCATAGAGATCGCGCGCCAGCGACACGCCGATATCGGTCTTGTTCTGATGATCCGGGCCGAGCAGTTTCACCGGCTGGCCGCGCACCTTGCCGCCGACATCGTCGATCGCAAGCTGCGCCGCGACCACGCTGCCGGTGCCGCCGGCGTCGGAGAACACCGAACTCTTGTCGTTCAGTACGGCGATGGTGAGAGGCTTGGTGATGGGGTCGGCAAGCGCCGAACCGTTCAGGCAAGCAACAGCAATGGCAGCCAATATGCCCATTCGGGTCATTGTCGTTTCCTCGTTCTGGTTTTTATTGAGGAAAGCGTAATAGCGGCCGAATGCCTTGGCCAGCGAAATTTAATCGATCGATTAAACTTGCATCACGCTGTCATTCCGGGGCGCGGCCGGCCCTTGCCGGACGCGAACCCGGAATCTCGACATGAGAGTCCCTACAGCGCAAAACATCTCGGGATTCCGGGTTCGCGTCCGGCTTATGCTTCCCGCGCCCCGGAATGACGAGTTGGCTGCAGCCGAACCGCAGCAAGCGCCAGTAGTCCAGCACCGGCGACCGCCCAGCATGCGACGGGCGCCCAGTGCAGCAACGGCGCGTAGTCCGGCAGCTTCTGCAATCCGCCGGCGACAGCGGCCATGCGTGCGAAGGTTGCGAGCGCGAACGCCGAGAAGACGAGACCGATGACCTTGCCTTCCGCGCCGGTCTCGCCGATCGCCATCGCCGCCGACACCGCGCTCATCATCATGCAGCCCCATGCCGCGCCGGCGATGAACTGCGCCGCGATCAGCATGTTCAGATTAAGCGCGAACTCGGCACCGATCACCGCAAGCGCGCCGAGCAATCCGGCTACCCCGATGACGAGGATTCCGCCCTGACGCTTGACCACCGCGCTGGCCGGAAACATCGCAATGCTGAAGCCGATCCAGAATATCGGCATCAGCCATTCTAGATCGGCCGGCTTGGCGAAGCGCAGGAACATCGGTGCGCTGTTGATGCTGAAGTGAAGCTGGAAGCCCAACGCGAGAATGACCATGGCAGCGATAAAGAGCTGCGGCATGCGGCCGAGCGCCTTGCCTTGCGCCGGCGAGGCCTTCGCTTCACGCGCGCTGACCTGCACGAGGCCGCGCTCGACGCGCGACAGCGCCAGCGTCACGATCAGCAAAACCACGCCGGCAAGAACGAAAGGCAGCCGCGGATCGACGCCGCGCAATGTCGCGCCAAGATAGGGCGCGAGCGCACCGGCGACGCCATAGCCGAGCATGGCCAATGCCGCGAGAAACGGCCGCGACGGGCGCGCGGCATATTTGCCGAGCAATGTCAGCGGCGGCGCGCGCAAGGCGGAGGATGTCGCCGACCAGATCACGATCAATGCGATCAGCGCGACTTGCGCCTTCGGTCCCTGCCCGGCAACGAAAGGCAGCGCAACGAAGGCTGCACAGGACACCGCGGTCAGGATGCCGACAATGAGACCGAGCCGCCCGACCACGCGCGCGATCCTGTCGGCAACCAGACCCATCGCCGTATCGGTGACGGTGAAGATCGCCTGATCGAGCATCAAGATGAAGATCACGACGGTCGGCGCAATGCCGACATCGGCGGCGAGCTTCGGCAGATAGATCACATAGGTGACCCAGCCGAGCGTGAAGACCAGTTGCAGCACGGCGAGATAGACGCCCGCAGCATTGCTGGTGGCGGCCTGTGCGCCGGTTCGTTCCTGCTCGCTCATGGTCCCCTCGCGCCGCCCGACCATAGAATGGTCGCGGCAGCCAAGGAAAGCGTTCAACGCGCAGCGCTCAACAGGTCCAGTTCAACAGGTCTTGCGGAAGGTCAGATTGATGCGCTGGCCGCCCATGACCGGATGCTCGCCATCCGGCAGCGGCGCAACGCCATGATAGACCAGCCGCGACGGGCCGCCCCAGACCACGACATCACCATGGGTCAGACGATAGCGCTTCTGCGGCGCGCTGCGGGTGAGACCGCCGAACAGAAATGTCGCCGGCAGGCCGAGCGACACCGAGACGATGGGCGCGCGCAGATCCAGCTCGTCCTTGTCCTGGTGCAGCGAGAGTTTGGCACCGGGCTTGTAGCGATTGATGAGACAGGCATCCGGCACGAAGGCCTCGAAGCCGGCCTGAACCGCCGCGCGCGCGGCGAGATCGCGAAACGGCACCGGCATCTCGGGCCATCGCTTACCGCTGTCGGGATCGACGGGGTCGTAGCGATAGCCCCGGGGATCCGACACCCACCCGACACGGCCGCAATTGGTCATGGCGACCGACATGGTGTGACCGCCCGGCGTGACCAGATGGCGGAACGGCGCCGCCTTCACGATCATACGCAGCGCGGCGATTACATCCGGCTGTTCGGCGGCGAAGAAGTTGCGCAGCAGCACCGCCCCCTCGGCGAGCTCTTCACACGCGGGCTGGTCATCCCTGATATCGGCGAACAGGTCGGTCATCTCGGTTGTTCAGTCGTCCCATCACTTCGCATCGTGAAAGATCACCCCGAGCGTATGGCGCCGGCCCGACTTCACGCGGCTGACGCCATGCCGGAGATTGACGCGGTAGCTGCCGCGCGTGCCGGCAACCGGCCGGTGATGCACGGCGAACACCACGGCATCGCCCTGCCGCAAGTCTACCACTTCGGCGCGCGACTGCATGCGCGGACGCTGCTCCGTCAACACGAATTCTCCGCCGGTGAAATCCTCACGTGGCGCCGACAGCAGGATCGCGACCTGCAACGGAAACACATGCTCACCATAGAGGTCCTGATGCAGGCAGTTATAGTCGCCGGCTTCATATTGCAGCAGCAACGGCGTCGGCCGTGTCTGGCCCGCCTCATGGCAGCGCTTGAGGAAGGCGGCGTGATCGGCGGGAAAGCGGACGTCGATCCCCATCGCCTCATTCCAGCGATTGGCGATCGTGCTCAATGGTCCGTAAAGCGCCGGACGCAGGCCGGCGATGGGATCGGGCAGCGGATAGTTGAAATACTTGTATTCGCCGCGGCCGAAGCCGTGGCGGCCCATGACGATGCGGCTGCGGAAACGGGAATCGTCGGGATAGAGCGATGCGAGATGACGGCACTCATCGGCGGTCAGCAGTTTCTCGAACACCGCGCAGCCCTGGGCGTCGAGTTCGGCAGAGATGCGCTGCCAGTCGATGGCGTCGATACGCGCCTGCGGCGTGGCGTCATTGTTTTCCGGGCGCTTCTTCGCGAGTGAAACCATGTCATCGCCTCCGTCATCCGGCCGCGATCAAGGTGTCATGGCCTGTTGGCCATTTTGGGGAGATGGGCGGGTGAAGCCACCCGATTTCCGGATGCCTCTCAATGTCATTCCGGGGCGCGAGCGCCACTTGGCGATCGCGAACCCGGAATCTCGGCATGGGGGTCTCCGGGAGCCAAACACGTCGGGATTCCGGGTTCACGCGCGCGAAGATGCGCGCGTGCCCCGGAATGACGAGTGTCGGACTACGACGAGCGGGTGGTTACCCCACCGCCGGCAATGTCTTCACATCATAGCCATGGCTGATCTTGCGCTTCAGCACGGGGTCTTCGATCTCGTAATCGAAACGCTCCGCCGGGCGGATGCCACCTTTGGCGGCGAAGGTGCCGCCAAACATGGCGGTGCCGTCCGGCAGCTTGTCGCTGTCAAAGCCCTTCTTGATCAGCTCGGCCACCGGCAGCATGCCGCTCAGCAGGCCTTCCTGATACAGCACCTTCTCGCCCTTGATAGTGGCCCAGGAGCGCAGGATGATCTGGTCCCAATGCGGAAGCAGCTCGGAGAGCTCCCACACGACCGGCGCGATCGGCTTGTCGCACATCTGCTTCGACACGGTGATGTTGTAGGTCTCGACCTTGCGGTCGGTGTGGTCGGAGCCGACACCGACATAGGTCTTGCCGCCCGACGCGATCAGACAGAACTCGACTTCGCCCGATGAATTCTCGTCGGTGCATTCGATCATGCCGTCGGTGGTGAAGCGGCGGGCCGAGCAGCGGTAGTAGATCGGCGTCGAGGCCGGCGGCGCGATGCCGAGCGCCTCGAGTTCCTTGATGTGATGATCGCGCGCGACGGGATCGCGGCCGGTCCAGCCGGCGATGACGCCCTGGGTGATCTTGAGCGTCAGCGGCGACTTGGTGCCTTTTGCGTCCAGCGTGAACGCGATCTCGGTGGTCATATGGTTCTTCCTTGCTTGCAATTGAAAGTGAGCTCCGGCGTCGCGCTCCCTCTCCCCGCAAGCGGGGAGAGGTTAGAAAACATCAGCCACGAACGAGCGTCTCCATCCCCGCGGCGAGTTCGAAGATGCGATGGTCGGAGCCGCCGGCGGCGGCCAGCATCAGCCCGACAGGCGCTTCGTCCTTTGCGTGGATCGGCAGCGAGATGGCGCAGCCATCGATCATGTTGATCAGCGTGCAGTTGCGCAGCGCCATCAGGTTCTGCTTGGAGAACACCTTGTCGTCTTCCATGTCGGCAATCGACGGCGGCGTGATCGCGCAGGTCGGCAGCACCAGCGCATCGTAAGGCGCGATGCGCTTTTCGGTGCGCGCGATCAACGAACGGCGCATCGGCAGGAGGTCGAGATAGTCGGCAGCGTTCTGGGTCTCGCCGCGCTGGATGCGCAGCGCGACTCTGGGATCATAGACGTCACCCTTGCTGGCCAGGAGATAGCGATGCCAGGCGTAGCTCTCAGCCGCCGTAAAGCCGCCCTTGGTGCTCATCGGCGCGATGTCGTTGAACTCAGGCACTTCGATGCGCTCGATGATCGCGCCCTTCTCGGCGAGCTTCTTCAGCGCGCGTTCGAAGGCCGAGGCGACGACCGGATCGAGATCGTCCATCGCCAGCGTCGTCGGCACCGCGAGACGCATGCCTTTGATGGGGCGCGGGGTAAGCTCAAATTCGGGCTCGCCGGCGAGCACCGCATCCATGGCCGCGCAGCAGGCAACCGAGCGCGCCAGCGGACCGACGCTGTCGAGCGTAAAGGACAGCGGCACCGCGCCGTCGAGCGGCACGCGGCGCTGGGTCGGCTTGTAGCCGACGATGCCGTTGAAGGCTGCCGGAATGCGGCAGGAACCGCCGGTGTCGGTACCCAATGCCGCATGCGCCATGCCATCGAGCACGGAGACGGCGGCACCGGAGGACGAGCCGCCGGGCACATGGCCAACCTCGCGCTTCCACGCCCCCTTCGGCGTGCCGTAATGCGGATTGGTGCCGATGCCCGAATAGGCGAATTCAACCATGTTGGTGCGCCCGATCACCACGAAACCGGCGCGGCGCAGACGTGCGACAGTCGGCGCATCGGCATCGGCCGGCGCCGAGTCGTCCAGCGCGCGCGAACCGGCGCGGGTCACCTGGCCCTTGATGTCGAACAGGTCCTTGATGGAGACCGGAATGCCGGCAAAGCGCGACGGCGCGGCATTGGCCTTGCGCAGCGCATCCATGGCATCGGCGGCGGCCAGTGCCGCGTCCTTGTCGACGTGAATGAAGGTGCGCTCGCCCTCGCCGTTCGGATCAGCGATTTTGGCCAGACAGGCTTCGACCAGTTTGCGGGAGGTGGTGCGACCGGCGGCAAGGTCGGCGGCCAGGCTGGCGAGGGTCGGTGCGGTCTGGTGGAAGTCGTTGCTCATGGTCGCGGCATCCTGTGTGTCTTGCCGGACCCGCAGGTGGTCACGGCGCCCGGTCGGTATCGCCGAAAGTGTCCTCGATTTCCAGATCGAGCAGCGCGGAGCTGAGCGATTTGCCATGCGCATCGAGCGCCAGCGATCGCGTCACCCCACCGCCAAGCGCCTGATCCATGACAAAATTCAAGGCCGCCAGATTGGGCAGTTCATAGCGGACCACCTCGCCCGCGACGATGCCCGCAAACAGGGCCTTCACGCGCGCGGCGGTCACTTGGGATACTATCAACGGATATAGCTTTGCGTCAAAGGCAATTACCGAGATGTTGGAAATGTTGCCTTTGTCACCTGTGCGGGAATGGGCGATCTCGCGCAGCTTCACGTCATGCTCCCTGAACCTCCGTACCAACCTACCCTGCCTGGTTGCAGCGGGACAAGCCTCGCACGTATTTCAACCTGAATTCCACGTCGTCCCGCAGTGAGCAGATACGGCCATGCAGCACGCGCGCTGGACCGCCCCCGGTGGAATGTGGAATGTCCATCCAGAGGACAACGAACGGGGCCAAATCCCCGTCCAAGGGAGAGAACACCACACATGGCTGAACCAGCCCGCGCGCGGCCGAAACCGACACCGGAAACCCAGCATTATTGGGACGGCGCCAAAGCCGGCGAACTCCGCCTGCAGCGCTGCGACGATTGCAGCAATGTGTATTTTCCACCGCGGCCGTTCTGCCCCGGCTGCGCCTCGCGCAAGGTGTCGGTGTTCAAGGCCTCGGGCAAGGGTTTCCTCTACAGCTACGTCATCAATCACCGCCCCGCTGCGCCGGGTTTCACGCCGCCTTATGCGATTGCCGTGGTCGAGCTTGAGGAAGGTCCGCGGCTGATGAGCAACATCATCGATTGCCCGCAAACGCCCGAAGCGCTCGAACTCGACATGAAGCTCGAGGTCGCCTTCGAGAAGCTCGACGACGTCATCACCCTCCCCGTATTCCGTCCGGCGAAGGGCTGAGATCATGCGCAGAAACGCAGTCGCCGTTGTCGGCGCAGCCGAGACCACCGAGCTCGGCGTCATCCCCAACATGTCGCAGATCCAGCTTCATGCGGATGCGGCCCTCAACGCCATCAAGGATGCCGGGCTGAAGCTGTCCGACATCGACGGCATCGCCACGGCCGTCGAGACGCCGCAGCAGATCGCGCATTATCTCGGCATCACCCCGACCTGGGTCGACGGTACATCCGTCGGCGGTTGCTCGTTCATGCTGCATGTTCGCCACGCGGCCGCGGCGATCGAGGCCGGCCTGTGCAAGACGGTTCTGATCACGCACGCGGAGTCCGGCAAGTCGATGATCGGCAAACTGCCGCGCTCGATTCCGGCCGACAGCCTGCAGGGCCAATTCGAGGCGCCCTATGGCGTCTACGGTCCGCCGAGCATGTTCCCGATCCCCGTGCTGCGCTACATGAAGACGCATGGCATCACCCACGAGCAGATCGCGTCGGTCGCTGTGTTCCAGCGTGAATGGGCCGCGAAGAATCCGCGCGCGATGATGAAAGCGCCGATCACCGTCGAGGACGTGCTGAACTCGAAGATGATCGCCTATCCGTTCCGCATCCTGCAATGCTGCCTCGTCACCGACGGCGGCGGTGCGCTGATCCTGACCTCGGCGGATCGCGCCAAGGATTTCCCGAACAAGCCGGTCTATATTCTCGGCACTGGCGAAAGCGTAGAAACGCCCATGGTCAGCCAGATGAAGACTTTCGATTCATCGCGCGCCTTCACCGTGGCCGGACCGACCGCATTCCACGAGGCAGGAATCGCGCACAAGGACGTCGATCACCTGATGATCTACGATGCCTTCGCGCATCTGCCGCTCTATGGTCTCGGCGATCTCGGATTCATGCCGCATGAGGAAACCGGCAAGTTCATTGCCGACGGCAACACCCGCCCCGGCGGCAAGCTGCCGATGAACACCAATGGCGGCGGCCTCAGCTATATGCATTCCGGCATGTACGGCATGTATGCGCTGCAGGAGAGCGTGCGCCAGATGCGCGGCATTGCGCCGGCACAGGTGCCTGGCGCGAAGATTTCCGTCTGTCACGGCGTCGGCGGCATGTTCGCTGCGTCGGGGACGGTGATTTTTACCAACGAGAAGTAAACGCGGTGCCTTCTCCCCGCTTGCGGGGAGAAGGTGGCTTGAATGCGCGAAGCGCGTTCGAGACGGATGAGGGGGACTATCCGCAAGCACGGAGCAAGCGGATAGTCCCCCTCACCCGCCCCGGCTTCGCCGGGACGACCTCTCCCCGCCTAGCGAAGCTTCGCTTCGCTAGGCGGGGAGAGGTTAGAAAACATCAATCACACCACCAAAAGGAAAACCACATGGCATCTACCAAATCACTCGACGGCAAGGTCATCGTCGTCACCGGCGCGGGTCGCGGCATTGGCCGTGGCATTGCGCTGCTCTGCGCCGCTGAAGGCGCAAAGGTCGTCGTCAACGATCCCGGCGTCGGCACCGACGGTTCGGGCGGCGACGGCGCGGCACCGGCCGAACAGGTCGTCGAGGAAATCACCAAGGCCGGCGGCACCGCCGTTGCCAATTTCGAGTCGGTCGCCGAAGCGATCCCCGCCAGCAAGATCATCAAGCAGGCCGTGGACACCTACGGCAAGATCGACGGCGTGGTGAACAATGCCGGCATCCTGCGCGACGCGATCTTCCACAAGATGTCCATCGATGCCTTCGAGATGGTGATCAAGGTCCATCTGATGGGCTCGTTCTATACATCCCATGCTGCCGCGCGATATTTCCGCGAGCAGAATTCCGGCTCGTTCGTGCACTTCACCTCGACCTCGGGCCTGATCGGCAATTTCGGCCAGGCCAATTACTCGGCGGCCAAGCTCGGCATCGTCGGCCTGTCGAAGTCCATCGCGCTCGACATGGGCCGCTTTGGCGTCAATTCGAACTGCGTCTCGCCCTTCGCCTGGAGCCGCATGATCGGCAGCATCCCGACCGAGACCGAAGCCGAGAAGGCCCGCGTCGAACGCATGCAGCGCATGGGTCCGGAAAAGATCGCACCGCTGGTGGCGCATCTGCTCTCTGACGATGCCAAGGAAATCTCCGGGCAGATCTTTGCCGCGCGCATGAACGAGATCTTCCTGATGGGCCAGTCGCGCCCGCTGCGCTCGATCCACCGCGCCGAAGGCTGGACCCCGCAGAGCCTCGCCGAACACGGCATGCCGGCGCTGAAGTCGTCCTTCTACAAGCTCGACCGCTCGGCTGACATTTTCAGCTGGGATCCAGTCTAAGCGTTTAAGTCGGCTCGCGGGAGCATCACTCCCGTGAGCCGATTTCTACAACCCAGAATTTAAAACGAAACAATATTACTCAAATAGCTATGCATAGCGGTCTTATCTGACCCGAGATCGCGCTAATTTCGTCATAAAGAATTCAAACGCCGGCCAAGACCGGCTATGTCACCAGCAATCAACGGGTTTGACGTCACGCATGTGCGGACGAAACCGCATTTGCTGGACGAACACCATGACAGATCACGCGGGCGCGATGCCCTCCGCGGCCATGCCGCATTCCAAGCCGCTGAATTCCCCCGCCCGCGTTTTGCTGGCGAGCCTGATCGGCACCACAATCGAATTCTTCGACTTCTACGTCTACGCCACCGCCGCGGTGCTGGTGTTTCCAAAACTGTTCTTCCCAGCCGGCAACGACACCGCGGCGCTGCTCGCGTCCTTCGCGGTGTTCTCGATCGCGTTCTTTGCGCGTCCGTTCGGCGCTGTCGTGTTCGGCCATTTCGGCGATCGCGTCGGCCGCAAGACCACGCTGGTCGCAGCATTGCTCACCATGGGCATTTCGACCGTGCTGATCGGCCTGCTGCCGACGCATGCGCAGATCGGCCTCGCAGCGCCGCTGCTGTTGGTGCTGTGCCGTTTCGGCCAGGGCTTTGGACTCGGCGGTGAATGGGGCGGCGCAGTGCTGCTCGCCACCGAGAATGCACCGGAAGGCAAGCGCAACTGGTACGCCATGTTCCCGCAACTCGGTGCGCCGCTTGGCCTGTTCCTCTCGTCCGGCACATTCTTCATCCTGCTGCATTTCGTCTCGCCGGAAACGTTCCTGAGCTGGGCGTGGCGCGTGCCGTTCCTCGCCTCCATCGTGCTGATCGCCATCGGATTGTGGGTGCGCCTGTCGATCACCGAGACGCCGGAATTCCAGAAGGCAATCGAGAAGGCCGAGCGCGTTGCCGTCCCCAGCATGGAGCTGCTGCGCAAGCACAAGCGCAGCCTCGTGCTCGGCACGCTGGTCGGTCTGATGACCTTCGTGTTCTTCTATGTCTGCACGGCCTATCTGCTGTCCTACAATGTCGGGATCGCGAAGATGTCGCTGCTCGACGCGCTCAAGGTGCAGATCGCCGGCGCCGTCGCCTTCGGCACCACCAACATCCTGGCCGGCCTGCTCGCCGACAAGATCGGTCGCCGCACGCTGCTGATCGCCAATTGCCTGATGGTGATCGTGTTCTCGTTCTTCCTGGCGCCGCTGCTGTCAGGCGGCGTGGCGGGCATCTATGCCTTCGCGCTGATCGGTCTGGCGATCTTTGGCATCAATTACGGCCTGATCGGCGCCGCACTCGCGGCCCCGTTCCCGACCACCGTGCGCTATACCGGCGCGTCGATGACGTTCAATCTGGCGAGCATCTTCGGTGCCTCGCTGGCGCCCTATATCGCCACCTGGCTGCAGGCGAATTACGGGCTCGCTTACATCGGCTATTACGTGCTTGCCGCCGCGGTGATCACACTGATTGCGATCTTCGCGTCGGACAGACACGAGGTCTGATTTCGCCTGCTGGCGAATGTCGAAGGGGCAGCGGTGACGCTGCCCCTTTTTTATTGATCAGCGCGACGCCTGCTGTCGCTTGAGTTCATTCCGCGCCGCATCGCGCTCGAATTCGCCGTCGCCCCGGCACACCTCAGCTGCCTGTTTCAGATAGGGCAACGCTTCCTGCGGCTTGTGCTTCACCATCAGATACTGACCGAGATAGAACGACACGCCGCAAGGGCCGAAGTCGTCGTCGAGCCGCATGTCCTTCATTTTGGCGAGCATCTCGTCGCGGGTCATCTGGCCGAGATAGACCGCCACCATCGGCCATGGCCAGCCCTTGCGATCGAGCGTATCGGTATTGCGTTTCAGCTCGCCCATGTCGTAGTCGCCGCTGCGTGCCCGCGCGATGTAGCGCAGCAGCTTGCCCAGCTCGTATTGCGGCGTCTTCTCGACCACGTCGCCGAAGTCGGCGGCAGCCTCGGCGAAATGTCCCTCGATGAAGTTCATATGCGACCGCCGGTTACGGGTGTCGGGATCGTCCGGCCTCAGCTTCAGCGCCGCGTCCAGGTCCGGGATCGCGCCGGCAAAATCGCCCTTGCGCGCAAAGGCGATGCCGCGGTCAACATGGGCGCCGACGTCGTTCGGATCGCCGGCCAGAACGACGTCGAAATCCGCGATCGCGCCGTCATTGTCGCCCCGTCGAATCCTGACGTCAGCGCGACCACGGTGGGCATAGGTGTCGCCGGGCTTGATCTGCAGCGCAGCGTCGTAATCGGCCAGCGCCTTGCTAAAGTCTTTCTTGGCGGCACGGCTGTTACCGCGCAATGCGAACGCCGCATAGTCTTTCGGATCGACGCGGATGGCTTCCGAGAAATCTGCGATCGCGCCATCGATGTCGGCCAATCTCTTGCGCAACATTCCGCGTCCGCGATGGTAGGACGAATTGCCCGGCTGCAGGCGAATCGCCTTGTCATAATCGGCGCGCGCCCGCACGAAATCGCCCTTGGATTCATAGGCGCTCGCCCGCGAGCCGAAGCCCGAGGCGTAAGTGGGATCGAGGGCGATCGCCTTGTTAGCATCCGCGATAGCCAGATCGAATTCGTCGAGGCGGTTGTGGACCATGGCGCGCGCGCCATAGCCTTTCGCAAAGTCAGGATTGAGTGCGATGAACGCAGTAAAATCCGCGCGCGCCGCCTCCATATGGCCGAGTTCGAAGTTCCCGATGGCGCGAAGGCGAAGCGCTTCGGAGCGCTCGGCATCCGTTGCGCCGGGACGATCGATGATATCGCTACAGCCTGCGATCATCCGCTGATCCATCGGCGGACGACATCCATTATCCGCGTGCGCTGACAATGATGTGGCGAACAGCAATGCTGCAGAAGCGACTGCAACACATATGTGACAGCGAAACGACGACATGGGGAACCGCGCATCAAATGAGAGCTTTGGTCTTGGTCGCATGGAACTATCAAAACGTTCACTGCGCTGCGATGCGCGCTTGTGCACCGCCATGACCGCGCGGCAGCATCGAATTGTGTAGCATCCCCGTCGCAACGGTATTTAAACTCCCGGCAACGGCTGGAGAAAACCAGAAAAGCCGGGAGGACGACGATGCCAACTCAGCTCACGCAAGACTCTGCTCACCCCGCCGCAATATCCAACTCACTCAATCGCAGAAATATCCTAGGCAGCGCCGCTGCATTGGCAGCAACGACGCTGATCGCACCCGATGCGCTGGCGCGAAATTTCGGCCGCGGCGCGGAGCCGCAGCGCTACCCCGACCCCGACATCGTCATCATCGACGCCAATCGCTTCAAAGCGAGAGTCGGCAACACCGTCATCAAGCGGCTCTATACGGGCTGCCTGTGGGCGGAGGGACCGGCGTGGAATGCACAGGGTCAGTATCTGATCTGGAGCGATATCCCTGCCAATCGCCAGTTGCGTTATCTCGACGATGACGGCCACATCTCCGAGCGCTTCCGCTATCCATCCGAGGAGAGCAACGGCAATTCGTTCGACACCGAGGGCCGCCAGCTCAGCGCGCAGCGCACGCGCCTGGTCCGCTTCGAGCACAATGGCAGCGTCACGACGCTGGCTGAACAGGCAAACGGCAAGCCGCTGAACGGGCCGAACGACATGGTGGTCAATCCGATCGACAAGGCGATCTGGTTCACCGATCCCGGCTACGGCGCCATCAATCTCTATGAAGGACAACGCGCGGCGGCGGGCGTCACGCAACCGCACCAGAAGGAAGCGGTGTATCGCATCGATCCTACGAGCGGCCAGATCAGCAAGGTCGCGGACGATCCGTTCAAGCCGAACGGGCTCGCCTTCAGTCCGGATTACAAGAAGCTCTATGTCTGCGACACCGGCATCACGCATTATCCCAATGCCAAGAATGTCGTCTGGCAGTACGACGTGGACGGCGGCAAGCTCTCGAATGGCAAGCCGCTGATCGACATGACGCTGGATGGCAAGTCCGGCTTCCCTGACGGGCTGCGCGTCGATACCGAAGGCAATATCTGGGTCGGCGCCGGCTGGGTCGGCGAGGGCTATGACGGCGTGCAGATCTTCGCGCCGGACGGCCAGCGCATCGGACAGATCAAGCTTCCGGAGACCTGCGCAAACGTGTGTTTCGGCGGCAAGAAGCGCAACCGGCTGTTCATGACGGCAAGTCAGTCACTCTATGCGGTCTATGTGGAGACGCAGGGCGCGCATTTCTGTTGAGGGCTTTCTTCACCCTCCCCCTTGCGGGGAGGGTGGCGCGTTGCGAGCGGAGCGAGCAAACGTGACGGGTGGGGGTGCCACAAGCGACGGCGCCTGTGGCACCCCCACCCCAGCCTCCACTTCGGCGATGCGTCGCATCGCCTCGTTCGGCCGCCCCTCCCCGCAAGGGGGAGGGAGGCCACTCACATCTGCGCGCTCCCCCTACCCGCTATTCCTGAGCCCCGCCGAGATGCCATTGATCGTCAGCTGAATCCCGCGCAGCACCTGCTCGTCCGGATTATTCGCGCGGTGCTCTTTCAGCAGCTCGACCTGCACATGGTTGAGCGGATCGAGATACGGAAACCGGTTGCGGATCGAGCGGTCGAGCAGCGGGTTGTTTTGCAGCAGGCGCTCCTGCTCCATGATGTCCAGCAGCGTCTCGATGCACAGATGCCATTCGCCGCGGATGCGGCCGAAGATGGTCTCGCGCAGCTTCTGGTCGGCGACGAGCTCAGCATAGCGCGAGGCGATGGCGATGGAGCTCTTGGCCAGTACCATGTCCATGTTGGACAGCAGCGTGCGGAAGAACGGCCATTCGCGGTGCATCTCCTGCAGGAAGACCATGCCCTTGTCGGGATGATTGGCGAGCCACGCCTCGATGGCGCTGCCGAAGCCATACCAGCCCGGCAGCATCAAGCGGCACTGCGCCCAGGAGAACACCCACGGGATCGCGCGCAAATCCTCGATAGCACGGGTCTTCTTGCGCGAGGCCGGACGGCTGCCGATGTTCAGCGTCGAGATCTCATTGATGACGGTGGATTCCCAGAAGTAATCGACAAAGCCCTCGGTCTCATAGACCAGCCCGCGATAGGCCTTGAAGGCCAGTTCGGAAATCTCCTCCATGGCTTCGAGATATTCGCGGCGCGGCGCGCTGTGCTTCGGCGCCAGCAGGCTTGCTTCCAGCGTTGCAGCGGCGAGGATTTCCAAATTGTTGCGGCCGACTTCGGCGTTGGAATATTTGCTGGAGATGATCTCGCCCTGTTCGGTGATGCGGATCTGGCCGTCCACCGCGCCGCCGGGCTGCGCCAGAATCGCATCGTGGCTCGGCCCGCCGCCGCGGCCCACAGAGCCGCCGCGGCCATGGAACAGCCTGAGCCGGATGTGATGCCGCTCGAACACTTCGATGAGCTCGATCTCCGCCTTGTACAGCTCCCAGCCGGAGGTGACGAAGCCGCCATCCTTGTTGCTGTCGGAATAGCCGAGCATGACTTCCTGCACCGCGCCGCGGCTGTCGACCAGCTTGCGATAGTCGTGCAGCGAGAACATGCGGTCCATGATGGCTGCAGAAGCCTGCAGATCCTCGATGGTCTCAAACAGCGGCACGATATTGATGCCGCTGCGGCCGGAGCAATCGACGAGCCCGACTTCCTTCAGCAGCACCGCGACTTCGAGCATGTCGGAGACGCCCTTGCACATCGAGATGATGCATTGAGGGATCGCCGCCGCGCCGAATTTCGCATGGACCTGCGCCGCCATACGAAATAGCGCAAGTTCCCCCAGCGTCTCGTCGCTGTATTTGACGAACAGCGAGCCGAGCGGCCGCGCATTCTTCAATTCATTCGTCAGCAGCGCGATGCGCGCTTCCTCGCCGAGCGCGAGATAGGACGTGCCGGGCATCGCGGCATCGATCAATTCAGCGACGGTGCGCTCATGCACGGCCGAGTTCTGCCGGATGTCGAGGCTGGCGAGATAGAAGCCGAAACAATCCACCGCGCGGCGCAGTTGCCGCAGCCGGCCGCGGGCGATGACTGCGGAATTATCAGCGATCAGCGAACGATCGAGCACATCGAGATCGGCCTTGAACTCCTGCGCCGATGCGTAAGCCGGGGCATCGCCCACGGCCGCGCGGCGGTTCGGCAATTCGAGCGCATGGGCCGTTGCCGCCATGCGGGCATAGACGCCGGAGATCGCCAGACGATAGGGCTCGCCGGCGCGGTGCGGCGATGGATCAGGGGAGCGTTCGGCCAAGGCGCGCAGCTCATCGGAGACATCGGCGAGATGCGCCGCCATGGATAGTTCTGCGCCCAGCGCGTGAAGTTCGTCGAGATAGAAGCTGAAGGCGCGCCTGCTCTGCAGCATCATGGTGCCGCGCATCACATCTGCCGTGACGAACGGATTGCCGTCGCGGTCACCGCCGATCCAACTGCCCATGCGCAAGAACGAGCCGAGTTCGGCCGCGCCGCCCTGCGCGCGCAGGCTGTCTTCCAGCACACAATGCAGCCGCGGCACTTCGCGCAGGAAGGTGTAGTCGTAGAATGATAGTCCGTTGGCGACCTCGTCGAGCACCGTCAGCTTGCTCCGGCGCAGCAGATTGGTCTGCCACAGGGTGACGACGGCGCGGCGCAATTGCTCTTCCGACGCCTCGATCTCCTCGGCGGTGAGCTGCATGCGCTCGCGCCGGTCCAGCAATGCCGCGATTTCCATTTCGCGGTCGATGGTGCTCTTGCGGCGCACTTCCGTGGGATGCGCGGTCAGCACCGGACTGATCAGCGCCTGTCCGAAGAACTTGCTGAGCAGCGCGGCATCGATGCCGGCCTCGCGCGCGCGCTTCACCGCATGGGCCAGCGTGCCCGATGCATTGGCCGCATTCGCGCGCTGCGCCCGCATCCGGCGGATGTTGTTCTGGTCTTCGGCGATATTGGCGAGATGGGAGAAATAGCTGTAGGCGCGAACGATGCGCACAGTCTCGGCGATCGACATGCCGTCGAGGATGGCTTCGAGTTCACGCCGCGCCAGCTTGTCCTCGTCGCGGTGAAAACGGACCGAGGTCTGCCGGATATTCTCGACCAGGGCGAATACCGCCTCGCCTTCCTGATCCCGCACGGTGTCGCCAAGGATGCGGCCCAGCAGCCGTATATCCTCGCGCAACCGGGCATCGGCCTCCTGGTGAGCAGGATCGTCACCGCGCTGGGATGCGGGTTCTTCGGTGGACAGGGTCAGGGACACAAGGACGCTCCAGGAAGTTGCCGGCGCCCCATTTGGTCGCAACTCATGCTGCGATGCAAGACGAAGTTGTGTGACGATGTAATCAACAGGCCCCTCAGTTGTCGTCCCCGCGCGGGCGGGGACCCATACACACCGAGGCCATAGTTAGAGCCGGATCGCCGCGACTCTGTCGTTTATATTTCTTTGTCGGAGGTCATGGGTCCCCGCCCCGCGTGCGCCGAAGGCGCACTAGGCGGGGACGACACCATAAATCGTGGAACTCAGCCCTTCGGCTTCACCTTCGCCAGAATCCGATCCGCCTCTGTCCGCCAGTCCGCGCTGCGCGCGAAACCCGCCTCGCCCTTGGTGCCGAACAGGCCATCATCGGCGAGATCCGCGACCCAGCCCTGCCGCTCGGCCGTGCCTTCGGCCGACCATGGCGTGAGCCCAATCTCGCGCACCGTCTCGGCGACTTCGCGGACTTCCTCGCTGCGGCGGCGGCCGTGTTCGATGACGCGCTGGAAGAAATAGGCGCCCTGCTTCTCCCAGTCGATGCTTGGAAACGTCTCGACCAGCGACGCGATCACCGCGTCCTCGACGCCATAGGCGCGTGCAGTCGTAAAGCTCTCGATCACCATGGCCTCGAGGCCCTTGATCATGATGCTGCGGCACATCTTGGTGGCCGAGGCGACGCCGAGCTTGTCGCTGGCGACTTTCGCATCGAAGCCGATGGCGTTGAGCAGTGGCGCGAGATCGCGCGCGCCGGTACCTCCGAGCAGCAGCGGCACCCTGATGCGGTATGGCGGGATCGAGGTCATGACCGCGCCCTCGACATAGCGCCCGCCGGCGCCATCGATCAGCCCAGCCGCACGTTGCTTTGCGCCGGGAGATGCCGAGTTGAAATCGAGAAACCACGCCTGCGGCTTCAGACCGGGCACGCAGGCCTGCGCGGCTGGCACTGTCTGGCTTGCGGTGACAGCGCAGACGATGAAGTCTACGCGTGACGCGAGATCGGCATGCGAGGATGCGAGCGTGACACCATGGGTCTCGGCATGGTCGCGGAGCGCCCCGGCATCTTTGCCGTCGAGCTTGAGATCATAGGCGCTGACGCGGATATCCTGCTTGCGCAGGTCTTCGGCGAGAATGCGCCCGACTTCGCCATAACCGATCAGGCCGACGTGCCACTGGTTCGAACGTTCAGTCATATTGCTTACTGGACCTTGATGTTTGCCGCCTTCAGCACCGGCCCCCATTTGTCCGCTTCGGCATGCATGAACTTGTCGAAGTCTGCGGGCGAGGAACCTACCGGCGTGGCATCGATCTTCTTCAGCGCCGCCAGCACCACCGGATCCTTCAGGGCTGTCACCAGATCCGCATGGATCTTCGCCACGACATCGGCCGGCATGCCGGCAGGTCCGAGGAAGCCCCACCACACCGCCGTATCATAACCGGCGACACCGGATTCGGCGACGGTCGGCACATTGGGCAGCGCCGCCGAGCGCGTCGCTGTCGTCACGGCCATGGCGCGCACCGCGCCGCCTTCGAGCTGGCCGACGATCTCCGGCAGCGGATTGATGCTCATGGGAATGTCGCCGGCAATGACGGCCGTGAGCGCCGGCGCACCGCCCTTGTAGGGGATCGAGACGATCTTGGTGCCAGCCATATGGTTCAGCAATTCGCCGGCGAGATGCGCCGAGGTACCGTTGCCGGACATGCCGTAGGACAACGAGTCCGGCTTGGCTTTCGCCTGCGCCAGCAGCTCTTGCAGGTTCTTCGCCGGATTGTCCTTCGACACCACGATGGCCAGCGGCGAATAGGCGACTTCGCTGATCGCGGTGAAATCCTTGAACGTGTCGTAGGGCAGCTTTGGATAGAAGAACTGATTGAGCGGATGGCCCGATGCCACAAGGATCAGCGTATAGCCATCGGGCGGCGACTTCGCGAGCGCCTGCGAGGCGATGATCCCGCCGGCACCTGGACGGTTGTCCACCACGGGCTGCTGGCCCCAGGTCTTCGACAGCGATTGCGCAAAGGTCCGCGCCAGCACGTCGACCGCACCGCCGGCCGCATAGGGCACCAGGATTGTCACCTGCTTGCTGGGAAACGTCTGGGCGTGCAGCGACGGGCTGGTGAAAGACAGCAATGCAGCCGCCGTGGCGATGGCCAATTTCATAGGCGCAGGCATGGATCGTCGTCCCTCTTGTAATATCGCGCAACAATCTCGTGTCGTTGCTAATTGATATAGCTACTTGGCTGTGGTCGCAGCGCGCAGTCCGGATCGTGCGATGGCCGCATCGACCAGTCCTTGCGCCTTCACATCCTCGGTGAATTTGCGGATAAATGCCATCCCCTCGTCGCGCCCCTTGGGGATCGCGATGGCATGCCGCTCGACACCCCAGCGACCGTCCAGCACCTTCGCGCCCGGCGCCTGCTCGGCGAGTTCGAACAGTGTCGCCTTGTTGGTAGCAAACACATCGATGCTGCCGGCCATCAGCAGGCCGGGCGCAAGCCTGATGGCCGGCACGCGAACGACCTCGGCATTCTTCAAATCGCGCGACAGAACGGCATCGGATGAACTTCCGGCGGTGACGCCGACATGGACGCCTTTGACATCGACATCATCGGGCCCCGCAACCCTGGACTCTTTCGCGACGAGATACCCAAGATCACTTTCCAGATAAGACGGGCCGAAATCCATGTCCTTCGCACGCGCGGCCGACGCATTGGTGAAGGCGGCATCGACCGCGCCTGTCTTCACCGCTTCGAGAACCTCGGCATTCCTGGAGAACACCACCGGCTCATAGGGCACGCCCAATTGCCGCGCGAGCTCCTTGCCGAGATCGTAGCCGACACCACGCGGGCCTTCGGTTTGCGATACGAGAATAGACGTCGGTGTTCCCGGATAGAGCCCGACACGCAGCTTACCGGATGGTGCGAGGATCTGCTTCGGCTCGAGGTCGACGGCAACTGCAGGACCGGCAAACGCCGCCATCAGAAGCGTGATTGCCGCGATCTGCGCGGCAAGTTTGTTTCCAATCATTGCCACGCGCATCATCGTCCTCCTAGATCGTCCGTCCCGCTTTTGCCCAATAGGGATCGCGTAGCCTCCGCTTGAAGATCTTGCCGGAGTCTTCTCGCGGCAAGTTCGACTGGATCTCCATCTGCTTCGGCACCTTGTAGTCGGCCAGCGCCTTCTTGAGGTCCGCACGCACCGTCGCCAGGTCAAGCACCACGCCGGGCTGCGGCTCGATCACCGCCATCAGGGACTCGCCGAATTCCTCGTCGGGAATACCGAACACTGCACAGTCATGCACACCGGGCACGGCATGCAGTGCGGCTTCGATTTCGGCGGGATAGATATTGACGCCGCCGGAGATCACCATGTCGCGCTTGCGATCGCAGATGAAGACATAGCCGTCGGCATCGAGATAGCCGACATCGCCCGAAGTGATGAAGCCGTCGCGGTCGATCTCGGCGCGCTTTTCCGGCTTGTTGTGATAGGTGAAATCCGGATTGCCTGATATGCGCGAATAGATCTCGCCGATCTCGCCTTGTGGTAGTATCTGGCCGTCATCGCCGAGAAAACGCAGTTCGGCGCCGGGCGCGATCTTGCCGACAGTACCCGGCTTCTTCAACGCGTCTTCGGAATTCGCGAAGGTCACCGCGCCGGATTCGGTGGAGCCGTAGAATTCGTAGATCACCGGGCCCCACCAGTCGATCATCGCGGTCTTGACGTCGGCCGGGCACGGCGCGGCGGCATGGATGATGTGGCGCAGCGACGACATGTCGTATTTCTTGCGGATGTCCTCCGGCAGCTTCATCAGCCGGATGAACATAGTCGGCACCATGAAAATCGTGTCGATCTTCTCGTCCTGCACCACGCGCAGGAATTCTTCAGGATCGAAGCGCGGCGTCATCACCAGCGCGCCGCCGAGGCGCCCGGCACGCAGCGCAAAGGCATTGGGCGCCGAGTGATAGAGCGGCCCGGGCAGCAACGCGCGTGCGCCGGGCTTGAGGCCATAGACGCGTGCACGCATCTGGTCGGCGGACGCCGCCTGCTCCGGCGTTGGCGCGAAACGGCGCACGCCCTTTGGATGGCCGGTGGTGCCCGATGTGTAGATCATGTTGTGCGGCTGCGGCAGCGCGGGGCCGTCATAGGGCGCCTGTTCGGTCAGCCAGCTCTCCAGATCGATGGCGCCATCCGGCGTGCTGAGCCGTGCCGGATCGACCTTGTAATTGGCAATGATCTCCGGCGGCGTCGGCACGCTCAGCGACACGATGCCCTGCGGGATCGCCTCGCGCAGCTGATGCAACATGTCGGCATGGGCGATCAGGACGTTGCTGCCGGAGTCCTTGATCACATAAGTGATCTCTTCCGGCTTGAAGTGCCAGTTCACCGGTACGCCGTACGCGCCGAGCTGCGCCACCGCATAGGCCGCTTCAAGAAACGCAATGTCGTTGCGCATCAGGATGCTGACGCTGTCGCCCTGCTTGACGCCAAGCCGCGACAACCCGCCGGCAATGCGGCTCGCACGTTCGGTCAATTCGGCAAAGCCGCGGCGGCGATCACCTGAGATGACGCCTTGAAACAGGGAATTTGTCGACATGGATACGTTTCCGGATTTTTGTTTTTGATTTTTGATGAACTCTTCGCCGTCATTGCGAGGAGCCCTTGCGACGAAGCAATCCAGTCTTCGTTTGTGACTTTCTGGATTGCTTCGCCCAAAGAAAGTTGGAAGTCCAACTTTCTCAGGGCTCACAATGACGGCTGAGAACGTCGCGGGCTAATCCACAAATTTCGGCGCACGCTTCTCGATATTCGCGCGCACGGCTTCGGTCTGGTTCGGTCCACCCATCAGTTTCATCTGCTCGACGGATTCGGCGAGCAGCGCCGGACCGGGATCGACCGCAAGATTGTTGAGCATGCGCTTGGCGGCGCGGATCGCATCGGGGCTCTTGCCGGCGATCTCGCGCGCCGTCTCGAGTGCCGCGGCACGCGGATCGTCGCAGATGCGCGTGGCGAGGCCGTAACTCAGGGCTTCCTGTGCCGAGAAGATGCGGCCGGTGTAAGTGAGGTCGCGCAGGATGTCGTCGCGCACGAGGCTGGCGAGGATCGGCGTGCCCGCCATGTCGGGCACGAGACCCCATTTGATTTCCATGACTGACATTCGCGTGTCCGGCGCGAGAAACCGCATATCGGCGCCGAGTGCGACCTGGAATCCGCCGCCAAAGGCGACGCCATGAACCGCCGCGATCACCGGCACCGGCAATTGACGCCAGCCCCACACGGCCTGCTGGGAATGATTGCAAAGACCGTGTGTGCGCAGTGACAGGTCGCGCTTCTGCGCGCCGCCAATACCGTCGCCGCCGCCCTCATTCATCGCGGCGAATCGTCCCATGTCGAGGCCGGCGCAGAACGCCCGGCCCTCGCCGGACAGCACCACCGCGCGCAGGCCCTTCTCGTGGCTCAGGCGCTCGGCGGTATCGACCAATGCCGCAAACATCGCCGCATCCAGCGCATTCATCTTGTCCGCGCGGACCAGCCGAACATCGGCAACGCCATCCGTCATGGACACAGAGATGCGGTCTTCCATGGGTGGTTTCCTTCCTAGACTTGTTTTTCTTCCCGCTTTACACGCAAGCGGTATCGGGTTTAGTCAATCAACTAATTAACCCGTCCGCATCCTCTTAAAGCAGGACCCTCCCATGTTCAATCAGCAGCTCCTCGCAGGCCGAAAAATCCTCGTCACCGGCGGTGGCACCGGTCTCGGCAAATCGATGGCGGCGAAATTCCTCGAACTCGGCGCCGAAGTGCATATCTGCGGTCGCCGCAAGGCTGTATGCGACGAGACCGCAACCGAGCTGATGGCGGAATTTGGCGGCAAGGTCTCCAGCCACGGCGTCGACATCCGCGACGCCGCGGCGGTCGATGCGATGATCGAAGGCATCTGGGCCGATGGTCCCCTCACCGACCTGATCAACAACGCCGCCGGAAATTTCATCTCGCGGACGCAGGACCTGTCGGCGCGCGGCTTCGACGCGGTCGCCAACACGGTGATGCACGGCACGTTCTACATGACCCATGCGGTCGGCCGCCGCTGGATCGCCGACAAGGTGCCGGGCAATGTGGTCTCGATCACCGTGACTTGGGTGCGCAATGGCAGCCCCTATGTGGTGCCCTCCGCCATGAGCAAATCGGCGATCCATGCCATGACCATGTCGCTGGCCACCGAATGGGGGCGCTATGGCATCCGCCTCAACACCATCGCGCCCGGTGAAATTCCCACTGAAGGCATGAGCAAGCGCATCAAGCCCGGCGACGAGGCCGGCGCGCGCACCCGCGCGCAGAACCCGATGGGCCGCGTCGGCAAGATGGAAGAGCTGCAGAATCTCGCGGTGTTCCTGATCTCCGGCGGCTGCGACTGGATATCAGGCGAGACCATCGCCATGGACGGCGCGCAGGCGCTCGCCATGGGCGGCAACTTCTATCAGCTGCGCGACTGGTCCGATGCCGAATGGATCCAGGCACGCGACAGCATCAAAGCGCAGAACGAAAAGGACAAGGCGCAGCGGGGGTAAGAGCCGCAAAATAATTCGACCGGCAGCGAGGCTCTCCCACGCGGGAGGCCTCGCTTTGTTTTTTGATCAACGCGCAACCTGCAACCGCTCGCGCGCAACCCTCATGGCCTCGTCTTCGGATGCGACCACCGCGGAACTGATGCCGAACGCCTTCGTCGCAAGTGCCGACTGGGCCTCCACGAGAACGCGTGTGACGGCATTCGGCTCGACGGCAATGATGGCACGGCAAAGCAGCGCGAGCGTCGCTTTGTTGCGCTTGAGCCAAAGCCCCCTCGCTTTGCGATCTTCATGCGCCTCATCATGATGATGACTGGCCATGATCATGACGAAAGGCTGCTTGCGGCCGATGAGATCGTCCATCTCGACCTCCCACTGCGCCGCACTTCCCGGCTGAAGCTCATCATGCCGGACCCACACAATCGGGAAGGCCGCAACATCGTGAATGAGAAAGGCACCGCTATCGAGGCTCATCGTCGTCTCCTGACTGTTCGTTGATCTGCATGCGGAGATAGACCCGGTCGCTCAAACCCGTTAACGACATTCGGACGCAAAATAGTGAGAACCGGCCAGGCTGGAGCGGTTCTGAAAAGGCATGGTGTCATGACCTCGCTCACCGAGCGCCTCGACGGACCATCCGCAATCGCTATCTGGGGCAGCGATGAGCCCGGCGATGCATTTCGGCTCGGCACCCGCGAACTCGACTGGCATCATCACCGCCGCGGCCAGTTGTTCTGTATCGAAAGCGGATTGATCCGCCTGCACACGAAACAGGGCTCGTGGCTACTGCCGCCGCAGCGCATCGGCTGGCTGCCGCCCGGGCTCCATCACAAGGTGACCCTGAGCGGTGTGCTGAGCGGATGGGGCGTGCTCCTGACGCCGGCCGCGAGCCGGACATTGCCATCGCAGCCCTGCGTCATGGGTGTCAGCGATCTGCTGCGCGCGCTCGTCAGGCGCGCTGCGGGTTGGACGAATGCGGATCGGCTCACGCCGGCGCAGACGCGCGTCGTGGCCGTGCTGCTCGACGAAATCCGCGGTGCGCCGCAGGAGCCGCTGCATCTGCCGATGCCGACGGATATCCGCGCTTTGCGTATCGCCAATGCGCTGATCCGGCGGCCGCATGACGCGCGCACGCTGCATGAGCTTGGCGAATGGGCTGGCCTGTCGGAACGAACGGCACGTCGCATCTTCATGACGGAGACCGGCATGGGCTTCACGCAGTGGCGGCAGCAGGCGCGTCTCACGCTGGCGTTGGAACGGCTGGCCGCCAATGAACCCGTCGCGGATGTCGCCGAAGCGCTCGGCTATGCCACGTCCAGCAACTTCATCGCGATGTTTCGTCGCGCCTTCGGCGAGCCGCCCGCGCGTTATTTTGCAAAACAGCGTAGGACGCGCAACGTCGGCTGAACGACCTCCCGGCACCTGTCTCACCGCACCGCAGCACCTTTCCCGTCTTGTCAGTCCTCCCGGACGCCCGCACACTCGCCGCAACTAATAAACTGAGGGAGGGAGACACATGTCCGTTGCGGAAGCGGCCACGCTGGCCGATGTCATTCGCGTGCAAGCACAGACGCGCGGCGATTCAATTGCGCTGGTGTTCGAGGGCCGCGAGGCCAGCTACAGATCACTCGATCGCAATGCCAACCGGGTCGCCAACGGGCTCATTGCCCTCGGCATCAAGCCGAACGAACGCGTCGCCTATCTCGGCAAGAACAGCGACCTCTTCATCGAACTGCTGATCGGCGCCGTGAAGGCCAAGGTGGTGACGGCGCCGGTGAACTGGCGCCTCGCCGGACCGGAGATCGCCTTCATCATCGATGACGCGAAGGCACAGGTACTGTTCGTCGGACCGGAATTCGTCGACCTCGTGCGCAGCCTCAAGCCGCAAATACCGGGCGTGCGTATCGTCATGACCATGGAAGGCGGCGCAACCGAGTGGCAGGACTTTACGGCCTGGCGCGACGCGCAGAGCGAGCGCGATCCTAACCTCACAATGGCTAAGGACGATGTCGCGATCCAGCTCTACACGTCGGGCACCACAGGAAAACCAAAAGGCGCGATGCTGTCGCATCAGAATTTCCTCTCACTGCTGCGCATCGGCGGCACCGACGAGAACCCCGACTGGAACGTCTGGACCGCCGACGACGTCTCGCTGGTGGCGATGCCGGTATTTCATATCGGCGGCGTCGGCTGGGCGGTGTTCGGCCTCTATCACGGCGCCAAGAGCGTGATCGCCAGGGAGTTCGATCCCAACAAGGTGCTCGATTTCTTCCGGGACTACGGCATCAGCAAACTGTTCCTGGTGCCGGCAGCGATGCAGTTCATCGTGCGGCAGCCGCGTGCGCGGGAGATGGATTTCAGCAAATTGCGCTACATCATGTATGGCGCATCGCCGATCCCCGCCGCCCTGCTCAAGGAATGCATCAGCGTATTCGGCTGCGGCTTCGTGCAGATGTACGGGATGACCGAGACCACCGGTACCATCGTGGTGCTGGCCCCGGAAGATCACGTCGAGGGCCGCGACTGCATGCGTTCCGCCGGCAAGGCGCTACCGGGAATCGAGATCGCCATTCTCGATGTCGACGGCAAGCCGCTTGATGTGGGCGAAGTCGGCGAGATCGCAACGCGCTCGGCATCCAACATGGTGGGCTACTGGAATCTGCCGGATGCGACCGCGCGCACACTGGGTCGCGACAACTGGCTGCGCACCGGCGATGCCGGTTATCTCGACAAAGACGGATTCCTCTACATCCACGACCGCATCAAGGACATGATCATCTCCGGCGGCGAGAACATCTATCCCGCCGAAGTGGAGAGCGCGATCTGCGATCATCCGGATGTGGCGGAGGTCGCCGTCATCGGTATTCCCGACGATACCTGGGGCGAAGCGGTGAAGGCCGTGGTCGTGCTGAAGCCCGGCAAGGAGCTCGGCGCAACCGACCTGATGAAGTTCACGCGCGAGCGCATCGCGGGATTCAAGGCGCCGAAGACCATCGACTTCATCGCAGCATTGCCACGCAATGCGTCGGGCAAGATCCTGCGACGACAGTTGCGCGATCCCTATTGGGTCGGGAAAGAGCGGCAGGTGAACTGAGAACCTGTGTAGCTGCTGCCGTATTCTGTCTGCGCCGGGTATATCAATACAGCGAATGCGAGGAACTTCGTCATCTCGCTACCGCGCGGCTCCTCCGGGATCAGCCAATTTGCGTTTTCAGCTAATTGTCTGACAGGGACGTTGAGCGTAGCGTCATGACGGTCGACTGAACGGCTAGTGAACCTCGTGTGTCCGTTGTAGAGGCGCGAAGTCATGCGCGGCGAGATTCGTGACATCAGTTCAGGCAGGGGTAAGGACCCTGCCACCCCGCGCGTCGGAACGCCGCGTCGCCTTGCGGCGATCGTTGTGGGGGACATCTGCGGATATAGCCGCCTCATGGAACTCGACGAGGAAGAAACGCATGCGCGCGTCAAGCGCATCGAGCGTGACCTCATCGAGCCGAGCATTACCGAGCACGACGGCAAACTCGTCAAAAGGACTGGCGATGGGTTCATTGCGATATTCGATAGTCCGGTCGAAGCCGTTCGATGCGGTATCGTCATCCAGCAAAGCATGATCGGACGCAACGCCGCGCTGCCAAAGAGCTCTTGGATCGAATATCGCATTGGCGTCAATCTGGGAGACGTGATCATCGAGCCCAATGATGTCTTCGGCGATGGCGTCAATATCGCTGCGCGCCTCGAGGGGATCGCCGACCCCGGCCAAGTGTACATCTCGGGTGGCATCTACGAGCAGATCAAGCACAAGCTCGTCTGCGGCTACGAGTCGCTTGGAGACCGCAAGATCAAGAACATTACCGATCCGGTGCGCGTTTACCGGGTGCTTCCTGATCCCGCGGCATTCAACAAGGCGCGGAAGCGGCGTGAACATGTTCTGATCGTTTCGTTTTGCGCCATCCTGCTGGCTCTCGCAGGCGCCGGCGTCTGGTACATGAGGGCTTACCCGCGCGGTGAAATCGGCAATCAGGCGTCAGCTCCCGCGGCGCCTCCGCAAGAGACAGGAAATGCAGGCACCCGATCAGCGCCCGCGCCCGTCGCCAAGCAAGCCCGGCCTGAACCTGCTCCGGTGGTAACGCCTGCCCCGCCCCCGCCGCCAGCACCACCAAAGCCGGTCATAGAGCCCGTCATGGTCCCGCTCCCTGGCGGGACCTTCGCCATGGGCAGCAATGACGACATATCGGAAAAGCCGATACACCAGGTCACGATCAAGCCTTTCGCGATAAGCAAGTATCCGGTCTCGGTTCGGGAATGGAACGCGTGCGCTGCTGCGAATGCATGCGCGTTTCTGGTGACAGGGCGGGACGACATTCCGGTCACGGATGTGAGCTGGACCGATGCCAAGCAGTTTGTCGCATGGCTCGCGAAGGAAACGCAAAAAGCCTTCCGGCTCCCGAGCGAGGCTGAATGGGAGTATGCCGCGCGTGGCGGCACGCAAACGAAATACTGGTGGGGCGATCAGCTGCAGCCCGGCATGGCCAACTGCAAGAACTGCACGGATGCCGCCGCCGAACAGCCGCTCAAGCTCGGCAGCCTGAAGCCAAATCCATTCGGACTCTACGATATGGGTGGCGGCGTCAATCAATGGACAGAGGATTGCTGGCACAAGAACTATCAGGGTGCCCCACAGAACGGCGCGCCATGGGTCGAGAACGACTGCGTCTCACACGTCATTCGATCCGGCTCCTGGAAAAACGATGCGCGTTACGTCCGACCCGCAAGCCGCGATGGCTACGACACCAATGTGCGATATCCGACCCACGGCTTCCGGATTGCCATTTCGTCCTGAGACCGCCCCCGAAGGAAAGGCTGCGTCATGAGGATCACCGGGCTCATCGTGTTGTCCGCCATGCTGTCAACGGCGCCCCTTGCAGTCCATGCGCAAGGAAAGTCCGCACCGAAGGATGCGGTCCTCTATTTCGTGTGGCCGCAGGACAAAGCGGTGATCAAGGGCGGGTTCTGGTGTCGTTTCGGTTTACGCAACATGGGCGTCACTCATGCAGGCGATAATTTCCAGAACAGCGGCCATCATCATTTGCTGATCGATGTGAATGACCCGCTCGATCCCAAGGAGCCGATCCCGCAGGACAAGTCGCATCTCCATTTCGGAGCCGGCCAGACCGAAGCACGCATAGAATTGCCCCCCGGCAAACATACGCTCCAGCTCGTGCTGGGAGACGGCGCTCATTATCCCTTCAACCCGCCCATCGTCTCGAACAAGATCACCGTGACAATCAAGTGAGCGTGCTTCCGATGCCGGGACGCACGGCCTGCTCTGGCGGAACGACGAAAAAAAGGCCCGCTTGCGCGGGCCTTTCGAATTCATGTCGCTTGATCGCGTGTGGATCAGGCGGTCTTGGCGAACGACGTCGCCTTCGAGAAGTTGTCCTGCGCGCTCTTGGCGCCTTCCGACACCAGCTTGCCGAGATATTCGGTCGACGCCTTGGCGCGCGAGCTCAAAACTTCGCCATGGGCACGCACGAGATCGGTCTGCACCTGGAAGGCTTCGGTCAGCGATTTCGCCGAAGCGAGCTTGTCGATACCAGCGAAGAACGACTGGACGTCGGCATAGAACGCGTCCTGAACGTTGCGGCTGATCTTGGTCGCCTCGGAGACCGAGTTCGACACAGCGGTTTCGATGGCGGAGGTCACCTTCTCGGAATTGGCCTGGAAGTCGGCGGCCTTGTCCTTGGCAGTGCCGGCGGCGCGCTTGACGAAGTCACGGGTCGCTTCGGGCACTTCCAGATTCTGCAGCTTGGTGAACGCCTCGGTGACGGGCGCGAAAGCCTGCTTGACGTTGTTCAGCACGGAATTGGTTTCGGTTTCGATCGTCATGTTCGTCTCCATCCTCGGGTTGGGCCGCCTCTGCAAAGCTCATGCTTGCACTCAGGCTCGGCTCACCCCGTCCCGCCGTTGTGGGCCCGGGGTGCAACTTCTATGACATAGTAAATAATGCACTGCAACATCGATGGTGCATCGCAACATCACAAACCCGTGATATGCCCGGTAATCAGGCGGCGCCTGATGCATTAACGGGCTACCGCCAGAGATCTGAAACAGGAAAGTAACCGACGTGTTGATTTAGCTTTATAATTTAGCATTTCGAGCCGCGGATTCTTCGGATATCCAACTGGGCAAGGCAAATGGCACCTGCCCTTTAAGTCGGCAAACCGACCTCCCAACGCCTCGACGACCCCAGCCTTAAGTCGTGGGCCTGGCCGGTGTCCGGCCTCGCCTTTGCCATTGCATATTCGCCCCGCGCGCAGGCACACTCATCGGTAGAGCGCCGCAAAGGCGTCGGTGACCATGCGAGGGAGGGACGTATCATGGCGGAAGCCAGCAGGAAGCTGTCCTCAATGGACGCGTCGTTTCTGTATCTGGAAACGCCGGAGATGCCGATGCATGTCGGCAGCATGGCGATCTTTCGCCTGCCCGAGGATTACAAGGGCGACTTCTTCGAGGACTTCAAGGCGATGATCGCCTCGCGCCTGCATGTGGCGCCGATCCTCAAGGCCCGACTGGAAAAGGCCCCGCTAGATATCGACCATCCCTCCTGGGTCGAGGACGACCAGTTCGACATCGACCGTCACATCTTCCGCGGCAGCCTGCCCGCGCCCCATGACCGTCCCACGCTGGAGCGCATCGTCGGCTGGATGCATGCCAAGCTGCTGAACCGCGCCCGGCCATTGTGGGAGTTCTATGTTTTCGAGGGCATGAAGGACAACGAGATCGGCCTGTATTCGAAGATGCACCATGCCTGCATCGATGGCGGCGCCGGCGCGGCCCTCACCAGCATGATCTATGACGTGACGCCGATCCCGCGCGAGATCGAAAAGCCGGAAGTGCGCGCGAAGCAGCGTCAGGAGCCGCGCGATATCGCAGCGAGCTTCATCGACTCCTACCAGCAGCTCTGGCGTCAGCCGCTGGAGAATTCCGGAAAAGGCATCGAACTACCGCGCTCCGGAAAGAGCGATATCGGCTCGATCCTATTCGACAACGCCATGTTCCAGATCGAGAGTGCGGTGAAATTCGCCGGCTCGATCCCGACCATGGTGAAGAGCGCGTCCGACGTGATGGCGAAGATTGCCGATCCGAAATCGCGCGACAGTCTCAACAGTATGCTGTCGCCGCCGACGCTGCTCAACAAAACTATCTCCTCGGAGCGCAGCTTTGCCGGCGTGTCGGTGCCGCTGTCGGCGGCCAAGGCCGTAGCCAAGCAGGCGGGCGGCAAACTCAATGACGTGGTGCTGGCGCTCTCATCAGGCGTTGTCCGGCGCTACCTCAAGGAAAAAGGCGCCCTGCCCGCCAAGTCCCTGACTGCCGCGGTGCCGATCTCGCTGCGTGAGGAAGGCAACACCGATTCCAACAATCAGGTGTTTGGCATGATCTGCTCGATCGCCAGCAATATCGAGGACCCAAAGGAGCGGCTGGAAGCGATCATCGCGCAATCGACCAAGTCCAAGGAGATGTCGCATCCGCTGCGGGCATTGATGCCGCAGGTCTCCAACATCTCCATGCTGGGCGCACCGATCATGGTGCAGATCCTGGCGCTGCTTTACAGCCGCACCAACCTCTCCGACGTGTTGCCGCCGGCGGCGAACATCACAGTGTCCAACGTGCCCGGGCCGCGGCAGACACTCTATGCGGCCGGCGCCGAGCTCTTACACATCTTCCCGGTCTCCATCGCCACCCATGGGCTGGCGCTGAACATCACCGTGCAGAGTTATCGCGACCAGCTCGATTTCGGCTTCATTGCCGGCGCCAACATCATCCCGCATGTGCAGGTGCTCGCCGACATGATGCCGGACGAATTCGCGCTGCTGCAGGGGGCGTTTGCGCCGCCCGACGTTCTCAAGACCGCTAGCTAGGGAATAACCATGATTGAAATGCCCCCGTTGCAGTTCGCCAAGCTGAATGGCATTCGCATGGGATATTACGATGCCGGCCCCATGAGCGACACGCCGCCTGTGGTGCTGTGCCATGGCTGGCCGGAAATGGCGTTCTCCTGGCGGCATCAGATCAAGGCACTGGCCGCAGCCGGCATCCGTGTCATCGCGCCGGACCAGCGCGGCTATGGCGCGACGTCGCGGCCCAACGCGGTCGAGGACTACAGCATCGAACATCTCACCGGCGATCTCGTCGCATTGCTCGATCATCTCAAGATCGACAAGGCGATCTTCGTCGGCCATGACTGGGGCGGCTTCATCGTCTGGCAGATGCCGCTGCGGCATCGCGACCGTGTCGCCGGTGTGGTCGGCGTGAATACGCCGCATACCGACCGCGCGCCGGTCGATCCGTTGCAGATCTACAAGAAGCGCTTCGGCGAGACGATGTATATCGTCCAGTTTCAGGATCCCGCACACGAGCCGGACCGCATCTTCGGCGAGAATGTCGACAAGGCCTTCGACTTCTTCATGCGCAAGCCGATGCCACGCAAGCACGCCAACGTTGGCGAAGCGCCGGTCGGCGGCATCGGCGCGTCGTCGAAGACCAATCTGGCATTTCCGCAGATGGTCGCTGCTTACGATCCCGCGAAGGACCCGCGTCAGAAGATTCTCTCCGACGAGGAAAGGAAAATCTTCGTCGACGCCTTCAAGGAATCCGGCTTTACCGGCGGCATCAACTGGTATCGCAACATGAGCGCCAACTGGGCCCGCGCCGAAGGGCTCGATCACACCGTGCGCGTGCCATCGCTGATGATCATGGCGGAGAACGACGCGGTGCTGCCGCCCTCCTCCGCAGATGGCATGGAAAACATCATTCCCGATCTGGAGAAATATCTGGTGAAGGACAGCGGCCACTGGACCCAGCAGGAGAAGCCCGACGAGGTCAGCCAGGTGCTGATCGACTGGCGGCGAAGACGGTTTGGATGATCCGTAGGATGGGTAGAGCTCTTGCGAAACCCATCACGGCCGGGTGCAGGATTTTGATGGGTTTCGCGAAGACGCTCTACCCATCCTACGCAACAGGAAACGCTTGAGAATGTCCTCCACCAACAAACTCGCCCCGATCCCGCATCCGCCGAAGAAACCGGTGGTGGGCAATATGCTGTCGCTGGACGCCAATGCGCCGGTGCAGGATCTGGCGCGGCTGGCCAAGGAGCTTGGGCCGATCTTCTGGCTGGACATGATGGGCTCACCCATCGTGATCGTCGGCGGCCACGATCTGGTGGACGAGCTCAGCGACGAGAAGCGCTTCGACAAGGCCGTGCGCGGCGCGCTGCGCCGGGTGCGTGCCGTCGGCGGCGACGGACTGTTCACGGCGGACACGAAAGAGCCGAACTGGACCAAGGCGCACAACATCCTGCTGCAGCCGTTCGGCAACCGCGCGATGCAGTCCTATCACCCGAGCATGGTGGATATCGCCGAGCAGCTGGTGAAGAAGTGGGAACGCCTCAACACCGACGAGGAGATCGACGTCGTCCATGACATGACGGCGCTGACGCTGGACACGATTGGCCTCTGCGGTTTCGACTATCGCTTCAACTCGTTCTACCGCAGCGACTACCACCCCTTCGTGGAATCACTGGTGCGCTCGCTCGAAACCATCATGATGACCCGCGGCCTGCCGCTGGAAAGTCTGTGGATGCAGAAGCGCCGCCGCGATCTCGCCGGCGACGTCGCCTTCATGAATTCCATGGTCGACGAGATCATCGCCGAGCGCCGCAAGAACGCCGAGGCGACCGAGGCCAAGAAGGACATGCTCGGCGCCATGATGACCGGCGTCGACCGCGCCACCGGCGAACAACTCGACGACGTCAACATCCGCTACCAGATCAACACCTTCCTGATCGCCGGCCACGAGACCACGTCGGGCCTGCTGTCATGTGCGATCTACGCGATGCTGAAACATCCGGAGGTGCTGAAGAAGGCCTATGAGGAAGTCGACCGGGTGTTTGGCCCCGATGTGAATGCCAAGCCGACCTATCAGCAGGTTACGCAGCTGCATTACATCACGCAGATCCTGAAGGAGTCGCTGCGGCTGTGGCCGCCGGCACCGGCCTATGGCATCGCGCCGGTACAGGACGAGACCATCGGCGGCGGCAAGTACAAGCTGCGCAAAGGCACCTTCGTCACCATCCTGGTGTTGGCGCTGCATCGCGACCCGTCGGTGTGGGGACCCAATCCGGACGCGTTCGATCCCGAGAATTTCTCGAAGGAGGCCGAGGCCGCCCGCCCAATCAACGCCTGGAAACCGTTCGGCAACGGCCAGCGCGCCTGTATCGGCCGTGGTTTCGCCATGCACGAAGCTGGGCTGGCGCTCGGCATGATCCTGCAGCGCTTCAAGATGACGGACCACAAGCGCTACCAGATGGTGCTGAAGGAAACGCTGACCATCAAGCCCGACGGTTTCAAGATCAAGGTGCGCCCGCGCCACGATCACGAGCGCAGCGCCTTTGCCGGACGGACGGCTGCTGCCACCTCTGCTGCTACGACGCTCACGCCCGTCGCCACGGGTCGCGCACGGCCCAGCCACAACACGCCGCTGCTGGTGCTCTATGGCTCCAATCTCGGCACCGCCGAGGAACTGGCAACGCGCGTCGCCGATCTCGCCGAGGTCAACGGCTTCGCCACCAAACTCGCGCCGCTGGATGACTTTGTCGGCAAACTGCCGACCGAGGGCGGCGTGCTGATCTTCTGCGCGTCCTACAACGGCGCGGCACCGGACAATGCCACGCAATTCGTCAACTGGCTCGGTACCGACCTGCCGAAGGATGCCTTCGCCAAGGTGCGCTATGCCGTGTTCGGCTGTGGCAACAGCGACTGGCTGGCGACCTATCAGTCGATCCCCCGCATTATCGACGACCAATTGCGCGCGCATGGTGCCACCAACGCCTATGTGCGCGGCGAAGGCGATGCGCGCGACGATCTCGACGGCCAGTTCGAGGGCTGGTTCGCGAAACTGCGCCCGCTCGCGGTGAAGGAATTCGGCCTCGACACCGGCTTCGAGCGCAGCGCCGACGATGCACCGCTCTATCAGATCGAACCTGTCGCGCCGAGCGCGGTGAACACCGTCGTGGCGCTCGGCGGCGTGGTCCCGATGAAAGTGCTGGGCAATCGCGAACTGCAGAACGGTGCGTCCGATCGCTCGACGCGGCATATTGAGATCGAGCTTCCTGCCGGGACCAGCTACCGCGTCGGCGATCACCTCAGCGTGGTGCCGCGCAACGATCCCGCTTTGGTCGACGCCGTTGCGCGCCGCTTCGGCTTCCTGCCGGATGATCAGATCCGGCTGCAGGTCGCGGAAGGTCGCCGCGCGCAATTGCCTGTCGGTGATGTCGTCTCGGTCGGTCGCCTGCTCACCGAATTCGTCGAGTTGCAGCAGGTCGCCACCCGCAAGCAGATCCAGATCATGGCAGAGAACACCCGATGCCCGATGACCAAGCCGAAACTGCTCGGCTATGTCGGCGACGATCCCGCGGCAAGCGAGCGCTATCGCAACGACATCCTCGCCAAACGCAAATCGGTGTTCGACCTCCTCGAAGAACATCCGGCCTGCGAATTGCCGTTCCACACCTATCTGGAAATGCTGTCGCTGCTGGCGCCGCGCTATTACTCGATCTCGTCGTCACCGCAAGGCGAGACGTCACGCTGCAGCGTCACCACAGCCGTCGTTCAAGGCCCAGCGCATTCCGGCCGCGGCATCTATCGCGGCGTCTGCTCCAACTATCTGAGCGGCCGCCGCGCCGGCGATACCGTGCATGCGATCGTGCGCGAGACCAAGGCCGGCTTCCGCCTGCCCGCCGATCCCGCGGTACCATTGATCATGATCGGACCCGGCACTGGCCTCGCGCCGTTCCGCGGCTTCCTGCAGGAGCGCGCGGCATTGAAAGCGCAAGGTGCTACGCTTGGCCCTGCGCTGTTGTTCTTCGGCTGCCGCCATCCCGATCAGGACTTTCTCTATGCCGAGGAGCTGAAGGGTTTCGCCGCCGATGGTATCTGTGAACTACACACCGCTTTCTCGCGCGGCGATGCACCGAAGACCTATGTGCAGCACCTCATCACCCAGCAGAAGGACCGCGTCTGGGATCTAATCCAACAGGGCGCCATTACTTATGTCTGCGGCGACGGCGGCAAGATGGAGCCGGACGTCAAGGCGGCGCTGATGGCGATCCAGCGCGAGCGCAGCGGCGGCGATGATGCTGCAGCGCTGACCTGGATCGACGACCTCGGCACCCGCAATCGCTATGTGCTCGACGTCTGGGCCGGGAGTTAGCGAGAGGCTGATACCAGTTCCATTGTCACAATCGCTGTCACAAAAGCCCGCGCGCACTGTCACAATTGCCATACGCGCAATCTCTCATTAATCGCTGCGACGATTTGTTTTGCGCATGACGCGGTTGTCACTTTTTCGCAGGGACTTTCCGTGTCATATGTTTGACATGAGCCCACGTTCCGCCCGATCCCCCGAACCGATTGATGTCCCGTACGAGCCGCCACAGCTGGCGCGCGCGAACGGGATCGATATCTGTTACGATATCTTCGGCTATTCGGACGCGGAACCGATGGTGATGATCATGGGTCTCGGCGCCCAGATGATCCACTGGGACGACGACTTCTGCCGCGAATTGGCCAGCAATGGCTTTCGGGTGATCCGCTTCGACAACCGCGACATCGGCCTGTCCTCCAAGATGGCCGGCGGCAAGCCGTTCACTCTGTACGAACTGGCCAAGCTGCGTTTTCTCGGTACGCCCGTCTCCGCCCCCTACAAGCTGAGCGACATGGCAACCGATGTGGTGGCCCTGCTCGACGTGCTGCGCATCCGCTCCGCGCATGTAGTCGGCGCATCGATGGGCGGCATGATCGCGCAGGAAATGGCGATCACTTATCCGGAGCGCCTGCGCTCGCTGACCTCGATCATGTCGACCACGGGCAATCCGCGCCTGCCGCAGCCGAGCCGCGCGGTGTCATTGCTGCTGCTGAAGCCGCAGCCGACCGGTTACGAGGCGTTCCTCGAACGCTTCAAGCAGACCTGGCTGTTCCTGCGCGTCGGCAGTTTCCCCGACGACGAAGCCCGGGATCTCGACCGCGCCGAGCGGACCTATGCGCGCGGCCTGAGCCCGGCCGGCGTTGGCCGGCAACTCCGCGCGATTTTGGCTTCGGGCAGCCGTAAAGAGAGGCTCGCCGCGGTCACCGCGCCGACGCTGGTGATCCACGGCAAGATCGATCCCCTGGTGCATCCGGCCGCCGGCCGCGACACGGCCGCGTCGATTCCCGGCGCAAAGCTGATGATGGTCGACCGGATGGGCCATGCTCTGCCGATCTCGATGTGGTCGCTGGTGATCGACGCCATCTCCCGGCATGCGCATGGCGCGAAGCTGCAGCAGCCGCTGCAGGCCAACGCGCGCCGCGCGGGCTGAGCCCGCGTCTACTTCTTGTCCTTCGGCCGTGCAGCGCCAAGGCCCGCCATGTTGGCGAACATCTCCTGGAAGCGCTCGCCCATCTTGGGGTCGAACGAGAACCAGCTCTGCATGATCGACTCCGGCGAAAACTTGTCGATGTTGTCCATCATCTTCTTCTGCATCTGATCCATCATCGCCGACTGCATCGGCTGCACATCAGGCAGCCCCAGGAATTCGCGCGCCTCGAGCGGCGTGCAGTCCACGGTGACGATCACTTTCATTATCAGCTCCTGAGGCAAACCGGCCGCTCACGCGAACATGGCGGCGCAGTGGCAGTATCGCCGCTGACGCCTGCCCGATGCAAGCGATGTGACATCTACATTGCAGTTGCGAGATGTCAGCCGAAGCGTTCGGCCGCGAAGGCCTTGGGATCGGTGAAGGGCGTGACGCCCGTCACCATGTCCGCAATCAGACGGCCGGTCACCGGCCCGAGCGTGAAGCCATGATGCTGGTGGCCGAAATCGAACCACAGGCCCTTGTGGCGCGGCGCCTTGCCGATCACCGGCAGCATGTCCGGCAGGCATGGCCGCGCGCCCATCCAGGGCTTCGCCTCGACGGGATTGCCGAGCGGGAAGGTCTGCCGTGCGATCGGCAGCGCCCGTTCGATCTGCGCCGGCGTCGGCGGCGCATCGCGGAGCGCGAATTCGGCGCCGGTGGTCAGCCGGATGCCGCGATTCATCGGCGCCAGCAGATAGCCGCGATCGGCATCGAGAACCGGATGGCGCAGCACCGCATTGCCGGATGGCGCCAGATGGATGTGATAGCCGCGCTTGCTCTTGAGCGGGATGTTGTAGCCGAGCGGCCGAAACACCTGATCCGACCATGGCCCGAGCGCGACCACGACATCGCGCGCGACCAGAGCGCCGTTCGGCCCGGCCACGCGCCATTTGCCGTCGCTCTGCTCCAGCGTCCGGGCGTCGGCGGCGATGAAGCGACCTCCCTTGCGGATGAACAGCGCGGCATAGGCTTTTGCGAGGCCGCCCGGATCGGGCACGAAGCCCGGCGATGTCCAGTGGATGGCACCGGCAAAATCGGTGGACAGGTTCGGCTCCTGCTCCGCAATGGCGGCGGCGTCCAGAACGTCGCCCGGCACGCCATAGGCGCGATGGCGTTCGAGATCTGCGATGCCTTTCGCCAGCGTAGCCTCGGAGCGAAACGCGTTGATCCATCCCATCCGGCGCAGAAGCTCCGGCACGCCGGCCTCCGCGATCAGGGCCTCGTGCTCGGTCAGGCTACGCTGGATCAGCGGCAGCGCCGCCATCGCACTGCGGAGTGCTCCCTCAGGCGACGAGTTCAGGAAATATCTGACGATCCACGGCAGCATGCCGGGCAGCGCGTTGAGATGATAGTGCACCTCCGGCGCGCGGTTCAGCGCATATTTAAACAGCTTGCTGAGGTCGCGCGGCAGCATATAGGGAAAAATCGAACAGCACTGGATCAGCCCGGCATTGCCATAGCTGGTTTCCTCGCCGGCCTTCTCATGCCGGTCGACCAGCACCACGTTGCGGCCGCGCGCCTGCAGATGCAGCGCCGCCGACACACCGACCATACCTGCGCCGAGCACAAGCACATCAGCCTTGAGTTCCGCCATTCCTGCTCCGAAATCTTGCCGTTCTGGCGGTTCTGTTAGCGCTGTGTCGTGACCGAATGATGCACGCACGCAATGCGTAGAATTGCTTATATCCAATCCTAGCAAGGATTGCGCCAGCCACTTCATTGTGCAGCGCATAGCTGACAAATGCTGCTTGCGCGGCGTGCAATCTCCGCCAACAATGTGACACTCGCTCAACTGTCGGGCGGCCGCGTGGTGATGCAATCGCGGCAATGCAATGGAGAAGCTCAGTATGTCGATCCGTCAGACGTTCATTGCCGCCGCTGCATCGCTGATCGCCTTTGCCACAGTTTCTGCCTCCGTACTGCCCGCCTCCGCACAAACGCTGCGCTATGCCAATCAGGGCGACCTGAAATCGCTCGATCCCTATACGCTGCGCGAGACCACGACGATCGCCCATCACGGCCAGGTCTATGAAGGCCTCGTTGGACGCGGCAAGGATCTGCAGATCATCCCGGCGCTTGCCGAGAGCTGGGAAACACCGGAGCCGACGCGCTGGCGCTTCCATCTGCGCAAGGGTGTCAAATTCCACAATGGCGACCCCTTCACTGCCGATGATGTCGTGTTCTCCGCCGACCGCGTGCGCGCCAAGGGTTCCGACTTCACGACGGTCATTCCGGCCGATGCCAAGGTGCTCAAGATCGACGACTACACCGTCGATTTCGTGCTGACCAAGCCCAATCCCATCCTGACGTCGCAATGGGACGTCTGGTACATCATGGACAAGAAATGGGCGGAGGCGAACAATGCCAACGCGCCGACGCCTGCCGCGGCGACGTCGCCAAGCTTCGCGTCGTTGAATGCGAACGGCACGGGCCCCTTCACCATCGAAAGCCATCAACCGGGCGTGAAGACAGTCTTCAAGGTCAACCCGAACTGGTGGGGCAAGCCCGAGCATAATCTCAAGGAGATCATCTTTACGCCGATCGCCTCCGACGCCACCCGCGTCGCGGCGCTGCTGTCCGGCGAAGTCGATATCATCGAGCCCGTGCCGGTGCAGGACATCGCCCGCGTCAATGGATCAGCCAACGCCGCCGTGATGGCCGGGCCGGAGCTGCGCACCATCTTCCTCGGCATGGACCAGATTCGCGACGAGCTGCTGTTCTCGAACATCAAGGGCAAGAATCCGTTCAAGGACATCCGCGTCCGCGAGGCCTTCTACAAGGCCATCGACATCGAACTGATCAAGAGCCGCGTCATGCGCGGCCTGTCGACACCATCCGCCTTGATGATCGCGCCGCCGCTGTTCAAGCTCTCCGGCGACTTCACGCGGCCGAAATACGACGCCGACGGCGCCAAGAAACTGCTGGCCGATGCCGGCTATCCCGACGGATTCGAAGTCGGCATGGACTGCCCGAACGATCGCTATGTCAACGACGCCGCGATCTGCCAGGCGGTGGTCGGCATGCTCGCGCGCATCGGCGTCAAGGTCACGCTGAACGCGCAGCCGAAGGCGCTGTATTTTGCCAAGGTCTTCAAGACCGGCGGCTTCAACACCTCATTCTATCTGCTGGGCTGGACACCGGGCACGCAGGATTCGCACAATGTGATGCATGACATCATGGGCTGCCGCGACGATCCCGCGAGCCCGCGCGGCGCCACCAATCTCGGCGGCTATTGCAACAAGCAGTTCGACGCGTTGACGGATCAAGTGCTGCAGGAGACCGACACCGCCAAGCGCGACCAGCTCATCAAACAGGCCTATGAGATCGCCGCCAAGGACTGGGCCTATATCCCGCTGCATCAGCAGGCGCTGGCCTGGGGCGTCTCCAAGAAGGTGAAGATCGTGCAGCGCCCGGACAACCAGGTGCTGCCATACTGGGCGGTGAAACAGGACTAGGCGGCACCCAAGCGGAAAGCGAAGGTCACGCATGCTCGCTTTCATCCTGCGCCGCGCATTGCAGTCCATTGGTGTGATGATCGCTGTTGGCATCATCGCTTTCACCATGTTCCGCTTTGCCGGCGATCCGGTGAACCAGATGGTGGCCATCGACACCACGCCGGCGCAGCGCGCCGAGGTGCGCGCGTCGCTTGGCCTCGACGACCCCGTCGCGGTGCAATTCGCGCGCTACTTCATCAATGCCGTGCAGTTCAAGTTCGGCGTCTCCTACCAGTTTCGTCAGCCGGTCTCGGCGCTACTGAAGGAGCGCATGCCGGCGACGCTGGAGCTCGCCACCTGCGCCACCGTGATCGCCATGGTGTTCGGCATCCTGATGGGCATCTATTCGGCGCTGCGGAAGGATTCGTTCTTCGCCAAGGTGCTGCAGGCGGTGTCGCTGATCGGCATCTCGCTGCCGACCTTCCTGATCGGCATTCTCCTGATCTATCTGTTCGCGGTGACACTCGGCTGGCTGCCCTCCTTCGGGCGCGGCGATGTCGTGAAATTCGGCTGGTGGACCACCGGCCTGCTGACACTCTCCGGCCTGAAGGCGCTGATCATGCCGTCGGTGACGCTCGGCCTGTTCCAGATGACGCTGATCATGCGCCTTGTCCGGGCCGAGATGCTGGAGGTGCTGCGCACCGACTATATCCGCTTCGCGCGGGCCCGCGGGCTGACGACGCGCGCGATCCATTTCGGCCATGCGCTGAAGAATACGCTGGTGCCGGTCATCACCGTGGCCGGGTTGCAATTCGGCTCGGTCATCGCCTTTGCGATCATCACCGAGACCGTGTTCCAGTGGCCGGGCATGGGGCTTCTGTTCGTACAGGCCGTGCAGAATGTCGATATACCGATCATGGCCGCCTATCTCCTGGTAGTGTCGCTGATCTTCGTCACCATCAACCTGATCGTGGACATCCTTTACACCATCGTCGATCCGCGCCTGCGCGCGACGATCAACCGGCCGGCATGAGGGTGTGACATGACCGACTTGCCCATCCCCCGCACACCCTCCCTTCTCGCCCGCGCCATCGACAGCGACATCTTCTATTCGTTCCGCCGCTCCAAACTCACCATGGTCGCGGCGGTGATCGTGTTCGTGCTGCTGATGATGGCGCTGTTCGCGCCTGTGCTGGTGGTGCAGAATCCGTTCGACCCGGCGCAGCTCGAACTGATCAACTCCCGCATCTCGCCGCTCTGGACGGCGGAGGGCCAGAGGCCGTTCCTGCTCGGCACGGACGAACAGGGTCGCGATATCTATTCGGCAATCCTCTACGGCATGCGGATCTCGCTGGTGGTCGGCGTGCTCGGCGTCAGTTTTGCGGCGGTGCTCGGCATCGGGCTCGGCCTGATCGCTGGCTATGTCGGCGGCGCCGTCGACAGCCTGATCATGCGCATCGCCGATGTGCAGCTCACTTTTCCAGCGATCCTGATCGCGCTCTTGATCGACGGCGTGGTGAAGTCGGCGCTCGGCAATCATCTCGATGCCTCGACCACGCTGATCGTGCTGGTGGTGGCCATCGGGCTGAGCTTCTGGGTGCAATATGCCCGCACCGTGCGTGGCTCGGTGATGGTGGAGAAGAACAAGGACTATGTCGCTGCGGCGCAGCTGATCGGCCTGCCCGCCCGCGTGATCATGATCCGCCATGTGCTGCCGAACACCATGGGACCGATCCTGGTGATCGCCACCATCAATCTGGCGCTCGCCATCATCACCGAGGCAACGCTGTCGTTTCTCGGCTCCGGCATGCCCGACACGATGCCGTCGCTGGGCACGCTGATCCGCATCGGCAACAACTATCTGTTCTCCGGCGAGTGGTGGGTCATCGCCTTTCCCGGGCTCGCACTGGCCTCGCTGATCCTGTCGATCAATCTGCTCGGCGACTGGCTGCGCGATGCGCTGAACCCGAAGCTGCAATGATGTCTCACCTCAAGCAGTGCCCGACATGAGCGTGCCCGTCCTCTCCGTGCGCAACTTGTGCGTTGAATTCGCCAGCCGGCGCGGCGCGCTGCGTGCCATCGACGGCGTGTCCTTCGACATCGCCAAGGGCGAGGTGCTGGGCGTGGTCGGCGAATCCGGCGCCGGCAAATCGGTGACGGGACTTGCGGCCATCGGCCTGATCGATCCGCCCGGACGGATCGCGGGCGGCGAGATCCTGCTGTCCGGATTGCGCATCGACAATCTGCCGCCGGAGCAGATGCGCCGGATTCGCGGCAAGCGCATCGCGATGATCTTTCAGGATCCGCTGACCAGCCTCAATCCGCTGTATCGCATTGGCGACCAGCTGGTGGAGACCATCCGTACCCATCTCAACATGAACGAGACGCAGGCACGCAAGCGCGCGGTGGATCTGCTCGCCGAGGTCGGCATTCCCGCCCCTGACAAGCGCGTCGATGCCTATCCGCATGAATTCTCCGGCGGCATGCGGCAGCGTGTGGTGATCGCGCTGGCGATCGCGGCCGAGCCCGAACTGATCATCGCCGACGAACCGACTACCGCGCTCGATGTCTCCGTGCAGGCGCAGATCATCGCGCTGATCAAGCGGCTCGGCCGCGACCACGGCACGGCGGTGATGCTGGTCACCCACGATATGGGTGTGATCGCCGAGACGTCCGATCGCGTCGCCGTGATGTATTCCGGGCGCATCGCCGAGATCGGACCGGTGCGCGACGTGGTGCAAAACCCGCTGCACCCCTATGCCAAGGGATTGATGGGCGCGATCCCGACGCTGACGGGCGACGCGTCGCAGCGGCTGGTGCAGATTCCGGGAAGCATGCCGCGGCTGTCGGCCATTCCGCAGGGCTGCGCGTTCAATCCGCGCTGCAGTTTCGCGTTCGACCGCTGCCGTATCGAGCGGCCGGAGCCGATCGCTGTCGGCGCGCAACAGGTCGCCTGTCATCTCTATGATCCCGATCATCTCCATGATCATGCCCATGCGGAGAGCGCGGCATGACGGCGCTGGTGCAGGCCCGCAATCTCAAACGCGCATTCGACGTCTCGAAGCCGTGGCTCAACCGCGTCATCGAGCGCAGTCCGATGGAGTTTCTGAAGGCCGTCGACGGCGTCTCGTTCGAGATCAGGCGCGGCGAGACCTTTGCGCTGGTCGGCGAATCCGGCTCGGGCAAGAGCACGGTGGCGCGGATGGTGGTCGGGCTGCTGCCGCCGACATCCGGCGACGTGATCATCGACGGCGTCTCGATGAGCGATCCCGCACAGGCCGGCGCGCGCAAGCTGCTGCGCAAGCGCATCCAGATGATTTTCCAGGATCCCTATGCCAGCCTCAATCCGCGGCTGCGCGTCGATGCCATCATCGCCGAACCAATCCGCGCCTTCGATCTCATTCAGGGCGAGCGCGACATTCGCGCGCGGGTCGGCGAATTGCTGACGCTGGTGGGCCTGCATCCCGATGACGGGCAGAAATACCCGCATCAGTTCTCCGGCGGCCAGCGCCAGCGTATCGCGATTGCCCGCGCACTCGCATCGGAGGCCGAGTTCATCGTCTGCGACGAGCCGACCTCGGCGCTGGATGTCTCGGTGCAGGCGCAGATTCTCAACCTGATGCGCGAACTGCAGGACAAATTCGGCCTGACCTATCTGTTCATCAGCCACAACCTTGCTGTGGTCAGGCATATGGCTGACCGGATCGGCGTGATGTATCTCGGCCGCATCGTGGAGATCGCGGAAGGGCGCGAACTCTTCCGCGCGCCGCGCATGCCCTATACGCGCATGCTGCTGGGCGCAGTGCCGGATCTGGCCATGTCAGGCCGCGCACGCATCGCGGTCTCCGGCGAGATTCCCAATCCGATCGATCCGCCCTCCGGCTGCACGTTTCATCCGCGCTGCCCGGAAGTGTTCGATCTCTGTCGCAAGGTGGTGCCGGATCTGGTCGACGGCGTCGCCTGTCATGCGGTCAACAAACTGATCGCACCGCCGGCCGAGGCCGTTCCCGCCGCGCGGCGATAGTTGCGATCAGCGCGCTCAGATCAACATGCCCTGAAACGACAACGCGGCAGGCACCGCAGGGTATCGGCAACAGACCCCCACAGCACCCACCGCGAAATCATTCAGCCGAAAATCTCGGCTGCAAGATCGGCCCGGCAAGATCACTGCGCATGAACGTCAGTGCGTCTCCGGACCCGATCCGATCAATCTTCTGCCGGCTCCTCGCCGTCACCACCGTCTTCGTCGCGCTCGATGGGACCGGCGAGAATCTGTTCGGCGATCAGGCCGGAATTCTGCCGGATCGAGGCTTCGATCTTGGCGGTCATGTCCGGATTGGCCTTCAGGAAGGCCTTGGAATTCTCACGGCCCTGGCCGAGACGCTGGCTGTCATAGGAGAACCAGGCGCCGGACTTCTCGACGATTCCCGCTTTCACGCCGAGATCGAGGATCTCGCCCATCTTGGAGACGCCTTCGCCATACATGATGTCGAATTCGACCTGCTTGAAGGGCGGTGCCAGCTTGTTTTTCACGACCTTGACGCGGGTCGAATTGCCGACCACTTCGTCGCGCTCCTTGATCGCGCCGATGCGGCGGATGTCGAGACGGACCGAGGCGTAGAATTTCAGCGCATTACCGCCGGTAGTGGTTTCCGGCGAGCCATACATCACACCGATCTTCATGCGGATCTGGTTGATGAAGATCACCATCGTATTGGATTTGTTGATCGAGGCAGTCAGCTTGCGCAGCGCTTGGCTCATCAGACGGGCCTGCAGGCCGGGCAGCGCGTCGCCCATTTCGCCTTCGAGTTCGGCGCGCGGCACCAGCGCTGCCACGGAGTCGATGATCAGCACGTCCACCGCACCGGAGCGCACCAGCGTGTCGGCGATTTCCAGCGCCTGTTCGCCGTGATCCGGCTGCGAGATCAGGAGCTCATCGACATTGACGCCCAGCTTGCGGGCATAGACCGGGTCGAGCGCGTGTTCGGCGTCGATGAAGGCGCAGATGCCGCCCTTCTTCTGGGCTTCCGCGGCGCAATGCAGCGCCAAAGTCGTCTTGCCCGAGGATTCCGGTCCGTAAATCTCGATCACGCGGCCCTTGGGCAGCCCGCCAACGCCGAGCGCGATATCGAGGCCGAGCGAACCCGACGAGATCACCTCGATATCCATCGACCGGTCGTTCTTGCCGAGCTTCATCACCGAGCCCTTGCCGAACTGGCGCTCGATCTGGGAGAGCGCGGCCGACAGGGCCTTGGTCTTGTCCATGGAGGATCCTTCAACGATACGCAGGGCAGTCGGAGTGGTAGCCATTGATCTAGCTCCTTATGAAGGGATTCGCGACAGGACAAACGGCAAGCGCCAAAGGATGGCGGCGCTGTTCGGATTGAGAACAATGTACCCTATCTGTTCTATGTTCGCAATATGTTCTTTTGAGAATTTCGGTACTGGCCTGTTTCCGGCGTCAGTGGCCTAGTTTGAAAAGATCAGTGGCCTAGTTTAGAATTGGCTCGACAGAGGGGAAGGGTCCGGCTCCGGCAACGGAGCTTCCAGAGGCCGCAAGGCTGACCGAGCCCAGGGACTTGGGCACCGTCTGGGGAAACAGGATCAGGCCCAGACACTACCTCTGTCGCAGTAAGGCCGCCTCAGTGGGCGGCCTTTTTTCCATCTAACCATTCATCAATGCAAAACCGGGCTGCTCTCTTGGCCTCGGCCTCGGTTGGGCCACTTAGGCCGCTAAACTTTGCGCCTTGCTCGACCTTCGGATAAGCAATCCATTCCCACTTTTCTTCAGTCAGGGAGTGCACGTCGAAGGACACATTGCGGTGTTCGAATTTCATTTTACAGGCCCTTGCCGTCATCTTTTTCCGGCTCGTAATCGAATGGAAGCACGTACTGCTCACCATATCTTGGGCGGTACTTGTTGAGCTTTTCCATAAAGTCCGGATAATCCTTACTCACGGTCATGTATGCGACAGTCGCGCCAAGATGCTCTCTCAGCTTTGGATAGCCGACATTTTTAGTAAGCGCCTGTGATAGCGCTGCCTTACGCCTCCCTGCTTCCGTTTTCGGGATCACCTTCTTTAGTTCATCCAAAACGCCCGGAGCCAACCGTTTATAAACGATATCGTTGGTGAGTGTTCCAAAGTACTGAGGCCGCTTCACTGAGTCGGCGGCATAGGTAAGACCCCTCAAACGAAATAATTGCGCATAGTATTCGTCCGGAAAAGTTTTGACCCAAGGCTGCAATTCCTTCGCGACAAATGCCTCTAAAATACGGGCAAGAGAATTTCGCGTCCGGTCGTATTGGAAGCCCGTCGCTTCATCGACTAGAGCAATGATGCCGACCCGAGCAAATCCCCGAACGAGAATTTCGCATCGGTCTGCAATATGCTCTTGCTGCTTCTGCAGCGCCCCGGCCTTCCGAGCGGCTAAAACAAGGTCGCAAAGGTCAGCAAGAATCGTCGCAGGATATCCAAATGCAATTCCACCGCCACTGGTATGACGAAATCTAATCGGGTTATCGACCACCGCCAGCAACTCCTTAGAAACAAAAGGAGAAAGGCGAGAACCGTTCAAAAAACCGGCTAGTCCAACACCACCACCGCCGCCGGAGCCGCGCGATCCCCACGCCATCCCCATCCCAGTGACCATTCCACGGTGCGAAAGGACGCGGGTTTCGTCCTCAAGAACGTAGCAGGGGATCTCGATATCGCCGATCTTCAGCGGATGGTCGTCCGCCCCATGTGTCGCTTTCTTAACATCGCCTGACCAACGCGCCTCCGCAGCCTTCGTGGCTCGCGCCTTGCGCTCTTTTGGGGTCATTGAGGCGGCCAGCGCGGCGCCGCCTTTAGCTCTTCCCGTCAGCTTCGCCATCATGCATCTCCGCTTTTATGCAAGCATAATGACATCCTTTCCGTATATTGCAAGAACATGCTTGCATTATGCTCAAATGGGCCCATTATGCTTGCATGATGACGGATATGCACATACGCAAACGCCCCACCTGCTTTTCAGCGGGCGAGGCGTTTTTGTGTGCGGAAGTTTGGCAGAGCGGCCTATCGCACCGAGCTTACCCCTCGGCGGACGTTTGGGTTTCCATCCCCCTCGCAACGTCCCGTGAGTTCGAATCTCACAACTTCCACCACTATCATTCAAGTGGGGCCGTCGCCGTTGGCGCGGAAACGACCCCCGATCACCACTCCGGGGATGAGCCCGAAGCGACAACCGTTCTGAGCAATATACGCCTTGGCGGGCGTGTCTGCCAGAGTCGCCGAAGCCATCCCTTCAACCCGAAGGATGAGCTTCGTGAACGTACTCCCCCGCGAAAAGCAGATTGAAGTCATTGCCGCCCTTTGCGAAGGCGTCGGCATCCGTACCGCCTCGCGCCTTACCGGCGTCAACCGCGGCACCGTGGGCGCGTTAGCGCTGCGCGTCGGCCTTGGCTGCATGGAGTTGCACGACCGCCTGATGGTCGGCATCCGCACCGAGCGCCTGGAATTGGACGAAGCATGGTCCTTCGTTGGCAAAAAGCAGAAGAACGTCAAAAAGAACGAGATCAACGCCAAGGGTGATCAGTACGTTTTTATCGGCATGGCCGGCAATCAGAAGGCCATCATTAGCTGGGGTGTCGGCAAGCGTAACACCGACAGCACCATGGACTTCCTGCACGATCTGCGCGGCCGTGTGATCGGCCAGCCTGAGATCAGCACCGATGGCTTCCACCCGTACCGCGCGGCGATCCGCGACGCCTTTGGTGACGGCGCATCCCATGGCGTGATCGTAAAGACCTACAGCGTAACGCATCTGGCCCGAGATGCCGTCACGCGGTACTCGCCCGCTGCCGTAGTAGCTGTAAGCCGTGAGGTAATGTCCGGCGATCCGGAGCAGTATGTCTCGACCAGCTACGTTGAGCGCCAGAACCTCTCGCTGCGCATGGGATCGCGCCGCTTCACCCGCCTGACTAAACGGCTTCTCGAAGAAGCTGGACAATCACATCGCAGCGGTCGCGCTGTATGTCGCTCATTACAATCTGTGCCGTAGCCACGAAGCCCTACGCACGACGCCTGCCAAGGCTATCGGTGTCGCGGATCGGGCTTGGAGCATTGCGCAGTTGGTGGACGCCGCGCTTGCTGTAGCGCCTGCGCTGCCGACCGAGACGCCGCCGGATCGGCGTCGGAAGTTCACAGTAATCGACGGCGGGAAAGTTTAGTTATTTTTTCTTGGCTTGGGGCTGGATGGCTGGCCCCAACAGCCCCCGATGCAAATCACTTACATCGTCACATTTACGCATGCAGTTGCAGATTGCATTCGCAATATCCGGCCTAAGCTTGCCAACAAGCTTTACTTCGTTCTTGAACTTAGCGGCGAGCAATTCAGCCGCTGAAAGTTCTCGTGGCTCTTCGAAAAGTAGCCACGTATCCTTTTTGAAAAAATCCTTGCCGCCACCCGGGATATGATACCAACCGCCATCGACGTTTCCACCCGGGACAGCGGCACGACCACGTTTCATCTGCGAAGTGGCGACAACGGCTAGGAGATTCTTACCCGTATGGGCGCCAACTATTACAAGGAATTTATCGGCCTCAGCACCATCAGCGAACTTGAATCCTTCCCAATGAAGGATACTGCCCGGCTCAATGGCGTCATCACTCATGCAATGTCTTTCAGAAGATTCCTTCGATCCTCCAATTCATCGCGCGAAATGATTGGCGCGTCCTTAATTAGCGGCTCCGAGTCTAGGCTAAGATCTGGGGCTATCAATCGGCCCGAACCTTCCCCCTTCTGCCCGTAGACTTTGCGCCACGGCTCCCCCTTCTGGTGAGAGAATTCGCTCATGTCTTCCGCCTTAAGATCGCGGAAAAGTTCAGCAATTCGTTCGATAATTTTGATTTCACGCTTCGAAAAATACTGCTTATCGAACTTCGCTTTTGCCTTGAGGTCACGACGGAGCAGAGCGTCATTTATGTCGTCTTTGACAGGCACAACTGCAATTGCAGCTTTCAAATCTCCATCACCGCCGCGCTTTAGCTCTTCGAATAGCTTAGTCGGAACTGGCCCCATGGGCAGAGCACGGTAATCCAATCCAAAGATTGTGCGCCCAGCCTGTCGGAAATGCTCAAAATCAGCGAAATTTAAAAGCTTGAACAGCTTTAGCGTATGGGCATGCTTGGTCGCACCCAAGAAGTAGATGATCGCATTAATGAGCTTTTCCCGATCGCGCGAAACAAACATGATGATAACTAGGCGGGAGGGAACGAGAGCGGACTGATCATTGCACTTATTGGGCTCCCGCTACTGTAATTTCGACGCAACACGTTAAATATTGTTCCAAGAACAAATAGAGAACAATCGAGCCCAATTTGTGGCCTGATTTGATTCAGCGAGTGGCCTATTTCGGCCAGTACCGGAATTTCGGTACTGGCCTGTTTCCGACCGCAGTGGCCTAATTTGAGAACAGCACTGGCCTACTTTGATTCTTGGAGTGTTCGATGTCCGATACCGTGCGCGATCTATTCGACCGCTGGGAGAAGATTTGGCATGAGTGCCAGTACGATTTAATTCCGAACTGCGTGGGATCGCACTACATCCGGCATGACGAAAAAGGCGACCGGACCGTCACTCGGGACGCCTACGCGACTGAATTAATGACGGTGCACAAAGAGCGGCCCGGGACGCGCGTCGTAGTCTACGACCATTCCTTCACGGATGACCGCGCATGGTTTCGATTTGCGTTCGTCTGGCCCGATCCGGCGAGTGGTAAGCAGCGCAGCCGGGCGGGGATGCAGAGCTATCGGATCGAGGACGGCAAACTTGCCGAGACATGGATCACGCTGCTGGCCTTGGGCACCACATGGGCCGATGAGCCACAAGAGCGCTGGACCGTCCGTCGAGCATAAGACAAGGTCGTCTCAGTGGGCGGCCTCTTTCTTAACCCGCTACGACTTCTTGAAAAGTGCAGGCTTCGAAGTAATCGCTTCCCAAAGGCCCGTGATTTGCCTACAGGCTGCGCGTATGCCGCGGCGCCTGTAGGCATGGTCTGACGCTGGGCCAATTCGCTCACCGAGCCGGACATCCGCGACGAGCAGAGGTTTCGCTGCATCCCGAGCGGACGGAATCTGGTCAGGTAGTCATCACCGGAAGTTGCCCCTTTTGCTTCGAGTGCCGGATTGATGAAGAAGCTCACGACCATCATTCACTTCATCTGGGCAATCTCTGCGGTTACGTTGGGTACGACAATCGGCGCTCTGTACGGGTGGGAGCATCATGGGTGGATTGGTGCCATCGCCCTTGGCTTCGTTGGATTCTGTTTCGGCACGCTTGCTGCGGCTTCCCCTCAAATGGTCATGCAACTCTTTCGCTAGCCTCAGTGGCCTGGTTCGAAAACGGCAGCCGCCCTATTTGCCTCATCGAGCCACTTTTGAACCTTCCCGCGCGTTTCCCGCACAACAGGATGTCCGCATCGCTCATGCGTTCAATCCGACATGGGAAGGTCACTCGCCGTGAAGACGATCGCACTGCTCTCCGTCGCTGCCCTGTTGCTCGTCGAACTCAGCGGCGCGATGCCCAGGTCGAGCGTGGGCGGCCCGCTGACCATCATGCTGATCATGTTTATCGCCATGCTGGCGGTGGGAATTCACGAGGCCTGGACAAAGAAGCGCGGCCCGCTCGGATGGATTGTGAGTATTGTCGCTGCGGTCGTCGGCGGCTTCGTGGCGGCGAGCCTGGTCGGCATGGTCATGGACATGATACGCTCGCACCTGTACCTGAACGGGTCGCTCGTATCCTCACAACATCCTCTGCTCTATATCTCGCTCGCGGGCATGGCGATCCTCACGGTGCTCGGATCATGGATCACGCTGCAGATCCCAGGCTGGCTCGTGAAGCGCAGCGAAGCCCCCCGTAGCGGTGCATGAGGCGGATCACCCTTCATTGAACCTTCTTGCAGCTTTCCTGCACAACAGGGGGTGAAGCCAGCGAGTAAAATCCGATGAATAGAAATCAGCGCATGGTCGTGGCAACAGCACTCTGCGTGATCGCAACCGTGCTGGCATTTACATTTCTCGTGTGGTCACACGGGCACATATCCAACGCCGCAAAATTTGTCGTCTTCTATACGACCACCGATTCCCGTTACCCCGGCCTCGTCAACTATTGGGGCATCTACATTCGACACGGCCTTGCCGGATACCTGCTCGGTCTGATTGCGCCCATCTGCCTTCTGGCAGTCGCAGCATTCGTTGCCCTGGGCAGGCCTTCATCGAGAGATCTGGGAACATTGCCAAGGTAAGGCCGCCTCGGGGCGCGGCCTCTTTTGGTCAGTGCAGCGGTTGAACCGGCCGGACGCCCGGGTCACCCCAAGACAGGCAAGTCGGGTCACACAAATTGCGAGCCCGGCACACTCTGGACAGTTCCCTGCCACCACTTTAGAACGCTTCTAGCCAGGGAGCGTGGATGCCCAAGCCAAAGAAAACCGCCGCCGAACTTCAGAAGATCATTCGAGAAGCCGCCGCCATCGCCGGGCCATGGCCCAAGAACATGAGCGTGATCATCTATTCGCTCGATGACAGCTGGCGCGTCATCGTCAGCTACTCGGATCCGGCCCAGACCCCCTTTCGCGACAGGTTGATGGAGATCTGCCGGGGCCTCGCCCACTTCTACGATCTGGACGAGCCAGCCTAGAGTCGCCCGGCGCCGCGCACCGGGCCCATGGCACCTCTGCCTTATCCCGCGAGATGCGTTTCGCGCGTGGCGATCAAATCGCGGATCGCTTGCGCGATCGGCACCGGACGATGGTCTTCTGATCGGTATTGACCCAGACGATCTCGCCGGTGGCAAACAGACCGCCGGCTGCGCGCGCGAAGATGCCGAGTTCGAACACCAGACTGGAGTTGCCGATTCGCGCCACGCGCGCGGCAACATCGAGCTCCTGATCGAACAGGATCGGCGCCTTGTATTCGATCACCGATTTCACGACGTGAAAGTCGACGCCGCTCGCCTTGGCATCGGCAAACTGGTCATAGCCGAGCGCACGAAAATATTCGGTGATGGTCGTGTCGAAGTAAGTGAGATAGTGCGCGTTGAACACGACGCCCTGGCCGTCGATCTCGGAATAGCGCACCCGAAACGGGTGGAAGAACCAGAACCGGTCGCGTGACATATGCCCCTCGCCTATGTGCGGCGGCTTCGTTCTCCGCCCTGATGCTCCCCTAGCCTCTCTTGCCCGGCGAAGCCAGCCGCCGCAGGGAGACGTCATGCCGCAACTCAGCTCCGCTTGATGGCCTTCAGCACAATGAAAATGTGCGACGCTGCGATGATTACCGACGCCAGCATGAGTCCGAGATTGGCGCCATGAACCTTCTCCGGTGCGAAGGTTGTCGCCGTCCAGATGATCAGGCGCACCGTCAGCATAAAAACGACCATGCCCCACAGTGCAGTCCGCTTCGGCGCATCCCATGTCGGCTTGCCGTCGAAGCCCCACTGCATCGCAACGCGCTCACCTGCGATCCGCGGCTCGCCATAGAGGTTGCACCCGATCATCACGGCCAGAGCACATGCAAAGACAATATCGGCCGACGACATGATTGCCCCATATGTGAAATCGCGGCCGGATGACTTCCGTATCTCATCCCATCATACCGCAACGATCATGGCGCCCGATACAATGGCCGCCTTCGATGACAACCCAGAGATGCATCACGGTTCCGAAAGCGGATCCCTGCACGCGACGGGCTGCGCAAAAAAACCGTTTATTTGCCGCAAATTTTGCACATTTCTATCGACGCACGGAACAAGTTAGTTTAGCGGTATCATTGTCTTACAGCAACCTCAGGTGCTGCAAGCCATTTACACGCGCGCCAGCTGTGGTCGTTTCCCGTGCCTCGATATTTCTTTCATATTATCGCCGAAAACACGTTCCTCGACGAAGAAGGGACGAGCTTCAAGGACGATCAGGAAGCGATGCTGCACGCACGTCAGCTCGCATCGGAGATGGTGCGCAGCCTCGGCGTCGTGAGGGGCGCGATCGTCGTCGAGAATGAAGACAGCGGCGGATTGTTCGAAGTGCCGCTGTCCTGGAGCAACTGACACAGGCGCATATGTCAGTGGCCGCGCGCAGGCTTCAGTCAATTTGCGCGCCCGGCGGCACGAGCCGCCGATGCCACGTCATCGCCTGATCAATTCGCAGCGCTGCCGGTCTTGGTGCGTGGCTGTTTAGCGGGTGCAGCCGCCTTCGGCGCATCGCTGCGCACATTGCCCCATGGATCGGCCGCGGCCTTGGTGTCGGGAATCTTGCGCAGCGACTCGCGATACGCCTTCTCGGTGATCGCGTCCTGCTCCTTCTCCTCCGCCGACTTGGACTTCACCTCCGGCATCAGGTTCATCATCTGCGCGGCGGCCGGTCCGGTCAGAAGCGCGAGCGCTGCGACGACGCTGAATAGTTTGCTGGATCGTTTCATGGCACCAAAGCTCCGTGAATTTCGGAGGGGTTATACCACCGGCCATTCGGGCCCGCCAAGCGCCTGACGCAAGGCACCCCGTCGTGCCTCACGCAGGTTGAAATCTTCGGAAACCGGGAAGCCGGGAAACCCGGACGCTGGCCCGGACTGGAGCCTAGTCGCCCAGCACTTTCTCCGCGGCCGTCACGATGCTGATGGTCGGGTGCGCCGCGCAATAGGTGCCGAACTTCTTGGCGTTCTCGACGAACACCTCGGTATCGATGATCGCATCGTCCGAGTCGCCCTTGTACCAGCCGTCCATCCAGGTCAGCACCATCTTGATCTCGTCGGGGCCGGCTTCGACGAATTGCTTGCAGGACATGGTGGACAAATCGAGCACGACGGCCTGGGCCGGCGCGGCAGAGAACATGGCAGCGACAGTCAGAAACGCGCAGGCGAACTTCATCATGGTCCCCTTCCCCGAAAAATGACGCCGGCCAATGGCTGGCTGAGCGTCCAACGGCCAGACGGTATCATGGAGCCCATTTCCTTGATTTGATATTTTTATGAAATCTTCTGATCCTCCAGAACTTCACGAAGGATGAACAGGCGGGTCCGGATTTCTGCGATCGGCTTTATCGGCCGGCAAGATCGCGGTGCTAGGCATGGCGCGTGCAGACGATGCGGACGACGACCATGATCGAGAAACGAACGGCTCCACGACACCGGGTTCTGAAGCGCGGCACGCTGGCCTTTGGCGGCGGCGGTATCGATTGCACCGTCCGCAACCTCTCGGCCTCCGGCGCGCGTGTCGATATCGCAAGCCCGCTCGGCCTGCCCTCGAATTTCATGCTGGTGATCGAGGCGGATCACTTCATCCGCCGCTGCCGTCCGGTCTGGAATAACGACCGCCAGCTTGGCGTGGCGTTCGAGTAGACGCCCGTCAGTAGCGCCCGCGGCCGCCATAGTTGCCGCCGCCGTAACCGCCATAGCCTCCACCGCCGTAATAGACGCGCGGTACCGGCTCGTAATAGACCGGCGGCGCACGGCGGATGATGACCTCTTCCTCCACGATCTCGCGGCCGCGCCGCGGTGGTGGCGATGGCTTGTCGGCGCGCTTCTTCGTGGGCTCGGTGGTTTTCTCCGCTTTCTTCGATGCAGGCGCTGCCGCGGGCGGCGCGCCGCACGGGCATGTCGGTCCGGGTCCGGCCAATGCGACATTGGTCGGTGCGTTCGCCGCCGCATCCGGCACCGGCTTGTTGCGCGTGCGCTCCTCGAGCTTCTGCGCGGTCGATGTCAGATCGCTGTCGGGATATTTCGCCAGGAAGTCGCGATAGGACGGCGCGGTGTTGGTGATGACGGCGTTATTCCACGCCACCATCTTGTAGTGACGGTCGAGCCATTCTTTCGCCTGCGGGCCGAGCGGCGGCTCAGCATAGAGGCCGACAAAGGCCTCATAGGCTTCCACCGAGCCGTCCGACACGATCAGGTTGTTGGCGTCCTGCACCGGCTTGCCCTGCAGCTCCTTGCGCCATTGATCGACGGTCTTCTTGGTCACGGCGGGCTTGGCGCTGGCATCAGTGCCAAAGAAGCGAAAGTCATTGACCAGCGATGAGCTCTCCCACGGCGTTTGCCGGCCTTCGGTGGCCTGATTGACCGATAGCCGCACACGCTTGAACGCATCCTCGATCGGCAGGCCCGGCTCGCGCCCCGCCTTCAGCAGCGCCGTCGTATAGGGGCTGTTGCCGTCCTTGCCGTCTTCGGCTTCGGCGCCGGGCGACGTCGAGAAGGACAGCAACGTGCCGGGCGTGCCGAATTTCACGTCGACCTGGGCGAGCCCGCGGCCGGTGGTCTTGCTGATGGCTGGAAACGGATTGTTGCGGCAAGCATCCAGCAGGATGATGCGGCTCTTGCTCGGCACGGATGTCAGTGTGTTCAGGATGTCGTTGAGGCGCACCGCCTGCAGCGGAATATCGGCTTCGCGCTTCGGATCGATATCGACCGGCACCAGATAATTTTCGCCGTCGATCTGCAGACCGTGGCCGGCATAGAACACCAGCGCCACCGTGTCGGGCCCCTTGGCGGACACATTGGCGGCGAAGCCGGCGATCCTGGCGCGCAGATCGGTCTGCGACAGGTCCGTGGCCGACTGCACCTCGAAGCCGGCATCGCCGAGCATCTGCGCCATGGCCTTGGCGTCATTGACCGGATTGGGGAGCGGCGCGATGGACCGATAGGAGGACTGCCCGATCACCAGCGCCAGACGACTCTCCGCCCATGCGGCTTGCGAGTCGAGCATTACCGTGGCTGCAACGATCGCGCTGCGAATGACAGGACGAACCATCGAACAGTCTCCCCGGCCTGGGCCAGCTCGCGCGACGGATAATTCCCCGCCTGATTCAACTGAAATCAGGATGGCCGCACGCCAACAATGCGACGGCCTGCCGCTGCCCAATTTGGTCGCTGTCAACGCAAGCGCGGTTCACGGGAACCGCGTGCGACATATGCAGTCGAAGATTACTTTTTCTTCGCTGCCGTTGCGGGCGCGGGAGCTGGCGCGACGCCGCCCCACGGATCGTATTTTTCCTTGGGAGTCGGAACGCGTTCCAAGGCGGCCTTGTAGGCCTTCTCGTCGATCTTCGGCTTTTCGGGCGCGGGCGCATGATCGCTGCCGCCGCGTTTGCCGCCGCCCACCTGTGCGTTCGCCGGCGCAGCCAGAAGCGCCACTGCCGCGATCGCCAATACCAATGCTCTCATCATAGGTCCCTCCGGCGCCTTGATAGCCTGACGTAGAGGCCATTTTCCAGCCCCAACATGGCGAGGCCGCGACCATCGACCGCAGGTCCGCCCGTCCGCGGAAACGCGCGAATACTCCGGCACCCGTCACCCCGGCCGGCCCATATCCACTGAAAACACAGGCTTTTCAGCGACCGTTTGGTGAACGATCGGTTGCACATTCCCGTCAAATTTCGTGTCCGGAAAAACCGGATCTTGGAATGTTTCTCCTAATCTCGGCAGACAGCAATGGAGAAGCGGCCTGCGCCGCCTTCCTTGCGACGGGGATCGGGGACGTGGTCGACATTGCGAACTCAGCCGGCATGCATGGCAGCAGAGCAACGGGCGCCGGGATGACCGCGGCGAACCGCCCAGCGTCTGCGCCCGATGCGCTTGCACCGCTCGCAGCAATCGCGCCCGAGCCATGGCGCGCGCTCGCGCAGCAGGCCGTCGAGCCGAACGGCTATTACCTCGCCGACTGGGAACTGGCCGTCAATGCATCCGCGCGCGGCCGCACCGATGTCGCCGCGCTCAGCGCCTGGGCGAGCGACACCGGAACACCCCGCTTGATCGGGCTGCTGCCGGTGATCACCGCGCGGCGCGCCTATCGCATTCCTCTCCCCGTACTGGTCAGCGCCGATCCCTATGGCACGCTGTCCACGCCGCTGCTCGATCGCGACATGGCAACGGATGCCGTGACGCGCCTGCTGGAACAGGCCCGCAAGGCTGGCGCGCATGCGCTGATCCTCGAGAACGTCTCGCTCGACGGCGCCGCAATGCAGGCGATCCGCAAGTCGCTCGCCATGCAGGATCTGGCGCCGCGCATCCTGCAATCCCACGCCCGCGCCTGCCTCGATGCCACGCGCGATGCCGAGGATCTGCTGCGCGATGCGCTCGGCGCGAAGAAGCTGAAAGAACTGCGCCGCCAGCGCAATCGTCTCGCCGAACATGGCGATGTGACATTCGAGATCGCGCGCACGCCGGCGGAAATCGCTGCGACCATCGACACGTTCCTGACGCTTGAAGCGAGCGGCTGGAAAGGCAAACGCGGCACCGCCCTGATGCAGGATGCCGGCGACAACAACTTCATCCGCAGCGCCACCAAGGCGCTCGCCGAACAGGGCCAATGCGAGATCGTCACACTTCGCGCCGGCGACACGCCGGTCGCCTCCGGTGTGCTGCTCAGGCATCTCGATCGTGCCTTCTATTTCAAGCTCGGCGTCGACGAGCGCTTCGCCAAACTGTCCCCTGGTGTGCAGCTCACGCTCGACGTGACGCGGCATCTCTGCGCCGATCCCGTGATTGCAAGTGCCGACTCCACGGCCAATGCCGGTCACCCGATGATCGACCCGATCTGGCGCGGCCGCCTTGCCATCGGCGACGTGCTGATTCCGCTGCGCAAGCACGATCCGCTGGTATCGCTGATCCACGGCGCACTCACCTTGCGTCGCTCGATCCGCGAGCCGCTGCGGCACGTCGCCCGCTCCATCCGCAACCGCCTCCGATAGATATCCAGGGGTTCAACCATGAACGCTGCAACTGACGTCGCGCCGGTGATCTCGGCCGCCAATCAATCGCTCAAGAACGATTTTCCGCTGAAGCCGTTTGCCATCAAGCACAAGCTCGCCGGACATCCGCTGCTGACGCTGCAGCGTATCGCGCAGCTCGCATCCGAACTGCCGCGCGATCTCATCGAATACAATTCGGGAAAGGTCGCGATCAGCCAGGACCCCGACGCGATCCCGTCGGTGGATCTCGACCCGGTCGAAGTGGTCAAGCGCATCGAGACCGCTGGTGCGTGGATGGTGCTGAAGCGGATCGAGAACTCGCCGGAGTATCGCCAACTGCTCGAAGACACGTTGCTGTCGGTGGCGCGCGCCCGCGGCTTCAACAGCCTGCTCGATGCCGGCTTCGAACAGCTCGAAGGCTTCCTGTTCGTGTCGTCGCCGAATTCGACCACACCGTTCCATCTCGACAGCGAGGATAACTTCTTCGTCCAGATCCACGGCGAGAAGTTCTTCACGATCTATGACAACAAAGACCGCGCGATCGTCTCCGACGACGAGATCGAGCGCTCGATGACTAAGCACCGCAATCTCAAATTCGACGACAGTTTCGCACCGCGCGCCGTCGAGTTTCACATGTTCGATGGCGATGGCTGCTACGTGCCCTATCAGTGGCCGCACTGGGTGCGCACCGCCGGCTCGTTCTCGATCTCGATGGCAATCACCTGGAAGACCAAGGAAGTGCGCCGCGTCAACGACCTGCACTTCTTCAACTCGATGCTGCGCGGCATCGGCTTCCCACAGAAGCCGCCGGGACAGCAGCGGATGCTGGATCTGCTGAAGCTCGCCTTCTACCGGACGGTGACCACGGCGATCAAACCGCTCCGTAGCTCACTGGCCATGCGCAAACTGCTGCGCCGCATCGCGCTCGGCAAGAAGGCAAATTACTATCTAAAGGGCGCGTAAGCGCGCGCCCTACTCCGCCGCCTCGGCGTTGATCTCCGCGGATACCTGACGGATCGCGCGCGCGAGCTTCTCTGCATCCTGCGCACCGGATACGGCATATTTGCTGGCGAAGACGAAAGTCGGCACGCCGGAGATGCCCTTGTCGGCGGCTTCCTTGGCGTTGCCGGAGATCAGTTCGACGTCCTCATCAGTGGCAAGGCGCTTGCGAATGTCATCCGCATCGAGACCGACATCGGCCGCAGCCTGCACCAGCGTCTCGCTCTGGGTGAGATCGCCGCCATCGCGGAAATACAATTCCATCAGACGCTGCTTGACCTCGGCCGACTTGCCGGAGACTTCGGCCCAATGGATCAGCCGGTGGCAATCGATGGTGTTCGGCTGGCGCTTCACGCTGTCCGGGCGATAGGTCAAGCCTTCCTGCTCTGCCGCATCGACCACCCGGCCGGCGATGCCTTTGTAGGCTTCCACCGATCCGAATTTGGTCTCCAGATAGGTCGAGCGATCGATGCCCTCGCGCGGGATCCACGGATTGAGGAAGAACGGCCGCCAATTGACATGCACTGGCACGTCGGGGACCAGCGCCAGCGCATTCTCGATCCGGCGCTTGCCGATATAGCACCATGGGCACACGACGTCGGAGACGATATCGATCTGAAGCGGCTTGATGGTGCTCATGGGCGGGCTCCCTGTATTTGTTCCGCCCACAAATAGGCGTCATGGACATCACGGACAAGGCCGTTAGTTCCCGTTTGAAGCGATCTCGCGGAGCCTGTTCGCCGTGACCTCATCTGCCGGAAAGAACGTCTCGATGGCGATTTCGGACAGGGTGATATCCAGCGGCGTACCGAAAGTCATGGTCGTCGACATGAAGCTCAGCACATCGTCGCCCAGCCTCATCCGGAACGGCACCACGACGCTGTCAGCCGCGATCGGCGCCGACCGCGCCGGCACCGGATAGGTCTTCAATTCCTGATACAGTTTGAGCAAGTCAGGATCGGCGGTTGCCTCGCATTGCCGGTGCAGACGTTCCAGCAGATGCGCGCACCATTCGCCGAGATTGACGGTGCGCGGGGCCAACGCCTCCGGATGAAAGCTCAGCCGCAGCACGTTGAAAGGCTGCCCGAGCAAGCGCGGCGCGATGCCTTCCAGCAGCGGCATCACCATTCGGTTGGCCGCGACCAGATTCCAGTGCCGATCGACCGCCAGCGCCGGATTGGGCTCATGGGCCTTCAGCACGAGGCCAATGGCCTGTCGCGCTGAATTCAGCGCGGGATCGTCCAGCGCCCGCTGCGGAAAGGCCGGTGCGAAGCCAGCAGCCACCAGCAAGACATTGCGCTCGCGCAGCGGCACGTCGAGCCGCTCGGCCAGCCGCAACACCATCTCGCGCGAGGGCGAGGCGCGGCCGGTCTCGAGGAAACTCAGATGACGCGTGGAAATCTCGGCATCGCCGGCCAGATCGAGCTGGCTCAGGCGGCGGCGCTGCCGCCATTCGCGCAAATGATGGCCGATCCCAGCGGGCCGGGATGTTGCGGAGGACGCTGCAAGCTGTGTGTTCATGGCAAAAAGCTAACACGCGAATTTCGCAGCTTCCATGACCTCACAGGTAATCGATTTGGCTCCGCCGCGCCGTCATGGTCGGGACATCCACAACGACCAACCGAAGGACAACGACCATGATCAATCCCTCTCTCCTGCTCCGCCGCGCCATCCAGATCGACGCTGTCGTCAGCGGCGCCATGGCGCTGCTGCTGACCTTTGCCACGGGCCTGCTGGCGCCCCTACTGCATCTGCCTGAAGCACTGCTGCTGGAATCCGGTCTGTTTCTGATCGCCTATGCGGCGCTGGTCGGCTGGCTCGGCACCCGCGCGACCATGCCGAAGCTGCTGGTGCTGGTGATCATCATCGGCAATGCGCTGTGGACGCTGGGCAGCATCGGCCTGCTGTTCTCGGGCGCGGTGACGCCGAACCTGCTCGGCCAGATCTTCGTGGCCGCGCAGGCGATCGCAGTCGGTGTGTTTGCGGAGCTGCAATATATCGGACTGCGCCGGAGCGCAGCGGCACAGGCGGCTTAAGCCGCCTTGCTCTTGACCTTGCCGGCCTTTGCCTTGCTAGCCTTGGCCGACCTGGAGTTAGCCGACTTGGCCTTAACAGACTTGGCCTTGGTCGTTGCGGAGGTCTTCTTCGCGGCGGCCTTGGTCGTTTTGGCTTTGCCCGAAGCCGCTTTGCCCGAAGACTTGGCCTTCTTGGCCTTATCTTTGGCCCTCTTGGCCTTCGCCTTTTCTTCCTTCTTCAGCGCCTTGCGCTCGGCCTTCTCCTTGGCCTTGAGCTTCTCGGCACGTGCCTCGGCGCGCTTCTTCTTGCGCTTCTTCTCGCAGGAATCGCATTTGCAGCCGATCGGCTTCAGGTATTCCTTGAAATACTCCGTGCCGTAATCGTAGTTGATCTCTTCGCCCGGCTCGATCTTCTTGATCGAGCGGATGATGATCTTCTTCTTCGCCGCATTGACGTCGGACTCGGCGTTCGGCTTGCAGGCGTGGTTGATATAGCGCGCGATGTTCTTGCGGATCGAACCATCGACGGTCCAGCGCTTGCTGATCTGGAACAGATACTTGTTCTCGATCGCGTCGTGCTTCTCGTTCTTCGAATCCAGCAGGGGCCCGAAGTATTGGACGATCTTGACGCCCTTCTTGATCGGCTGGGTGGCGAAAAGACCGAGACCGGTTTTGGAACGGCCGATGCGATATGGCTTGGCGGAAGTCGAGGCGGGCATGGGATGAGGAACTGACGCTGCTGGAGACAAAATGAAGGCTGACCAAGCTGTCTAGCGCGATTCAACCAGCCCTGTCAGCCGCTTCCGTTGAACCTTCCCCAGCTTGTGAGCGTCAAAGCAGCACCTTTCCCGTGCTGGATGCCCTTGAATGCCCCGCCTGCCCGCCCTCGCCGCCGCCCTAACGATCCTGCTTGGCGCCACGTCGCTCGCCGCAGCCGACAATATCGGCAGCCTCTACAGCTCCGTGGCCGACAGGGATTGCCGCGGCGTCTCCAACTTCAAGATCGATGGCGACGACTATGCGCGAGAACAGGTCTGCAAGGGCCCCGCAGGCCTCGTCGTGTCCAAGAACGAAGATGATCTCCGCGAAACCATTTCGGCCGGCACCACGGCTGCGGCCGCCAACAGCGAGCCCGCAGCGTCGCAGGGCTTCGGCCCGTTCAATTCGACGACCAATACCATCGAATGGCGCACCATCGCCGGCAAACCATTCGCCATGATCCAGCGCTGGCACATCGCCGATAACGATGATCCCGAGAAAAATGGCAGGCCAAAATCCAAACAGATGCTGGTGGTCACGCGGTTGCCGCCGGGCGCCGTGTGCCATGTCGCCTATATCGACGTGACGGCCAATCCGGAGGCCAACGAGCTGGCCCGCAAAGCCGCTGACGAACTCGCCCGCGGCTTCGATTGCAAGACGGACAAGGTCAGCGTGATCGGCATCGGCGGCCGGGCTACGGCACTGGCGATGGCATCGCGCAATATCCCGGGCCCGGCCAAGTAGGTTCAGATCGATCGCGCGGTCAAAGTTTCGGTATTTTCGCCGCGTCGATCACCGCCGTCCATCGCGCGATTTCCGACGTGACCAATTCGCGCATTTCCGGCGGCGTGCTTCCCCGCACCTCGCCACCGATCGCCGCTTCCAGCCGCGCCCTGATCCCCGGGTCGGCCAGAGACTTCAGAACGGCCGCGTTGAGTTGGGCGATGATCCCTGGCGGAGTGCCCTTCGGCGCCAACAGCCCGGCCCACGTCCTGACATCGAACCCCTTCAGACCTGCCTCGCCGGCCGATGGAACATTCGGCAGCAAAGCACTCCGGGTCGATGATGTGACGGCGAGGCCACGCACCGCACCACTCTCGATCTGCGGCGCAACAAGCACGCTGGTGCCAACGATCATCGGCACATCGCCCGCGAGTAGCGCGGTGATCGCCTGGGAGTCGCCGCGGTAGGGCACGTGCAACACGTCGATGCCGGCTGCTGCTTTCAACAATTCGCCAGCAAGGTGATGCGTGCTGCCGAAGCCGACCGATCCGAAACTCAGGGATCCCGGCTTGGCCTTTGCGAGTGCGATGAGCTCTCCCAACGTCTTTGCTTCATAGTCGCTGCGGGTCGCGACGACGAGCGCATAATAGACGATCGTGGAGATCATCTCGAAACTATCGACGGGTTGATAGGACAGCGATTTGTAAAGTCCTGCAGAAATCGCATGGCCTCCGGTTACAAGGCCGAGTGTGTATCCGTCAGGCGCAGCCTTGGCGACAGCGTCCGATGCGAGGTTGCCGCCTGCGCCAGGCTTCGCTTCGACGATGACGGTCTCATTAAGCTGTTTCGCCAGCCCGTCGGCAACGACGCGAGAGAGCGTGTCCGCCGCCCCACCCGATGCGAAACCGTGAACGATACGAATGACACGATTTGGGTAGGCTTGCGCTGAGGCGCCAGGCACGTCGATCGACGAGACTATAAATATAGTCACCGCGAGGCATGCGAGAACTCTGCCTCGAATAGATTTCGACAGCTGGCTCATTATTTCCTCCCCTTTTATTTCTTCAGCACTGATCGCCGAGGTGCCGCTCTGTCGCTTCATGGCGGCGACTTTGTCGGCAGCGATGTCATGTCGCCTTGCGTTTGAACTCCGCGAGCTCCGGCGATGGAGCAGGCCCCCATATATCTCGGGGGAGACCTACCCAGACCTTGGGGCGCTGCGGACGATCCCGGTGCCATGGACGCGGCTCGAAATAGCCGAGATCTTCATCGATCATCTGATCGAGATCGAAGAACAGTTCGATGAGATGGCCATCGGGGTCGCGGTGATAGATCGCGACATTGTGGCCCGGGCCATGACGCACCGGTCCCCACAGGATCTGCATCTTCTTGCGCCCGAGCAGGTCGCAGGCGCGATGCATGTGCGAGGCATCACGGAGCTCGAACGCCGCGTGATGCAATCGCCGACCCGGGCCGCGCGCGAAATTGACGGAGTGATGATCAAAACCACACCGCATGAAGACGAAGGCGTCCTCGATCCAGTCCGACACCCTGAAATTCAGCACGTCACCATAAAATTTCGACGCCTTCAGTGGGTCTTGAGTGTAGAGCGCGATATGGCCGAGGCGGTCGGCTGCAATGCCGCCGACAGGCTGCTCCGCGACAGCGAATGTCGGCCCCGCAAGCAGTTCGATCTCCATGTCCTCAAAGTCGCGGAACAGCACCGAACGGGACACACCCGGAAGCGGATCGGACTGGATCTCGGCTACAATTCCAGCACGCGACAGTGTTGCCACCAGGTCGGCGAAATCCAGATCAGGCGCCACTTCGAAGGTCAATCGCCGACAGGCCGCCTGATCGCCACGCTGCAGGACGACGGCGAGTTCGTCCGAGTCGGTAGCCAGCGATGCGCGACTGGCGTCACGCGTCACCACACCGAGACCGACCACCGTTTGATAGTAGTCGATCTGCCTGTCGATATCAGGCGTAACGAACGTCACATGCCTGATGCGTTTTACCTTGATCATGTGGTCCTCCGTATCTCGTTCTAGACCAATAGCCGTTCGCCTACGGGGTCATGATGATCTTGCCGAGTGCGCCTCCGGACTCCAGCAGCGTGTGCGCCTGCCGGACCTCGGATAATTTCAGCCGCGCGGAGATTGCGGGCTTGATCTCCCCGCGCCCAAGCAGCGAGATCAACTTCCCCATGATGGCGCGGCGCGCATCGCGGTCATGGTCGTAGATGTGAAAGGAGAAACAGCGGACAGCCGGACAGACGTCGAGATACTTCCGCATCTCTCCCATCAGGTTTTCTTCGGGAAGGCCGGCGAAGGCGTTGTAGGAGACCAGCGTCCCCCATTTGCCGAGCACGCCGAGATAGGAGACGAATTCGGGACCGCAAACATGGTCGAGCACGAGGCCGACGCCCCTCCCCCCGGTCAATTCGCGCGTCCGCGCGACGACGTCCTCGTCACGATAGAAAATAACGTGATCCGCACCGTTGGATTTAGCGAATTGGGCTTTTTCCGTCGTGCTCACCGTACCGATCACAGTCATGTTGGCGAGCTTCGCCAGTTGCACGATCGACGTGCCGACACCGCCAGCAGCACCAATCACAAGCACACTGCCTGCCGGATTACGCCCACCGCATTCATGCAGCAGCGCCCAGGCGACTTGATAGTTCGCAAGGCACACGGCGTCCTGCAAATCGACGGCATCAGGCAACAGATGGATGGCATCGGCCGGCGCGACCACATATTCGGCGTAACAGCCGCCGCGCTGTGACAGATCGCGGGCGCTCAGCAAAACCTTCTGCCCAACCGAGATACCGACAACACCGTGACCCACCGCGGAGATGCGCCCGGCGACATCATTCCCCGGATTGGCCGGTAGTGGCGGCATCCACTTGTAAACGCCGCGCCGGATCAAGGCGTCCGGCTGGCCGACGCCAAAAGCCTCCGCCTTGATCTGCACCTCTTTCGGGCCCGGAGCCGGAATGGCGACATCGACATAATCGAGCGCGTCGGGACCACCGGGACGATGAACCAGCACAGCCTTCATGAATCCACCCTGCAGAACTTATTTTCGAAAATATGTCCTATTACGAAAATTATTGCAATAGCGGTCATGCGCCGGCATTCTGCAACCAGCCGGCGCCATCAGCCGGCGGAATCCGAGGTCCATTCCATGACTGCTTCGGCCGTCAAATCGCGCAAAGAATTCGGCAAAACACTCGCAGTCGATATCACGCACCGACTGCGTCAGGATATCGTCGCTTGCCGGCTCAAGCCTGGCGAACCGCTAAAATTCGATGCCTTGAAGCTCGCCTTCGGCGCAAGCTTCACGACCCTGCGCGAGGCGCTGACGTCGCTGACGGCGGACGGCCTGGTCGTTGCCGAGGAGCAGCGCGGCTTTCGCGTGGCGCCCGTTACGAGCGACGACCTGATCGACATCACCCAGACCCGGATCCTGATCGAGATCGAACTGCTCAGCCGCTCCATCGCAAATGGCGGAGATGACTGGGAAATAGCGGTTATGTCGACCCTGCACAGGCTGGGACGCATTGAGGAAAGGCTTCCCGGTAATCACGTCGAGAATCCGGAATGGCAGATCGCCCACCGCCAGTTTCACGAGGCGCTGGTGTCGTGCGGGCGCTCCCCGACGTTGTTCGGCATTCGGGCTTTGCTGTTCGAGCGCGCCGAACGCTATCGAAACCTGTCCGCCATGTTTCGCCCGCAACCACGCGACAAGGTCGGTGAGCATCGCGCCATCATGCAGGCCGCGATCGCCCGCGACACGGCACTGGCCACATCCCTGATCGACCGGCACATCCGCAGCACCTCCGACAATGTCGTGAAATACGCGTCTCATCTGCTGACTGAATCCTGAGACGGGATCGCCGGCTAGTCGGCGAAGAAACAGACGGCAGGCCCAACATCCCACATTGAAAGTCGCCGTAGGCGCCGCCAGCCCTCTTGTCAGGCATTATTTTCGAAAATATAATAAACTTACGAAATTTCGATATCAGGGATTACATAGGAAGGCCTCATCATGAAGCTCTTGTCTTTCAGTCATCAGCAGCGCGAGAGCTGGGGAGCCGTCGTCAACGACGCGATCGTCGATCTCGGCAAGGCGCTCCCGCACTATCCGACGCTCGCCGATTTCATCGCCAGCCCCGACTTCGCCAAGCGCGACCAGATCGTTGACGGACACAAGCCGGACCTGAAGCTCTCGGACATCAGCTACCTGCCAGTGATCCCCCGCCCCGAAAAGATCGTTTGCGCGGTGCGCAACTATCTCGACCACCACAAGGAAGCGGTGGCTCATGGCATGGACCGTCAGATCACCGAATTCCCGCCGATCTTTCTGCGGGTCTGGCGCTCACAGGTTGGCCACAACCAGCCGGTGATCCGACCGAAGGTCTCCACGCATCTGGACTGGGAAGGTGAACTCGCCGTCGTGATCGGAAAGGGCGGCCGACACATTCCCGAGAGCGAAGCCATGGATCACATCGCGGGCTATTCGATTTATAACGATGTCAGCGTCCGTGATTATCAGCGACACGCGCAGCAGATCGCGGCCGGCAAGAATTTCGTTGGCACCGGCCCATTCGGGCCCTGGCTGGTGACCACCGACGAATTGCCGGATCCCACCAAGCTCAAGCTCGAAACCCGCGTGAATGGCAACATCGTCCAATCCTCGGACACATCCTTTTTGATCTTCTCGATTCCCCGGCTGATCAACTACGCGTCTGAAATCTTCGACCTCGTCCCGGGTGACGTCATTGCAACGGGAACGCCTGCCGGCGTCGGCTTTACGCGCAAGCCTCCAATCTTTCTGAAGGCCGGCGACGTCGTGGAAGTCGAAATCGAGAAGCTCGGCATCCTCAGCAATCCCATCATCGACGAGTAGTCAGCGGACGGCTTCCTCACAACGCTCGCACAATAGGGACTGGGTCAGCCATGACATCCTATGACATTCGCAAGACCCAGATTTCCGTCGAGACGATCTGGCACGAACGCGGGCCGCGCCTGGCACAACCACTTCGCATCGGCACGGCACTGGCGATCATCCGCAATCCTTTTGCTGGTCGCTACGAGCCCGACCTAATGGCCTTCCAGGCCGAACTACGCGAACTTGGGCGCAAACTTGCGGCCGAACTCGTTCAGGCGCTCGGCGGCAAGGAACGCATCGAAGCTTACGGCAAGGGCATGATCGTGGGCGACGACGGCGAGCTTGAGCACGCGGCCGTATGGCACGAGGCTGGCGGCTGGGCGATGCGCGAGATTCTCGGCCAGCCCAAAGCCATCGTGCCAGCTGCGAAGACCGTTGGCGGAATCGGCACACGGCTGATGGTCCCGCTGGGCCATATCGAAGCGGCCTATGTCCGCAGTCATTTCAGCACCGCTGAAATGACTGTCTGGGATGGCCCGCGTCGCGACGAGATCGCCTTCGGCCTGGTGATGGCCACCGGCGGAAGACCGCATGCACGTATTGGCGGGCTGGCCGCGTCCGATATCTCGGTGCATGATGGACAGCGATAGCTACCGCAAACAGCGCCTGCACACGACGCAGGCGCTTCGCAAAGAGTTTCGCTACTTCGGCGTCTCCATCGCCCTGGCGACGGTGATCTTCAACATCTCGACGAACAGCTTCTCTGCGTCGGTGCCATCAGGCAAGCGGCGCAGGATATCAGTGAGCCGGCCATCGAGGGTCAGCATGGTGAAACCATGCACCAGCGACCACGTCCGCGCGATCTGCGCAGCCTGCTCGATGGTCAGCGCATCGGTGGCGACATTGCCCGGATGATGTGCGCCGACCACGCTCGCAAGACCGGCGAAGGATGCATTGGCTGCCTCGCGCAGATTCGGCCGCGTCATGTCGAGCCGCTCGGTACGAAACATCAGCTGATACATACCGGGCTGCGCACGTGCATAAGCGAGATAGGCCTTGGCGCGGGCGAGCGCGCTTTCGAGCGGCGTCGTGCCGCTCGCACCAGCTGCAGTCATTGTGGCGTTGAAGTTGCGAAAGCCGATAGCGGCGAGTTCGCTGACGAGGCCGGTGAGATCACCGAAGTGATGTGTCGGAGCCGCATGCGAGACGCCGGCCTCACGGGCGACGGCGCGCAGCGTCAGGCCAGATAGTCCATCGCGCTCCAGCACGATCTCCGCGGCTTTCAGCAGCGCGCCGTGCAAGTCCCCGTGATGATAGGGAGATTCGGCGCCGGCGTTTTTTTTGGGCGCGCCCTTGGCTTGCGAAATTCCTGCGACCTTCTTGCGGCGGTCTTGCGGAACGGCGCGCGGTTTCGCGATCTTGGTCTGCTTCGTCATGGTCATGTTATAGGTCGTCATTTTTACACTGTAAAGATTTTGCTTGACGGGCCGACCGTTCACATCTAGCAATCTAGACAACGTAAAGATAACAGCATGGGAGACGACGATGGCGCTGCTGGACCCGATCGAGGCTGCTCATGACAATCTTGCGCCGATCCCGATGGAGTGCGACGCGCCATTCCTGACAGTCGTCGGCGAACTGCCACGTGAGCTCAATGGCACGCTCTACCGTAATGGCCCCAATCCTCAATTCGAAACCAAGGGCTCGCACTGGTTCGTCGGTGACGGCATGCTGCACGCCTTTCACATCGAGAACGGCCGCGCGCGCTATCGCAATCGCTGGATCCACACGCCGAAATTTCTCGCTGAGCACGATGCCGGCCGCGCGCTCTATCGCGGCTTCGGCCAGAAAATGCCGGATGCCCCCGCTTCGCTTGGCAATGACTCAGGCGCGGCCAATACCAACATCGTCTTTCATGCCGGCCGCCTGCTCGCGCTGGAGGAAGGCCACGCGCCAACCGAGATCGAACCGGGCACGCTGAAGACGCTCGGCTATCAGAACTATGGCGGACGCATTGGCGGGCCGTTCACCGCGCATCCGAAGATCGATCCCGTTACCGGAGAGATGAATTTCTTCGGCTATAATGCCCGGGAAATCTTCAGTCCGACGATCTCGTTCGGCGCAATCGATTCATCGGGCATCGTGACGCGTTTCGAACGTTTCGATGCGCCCTATGCCAGCATGGTGCATGACTTCATCGTCACCGAGAACCACCTGCTGTTTCCGATCCTGCCCATCACCGGCAGCATGGATCGCGCCCGGTCTGGTCGTCCGCCCTATGCATGGGAGCCGGACAAGGGTTCTTACGTCGGCGTGATGAAGCGCGGCGGCAGTGCCGATGATATCAAGTGGTTTCGCGCCGAGGCCTGCTACGTCTTCCATGTGATGAATGCGTGGGAGGAAGGCGACCGCATCATCGCCGACGTCATGCAGTCCGAGGAAGCGCCGCTGTTCACGCATCCCGACGGCTCGCCGACAGATCCTGCGAAATCCAACGCGCGACTTTGTCGCTGGACCTTCGATCTGGCCGCCAATACCGATCGTTTCACCCGCACCTATCTCGACGACGTTACCGGCGAATTCCCGCGCATCGACGAGCGCCGCTCTGGCCTCGTCAGCACGCAAGGCTGGTACGCCTGCGATAACCCGGCACCGGGTGCCAGCAAGGCCTTTTCCGGGATCACACATGTCTGGCGCGACGGCGTCAGGCTCGGCCAATATATGCTGCCGCTCGGCGACAGCATCTCCGAGCCGGTCTTCGTCGCGCGCGGCAAGGATGCAGCCGAAGGCGACGGCTGGCTGCTCGCGGTGGTGTGGCGCGCCCGGCAGAACCGCAGCGATCTGGCAGTGTTCAACGCCACCGATGTCGCCGCGGGGCCGATCGCTCTTGTCCAGCTCGGTCACCGGGTACCGGCGGGCTTTCACGGCAACTGGGTTGATTCTTTATAAACCATTGATCTAATGACAGTTAAAGATCTCGCCTCACATAATTTTGACAGTGTAAAGATTTTTGTTGACGAGCCCGCGGGCAAGGCCTAGAAGGAATCTTGACAACGTAAAGATGGAGCGACGGGAAAACAGCGTGACGTCCTTTCTCATGATCGGCGCGGCTGCCATCGCCTCCTGAAGCACAACGACAAAATACTCATTCGACAACAAGCGCGCGGAACCACGCCATGATCAACGTCCTCGCCAAGCTAATTATCGGCTTCCTTTCCACCATCGCCTTCTTCACGACCTTTGCGGTCGCAGGAGACGTGCTGATCGCGACTGCCGTCGCCATCGCAAGCGCTGCTACGCAGTTCGTTCTCGCACGAACCGCATATCGCAGGCCGGACATGATGACCCGGACAGCAAGCTGGGGCAGCCTGGCCCTCGTGCTGGTTGTGACCGGGACCACGCTCGTCGGCATCGAACCATCCGGCGCGGCCGCCACGGCTTCTCATGACGTTTTCACGCCGGTCAGCAATGTCTGCCCGCTCTCACAACAAGACATATGATCGCAGAATGATGCGCAACGACGCAACGGCTTCATAAGCCGGCCCGCAACGCACTTTTACAACATCAAGACAGCCCGAACTGGAAACGCCATGGCTTCCTTTCTCATCATCGCCCCGTTCGGTGCTTTCGCCATACTGATGATGGTGTCATCGGTCGCGATCAGCCTCTTCGCCGCAGCCGCGCTGTCGCTCGGCATCGTGGTCTGGGACGTGATCCGCGGCGGCTCGCTGAAGATGCTCGCAGCAGGCTCGGTGCTGATCTTCAGCGCGCTCGGCTGCTACATCACGCTGGTCGACGGCAATTGGAGCACGGTGGCCGTCCGCCTCGCCGTCGATGTCGGCCTGCTCTCCATCGTGCTGCTGTCGCTGGCGATCCGCCTGCCCTTCACGCTGCAATATGCCCGCGAGATGGTCGACGCCGAAACCTCGAAGCTGCCCGGCTTCATGAAGGCGAACTACATCCTCACCTGGGCCTGGGCCGGCGCATTTGTGCTGATGCTGGTGGCGGACATGCTGATCATCTACATGCCCTCGCTGCCACTGTGGATCGGCTTTGCGGTGGCCTTTGCCGCGCGCAACTCTGCCGTTGCCTTCACCAAATGGTACCCACAGTATCGCCGCGCAAAATACGGCGCTGCGAAGCCGGCAGAACCGCTGAAGCCCTGATCCACTTCGCCTGCAAATCGACGCCTGACCATCTCGACTGCATTGGGAGCACTGCGATGAAGGACGTATTCGCTAAACTTGGCCAGGATTTCTTCTCCACCATCGTCTTCCTGGTGCTCTACCTCGTCACCGGTGACGTCCTGCTGGCGACCTGCGTGGCGATCGCGGGTGCCGTCGCACAGTTCGTCTATGCCCGCATCAAGGGCTCGAGGCTTGATGTAATGACCTATGCCAGTCTCGCGCTGGTGGTCGTCCTCGGCGGCGCGACGTTGCTGACCAAGGATCCGCGCTTCGTGCTGGCCAAGCCCAGCATCGGGCATTTCGCCATCGGCGCGATCATGCTGCGCAAGGGCTGGATGCTGCGCTACCTGCCACCCATCGTCAGCGAGACGATCCCAGAATATGTGACCGCTGCGGGCTATGCCTGGGCCGCGCTGATGTTCGCGCTTGGCGCCGGTGTCATCGCTGTGGCCATGACCGGCGATATGAAGCTGTGGGCGTTCTATGTGTCCGTCGTAGCCATTGGCGCCAAGGTGCTGGCCTTCGCGATCCAGTATGTCGTGTTCCGGGTGATCGTCAGCCGCAAGCTTCGCGCAGCTGCAGCGACGGCGCCGCAAATGGGCGCCTAGTCGCCGGCGTGCAACTGCGAGCTTCGCAGACAGGCCACTCCGACATCCACGGTCAGCGGCGGCGATGCCGCGGGCGCATGAACCGTGTCGCCCTCATATTCAGCCGTGATCCAGCGCGTGCCATCCGCCAGCGCCGAGGTGGTGAACGACGCCGTGCCGGCGCGATCGAGGCCGACATGGGTCGCAAGAACCTGCTCGCCATCGCGAAAGGTGACGGCACCTTTCGGAATGCCAACACCGCCGGCAATCGCGGCCGTCAACGTGACCACCGCTCCAGACGGACAAGGATTCTCGGACGACGACAGCGCCACCGCCGGCATGACGCGTACGATCTCGACCACCACCGCCGACTGGCTCGGCTGCACCACGACAGGCAGATAATTCGACGTCCCCATATAGTCCGCGCGGAAGCGATGCGGACCCGGCGGCAGTCGCTGGACCACCAGCGACGGATGAGCCACATCGACCCAGCCAAGCACCATGAGCGTCGTCTCATCGACAAAGCGGACGATGCCGCCCGGGACGCCCCCACCACGTTCACTCGTCACCGACGCCGTGAGCGTCGTGCGGCCGGTCGCATCGATGGATGATGCCAGCGTGGTGCGGGTCTGTTCGGAGCGGATGATGGATTGGGCGCGGACTGCGGTCGGACTGGCGAGCATAACTGCAGTGACGACGACCAGATGAAAATTGTTCACCTGTTACACTCCGGTTTGCCACCCCTGGGATGAGGCGCGTGGCCGGCGAAAAGGTTCAAACACAAAAAACCGGATGCGGAGAGGCCGCATGCCGATGTGAACAATTCGTCACAGATACTGATAAAACATGATTCCGTTGACCGCGCTGGCCGCGGCCAACAACGTCACCACCGTCGCATTCAGCTTCAGAGCATCCAACATGGCGCGGCCTCAAATTCGTCTGCAGTCTGATCGCTATTGGAACAGCGCCGCCTGAGTCGTCACCGCTTTTCTTTTTCCTCCGCATCCTTGCGAGTCACCGGAGAATCGAGTCCCGCGCACAGACCGAAATTCAGCGGGGTTGCTGCAAGCCTGAGTCGCGTTTTGTCGAACCAAATCGCTGGTGCCGCGACACAAAACCATGACCCGAATCGCCATCCTGATCGCCGGCCTCATCACCTCCGGCACCGCCTTTGCGCAACCGCTGACGCCACCACCGGAGCTGCTATCGCAGGAGACACCGGAGTGGTTTGCGAGCGCCCGTGCGTTCGTGCCGCCGGACCGCATGGCCGGTCAGGCGTTTCATGTCGATATGTCCGATCCGCAGGAGCCGGTCGGATACGTCGCGATCTATCCAGCTGGTGCCAACGATCCGAAGACGCCAGCGAGCGCCTTCGATGCCGGTGAGATGCTGGTCGCAAAACTCGCGCGCAGCGACGGCAAGCTGACCACCCTGTCAGCCGAGCTGCGCTCGCGTGACGTCACGCTGAACAGCAGCATCCCGCGTGTACTGAGCGCTGCGCATGACGATGCGGAATATCGCGAACTCCACGCCGAATTGCTGAAGACGCGCGGCACGTTGCCGGATGGCGCCATTCCCTGCGATATCCATGGCTGGTCGACCGACCGCGACCCCAACGGATTGAATGTGCGCGCCGGGCCATCGACGAAGGCCAAGGTGCTCGGCACACTGCCGCCGCCCTACAAATTCAAGAGCAAAGGTGAGAACGTGCCTGACGGAGGCTGGCTGACGGAATTTTCCATCATCGGCTTCAAGGATGGCTGGTTCCTGATCGAAGGCGCAGCGCCGCCCGGCAAGGAATATGAGGACGAGAGCAGCTATCCGCGCAATCATCCAAAGCCCTATGGCGGCCGCGGCTGGGTCTCAGCCAGCAAGGTCGGCGCGCAGTATGCCAATGGCGACACGCGGATGGGCGGACTGTTCCAGGCGCCGCATGTGGACGCGCAGTGGACGCCGGCCAAAGGCGAAGGTGGCAGCGAGATCAGCGCCGACGGTGGCCCCAAGCGCGTTCTCGCCTGCAGCGGCTTCTGGGCGCTGGTGGAAAGCCACGACGGCGTCCGCGGCTGGTGGCGACGGCTGTGTTCAAGCCAGGTGACGAATTGCAGTTAGACCTGTCCCATTGGTTCTTATGTGTCATCCCGTGCATCGATCCCCCGCTGCAAGAGAACCGATAGGCGCAGCAATCTCCCTCTGCTACACAAGCTAAAGGGAGAAACAAATGACCGACATGTCGAGCGAAGAGACTGAGGGCGAGACTGAACTGTTTGGAGACTGGCTTCGAGTTCAGATGGCAGAACAGAAGATGTCCATCCAGGAATTGGCCGATAAAACCAAAATCTCGTACCCAGGCATCTGGAATATCTATAAGGGCAACACGAGGTATCCCCGAGAGTCTACCCGCAAAAAAATCTCAGAAGCTTTAAATCAAAAAGTTCCTGAGATTATTGAAAAGCAAATCGAAACCGAGGCTCAGGTATCGGGTCATGAGTGGACCGACTTCAGCCCCTACGATCTTGAAACTATTCCAGAGGCTGGAGGCGTTTACGCGTTCTATGATATTACTGGACGTCCTGTTTACGTTGGGAAATCCAGAACCAATGTACGGCGCCGCGTAAAAGATCATCAAACTCGATTTTGGTTCAAGGCGCCGCTCGTCGAACGTGGATCATTCTTGGCAATTGAAGATCCCAATCTTTGTAACACAATCGAAATGATCTTGATCAAGTTCATGGGAACGCATGCGCTCATGAACTCGAAAGGAGTCGTGCGCGACGTGGAGGATTGAGCCACGTAAGCGCCAGCAGTCAATTGCTCCCACAATGTGAGAATCAATTAACGATCTTCAACTAGACCCAGATTTGCTGTGGCACGCCCAGCGCATCGCGCGGTGCATTGCCTTCCGGCAGACAGCCCACGCAATCGCGCGCGACCAGCGCCACCGCACAGGCATCGAGCACATCATCCCGCTTTGCGCCGGTGCGCGCTCGCCTGACGGTCAGCCAGTCGTCGAGATCGCTGAAACCGTTCGCCGTCAGCAGATGACGACGCAGCGCGAGCCCCTCCTCCGCATGTTTGGACGGCAGCGGCACATCGCCGTTCAGACGGAGAAACACGAGTTCGGGATGAGCTTCGCGGATATCGAGGTCGCGATGCGCCTGCACGAAGCCATCGACCTCCATGATCTTCGGCCCGAGATGCCAGAGCTGGCGCGAGACTTTCTTCTGCCCGCGCCTCTCGGCCTCCGCGTTGGCGAGGTCGGGATCGGTGAAGTCCTGCCACAGCCAGCGACGTCCGCCGGAAAATACGCGCGAACCGTGGGGGCTGAGCTTCTTGCGGGCGAGCTGATCGCAGGCACGCACGCCACCGTCGCCGAGACCGATGGGAATATCGATGGCCGCACGGGCAAAGCGCTGCGTCGCAAGCCAGGAGATATCGCTGATGAAATCGATGGAGCGGCGGTCGCCGTCGAGTGTGACGGCGACCCAGCCTTTGCTGAAGCCATCGAGGCCAATGAAGGTCACGACATCCTCTCAGCCGTCATTGCGAGGAGCATCTTGCGACGAAGCAATCCAGTCTTCGCTTGTAGCTTTCTGGATTGCTTCGCTGCGCTCACAATGACGCCAAGAGGTCGCAGCATCAACCGAGGTTCAATTCCTTGAAGAAGTCGTTGCCCTTGTCATCGATAATGATGAAGGCCGGGAAATCCACGACGTCGATGCGCCAGATCGCTTCCATGCCGAGTTCGGGATATTCCACGACCTCGACCTTCTTGATGCAGTGTTCGGCGAGGTTGGCCGCAGAACCACCGATCGAGCCGAGATAGAAGCCGCCATGCTTCTTGCAGGCCTCGCGCACCGCAACCGCGCGGTTGCCCTTGGCCACCATCACCATCGAACCGCCCGCCGCCTGGAACTGATCGACGAAAGAATCCATACGGCCGGCCGTGGTCGGGCCGAAGGCGCCGGAGGCATAGCCTTCGGGCGTCTTGGCGGGGCCGGCGTAATAGACCGGGTGGTTCTTGAAGTAATCCGGCAGCGGCTCGCCCTTCTCCAGGCGATCGCGCAGCTTGGCATGCGCCGAGTCGCGCGCGACGATCATGGTGCCGGTGAGCGACAGGCGCGTCTTGGTCGGGTAATTCGACAGCGTCGCCAGAATGTCCTTCATCGGCTGGTTGAGATCGATCTTCACCACCTCGCCGCCGAGCGCCTGCTCCACCTGCGGCAGATACTGTGCGGGGTTATGCTCGAGCTCTTCGAGATAGACGCCGTCCTTGGTGATCTTGCCGAGCACCTGACGATCCGCGGAGCACGACACGCCGAGCCCGATGGGCAGCGACGCGCCGTGGCGCGGCAGGCGGATGACGCGGACATCGTGGCAGAAATACTTGCCGCCGAACTGCGCGCCGACGCCGGACGACTGCGTCATCTTGAGGATTTCCTGCTCCATCTCCAGATCGCGGAACGCATTGCCGTCCGGCGAACCTTGCGTGGGCAGCGCATCGAGGTAACGCGCGGAAGCGAGCTTCACCGTCTTCATGCAGAGCTCAGCCGAGGTGCCGCCGATGACGATAGCGAGGTGGTAGGGCGGGCACGCAGCGGTGCCCAACGTCATGATCTTCTCTTTGAGGAAGGCGAGCAGACGATCCTTGGTCAGCACCGACGGTGTCGCCTGGAACAGGAAGCTCTTGTTGGCGGAGCCGCCGCCCTTGGCCATGAACATGAACTTGTAGGCGTCGTCGCCCTCGGCATAGATCTCGCACTGTGCCGGCATGTTGTTGGCGGTGTTTTTCTCTTCATACATGGTCAGCGGCGCGACCTGCGAATAGCGCAGGTTGCGGCGCAGATAGGCATCGCGGGCGCCTTCGCTGAGTGCAGCCTCATCGTCGCCATCGGTGATGACGTTGCAGCCCTTCTTGCCCATGATGATTGCGGTGCCGGTGTCCTGGCACATCGGCAGCACGCCGCCGGCAGCGATATTGGCGTTCTTGAGGAAGTCGAAGGCCACGAACTTGTCGTTCGGCGAGGCCTCGCTGTCATCCAGGATGTTGCGGAGCTGTTGCAGATGGCCGGGGCGCAGGTAGTGGTTGATGTCGCCGAACGCAGCCTCCGAGAGCGCCTTCAGCGCATCCCGCGATACCACCAGCATGTCCCTGCCCAGCACTTTCTCGACCCGCACGCCCTCGGTGGTGACCTTCTTGTAGGGGGTGGTGTCCGCGCCCAGCGGAAACAGCGGGGTGTGCTTGTAGGGCGGCACGGGCTTCGGATCAGGGAAAGCGGTGGGAGCGTTCATGGCGGGGCCTCAAAAAGGGAGGGGATTTGAGGCCCTTGTAGGCGGTTTCCCGACTGTTTTGAAGGGTTCAAAACAGGGGGACAGGCCCGCAATCGCGGGGATAATCCCCCTGTTCCAGCAATAACCGGCTGCGCCCGCCGCGCCTTGCATAAAGTGGCGTCCCGCGTTTCAGTGCGGCCGGGGATTGAGGAGAATCTGGAATGTCCATCGACCGCCTGCGCGGCATTTTTTCGGCTGTGGCGCTGCTCGCCACCGTAACCCTTGTCGCCTCGCCTGCCCGCGCCGACCGCTGCGATGATCTCGCGCGGCAGCTCAAGAGCCAGATCGACGGGCTCAGCGTCGGGCGCACCGCAGCCAATGTGATCTACCTGTCGCATCCGGCGGCGAAGCAGTTGCGGCTTGGCTGCGCCAGTCGCAATTTCAGCAACGAGCTCTATGCGGCCTCCGCGACCCGCAAGCCGGCGCCGGCGTTCACGGACCTCGTCGCCAGTGCGGCAGCCGTCATCTTCACGATCCCCAAACCGGATACGGTGAAGGGCACCACGCGATGTCTCGGCCGCATGGGGATTTTCCGCGGCGATGACGTGAAGCTGCGCTATCGCCGGCTCGACCTGCGCTGCACCCGCAACAAAACATCGACGAACATCACGATCTCCCGCGGCAAGGACGAATGAGTATTTCGTTTCAATTGTAGTGAAGTCCTGGACGGCACGTTTACCACCGTTTCCGATCCACACCGATTGCTGCAAATTGCGGCGCCTGATTTACCAACTCCTTGTTGGCGCATACGCCATGGTTCGACTGCAAGTGTTGGAAACAGGGAATTTGAAATGAGCGTTTCAAGCGTCAGCAGCGCACCACCGGTCGCTGAGGTAAAGCCGATCGAGGCAAAGCCGCCGGAGCCGAAGAAGAACGACGACAACGACAGCCGCACCGCGCCGCCCCCACCGCGTGCAGCACTGCCGCCCGGCCAGGGCACCCGGATCGATCAGCTCGCTTAACTCGGCACCGTCGGACAGAGACCAGCCGCCGGTCGCGTTGACGCGAGGCCTGCCCCATCACTGCCGCGAATCTGGTATCGGATGCGGGCCGAAGGAGGCCCGACATGATCGCTCGCCTCGTGATACGTACGCTGGTCTGGTTCGGCGTGATCGGCGCCGTTTTGTTCACCGCCGCCGGGACCTGGCAATGGCCGGCGGCGTGGTCATTTCTGCTCTTCATGATCCTGCTCGGCCTTGGCGGCGGCCTGTGGCTGATCCAGATCGATCCCGCGCTGTTTGAAGAACGCATGCGCCCCGTCGTACAGCAGGGGCAGCCCACAGCGGACCGCGTCTTCATGGTGGCGTTCTTTACCGTAGCACTGGTCTGGCTGATCGTTGCGGGGCTGGATCAGCGCTTCGGTCTTTCGCAAATGACCGTTGGCGTCCAGGTCGCGGGTACGGCACTCGCAATCACGGGAATGGCAATCTCATTCTGGGTCCTGCGCGAAAACAGTTTCGCCGCACCGGTCATCAAGCTTCAACGCGACCGCGGCCAGCACGTCATCGATACCGGTCCGTATCATCTCGTGCGTCATCCCATGTATAGCGGCGCCATCCTGTTTTTCCTCGGCACATCCCTCTGGCTTGGCTCGTGGTGGAGTGCCGCGCTGACGCTGATCATGGCCGTGCTGTTCGCATGGCGCACGACAGCCGAAGAGCGCACCTTGCGGGACGGCCTCCCCGGCTACACCGACTATACGACGCGCGTCCGCTATCGTCTGTGTCCGGGGCTGTGGTAACCCCGCCACGCGAGCTGCGCGGCGCTATTTATCCAGTGCCTTGTAGTGCCGGAAGATGCCGTCCTTGTTGAAGGCAATGCGGCGGTCGCTGTCGAGATAGGCCTTGATGTTCGGGCGAACCGCCACGCGGTTATGCAAATCGATCAGGCCCGGAATCTCCCGCTCGAATTTTTTCATGCGTTTCGGAAATGCGTAGCGCAGTCCTTCAACGATCTGAAACAGCGACAGATCGACATAGGTCGCCTTGCGGCCGGTGACATAGGCGCCATCGCTGGCTTTTAATATCTGCTCGAAATAGCCGAGATATTTCGGCACGCGCTCTTTCAGGAATTCGGCGCTGCGCTTTTTGGCGGGACCTTTCTGATCCTCGTAATAAAGCGATACACCGATCGGGTGATGGGTGTCGTGTACCTCGGCCACGAAATCGGTGATCGTGAGCTGCAACTCATGCAGTTGCAGGCGCGCCGCTTCCGACTTCGGCGCCAGACCGTGACGTGGGCCGAGGTAGAACAGGATGTTGGCAGTCTGGCCGATCACCGTGGCACCGGCCTTGAGAAATGGCGGCGCAAATGGCGGAATGCCTTTCTTGCTGTCGAGCATCCTGGTCATTGCGGCCATGCCGCCCTTGCCGCGCGCCATATCGCGGTAGTCCGCGCCGGCATCTTCGAGCGCCAGGCGCACGAATTCGCCGCGGCCCTGGATCGTCGGCCAGTAATACAGCTCATATCGCATAAGAAACCTCGCCGAATGTCGCATCAGGGGTTCCAGGGTAACTGCTCACCGCGGAATTCGTTCGCCGCGCTGGTCCGGCCAGAACTCCGCGCCGTCGTCCAGCTATCGCCGCAAAACGCGCCATGGCCGGGACAGGCCCGGCCATGGCGGAGTGTATTGCTACTTGTTTGCCGCAACAGACCTCAATTCGACGCGAAGCAATATAGCAACCCGTCGCCGCCGGTGCTCTTCAGGTCGTTCTGCGAGCAGCCGCCATCGGGGCCGCGCGACGGATGCGAGGTGTTCCATGACTTGGACGGCGGTTCTTCGTTCAGCCCCGTACGATCGATATGACCGACCATGGCGGCCCCCTGGGTGCTGCTCGTCCAGTTCTTGCAGGTGCGATCCTCGCCGGCGGCGAAGGCGGTGCCATCGGCTTGTGAGCCGGTCAGCACGTCATGGCGATTCGGCGTATCGCCGCGGCCATTGATGACTTCGCCCTTCTCGCTGAGCGAGGTCTGCTTGGAGAGGTTGTTGCTGGCGCCGTGCAGATCGGCAACATCCTTGGCGACGACGACGCCCTTGGCATTCTTCCATGGGCCGTTGCCGATCCGGTCCTTGGCATTGATCGCGGGCTTGCCGTCGGCGGCCTGCGTCGAGAGATAAGCGCGCCATGTCTTCGCGCCCGCGCCCGCAGCCTGTGCCAGCGTCTGGCAATGATTGTCAGCACCGGCGAGGCCACCGAGATTGCCGCCATTGCCGATGCCGTTGCTGGTGACGAAGAAGCTGGTATCCGCGCCCTGCGCGAATGATGGCGACGTTGCTGCGAGCGAGACGGCGACAGCACCGGCGCATAGGCCGAGACGGGTCATGGTCGAGAGAATAATGGGCATCGATTCCTCCAATTTGTTTTTGTAGCCACGCAACGCCAGTCGCGATGGGACGCAACTGACCAACACGTCATCCGGCGGATTATTCCCGCTCTCTTATTGAGATCATCGCTTGGCAATGCACACGCATGAGGCCAACAAAAAGCGCCGCGGAATGATCCGCGGCGCTTGTCCGATTTCAATGACGCAAGGCTTACGCCTGCTGGATCGCCGACAGTTCCCAATCGGCGCCGCGCGGGCGCACGAAGGTCCAGATCTCGGTCGCTTCGATCGGCGTTTCACTACCAGCCACCAAGCGATTGGTGCCACGCTCCAGCGTCTTGTCGACCAGCGAGAAGCGCATTGCGACGCTCGCATAGTCGGTGTCGCCTTCGCGCCAGGCTTCGGCCAGGTCGCCCTGCAGCAGCTTCACATCCGACACCTTGTTGATGTCGTTGCGGGCCTTGTTCTCGGCGAGGTCCTTGGCGAAGTACGACACCATTTCCGGCGTCGACAGCTTGCCGAGCTTCTCCACATCTTCGTTCGACCAAGCAGCCTGCACGTCGCTGAGCAGCTTCTCGAAAGCTTCATAATCCTGCGGTGCGATCTCGATCGGCTTGTCATTGTTCGAGCCGCCGAAACCGAAGCCACCGAGACCACTGCGCTGGGTCGGCTGTGCGCCATAACCCTGCTGCGCCTGGTTCATGTGTGCCTGGTTCTGGTCGGGACCATTGGCCGGCCCGGTATAGGCCGAGTTGGCCGGACCGGCATAGGCCGACGCCGTCTGGTTGCGACGCTGCCACCAGGACATTGCGAGGCGGACGACGATGATGATCAGGCCGACCTGCAGCAGCAGGCCGATGATCGACGAGATACCGCCGAGGCCGCTGAACAGACCGCCGCCGAACAGCATGCCGAGCAGGCCTGCGCCGAGGAAGCCGGCAGCGAGGCCACCGAGCATGCCCATGCCCGGACGGTTGAAGAAACCGCCCTTGCTGGCTGCGCCCGTGGTCGCGCTGTTCATGCCGGGCGACCCCGGCTGTTGCATGGTGCGGTTGAACGGCTGAGCTGCGTTAGGCGCCGTCGACGTGCTCGGCGGGGCCGAGAACGTGCGGTTGCCGCGCGAGCCCGAGCTGCTGCCACCGCCAACGCGGGCGTCGGCAGAGGAGATTGCAATTGTGAGCGGCATCGCCAGCGAAAGGACGACGGCCATCGTCTTGACGACGCCGCGCATGCTGAACGTGAAAGTCATGGTCATTCCCTCAATCCCCGGCAGGGGGAAAACACCCCTAACATGGCTACCCCAGCCTAAAAGGGAAGCACCGTTCGAGGGTAAACGCTGCGGCCCTCGGTCGCGGCTCGTCATTGAACCTTTGGCGCAAGAGTCATCTTGCTTTCAAACACTTATGCTGCATTGCGGGGTGAATGCGCATTAGAAGGCAGGATGGTATTGTCGGCGGCGCTCCGTTAATTCGGCGCCATGGTTTCCTTGACCTTGGCGATCAGCGCGCTCAGGGCGAACGGCTTGGCCAGGAAGGCGAATTGCTGGTTTTCCGGCAGGCTCTTTTCGAAGGCTTCCTCGGCGTAACCTGACACGAAGATGATGCGAATATCCGCATTGCGGGCGCGCATCTCCTTCAGCAGCGTCGGTCCGTCCATCTCCGGCATCACCACGTCGGACACCACAAGATCAATGGCACCGTTCTGTTCGTCGAATAGCTCCATCGCCTCGACGCCGTTGCCGGCTTCGACCACCGTGTAACCGCGCGAGCGCAGACCGCGGGCGTTCAGCGCGCGCAGGCCCTCTTCGTCCTCGACCAGCAGGATGGTGCCCTGTCCGGTCAGGTCCGCGCGCGGCTTGGCGTCGGCAGCGGCTTCCTTGGCGGCGACGGCGGCTGCGATCGCCGGATCGGGAGCGACTTCCTTTTCCTGATGATGGCGCGGCAGGAAGATGCGGAACGTGGTGCCTTTGCCGGGCTCGGAATCGACATAGACGAAACCGCCGGTCTGCTTGACGATGCCGTAGACCGTGGAGAGGCCGAGGCCGGTGCCCTTGCCGACATCCTTGGTGGAGAAGAACGGCTCAAAGATCTTCTCGACGATGTCGGCGGGAATGCCGGTGCCGGTATCGCTGACATCAATGCGCACATAATCTGATGGCGGCATACCCTTGTAGGACAGTCGCCCGGCTTCCTCGGCCGAGACGTTGACGGTGCGCACGGTCAACGCGCCGCCGTCCGGCATCGCGTCGCGCGCATTGACCGCGAGATTCACGATCACCTGCTCGAATTGCGAGATGTCGACCTTCACCGGCCACAGATCGCGGCCGTGCACGACTTCGAGTTTGACCTTCTCGCCGATCAGGCGCTTCAGCAGCAGATCGATATCGGACAGCGCGTCACCAAGATTGAGCACCGTCGGGCGCAGCGTCTGGCGGCGCGAGAATGCGAGCAACTGGCGCACCAGCGTCGCCGCGCGCGTCGCGTTCTGCTTGATCTGCATGATGTCCTGGAACGACGGATCGGTCGGCTTGTGCGCGTTCAGCAGGAAGTCGTTGGCCATCATGATGGCGGAGAGCACGTTGTTGAAATCGTGCGCGATGCCGCCGGCCAACTGGCCGATGGTGTCCATCTTCTGCGCCTGGTTGACCTGGTTCTCGAGCGTGCGGCGCTCGGTGGTCTCCAGCATGTAGACGATGGCCGCCTCGGTCTCGCGTTCGTTCTCTTCGACAGCGGTGACGAAGAACTGTCCCCAGCGCTCCTTGGCACCTTCCAGCAGCGCTTCCACCGGCGGGATATCGCCCTGCCCCTGCGCGGCGTGGCCGATGGCCGCGACGAGCTGGTTGCGGTCGCGGTCGCTGACGGCGGCGAGGATCGACTTGTTGACGGCGCCCGATGTGTTGAGGCTCTGCGCCAGCTTGGCGAAGCGGGCATTGCCGCGCACCACGGTGCCGTCGCGGTCCACCGTCGCAATCGCCATCGGCGTATGGTCGAAGAAGCGCATGAAGCGCACTTCGGCGGCGCGTTGCGGATCCGAGCGCTCGTCGCGCGCGCGCGAGATCACGAGGGTGCGCGATGCACCCGGCACCCCATCGGCGCCGAAAGCGAGCTTATGATAGAGCCGCACCGGCATGGTCTTGCCGTTGCGCATGCGCAGGTCGATGTCGAAGACTTCGGTTTTGACCTCGCCGGGCATCGGCACGATCGACGTCAGCAACGAGGCGCCGTCGCCAGAGACGATGTCCGTGAGCTTCAGACCGCCGGAGCCGATCTCGGCAAGATCGTGATCGAGCCAGTTCGCCAGTGTGGCGTTGACATAGACCAGCTCGCCCTTTGGATTGACCGAGAAGAAGCCGCACGGCGCGTGATCGAGATATTCGATGGCGTGCTGCAATTCCTGGAACACGTCTTCCTGACGCTGGCGATCGCGGGAGATATCGGCCACCGACCACACCGTGGATTTGGCTTCGCGCTTGCCTTCACCCAGTGGACGCACGCGCATCCGCAGCCAGCGGCCATGGCTGCCGTCGGGCGCTGCGACACGGACTTCCTCCTGCTGGCGCTTGCCCTCGCGGGCAGCCTTGAGCAAACGGAAGACGGCTTCGGAGACATCCGGATTACCGATGAAGACGCGCTCGACCGGTCGCGCATCCTGTGCGGAGGCCGCGCCGGTCAACGTGAGATAGGCAGCATTGGCATAGACCACATGGCCCCGCGCATCGGTGACCGCGATACCGTCAAAGGCATGATCGGCCACGGTGCGCATGATCGGATCGTCGGAGGTGCGATCGGCAAAGCGGACAATACCGGCGGCAAAGGCGAACAACACGAACAGGCCGACCATCGCCAGCAGCGCCAGCAGGCCCAGAATATAAGGCTGCGCCTGGGCGCGGCCGAGAGTCATGAATGCCACGGCGCAGGCGATGATCGCGGCGGCAATCAGCAGCACCAGCACGATGCTGCCGCTGCGCCGGGCCGGCTCGTGCAGAACCGGATTCTGCGCCGTCATCGATTGGCGATCGTGGTCGGTCTCGGCAATCATCGGACGGTTCGTCGCCTGTTGGCAGTTGCGGCAGCGCGGGTTTGCGCGCCTCCTGAGTGCATCAATCGGCTGGCCTTACGCAAGCGCCGCGTCGGCCTATTCGCTTCCAATCCGCCGATTCGCAACACGTTCCCGACCCCTTGCCCGGCCCTTTGCCAGGCGCTTCCCCGAATCATGACGGGCGCCCGGACAGGCCACGCTTCAGGCCCATGACGTAGCCAATGACTTCGGCCACCGCATGGTAGTGTTCGCCCGGAATTTCCTCGTCGATCTCGACGGTGGCGTAAAGCGCGCGCGCCAGCGGCACGTTCTCGACGATCGGAATGTCGTGCTTGCCGGCAACTTCCCTGATCTTCAGCGCGATGTTGTCGACGCCCTTGGCGACGCAGATCGGCGCGGTCATACCGCGCTCATAAGACAGCGCTACGGCGTAGTGCGTCGGGTTGGTGATGATCACCGACGCCTTCGGCACCGCTGCCATCATGCGCTTCTTCATGTTCTGCTGACGCAGCTGCTTGATCTTGCCCTTGATATGGGGGTCGCCCTCGGACTGCTTGTATTCTTCCTTCACTTCCTGCAGCGACATCTTCAGCTTCTCGTACCAGGTGCGGTACTGGAAGAAGAAGTCGGCAATGGCGACGAAGGCGAGCATCGCCACCACCGAACCCATCAGCTGCAGTGTCAGCGATGTGGTGATACCAAGGATCGCCGACGGATCGATATGGATCAGCGCATCGAGACGAAAACGCTCGGGCCACAGCACCGCGCACATCACGGCGCCGAGCAGGACGAGCTTGAACAGCCCCTTCAGGAAATTGGCCAGCGCCTGCTTGCCGAAGACGCGCTTGGCGCCTTCCATCGGCGACAGCTTGCTGAACTTGGGCACCAGACCTTCGGTGGAGAACACGAGCCGGTGCTGGATCAGATTGCCCGCGAGCGCGGCGATCACGAGAAACAGGATCGGCATGCCCATGGTGGACAAGATGGACATGCAGAGGCTCTTGGCCAGCAGCAATAGTCCGGGCCCGTCAGTCCGTATCATCCAGGAATTTTGCAGAAGGTTTTTGAGCGGCGTCTGCAGCCCGCCGCCGACCGAGCCGTTGAAGGTCGACAAGACCAGCGTCGCACCCGCCAGCAGGAACCAGGTATTGACCTCCTGGCTTTTGGCTACGTCGCCGCGTTCGTGAGCATCGTCGAGCTTTTTTTGCGTGGGGTCATGTGTCTTCTCGGAATCGTCGTCGGCCATCCGCGCGCCCCTATATCCGCGGCATCATTTGTTGCATGACGCCGGTGACGTATTCGAGGTAGGTCCCCATCATGGTTGCGAGCACGACGGCGAAGATCAGGAATCCGATCATGATCGAAAGCGGTACACCGACGAAATAGACCTGCATCTGCGGCATCAACCGTGCCAACACGCCAAGCCCCATGTTGAAGACGAGGCCGAACACCAGGAAAGGCGCAGCAAGCTGCGTGCCGATCTTGAAGGCCGCCGCGAAGGCATTGGTCGCGAGCTTCGCCACATCGCCCGTCGACATGATCTCGCCGGGCGCGAAAATCTTATAGCTGTCATTAATGGCGGCGATCACAAGGTGATGCGTATCGGTGGCGAACAGCATCGTGATGCCGAGCATCGTGAGAAAATTGCCGATCAGCACGCCCTGCTGACCCTGGGTCGGATCCACCGAGGTGACGAAGCCGAGACCGAGTTGCTGCGCGATGATTGATCCGGCGACCTGCAGCGCCGACAGCGTAACGCGCGCGGTGGCGCCGAGCACGACACCGATGATGATCTCATGCACCAGCAGAACCAGCATCGGCACGATCGATCCCATATCGACGTTATAGGCGCCGCGATGCGCCGGCAGCATGAGAAGGGTCAGTCCCAATGCGATCGATAGCTTGGCCCGTGCGGGAATGTTGGTTTCACCAAAGCCCGGCATCAACATCACCATCGTACCAATGCGGGCGAAGGCCAGCATGAAGGCAGCGGCGAGAGCGGGCAGAAGCGAGACATCGATGCGCATACGGGATTGTGCATCACCCCCCGATGATTCGCGACGATATCCGCAACATGTAGCTCGACAATGCGTCCCCCATGAACGGGAGCGTCAGCATCATGGTGGCAAAGACCGCGAGAATCTTCGGCACGAAGACCAGCGACTGTTCCTGGATCTGGGTCAGCGCCTGCACCAGCGACACCACGACGCCAACCAGGAGGCCCACGACCATCAGCGGACCGGACACGATCACAATCGTCCAGATCGCATCACGGGCAACGTCGAGAGTTTCGGGGCCGGTCATTGCAGTAATCCTTGTGTTACGCGGTGTTCGTGATGAGGAGGATCAGATCGGCATCTTCATGATGTCTTCGTAGGACTGGATGACGCGATCGCGCACCGAGACCAGCGTCGAAACGGCGACGTCGGTTTCCGCAACTGCCGTGACCACGTCCATCACATTGGCCTTGCCGTTGGCCATTGCGATGGTCTGCGCATCCGACTTGCGGCCGGAATCGAGCACGCTGCCAAGCGCATCCTTGAGGACCGCGCCGAACGACTGACCGCCACCGGCGTCTGCCGCCTTGTTGAGACCGCCACCGACGCCGCCGCCGGCGTCCATGATGCGCGAGAGAGCCGAGTAAGCATTGGCGGCGACAGAGGGAGTTGCCATGGTTCAGCTATCCTGTTCAGGCCTTGAGGATGTCGAGCGTGCGTTGGATCATCCGGCGCGTGGCGCTGATGATGTTGAGATTGGCTTCGTAGGAGCGCTGCGCTTCCTTCATGTCCGTCATTTCCACCAGCGAGTTCACGTTGGGGTATTTGACGTTACCGGCGGCATCCGCCGCGGGATTGCCGGGCTCGTAGCGCGTGGGAAACGCAGACTGGTCGGGCCTGATGCGGCCGAGGCCGACGATGCGGGCATCCAGCGAGCGGTCCAGCTCCGATTTGAAGGTCGGCACCTTGCGGCGATAGGGGTCTCCGCCCGAAGTCTGCGCTGTGGACTGCGCATTCGCGATGTTTTCCGAAATCACCCGCATGCGGCCCGCCTGGGCGCGCAGACCGGAGGTCGCGATGCCCATGGAGCGCGAGAAGTCGCTGATATCGTCTGCCATGATGAGCTCCCTTTATGCGCGCGGCGGCGTCAGCGCTTGCCGATAGCGGTCTTCAACAGACCGAGGCTGCGGGTGTAGAGCGAGGTCGCGGCGGCATAGTCCATCTGGTTGGCCGAGACCTTGAGCATCTCGTCTTCCAGATTGACGGCATTGCCGGCGGGGCGGGTCTCGTAGCCGACCCGGCTGTTCTGGTTGAAGGAGGCCGAGCCCCCGGTCGGCAGGATATTGGTGCCGGCGGTGCGCATCATCGGCAGCGAGCCCATACCGCCGGCGGTGACGGACGTGTTCCCGGCCTTGTCGAATTTCGGTTCCACGAGATCGCGGGGGCGGAAGTTCGGAGTGTCCGAATTCGAGATATTTTCGGCCAGCACACGCTGGCGCTCCTGATGCCACTGCATCTTGGTGCGCAGCGCCGACAACATCGGCATGTCGCTGATCGCCATCGGCCTTCTCCGCCCGCCCGGACGGAGTGTCCTGAGCTAGGCAGAATTTGCCGCCTGCATGGTTAATACGAAGTTAATTTCCGGCGGTACTTGTTACCGAACCGTAAATGAATGCTGCAAAATTGACGTTTTTCGCAACTGCCAACGCTTTTTCGCCTGAATTGGCCGATTAACCATCCCCATCGGCCATACGACGGGGCGGCAGAAGTCGTTTTGGCTGCAGCGATTCATAGTTTATTATTAACCAACGGCAGGTTCTGCCGTGGGGCGTTAACAGATGGGGCGTGATTCACGCTGCGTGCGGGGCGTGCGGGGGTATGACACCTCCAGCTCTGGACGTGGACGTTGCAGCCACCCTGTCTGGCTGGGGACTTTATGATGCAATCATCGGTGCAATTTATCTTGGCCTTCGTTGTCGTGCTGGCGCTGATCGGGCTTACCGCCTGGCTGGTGCGCCGATTCGCTGGCAACCGGCTGGGCAATAACACCAGCCGCGGGCGCTTGCCGCGACTCGCGGTGATCGATGCCGCCGCCGTGGACGGCCGCCGCCGCCTGGTGCTGGTCCGCCGCGACAATGTCGAACACCTGCTGATGATCGGTGGCCCGTCGGACATTGTCGTCGAGCCCAATATCGTCCGCGCCATGCCCGGCCGCGAGCAGGCCCCGCAGCGCGGCGGCCTCGCCGCCGATGTGGCAAGCCGTGGCCCATCGCTGCCTGAAGCCCCGAGCTGGGCAGAGAGCAACGACTCCGGCTTCGATTCCGAACCGCATGTGCCGGAGCCGGCGCCGCGCCCCGCGCGCCCCTCCTTTATCGAAGAGCCACGCCGCCCGGCCGCGCCTTTGCCGGAGCGTCGACCCGATCCGGTAGCCAGCCTCGCGCCGGAACCTGCGCCGCGCCCCGAACCGGCGCCACGCAACGACCTTTTCCCGCAGCGGCCGATTCCGCGAAGTGAAATGCCACGTGCCGAGATGCCACGTAGCGAGCCGATGATGCCGCGCCCGATGCGTGCCGATCCGCCGATCCGCACCATGCCGCAACCCCGCACGCCGGACCGTCCCGTCGCAGCAGCGCCGACCCCGCCTGCTCCGGTTGTTGCTGCCCCGGCTCCCGCCCCGGTCGTTGCGCCGCCCGTACCGACGCAAGCCCCTACGCCTCCTGCTCCGGCAGTCGCGGTGTCGTCTGCCGATCAGAACCTTGCCGATATGGCGCAGCGCCTCGAAGCAGCCTTGCGCCGTCCTGCCGGCGAAACCCGTCAGGATGCGCCTGAGCCCCGGGTCGGCGCTCCGTCGGTGGCGCCTGAGGCACCATCGATCCGTCCGGCTTCGCGGTCGCCGGAAGTCTCGATCGCCAGCCCTGCCCGTGCGGAAGCGCCCCCCGTCGTCCCGCCGGTCAAATCGGGTTTTGAAAATCTCGAAGACGAGATGGCCTCCCTGCTGGGACGGCCAAAGTCCAGTTCGTGAGTTCGGCGAACCTCCCGCGTAGAGTATTTTTCCTTTCAGTTCTGATCGCCGCCGGGACCCTCACAGGTCCCGCGATGGCGCAGGACATCAGCATCAATCTCGGCGGCGGTGGCGGCGGCGTCACCGAACGTGCCGTGCAGATGATCGCGTTGTTGACGGTGCTGTCGATCGCACCGTCGATCCTGATCATGATGACGTCATTCACACGCATCGTGGTCGTGCTGTCGCTGCTGCGCACCGCATTGGGTACAGCGACGGCTCCGCCAAACTCGGTGATCATCGCGCTGGCGATGTTCCTTACGGCTTTCGTGATGGGACCGGTGCTACAACGTTCCTATGACGACGGTATCAAGCCGCTGATCTCCAACGACATCACCGTCGAACAAGCTTTGGTGCGTGCATCCATTCCGCTGCGCGGCTTCATGCAGAAGAACGTGCGCGAGAAGGATCTCAAGCTGTTCATGGACCTGTCGGGCGAGCCAGTCCCGGCAACGCCTGACGACCTGTCGCTCCGCATCCTTGTGCCGGCCTTCATGATCTCCGAGCTGAAACGCGCTTTCGAGATCGGCTTCCTGCTGTTCCTGCCATTCCTGATCATCGATCTCGTGGTCGCCTCGGTCTTGATGGCGATGGGCATGATGATGCTGCCACCGGCGGTGGTGTCACTGCCGTTCAAGCTGATCTTCTTCGTGCTGGTGGATGGCTGGTCGCTGGTCGCAGGCAGTCTGGTGCAAAGTTACGGGCAGTAGCGAGGCTTACCCTTACCGCGTCATCTCGATCTTGCGGACATTGACCACCGGCTGCGGCTTCAGCGAGCCGGTCGGCATCGGATCGGCACTGGCACCTGGCAGGATCGCCTTGGCGCTGCTTTCGGGGAAGCGCGTCTTCATCTCGCGCAGGAAGCCGTCGAGCGTATCGACGGACGCGGCCATCTTGGCAATGGCGGCGAATTCCGAAGAATTGGTCGAGGTCGGCTTGCTCGCTGTGTCGAAGGCGATCTTGTCGGCACCGACATTCATCAGCGGCGCATACTTTTCGCGGAAACGCGCGAGACCGAGGGCGTCTTCCGCCAGCGCATAACCCACGACAGCACGGATGATGTCGCTCTTTTCGCTTGGCGTCAGCGGCGAGAAATCCCGCCAGCGGTCGCCATAATAGAGTTCGATCTGTTCGGAGGCCTCGCGCCAGCGCCGCGACGACCAGTAGATATCCGAGCGGAGCCGGATCGCTTCGCGCCCGCTGACATGAGAGATGATGTCGAGAGCCAGCTCACGGCGGCCGATGTCGCTCTGCGCCCGCGCCTCAAGCAGCAACCGCTGTTGACGCAGTTCGCCATTGAGATCGGCGATACGCGTGGTGCGCAGCGCGGCGATGGCCCGGTCGGGCTTGCGGCTCATCAGATAGACCATCGCCAGACGCGCAGCGACTTGCGAGCGTGCAGCGCCTTCGAGACGGTGATCGACCTGATACTGTAGAAGCTCGGCAGCCTGATCGAGCAGATCGACAGCTACGAGACGATCTGCGAGACGGCGGATCATTTCGTCACCGCGGCGGCCGATCGGCGTCAGCTCGCGAAACTCGTAGAACATCGCCAGCGCATCGACCGGCGGCAGGCTGTCGCCCTTTGGCGATAGATAGATCTGCGAGAACAACGCCTGGGCTTCGTCCTGCACCTGGCGCGCGGCTTCGCTGTTGGCCTGGCGCTCGGTGGCCGTGCGGGCGGCCAGCAGCGAGTCATTGTAGCGCCCGAGTTCGGCATACATGCGTGACAGGATCTGCAGCACCTGCACTTCCGTGCCATCGCCGCGCCAGGTCACCGCCAGCACTTCGAGATCATGCAGCGCGTCCTCGCTGCTGATCTCGTTGCGCTTCTGGCGCAAATTGATTTCGCGCAGCTTGGCTTCCGCTGCGGATTGACGATCCACCGACCCGGTGACGTCCTGATACTTCGACAGCGCATCCTTCTCGCGACCGAGCGCCTCGTCGAGCCAGCCGCTGAGCAGCATGGCCGCGGGCTTGATCTCCGGCGAGATGCCGACCGTTTCGAGCTCACTGCCGCGCGACGACGCGCCGGCATAGTCCTTGACCTCGAGCGAGGCCCGCAGCGCCAGCATCAAGGCCGCGCGCTGCAGATCGGCCGGCAGCGCGGCGAGCGTGAACTCGGCATTCTTGAAACGCTCGCGCGCCTCGACCCACTTTTCCTGTTTGGCGTAGGCGAGCGCCTTCCACAATTCACCATCGTAACCCGGCCCGAGCACCGGATTGGCGATATCCTTCAGGGTCTGTTCGGGACGCCCCATCATTGCGCTGGCCACCGCATGAACGATCAGCGCGACAGGGCTTTCCTCGCCGACCTTGGTGTCCGCGATCGCGAGATCGGCGACGCCCTTGGCCTCGTGGTACATGCCGCGCGCCATGTAGAATTTGGCCAGATCCATCCGCGCCTGCGGCAGCGAACTAGCTTCGGCCGATGACATCGCGTCGATCAACTCGCCGAAGCGCGCATTGAACGGGCCTTCCTGATCCTTGCGCCATTGGCCGACATCGAAGATCGGCCGGGCGACCGTCGAGGCGCGCTGCGGCGCCGCATCGGCTGCCGACAGCGTCAGGCCGCCGGGCTTGGTGAGCATCACCTTGTCGATACTGGCTTCAACGGACACGTCGTCGGAGTTCACCTGAACCACCACGCCGTGAATCGATTCCAGCAACGAGAATTCAACGAAGTCCTGGCGACGGATGAAGCCGCGCGATGGTGGCAGCGCGGTGATGATATTGAGCGTATCGCCGGCATCCGGATCAACCAGGCGATGCTTGAGACCGGGCTTGGCCAATGGCACCTGCACGCTGGCGCGCGAGGGATCGGCAATGTTGCGCACGGCAGAAAGCGGCTGCGACGGCGTCTGACGTGTATCGGCCAGCATCAGCGACCAGGCCTGCCCCGCGCCGGCAGGATCGTCGGTCGTGAGAGAGGCCAATTGCGGGCGGTTAAGGCGGATGCGGATCGCCTGCCCCCTCTCCAGCGGGATCGTGCTCACATCGGCAATGATCGATCCGCTGTCACGGCGGATCGGCGCGGTGTCGATGGGCCGCGTCGAATCTGCCACCAGCCACAGGATATCGCCGCGACGAAACAAAGCGACCGGCGTTTGCGATGGAAAGGCAAAGGCTATGCGCACGCCGTCGCTGCTGCGCTTGACCTCAACCGGCATGCCCGCCGGTTCGGTCGGCGCAGCAGCAACGGGTGCAGCAGCAGGGGCCGCCACAACGACAGGCGCAGGCGGCGGTGTTTCTTTGGCAGGAGCTACGACAACAGGCTCGGCTGCCGGCGCAGGCTTGGGTGATTCAGCGACCTTGGCCGCCTCGGGCTTTGGCTCTTCCGGCTTCGCTGCCGCGACGGGCGCTGCCGGTGCAGCCGTCGCAACCTCGACCTTCTTCTCCGGAACGATCTCTCTTGCGATCGTCTCGGAGGTCGGCGGCACGATCTCGCCGGAGCGCTGTGCCGGAACGCTGGCGGGCTTCTCGACCTCGGGAGGCTTCGCCGCGACCGGCGGTTTCTCGTCCGCAGGAGCGGCCACCGGCAGCTTGGCCAGCGGCGACGGCTTTTCATTCTGCTGGAAGCCGATGTCGACGACGTAGCTCTTGTCCTCGCGGAACGACTTCACATCGACGTCACCGATCAAGCCGATCTCGACGGCGGTCCGGTTGCCGTCCATCGCCTGACCGATCGATGCGACATTGGCGGGTGCAGACAGTTTGGCATCGGCGAGATCGAACACCAGACCGGCGTTGAAGGTCAGCGTCAGCGTCTTCTCGTTCAGCACCGACGACACACCGACGCCGCCGGTCTCGAACACGAAGCGCACGAAGGTCGGCTGCACGGATGCGCGTACGCGGATCGGCGGCTTCTTCTGGCTTTCCGCGGCAGCGCGTTGCTGGCGCAAGGCGCGCTCTGCCGCGCGCGCACGCTCCGACAATTCCTTGACCACATCCTGCGGCAAACCGGGCGGCATACCCTTCCAGCTGTCGGGCAACAGATCGATGAAGATGCGCTCGCCCGCCGTCATCGAATTGACGGTCACCCTGCGTGACAAAGCGAGGCGGATCGCCGTGCCATCGGGATCGCGGCGTGCGGAGCCGATATAGTCGGGGGCGGCGTCGCCGAGAATCTCGACAGGAATATCGACCGGCCGCTTGAAGCGAATGACGAGAATGGTGCCGGCTTGCGTCACCTCGGACTCCACGTCCTCGGCAAGCTTCAGCACGATGCGGCCATAGCCGCCCGACGTGCCCATGCTCGCGGTGCCCCTCACCGCTTGCGCAGATGCGGCATCCGGGAACGACAGCGCAAGACAGACAATGCCCGCGAGGACCGCACAACGTCGAACGGCCCGCGTCCATGCGCGAGCTTGCGTCCAACATGCAACGGCAGCCGTCCGTGCCATTCAGAAGTGTCTCTCAGCCCGATGCTCGAAGGACGACCAGTCGTTCGCCCTGTGTCGAATCTAGATTCCGCGCTCTAAGGATTTGTTAATTAATTTCTTTAATTCCGGCCCTGCTGGATCGGCCTGCCTTCGATCTTGGGCAGTTCGACCGCCGCGGCAGATCGTTCGCCACCCGAGGCGCGGCGCGCCAGTTCCACGGTGAGGCGTTCAGCGGCCTCCGGCTGCATCAGACCGAGAATGTCGGACATCTTCCGAGGCGCAATCTGCGAGGCGATCTCGAACAGCACCGGCATTTCCAGCCGATCGAAGATCTTCGCCGCGTCCTTCGGCTTCATGCTTTCATACATGGTGACGATACCCTTGAAGCGGGCGGCATCGACCTCGCTCTTCTGGTCGTTCGCAGTCTTGATACCGGCTTCGACGCCCTTCAATTCATCGACGCGGGTTTCGATGCGCTTCTCTGCAGCCTTCAGCAGGCTCTCGCGAATGTCGATCTCGCGTGCACGCGCTTCCAGCTCCTGACGGCGCGCTTGCAGCCGTTCGAGGATCGCCCGTTCGGCCGGCGAGATTTGAGGAGACAGTTCGACAGGCGGGTTGCTGGTCGGTTCGATCGCTGCAGGCGCCGCTACCGCGGGCTTCGGCTCTTCCTTCTTGGCTGACACCGAGCCGGTAATATCGCCGTCCACTGGCTTGCCGCCCGGGAAGTTGAACATCTCCTGCGCCCACGATCCTTTCGTAGGCTGCGGCTGCGGATCGTAGTTGAACACGTAGCCGCCATCGATCACCAGGCCGGCGATCTTGAGAATCGCCAGCCCGAAAACCGCCACCAAGACGACAGGAAGAATACGAACGTCCCGAAAAGCTTTCATGCAGCGATGCCGTCAGGCCTCCTCCGTTCGGCAAACGCCTGCGCTGCCGCGGCATTGGCCCGCGCTGCGGACACCCGCGGCGCATCAGGGTCGGTTTCGGTGAGCGGCCGTGCCGCCACCGCAATCTTCGATAGCCGGCGCACGACAGCGTCGCTCTCGGCGAGCTGGGCTTTCAGTTGATCGGCCAGCGCCGTTGCCGCCGAAATCTGACTGCCCAGATTCTCATTGACGTCGCGCACGGTAAGCTTGAGTCCGCCGATCGCACGCTCGGCGATCTCGGTCACGGTGATGAGCTCGCCGATCGTGGCCTTCAACGATTGCTCGTCCGCCTTGAGGCGCTTCAGGCGCTTATTGAGCAACATGCAATAGGCGATGGTCAGGATCAGAAGCACCGCAACCAGGCTCTCGATCACAATTCCTAATGAATGACTCATTGTGCCTCCATCAATTTAGTTTGCTCATCAGCCTTCTCAAACATGGCGAAGGTTGTGTTAGGCTTGCGTAATTGTTTCGTGACTCTAATGGCAACGCGGTCGCCGACACGGCCCATGCGACCTTCAGTCAAGGTCACGGCTCCGCAACGCACGGCAACAAGGGCATCCGCACGCATTTCCAGCGGCAGCGTATCGCCCACTTTGAGAAGCATCAGCTGCTTCAACGGGATCTCCGCCTCATACAGCACGGCGTCGACGGCGATCTCGGCCTGAGCAATTTCAGTGGCGAGATGGCTTTCCCAGATCGGATCACGGCCGAATTTTTCGCCCATGAACATCTGCATGAGCACGGCGCGGATCGGCTCGATCGTCGCATAGGGCAGCAGCAATTCGATATTGCCGCCGCGATCTTCCATGTCGATATGCAGGCGCACCAGGATTGCGGCATTGGCTGGACGGCTGATGGCGGCAAAGCGCGGATTGGTCTCAAGCCGGTCGATGGTGAAAGCCACGGGCGACAGTGGCCGGAACGCCTGTTCTGCGTCGGCCAGCACGACTTCGATCAGGCGCTTCACCAGATTGGTTTCGATGGTGGTATAGGGACGGCCCTCGATGCGCAGCGAGGCCTGACCACGACGGCCGCCGAGCAACACGTCGATCATCGAATAGATCAGGCTGGAATCGACGGTAGCGAGGCCGAAATTCTCCCACTCCTCTGCCTTGAACACGCACAGCACGGCTGGCAGCGGAATCGAATTCATATAGTCGCCGAAACGCACCGAAGTGATGCGATCGAGCGAGACTTCGACGTTGTCGGAGGTGAAATTGCGCAGGCTCGTGGTCATCAACCGCACCAGACGGTCGAACACGATTTCGAGCATCGGCAGACGCTCATACGACACCATCGAGGAATCGATGATGGCGCGAATGCCAGAATTTTCGTCGAGATGAACCTCGTTGACACTGAAGCCGAGGAGGTTGTCGATTTCCTCCTGCGAGAGAACGCGCTCGCCGCCGTTCTTGCCGCCGCCGATATCGCGACCGCCGTCCTCGACCATGGCGGCCCATTGCTCCGCCATGGTGCCGGTGAGTTCGTTTTCGGCAGCCGCTTTCGCCGCCTCAACGGGATCCTCTGAATCCAGAGACGCTTCCCATTCGGCGGCAATTGCGTCCTGATCGACCTGTTCGGTAGACATCAGCCTAAATCCAATTCCTCACTGAATGAGGATTTCCTTGAACAGCACAGCGTTCACGTGATGAGGAGAGATCGCGGCATTGACGCGCCGCGTCAGCTCTTCCTTCAGCCGGAACATGCCAACGGAGCCGTTCAGATCGGTGGTGCGCAGTTCGCGCAGGTAAACCTGGAACATGTCGGTGATACGCGGCATCGACGGCGTGATTTGCGCCACGAGCGGCGCTTCCTTCACCTCGAGCACGATCTTGGCCTTGAGATATTGCACGCGCTCGCCGGGCTGACCGGCAAGGTTCACCAGGATTTCCGGCACATCAATGAAGGCGAGCGGCTTCGCAGCCGGCGCCGCCTCTTTCTTCTCTTCCTTGGGGTGTCCCTTCAGGAAGAACCAGCCGCCACCACCCGCTGCAAGCACCAGCACGCCCGCGACGATTGCGATCAGCTTGAATTTGCTCTTGGGAGCTGCCGCCTCGTCCCCGGTCGGGGTGCCTTCTGAAGTTTCCGTATCCGCCATCGCCTGCCCGTCCGGGGTTGGGATGAGCTCGATGCTGCAAAGCAGGCAATAAAGACGCGATACAAAATGCTGCCAGCGCCCAAGGCCCTGTGTGATCGTGACGCTAGGTCGCAATGGTTAACGGAATCTTTCTTTTGACGCTCAACTAGGAAAATTCTGCCGGCAAATATGGTCAACAAGACCTTTCTGCCGCCCGTTTTCGCGCCTCGAAAACTACCAACAAGTTGAAAAATATCAGCTTTTTGACTTGGCACGGCTTTCGCTACTCACCTTAGCGAACCGCGGCTTGGGAGAGCTGTGCGGTTTACGGGATCCGCGGCGAGCTTGGGAGAGCGATCCGCGCGAACTTAGGGGAGAACCACCGATGGAGAATATGCTTCTCGTCGGACTGTCGCGGCAGATGACGCTTCGGCGTCAGATGGACGTCGTGGCGAACAACATTGCGAATATCAACACGAGCGGCTTCAAGGCCGAGCGGACGATTTTCGAGGAATATCTGAGCCCGGCCGCCCGCGAAGACAACTTCGTCGGCCGCGACCGCCGCGTGTCCTTCGTCCAAGACCGCGCCACGATGCATGATTTCACCGGCGGCGCGACCGAGCAGACCAAGAATCCGCTGGATGTCGCCATCGACGGCAACGCCTTCCTCGCGGTGCAGACCCCGAACGGCGAGCGCTACACCCGCGACGGCGGCATGCAGATCAATTCGCAGGGCCAGCTCGTGACTGCGTCGGGCGCACCGGTGCTCGGCGCCAATGGCCCGATCGTGTTCCAGCAGACCGACCACGACATCAACATCTCGCAGGACGGCACGGTCACGGTGCTCGAAGGCATCAACCGCATCGACTCCGTGCGCGGCAAGATTCGCATGGTCAATTTCGCGCAGCCCCAGCGGCTGGTGAAAGAAGGCTCCAACCTGTTCTCGGCCGGTCCCGGCGCCAATCCGCAGCCGTCCACCACGTCGAAGCTCAACCAGGGCTTCATCGAAAAGTCGAACGTCAGCTCCGTCGTCGAAATGACCCGGATGATCGACGTCACCCGCGCCTATACCGAGCTGTCCAACATGCTGCAGTCGCAAGGCGACGCGCGGCGCTCCGCCATCGAAAAACTTGCCGACGTTCCGGCTTAAGGAATCTGACCCATGCGCGCTCTTTACACTGCCGCGACCGGGATGGCGGCCCAGGAACTCAACGTCCAGGTCATCTCGAACAATATCGCCAACATGCGCACGACCGGCTTCAAGAAGCAGCGTGCCGCATTCCAGGACCTCATCTACGATCACGTTCGCCGCGTCGGTGCGCAAGCATCGGATCAGGGCACGGTCATTCCGGTCGGCGTCGATATCGGCGGCGGTGTGAAGACCGTCGGTACTCCGCGCATGATGACCCAAGGCACGCTGTCCGCGACCGGCGGCGATCTCGATATCGCGGTCCGCGGCGAAGGCTTCTTCAAGATCCAGCTCACCGATGGCACCTTCGCCTATACCCGCGATGGTACGTTTTCCACCGACCAGCAGGGCCGCATCGTCAACCCGCAGGGCAACCTGCTGCAGCCAACGATCTCGATTCCCCAGGCGTCGTCGCAACTCTCGATCAATGCACAGGGCCAGGTCTCGGTCATCGTACCGGGCTCGACGACCCCGACCGTTCTCGGCCAGATCAGCCTCACCCGCTTCATCAACAAGGCCGGCCTCAATTCGATCGGTGACAACCTGTTCACCGAAACACCTGCCTCCGGCCCACCGCAGGACGGTGTCGCCAATGCCGACGGCTTCGGCGACATGCAGCAGCGCAACCTCGAAATGGCCAATGTCGAAGTGGTCACCGAAATCTCGGACCTGATCGCCGCACAGCGCGCCTATGAAATGAACGCCAAGGTCATCAGCGCCGCCGACCAGATGCTGCAATCCACCGCCGGCATGTTCCGCTGAGGAGAATGATCATGACATCAGCCATGCGTTCGCTTCTCCTCGCCACCGCGCTGCTCGCTGCTGCGGCCACCGCTGCGCTCGGCCAAGCGCAGCGCGACGAGGTCATCGCATCGCCAACGCTGCGCGCCAACGTCACCGTGTCCAGCGACGTGGTGCGGATTGGCGATGTCATCGACAATGCCGGCCCCACCGCGCAGATCGCAATCTATCGGGCGCCCGATCTCGGCACCGTCGGCACGCTATCGACCGCGCAGGTCATCGCGGCGTTGCGGCAGCATCAGGTGATCGGCGTTGATACACGCGAGCTCAAGTCCATCACGGTGACGCGGCTGTCGCGCAGCATCGACAGCAAGGATATCGAGAACCAGGTCGCGCAAGCGCTGGAGAACCGCCACGGCCTTGGTGCCGCCGCCAATCTCAGCCTCACTTTCGACCGCGAAGTCCAGGGCCTGCAGCTCGACGCCAGCAATACCGGCGCGTTGCAGCCCGTCGCGGTCCGCTTCGACGCGCGCAGCGGCCGTTTCGACGTCACCTTTGCGATCGGCAACGACTCCAACGTGTCTGCCACCAAGCTGCGTTTCACCGGGAGTGCCGTTGAGACCGTGGAAGCGGCGGTGCTGGTCCGCGGCGTCGAACGCAACGAGGTGCTGAAATCCTCTGACGTCGTCGTCGAGCGTCGCCCGAAAGCCGAAGTCGGCAACGATGGCGCAACGCGCGACCGCGCCGTGGGGATGCAGAGCCGCCGCCAACTGCGCGCCGGTCAGGCAATCCGCAATGCCGACCTCGCCAAGCCAGACTTGGTCACCCGCGATCAGGCAGTGACGCTGATCTACGAAACCGCCGGGCTTTACCTCACGCTGCGCGGCAAGGCCATCGAAGGCGGCACCGAAGGCGACGTGGTCAATGTGATCAACCTGCAGTCCAAGCGCACCGTCTCCGGCGTCGTGGTCGGTCGCGGCCAGGTCGCCGTCTCCGCTCCATCGCCGCGTCTCCCCGCGCAAGTCGAAACTCCCGCGCCAACTCTTGCTCCAACCCGCGAGTCTCTCCCGTCCGAAAAAATCTCCCAGGCCAGACCTCCCCTGGCCAACTCTCCCGCTGCCACCTCTCCCGTCGCGCTTGCTGCCAACGACCACGTGCCTGTTTCTCGAAAAGCTGAGTAAAGTTGATGTTCCAGTTCCATCGTCCCTTCGCCACCGGCGCTGCGCTTCTGACGGTCGGCCTTGCTGCCAGCGGCTGTTCATCGATCGACCGTCTCGCGTCCATCGGCGAGAAGCCCGCGCTCACGGCGATCGAAAACCCGACGACGCAACCCGGCTACAAGCCGGTGCAGATGCCGATGCCAAAGCCGGAGGTCGCGTCCTACAACGCCAACTCGCTATGGCGCAGCGGATCGCGCGCCTTCTTCAAGGATCAGCGCGCACGCCAGATCGGCGACATTCTCACGGTCACCGTGAACTTCACCGACAAGGCCAATATCGCCAACGAGACCCAGCGCAGCCGCACCAATACGGAAAACTCGGGCATCACCGACTTTGCGGGCAGCAAACTGCTGACAGGTTCGGCCGCCTCGGTCCTGCCCGGCCGTCTGCTGACGGCTGACGGATCGTCGTCGAGCGACGGCAAGGGATCAGTCGCACGACAGGAAGCGTTACAAACCAGCGTTGCCGCTGTGGTTACGCAATTGCTGCCGAACGGCAATCTCGTGGTCGAGGGCAAGCAGGAAATCCGCGTCAACTACGAGATCCGCGAACTGATCGTCGCCGGCATCGTGCGTCCGGAAGACATTCAGAGCGACAACACCATCGACAGCGCCAAGATCGCCCAGGCCCGCATCGCCTATGGCGGCCGCGGTCAGATTTCGGACGTCCAGCAGCCGCGCTACGGCCAGCAAGTGATGGACGTGCTGCTGCCCTTCTAACGTTACGAGCTCCCACATCTCATCGTGCTCCCACGCGATGAGGTGTTCACGCACGGCCTTCCGTCAGCTCCCCTGGCGGAAGGCCGTCGTCGTTCTGGACAGACTGGAAACGCGGCGCAATCATTCGTCAGCTCTTGAAATCCACCTCGACGCTGCCCAGTCCGAGCAATTCCATTCGGACGTGATCTCCGGGATTGAGCCACGCCGTCTGCACGAGACTGCCCGTCAGTACGAAGTCTCCGGCGCGCAATATCTTGTCTCGGGCCGCGAGATGGTTGGCAAGCCAGGCCAGTGCATGATGTGGATGACCAAAAACATCGGCGCCGTTGCCGCGCCCAACTTCCATGCCGTTAACGACGGCACGTCCAATCACCGACAGAAGATCAGGCGCCTTGCCACGAGCAACAGGCGCACCCAGAACACATCCCGCCGCAAAGAAATCATCTGCGATCAGTGTCGGCGCATCCATACTGCGCCAGTCCGCATAACGATCATCGACGATCTCGATGGCTGGATGGTAGGCATCGATCGCTGTCGCTACATCATCAGCCGTGAACGGCTCGCCCGACGGCATCAGATCGCTCGCGAGCTGGACCGCAATTTCACACTCCACGCCGACATGTACATAATCGTTGTAGCGCAGCGACGTTCCGGCGGCATGAACACCACTCATATAGAGTCCGCCGGCGCAAGGGTGCGAAATACCGAGATATTGCTGCATCACCGCGCTTGTGCAGCCGATCTTGTAACCGACCTGCAAGCCGAAATCGGGCGACAGCAAATTGTGAAGCGCGTCCTGTACGCGATAGCCATCGGCCTCATCATGCGGGACCGCGTCTGGCGGCAATACGGCGAGCGGCGTGCGGTTATGGCGGACGTAAGCCAGGATTTCGGCGATCGCGAGATACTTTTCCATCGGCGGTCCCTTCGCTCGTCACACGGCTCATGCCGACATATGACTAACGGGTAGCGACCACCATCCTGCTTGGCAACGTTGCGCAGCGTTGCTGGCGCGAACCGACGCTCGCGCCACTGCAACTCCTCGATTCTGGAGTTCAGCCGAAGACCCTGGTCAGGTCTTCATGAAGCCGACGCATCCCCGCAGGCCCGGTGAAGATCTCCTTCACCTCGGCCAGAGCCTCCGTAGTCAGGACATCTTCAGAACGCCGGCCCTGCGCAGCAGTCGCAAGGATGCGCGAGGCGATCGCGGCCTGATTGCACGAGGTGCGGTGCTGCTCCGGCACCTTTGCGACGACCTTCTGAAGAACATTCCTCATCAGCGCGATCGTATCGGGATCATAAGAGGCAGGCGCAGCCATTGTTCATCCTCCCGTTTTTTTCTGGAGCAAGCCTACGTCCTATCGGCGAATGATGACGTTCATATTCCCGTGTTTAAGAATGTCGCCGTGCTGCAGTGCAGTCATCGCAGATCACTGCATCGCACAGCATGCATGATTGCCTTCCGGAACTCCGAAATGAAAAACGGCCGCCCGATGGGGCGGCCGTTTGGCATCTGAAAGACTATTCGTCGCGATAGACCTTTTCGCGCTTCTCGTGGCGCTCCTGAGCTTCCACGGAGAGTGTTGCGATCGGTCGGGCTTCTAGCCGCTTGAGCGAGATCGGCTCGCCGGTCTCCTCGCAATAGCCGTAGGTATTATCCTCGATGCGCAGCAGCGCGGCGTCGATCTTGGAGATCAGCTTGCGCTGCCGATCACGTGCCCGCAGTTCGATGGCGCGGTCGGTTTCCGACGATGCACGGTCGGCGAGGTCGGGGTGATTGACGTTCTCCTCCTGCAAAGCCTGCAGGGTGAGTTTCGATTCACGGAGGATTTCTTCCTTCCAGGCCAGCAATTTCGCGCGGAAATAGTCGCGCTGCCGGTCGTTCATGAAAGGCTCTTTTTCGGAGGGGCGATAGCTTTTCAACTTGTCCAAGGCCAATCCATCTATGCGTGCAAGGCGCCGGAAATGACCGGCCGCGCCGCAGCTTATATAGCGACGTCATGTGACAGACAATAACGTCAGGATACCTCCAGAACGGCCGTCCACCGCCCGGTTTCATGGTCGGAACCGTGCTGCTGCAGCGCACCACAGCCCCGGCGCGGTCCATTGGTCCAAGAGCCATTCGAGCAGCCATAAACACGGCTTATGCGGGTTTCAGCCGCGCTTGGGGCCGGCCTCGCCGACTTAGACCTGGCCGGCCTTGGCCAGCTCAACTTCAACCCGTAGTTCGATCTCGGACAGCACGGCGTCCAGACCGGGCTCGCCGGATGATTCCTTGAGGTTGGCTGCCGCACTGCGCAACCGCGCCACCATGGCCGGATTGATCGAGCCCGTGAGCAGGCCGATCTTGAGTTCGTCGAGGACATCGAGCGCACCGCGGCCGCGCTTCACCGAGCGCTTGCGGCGCTCCATGGGATCTTCGACGCTCTGCATGGCCAGAAGCGCATCGATGCTGTTGGCCGCCCGGGGCGCTACGGTCGGTTTGGTCTCGGAGGTCGGTGTCGCATCAGGCAACGAAAACCCGGTCGAACTGGTTTTCTTCGCTCCTGACGACGGGGCTCCGAATGTGGTGCCGTTCGGTCCGTAAATGCGCATCGGCGTGTCCAGCAAGGGTAATGGCCGATCCCGGCCCACGGCGGCTTGCCGTTCGCTCAGTACCATCGCGAGCGTAAACGGACCTCCATCCGGAAAGGTCGTCTTTTATGGTTAATCAATCGTAAACGGCCCGGCAAAATCTGCCGCAGGCGGCACTTTCGCCGGAGCGCAAGCCGCTTGTGCAGCCCCAGAGCCTTTATCATTTACATTATAAATCAACATCTTATACCGATTTAGAACGCTGGCACGGCACTCGCATAGTGAAGGCTGGATCGTCGTCATGGGAGTGGCGAGCGGTCCAGTGAAGACCTCAGCGGGGAGCAGAGGATGCCGAGCCTACCTTCGATCCGATTCTGTCAGACGGCCTGTGCGGTGCTGCTCGTGCTGCTCGTGCAGGCGGTGTCGGCACATGCGACGTCGCGGATCAAGGATCTCGCCAATATCGAAGGCGTCCGGCAGAACCAGCTGATCGGCTACGGCCTTGTGGTCGGCCTCAACGGCACCGGCGACACCCTCAACAACATCCCGTTCACCCGCCAGTCGCTGCAGGCGATGCTGGAGCGCATGGGCGTCAATATCCGCGGCCAGACGCTGCGCACCGGCAACGTCGCCGCCGTCATGGTCACTGGCAACCTGCCCGCCTTCGGCACCCAGGGCACCCGCATGGACGTCACCGTCTCGGCGCTTGGCGATGCCAAGAACCTGACCGGCGGTACCCTGCTGGTCACCCCCCTGCTCGGCGCTGACGGCAACGTCTATGCCGTCGCCCAGGGCTCCCTCGCCATCAATGGCTTTGCCGCCGAAGGCGCTGCCGCCAGCATCACCCGCGGCGTGCCGACCGTTGGCCGCATCGCCAATGGCGCCATCATCGAGCGCGAGATCGAATTCGCGCTGAACCGCCTGCCCAATGTGCGCCTCGCTTTGCGCAACCCCGACTTCACCACAGCCAAGCGCATTGCCGCCGCCGTCAACGATTTCCTGGGATCCAAGACCGCCGAGCCGATCGATCCCTCCACCGTGCAGCTGTCGATCCCGCCGGAGTTCAAGGGCAACGTTGTCGCGCTGCTCACCGAGATCGAGCAGCTGCAGGTCGAACCGGATCTGGCCGCCAAGATCATCATCGACGAACGCTCCGGCATCATCGTGATGGGCCGCGACGTGCGCGTCGCCACTGTCGCCGTGGCTCAAGGCAATCTCACCGTGACGATTTCGGAGAGCGCCAATGTCAGCCAACCCAATGCATTCTCCAACGGCCGCACTGTCGTCACGCCAAGTACGCGTGTCGGCGTGACCGAAGACGGCAAGAAATTCGCTCTGGTGAAAGACGGCGTTTCGCTGCAGCAGCTCGTCGACGGCCTCAACGGACTCGGCATCGGCCCGCGCGACCTGATCGGCATCCTGCAGGCCATCAAGGCCGCGGGCGCCATCCAGGCCGACATCGAGGTGATGTGATGAACGTCAACACCGCTGTCGCCGCCTATCAGGCCAAACACCCGACCATCAACGGCCGCCCCGATCAGAACCTGATCGATGCGCTGCAGAAAGTATCTCCGCAAGCTCAGGCCAAGACGCGCAAGCAGTCCGAAGATTTCGAGGCGATGTTCATCAACACGATGTTCTCGCAGATGACATCGGGCATCAAGGGTGAAGGCCCGTTCGGCGATACCACCGGCACCGGCGCATGGCGCTCGATGCTGACAGACGAATATTCGAAGTCCTTCGCCAAGGCCGGCGGCGTCGGCATCTCCAACGAAGTCTTTCGTTCACTCATCATCCAGCAAGCCAATCGCGCCAGCTGATCGCAGAGGACACTGCCATGAACAATGCGCAACGCCAGCAAGCCGCCCCGATCGCCGCACCGCGTTCGGTCGCGACGCTGATGGAAGCCCGTCAGCTCGCCGACGAACTCATGAAGGTGATGAACGAGCTGCTCGCCGTCATCGAACAGGAGACAACGCTGGTCCGCAACGGCCATATCCGCGAGGCTATCAAGCTCGAAGCTCCGAAGGCGGACATTTCGCGTCGCTACATTGCGATGATCTCGCTGCTCAAGATCAGCCAGACATATCTCGCGCAGACGACGCCCGACCTGCTCTCCGCCTTGCGCAAGCACCATGACGTGTTCCGTGCGATGCTGCAGGTCAATCTGACCGTGCTCGCCACAGCGCACGCGGTTTCGGAAGGCATTGTCCGCGGCGTCAATGCCGAGGTTCAGAAGCGCAATTTCCCGCAGACCTATACGGCGGCCGGTCGGCAGGCTCAGCCGGGCCGGGTCAACATGACGCCCATTGTCGTCAGCCGGTCACTTTGATCGTATAATTGGTCATGCGACCGTGGGCGCGTTTGACGCGCCGCGGCATTGCTATCTTTTGACTTAAATTGCAGCGCGCAAGTAAGCACCGGATTCAGCCGTTCGGTGCATAATGTTGTTTGGGAACGGGTCGGGATTTATCGAATGGAGCCAGGAGGGCTGCCATGGGTGCCGACTTCAATATCAAACCGGTGGGGGCACCGGTTGCCACACCGGTCATCAGACCCGCACCAGAAGCGGTGCGCGAAGCCGTGCCTACGCAACTCCCCCCGGACAAGACCGTGTCAGCAGCGCCCCGTGTACTGCAGCCGAACATTTCTGCGGCGAACTATCAGCAGGTCGACAGCGATCGGATTTCGAAGGAAGTCATCATCGACAAGGGCGCAGGCGAGATCGTCTTCGTGTCTGTGGACAAGAAGTCCAACCAGGTGATCGACCAGTATCCCGAGGAATCGCGACTGCGTTCCCGCGCCTATCTGCGCGCTATGGACACGCTGAAGCAGGACGCAAAGTTGCTTGATCGACGTATGGAAACGGATCGCAGCGTCTAACTGCCCCGATCACGTATCGCGCGTAGCGTAGGCCGTATCAAGATAGGTGCTGCCAGTCGCTGCATCGGTCACAACGGTCTTGATGATCGCCTTGTTGTCGCCGTTGAGCTGGAACTTCGTATCGCCCACCCGGAACGAATTATCCTTGATCAGCACCTGCTGATACTTGACGGTTCCTTCGCTCTTGTACTTCACCTGAGCACGAAAGCCGTCGACCTGCGAGATGGCTATTTCGAACTTCTTGCCGTTGGCGTACTTGCCTTCCCAGCTACCCTTATAGGTTTCGGGATCCACCGCCACGTACTTACCTGCCGTGATCGGCACGGTGGTCTTGTAAGCCGTCGAAAGAATGCTCAGAACGTCTGCCATCTCAGCCCCGTCGGGCGCGGTTTCGAATCGCCCGCTGATCCGTCGCTATTAGGCATCGCCGATCATTAAGCTATCGTTACGGATTTCAGGGAGGCTCACGGACGCCCGGACAGACCTGCGGCGATATTGCGATTGATATCGATCAGCGACTGCAGATGTTCGACCTGGCGAACATGCTGCAGGGCGGTGCACTGCGTCAGCACGAAGATGCCGATATTGGCGATATTCTGGCGGATCTCGATCGATTCCGGATTCTGGTCATTGATGGCATCGCCAACGAAGATCGACCAGAGCTTGCGATTGAACAGAAGAGCTTCGTCGAGACCAGCATCGGTATGGTCCCAGTTTGCCACGACGTCCTGCAGCTTGCGCGCTGCTTTCAGAAGGGCTTGCGCTTCGATGTCTCTCGGTGTCGCCGTGGTCTGGGCAGTACGCGCATAGGCTTGAGCACCGATCGACATTCGCTACCTCAAAAACTCTTCTTCCCGCTTGATCAGCGGACGTAATTCCTTGAGTGCTTTGTAAAGCGCGCCGCTTAAAATAAGCTTACTGACGTCCTCAATCGTCTCGCGAAAACTCGGAACCGCTTCGATCAATTCCTTGATGAAGCCGAGATATAGCTCCTGATACGCCGGGATATCGTTCTCCAGATACATCATCTGCACGCAGAGATAGACTCGTTTGACCGGCGTCGTAGCAGTCTCCGCCGTGAGAATGTCCTTCTCACGCATGATCGGTGCATCGCCATCAATCAGGAACGCCGTGCGCGTATCGGAATTGGTGATCACGCTCTGACCGATGATGATTCGCTCACCCGGCTTCAGTTCGACTCGCAAAGGCATTCAGCTCTCCTCCCCCGCAGCGGCCGTGAGACCACATGCAAAGCCAACGGTATCTGGTGCCACGTTTCGGGCGGGCATGCACTATCCAGAAACCCCGAAAATACGCCTGCGATTCGAATAATACCAGCGTTCAGCCGCCGCATCTTCAGTCTGGGGAAAGCAAGGATACCCGGCGACGCGCCTCTGACCACCCCGCGATCAACGGAAAACGGCGGGATTTCTCCCGCCGTTCGGTAATCTTGGTGCGGCCGCCAGACTTACTGGAGCAGCTTGAGCACGCTCTGCTGCGACTGGTTGGCCAGCGCCAGCGCGGAGACGGCGATCGACTGCCGGGTCGACAGCGCCTGGCTGTTGGCCGCTTCTTCGTTGGTGTCGGCCAAAGTCAGGTTCGACGAGCCGGTCTGCAACACGTTGATCAGGTTCTTCGCGAAGTCCTGACGGATCTGCACGATCGAGAGATTCGAGCCGAGCGCCGAAGCCAGCGAGCGCAGCTGCGTGCTGGCCATATTGAGCTGGCTCAGTGTCTGGTTCGTCGACGCGTTGTCGATGAAGTCGCTGCCTGAAATGAGCGTCGGCAGGCCCAGACCGGCGGGCGTCAATTCCGAGCCGGTGATGTTCAGCGTCGACTTGCCGGTTTCGTTGAACACCAGCTTCAGCGTATCGCCGGCCAGTAGGTTGACGCCGTTGAAGGATGCATCCTGCGACGTCGTGGTGATCTGGGTGATGAGGTTATTGTACTGCGCAACCAAGTTGGCGCGGGTCGACTGTGACGGCAGATCGACAAGCGGCGGCGCAGCGCTGGTGAAGCTCAGCGCCGACGTCACGGTGCCGCCCATGGTGCCGCCATCGAGCACCGAGCCCATGGTCGATGACGCGTAGTCGTTGCCCGCCGCGATCACCAGCTTGCCGGTAGCATCGACCGTGGCTGCCAGATTGTTGGCGGCCAGTGCGACGTTCAGCTGCGCCAGCGTCTTGACGGTGCCGTTGGAGCCGTCGCCGAATGTAATATTGACCGGCGTGCCGCCCTTGAACGACGAAAAGGTCAGCGTCGTGCCGCTGATGCCGCCCGGACCCGCGGCGCGTGCAGCAGTAAACACGGTCGACGTGCCGGTGTTGCCGGCGAGGCCGAGTGCCGAGAGAGCATTGCCGCTGCCGCTGATCGACAGATCCTGGATCGTGCCGGTGCTGATCTTGAACGTACCGTTGGCGGCAACGGTCGATGCGGTAGAACCCTGCGTGGTGGTCAGAGCGGCCACACCAGTCGCGGCGTTATTGACCGCAGTCTGCACGCCGGTGGCGAGATCGATGGCCGTGAGAACGTCGGAGATCTTGCCGCCCTGGAGATAGACCGTCGTGTTGCCACTACCGTCCGTCACGAGGTTGGAGCCGACCGGCGAGCCGGAGCCGGCCGGGATGTTGGCCGCTGCCGGAACGGACGCATCCTTGAACGTGATGGTCTTGCCATTGACGTAAAGTGTCGAGCCGCTCTGGATCAGATTTCCGATGGTGCCCGGAGCCGTCGTGCGCGATTGCGAGACGGAAACCGTTCCGGCGCCGACCGATGTCGTCAGGCCGAGCTGCTTCAGCAAGTCCGCCTTTCCACTGATGTTGAGATCCGACCCCGTGGACGTCGACAGCGTGAGGACGCCGGCGGCAATCGATGCGACGGTGCCGGACGACGCTGAAGCCGTCGCGACGCCGTTGGAAATGACGGCTTTCTGCACACCGCTGGCGAGATCAATGGCCTTGGTCAGGTCGGCCACGCTACCGGTCGGGGCGCCCGCCGTACCGAGATAGACCGTCGAGTTGCCGTTGCCGTCGGTAACCACGTTGGTATTGACGCTATCGACGCCAAGCCCCACGGGAGCGGTGGCCGCGGTGGGTGCCGGCCCGGTTCGGAAGGTGATCGTCTTGCCGTTCACCATCATGGTGTCGCCGTCGTTCGGCTGCGCCGTGGCGCCGATGGTCGCAGCGCCGGCAGGCGTACCGATCAGTTTCAACGTGCCGGACAGCGACGCCGCAGTACCGGCGCCGTCAGGCGCGGCAGTACCGACCAGCGATGCCGCCACGCCGCCCAGCGTGGTGCCTCCAGTGACCGGCGTCGTACCGCCGGCCGTGCCGTTATACACCGCGTTGCTGGTAGCCGTCGCGCTGGCGAAAGTCTGGGTGCCGCGCAGATCGTCCGGTGTTGCGCCCGCGATGGTGGTGGAGACGTTCGACTTGGTCGAATAGCCCACCGGGGTCTGCAGCGCCTGATTCGCGAGCGACTTCGCGGTATCCACGAGCTTCTGCAGCGAGGTGATGCCGGTATTGGCCGCCTGCAGGATCTGCACGCCGTTGCCGATGCCGTCGAGAAGATTATTGATGTCACTGGCGCGGCTATCGAGGCCTGCAGCCGTGAAGAAGTTGGTCGGGTTGTCGAGGGCCGTGTTGACCTTCTTGCCGCTCGCCAACCGGTTCTGGGTGGTCGACAACAGATCAGCGGTGGATTGCAGCGAAAGCAGATTCTGACGAACTGACGCCGAGAGAACGACTGACATGTTGTAACCTTCCTGTTCCCCGCGCATGCCGACCTTCGGGTCGCATTGCGCATGGTACGTCTGGGACGAGACTCGGTCTCGCCGCGACGCTGCCGGTGAAGTTTGACGCCCTTCTGGAAGAGGAATCTCGGCCCGCCTGACGGCGATCCCGGATTAAACGCGGTCGATTCTCGACCTACCTGCTTCCTACACGGGCCGAATATGACCGACGACCATTTAAGATATGGTTAACAGCGGATTAAGGCTTTCGTAAAACTGTCCCAAAATGGCAAAGGCCCGAAAAGCGTAAGCTTTTCGGGCCTTTGAGCAGCGATTATGACAACGAAAAACGGCGGGGCTTTCTGCCCCGCCGCTTGGTTTTCGTATGATCAGTGCGCCGTGATTAACGGAGCAGCTGGAGAACGCCCTGCTGCGACTGGTTGGCCAGCGACAGCGCGGAGACGGCGATCGACTGGCGGGTCGACAGCGCCTGGCTGTTTGCCGCTTCCTCGTTCGTGTCGGCCAGGGTCAGGTTCGACGCACCGGTCTGCAGCACGTTGATCAGGTTCTTCGAGAAGTCCTGACGGGTCTGCACGATCGAGAGGTTCGAACCGAAGGCCGAAGCCTGGGCACGCAGCGAGGACGACGCGACGTTCAGGGTGGAGAGCACCTTGTTGGTCGCGGAGTTGTCCAGGAAGTCCGTTCCCGAGGTCAGGCTCGACAGGCCGAGACCGGCCGAACCGAAGTCGACGCCGGTGATGTTCAGCGTGGACTTGCCGGTTTCGTTGAACGTCAGCTTCAGAGTATCGCCGCCGAGCAGGTTGACGCCGTTGAACGACGCGTCCTGCGCGGTGGTGTTGATCTGCGTCAGGATGCCGTTGAACTGGTTGACGAGGTTGGCGCGGGTGGCCTGAGCCGTCGCGTCTTCCACCGGATCCTTCGGCGTCGTGAAGGTCAGCGAGTCCTTGAGCGTGCCGCCAAGGGTGCCGCCGGACGTCGCCGAACCAAGCGTCGACGACGCGAAGTCGTTCGAAGCCGAGATCTTCAGCAAGCCGCTGGCGTCGACCGTAGCGGTCATGTTGTTCGCCGACAGCTTGTCATTGAGCTGGTTCAGCGACTTCACAGTGCCGTTGGTGCCGTCACCGAAGGTGACGTCAACCGCCGTACCGCCGTTGAAGGAGGTGAAGCTCAAGGTCTTGCCCGAGACACCACCGGTGCCGGCAGCGCGCGAGGCGTTGAACGACATGTCGGTTCCGGTCGAGCCCTTCAAGCCGAGCGCCGCCAGGGCATTGCCCGTGCCGGTGATCGACAGGTCGGCCGCAGTGCCGGTCGAGATCTTCAGCGCACCGCTGGAGATCGACGAAGCCGTGCCCGTGGTGGTGACGGTCGCAACGTTGGTCGCAATCGTCGCCGAGCTGACGCCGGTGGCGAGGTCGATTGCTGCAGTGATATCTGCAACGGTACCGCCCTGCAGGAACACCGTCGAGTTACCCTTACCGTCGGTGATCAGGTTCGAGCCAGACGGCTTACCATAACCGGTCGGAATGGCATTCACATCGGCAGCGTTCGCATTCTTGAACGTGATGGTCTTGCCGTTGACGTTCAGCGTCGAGCCATCCTGGATCAGCGAGCCGGTGGAACCGGTCGCCGTTGCGCGAGCTGCGCCCACGGTGGTCAGGGCGGTGCCCGTTGAGGCCGTGAGGTTCAGCGTCTTGAGCATATCGGCGGAGCCGGTGACCGACAGATCAGCGCCCGTCGAGCTCTTCAGCGAAACGACACCAGCCGTAATGGTGCTGGCCGTACCCGAGAGCGTGCCGACGCCCGATGCCACGGCCGACACGTATTGGGTGCCGCTGGCGACGTCGACGGCAGCCATCAAGTCGCCGACAGTCGCAGCCGATTCTGCGGTGGTGCCCATGTAGATGGTCGAGTTGCCCGACGCGTCGGTAACAACGTTCGCACCGGCGCCAGACGCAGCAAGCGTCGAGGAACCAGCTGCAAGATTCGCCGCGGTCGGCACCGCAGCAGCCTTGAACGTAATGGTCTTGCCGTTGACGCTCAGTGTCGAGCCATCGGTGAACTTCGAGTTGGCTTGAGTGCTCAGACCGTTGCCGGTAGCGCCGCCCGCCGAGAACAGGAGGGTGGAAGTATCGATGTTCGGGGTGCCCGTACCGTTGCCGGTAACAGCAGCGGAGGCCACCAGCGTGCCGGCCGTGCCGCCGAGGGTCGAGGTCGAAACCGCTGCGGTGGCACCGCCTGCGGCGCCGGAGAACACGACGCTGCCGGTTGCGCTGGCGCTGGCATAGGTCGTGGTGCCGAGCAGGTTGTCAGCGGTCGCGCCGGTGATCGTGGTGGAGACGTTCGACTTGGTGGAGTAGCCGCCCGTGGTCTGCAGCGCCTGGTTGGCGATCGACTTCGCGGAGTCGACGAGCTTCTGCAGCGAGGTGATGCCGGTGTTGGCAGCCTGGATGATCTGGACGCCGTTGCCGATGCCATCAAGCAGGTTGTTGATGTCGCTGGCGCGGTTGTTCAGGCCCTGGGCCGTGAAGAAGTTGGTGGGATTGTCGAGCGCCGAGTTGACCTTGTTACCGGTCGAGAGGCGGTTCTGGGTGGTGGAGAGAAGGTCCGCGGTCGACTGCAGTGAGAGCAGGTTCTGACGGACGGAGGACGAGAGTGTAATGCCGGACATGTTTGGTTACCTTCCTGGTAGACACAACGAGCGACCTTCTTGGTCGACGAAGGGAAGATGACGCTGAGGTTCTAAAATTGCGTAAAGGGAATTGTGCGGATTTAGCGCTCCCTGTGCGTGTGTTTGACTACCCGCACCCGTCCCCCAAAACGACAAAGCCCGACTCGTAAAAGTCGGGCTTTGTCGTTTGTTATCAGTGCTTTTGTATCGTTGGGAGGTTGGCTTCCCGGATTTTGACGAGGCGACCAAAACCCGGCGAAGTTGTAAACACGAAGCAATTCGTTAAAGAAACTTAACCAGGCTCATCTGATAAAGATTTGACGTTGTCTGATACGAAGCCTGCAAAGCGGTCTGCAGCGCCAGAATTTTGGTCGCGACCTCGTCGTCATTAATGCCCTCGATGGAGTCGAGCATCGTCTGGGCCATCGCCTTGGTCTGCACCTGCCGATCCGTAGTCGACTTGATCGACGCCTGCGCGCCGGCGAAGTCGGCCTGAATGTCCTGAATCGTCTGCTGGCCGGGGATATCCGCCAGGTTCTGCGCCACACGCTGGTTCAGCGCCGCGATCTGCGCGCTGGCGTTCTTGGCATAGGTCGCATTGCCGAGTTGTGCCGGATCGACGGCCACGGCCGCGAACACTGCGACTGTCTGCAATTGCGAGCGCAGGGCCTGCTCGTCGGCGCGCGCGCCATATTGCACCTTGATCGATGTATCGACCTGGGAGATTGCCGATCCGCGGGCCGAGCCGTTGGCGGCCGTGTCCTGCTCGCCCTGATACCAGATCACGGTATTGTCGGCCGTGCCGGCAACGAGCGTGGTCGCAGAGCCGAGCGGCGTCGACCCGACGCGCAGCGGCGGCTGGTCGAAGAAATTGTCGCCAGCCTCGATCGCAGAGGCCGCCACCATCGGCCCGTTGGCGAGATCCTTCATAGCTGTGCCGAGCGCGGTATTGAGGTTCGCTGCAGTTGCCGTCGATGACGGCGCCACCGGCGGAACGGCGTTCGGCTGACCGGGATCGATCAAGAACGAATTGGCTGGCAGGGGTGTCTTATCCGATGCGGTCAGGACGATGTCTTCCTTCGTGCCATCCGGCATCGTGAAGGTGAACTTGACCTGATCGCCGACATTCGGGTTGGTCGCCCCAAGATCGATCGACATCGACTTTGCCACCGGCGTTGCCGGCGGCGTCGGCGGAACGGTCGCCGGCAAATCGACGGGCTGGGTGACCGTCGCACCGGCAATCGTGGTGGACACACCGGTGACCTTCATGCCGAAGGGCTGCGCCACAGCCGGCGGTGCCGGTGTCGCGTCCTCTTCGGAAATCACCACCGAGGTCACCGGGGTTCCGATCGCGCTGCCGACGCGTCCGTTTGCGTTGACACCGAGATCGGCCGTCTTGCGCTCGCCGATCACCTGCTTGAGGCCGGCGACGAGCGCACCATTGCCATTCATGATCTGGTCGGCCGGCGCGACCGGCGCCGTATCGGTGGCGCGGCCGGAGAACAGGTAGCGGTCGCCCGACCGCGCATTCAGCATATCGACGGAATCGAAGAAGCCGAGCGACGCCGTCTTCTGCCCTGGCGTCTGACCGGTATTGTCGAAATTGCCGCCAGCGCTGACCGCGGCGCCTTTCACATCCGATCCGATCGCCACGAGGCGCTGCAGCGACAGGTTTGCGACGCCGATGCGCGTGTTCAGATTGACGGCAGTATCGGCATAGGCCGCAACATTGCTGATCTGCGCGCGCAGCGCGATCGCGAGACTGCGACCGCTGCCCTGCCCTGCATAGGTGTTGGAAATCTTGCCGCTCGACAGCTGCTGCGTCAGCGCGTCGAGCTGATCGCGCAGATTGGTAATTCCGGATCCGATATAGGATGTGCGTGAGCCGACACCGCTGATTGTCATGATTGCCTCAGAATGCCTGCATCAGGGTTTTGTACAGTTCGTTGACCGTCGACATCACGCGCGCATTGGCCGAATAGGCGTTCTGCAGAGACAGCAGATGCGCCATCTCGTCATCCATATTCACGCCGGACGCGTCTGCCATCTTCTTGTCGAGTGTATTGAGAACGACGTTCTGGCCATCCGCGAGTTGCTTGGCGGAATCCGCCGCAGCGCCCTGTTGCCCGACGAACTGGCGCATATAGCTCGACAGCGTCCCCTTGAACGGTGCCGTATCACTGCCCGTTCCCGTCGCCGGCGAATAAGTGAAACTGGCATTGTTCAACTGGTTGAGCAGGAGGGCCGACCGCGTCGTGTCGCCTGCTGCCGTCGATCCGCTATAAACCACCAGCTTGGAGGGGTCGGCGACGATCGCATTGTTGATCGTCAGCCGGCCGGCAAGACCGGTCATCTGCGAACCGTTCTTGCTGATGCCACCGCTATAGGCGGCGCCGTTGTCAGTGAACAACGCCAGCTCCGGGCTGCCGTTGCTTAGATCAGTGGGACCTTGCGTGACCGTCACCGACGCCGCGTTGATGTTGGCGAATGCGGGATTGTTGACGACGGTGAGCGCACCGGCCGTGCCGGAGAACGTAGCCTGGCCGCCAAGCGCCGCGTTCAACTGATTCAGAACCGAGCCGAAGCCCGAAGAAAAATCGAGGCCGATGACGGTATCATTCGGATTGGTTGTTGCCGTGTTCGGCAGCGGCAGCACGCTGGGATCATCGACCCGCATGAACGAAATTTCGCGCTGCGTGTTGGTCGCCGTATCCGTATACGTGAAGTGAATGACATTGCCCGGCTTCATTTGCGATACGTCGAGCGTGAAGCCGGTCGGCGTTCCCGGCGGCAGCGTCGTCGGCGGCACCGTCGGCGCCGGGAACACGCTTCCCGCCGTCGTCTTGTCCGAGAGCGCGCTCGAGATCGACGCTGCGAACTGATCGAGCTGGTTCTGCGCCTCGACAAGCGTCTTGTCGCGAAGTTCGGTATATGCGGCGATCGTGCCCGACTTGATAGCGCCGGCAGCAGTCAGGTCGATCGATCCGCCGTTCGGAAATTCGATCACCACCGAGCCGAGATTGCTCTTGCTGGGATCCGCGCTCCACGTCGTGTCGGCCGATACTGTGCCTTGGGCATTAAACGCCAGTGTCGCCGCTTCGTTGCCCACCAGCTGCACACCGGAACCGGTGAAGATGGTGACCTGATTGGCACCGTTGGTGGTGACGCGGATATCCATCAGCTGCGACAGCTGCGTGACGTATTGATCGCGCTGATCGAGCAGCGCGGCGGTGTTGGAATCCGTCGATGTTCCGCCTTGCGGATTGGCCGTCAACTGATTGTTGATCTTGGCAATCTGCTTCATCAGAGTGTTGGCGGTCGTCACCGAATCCTTGATGCCGCTTTCCGCCGAGCTGCGCAGGTTCTGAATACCCTGCGTCATCGAATTCAATTGTTGCGCGAGTGTCTGCGCGGCGTTGAGCACGCCGATCCGCGCCGACTGACTGTCCGCGCTCGTTGACAGCGCCTGCACTGCTGTCGTCAGGGCATTGAAGGAGTATTCGAGCGAGCCGACTGAACCAGGATCGCCATAGAGGCTCTGCATCTGCTGCAGGAAGCTCGACCGGAGCGAGGCATAGCCCGCGCCCGACGTTTCGGTGCGGAGCTGCGCCTGGATATACTGATCGAGTTCACGATTGACGCCGACCGTGCGGACGCTGCTGCCGTTGCCGGAATTGACTGCGACCTGATCCGTCGACTTGCGAATGTAGCCAGGCGTTTCCGCATTGGCCACATTCGAGGAGACCAGCGACATCGCGGCCTGATTGGCGCGCAGGCCGGACATGGCGATGGAGAGTGCGTCGTTCAGACTCATAACTAACTGTCGCTCTCAAGGTTGACGCAGGAAGAAGGCCGCAGATGCGGCCCTCCGATTAACGCATCACGTTCAGCAGATCCTGAACCATGGTGTTGGTGGTCGTGATCACCTTGGTATTGGCCGAATAGGCCTGCTGGGTGACGATGAGCTTGGTGAATTCGTCGGCGATGTCGGTGTTGGACGACTCCAGCGACGAGCCGGAAATACTGCCACCCTTGCCGTACAGCGCTTCGCCGGATTCGTTGGTGGTCTCGAACGCACCGCCGTCGATGCGCTTGAGGAAGTTGGCGCCGTTGAAGGTAGCAATGCTGACTTCGGCAAGATCGATGTTGCGGCCGTTGGAGTAGCTGCCGACCACACGTCCTTCATTGCTGACCGACACGCTCTGGAGCTGACCCGCAGCGTAGCCGTCCTGCTCGAGCTGATTGACCTGGACGTTGCCATTGGTGTCGGCGAATTGCGTGAGACCGCCCGTGCCGAACGCCATGGTGACATTGCCAAGGCTCTTGCCGCTGACGGTCAGGCCGGTCAGCGTGATCTGGCCGACGACCGGCTGCATCTGGCCGTTCGGCCCGAACTTGAAGTCGGTGCCGACATTCTGCCAGGCAGCGGTCGCGCCCGTGGCCGCGGGGTCGGTCTGGTAGAACAGGTTCCAGGTATCCGTTCCGCCCTGCGTGGCGGACTCGACCTTCGCCCACCTGAATTGCAGGCTGACCGGTGCACCATTGCCGTCATAGACGGTCTTGGCGCCGCCGCTGATCGATTCATCGAGGAAGGTCTGAGCATCACTGCCGATCACGATGCCGGTGCCCGCCGTGCCGCCGCCCGAACGAAGGCCGGTGACAGTGCCGGTGAAACCCAGGGCCTGGAATGCGGCGACCGCCGTGGTCGTCGAACCTGCGGCCAGCGTAAAGTCGTTTGCCGTACCGGAGTTCAACGTGATCACGCCGGTGGCGGACACGCTCGATAGCGGCGACGTGTTGCCGGTCGCGGTGTCGATGGCGGTGAGCACGTCGCCGACATCGGCCGTGTCGATAGGGATAAAGGTCGTGCCTGGCACGGCTGCAGGAGCAACGGCGCCCGTGTAGAACGAAAGCGTCTTGGTCGTGGTGACGCCGGCGCTGGTCGTCTTCAGCACGAGCGTATCGCCGTTTGCGAAGCCGACCGGCAACGTATCGCTGCCGGACACCGGCGCGAGTTTGGTATTCGCCGAGATCGGCGCCGGTGTCGTCGCGAAATTGTTGCGCGCATTGCCGGGAACACCCGTATTGCCGAAAGGCGTAGCCGCAGTGCCCAGCACACGCGGGTTCGACACGAAGTCGGCGGATCGTAGCAATTCGGAACCAGGCACCGACGTCTGATGCTTGGTGGTCAGCGGATAGCTGGCGAGGTTGGCGCGGTAGTCGATCTTGGTGGTGGCCTGCGACGGCAGGAAGTCATTCTGGAAGCGCAGCACTTCCGGCGTGCTACCGGCCGGGTTGCCGGTCGAGGGATCAATCTTGACGCCCTGCAGATAGTAACCGGCGCCGTTGACGAGATAGCCGTTCTTGTCGAGCGAGAAGTCGCCGCGACGGGTGTATTTGTTGACACCGTCAAAGATCGGCGTGGAGTCGGAGACGTTGCCCGGCTTCTGCACCGCAAAGAAGCCGTCGCCGTTGATCGCCATGTAAGTCGCGACCGAAGACGACTGCACCGAACCCGCGATGGTGTTGGTGCTGCGCGACTGCGCCGTCACGCTGCCGGCCACCTGTGCGGATGTGCCGGCATCGGGAATGAGGTCGAGGAAGCTGGTATCGATCCGCTTGAAGGCGGTGGTCTGCGAGTTGGCGATGTTGCCGGAAATGTTTTCCAGCGCATAGGAGTTCGCCCGCAGGCCCGCAACGGACGTGGTGAGAGCGCCGAAGATACCCATTACATCGTCTCCAACTTCGATCCGGGCGGCCCGCCGGATGGTGCCAAATTCACAGCCGCTGTCGGAGGAGATGTCGCAAGCCCCGTGCCAAGGGGATAAATTCAACGAATTCAACGCACTAAACAAAGAACCCCGGTCCATGGACCGGGGCACAATTGCCTAGCAGGGAAATAATTGCCGGATCGGCGCCTGATTTCACCGGGTTCTGCGTAGTTGCTCAGGTCGCCGACGGCGCGGCCGGTTTGAAGATCATCGCGAAGCCGTCCATGCAGTAACGCAGACCGGTCGGCTTCGGGCCGTCATCGAAGACGTGACCAAGATGGCCGCCGCAGCGACGGCAGTGGATCTCGGTGCGAACCATGCCGAGCGTCGAATCCTTGCGCTCGCCCACAGCATTCTGCAGCGGCTGCCAGAAACTCGGCCAGCCGGTACCGCTCTCGAACTTGGTCTCCGACGAGAACAGCGGATTGTCGCAGCCGGCGCAGGCGAAGGTGCCCTTGCGCTTTTCCTTGTTCAGCGGGCTCGAAAATGGCCGCTCGGTGCCTTCCTTGCGCAGGATTTCGTATTGCTGCGGCGTGAGCTGTTTGCGCCATTCCTCGTCGGTCTTCACGACTTCGAACTTCTCGTCCGAGGCAGCCCGCGCCGGCGAAGCCGTCAGCCATTTCAGCGACAGCAATCCTCCCAGGCCAGCAGCGGTCGTCAAAAGAAAGCGGCGGTCGATCATGGTTGGTATCCCTGACAATCGAGACGATCATCTCGTTCGCTTGAAATACGGGCGGACGAGCCGGAAGTTACACGCCGGTTCCGAAATGTTACTCACGTTTTGTTGCGCGCCCAAACCGGGTGGATCGGCCTAGCCCGGCCGCGGGCCCCGCGTTCCCGCGCGCAGATTGGCCTCGGCCAGCCGCGCCTCGCGGATTCGCTCCCGTGCCCCGGCCCGTTCGCGGTACCGCGCCAGCGTGCCGGCCAGCGCCGAGCCCTGCCGCTCCCATAGCCCGACCGCGTAGCCGACGGCCCGTCCGGTCGTGCCACCAGCCCAGACCAGTTCGAACGGCGCAAACAGCTTGAAGCGATCGTCATAGGCATACATGCCACGGGCGATCAGTTGCCCGGCCATCGCCGTCGTGTTGAGGCCCCGATGGCTGAAGCCGCTGGCGACCCACAATCCCTGACGGAGTTGCCCGATCTGCGGCATGCCGTGCACGGTCTGGCCGAGCGCGCCGCCGAAGGTCTCGGCGATGGCGACCCTGCCCAGCGCCGGAAACACGGTGCGGATGCGGCGCGCGATGGCGCCGGCATAGCGCTCCGGCTGCCCGGCCCAGGTTGTTTCCGGGCTCGACCACATCAGCCGATCGCCATCGACAATACGGAAATGGTCGACGCCGTCGCTATCGCTCACCGAGCCCTGAAACGTCACCGCCTCGGCGAGACGCTCACCAAGCGGTTCGGTGATGCCGGCATAGCGCCACACCGGCAACAGCGTGTCCGACAGCTTTTGCGCAGGCGCACCGAGATGGATATTGCCGGCCAGCACGATGTGTGTGGCACGCATTCGCGCTGACGGCGTTACGATACGCTTGCGGATGCCGCCGGCATCGATGCTGACCACCGGCGTATCCTCGAAGATCCGCACACCGGCCTGTTTCGCCAGCGCTGCGAGACCCAACAGATATTTGCGGCCATCGATCTGGAACGCCTTCGGATAGTGCACGCCGTGAAAGTAGCGTTTCGTTTTCAGCATGTCGCGGACGCGGTCGATCTGCCAGCCGTCCACTTCAGTATCGAAATCTTCGCCGAGCATCTGCAGGCGGGCGATCAGGCGATCGCCGACATCGACATTGGAGACTTCCAGCGCGCCCTCGGACAGGCCGAGACCGGGGATCAGCTCGTCTGATGCCTGGGTCCGGACATACTCTGCGCCCTGCTTCGACAGCGCCCACAACTCACGAGCGTCCTCCAGGCCAACACGCGCAATCAGATCGGCGAGCGGCAGGCCAAAGCCCGGCATCACGGTTCCCAGCTGGTTGCCGGACGCGTTCCAGCCGACATAGCGCCCTTCGAGCACCGCGACGCTTGCACCCAGACGCGCCGCTTCCAGCGCAATGCTGAGCCCGGCGAGCCCGGCCCCGACCACGCAGACATCGACATCGAGGCTGAAGGTCAACCGCGCACGGTCGGCGTCGGCGACCTCAGGTCCAAATGTCACGCTTGCGGAAGGGGCAGTCATAACGTTTTCTTACGGACAGGTGGGGCGCTTGTCACCTTGTCCTCACGGTTCATGTCCATTAATCCGCAGACCTGACGTCTGGCGCGACCGCGCCGCTCGCCTCGCTACTACCTCTTGCTCTTGCCGAATCGAGATCGCGCCATGCGCCGTTTATTGCTGCTGCGTCACGCCAAGACTGAAACGGACGCGCCGAGCGGCAAGGATTTCGATCGCAGGCTGGATGACCGCGGCCGGCTGGATGCGGCTCTCATGGGCGCCTGGCTCAGCAGAAATCCGCCCCTGCCCGATCTGGTCTGCGTCTCCACGGCGGTACGCGCGCAGCAGACCTGGAGCCTCGTGGCCGCGGCGATGCCGGCGGCGAAACCGACAGTCGCCAGCCTTGATGAACTCTATGGCGCCGGCCTCTCCGAATTGCTGGCGGTGATCCGCGGCGCCGCCCTGGAAGATCCAGAGCAGCTGATGCTGGTCGGCCACAATCCCGGCCTGCATGAAATGGCGCTCAGCCTGATTGGCGGCGGCGATGCCGCAGGCAGGAAAGCCGTCGCCGACAACCTGCCGACCGGCAGCATCGTGGTGATCGACTTTCCCATCGAGGACTGGAACGACGTTGCCTTCCGCGATGGAAAACTCGTGCAATTCGTCAGCCCGAAACTGCTGAAGGGCGCCGCGGGCGAATAAGCCGCGCCCATCGGAACCGGTTTGTGCTATCCTTCTCCGGACGACGATGGAGGTGCGCATGTACAAATCCATTCTGGTCCCGATCGATCTGGCCGAAACCGATGTGGCCAAACCCGCGATTGCCCAGGCCGCGACGCTGTCGCAAACCTTCGGTGCCACCGTCCGGCTGCTCAACATAATGCCGATGACGCCGGTGATGCTGGCCGAATATGTCCCGGCGGATTTCGATACTCAGCAACTGGAATCGTCGCAGGCCGCTCTTGCGGCGGTGGCACGCGATTGCGGCATCGACAGTACCCGCGTCTCCAGCGTGGTGCGACAGGGCGGCATCTATCACGAGATTCTCGAAGAAGCCTCGGCGATCAAGGCCGATCTCATTGTGATGACCTCGCACCGCCCGGCGATGCGCACTTACTTTCTCGGCTCCAATGCCGGCCATGTGGTGCGCTATGCGAAATGTTCGGTACTCGTCGTGCGGCCGTGACTACGGCAACAGGTCGGCCGGCACACTGCTGAATGTGTAGTTGCGCGGTTTGTTGCGGCGGATGAAACCGCTGATCTGCCAGCCGAAGAATATTGCGAAGCCAATGATAAAGACCACGCCGGCAAACTCCCCGGTGAACAGTGCACGCAGGAGCAGCGCGGTCATTGCGAGACCGACAAAGGCCAGTGCCGCGACAATCATTGTGTAGATGCCTGGTCGCAGGCCGGAGCTGAGCTTGGCCAGACTACCTGCCGCAGCGAGGCGGCGATGCAGCTCCAGGATAAACGCGCTGAAGCCCGACTGCGGCTCCATCAGCGCGACGGTTTGTTTCGACGTCGAGAAGATCGTGATGTGACGACCGTCGGCATGATCGATATCGGCGCGAAAGCGGCGGTGCTGCATACCCATCGGCCGATAGGACAGCCGGATCGCCGCGATATCCGCATAGGCCCAGACACCAGAGCGACGACCTGTGCGCCATAACAAACCTTCATCGGTCAATTCATAACGATGCGCGGCGCCAATCAGGGAGGCCTTGTAGGCATAGGTGTGCCCCGGCCCTGCCGCTTCTGCGGCAGACGATGCGTCCCTGCGCCTGAAGAGGGTCTTGAGCAAACAGAATGTCCCCTGCGCTGTTCGACCTCGCTTGCTTGCGCGATCGCCTGCATGTCCCTTACAAGCTTGCCATGGCCGAGACGACCACTTTTCCGCGCCGCCTGATTCTGGCCGGCGCGATGATTTCAGGATTGCTGCTGGCGCTGGCCGTACACATGCTCGGCCAGCGATTCGGCCTCGACCTCGGTGGCCTCTGGCGCAACGATCCCGACAATTTCATGCCGATCGGATCCGCCTTCGCCTGGTGGCTGATAGCGGCGATGGCCTTTGTCGGCGGCTATGTGACCGCTAACCTGCTGCACAGCGCAGCATCCGGTCGCATCCCGCAGCGCATGCGGCAGTTTCTGATCACCATTGGCGTGCTGTTTCTGGCCGGCGCCGGTCAGGCGGCCTCGGCGCCCAACGCTATACCGACGGCATCGGGTGTTCTGGCCAGTCTTGCCGCCCTCGGCCTCGGCGGCGTCATGGCGTTCTGCGGCGCCCATTTTGCGCTGCGAAAGGCATAGGCGAAGCCCAAAAAAATCGCGCAGGCTTTCGCCCGCGCGATTGTTCTGTGCCGTGTGATCGCTGGTACCGCGATCAGCTTGCGGCGCGCATATTGACCTTGCCTTCGGCCAATGACGTCAGCTTCTTGTCGGTGGTCTTTTCCTCATCGAGCGTCTTCTGCAGCACGGCCGCGCAATCGTTGCGGCCAAGCTGGCGCGCCCAGGCGATCAGACTACCGTACCGTGCGATCTCATAGTGCTCGGCGGCCTGAGCCGCATTGATCAGTGCGGCGTCGAGTACCTTCTTGTCCTCGACCTCCCCGGCGGTCTCGTCGGCTTCCTTGATGATACCGTCGATTGCCGGGCAGGTAACCGCCTTTACCTCGGCGCCGTGCGTGGCGAAGACCTGCTCAAGCCGCTGCACATGCACTTCGGTTTCTTGCAAATGCGTCATGAAGCCCTGTTTCAACAGCGGTTCGGTCGCCTTGTCAGCCATCTTCGGCAGCGCCTTCAGAAGCTGCTTCTCCGCGTAATAAATGTCCTGCAGCTGGTGCACAAACAGGTCATCCATCGTCTTGATGTCCTTGGTGAACAGTCCCATCGTTTCAATCCCGGTGTTCTGGAACGGGGTGGCCGCTGCGGCGCATTGTCCCGCTCGGTTGCGATAGGCCGGTAACCATCGATATTGGGACGTGTTCCGGGACCGTCTTGATTTGCCGCATGGAACATTCGACTTGCCCGCCTATATGAAATGCGGGACGAATGGCTCGGAATTGTCTGTGCGATTGTCGTGCAGGGTCAGGGCTTTGCAGCCGGCGCGGGTATGTGGCGACCTTGCGGCGCGGCATTAACGCTGGCGCTGTCAAGGACTGCACAACGGAACGTTTTTGCCGTAAGGGTTTGGGCTTGATGAGTGAACTTCGCGTATGAGTGAATTGGTCGCCGCTTGCCGCCTGTTACCCCGATCGGCTTTCCACCTGTTCGCGCTCCGCCGGGAGGACGAATGCAACGATTGCTGACCGCGCTCGGGCGCGGCTTCAAGCAACACGTCGGCTGGAAACGGCTGGGTGTTGTTGCAAGCCTGATCGTCATCGCCCTCGCCATCTCCCATCTGGTGCATACGCTGAAGGGCCTCGATACCGCCAAGATCCTGGCGGCGATGGCCGCAAAATCGACGATGCAAATCGCCATGGCGACGCTGTGCGTGATCGGCGCCTTCTGCACCCTCACCTTCTACGATTACTTCGCGCTCAGAACGATCGGCAAGAAACATGTGCCGTATCGGATCGCGGCGCTGTCGGGCTTCACCAGCTACACCATCGGCCACAATATCGGGGCCACCGTGTTCACTGGCGGCGCCATCCGCTTCCGCATCTATTCGGACTACGGATTGAATGCCATTGACGTCGCCAAGATCTGCTTCATCTCCGGACTGACCTTCTGGCTTGGCAATCTGTTCGTGCTGGGCATCGGCATGGTCTGGCATCCGCAGGCCGCCTCGGCCATCGATCTCCTGCCCAATGCCATCAATCGGCTGATCGGGTTCGGCTGTCTGGCCGGCATCATCGGCTATCTGATCTGGCTGTCGATCGGCAAGCAACGCCGCGAGCTCGGTCAGAACGGCTGGAAGGTCGTCCTGCCCTCCGCCCAGTTGACGCTGCTGCAGATCGCCATCGGCGTTGTCGATCTCGGCTTCTGCGCGCTGGCTATGTATCTGCTGATGCCAGATCAGCCCACTATCGATTTCGTCTCACTGGCTGTGGTGTTCATCCTGGCCACCCTGCTGGGCTTCGCCAGCCATGCGCCGGGCAGCCTTGGCGTGTTCGACGCAGCCTTGCTGGTGGCGCTGCCGCAGTTCCGCCAGGAGGAGCTGGTCGCCACCGTGGTCATGTTCCGGATCCTGTATTTCATGATCCCGTTCGCTATCTCGATCTGCATCATGGGCACCCGCGAAATCTGGCTCAGTGTCATCCAGCCATGGCACAGGCGCCGCCTGGATGACCGCAATGAACGTCGCGAGACCGAGCCCGCCCCGGTCGTGGTGCATGAGCAGCCATTGAAGCGTCAGTCACAGGGTTGAATCAGTCGCGGGCGCGCCACATCGCGCGTCCGGCCAATCGATTTCTTACTTCCGCCCCATACGTGACGTTCAACACCGCCATGGCCCCCATTTATTTCAGACGTTCATTGATCAACTTCGCCTTGCTGCTCGGCATGCTGGGCGCGCTGCCGGTTGAACCGGCCGCCGCGCAGGGCGTGGCCAACAGTTCGATCCAGATTTCCTGGGAAGTGCGCAACCGCTTTCGACTGTTCCGCGAAGAACGTGACTTCCAGCTCCATGTCGACGCCATGCGCAACCGCAGCGTGCTGGGTGCCGAACAGGCTTTGGGCGTGCAGAGCGACGGCCGCGGCTGGGCGCGCAACACCGTCAACCGGCTGTGCATCGATCTGGCCGGAAAGGTCAGCGAGCCCTGCACCCGTGACACCGTCAAGGAAAGCTACCTGACGCCGACCGAACATCCGATCACCGTCCGCCTCACCGGCGAAGTGCCCGTCGGTGCGATCTGCGCCTGGACCTTCGAGGACGGCGAAGGCCCACGTCAATCCACGCTCGATTGCGCCGAGCCGATCAATTTCCGCGCCATCTATGGTCGCCGCACGGTCGCGACCGTGGAGGTTACCAGCGGCGCCGAGGCGCCTGTGCGCGTCACCGCCGACATCGCCGTGCGCGACATCCTGATTGCGGGCCTCGGCGATTCCATTGCGTCGGGCGAAGGCAATCCGGATCGTCCGGTCGCGCTGTCCGATGACGGCTTCTGCTTCCGCTCTTATCTCGGCGGCCCCAGCGGGCAGTTCTACCGGCCGAGCCGCGCCGGCTTCAAAGGCGGACGCTCCTGCGATTCCTACGAGTCGCTACAGGCCTGGCAGCGCGCGGGCGCGCAGTGGTTCAATGCCGCGTGCCACCGCTCGCTTTATAGCTACCAGACACGCGCCGCGCTGGCGCTCGCCGTGCAGTATCCGCACATCGCCGTCACCTATCTGCCGCTGGCCTGTTCGGGCGCGACCATCGCCGACGGATTGCTGGGTGGACAGCGCGCGCGTGAGTGCCTCACCACGAAGAATGCGAGCACCTGTGCGGGCAGCGTCAACGCGCAGATCGCCGAATTGCGCGAAGCCATCACTGCCGCCAAGCGCCGTCAGCCGGCACGCCGGCTCGATCTCGTGCTGCTGTCGATCGGCGCCAACGACATCAACTTCTCCGGGCTCGTTGCCGACGTCATCGTCGAGAACGCCACCGAACGCGCGCTGTTCAAGCGCGGCGGCATTCTCGGCTCGGTCGAGGACTCCCGCAGCGCGCTGGTACGCGAACTGCCCTCCAGCTTCGGCAAGGTACGGGAAGCCTTGAAGCCGCTGCTCGGCGGAGACATGTCGCGCGTGGTGTTTGCCGCTTACGCCAACCCGACTTTCGCCAATGGCGCACCCTGCCCCGGCGGCCCGGCCGGCTTCGACGTGCATCCGTCGTTCTCAGCCGATCCGCAGCGGCTGGCCAATGTCGCGAATTTCGTCGAGTCCGAATTCCTGCCGCAACTGAAGTCCATCGCGCTGTGCCAGGGCGGCGTACTGTGCCGCAATCCCGAAGCCGACCGCATGACCTTCGTCGATCAGCATCAGGCGAGTTTCGCCAATCACGGCTTCTGCGCACGCTCCTCATCCGATCCCGAATTCGATCGCGCCTGCTTCTCGCCCAAGGGCGACAGCTTCGAGACCAGTCTCGTCGAAGCGGCGGCGCAGCCGATGGTGTGCGGTCGCGGCGCCAGCGAATTCCGCCCCTATTTGCCGCGTGGCCGCTGGATCCGCGACGCCAATGACAGCTACTTCGCGGCGATGACCTATCCGCAAGGCTATTCGGCCGCGATCCAGCCGGCCGACATCCATGACGCGACCTGGGGCATTCTCTCGGCCGTCTATGGCGGCGCGATCCATCCCACCGGCGAAGGTCATGCAGCAATGGCCGATGCCGTCGTGCCGGCAGCGGCGAGCGTATTGCGGCTGGGCGCGGAAGCTGATGTCACGCAGGAGCCGCTGGCACCGATGGTGCTGCAGCCAGCCGCGCGATAGGACGATCAGCTCAGCTATCCATCGCGGTCCCGGCAGAAGCGAAGCGGTCCGGACTACGCCCGACCGTCGCCTTCGACACAGCTTTGACCATGTGGCGCGCGTCTCGGCAGTCCATGGCCGAAGACAACAAAGCTGATGCCCGCGAGAATCCACACGCTCATTCCGCCATAGAGCATGACCCAGCCGAACCCTTGGGTCAGGGCGTCTTGAATGACGGCTCCGCCGGGATTGTATTCGGACGCGAGCGCCGTGCCGGCTGCGACGCTTTCTGCCAGCGAGCGTAAGAGCTCGACACTGGTACCGCTTGGTAGCGCGGCCTTCAAAGACGCACGAACTCCCTCGACGAGAATGAGGCCCATGAGCGCGATATTAATGGCAAGCGCAATCATGCGGGCGCTCATATCGATGCCTGACGCCATGCCCGCGCGTTCCTGCGGCACTGATCCGGTCGTCGTGTTGGTCACGGGCGTATTGGTCAGCCCCAATCCGATGCCGGCAAGGACGCATCCCGGCAGCATCGTCAGCCAGCTCGCATGCGCGACCGAGCTGCCGATCTTCATGGCGAAGAAGCCCGCTCCGATCGTGAACAGGCCGAGCGGGATGACCAGACCCGGATGGAAACGTAGCACGAGCCGTTCGGCCACCGGCGGCACGACCAGCGTCGGCAACGTATAGGCCAGAAGCGACAGTCCGGCGCCGACGCTGCTATAACCCAACCCTGCCTGGAAATAGATCGGCAGATAGATCATGAACGGCCAGAAGCTGAAGTTCATGGCCATCGAGCCGACCAGCGCGCCGGAAAAATTACGGATCCGGAAGACGGTGAAGTCGAACATCGGCCTCGGGCTGAGACGCTCGGCGAAGACAAAGCCGATCAGGCTTGCAGCGAACACGCCGACGACCGCAAACGCCGTCCAGCTGTCGAAGCCGATATCCGGGCCTTGCGTAATGAAGAATGCGAGGCAGAAGACTGCAAGCGAGAGCGTGATGATCCCTGCAAGATCAAGGCTGCTGGCCTCCGGATCGCGCGACTCGCGAACTCCGCTCCCGGCGAGGATCAAGGCGATCACGGCAAGCGGGGCATGGATGAGGAAGGCCCATTCCCAGCTCGACAAAGCCACGATTGCGCCGCCGATGATCGGGCCGAAGCCCAGACCGATGCCAAAGATGATCCCCCACCAGCCGAATGCAACGGCGCGTTGCCGCCCTTCCGGAAATTGATGGGATAGCACCGCGACCTGGCAGATCAGCATCGCCCCGCCGCTCATGCCCTGGAGAAATCTGGCAACGATCAGCACCAATATATTTTCGGTCAGGCCGCAAAGCAGCGATGCAGCGGCAAACGCGACGATCGCAATCAGATAGACGCGCTTGCGCCCATAGCGATCCGCGAGCGTGCCGGTTGCCATCAGCACCGTCGTCACCGCGATCGTATACGCATTCATGACCCATTGGAGCTGTTTGAAATCGGCATGAAGCACCCGCTCCAGTGTCGGCAGGACCGCGGGAATGCTGGAAATCTCCAGACCGAACATCAGGGAGGTGAGACAGGCAGCCGCCAAAGCCAATGTGCTTTGTCGTGTCGATTCGGAGAGCATGGGAGCCTTTCGGGATAATAACGCGCCACAGTGAAGCCCGACGACAGAGGATGAGGTCCACCCGGTCTGCGTTGTGATGAACGCAACATAGGCAGAGGTTGACCATTTCAGAATTGGATGATTGATTATTTCAGAGACAACAAATCTGGATAATTCAAATGAGCGCCCTGGACGTGGATGCCGTGCAGGCATTCGTGACCATCGCCAATCTTCAGAGCTTCACGCGTGCGGCGGAAGCGCTTGGCACGACCCAGGGCGCGATCAGCGTGAAGCTGAAGCGGCTGGAAGACCGCCTCGGCCATAAATTGATCGAACGAACCCCGCGAATGGTGCGCCTCTCGGCGCAAGGCGCGCTATTCGTCGATTCAGCCCGCGACTTCCTGGCCGCGCATGATCGCGCTGTCGCAGCTTTGTCTGCGACCCGTCGCCGTTTCGCACTCGGCATTGCGGCCCATGTGGCCGGGCCGGAGGTTCCGACGCTGCTGGCTCGCCTGAATGCCCATGACCCCACGCTCACGATCGAGGTTCGCCTCGATAATTCACGCAATTTGCTGGACGCATTCGACCGCGGCGAAATCGATGCGGCCATCGTCCGGCGTGAGGATGACCGACGCGACGGCGAAGTGCTAGCGCCCGAGCATTTCGGCTGGTTCGCAGCACCAGGCTTTGTGCACCGGCCGGGCGAGGCATTGCGACTGGCGGCGCTAACGCCAGTATGTGGCGTGCACGACGTTGCCATTCATGCGCTGGACGCGGCCGGCATCGCATGGACGGAGGTGTTTCTCGGTGGCGGCTCTTCAGTCGTGTCGGACGCTGTCTCGGCGGGCCTTGCCACCGCGGTCTTCTCCTGCCGGCTTGCACCGGCCGGCACCATCGAAGTCAGCCAGAAGTTTGGCCTGCCACCGCTGGCGTCGTCGGAAATCGTACTTCTCTCGACACTGTCGGATATGCAGTCTCGCCAAGCGCTGCGAACCCTCGCGGCTGCGTTCCGCGAACACCGCGCGCATACGAGCTAGGTAGCGTATGGAAGGCGATCCAGCAGCGGCTGCGCCAGATGCAGGATCTGGTAGCAAGCGCCAGCATGGGTGCATTCATTCTCCGAGAGCAGGACGCGGGTGAAGACCCACTTCTCGGCATCCAATCCGATCACGGCTGCAACAATTCCGGCGCGCGCCGAGAGATCCGCGTTGCGCTCGATCTCCCCTCTTATCGTTGTTTCAAGATCGGCGTCGGGCGGTATGGCGATATCTTGCCGATAGGCGAAGCGAGCTTTCAGGCTACGCCCCTTGCGGGCATCGAGGGCAACGCGTGTTTCGATCCGCGCCCGACCGAACATATCGACGACGATCTTGTAACCGCCGTTCACGAGAAAATCGCGAAACGCCTCGTCGTGCCGCCACAGATAAAGCGAGGAATAGCTAGACGTCGTTGCCCCGAAGCGCCCGCTCTCTCGCAAGAGAAATCCCTTGAAATAAAGCTCCGGCTTTGCATCCCAGAGCGGCCCACGCTCCTGTGCGCGTGAGCGGATCAGGCCGAGATCATAGTCGGCGGGCAAGCGATGCTCGTAATGCGCAACGATCATCGTGATGGGCTCCTTCAGCAGCCATTGTCATTGGATCGATGCACGATATCGATCGACGGGCCGCGAAGAACAGACGTGGAATCATATTTCTATGATCCGGTATTCAAATAAATGACGTCCGGAGAGAGCCGATAAGCACCGTTGGAAGCTGGCGCGCCACGATTGAATTGGCAGCGAAATGACCGACGCGCCATGGCGTCGGCTTCCAGAATGTGGGGTGTTGGACAGTCTTCGCTTGTGGGGGAGCCACAAGCAAGTTGGTGGCGATCAGCGCGCGACGTTGCTACCCGGGGTCACGTTGCTGGCCTTCTTCATCGGCGCGACGGGGGCCTTCGCGGCCGCATTACCGACGGTTGGCGGCTTCACGGCTGCTGCCGCGAGGGTCGGCACATATTTCGCGATCACGGTTGGATCGAGCGAGGCCATTTCGGTGTCGGGCAGACGGTACCAGGTCTCGTCCTTGCCGAGTAGCGCAATGCCCCAATAGCCACGCACGGTGAGCGCCCGACCATCGGCGCTGACGCTCATCTTGGCCTTGTAGACCTTGCCGTCGCGCGGATCGAGAATGTTGCCGTTCTCGTATTTCAGTCCCTGCTGCTGCATGTTGCGGATGAAGGAGATGCCCAGCACTGGCTGGCCCTTCCGGTCATCGACGCACTTGCCGCAGAAGTCGTCGCCCGGCTTGTCATCGGGGCTCGGAAACGTCTTGGCGATCGCGCCTTCGAATACGCCGCCGCCATGATCAACCACCAGAACCCAGACGACAGGCTTGTTATTCTCAACCTTCTGCCAAAGCCCGGCAGCAGTCGGCTCAGCGGCGTGGAGAGGGCCGGCAAACATCGCGCATGCGGCCAGACTTGAGGCGACTGTGAGCGCCAGACGTCGGGATCGAAGTTGTGCCATCGCCTTCCCCAGTGCAGTTCGTCGTCCAGGCATCCGCCGAGTCCGCACTCGATCCGATTGCATAGACTATCAATCTTCCGCGACGAGAGAGTGACCGCGGTTGATGGCTTTTGCAAGATTGCCGATCGCGCGCCGGATGTCCGATTGTGTCAGCGGCCACAGCTTTGCCACAAGCTGCCCCACCGAACCCGACGCGGTTACCGGCGATCCGAACCGCCTTTGCATCTCCGTCATACAAGATGATTCCAACAACTAGCCGAAGTTAGTTAACGCCGAGCTTCTTCTGCAGGCTGGAGGAGGACGTCGTGTACTGAAACACTAGGCGCTTGTCCGGATAGACGTAGTGATATGCCTTCTGTGCCATCAGCGCGCCCTCGTGGAAGCCGGACAGGATGAGTTTCAGCTTGCCGGGATATGTATTGATATCTCCGATGGCGAAGATGCCGGGGACATTGGTTTCGAACGACGCCGTCTCCACCGGGATCAGGTTGTTCTCCAGCGTGACGCCCCAGTTGGCGACCGGACCGAGCTTCATGGTCAGGCCGAAGAACGGCAGGATCGTATTGCAGTCGATCCGGACACTTTCGTTGTCATTGCCCTTGATGACAGCCCCAGTGAGATGGCCTCCCTCGCCTTCGAGCGCGGTGACCTGACCGATCTGCAGGTCCATCTGACCGGCTGCCACGAGCTTGCGCATCTGCTCGACACTGTGAGGCGCAGCACGAAAATCATCGCGCCGATGCAAGAGCGTGACGCGCCGCGCGACCGGATGCAGGTTGAGCGTCCAGTCCAGTGCACTATCGCCACCGCCGACAATCAGCAGATCCTTGTCGCGGAATTGCTCCATCTTGCGCACCGCGTAGAACACCGACGTGCCTTCATAGGCTTCGATGCCCGGCACCGGTGGACGCTTCGGCTGGAACGAGCCGCCGCCGGCGGAGATCACCACCACCTTGGTTTCGAACACCTGGCCGGCATCCGTCGTGACACGAAACAAGGGATCGCCGATCTTCTCGATGGTCTCGATCATTTCATTCAGATGAAAGGTCGGATGGAACGGCTTGATCTGCTCCAGCAGTGCTTCGGTCAGCCCCTGACCGGTGACCAGCGGAATCGCAGGAATGTCGTAGATCGGTTTTTCAGGATAGAGCTCGGCGCATTGGCCACCGATCTTGTCCAAGATATCGACGAGGTGGACCTTCATATCGAGCAGACCAAGTTCAAAAACGGCGAACAGTCCGCAGGGGCCGGCGCCGATGATCAGCACGTCCGTCTTGATCGTTTCGCCCATAGTGTTTTTTCTCGGTTGAACCAGCCCTGCGAGATCGCAGAGCCCGGCGCCATCCGGCAATTGCGTCCAGCCTAGCGGCGCCACACGGGGAAAGCCACAGCGGCTCGGCCTGAAATCAGCATGTGTCCCGCCCTTGCCTGGGCTGTGCAACTGCGCTGTAACAGGCGCAAACCTGCCAAGCATTGCTGGAGATCAATTTCGTGAACGCCCCTGCCCGCGCCCCGGCGCCCGTCCTCGACGACTATCCCTATCGCCTGTCGGACAATGTGCGCTTTGCGGATCTCGATCCGAACAACCACGTCAACAACGCGGTGTATTCGAGCTATTTCGAAACCAGCCGCGTGTTGCTGATGCGGGACCCGGCATGCGGGCTGATCGCGCCGGGGCAAAGCTGGGTGCTGGCGCGGCTCGATATTCACTTTCGCGCCGAATTGCACTGGCCCGGCAAGATCGAGCTCGGGCTTGGCGTCACCAAGATCGGCCGGACCTCGGTGACCTATTCGCAGGTGGTGTTTTCGGAAGGCAAGTGCATGGCCTCGGCGATCGCAACGACCGTGATGGTTGGCCTCACCAGCCGCCAGCCAACGCCGATCCCGTCCGACGTCGTCGACCGGTTTCAGCCATGGATGCTGCGCGGCTTGAACGCGCAGTAAATAACAAGTCTTGGGAAGCTCAGGCCTGGCGTTCCGGCGTGATCACGACAAGCCCATCGAGTGCATCGGTGATCTTGATCTGGCACGACAGCCGGGAGTTCGGCTTGATGTCGTAACCGAAGTCCAGCATGTCCTCTTCCATCGGCGTCGGCGCACCGACGCGCTCCTGCCAGGCTTCGTCGACATAGACGTGGCAGGTGGCACAGGCGCAGGCGCCGCCACATTCGGCTTCGATACCCGGGATGGCATTGCGAATGGCCGCCTCCATCACCGTGGAGCCGATCTCGGCGTCAATGCTGCGGGTCTCACCGGAGTGATCGACAAAGTTTATCTTGGCCATGATGCTCGCGCTGCCGAAAGGAAGATACCGGCTGTCCTATAACGGGTCGATCCGGATCGCGCCAGCGCTCCGCAGCAAAACCGTCATCTAGAAAAGCAGGGCCAAGCATGACCCCTTGTTGGGGGATCAAAAACGATCCCTTTTGGGATCAAAGCTGATCCCTTGGGGATCAGGACCGTTTCAGAAGGACGTCGATCTCCGCCCGCGCCTCGAGAACGGCGTCAGTGAGCGTCATCAGGGCCTCAGAGGTATCGCTGCTGTCGCGCAGCGTCGTTTCCAGCCATTCGGCAGCTTCCGTGATGCGGAACGCGCCGACCGCCTGCGCGGAGCCCTTCAGCTTGTGCGTGAGTTCAGCTGCATCCGCCGGCATTTTGACGATCTTCTCGATCAACTCGCTCGACTGGGCCGCGAACATCGCCAGAACTTCACGTTCCAGGCTGCTATCGCCCATAGTCATACGTTGAAGGTGGGGGAAATCGATCGGTCCGTCATCGGGAACCAGCGGCGGTGACGGCATCCATTGAACCCGTTCGAGGTGAAGCGGCATTGATGATGGCCCAAATTCCCGCCAACCGAACGATCCGGCTGCGATTTTTTGCAGCCAAACACGGAATTGGTTAACGGAACGTTCTAGGTACAATCCGCTGGGTTGACGCAGTTTTGACGCAAACTCGCCACGATTGAGGGGCCATTCCGTTTATTTGAGGCGCTACAAGAAGTTACCGGGGGAAGCCGTTAACTATCATTAAGAATGTCTTAACCAGAACCATTTCATTCGCACGACCAAGCCAATAGGATGTTTGCGGAAGTAGCGGACAAGCCGAGCGACCGGCAGTCCGAAATTCGTCCCGCGGGGTGCACATGGCCAGTCGCCATGCTGCAGGCGGGAACGAATCGTGGGGACTTCTGTCAGTTGCGTAATCAGGGGGCGTGGAACGAGCATGGCAAACAACACCAAAAAGGCCAAGGATCCGACCGAAGTCGCGCTCTCTGCCATCCAGGAAGCACTCAACATCAGCGACCCCGCGCATGTCGATCGCGATCAACCCGCGATCCGTGCCGACAACGCCCCCACCAATCCATCTTCCCCCGTCGACCTCGACGACAACGCCTTCGACGCACGCATCGCCAATGATCGCCCGAGCTTCGAACCGCTGGACGATCAGCGCTTTGCGCGCCGTCCCGCGAACGATGACCGCGAAACTATCGGCCAGATCCTGCAGGCGCTGCAGAAGAACCGCCCTGCCCGCAACGTTTATACGCTCGCCACCCTGTTCGCCGGCTTGTGGATCGTCGGCGCAGGCCTGTTGACCGTTGCGTTCCTGCCGTCGCTGCAGGCCCTGATCGGTCAGGGCTCCGGCGGCACGCTGGCGCTGGCTGGTCTCGCCGCGCTGCTGTTCGCCCCGATCCTGCTGTTTTACTTCCTCGCCAGCCTCGCCTGGCGCGGCCAGGAAATGCGCCTGATCGCCCAGTCGATGGCACAGGTTGCGATCCGCTTCTCCGAGCCCGAAAGCACGGCGAGCGACTCGATGGTCACGGTCGGCCAGGCGATCCGCCGCGAAGTCGCCGCGATGGGCGACGGCGTCGAGCGCGCGATTGCGCGTGCCGGCGAACTCGAAACCCTCGTCGCCAACGAAGTTTCCGCGCTCGAGCGCGCTTACTCTGACAACGAAGTCCGCATCCGCGCGCTGCTGCAGGACATCGCGCATCAGCGCGACAACCTGGTCGGTCAGGCCGAGCAGGTTCGCTCCGCCATTTCGGGTGTGCAGATCGATCTTCGCCACGACATCGCGCTGATTTCGGACGCCATCGCATCGCGCGTCGACGAAGTCGCCAAGAGCATCACCGGCGCCCTCGAAGAGCGCGGCGAACACATCACTCGTGCGCTCGGCAATGCCGGCGACAACATGATCCTCGCGCTCGGCGAGCGTGGTGGCGACCTGCTCGACCGCCTCGAAGAGGCCAGCGCCGAGACCACCCGCGCGGTGCTCGACGCCAGCGAGCGTCTGACCACCAGCCTCAACTTCAAGACCGGCCACGTACACGACGAGTTCGTCGATCTCGCCGACCGCGTCCACGAAATGCTCAACGAGCGTATCGACCGCATCACCAGCGAATTCGAACAGCGTTCGTCCACGATTGTCGATCGCGTGTCGGATCGTACCGAACAGGTCCACGACTCGCTGAAGAATTCCAGCGATAGCTTGCTGCTCGAACTCGAGCTGCGCAGCGGCGACCTCGTCAGCAAGATCGACGATGCCGGCAACCGCCTGGCCAACCAGATCCTCACGTCAGGTGACAAGGCGGGCGAGTCCCTCGACGCCACCGTCAACGCACTGGTCGCCAAGGTCGCGAGCCAGACGGAAACCGCGCACGACACCCTCAGCCTGCAGATGAACGCCTTTGACGAACTGGTGAAGGAACAGGGCTCTGAGCTGGCCGAGCGTTTCTCGCGCGACAGCGGTACGCTGGGCGCACTGATCACCAAGCACATCTCGGAATTCGACCGCACCGTGAAGACCTTCGGCGGCGAAGTCGTCGATCGCCTGGGTCAGCGCACGCAGGACATCTCGGAAACGCTGAAGACCTATGTCGATAATTTCGACACCCGCGTCGCGTCCAATGTCGGCGGCATCACGTCGTCGCTCGACACCCGCCTCGCAGAATTCGAGACCAAATTCGAAGGCCGCGTCGTCAATCTCGATGCGTCGCTTGACACCAGGATCAAGTCGTTCGACGAGACCGTCGATGGACGTCTCAAGAGCCTTGAAGAAACGTTTGACGCTCGGGCGCAGTCCGTCACCGCGACCATCGATACGCGCCTTGAGAACCTCGCATCGACGCTCTCGGAAGGTGCCAATCAGGCCGTCCAGTCGGTCGACGCGCGCCTGACGCATCTGACCACCGCCCTGACCGAAGGCGCGAATCTCGCAGTCAGCTCGGTCGACGGCCGCCTGACCCACCTGACGACCGCGCTCACGGAAGGCGCCGTGCAGGCGATCCACTCGATCGACGACCGCCTTTCCTACTTCACGAGCTCGCTCACCGAAGGCACGACGCAGGCGATCACGGCCATCGACAGCCGCATCAACAACGTCACCGATGCCATCGACAGCCGCAGCACACAGTTCGCGGATACCATCACTGCGCGCTTCCAGACGATCCACGAAGGCATGGAAGGTCGTATCGGCATCGTCGCCGGCGGCATCGAAACCCGCGTCGAACAGTTCGAGGAACTGCTCGGCTCGCGCATTGAGGCTGTTGCCGGCCGTATCGAAACCTCCGGCCGCACGGCCAGCGACTCGCTCATGGCCCGCGCCGAAGAACTCTCGATCGGCATCAAGACCAATGTCGAGGACGCCGAACGCTCGCTCACGCATCTCATGGTCAATACCAGCGAGACCATTCAGGCCGGTGCCCGCGCCGCACAGGAATCCCTCGTGTCGGTCTCGACCGATGTCGGCGCGCAGCTGAAGCTGACGGCGTCCGATATCGAGAGCTCGCTGACCGCCGTCGGCACCACTGCCGCCACGGCCATCGTCAACAGTGCCCGCGATGCGCAGGCCACGCTGGTCAATGCGTCTTCGGAAGCCTCGCTGCAGGTTAAGTCACTGTCGGCCGATGTCGAACGCACCCTCACCGCGGCCGGCTCCGCCACCGCGGCCTCAATGCTCTCAGGTGCCCGCGACGCCCAGTCGACCCTGGTCGCCACCTCTTCGGAAGTCGCCAGCCAGATCCAGTCGCTCTCGGCTGATATCGAACGCACGCTCACTGCCGCCGGCACGGCGACGGCCGACTCGGTCCTGTCCGGCGCCCGCGCCGCGCAGAGCACACTGGTCGCCGCATCGACCGACGCCTCGCAGCAGGTCCGCACCCTTGCGGCCGATGTCGAGCGAACCCTGATCGCCGCCGGCACCGCCAGCGCGGACTCGATCCTGGCCAGCACGCGCAACGTCCAGTCCTCGCTGATCGACGCCTCGACCGAAGCGTCGAACCACGTCCGCAACCTCGCGGCCGACATGGAGCGCAGCCTGACCACCGCCGGCACCGCAACTGCCGAGTCGATCGTCGCCGGCGCCCGCGAAGCCCAGAGCACGCTGGTCACGGCGTCTTCCGAGGCATCAAGCCATGTGAAGTCGCTCTCGATCGACGTGCAGCGCACACTCACCGCGGTCGGCGCCGACACGGCGGCTGCCATTCTCTCAAGCGCTCGCGAAGTGCAAACCTCGCTGGCAACCTCCTCGGCGGATGCCGCGAACCAGATCAAGGTGATTTCCGCCGACATCGAGCGTTCGCTCTCGAACGTCACCGCCAACACGACCGACAACATCCAGACCAGTGCGCAGAATGCGCACAACTCGCTGGTTGCCGCCTCGAACGAGATCACCACCAAGATCAAGACCACCTCGTCGGAGATCGAGCGGTCGGTATTCGCCGCTTCGGGCAGCTTCGGCACCACGATGACCGGCAAGACGGACGAAATCGTCACCTATGTGCAGCAGCAGACCGACCGTCTGTCGCAGATGGTCGACGCCAAGCGCGGTTCGCTGGTCGATGCGCTGGGCGCCAAGGCCAATCAGCTCACGGTCGATATCGATCGCGTCACCGCCGACGCGCTCAAGGCGATCGAGAGCCGCGGCCAGACCTTCTCGCAGACCATGGTCACCAACAGCACAGACGTGGCTCGCGCCATCACCACGGCTGGCGAACTCGCCACCGGTGCGGTCAACAAGTCGCTGAAGGATCTCGAGCAGAGCTCGCGCACCGCCATCGAGCAGTCGCGTCAGGTCTCGATCACTGCGGTCACGGAGATGCAGGAAACCAGCAAGATCCTGCGCACCGATACCGTGGCGCTGTTCGAACGCCTGCGTGAAGGCAACATCCTGCTGCAGGAAGTCCTCACCGGCGCCCACGACAATCTCAACTCGCTGGAGCGCGCTCTGGTCACCCGCGTGGCGGACTTCGTGTCCACCATGAACGACGTGACGTCGCGCAACGGCCTGGCTACCCAGACGCTGGAAGAACAGCTCACCGTGTTCACCTCCAAGACCTCCAAGGCCCTGGAAGATCTCGGCTCACTCTCGGGCCAGTTCGAAACCCATGGCCATGCCCTCGTGGATGCCGCGGCTCTGGTCGAACAGAGCAACCGCACCACGATGTCGTCGGTCGGCGAACGCAAGGCGGCGCTGGAATCGCTGGTCACCACCATCGATCTGCGCACCACCGATCTCGATCAGCGCCTCACCCGCTTCACCGGCCTGCTCGATGAATCGCTGGCAGCCGCCGAAGAACGGGCCCGTGACATCGCCCGCGTCGTCGCGGAGACCGCAGGTCAGGGCTCGGCAGCGATCAGCCGGCAGTTCGAAGCCGTCCGCACCGCGGCGGAAGAAGAACGCCGCGCGACAACGCAAGCCATGAGCGAAATCTACCAGCAGGGCACGCAGGAAGCCGATGCCATGTTCAAGCAGTCGGCCGACAAGTTCTCGTCGATGGTCGCCAGCATGAAGCAGATGGCTGCCGAAATGCACAACGAGCTCGAGAGCACCCGCACCGAACTGCGCCGTGGCGTTCTCGACATGCCGCAGGAAGCCGCCGAGAGCACTGCGCAGATGCGCAAGGTGATCGTCGACCAGATCGAGGCGCTCGCCGAGCTCAACCGCATCGTTGCCCGTCATGGCCGCGGCCTCGACGTGGTCTCGACCAGCCGCACCACCAGCGTGCAGCGTGACGAGGAGCCGGCGATGGCGATCGCCAGCAGCCGTAGTGAAGCGCGCCACGAGGCTCCGCGTCCGGCCCCACGCCGCGAGGAGCCGCCTGCCCGTAGCGCAACGAACTTGCCGATGCCCGATATCGGTGGTCCTGCGCCGCGTCGCACCGAAGCGCCGTCGGTCGCTCCGGCCAACTCCGACCAGGGCCGTGACGGCTGGCTGTCGGATCTGCTCGGCCGCGCCGATCACGTCGAGGAAGATCGCACGCCGCCGCGCCGCGCACCGGCTCCGCAGCAGCCTGCAGCCTCGGCCAATCCGCTGGAGTCGCTGTCGCTCGACATCGGCCGCCTGATGGATCGGACGCTCGCCGCTGAAATGTGGGATCGCTATCAGCGCGGCGAGAGCAAGGCCTTCAGCAAGCGGCTCTATACGCCAGCCGGCCAGAAGGCTTTCGACGAAGTCGCTCGCAAGTATCGGTCGGACCGCAACTTCAAGGGCACGGTGGATCGCTACATCACCGAGTTCGAACGCCTGCTCGACGAAGTCGCCCGCGATGAACGCGGCCCGGCAGCGCTGCGCAGCCATCTGACCTCGGAAACGGGCCTGGTCTACACCCTGCTCGCGCATGCAGCGGGTCGGCTGGGCTAAGCAAGATTAAATACGAACGCGAAAAGCGGAGGCAGCGATGCCTCCGCTTTTTTGTTGAGCCTGTTGTTGTGCCGGAGCGCTAGACGCGGGGCCAGACCGGTGCCGTCATCACGCGGGATCCTTGTCGTGAATGTTGACGCCGAATGGCAAAGACACCCAGGCATGCCGGCGACAGTGATAGACGGAAATCTCCGGGGGCGGAAAATCCGGATCGGCAAAGCAGCCGACCGCCACGGCTACGGAACGCGCTTCATATCCTTCTTCGGTGTGGAAGAGATTGGTGCCGCAGACGGGACAGAACCGGAATCGGAAGCGCGCCCCCTGATCCCCTGTGCGGACATATTCAGTCGCGGTGCCGCTCACATTGTAACTTGGCCCGAAGCCCGCGAGCGCTGCAAAGACGCTGCCGGTCCGGCGCTGACAAGCAAAACAGTGGCATATACCGACGCCCCTCGGCTCGCCTTCGAGCACGATGGACAGCTGACCGCACGAACAGGACGCAGTTCTCGACATGACGGGACCTCCTCGATGCAGCGGTCTGCTGGATCACGGGCCGCGACAGTTACCTTATGCGAACCCGATGCGTTGGGTGAAGCTGCGCGTCTCGCCCACCGCAATGTGCATCACGCCCGGCTTGTCGGCGAACTCGCCGTCGAAATCTACCGGGCTGGCATAGCCGTACCACGGTTCGATGCAAAGGAATGCAGCGCCGGATGGTTTCGACCAGATGCCAAGTTCGCGAAAGCCTTCCCAGGCGAAGGTGATCGTCGGTCCGCCAGGCGCGCTATAACTCAGCGACCTGCTGGCAAGATGATCGAAGATCATCGCGTCCTTCACGAACAGCGATTCCGACAGCGCCAGTGCGCCGCCCTGCACCGGCGATGGTTCCGGCTCCCTCAGCAACAGTCCACCCTCGAGCCGTCTGATCGGCGCCGGTTCAGCATCGGAGAAGATGATCGTATGCGCGCGCTTGTCGGCGCCGTCCGTCAGCGGCCAGTGAAATGCCGGATGCGCACCGATCGAGGCCGGCAGCATCTCGTCGCCTGTATTGGTCACGGCATAGCCGATCACCAGCTCATCACCTTCGATGGCGTAGGTCACGTCCAGCTTGAAGGCGAACGGATATTTCGCCCGGCTGGCGTCGTTGTCCGCCAGCGACAGCGCGCAGGATGCAGGTCCCTGCCCGGTCCAGCTGAAGCGCTGGTCGCGCGCAAAGCCGTGCTGGGTCATTGCATAGACCTGGCCGCGATGGCGCAGCACATCGTCTTTCAGCTTCCCGACGATCGGAAACAGTAGCGGCGCGTGGCGAGGCCATTCCTCGCCGGCCTGCCAGAGCACCTCATGCCCATGCGCATCCTTCAATGAGCAGAGTTCGGCGCCATCGGCCTTGATCGTCGCCGTGACGCGGCCATTGCTGATGGTGAAGCTATCTTGGGTCTCCATCAGCGCTCTCCATGTATATCGGGACTGGTGTCTATTGAGCCTGCTGGCGACGACGCGGCGGAGCGACAGATGCCGGAGGCGCCGCCGGTGCAGGCGCAGCCGCGGGTGTGCCGCTGCTGGCGCCAAACAACAGGCGCGTCGGGTTGCGGTCAAGATTGTTCACCGCACGGCTGATATCGGCGAGCGTGCGGCGACCGTCGAGGATCAGAGCACCCGAGCGCTTGTCGAGGTTCTCGGTCAGCTCATGGAACGACTTTACGGCCGCCGTGAGTTCGCCGCCGTCCTTGCCGCCCGCGAGCGCATCCAGGCCGAGCAGGATGTTGTCGGTCCGCGCGACAACGCTGTCAGCCTTGCCCATGACACCGTCGGCCTTGCCCATCACGCTGTCGATCTTCAGCATGATGCCGTCGATTACTTCCGAATTTTTCGCCAGCGTCGCCGTGAAGGTTTCGACATTCTTCATGGCACCCTTGAGAGTATCCTGATTGTCGGCGACCAGACGATTGACGTTGTTCAGCGTTGCCCGGATCGATTCAGAGATATCCCGCAGCAGCTCCGGATCGGCCGTCAGCACCGGCACGCCGTCGGTATCCAGCGGGACCGCGGGCGCAGCTTCATCGCCGCCCTTCAGCGCGATCGCAGCTACACCGGTGAGCCCCTGAAATTCTAGGCCGACCTGCGTGTCCTTGCGAATGGGCGCGATATTCTCGACCATCGCCAGCGCAACGACGCGCTTGGGATTGTCGAGCTTCACCGAGACGACTTCACCGACCCGGATACCATTGAAATTGACATTGCCGCCGTTGCGCAGGCCCGACGCCGCGCCTTCGAAAATGATGCGCAGCGGCGTGCGCTGCGTGGTCGAATGCAGATTCTGGAACCACAACACGAAGCCGAACGCTGCGGCGATCACCGCCAGCGTGAAAATTCCGATCAGGACGAAGTTCGCCCGCGTTTCCATCAAACCAACTCCAGTACAACTAGCCGATAACAGCGCGTGCGCGCTTGCCGTGGAAATATTCCCGAAGCCAGGGATGCTGCGAGGCCAGCATGTCGGCCATCGTTCCCTGCGCGATGATCTTGCCATTACCGAGAACGGCGATCCGGTCGCAGGCTGTATGCAGGCTGTCGAGATCATGAGTTACCATGAAAACGGTCAGCCCCAAAGTTCGCTGCAGCGTGCGCACCAATTCGTCGAAATCGCCGGCGCCGATCGGATCGAGACCCGATGTTGGCTCGTCCAGGAACACGATCTCCGGATCGAGCGCGAGCGCCCGCGCCAGCGCCACGCGCTTGATCATGCCGCCCGAGAGTTCCGACGGATAGCGATCGGCGACCTCCGGCTTGAGACCGACCATGGTAAGCTTGGCCATGGTGATCTCGTCGAGCAGACGTTCCGAGACCTTGAGATATTCGCGCACCGGAAACTGGATGTTCTGTCGCACGTTGAGCGACGAGAACAGCGCCCCGTGTTGAAACAGGATACCCCAACGCCGCTCGACTTCGCGGCGTTCCTTGTCGCCGCTGTCGAGATCGGTGCCGAACACTTCGATCGTGCCGGAGACCTTTGGCACGAGGCCAATGATCGTGCGCATCAGCACGGACTTGCCGGCGCCGGACGCGCCGACGAAACCGAGGATTTCGCCGCGCGCCACGTTCAGGTTGAGGCCGTCGAGCACACGGCGGCTGCCGAATGCCACGGTAAGATCGCGCACGCTGATGATCGCATCGGCAGAGGTGGAGGCGGCAGCCGTCGGCGTCTCAGTAATGGGCGTCGCAGTCGTCGAGGTCATGGCCGTCAGATCCCGATCGTTGCGAAGAAGATCGCGAATACGCCATCCATCACGATCACGAAGAAGATCCCCTTCACCACTGACGAGGTGGTGTGCTGCCCCAGCGACTCCGCGCTGCCCTGCACGGCCAGGCCTTCGACACAGGCCACGATGCCGATCACCATGGCCATCACAGGCGCTTTCACCATGCCGACGATGAAGTGGTTGATCGAAATCGCCTCGCGCAGCCGCGAGAGGAACGACGACGGATCGACGCCGCCATAGAGCCAGGCGACCAGACCACCGCCATAGAGCGCAGCCATCGCGCCGAGAAATGCGAGAATAGGCAGCGCCAGTACCAGCGCCACCATCCGCGGCAAGATCAGAACTTCGATGGCATCGAAACCCATCGTGCGAAGCGCATCGATCTCCTCGCGCATCTTCATGGAACCAAGCTCGGCGGTATAGGCGCTGCCGGAGCGACCGGCGACCATGATCGCCACCAAGAGCACGCCAAGCTCGCGCAGCACCAGCACGCCGAGCATGTCGACCACGAAGACGTCGGCGCCAAAGCGGCGGAAATGGAACAGGCCCTGCTGGGCTACGATACAGCCGATCAAGAAGGTGATCAGGACCACGATCGGTACTGCGTTCCAGCACACCTGCTCCAGGTGATGCACCACCGAGGTGAGCCGGAATTTCGACGGATGCCGCCAGACGCGAAACCAGGCCGCGATCACGGCACCGATCATATCGACCAGCGCGACGAGGGTTTCCCCGATGCCATAGATATTGCGGCCGATGCCATCGAGCACGGCAGTCAGAGCGCTACCGCTTGCCGGTAACGGGACCGCAGGCTTCACGCGGCGGACCTCGTCGACCAGGGTCGCGTAATTCGCCGACAGGCCCGCGATCTGCGCCTCGTGGCCGCCATTGGTCAGCGCCCGACGCAACCGCTCGATCAGCCAGGCGCCGAATGTATCCAGCTTGGAGACCTGCGACACGTCGATGAAGATGTTGGGGCGGCTACCGGTCAGCTTTTCGGCCTCACCGACGAGTTTTTCGAGCGCGGGGGCAAAACGCGCTGTCCACGACCCAGCCGCGCACAGCGCCAAGCCGTCGCCTTTCGCGATCTGTTCCAAGGTCGGGCCGCTCAAAACAGGCTCCCGCGGGCGTTCAGTCTGTGCATGAACAAAGTATTAACACGCCCAAATACGTTTCTGAGAAGCCAAGTGAAGCCAACACGTTGCTATGGTTAATATAGCCTTAATCCGCCCTGTCAGACACCGGCATTGCGTCGCAAACAAGTTCACGGCGATCACGTAAACTTATAGACACGTCATTACCCGCCGTTGCCGGCACAGCCCGAAAGACACCGCATTGTCCGCATCCGACGCTGCCCCCGCCCTAATGACCGCCCGGATCGAGCAATGGCCGATCGCTGGCGCCTTCACCATCAGCCGCGGCGCCAAGACCGAGGCCGTCGTCGTGGTCGCCGAAATCCACCGCGGCGGTTTGACCGGCCGTGGCGAATGCGTGCCCTATGCGCGCTATGGCGAGACCCCGGAGGCTACGCTGGCCGCCATTCTGGCGATGCAGGACCGATTTGCCGCAGGCCTCGGCCGTGACGCCTTGCAATCGGCCATGCCCGCCGGTGCCGCCCGCAACGCCGTGGATTGCGCCCTGCTCGACCTCGAAGCGAAGAGCCAGGGCCAGCGCGTCTGGGACATGCTGCAGCGGCCGGCACCGCGCGCCTGCACCACCGCCTATACGATCTCGCTTGGTACGCCCGAGGCGATGGCCTCCGCCACCGCAAAGGCCGCCTACCGGCCGCTGCTGAAGATCAAGCTCGGCAGTGACGACGACATCAGCCGCATCACGGCCGTGCGCCAGGCTGCACCGGAATCCGAGTTGATCGTCGATGCCAATGAGGCGTGGACGCCGGACAACCTGAAAGCCAATCTCGACGCCTGCCATAACGCCGGCGTCACGCTGATCGAGCAGCCGTTGCCGGCAGGCAAGGATGATGCGCTGATGCATGTGCATCGGCCGATCATGGTTTGCGCCGACGAGAGCGTGCATGGCCTCGCTTCGCTCGAGGCGTTACGCGGGCGTTACGATGCGATCAACATCAAGCTCGACAAAGCCGGCGGCCTGACCGAAGCGCTGGCGATGGCCGATGCCGCGCGCGCCATGAATCTCGACATCATGGTCGGTTGCATGGTGGCGACGTCGCTGGCGATGGCGCCCGCGATGCTGATTGCGCAATATGCACGCTTCGTCGATCTCGATGGCCCGCTATTGCTCGCCGGGGATCGCGACGGCGGTTTGCGCTATGACGAAAGCACGGTCTATCCGCCCGACGCGGCACTCTGGGGCTGATCGCCCGCAACGCCCGGCGGCTGCCCGGCGCGATGCCGGCCGAACCATATGACGGTCGCCCCGGCAAGGCCAAGCACGGCCATCACGTAGTAAACGCCCTCGCCGTAACGCGCATAGATCGCGCCTGACAGAACTGCCATGCTGCTCATCACGAGGCCGGTGCAGGCGGTGACGTAGCCCTGCGCCCGCGCCATCACATGCGGCGGCACGTGATGCAGCAACAGGCCCATTGTGCCGAGTTGCGTCAGACCGTAGGTCGCGCCGTGCAGCAATTGCACAACCACGAGAATCGGGAGCGGAAGCGTTTGCGCGGTCAGCGTCCAGCGCAGCAATGCGCCAAGGCCACCAAGGATGACCATGGTTGCAGGTGACAAAGTCAGGCGTGGCGACGCTGCGAACAGGATGATTTCGGCGAGCACGCCGAGCGTCCATAGACCAGCGATGGTGAGGCCGTCGAGGCCGGACGCCTGCCAGGTGATCGACGCGAAGGTGTAATAACCGGCATGGCTGCCCTGGATCAGCGCGGCGGAGATCGCTATGGCGAGGAAGCCGGGGTCGCGTAGCAGTGCGCTTGCCTTCGACAGCACCGTGCCGTCGCCTGTCGGCGCGCCCAGTGGCTGCAGACCAAGGCTGACGACAGCCGACAGCACCATCGCTGCAACAATCACCCAGATCAGATGCTCACCGTCGAGCCAGTTGACCACCAGACCGCAGGCAAGCGCACCAACCACGAAGGCGGCCGAGCCCCACAGCCGTAGCGGACCGTAACTGAAGCCGAAGCGCACCACGCCTTTTAGCGCATAGCCATCGGTCAGCGCCGTGAGCGGCGTCCAGACCACTGCCGTCAGCGCGAACACCAGGAGCACGGCGAGCGGTTCGCGTAGCGTGCCTACTGTCGCAAAGCCGATCATGGTGAGAAAGGCACAGACAATCATCGTCTCGCGCAGGGCATGACGGCGCTCTGCGAAAGCGGTGATGAACGGCAGCGTAGTGAAGCGCGTCATCGACGGCACAGCAAGGATGGCGCCGATCCAGGTCGGATCGATACCGATCGCCTTCAGCCAGACCGGGAAGAACGGCAGATAGAAGCCGCTGGAGCCGAACACCGTGCCGTAGAACATCGCCAGCCGCTGCGCGAATTTGCGGCGGATTTGCGGGGCGCTATGGGTGGCAGATTCGGCTATCATGAGGTGAACTGCGATTCGCCACGGGATCGTGGAGATGGTTACATACCGCGCATCCCTGTGCGCGCCACGAGTTATCATGATGGCCGAAGAAGCATTTGCCCTGTCGCCGATCTCTGCCCGCCCCACCCTGCCGGGCGAGGCAGACTATGACGCGATCCGCGAAGCCTTCATGGAGACCGCGCGCGGCCGCTGGTTTCTCGCCGAATATGCCAAGCGCAACCGCACGGCCGATACCAGCCTGGTGCTCGAAGCCGTCACGCGGCTGGAAGCCAATCTCGCCGCCCAAAAGCAGGCGCCGGCGCTCAGCCTGATCGCCGCGCTCGGCGCGATCCGTTCTGCCGTCCGTCAGGCCAAGGCCAGCGCCATCGAGGCGATGCCGCGCGTCGACGCCGACGAGGTTTTGACCGGCGCCCGTAACGGCACCCGCATCATTCGCGAGATCGCCTGGACGCTGCGTGAATGCGGCGCCGACACGCGGATCTGCGATCTGCTCGACACGCAGGTCAAGGCTATCGAGGCCGGGCAGCAGGCTCTCAATGGCAACGGCCGTGAGGATGTGCTGGCGAGCTACGACTTGCTGATGCAGCGGGTCGAGCAGATGGTCGATGGCAGCGCGGCGACGGTTGCGCAGGCCGAACCGACTCCGGCTGCCGAAAAGGTCGAGCCCGTTGTCGCCGAAGCGCGCGAAGCATCCGTGACGCCGTTGTTCAAGTCGCAGGCGAGCGAAGTGCTGGCTGAGACGGTCACGATCTCAAGCGTCGAACCGCCGCGCGCCTCCGTACAGCCGCCCGTTGCAGAGACGGTGGTCGTAGAGACCGTCGCTGAAACGGCCGCGCCTGTCGCAGAAGCCACCGCGGAGCTTGCCGCCACGATGGCCGAGGCCTCCGCGGCTATCGCTGCGGACGATGTCCCGGAGGCGCCTGAAACGGCAGGGATTGCTGAGGACGAACATGACCTCGCCGTCCTCGATATGGTCGCCGCAGAGATGGGCGCGCTCGATCTGAGCGAGCCGGACGTTATTGAGCCTCAGCTTGCCGAGCCTCAATACGTTGAGCCTGAGGTGATGCAGGTTGAAGCTGTCGCTGTTCAGCCAGCAGAGCCCGAAGCCCTCAATCCCGATCTGATGACGCTGGCGCAGATTGCAGAGGTTGCGCTGGCACCCGAGCCGCCGCAGCCGGATCTGGTGCCTAAGGTGGAAGCTGCCGCGCCGTCCCTTGGCGCAGCGCTGATCGCTGGCGGCGTGATCGCGGATCCGAACGCGCCGGCATCGGACCCGCTGGCGCCGATCCGCAAGATGACGCAGGCTGAGAAGATCGCGTTCTTCTCGTAAGCGCCTCTCGCCAGATCAGGCGTTGATGATCCTGGCGTAGAGATCCGCATCGACATTGCCGCCGGACAAAACGATCACCACCGTCTTGCCGCGCGCGTCGAAACGCCCGTGCATCAGCGCAGCCAGCGCCACGGCACCGCCGGGCTCGACCACCAGCTTCAATTCGCGGAACGCAAAAGCCATCGCCTTGCCGACTTCCTCGTCAGTGGCGGTGACGGCCCCCGACAGCAGATGCTGGTTGACCGCAAAGGTGATTTCGCCGGGCGTCAGGGCCATCAGCGCGTCGCAGATCGTGCGGCCCGCATTGCTATGGGCGACACGTTTGCCGGCGCGCAATGAGAGGCCGTGATCGTCAAAGCCCGCGGGCTCTGCGACGATGATCGAGGTCTCGGGGAATCGCGCCTTCACGGCGGTCGCGATGCCGCCGATCAGGCCGCCACCGGATGCCTGCGCAGACACGATGTCCGGCACGATGCCCAAGGCGGCCATGTCTTCGGCGATCTCGCGGCCGACAGTGCCCTGCCCGGCCATCACGAACGGATCGTCATAGGGCGGCACGACCGTCGCGCCGCTCTTGCCGGCGATGTCGCGGGCGATGGCTTCGCGGTCTTCCTTGTCGCGATCATAGAGCACGACTTCGGCGCCATAACCCCTGGTGCGCTCGACTTTCGACACCGGCGCATCGGACGGCATCACGATGGTCGCCTTCATGCCGAGGATCTGCGCTGCAGCGGCTACGCCCTGCGCATGATTGCCGGACGAGAATGCGACGACGCCCCTGCCGCGCTCACCCTCGGGGATCGAGGAAATCTTGTTGAAGGCGCCGCGAAACTTGAACGAGCCGGTCCGCTGCAGCACTTCCGGCTTCAAGAACACTTTCGCGCCGGTCAGCGCATCGAGCGCAGGCGACCGGAGCAACGGCGTACGCGTTGCATAAGGGGCGATGACGCGCGCGGCGGCATCGATATCGGCGGATGTAATCGGCAATGGGGTGTTTGTCATGCGCGCATTTTATCGCGCGGCACAACCGGCGGGCAAGCTATACAAAGAGCATGTCAGGCAGCGAAACGCGGATGCTTCGCTGCGGACGGTGCACGGGCGGCGATTTCGGCCCGCACATGGCTGATATTGTTGACGAAAGCGCGTGCCGACGCTTCCCAGGTGTGACCGGCAGCAAACTTGAGACAATCTTGCGGCGAGATTTCGAGCGCCTTGAGACAGGCCTGCCGCAAGTCATCCGACAACACACCGACCGGCGACGCGCCGATCACGTCCTTCGGACCCGTTACCGGGAACGCAGCCACCGGCACGCCGCTCGCCAACGCCTCGAGCAGGACGAGGCCATAGGTGTCGGTCTTACTCGGAAACACGAAGACATCGGCTGAGGCATAGGCAACGGCCAGAGCCTCACCCTGCAACGCGCCCGTGAACAGCGCCTCGGGATATTTCGCTTCGAGCGCGGCACGCGCCGGGCCATCGCCGACCACGACCTTGGTGCCCGGCAGATCGAGATCGAGGAAGGCTTCGAGGTTCTTCTCGACGGCGACGCGGCCGACCGAGAGGAAAATCGGCTTCGGCTTGCCGAGATCGACCTGACGCGGATGAAACAGATTGGCGTCGACACCGCGCGGCCACAGCACGACGTTGCGGAAGCCGCGGTCACGTAACTCGGTCGCGAGCGCTGGCGTAGCCGCCATCACGGCAGAGCTGGCGCCATGGAAGCGGCGTAGGCCGGCCCAGACCCAGGATTCCGGAATCGGAAAACGCGCCGAGATATATTCGGGAAAGCGCGTGTGGAAACTGGTGGTGAAGGGAATGTTGCGACGGCGGCAATAGGCACGCACCGAAAATCCGATCGGGCCTTCGGTGGCGATGTGGATGTTGTCGGGCTTTGCCTCATCAATCAGTCGCGCGATCTTGCGGCGGCTCGGGATCGCGACGCGTAAATCAGCGTAGCTCGGCAGCCCGACCGTGCGAAACGATTCCGGCGTGAGAAAACTCACATCGACGCCAAAGCCCCTCGCCGCCTCCGCCATCATCGTCAGCGTGCGTACGACACCGTTGACTTGGGGATGCCAGGCGTCGGTAGCGACGAGAATGCGCATCAGGCCGCCATCCTTCACGCCGCCTTGGCCGGTGCGAGCGCCTGCACCGGCATGCCGCGGCGGACCGGATCGGTCCAGGTAATGATCTCGAAGCGGCCATCCTCGTGTTCGACCAGCGCCGTACAGCTTTCGACCCAATCGCCGCAATTCATGTAACGGATGCCGTGCTCGTCACGGATCGTCGCGTAGTGGATATGACCGCAGATCACACCGTCAGCGCCATGGCGCCGCGCTTCACCGGCCAGCGTCTCTTCAAACGCGCCGATATAGTTGACCGCGTTCTTCACCTTCATCTTGGCCCATTTCGACAGCGACCAGTAAGGGAAGCCGAACAATTTACGCAGCGCATTGACCAGACGGTTCATCTGGATCGCGAAGTCATAGGCCTTGTCGCCGAGATGGGCGAGCCAGCGCGCGTTCTGCACCACGAGGTCAAAAATGTCGCCATGGATGACGAGATATTTCTTGCCGTCCGCGCCTTCATGCGTCGCGGTCTCGACGACCTCGATGCCACCGAAATGCGTGCCGTAATAGCTGCGCAGGAATTCGTCGTGATTGCCGGGAATGTAAACGACCTTGGCGCCCTTGCGCACCTTGCGCAGCATCTTCTGGACGAAGTCGTTATGGGACTGCGGCCAGTGCCAGCCGGATTTCAGCGCCCATCCATCGACGATGTCGCCAACGAGATAGATGGTATCGGCATCATGGGTACGGAGGAAGTCCAGCAGCCGGTCAGCCTGCGATCCGCGGGCGCCAAGGTGGACGTCGGAGATAAACAAGGTGCGAAAGCGCTTTTCGTTGCCTTCACTCATCACGTCTCTTTCCATGTCGAGCAGCTAACTGATTTGCATGACACGGCGATGACGATTTACGCCGCCAGCGCCGCCGCGGTTCGTTCGAAAGTTACCAATGTATAGATGCCGAACGGCGCCACCTTGCGGCGTTCGACGAGGATCGATTCAGCATTCGCCTGCGACCACGCCTGCAGCCGCGCGAACGGGAATTCCGGGCGCAGACCGAGGGAACGGGTCTTCACGGCGGCCCAGCGCTCGACGGCGGCTGCCAGACCAGTCTCCGAATACAGATGATTGACGAGAATGATGCGGCCGCCCGGCTTCACCACGCGGTGGCATTCCGACAGCACCTGCTCGGGATTCTCGACGAGCGTGATCACGAACTGGGCGACGACACAGTCGAAGGTCGCGTCAGAAAATGTCATGGCATGGGCGTCCATCTCCCTGATGTCCTTGACCCATGGATAGCGGCCCGTTGCCATCTTGGTGCGCGCCTTGGCCAGCATGGGCGCGCTCAGATCGATACCTGTGATCTCGGTTGTCGCATCATAGTCATCGAATGACAGGCCAGTGCCGACACCGACTTCAAGCACCTTGCCACCCACAGCACGCGCTGCTTCCGCAGCCGCACGGCGCCCCTTCAGCATCACCGGACCGCACACCGCATCATAGATCGGAGCCCAGCGCGCATAAGCCGTTTCAACAATGGATTTTTCGAGATCCAGCGTCGTCATTGAAGGTTCCGCCCAGCGTGTCCGGAAGAATCGGACAACCCATTTGCTGTTCGGCTGATATCAAGCCGGGATGACAGATCGACGACAGAGTGTCGCAGGAACTAGTATCTGAGTGCTGTGGACACACCCTGTGTCGTCGCCATCCTGAGAAGCTCGCTCCTGGGAGGCTCGAAGGATGAGGCTACGGGTGCCTCGGCGCATCCAGGGCCCTAAGACGTTGACGGCAATGGCTAAGAACCATGCCACCCGCAGAACCATTCGTATCTATTAACAGCCACTAAAGGTTTTCCACGCAGGATTCGACGATGGGCACGCTCAGAATCATCCTCGCGATTTCCGTTGCATTCGCGCATTTCGGGCTGCCTTTCGGCATTCTCACCAGCGATATCGCCGTACAGAGCTTCTTTGTTATTTCTGGGTTCTATATGGCCCTGGTGCTGAACGAGAAATACGCGCCCGGTTCCTATCGGCTGTTCATCTCCAACCGCCTGCTGCGCCTGTTTCCGGCATACCTGCTCGTGCTGGCTCTCTCCCTCGTCGTGACCGGGCACTGGAAGCAACTGATGTCTCTGGACCCGTTTGGCGCCGCATATTTCGTCGTCTCCCAATTAGTGATCATTGGTCAGGAGACGTATTTTTTTCTGGTCGTTCGAGATGGTGGGCTGGCGCTCGCCTTGCAGCCGGCCGGTGTGCCCGACCTGCTCTACACATTCGCCCCGATTCCGCAGGCATGGACTCTGGCACTGGAGATCTACTTCTATCTGCTCGCGCCGTTGCTGGTGAGACGAGGACCGATCGTGATTGCCTCAGTTATCGCTGCAAGCCTTGTCTTCCGGATGGGAGTTCAATGGCTATTCGGCTTCAGTGGAGACCCGTGGTCCTATCGCGTATTTCCTTCCGAGATGGCGTTGTTCTGCGCGGGAGCGCTAGGCTACCAAGTATACGCATCCGGAGATGACAGCCGACGAGCCCGCCTGAACGCATTGCTCGTACTGGCTTCGGCGCTGATATTCGTTTGCCTCACGATCAACAAGTCGAAAGGATTCGAGACGCTGCCGTCGATCCTGTTCCTCGCCATTGTGATCGTCGCAGTTCCCAGACTGTTCGAGCTGAGCAAGAACGTGACCTGGGACAGATATCTCGGTGAGTTATCCTATCCGATCTATATCTGCCACTTTCTGTTTGGATGGATATTGCTGCCGGAGACGCTTCTAGCGTCCTATGGCGCGCTATTCCTCACCGCGACGACGTCGATACTGATCTATCATCTTGTCGATCAGCCGATCGATCGCTGGCGACAAAAGCGCTTTGCCCGAATTCAACGCAAGGCAAGCGAGCGCGGCCTATTAAGCAGCCGCGTAACGGTGTGACCGACTTAATAGAACGCGTAGAAATGATGCACCCGGCCGGTCCCGTGGCCGCCCCTGATCAGCGCAGCCTTGCAGCCCGAGCGCAAGCGTTTCGCGGACGTGCGTCTCTCCGGCTTCGGCATCAAGCTTCAAGACGGATCGCTAGAAGCGCGTGGATCGCGAATCCGGTGCTGACGCGTGGAATTTGCGGGACGAAGCCCTTCCTGAACGGGTTCGACACGCCTGGCCGCCTTTTCGCGGCGCCTTGAGCGAAAATAACGCTGCTCTGACGCCTGACTGACGTCGGCACGACGTCGACAGGCTTCAATGCTTGTCACGCAGCGATGTGCCGGGATATCCGGTCGCAAAAATCGGAGCACCACCATGCGCGCCTACGCACAGTTTGTATCAGGCGACGATCATCTGCGTCTCGGCGCGATCTTCAGCTTGCCTGCCACGTGGCGGCAGCGAGCCCGTTTCAGAGCAGAATTGCGCGCGGATATCAGAGACAGGCCCGATTTTCTCCACGATATCGGCATCGGCCTGTACGAAGCGCATGCCGAAGCGTCACGGTTTTTCTGGGAGCCTTGGCTACTGAAGCGCCGCTAGTCCAAAATCATACGTTGCTGCGGCGGACCTGCGCTCGACCAAGAGCATAACATTCGTCTTTTCCAACAACGGTTGATCAGACGATTTAACGCTCATACTGCGCGCATCTCTCACCCCCCCTTCTGTAGCGCCCAACTAACGCCGGCGACGACGTCGACAGGCTTCAACGGGTGTCACGCGAGTCCTGCCGCCGCACGTTCGGGTCGCAAGAGTTTTTGCCAGATAGTTACCGATTTCAGACCGCTGCAATTCCAATGATTGCGATCGCGATTGCTTCGCATTCCGCGGAGCACTTGAGAGGCCCACCAGGGCAAATACGTAAACGAGGCAAGGGGCGCGCATGCAGATGGTTGGCAGGCTATTGTCCGCACTTGGCGGACAAGGACCAGCGCTTTTGGTGATCTCGCTTTGTGCAGGGCTGTTGATCCAACCTCTCGCTCATTTCGGCTACGATCTTTTGCCGTTCTCGGCATTTCTCCTGACACTGGGCTCGTTTCTCACAGCCGGTCTCGCGCCATCCGAAGCCAGGATTCGTCTGCCCCTGATGGCCCTGGTGGTTGCCTGGGTCGGCCGGTCGGAAGCGCGGCCGCGATCGCCGGGATGCTTGGTCTGCGAACACGTCTCGCTTTACTCGTGTCCATCGCACTCACCCTCCTCACGCCTATTTCAATTCCGTGCTTTGCCACAGTGCTCGGACTTGGAATTGAATTCGACATGGGCGCGCTGGCTATCCGATTGTTCAGCATCATCGGCGCTGCAGGCTTGGTTGCCTTTCTGGCAATACGGTTTCGCCGGAATCTGATGCCCGTTCTGCCCGACCAACACGCTGCCACCGGGGTCGCCGTTATCGGACTCATCATCGTCGGACTGGCAACCTCACAGGGCATACGGACCCACTGGATCAGCAATCCGCTAGGTTTCGATGTCATGCTGGCCGCGGCGGTCGTCTCCAACTTCGGACTGTGCGTGCTCGCAACTTTGACATTCGCGAGAATGGGATTACAGACCGCCGGAACGATAGGCCTCGTGAGCGGAAACCGTAATGTCACTCTCGTGTGGGCAGCGGCCAGCTTTGGTCTGCCATCTCTCGCGGAGGGTTATGTCGCTGCGTGCGTCATCCCGGTCCTCGCGCTCCCTCTCATCGTCAAGCTTTGCCTCAAACTACCTTCCTTCAGCCGTCTCCTCCCGCAAAACTGATGACCAAGAGGCGACAGCCCCCGATCAGCACTCGTACGGGGGGCCAAATCCCGCGTAAACAGACACAGACATTGTATTTCGCTGGGAAACGCGCTGGGCCATAGATACGATCTATGGCCTATGGGGGACGGCACATTGGACAAACTCGCTCTGAACGATCCGCTATTCGCTACCTACGTCATTGCTGCGAGCCTGACGATCCTCAAGGCTGTGGCGATGTCGTGGCTGACTGTAGTCCGTATGGTCGACGTCAAAGGCGGCTACCGTTCACCCGAGGATATCAAGAAGACGCCGATGAACCCCGCGCCCGACCCGGCGCAACTCTTGCCCAACGAGCGCGTCGAGCGGATCCGCCGGATCCAGATGAACGACCTCGAGAGCCTGCCCTACTTCCTGGTCGCGGGTTTGCTCTACATTCTCACGCAACCGTCCCTGCTGCTCGCCCAATGGCTGCTATACGGTTACGTCGCCTCACGTCTGCTTCACTTCATCGCCTATCTCACCGAACAAATTCATGAGATACGCGCGACCTTCTGGACTGTGGGCTCGCTCATCCTGATCTTCATGACCGTCCGGACGTTGATATCTGCGGTCGGCGCGTGAAGTTCAAGCCGTAACGCCGGCTTCGCGCTGAGCCGATAGGTAACGTTCAAGATCGTCGTCCTGCTTGAAAAAGCGCATGGCACGAAGCTCTGCGATAGTTGTCTTTTGCACGGCATCGCGCTGGCGCGTCACGTCGCGGGCCTCTTCCAATCGCCTGGCGGCTACAAGATTGGCTACCAGCATGCGATGGCCCGTACCGTTGGCCGGATTCTGCTGGATCGAGTTGCGCGCCCACAAGACACCATCCTCAGGGCGCCCGAGCGCAAAGCATGATGCAGCCAGGCCCGTCATCCAAAAATGGAGCATATTGTCATAGGGGCTGAGGGCGATCGACCGGTGAAGGCATGTGACAGCATGCTCATAGTCACCACCCATGCTGTCGATCATTCCAAGAATGCCCCAGGCGAAGGCGGAGCTTGGATTGAGGCGCACAGCTTCCTTGCAGTGGATGCGCCCCTGATCGTTGTTGCCGACCGGACCAAACAATGTGAAGCCATAGACCGCATGGGCGAACGCATCTGCACCATCTTGCTCGACGGCGCGGCGCGCCAAGACGACGGCTTCGACCAACGTTTCCGGCAAAGCCGCCGCCCCCAGAGGCGACGCCATGACAAGTGCCCAAGCAAGGGACGCCAGCGTGGCTGGGCGCAGCTGATCGCGGTTGAGAGACTGTCGCAACAATACGATCGCCCTCGTGATCCCGTCACGGGTTCCGTTCCATAGATGGGGAAGCGCTCGCAGGTAGATGTCGTAAGCCGAAAGATCAGAGAGCGGCTTGCGCCTTGCGCGCTCGACCTCGGCGCTCCGCACGGCCGGATCAATCACTGCAGCGACGCTCGCGCTGATGTCATCCTGCAGATCGAAAACATCGACGATGGCGCGATCGTAGCGATCAGACCAGACCTGAACCTCATCGCGGGCATGGGTCAGTTCGGCCGATACACGAATGCGGTTGCCCGCTTTGCGGATGTTGCCGCTCAGGACGTATTGAACACCGAGTTGTTGCGCGATTTGCCGGCTGGTCAGCCTTCTATCCTTGAAGGCGAAGCTCGATCCGCGTGCGATGACCACGAATTCGCGAAAGCGCGACAAAGCGGTGATGATGTCCTCGGTGACACCGTCAGCGAAGTATTCCTGCTCCGGGTCGTCGCTCATGTTCCGAAACGGCAGAACCACGATGGATGGTTGATCCGCGACCATCATCAGAGCAGGCGCAAGTGGAGTCGATATCTCGATCTCGCTGACAGCCACCGATTCGATCAGTGTCTGGGCTCTGCGTAGTTCAGCAACGAGCGCTCTGGTTGCTTCGTCCGGCTCTGTATTGAGCTCTCGCTTCAGAAGCCCAACGACCTCTTGATAGTATTTGAGCGCTTCAGCTTTACGCCCGGTTGCAGACAGAGCTTGCATGATCAGCCGGTGCGCATCCTCACGCATGTTGTTCAGTGCGCTGGCACGGTGCCCGGCCTTCAATGCGTGATCGGCGCGACCGGCGACCAGTTCTTTTTCGCCGAGCCCGACCATCGCAGTCAGAGCCAGCTCCTGAAATCGCTGGCGTTCGCCAGCCAGCCAATCGCTCCAGCCTTCTTCGCTAACTCCGATGTCATCGACGAAGCGCCCTCGATAGAGATCCGCTGCCTCACCCAGCGCATCACGGCCGCCCTCCCGCACCAGGGCCTCGAACCGGCTGATATCGCACAGGATCACCGTCGTATTCAGCGATACGAACTCGCCATCGCTCTTGAGAGCATCCCGACCCAGAATTTGACGTAGCTTGAACAGTGACTGACGAAGGTTCTGCCTTGCTTGCGCGTCGAAATAAGACCCCCAGAACAGGGTCGACAGTTTTTCGCGCGGCTGAGGCTCCGGTGCCGTGCAAGCCAGATAAGCAAGCAATCCCGAGAGCTTCTTGTTTGGCAAGCCGACCACGCCGTTCGGCCCGGTGAGCACGACGCGTCCCAAAAGCGAAAGATTAAATTTTGGGCACACCGTCGGCTACTTCCAAGTTTTGAACAAATGCGTCCTCTGAATATACATTTAACTTAGATTGGCAACTTTGCGAGCAGTATTAACGCAGCGATGACGGCTGACTAACGCCGGTGAGACGGCAGCGGGTTCAAGTCAAAATGCGACGAGATGCGAATGGCATTCGGCGCAGAGCAACTTCACCCGGAAGCCGTCATGCGCACGCGTCACATCATTGCAGTCGTCGCTACCCTGACCGTGATCCTCGCCGGAGTTGATGTGGCGCTGACTTCCCTGGCTGCTCCGAAAGCCAAGGCGGCTTCGCACGCCACGCCTCCCGTCTCACCCCTCCTTTTCGGAGGCGACTGATCTCAGTTCGATTTCGAAGTAGCCATCAAGCAGGAGGCCGCATTGACCAATACCGCGCAACTACGAGCGCGATCGTATGCCTTTCTCTCAACCGAAGACGAACGACGAGTCATCGCGAGATGGAGAACTGGAGTGATCGCGTTCTATGGCTCGATTTTGTTGATTGCATTGGCAGCAACGAGCCAGAGGCCAAAAGCGGATCAGCCTGACCTCGCTTCCGATGATTTCGTCACATACGACATGTCGAGCCCGCCGCTACCGTAGGCGAACAAAGCCAACGCCGCGACAGCGTCGCTGCCAATGCCAGCAAGCGCAACGAAGTTTCAATGCAAATTTCAAGGGTGTCAGGCGGGCCGAGCGGTCAGCAAGCTCACCTGCATCATCCCGTGAAGTATCAGGAAAAGAGCGATGAAGACCGACTTTCCGGCGCCGTCTCCAGCACCTGTGGGGGCTTCGATGATCGTCAGCGCACTTCATGAATCCCGTCGCCGGCAGGCAATCAACGTCATTCATCGCTACCAGCATCTCATCTCCGACCGCGTCGAAACCAATCCTGGCAAGCCCATTCCATCGCCAGACGCGAAAATGCGCGTTCGTCAGATACAGAACAGTGAAGGGAAAAGAAACGTGAGGCGACTGAGCGAAACACACCTGATCATCCTGATCCTTATCGGCTTCGGCATTGTGCACGTGATTGGCGGCGTCCTCCTGGCACGGGCGGCGCCCGAGCACAGTCGCCCTGTGAATATAGCGTCCTGGGGCGACTGACTGCGGCAGGCGAAGAGGCATCAATCATCAATGGATGGCAACAATCGTGAGGCTGACATGACTGCAATCGCGAGCGCGATGTCCCGCGCGATTCGTTCGATCACCGGAGCCGATGTGCTCAAGCATTTTCTGTTTTTCTGCGGAGCCGGAATTCTGGTGTTCGTGCTCTCGCTCACTTACGGCCTGGATCTGAGTCCGGGACTTTTCTGATCCGCGCCACGGTTGCGCAAACTGAAGCGTCCAATTCCCCGCAGACCATACCCGCACGAGGTCACTACGTGAACGCCCTGATCGCCACCTATATCGCATGGATCATTGCCCAAACCGGCTTCGTCCCTCCGGCTCACCCGCCAATCCATTTCGCGACGTCAGCAGAAATGGCTGTGCTAAGTGGCGCACCGGAAAATAGCGGGCTCGAATTTCAAGCCCTCTACAGCCGCGAACAAGGTGCGATCTACCTTCCCCACGAATGGCAACCGGTCAATTTGCGGCAGAAGAGCGCGCTGCTGCACGAACTCGTGCATCACGTGCAACGGGCCAACAACGTCGAAGCTCCGTGTGTGGCAGCCCACGAACGCCAGGCCTATGACCTTCAGATGACATGGCTCCGCGAACAGGGGGTCGAGGATCCCTACGGCCTCGTCGGCACGAATGAACTCACAATCTACATGGTGAGCGTCTGCCGCGACGGTTCGTAAGCGGCACGCGACGTTCCTTCGTCATATGCCATGAGATGCAACAGGCTCGTACGCGGACCGATGCTCAGGCGATTGGAACGCGCCGAGGTTGGTTTGAGCCGATCTGGACCTGCCTAATAGAACGCATGGAAGTGATGCACCGGGCCGTGGCCGTGACCGACCGTAAAACGATCCGCCGCAGCGATCGCAGCCGTGACATAGGCTTTCGCCGCACGCACGGCGGCTTCCATGTCCTGCCCCTTGGCAAGGCCTGCCGCGATCGCTGACGATAGCGTGCAGCCTGTACCGTGCGTGTTCTTCGTCGCCACGCGCGGCGCAGGCAATGCGATGGCGCGGTCTGCGGTGATAAAATAGTCGGTGCTCTCCGGGCCGGTCCCATGGCCGCCCTTGATCAGCACAGCCTTGCAGCCGAGCTTGAGCAGACGCTTGCCCTGCGCCTCGATGGCCGCATCGCCCTCTGCCATCGGCTCGTCGAGCAGCGCGGCGGCCTCTGGCAGGTTCGGCGTGATGATCTGCGCCCGCGGGATCAGTGTACTGCGCAGCGCGGCGATGGCCTCCGGCGCCAGCAGACGATCGCCTGAGGTCGCCACCATCACGGGATCGAGCACCACATGTTTCGGCTGCCATGTCGCAAGGCCCGCGGCGATGGCCTCGATCACATCGCGCTGAGCGACCATGCCGATCTTCACTGCGCCGACCGCGAGATCGACGAACACGGCATTGATCTGCTCGCTCACGAACTCTGCAGGCACCTGATGGATGCCGGTGACGCCCATGGTGTTCTGCGCGGTCAGCGCGGCGATCACCGAGGCGCCGTAGACGCCCAGCGCCGCGAAGGTCTTGAGGTCGGCCTGGATGCCGGCGCCGCCCGAGGAATCCGAACCGGCAATGGTCAGGGCAATGGGTGTGGGCATCGGAAAAACTCGCACGAGATCAAGGGATAAGCGGGCTCCTCAGTCCTAGCCCTCTATTGCCTGAGCGACAAGGTGGCGACATGCTGGCGGCTTGCGCCGCACCCTGTTTTGGGCTTGATGATCTCTAAAATCGCCCGTTTCCGGAGAATCCCGATGGTCCCCTTCTTTGTCCAGTTCAAGTGCAAGCTTGGCCAGTCCTATGCCGTCGCCAACGCGCTGGCCGAAGCCGAAATCGCCTCGGAGATCTATTCCACCGCCGGCCACTACGACCTGCTGGTGAAGTTCTATGTCGATAACGCCACCGACATCGGCCATTTCGTGAACGAGAAGGTGCAGACCATCCCGGGCATCCAGGACACGCATACGATCATTACGTTCAAGGCGTTTTGAGAAACGCACCGGCCGTGCGCTCCTTCTCCCCGCTCTGCGCGGGGAGAAGGGTGGGATGAGGGGCGAGGCACAATAGCCGCTCCTATTCACCTTGAGCATGTCGCACAGATTCCGATCCGCGAATTGCGGGTATGTGGTGAGGCCGTGCCATGCCCCTCACCCGCCGCGAAGACGCGGCGACCTCTCCCCGCAAGCGGGGAGAGGTTAAGAGACCTACACCGCCATCTTCCGATGCAGCACGGGCACCCCGCTCAGCTCCTCCGCCGCGTCGACGATCGCATTCGCGTCGATGCCGTGATGGCGATAGAGATCGCCGATGGTGCCGGTCTGGCCGAATTGTTCGACGCCCAGCGCTTCCATGCGATGACCGCACACGCTGCCGATCCAGCCCAAAGTCGCCGGATGGCCGTCGAGCACGGTGACGATGCCGCAATCGCGCGGCAGCGGCTGCAGGAGCTTCTCGATGTGGCTGAGATGCTGCGGGTTGCGCCTGTCGCGGCGGATCTTTCGCGCCGATGTCCAGCCGGCATGGAGACGATCGGCTGACGTGATCGCCAACAGGCCGATGTCGCGATGGCTGTCGCCGAGCAATCCCGTTGCCTCGATCGCCTCCGGCGCCAGCGTGCCGGTATAGGCTATCACCAGATCGCAATTTGCGCCGGGCTTGCGCAGCCAATAGGCGCCATCGGTGATGCCCTGCTGCAGCTCCGGCGTCATCATGCGCTGCGGCTGCTCGATGGTGCGCGTGGAGAGCCGCAGATAGACCGAGCCGCCGGCGCGCTGGCCGCTGTCATCAGTGCCCGCGTCGCGCTGCATGTGCTGGAAGCCCCAACCCATGATGACGGCGAGTTCGTCGACGAAAGCCGGCTCGAACGATGCGAGCCCGTCTTGCGCCATGCCAATCAGCGGCGTCGCGATCGACTGATGAGCACCGCCTTCCGGCGCAAGCGTGATGCCCGACGGCGTCGCCGCCACCATGAAACGGGCATCCTGATAACAGGCATAGTTGAGCTGATCGAGACCACGCTCGATGAAGGGATCGTACAGCGTCGCGACCGGCAGCAGACGGACGCCGTTGATGCTGCTCGACAGGCCCAGGGCTGACATCAGGATGAACAGGTTGGCCTCGGCAATGCCGAGTTCGAGATGCTGGCCCTTCGGCGAAAAGTCCCAGTTGAAGGTGGACGGAATCTTCTCGCTGCGGAAGTGATCGGCCTTCTCGGCGCGTGCGAACAGCCCACGCCGATTGACCCATGCTCCGAGGTTCGTCGACACGGTGACATCGGGCGATGCGGTGACGATGCGCGACGCCAGTTCGGTATCGCCGCGTGCCAACTCGTGCAGCACCAGGCCGAAGCCCTGCTGCGTCGACATTTCCGGCGACGGCTTGAACGACAGATGCGCGGGGACATCGATCGCAGGCGCGCTCAGGCGTCGCGTGCCCTGCTGCACGAAGGGCACATCTTTCAGGAACGCATCCAGCGTCGCCGCATCCTGCGGCAGTCCCTCATACCTGTCCCATTCATGGCCGGGCCGGATATTCTGCGCCGCGCGCCAGGTCTCCATCTGCGTCGGCGTCATCAGGCCGGCGTGATTGTCCTTATGGCCCTGGAACGGCAGGCCGATGCCCTTGATGGTGTAGGCGATGAAACAGACTGGACGATCGTGATCGACCGCTTCGAAAGCCTCGACCATGCTGGCCATATCGTGGCCGCCGAGATTGGACATCAGCGCCAGCAGTTCCTCGTCGCTGCGCGCTTCGATCAAGCGCGACACCGGACCCTGATCGCCGATCTCGTCGTTGAGCCGCTTGCGGAACGCAGCACCGCCCTGGAAGCACAGCGCCGAATAGATCTGGTTCGGACAATTGTCGATCCAGGTCTTCAATGCAGCTCCGCCGGGCTCGGCAAAAGCCGTCTGCATCAGCCGGCCGTACTTCACGATCACCACGTCCCAGCCAAAGTTGCGGAACATGGATTCGAACTTCTCCCACAGACCCTCGCGCACCACGGCATCGAGGCTCTGGCGGTTGTAGTCGACGATCCACCAGGTGTTGCGCAGCCCGTGCTTCCAGCCTTCAAGCAAGGCTTCGAAGATATTGCCCTCGTCCATCTCGGCATCGCCGACCAGCGCGATCATGCGGCCTTCGCGGCGGTCCTTCATCCAGCCGTGAGCCGAGACGTAGTCCTGCACCAGCGATGAGAACAGCGTCTGCGCGACGCCGAGGCCGACCGAGCCGGTGGAGAAATCGACATCGTCGATGTCCTTGGTGCGCGACGGATAACTCTGCGCGCCCTTGAAGCCGCGGAAGTTCTCCAGCTTCTCGCGCGTCTGGTTGCCGAACAGATACTGAATGGCGTGGAACACCGGGCTCGCATGCGGCTTCACCGCAACGCGGTCTTCCGGCTTCAGCACCGAAAAATAGAGCGCCGACATGATCGTCGCCAGCGAGGCGGATGACGCTTGATGACCGCCAACCTTGAGACCGTCGGCATTGGGGCGGATGTGGTTGGCATTGTGGATGGTCCATGACGAGAGCCAGAGCACCTTGCGCGCCAAGGCGGTCAGGGTCTGCAGGCGATGATGATCGATCGGCATGGTGGGCTCCCGCGTCGGCCAGCTGCGCTGGTTCGTGATGAGGTCGCCATTCTAGCAGGCGCTCGAAAGTGATTTTCTCAATTCATCGCGACAACCACGGTCATATTGGTATAGATGAATGGTTCCGGCTCCCATTTCATGGAATTTTTCCAATGTCAGCCCTCGACGCAATCGACCGCAAGATTCTCGCCGCGCTGCAGATCGACAGCCGCATCACCATGCAGGAGCTCGCCGAGAAGGTCGGGCTCTCGATCTCGCCGTGCCATCGCAGGGTGAAATTGCTGGAAGAGCGCGGCGTTATCACCCGCTACATGGCGCTGGTCGACCAGAAGGCAATCGGACTTCCGGTCAGCGTCTTCATTTCCATCAAGCTTGTCCGGCAGAAGGAGGAAGACCTCAACCGTTTCGCCAAGGCGATCTCAAAATGGGAGGAAGTGCTGGAATGCTATCTGATGACCGGCAACCGCGACTATCTCTTACGCGTCGTCGCGGCGGATCTGTCGTCCTACGAGGCATTCCTGAAGAACAAGCTGACGCGGCTCGACGGCATCGCCTCGATCGAATCCAGCTTCGCCCTCAGCCAGGTGAAGTATTCGATCGCACTGCCGGTGTGAGGGCCCAGAGCTAGCTGGCTCGCTTCACGGCGGCGGCGGTACCACCCGGGGCGCTGACGACGCTTTGATAATGCGCAATCGGCTGCGGGCGGCCGATCAGGAAACCCTGGATCTCCGCACAGCCCTCGGCGGCAAGAAACGACATTTGGGCGACGGTCTCGACGCCCTCGGCGATCACCGGGAGCTTCAACGAGCGGCCGAGCCCGATGATGGCATGGACAATAGCCGCGGACTGCGGATTGTCCTCGAGATTGGCCACGAAGGTCTGGTCGATCTTGATCTTGTCGAAGGGGAAAGCCTGCAGATAGCTCAGGCTCGAATAGCCCGTGCCGAAATCGTCCATAGCGACGCGAACGCCCAGTTCCTTGACGGCGTGCAGGATCGCGATGGCACCAGCAAAATCGTCAATCAGCACGCCTTCGGTGATCTCGATCTCGACACGCTTTGGGCAGAGACTAGTTTCCGCCAGAACGGCGGCGAGCATCCCGGGTACGTCGCCACGCTGAAAGTTGACTGGCGACAGATTGATGGCGATCGACAGCGGATTGACCCAGGTCGCCGCCTCGCGACAGGCCTCGCGCACCACCCACTCGTCGATGGCGCCTATCAGACCGCTCTCCTCCGCCAGCGGAATGAACACCGTCGGCGAGATGATGCCGCGCTCGGGATGCCGCCAGCGCAGCAGAACCTCGAAGGCGACCACAGCGCCCTCGGTGGTCGCCTGCGGCTGAAAATAGAGTTGGAATTGCTTGTTCTCGACCGCCACCGCGAGATCGCGTTGCAGCAGTCGCTTCTCGCGGATGTGCTGATCCATCGCAGCCTCGAAGAAGCGGATGGTGCCGCGTTCCTCGGCCTTGGCGCGATCGAGCGCCAGATCCGCATGCGCAATGAGAGCTTCGATATCCTGGCCGTCCTGCGGATAGACGGAGATGCCGATACTACAGCGAACATTGACGTGCTGGCCGTCGATCTGAAACGTATTATCGAGAATGCCCGACAACCGCGCACAGAGATCTTCCGCTGTTTGCGGCTCCGCGCCGAGATGAGACACGATCGAGAAGATATCGCCACTCGGCCGTGCCAGAAATGCACCGTTGCAGGCTTGCGCCAGCCGCTTCGCCAGCTCGGCCAGTACGGCGTCTCCGGTGGCCTGGCCGTATACATCATTTGTCTCTCTGAAGCGGTCGATATCGATCCGCGCGATCGCAAACGAGCCGTGTCCCGCCGAGGCCTCTTTGAAGACGCGGGCCAGATGTTCGTTGAAGGCAACACGATTGGGCAGATCGGTGATCGGATCGTGCCGCGCGAGATGCACGATCCGCGCTTCGCTGAGTTTGCGGTCGGTGATGTCGGCATGGGTCGCGACCCAGCCGCCATTCTTCATCGGCCGGTAGCGCACATTGATGGCGCGTCCATCCGGCAGCTCGGCGGTCTGGCTGCTCGGCACGCGATCCGCGAGCGCCGTCCGCATCTTCATCTCATAACTATCCATATCGACGAACAGCGTGCCAGCTGCCGCGCGAATTGCCAGCACCTGATCCTCAGTCGCGCCGGCGGACATTTTCGCCGGCGGGATATTGTACATGCGCATGTAGCTTTCGTTCCACAATTCGAGCAGGCCATCGGCGCTATACATGCATAGGCCCTGCTCCATATTGTTGAGCGCCGCATCGAGCTGCAGATTGCGCTTGCTCATGCTGCGGCGGGTGCGCTGATCTGTTACGGCAACGACGAGGCCCGCGATCACCACGGCGGCGGTGAAGGCCGCAATGGCCAGCGACAGTTCGATCGGCGACAGCAGACTTTGGTTCTCAGCGGCTGCGGCATTGTAGGTCAGATCGATCGCGCCCATGGCAACGAAGTGATGTATGCAGATCGCGAGCGTCAGAAGCAGTGCGGCAACGAGCAGCTTGCCGGACCGGTCGGCGGTCTGGGCGACGAGGATCGCCAAGGCGGCAATCACCATGCCGCCGACGACCGACGCCGTCACGAGGTCCGGCATCCACTGGATGATGGCGGGGATGCGCAGCGACGCCATGCCCATATAGTGCATGCAGGCGATGCCGAGGCCGATCACCGCGCCGCCGGCCAGCGCGTTCCGTTTGGTTCGATTAAACAGCGCGATGGCGAAGCCGGCCGTGGTCATCACTGCAGATGCGACGAGCGAACAGGCGGTGATGATGAGGTCGTAGTGGAGTTCGAAACCAGGCGTGTATGCGAGCATCGCGATGAAATGCGTCGCCCATGTGCCGAATCCGGTGACCGCACCTGCGGTAATCAACCACGCAAGGCGCGTGTCGGGCAATGCGGTGCGCGCACGCGTGAACAGGTTGACGGCAGCAAGGCTGGAAAGAAAACACACCGCTGCCGCCAGCAGAATCTGCCGCCAGTCATGCTGCAACTCGATGCAATTCCAGACTCGTAGCATAAAGATACCAACATATGACGAGATATCGAAGCATAGCGCGTGCAACGTTCGGAATGTTTAAAACTCACGGAAAAATTGCACAGAAGAGCAGTTATTCTTAAGCCGCGATAAAGCCCGAAATATGCCGGGTATCATCGTCCATGTTTGCGGAAAGATATGCAACACATTCGGATGTACCCACCGCAAGCGCCGTGGCTCAGGGGAAAATCGAGCAAGGGGGACGACCTGTCTCTATCAACAGCTCATCATTAGGCGCTCGGATAAGGTTCCGCCGGTGCGGTGACCTGCGCGCGGCGCACGCGTTCGCGATGTGCGGTGTAGACACCGCTGGCGATGATGATTGCAGCACCGGCGAAAGTGACAGCATCGGGCACTTCGCCAAACAGGAAGAAGCCGATCAGCGTCACCCACACCAGCTGCACATAGGAGAACGGTGCCAATACCGATGCATCCGCATAGCGGAAGGCCAATACGACAATCCAGTGGCCGACAGTAGCGGCAACGCCAATACCAACACCGAGCGCGATCTGCGTCCAGCTCGGTACGATCCAGTAGAACGGCACGATGACACTGAGCATGAGAAAGCCGGTGATCGCCGAGAACGCCATCGTGGTGATGGCGCGGTCGGCCCCGCTGATTTTGCGCGTCAGCACCAATGCGGTCGCCCAGCCCAGCGCCGAAATGATCGGAAAGATCGTACCGGGCTGAAACGCCGCGGTGCCCGGCCGCACGATGATCAATACGCCCAGAAGCCCGGCGATGGTGGCGGTCCAGCGGCGCAGACCGACCTTTTCGCCGAGGAAGAGAACCGATAGCCCGGTGACGAATAGCGGCGAGATGAAGCCGGTTGCCGTCGCCTCCGCGATCGGCAGATAGCCGAGCGCCATGATGAAGAAGATCGACGAACATAACAGGCCCAGCCCGCGAAATACCTGCAGCAGCGGCCGCGTCGAGCGCATCGGATTGCCCGAGGCCGGCGCCAACACGATCGGCAGCAGGATCGCGACGAACACCAGAAAGCGGATCCAGGCGATCTCCACCGATGGCATGCCCGTGCGCGACAGATACTTCGCCATCGCGTCCGATGACGCCAGAAACGCCGTCGAGCAAATGATCATCAGAATGCCGCGCAGCGGCCGGTCGGTATGGCGATGCGCCGATACAGGGGCAGCAGTCTTCGGCGGCGGAACATGACTTGTCACGAGCGGGGACCAATATGCGGGCTCGTCGGTGCATGCGAGCCGAATCGAATACGGCTCACAAAACGACGATCACGAGGCCGGGACAACTGCCGATATCAGGACACGGATATGCAGGCAGGCAAAAAAGCCTATGCCGGCCGATGCATCAGCGGCCAGCGTGCAGCGCAGCATCGATTTTACCGCATCCCTACAGCATCGGGAGACTGGAAGGCTCCCGGCCGAGCGGGAATACCTTTCCAATATCAGCCAGTTCGGCCGCGCTGAGCGTCAATGCACTCGCCGCCGCGTTGTCCGCAGCATGGACGGCCGAAGACGCCTTCGGAATTGCGAAGACCGTTGGCTGACGGATCAGGAAAGCGAGCGCCACCTGCCGCGGCGTGGCCAGATGGGCATCGGCGATCTGCTGCAGGATTTTGCCGCCCGGCGAGCGCATCGACGGGAAATCATTATGACCGAACGGCGAATAGGCCACGACGGCGACGCCATGGCTCTCACACCACGGGATCACACGGTGTTCGATGGCGCGTTCCTGTAAATGATAGAGCACCTGATTGCAGGCGATGGCGCCCTTGCCTGCGAGTTTCGACAGCTCGTTGAGATCGTCGACATCGAAATTGCTGACGCCCCAGGAGGCAATCTTGCCGGCCGCCTTCAACTCTCCCAAGGCGGCGACAGTCTCGGCGAGCGGAACCTGACCGCGCCAGTGCAGCAGGTAGCAATCGAGCAGGTCGGTCCCCAGCCGCTTCAACGAGCGCTCGCAGGCGGCGATGGTGCCCTTCCGCGACGCGTTGCTCGGCAGCACCTTGGAGACCAGGAACACCTCGTCGCGACGGCGAGCGATGGCCTCTGCAATCACGAGTTCCGCGTCACCATACATTTCGGCCGTGTCGATATGGGTCATGCCGGCATCGAGGCCGGCCTGCAGCGCCCTGACCGCCGCAGCGCGGTCACTGTGGTCGATATACCAGGTGCCCTGCCCGATGACTGAGACGTCGCGCTTGGTTTGGCCGAATGGATTGTGTCGCATGGCGCGCCTCCGCCTCCCGCGGCAATGAGGCACACGGGAGTGGACTTTAGCGCATCAATTCAGAGGAGTCAGTGGCTGATCATCCATGGCCGCGCTGTCGGGAAGCTCTTGGCGCCCGAGCGGGTCTGCTTCACCAGTCGCGACGGCTTCTTGCCGGAACAGCAGCCGCAACCGGCCCCGTGCGACGCCTTGTACTCCGCCGATGTCTTCGGCGCATTGCGGCTGCGCTCGTTGGTGGCGTGGGCCTTGCGCTTGTCGGAGGGCATGCAGAAGAATGCCGGCGCGGTCAGGATCACACGCGGTGCCTGTGTCGCGCAATGCGGGCAGTCCTGCGGGTCATCGCATTCAGCCATCGGCCGCATGTCGGTGAACGGGCCGCAATCGTCGCAGAGATATTCATAGACCGGCATGGGATGATCCATTGTGAGACAATGCCCTCTCCCCGTCATTGCGAGCGAAGCGAAGCAATCCAGAAAGCCGCAAGCGAGGGAAGACTGGATTGCTTCGTCGCTTCGCTCCTCGCAATGACGGCGGAGAGTAAGCGAAAGAAAAAGGGGCTGCGGGGTCGTGACGCCAACCCCGCAGCCGAGTTGACCGCGTTACTTGTCCGGCGAGAGCGGCATCTGGATGTCGCCCTTGATGTGCTTGATCGGGCCCGCCGACGACGGATTGATATCGAAGTCGAAGATCTGCGTCGGCAGCCACAGCGTGGCGCAGGCGTTGGGCACGTCGACGACGCCGGAGATGTGGCCCTGCACCGGCGCGGTGCCGAGGATCGAATAGGCCTGCGCGCCGGAATAGCCGAACTTCTTCAGATATTCGATGGCATTCAGACAGGCCTGACGATAGGCGATATGCACGTCGAGATAATGCTGCTTGCCCTGCTCGTCGACAGAGATGCCTTCGAAGATCAGGAAGTCGTTGTAGTTCGGCGTCATCGGCGACGGCTTGAACACGGGGTTCTTGATACCGTATTTCGACACGCCGTCCTTGATGACATCGACCTTGATGTGCAGCCAGCCGGCCATCTCGATGGCGCCGCAGAAGGTGATTTCGCCGTCGCCCTGCGAGAAGTGCAGGTCGCCCATGGAGAGACCGCCGCCAGGGACATAGACCGGGAAATAGACCTTCGAGCCGCGCGACAGATCCTTGATGTCGCAATTGCCGCCATGCTCGCGCGGCGGCACGGTGCGCGCGCCTTCGGCCGCAGCCTTCTCCTTCGCCTCGCCCTTCAGCCGGCCCATATGGGCAGTCGGGCCGAACGGCGGATTGGCAAGGCCGGGCACGCGGGTCGGGTTGGTCGCGATCAGTGCAGTCTCGCGCTCGTTCCAGGTGGCAAGCAGTTTCGGATCGGGCAGACAGCCGATCAGGCCGGGATGGATCAGGCCGGCGAAATTCACGCCCGGGATGTGGCGCGACGAGGTGTACATGCCCTTGAAGTCCCAGATCGACTTCTGCGCTTCCGGGAAGTGATCGGTGAGAAAGCCGCCGCCATTCTGCTTGGAGAAGAAACCGTTGAAGCCCCACAGCGATTCCTTCATCGGGCCGACATCGAGCAGATCGACCACGAGGAGATCACCGGGCTCCGCCCCCTTGACGCCGATCGGGCCGGACAGGAAGTGCACGATCGAGAGATCGATATCGCGCACATCGTCCGCGCTGTCGTTATTTTTGATGAAGCCGCCGGTCCAGTCATAGGTCTCGACGATGAAGTCATCGCCGGGATTGACCCATGCGACCATGGGAATATCCGAATGCCAGCGGTTGTGAATCATGTCGTTGTCGTAGGCCGACTGCGTAAGGTCGACCTTGATCAGTGTATCTGGCATTCAATGCTCCCCTTCGGTTACTGGTCTTGGTGGTTGAACGTAAGGCTGGTCAGACGGACAGGTACTTTGCGATTTGTGCCGCATCGATACCCTCACGGGCTTCGTCGCGAACGATTTCGCCGTTCTCGATCACCAGCACGCGGTCGGCGACATCGAGCGCGAAGCTCAGTACCTGTTCGGAGACGATGATCGACAGTCCCTTGGTGTCGCGGATGTGCTTCAGCGTGCGGGCCATGTCCTTGATGATCGACGGCTGGATGCCTTCGGTGGGTTCATCGAGCAGCAGCACCTTCGGCTTGGTGGCGAGCGCGCGAGCGATGGCAAGCTGCTGCTGTTGGCCGCCGGAGAGATTGCCGCCGCGGCGGCCTTTCATTTCGAGCAGCACCGGAAACAGCTCATAGAGATCGCCGGGCACTTCCTTCTCGCCGGAGGCGACGAGGCCGGTCTCGATATTCTCCTTCACCGTCATATGCGAGAAAATCATGCGCCCTTGCGGCACATAAGCGAGGCCACGCGCGACGCGCTCATAGCTCTTCAGCGCGCCGAGCTCCTTGCCTTCCATGGTCACCGAACCCGACTTGGTCGGCACGATTCCCATCAGGGATTTCATCAGCGTGGTCTTGCCCATGCCGTTGCGGCCCATGATGGCCACGATTTCATTGGGCTGCACCGACACATTGAGGCCATGCAGGACTTCGCTCTGGCCGTAAGCGACGTGGAGATCGTTGATCGCGAGCATGATGATCTCCTCAATGACCCAGATAGACTTCGATGACCTTGGGATCGTTCTGGACCTTCTCCATGGTGCCTTCGGACAGGATCTGTCCCTGATGCAGCACGGTCACCTTGTGGGCGATGTCCTCGACGAATTTCATGTCGTGCTCGATCACCAGCACCGAACGGTTCTTGATGATCGTGTTCAGCAGCTCCGCCGTCTTGACGCGCTCGCTCACGCTCATGCCGGCGACCGGCTCATCGAGCATCAGCAGGTCTGGATCCTGGATCAGCAGCATGCCGATCTCGAGCCACTGCTTCTGGCCGTGCGAGAGCACATCGGCATACATGTTGAGACGATCCTTCAGGAAGATCATCTCGGCGACCTCTTCGACGCGCTCGCGCACCGCGGCATCGCGCTTGAACATCAGCGAGCCGAACACCGAGCGCCCGCGCGGATAGGAAATCTCCAGGTTCTCGAAGACCGTCAGATCGTCGTAAACCGACGGCGTCTGGAATTTGCGGCCGACGCCGGCCTGCACGATCTGGTTTTCCTTCAGCTTGGTCAGCTCCGTTCCGCGAAACTGCACCGACCCCGAGGTGGCTTTAGTCTTGCCGCAGATCAGATCGAGGACGGTGGTCTTGCCCGCGCCATTGGGGCCGATGATCACGCGGATCTCGTTCTCCTCCACATAGAAGGAGAGATCGTTGACCGCCTTGAAGCCGTCGAAGGAAACGGTGAGCCCTTCGACCGCGAGCAAAAACTCTTTGGGCTGATGTCCGATGAGCATGATGTCCCCTTACTCGGCCGGCGCGCCGTCGGCGGCGGATTTGATGGCCCAAGCCTTCTTGGATTTAGACGAGCGCATGGCGATCAGGCGATCGATGTGACGCGCCACGTGATCGCGCCAGATGCCGGACAGGCCATTGGGGAAGAACAGCACCACGGCGATGAACAAGCCGCCGAGGCCGAACAGCCAGAGCTCGGGGAAGGATTCCGACAGCATCGTCTTGGCGTAGTTCACCAGCAGCGTGCCGTAGACCGCGCCGAAGATGGACATACGGCCGCCAACCGCCGTGTAGATCACCATTTCGATCGACGGCACGATGCCAACGAAGGACGGCGACATGAAGCCGATCTGCAGCGTGAACATGGCGCCGCCGATCGCCGCGAACATCGCCGCGGCACAGAAGGCAAAGATCTTGAAATTGGCCACGCTGTAACCGGAGAAGCGGACCCGGTCTTCCTGTTCGCGCATCGCCACCAGAATGCGCCCGAGCTTGGTCAGGCGGATGAACTGCGCGGTGATGATACAGGCAAACAGCACGAAGACTTCGAAGAAGTAGAGGATGACTTTGGCGTGATCGGTGCGGATATCCCAGCCGTTCAGCGTCCGCAGATCGGTCATGCCGTTGATGCCGCCGGTATAGCCCTGCTGGCCGATGATCAGGATGGTGGCGATCGCCGCGATGGCCTGGGTGATGATGGCGAAATAGACGCCGCCGACGCGGCGCTTGAACATCGCAGCGCCGATGATGAAGGCCAGCAGCGTTGGCACCACGAGAATGGCGATGATCGTCAGCGTCAGCGAGTGAAACGGCTTCCAGAACATCGGCAGCGACGTGATCTGGTTCCAGTCCATGAAATCCGGAATGCCGGGGGTCGACTGGATCTTAGTGTTGGCGACGCTGGAGGCTTCCAGCTTCAGGAACATCGCCATGCAGTAGCCGCCGAGGCCGAAGAATACGCCCTGCCCGAGGCTGAGGATGCCGCCGTACCCCCAGCACATCACCAGACCGATGGCGACGAAGGCATAGGTCAGATATTTGGCGACGAGGTTGAGACGAAACACATCGAGAAACAGCGGCAGAATGACTGCGAGCAGCAGCAGCAGCGACAGGAAACCGAGAAGCTCCGAGCGGTTGAAGAAGCGTGAATTGATCATGGTGAGAATGCCCTGCTCTGTCTGTAATGCGCGCTTACTTGCGGACCTTGAGGGCGAACAGGCCCTGCGGCCGGATCATCAGGATCGCGACGATGGTGAGCAGCGTCAGCACCTTGGCCATCGAGCCGGACATGAAGAACTCCATGGTCGACTGCGCCTGAGAGATGGTGAAGGCCGAGGCGATGGTGCCGAACAGACTGGCCGCGCCGCCGAACACCACGACGAGGAACGTGTCGACGATGTAGAGCTGGCCGGAGGTCGGGCCAGTCGAACCGATCATGGTGAAGGCGGAGCCCGCGATCCCCGCGATGCCGCAGCCGAGGCCGAAGGTGTAGCGGTCGACCTTCTCGGTATTGATGCCGACGGCGCCGGCCATCACGCGGTTCTGCACCACGGCGCGAACCTGACGACCCCAACGCGACTTGTACATGATGTAGGCGACCACCATGGTGATCCCCAGCGTCAACACCATCACGAAGATGCCGTTGATCGGCACTTCGATCGTATCGGTGACCTGCTTGGAGCCCATCATCCATTGCGGCAGTTCGACACCGACTTCGCGCGCACCGAACACCGAACGATAGGCCTGCTGCAGGATCAGGCTGAGACCCCAGGTCGCCAGCAGCGTATCGAGCGGGCGCTTGTAGAGATGCCGTATCAGCCCCCATTCGACCAACATCCCCAGCGCACCGGAGGCGATGAAGGCGAGGATCATGGCGACGAAGAAGTAGCCGGAGAACAGCGACGGCAGATGCGACTGGAAGAAGCTCGAGGTCAGCCAGGTAACGTAGGCGCCGAGGATCATGAATTCGCCATGCGCCATGTTGATGACGCCCATCTGGCCGAAGATGATTGCGAGGCCGAGTGCCATCAGCACATAGACCGAGAACAGGATCAGGCCGGCAAAGCCCTGCATTGCGAAGATGGCGCCAAGATCGCCAATCGAATAGTCGCCGAACATCGATCCGTCCTCCGTCAGGGAAAGGGTCCCGCGCCGCGCGATGAGACGCGACGCGGAGTTGTCGTGCGCGGATAGGTCGTCCGCGCCAGGGAGAAGCTGCGCGGAGACACGCTCCGCGCTTGAGGAGGCTTACTGGTAGCCCTTCGGGAACGGATCCGGCTCGATCAGTTCGGGCGTCTCGTAGACCACCTTGAACTGGCCATCGAGCTGAGCCTGGCCGACGCGGGCCTTGGACCACAGATGGTGGTTCGGATGGACCTTGACGTAACCTTCGGGCGCCTTGGTGAATTCGATACCCGCAGACGCAGGTGCGATCTTGTCGATATCGAAGGAGCCGGCCTTTTCGACCGTCATTTTCCAGAGCCACGGGCCGAGATAGGCGGCCTGCGTCACGTCACCGATCACGGTCTTCTCGCCCCACATCTTCTTGAAGGCGGCGACGAATTCCTTGTTGTTCGGATTATCCAGCGACTGGAAGTACTTCATACAGGCATAGGCGCCCGCGATGTTCTCGCCGCCGATACCGTCGATCTCGTCCTCGGTGACCGAGATGGTCAGCATGGTCTGCTTCGACAGGTCGATGCCGGCCGCCTTGAGCTGCTTGTAGAAGGCGACGTTAGAGCCGCCGACCACTGCCGCATAGATCACGTCCGGCTTGGTCAGCTTGATCTTGTTGATCACCGAGTTGAACTGGGTGTGGCCGAGCGGGAAGTATTCTTCGCCCGACACCTTGCCGCCGAGCTTGCCCTCGATGTGCTTGCGGGCGATCTTCATCGACGTGCGCGGCCAGATATAATCCGAGCCGATCAGATAGAAGCTCTTGCCGTTCTTGGTCTTGGAGACCCAGTCGAGGCCGGCGAGGATCTGCTGGGTGGCTTCCTGACCCGTATAGATCACGTTCTTCGACTGCTCGAGACCTTCATAGAAGGTCGGGTAGTAGAGCATGCCGTTATATTGTTCCATGACCGGCAGCACCGCCTTGCGGGAGGCCGAGGTCCAGCAGCCCATGATGGCAGCGACCTTGTCGTTGACCAGCAGCTTCTTGGCCTTTTCAGCGAAGGTCGGCCAGTCCGAGGCACCGTCTTCCTGGATGAACTTGATCTTGCGGCCGAGCACGCCGCCCATGGCGTTGATCTGGTCGATGGCGAGCTTTTCAGCCTGCACCGAGCCGGTTTCCGAGATGGCCATCGTACCGGTGACCGAGTGCAGGATGCCGACGGTGACTTCCGTATCGGTAACCGCAAGGCCGGTGGTATTGATGGCCGAGGTGGCCGGCGCCTGCGCAAAAGATGTGCGCGGAAGCAGCGACATTGCCGGCAAAGCCGCCATGCCCATCAGCAGTTTACGCCGCAATGGCGAGTGCAAGCCCGGTTTCTTCTCGTCTGACATTTCAACCCCACTGGTTCGAGTACGCCTATTGGTGAGGCAAGCATTGCTGAACTTGTGCGGTGCACGGATACGCGAGATCGCGTATACTGCACCGCAAAATGCCGACGTAGGTTTTTGCATCACGCAAACATGCGTAGTTTGACAGGGTCAGGAGCGGAGTAGTGGCAGGGCGGCAGCGTATCGACCGCGTGAGACGCCAGTACAATCAATGGGTCGCCAACCAGACCCTGGAGGATTACGCACTCCGCTTTACGGCGAAGAGCGCCAGGCGCTGGTCCGCCGCGCGGGTCGCCAACACGGCATTAGGCGCCATTTCGTTTCTCGCCCTCGAGGCCATCGGCGGCACCATCACCATCAATTACGGCATGACCAACGCCACGGCAGCGATCCTGGTGGTCAGCGTCATCATCTTCTGCTGCGGATTGCCGATCGCATATTATGCCGCAAAATGCGGCATTGATATCGATCTCCTCACCCGCGGTGCCGGTTTCGGCTATATCGGCTCGACTGTTACCTCGCTGATTTATGCGTCTTTCACCTTCATCTTCTTCGCCATCGAGGCGGTCATTCTCGCCTCGGCGCTGGAGATGTGTTTCGATATTCCGCGCCCCATCGGCTACCTGATATCGGCCGTGGTCATCATCCCGCTGGTGACCCATGGCATCACACTGATCAGCCGTTTCCAGCTCTGGACCCAGCCGATCTGGCTGGTGCTCAACCTGCTGCCTTTCGCGGCCATCGCCTATGCCAGCCGCGACTCCTTCGTGGCCTGGACCAAATTTCCCGGCGACCACGGCAGCGCCGCCGGTCATCTCGATCTCCTGCTGTTTGGCACGGCCGCGTCCGTGGTGTTCTCGCTGGTCGCGCAGATCGGCGAACAGGTCGATTTCCTGCGCTTCCTGCCGCGCGACCGCCGCAGCTCGCGTGCGAGCTGGTGGGTGGCGCTGCTGTGCGCGGGCCCGGGCTGGATCGTTGTCGGCGCGATCAAGCTGCTGGCCGGCTCGTTCCTCGCCTATTTCGCACTGACCCACGGCGTTTCGGCCGAGCACGCCGCCGAGCCCGCGCATATGTATCTCGAAGCGTTTCGCTATGTGCTGTCGCAGCCTGATCTGGCGCTCGCCTTGACAGGAACCTTCGTGATCCTGTCGCAGCTCAAGATCAACGTCACCAACGCCTATGCGGGCTCGATCGCCTGGTCGAACTTCTTCTCGCGCCTCACTCACAGCCATCCCGGCCGCGTCGTCTGGCTGGTGTTCAATGTGCTGGTCGCGCTGCTGCTGATGGAAATCGGCGTCTACAAGGCGCTGGAGCAGACGCTGGCGCTGTACTCGAACGTTGCAATTGCATGGGTCGGCGCGCTGGTCGCCGATCTCGTGATCAACAAGCCGCTCGGACTGCGCCCGCAGCAAATGGAGTTCAAGCGCGCGCATCTCTACGACATCAACCCGGTTGGCGTCGGCGCGATGCTGGCGGCAACCGTGATGTCGGTCAGCGCCTTCTATGGCCTGTTCGGGCCCACTGCCAAGGCACTGTCGCCTTTCGTGGCGCTGATCACCGCGCTCGCCACTGCCCCCATCATCGCCTTCGCGACAGGCGGGAAATACTACATTGCCCGCAAGCCGAAGCGCGCCTGGCAGAACATGGCAGCGATCCAGTGCTGTATCTGCGAACATTCGTTCGAGCCCGAGGACATGGCGCATTGCCCGGCCTATGCCGGCCCGATCTGCTCACTGTGCTGCTCGCTCGATGCGCGCTGCCACGATCTCTGCAAGCCGCATGCGCGGATCGACGCACAGATGTCGGCGACGTTCGGCAAATTGCTGCCGGAGCCAATCCTGGCACGACTCAATTCGCAGCTCGGCCATTATCTTGGCGTGTTCATGATCGCTGCCGGCCTCGTCGGCCTGACGCTGGGACTGATCTATCTGCAGACCTCCGCCGCATCGCCGGGAGACAGTGCGCAGGTCTCGGAAGTGCTGTGGAAAGTGTTCTTCGCGCTGGCGATCATCATCGGCGTGGTGGCATGGCTATTCGTGCTGGCCAAGCAAAGCCGTCGTGCCGCGGAAGCCGAGACCAAGCGGCAGACCACCCTGTTGATGCAGGAAATCGACGCGCACAAGCGCACCGATGCCGAACTGCAGCGCGCCAAGGAGGTCGCAGAATCCGCCAACCTCGCCAAGAGCCGTTATGTGGTCGGCCTGAGCCATGAGCTTCGCTCGCCGCTCAACGCCATCAGCGGCTATGCGCAGCTCCTGGAGCAGGATGACAGTCTGCAGACCCGCCCGCGCGATCAGGTCCGCGTGGTGAAACGCAGCGCCGATCATCTCTCCGGCCTGATCGACGGCATTCTGGATATTTCCAAGATCGAGGCAGGTCGTCTCTATCTGTCGCGTGACGAAGTCCGTCTCACCGATTTCCTCGATCAGCTCGTCGGCATGTTCCGCCTACAGGCCGCAGCCAAGGGCATCGACTTCGTGTTCCGGCGGCCGAACATTTTGCCTACGGTCGTCTATGCCGACGAGAAGCGGCTACGCCAGATCCTGATCAATCTGCTCTCCAATGCCATCAAGTTCACGCAAGCAGGCAGCGTACAATTCGTGATCCATTATCGCAGCCCGGTCGCCGAATTCGAGATTGTCGATACCGGACCCGGCATTCGTCCCGACGATCTCGAACGCATCTTCGCCCCCTTCGAACGCGGCGCGCTTGGCGCTGCGCAGCCGCATACGGGCACCGGTCTGGGTCTCACGATCTCGAAACTGCTTGCGGGTGTGATGGGCGGCGATATCCGCGTTAGCAGCGAGGTCGGCACCGGCAGCACGTTCCGCGTCAAGATGCTGTTGTCCGAAGTGACCAACCCGACGCGCATCGCGCCGGTGGATGCGCCGATCTATGGCTATCACGGCGCGCGCAAGACCATTCTCGTGACCGACGACGATCCGACGCAGCGCGACCTCTTGCGTCAGGTGCTGACACCGCTGGGCTTCATCCTGCTGAGCGCGCCGGATGGCCAGGCCTGCCTCAGCCTCGCCCAGCATTGCCGCCCCGATCTGTTCCTGCTGGATATTTCCATGGCCGGTATGGATGGCTGGACCGTCGCCGAGAAGCTGCGGTCGTCAGGCCACCATCAAGCGCGTATCCTGATGGTCTCGGCCAGCGCGCTGGAAGCCCATGGCACACCGCTCGCCCAGCCATTCCATGACGGCTACCTCATGAAGCCGATCGAACTGCCGCGGCTGCTCGAACAGATTGGACAACTCCTGAAGATCGAATGGCAATACGAACGCGACGAAGTGGCACCCCTTCCGCAGTGGACGCCGAACAGCGGCACACGGCCGCCGGTGCATCATGTGGAGGAACTCATTAGCCTCGGGCAGATGGGGCACATTCGCGCCATCCAGCTCAAGCTCGACGAGATCGGCAATGAACACCCCGAACATGCCGACTTCGTCGCGCAGATGCGTTCGCTGATCGACCGCTTCGACCTCGATCAATACATGGCCACCTTGAAGACGCTGTACACCTATGACCACTGAATCCAAAAAGCGCGACGTCGCACTGGTGGTCGATGACTCGCCGGAAACACTGCGGCTGCTAACTGATGCCTTGGACGGCGCCGGCATGACCGTGATGGTGGCCATGGACGGCGCCGCGGCGATGCGCATCGTCGAGCAGATCACGCCGGACATCATCCTGCTGGATGCCGTCATGCCGGGGATCGACGGCTTCGAAACCTGTCGCCGGCTGAAGCGCGACGCGGGCCTCGGCGACGTGCCGGTGATCTTCATGACCGGGCTCTCCGAGACCGAACACATCGTGCGCGGCCTCGAGGCTGGCGGCGTCGATTACGTCACCAAACCGATCATCATCGAGGAAATGCTGGCGCGTATCCGCGTGCATCTCGCCAATGCACGGCTGACGCAGAGTGCGCGCACCGCGCTCGATGTCTCCGGACGCTTCCTCCTTGCCGTGAGCAACAAGGGCAATATCCTCTGGGCCACACCGCAGGCGCAGAAATTGCTCAGCGATCACCTGATCGCCGCGCCCAATGATGAATTGCTGCTGCCACCAGTCATGATGCAGTGGCTCGAGCAGATGCAGCGGCCGGGCGCCAAACCGGCACCGTCATCGGGCTTTCCGAGCAACGAGCTGCTGCGTCTGCAATATATGGGGAAAGTCGGCTCCGACGAATTCCTGCTGCGGCTCGCCAAGGAAAACGCGCCAACCGCTCCCGCCGAATTCAGCAAGGAGCTTGGCCTCACCGGCCGCGAGGGCGAAGTGCTGTCCTGGCTCAGCAAGGGCAAGAGCAACCGCGATATTGCGCAGATACTCGGCCTCTCACCGCGCACCGTCGACAAGCATCTCGAGCAGATCTACGCCAAACTTGGCGTCGAGAACCGTACTGCGGCTGCGGCAATTGCGGTGAATGCGAGCCACAGACGGCAATAGCTTCAACCCGTCATTCGGATAGTTCGGCTCCCTCTTCAATTGATTTGATGCTGCGCTGCACGAGCGGCATCGCCGCGCATGCCGATGCGGGCGTATTCATATATTCGCCATTGACAAACCTTTTCGCCAATATCTAATTTGTCGAAAAACAGAGAATGAATGGCCCGACACGAGGCCGCATTGGGGAGAGAAACAGATGACACGCCAGTTCCTGGTGTGCGCAGCCGCGCTCACGCTTTGGACATCCACCGCCTCCGCTCAGGTCTCCGACGACGTCGTTCGCATCGGCGTTCTGACCGATCTCTCAAGCTGGGGGCGCGACAACAGCGGCCCCGGCTCGGTCGAAGCCGCGAAGATGGCGCTCGAGGAATTCGGCCCGACAGTGCTCGGCAAACCGATCGAGATCATCAGCGCCGATCACCAGATGAAGTCGGACGTCGGCATTCAGATTGCTCGCAACTGGTTTGATGCCGGCAAGGTCGACGCCGTTGTCGATATTCCGAATTCTGCCATCGCCATCGCGGTTCATAATCTGGCGAAGGACCGCAACAAAATCGCACTCCTGTCCGGCCCCGGCGCAAGCACGCTCACGGATGAACTGTGCAGCCCCAACACGGTCCACTTCACCTACGACACCTACGCGCTTGCGAAGGTGACGGCCTCTGCGGTGGTCGCCGGCGGTGGAAAGTCATGGTTCTTCATCACGGCCGACTACGCCTTCGGCAATCAGCTTGAACAGGACGCGACGCGCTTCATCAAGGCCAGTGGCGGCACCGTGCTGGGCGGCGTTCGCCATCCGACCAATACCGCCGATTTCTCGTCCTTCGCGCTGCAGGCGCAGAACTCGAAGGCTGAAGTCGTCGCCTTCGCCAATGCCGGCCAGGACACTGACAATTCGATCAAGCAATCCGGTGAATTCGGCCTCGTCAAGGGTGGCCAGAAACTGGTCGGCCTGTTGATGTTCGACACGGACGTGCATGCCATCGGGCTGGAAGCGGCTCAGGGCACATACCTGACAACCGCGTCCTACTGGAACATGGACGACAAGACGCGCGCCTGGTCGAAGAAATTTTTCGACCGCACCAAGGTGATGCCGACCATGATCCAGACCGGCGTCTATGGCTCGGTGCTACACTATCTCCAGGCCATCAAGGCTGCCGGCACCGACGATCCGGCCAAGGTGATGGCCAAGATGCGCGAACTGCCCATCGAGGACACTTTCGTGCATGGCGGCAAGCTGCGCGAGGACGGCCGCGTCATCCGCGACATGTATCTGGCCCGAGTCAAGAAGCCGTCAGAATCCAAGGAGCCCTGGGACTATCTCGACATCGTCAAGACGGTGAAGGGCGATGACGCGTTCCGGCCCGTCTCTGAATCGAAATGCCCATTGCTGAAGAAGTAAATCATCATGGCTGTTGATCCCAAAGCGAATATCGAGCTCTACGAATGCGACGTGCTGGTCGCCGGCTCCGGCTGCTCCGGCATGTCGGCGGCGATCACCGCCAAACATAGCGGGCTCGATGTCCTGATCGTCGAAAAGGAGCCGCGGTTCGGTGGCACGACCGCACGCTCCGGCGGCTGGCTGTGGATTCCCGGCACCTCGCTGGCGCGCGCCTGGGGCATCAATGAAGGTCCTGACGAGGCGCGCACCTATCTGCGCCACGAGGCCGGCAACAGTTACGACGCCGCACGCGTCGATGCGTTTCTCGCCGCAGGGCCCGAAGCGGTTGATTTCTTCACAAGCAAGACGGCGGTGCGCTTCGATATGCCGCTGACTTTTCCCGACTACGATGCGGAGGCGCCCGGCGGCAAGCAGGGCGGCCGTTCCATGGTGGCGCGGCCGTTCGACGGGCGTGAGCTCGGCGAACATATCAAAGATATCGGCGCGCCCCTGCCCGAACTGACGGTGTTTGGCATCATGCTTGGCTCCGGCAAGGACATCATCCATTTCATGCGCGCGACCAAGTCGCTGACCTCGGCGGTCTATGTGGCCAAGCGGCTGTCGAAGCACTTCATGAATGTGCTGCGCTATGGCCGCGGCATGACACTGACCAACGGCAACGCACTCGCCGGCCGGCTCGCCAAGTCGGCCTTCGACCTCAAGATCCCGCTCTGGCTATCGTCCCCGGTGCGTGAACTGATCATCGAGAACGGCGCGGTCCGCGGCGCCATCATCGAACGCAACGGCAAGCGCGTCCGCATCTTCGCACGCCGCGGCGTGGTGCTCGCATGCGGCGGCTTCCCGCATGACATCGAACGGCGCAAGGCAATGTTTCCGCATGCACCGACCGGCCGAGAGCACTATTCGCCCGGTCCAACCGGCAATACCGGCGACGGTCTTCGTCTGGCCGAATCCGTGGGCGGCCGTGTCGAAGATTCATTGCCGAATGCCGCTGCCTGGGTGCCGGTCTCGGTCACTCATCGCAAGGATGGCAGCAAAGGCGTGATGCCGCACTTCATCGATCGCGCCAAACCGGGTGTAATTGCCGTGATGCGCGACGGTGCCCGTTTCGCCAATGAAGGCAATTCCTATCATGCTTTCGTCCAGCAGATGATGAAAGCAGCGAAGCCCGGCGAGGAGATCGCGGCGTGGCTCGTTTGCGACCACCGCGCCTTGCGCCAATACGGACTCGGCGCCGTACCGCCGTTTCCGATGCCGATCGGCCAGTATCTGAATTCCGGTTATCTCATCAAAGGTAATACGCTCGAGGAGCTCGCGGGCAAGGCCGGCATCGATGCCGGCGGCTTCGTCACCACTGTCGCGCAATTCAACAACACCGCCGCCGAAGGCCGCGATCCCGCCTATGGCAAGGGCTCCCGCGCCTATAATCGCTATCAGGGCGACGCCAACCACGGGCCGAACCCCTGCGTCGCGCCAATCGAACAGGGGCCATTCTATGCCATCAAGATGGTGATCGGCGATCTCGGCACTTATGCCGGCATCAGGACCGATGCGCAGGCACGCGCGCTCGATGCCGGCGGTCAGGTCATCAACGGCCTCTATGCGGCCGGCAATGACATGGCGAGCATCATGGGCGGTAATTATCCCGGCGCCGGTATCACGCTCGGCCCCGCGCTCACCTTCGGCTATATCGCCGGCCGCCACCTCGCCGGCACACCGGTAAAGGCAGCATGATGGCCAGCTACGCACCCGATTTGCTGAAGGGACAATTGGCGCTTGTAACGGGTGCTGCCGCCGGCAACGGTCGTGCGATTGCGCTGGGTCTGGCTGCACATGGCGCCGATGTCGTTGTCACCGACATCGACCGCGACGGTGTTGCGCGCACCGCGAACGATATCGCGGCCACAGGGCGGCGATCGTGGCATCACCATCTCGACGTTACGGATGTGGATGCCTGCCGACAGCTCGCACAGACCGTCAAAGCGAGTGCCGGCGACATTTCGATCCTGATCAATAATGCCGGCATCATCATTCGCGAAGGCATCGATTCCGAACGCGCCGTGGAGAACTGGCGGCGCGTGCTCGACGTCAACCTCAACGGCGTTTTCAACGTCACCCACGCCTTCCTGCCCGCCTTGCGCGCGCGACGCGGCAGCGTGATCAATCTTGGCTCCATCGCCTCCTTCGTCGGGGTCGCCGATACGCTGGGCTATTCGCCCTCCAAGGGCGGCGTAAAACTGCTGACGCAGGCGCTGGCGCGCGAAGTCGCCAAAGACGGCGTGCGCGTCAACGCCATTGCGCCGGGCGTGATCGAAACGGCCATGACCGAGGCAACGCGCAACGATCCGGCGCGGCTGGCCGGCTTCCTCGGTCGCACGCCAATGGGGCGCGTTGGCCAGCCCGATGAGCTGATCGGCCCCGTGGTCTTCCTCGCTTCATCCATGGCGTCCTATGTCACGGGCGTGACCTTGCCAGTGGATGGAGGCTTCCTGGCCGTGTAGTGTCCGCGGCACTGGTTTGGGGCAAGCATGGCTAAAGAGAGTCGCGGTATTCAGTCGATCGAGGTCGGGGGTGAATTGCTGCAAGCGCTGGTGCGCAATGGGGAACCGATGATGCTGCGGGATCTGGCCCGCGAGGCCGGCATGTCGCCAGCCAAGGCCCATCCCTATCTTGCCAGTTTCTCCCGCATCGGCCTGATCGAGCAGGACCCCTCCACCGGCCGCTATGAATTCGGAGCGCTCGCCCTCGAACTCGGCATCGTCACGCTGCGGCGCCTGTCGGCGGTTCGCGTGGCAACGCCGGCCATCACGGCATTGGCCGGCACCATCGACCACGCCGTCTCGCTGGCGATCTGGGGTACCCATGGACCGACCGTGGTGCGCATGGAGGAGCCCAGCCACCCTGTGCACATCGCGATGCGTGTGGGCTCCACGGTATCATTGCTCGAAACTGCGACGGGACGTGTCTTCGCGGCATTCATGCCACCTGCGACCATCAATGCCGCGCTCACCGAGAATCTCGATCGGCTCTCGATCGGCTACGACCCGAACCGCAAGATAAAAGGCCCGGCCATCGACAAGATCCTCGCCGACATCCGCACGCGCGGGCTGGCCCGCGCCGTCGGCGAGCCCTTGCGCGGCGTCAATGCCTTCTCGGCGCCGGTGTTCGATCATAGCGGCGCGGTGGTCCTGGCCGTGACCGCCATGGGCGCGGTGGGCACCTTCGACGTCAACTGGAACAGCCCGATCGCCAAGGCCCTGCTCGATTGCACCAATGCGATCTCGCGTCGGCTCGGCCGCGACGTCAAGGACTGAGCAGCGCAGCAATCTGCGTAAGATGCGTGCAGGGTGCAAAGTTGTCTGACAACCCGACGCGTGGCCTTGTCGCCCCAGTCCATCGTGTTACGATCCCTTAGGCGCATCTCCGGTCCACGGGGAGCGACCATAAAATCACCGCCGGTCAAGGCGGCTCGAGGGAGGATGACACATGGCTCTTTACGGCCCGACACGTCGTGCCTTTGTGCAGGGGGCGCTCGCCACCAGTGCGCTTGGCCTCACCGGCATTCCAGCTTTCGCCGATCCCGCCTGGAAGAAGTACGCAGGCACCACGATTGAAGCCAATCTGATCAAGGGCCCGCGCGGCGAGCTGCTGCAGAAATACGCCTCCGAATTCACGGAATTGACCGGCATCAAGGTCGAATCCGAGGTGATCCCGGAGCAGCAGCAGCGCCAGAAGGCCGTTATCGAACTCACCTCTGGTAAGCCCAGCTTCGACGTCGTGCATGTCAGCTACCACGTCCAGAAGCGCCAGTTCGAAAAGGCCGGCTGGCTCGCCGATCTCACAGGCTTCATGAAAGATCCGAACCTGACCGCGCCGGATCTGAAAGTCGAAGACTTCTCCGCCGGCGGCCTGCAATTCGCCCAGAACGACAAGGGCGAGATGCACTCGCTGCCGTGGTCGGTCGACTATTTCATCCTGTACTACAACAAGGAGATGTTCGCGAAGAAGGGCGTCGCGGTTCCGAAGACCATGGATGAGATGGCAGCCGCCGCCGAGAAGCTCAACGATCCCGCCAACGGCATCTACGGTTTCACCGGCCGGGGCTTACGCAATGCCAACATGACGCTGTGGACCAACTTCTTCCTGAACTATGGCGGCGAATTCCTCGACGCCAAGGGCAACATCCTGACCGATGGGCCCGAGGCGATCGAAGCGACCAAGATGTATCAGCGCCTCCTCACCAAGACGGCACCTCCCGGCGTCGCCGGTTTCAACTGGATGGAGTCGATGGCATCGCTGACGCAGGGCCGCGCGGCCATGTGGATCGACGGTGTCGGCTGGGCGCCGCCCATCGAGGATCCCAATGCGTCGCGCGTGGTCGGCAAGATTGGCTACACCGTCGTGCCCGCCGGACCGAAGGGGCAATTCTCCGCCGCCTATGGCGACGGCATCGGCATCGCCAAGACCAGCACCAAGAAGGAAGCCGCCTATCTCTATTGCCAATGGGCGGTGTCGAAGACCATGGGCGCCCGGCTGTTGCAGAGCGGCGGCGGCGTGCCGTTCCGCAATTCGATCCTCAATGACGAGACGGTGCGCAAGGGCGTGAAGAACCAGGAGTGGCTGGATTCGGTGATCGCCTCGGCCAAGATCAGCAAGCTCGGCCTGCCGGTCATCGTTCCTGTCGCCGAATTCCGCGACCTTGTCGGTGCCGCCGTCACCGCGACTTTGGCAGGTGCAGATCCGGCTACCGAGCTGAAGAAAGCCCACGAACAGTTCCGGCCGATTCTGGAGCGCAGCGAAAAATCGTGAGCGAACTGACAGCGGGAAAGGCAGCCGCCAAAACGACCGCGGCGGTCACGGTCGAAACGGCGACTGCGCAAAAGAACGAGTGGCGGCCAATTTCCTATTGGCCGTTCGTGATCCCAGCGATGATCGTCGTCATGGCGGTCATCATCTTCCCGTGGGTCTATACGATCTGGATGAGCCTGCACGAATGGAAGGTCGGCCAGGCGCCGACCTTCGTCGGCTTCGCCAATTATCTCAGGCTGCCAAGCGATGCGCGTTTTGTGGAATCCGTGGGGCACACCCTGGTCTATACGGCGCTATCCGTCGCGCTGCCGCTGATCCTCGGTACATTGGCGGCGGTGATCTTCAACAACAAGTTTCCGCTGCGTGGTTTCTTCCGCGGGCTCTTCATCCTGCCGATGATGGCGACACCGGTCGCCATCGCTCTGGTGTGGACGATGATGTTCCACCCGCAGCTCGGCGTGCTGAACTATCTGCTGTCGCTGTTCGGCCTGCCGCCATCGCTCTGGGTATTCCATCCGGCCACCGCGATCCCGTCGCTCGTGCTGGTGGAGACGTGGCAATGGACGCCGCTGGTCATGTTGATCGTGCTCGGCGGCCTCAGCGCCATTCCGACCGAGCCCTATGAAAGCGCGCAGATCGACGGCGCGACACCGTGGCAGACCTTCCGCTACATCTCGCTGCCGATGATTATGCCGTTCCTGTTCATCGCGGCGATGATCCGCATGATCGACGCTGTGAAGAGTTTCGACATCATCTTCGCCATCACACAAGGCGGCCCCGGCAGCGCCTCGGAAACCATCAACCTCTATCTCTACAGCGTCGCCTTCGTCTATTACGACGTCGGCTACGCCTCCGCGATCGTGGTGGTGTTCTTCGCGCTCATCGTCGCGCTCGCCGGGGCGCTCTTGCATTTGCGGCAGCGCACTCACTGGAACGAAGCCGGAGGCAGTGCCTGATCATGCGGGACTTTCTCAACAAACTCGGCCTGACCTTCGCCTTCATCGTCATCGTCTCGCCGGCGGTGCTGTTCTTCCTCTGGATGCTGTCGCTGTCGCTGAAATTCGAGATCGACAACGCCTCCTATCCGCCGGTCTTCATCCCCGACCGCATCAATTGGGGCAATTACGCCGCCGTCATCGAATCCAAGCGATTCATGACTTATTTCTTCAACACGCTGATCGTGACCGGCTCGGCGACCTTGTTCGCTCTCATCATCGGCGTGCCTGCCGGTTACGGCATCGCGCGCATGCGCGCGCGCAAATCCGCCATCGTCATCCTGATCGCGCGCATCACGCCCGGCCTGTCCTATCTGATCCCGCTATTCCTGCTGTTCCAATGGCTCGGCCTGCTCGGCACGTTGTGGCCGCAGATCATCATCCACCTCGTGGTGACAGTGCCGATCGTGATCTGGATCATGATCGGCTATTTCGAGACGACACCGATGGAGCTCGAAGAATCCGCCATCATCGACGGCGCCACCCGCTGGCAGGTGTTCCGCCACGTCGCGCTACCGATCGCGCGCTCCGGCATCGCCGTTGCCTTCATCCTATCGGTGATCTTCTCCTGGAATAATTTCGTGTTCGGCATCGTGCTGGCAGGCCGCGAGACACGCACGCTGCCGGTCGCGGTCTACAACATGATCTCGTTCGATCAGTTGAGCTGGGGGCCGCTGGCGGCGGCCGCCCTGATCGTGACGTTGCCGGTGCTGCTGCTGACGATGTTTGCACAAAGGCAGATTGTGGCGGGACTGACCGCGGGCGCGGTGAAGTGACGAGTTAACTCGCAGCAACCTTCCTCTGCTCATCCGGCGCCGTTTCGCTCGCCGCGATCAGGCGCTTGAGCTCCGGAATGCACGAGCCGCAATTGGTGCCGGCCTTGAGCCTGGTGCCGATTTCCGCCGCGGTTCCAGCCCCTGCTACAATTGCGTCGCAGATGGTGTTGCGGCCAACGCCGAAACAGGCACAGACGATGGGCCCTGCACTCGCAGCACCATCGGCGGACTTTCCAGAGAGCAGCGTACGGCGCTGGTCGTCGCTGACGGTCTCGGCGGCGAACAATTCCTTCACGGCATCCCAGGAGAGCGCCCCCTCCGTCGGGCCGATGAACAGACAGGTCTCGATCCCGTCATCCTTGAACGACACCGCGCGATACACACCTTGGCTCGCGTCTTCGTATTCAGCGACATCATCGACCAGCAACGGCTTCAGCCAGTTCTGCCAGGTCTCGACATCGGTATTGTCCGAGAGCAGATAACCGACGCCGCCCGTGACCGCGACGCGCGCCCATTGCACGCCGAACGGCATCTCCAGCGGACTACGCGACAGCACGAAGCCACGCTGCGCAAACACCGCAGGTGCGATCGCCACCGGCGTCGCCTTGTTCTCGGGCTGACCGGAGAATGGGTCGGTGATCGGTGCCACAAGTCCGCCGACACGCGCGAAACCCGCGGTCTCGTCGTTCCAGTGGATCGGAGCGAACAGCATGCCGCGCTGCTGGCGTTCGCTGACAATGACTTTCAGCATGCATTCGCCATAGTCCGTCGTCAGCCGCGCATGGCCGCCATCGACGATGGCGAACTGCGCAGCATCGTCAGGATGGATCTCGACGAAGGGCTCCGGAATATGCTGGCCGAGCCGCGGGCTGAGACCCGTGCGCGTCATGGTGTGCCACTGATCGCGAACGCGGCCAGTGTTCAAACGTAGCGGGCGCTCGATCGACACCTGCGTGCGCAGCTCCGGCGCCTCCGGCGCGATGAAACGCGCGCGCCGGTCATTGGCGTAGAATTGGCCATCGGCAAAGAAACGCGCCTGCGGCTTCGTGGTCCCCTCGCGCACCGGCCATTGCACCGGGGCCATGGTGTCGAAGGCCTCATCCGAGACCTTCATCAATCCGCCGATATCGAAATCGCGGTTGCCATTGTTCTCGAAGGCCGAAAGGGCCGCGTGCTCGCGAAAAATCTCGGCGGCCGACGTGTAGGCAAATGACGCGCCATAACCCAGGCGCTTGGCGACTTCGCTCAGCGCCCACCAGTCCGGTCGCGCCTCGCCAGGCGCGCGGAGGAACGAGCGCTGCCGCGACACGCGGCGTTCGGAATTGGTCACCGTGCCGGACTTCTCGCCCCAGGCCAGTGCGGGCAGCAACACATGCGCACCGGCATTCACGGTGTCATTGGAGCGCACATTCTCCGACACCACGAACAGATCGAGCTTGCTCAGCGCCGCGCGCACGGCATCGGCGTCCGGGAGCGACACCGCGGGATTGGTGCCCATCACCCACAACGCCTTGATCTCGCCACGGCCGATGGCTTCGAACATCTGCACAGCCTTGAGGCCTTCATGGGTGGCGATATGCGGTGCCTTCCAGAACCGGCGCACACGGTCGATATCGACAGGCGTGAAGCCCATATGGGCTGCGAGCTGGTTGGCGAGGCCGCCGACCTCGCGGCCGCCCATGGCATTCGGCTGGCCGGTCAGCGAGAACGGCGACGCGCCGGTCTTACCGATGCGGCCGGTGGCCAGATGGCAGTTGAGGATCGCATTGACCTTGTCGGTGCCCTGCGCCGACTGATTCACGCCCTGCGAATACAGCGTGACCACACGCGGCGTCGCCTTGAACATCTGGAAGAAGGTCGCGACATCGATCTCGTCGAGTCCGGTCGCCTTTGCTGTCGCCGCCACGCTGCCGGCGATGGTTCTAGCCCGCGCCAGCGCGTCGTCAAAGCCTGACGTATGCTCATCGATATAGCTGCGATCGAGCGCCCCATTATCGGCGAGATAGGCGAACAGCCCGCTGAACAACGCAGTATCAGTGCCGGGCTTCAGGCCGAGAAACAGATCATCATCGCCGACCGTGTCGGTGCGGCGTGGATCGATCACGACGATCCGTGTGCCCCGCGTCTGCTTGTTGGCCAGCATGCGCTGATACAGCACCGGATGGCACCAGGCGGCATTGGAGCCGACCAGCACCAGCAGATCTGCCTGGTCGAGATCCTCGTAGCACCCCGGCACCGTATCGGCGCCAAACGCACGCTTGTGGCCAGCCACGGATGAGGCCATGCAGAGCCGCGAATTGGTATCGACATTGGCACTGCCGAGAAAGCCCTTCATCAGCTTGTTGGCGACGTAGTAATCCTCGGTCAGCAACTGGCCGGAAAGATAAAACGCTACGGCACCGGGGCCATGTTCAGCGGCGACCTTCTGAAATCCCTCGGCGACATGATCCAGCGCATTGCTCCAGGCAACCTGCGCCATCTCGCCATCGTCGCTGCGCATCATCGGATGCAGCAGGCGCTCGTCGAGGCTCAGCGTTTCGCCGAGCGCCGATCCTTTCGAGCAGAGCCGCCCGAGATTGGCGGGATGCGCGGGATCGCCCGCAATCGCTGCGCCGCCGTTGCCGTCCGGCGTCGCCAGCACGCCGCAACCGACACCGCAGTAAGGGCATGTCGTGCGCGTGGCGTGCAAATGCGGATCGACCGCGTTCATCACGCCGCCTCCGCGCGGACGGCGAGGGCGCGACCGAACATCATCTCGGCGCGGATATCGGAAATATCAGCGCCGCTGCGGATCAGTTCGAGATACCACAGCGCATCCTGCGTATCGCCGACCAGCACGGCGCCAGTGAGCGCGCCATCTGCGATCACCAGCTTCTTATAGGTGCCACGGCGGACATCGTTGAGCAGCAGCGTCTCGCTGCCTTCGCCCGCCATGAAATCTGCAGCGGAGAAAACGCTGACGCCGGAGACCTTGAGATTGGTAGAAAGCACACTGCCCGTATAAGCAGCGGCCTTGCCCGCGAGATGGCGCGCCAAAACCCTGGCCTGTTCGTAAGCGGGTTCGACGAGGCCATAGCAGGTGCCGCGATGCTCGGCGCATTCGCCGAGTGCGAAGACGTTGTCGGTGCCGGTTGCCATCTGGTCGTTGACGACAATGCCGCGATTGACCGGGATTTCCGCTTCCCTGGCAAGCGATGTGTTGGGCCGAATACCGGCCGCAAAGATCACCGCGTCCGCATCAAGCGTGCGGCCATCGGCCAGTTCGACGCTCTCGACACAATCGCTGCCATGAATACGCGCCGTATTGGCATTGAGCAAAATCCTGACGCCCTTGCGCTCGACCAGCGTCTTCAGGAGGTTCGCTGCAGGTGCATCCAGCTGACGTTCCATCAGCCGGTCCATCAGATGGATCAGTGTGACGTCAGCACCCGCCTTGGCGAGACCATAGGCCGCTTCGAGACCAAGCAGGCCGCCACCGACCACGACGACGCGCTTCTTCTGCGCGGCGAGTTCGAGCAGCAGGTCCACATCGCGGCTGTCGCGAAACACATGCACGCCCTTGAGATCACCACCGGGCACCGGCAGCCGTAGTGCAGATGAACCGGTGGCGATGACCAGCTTTGAGAACGGCACACGCTTGCCGGTGGATGTCGTGACCTCGCGCGCGGCCATATCGATGGCGGTCGCCGTTGCGCCGTATTTCAGCGTGACGCCGCGGTCGCGCCACCATGCGGCGGGCTTCAGCTCGATCTCCTGGGATGTTGCCTCACCAGCCAGCACCGACGACAGCAACACGCGATTGTAGGCGAGCCGCGGTTCGTCTCCGATGACGGCGATGGCGTATCGACCGAGCGCGCATTTCGCCAGCTCGTCGACAAGCCGAGCCGCTGCCATTCCGTTACCAATGATGACCAGCGGCTCGCTCACGTCATATCCTTACTCGGCCGCCTGCGCTGTGCCGTAGGCTTCAGAAATCATGTAGCCGGACAGCGTGCCATAGGCCGCGGTCCAGGCTGCTGCGAGTTCGGGCGTCCAGGCGTCGCCGAGGCCCTTCTCCAGGGTCCACAGCAGCGCACCGCCAACGATCGGATAGTGTTCGGCCTTCACGCCATAAGCCACGTGCTGCTTGGCGAGCGCGCTCGCTGCAGGCAATACGGTTTCGAGTCGCGTCAGGCCGATGACGACGACACCAAGCGTCGCCATCAATTTGCGACCCTGCTCCTTCATGTCGCCGCGAAACATCGGCTTCACTTGCGGGGCAACCTCGAAGAGACGGCCGTAGAACAATTCCGCAGCCACATCGGAAATCGGCGCGACTTTCTTGAAACTCTCCTGAACCAGAGCGACGTCGGACGCATTCATGCTAACTCTCCTTGCAGTGGAAGGTGAGCTTGTGTGTCGCGCCGCGTGAGCAAATGTTCAGCGCGCGATAAAATGCGATGTGGTTCTAGTGATAGGCCGCAGAAATCATGCGCGCCGCCAGGAAATTGTAGACCTTGTGCCACGAGGCTTCGACCTCGGGCGTCCAGCGCTCGCCAAGCCCCTGCCCCAGACTCCAGAACAGTGCCTCGCCGACAGACTCGTAGTGCGCGGCTTCCACGCCATAATGCACATGGTCTTTCGCGAGCTTGCCGATCACCGACAACAGACCTGTGATATTGTCGAGACTGCCGACGATCACTGCAAGCGTTGCGATGAACTTGTGCTTGAGCTGCGCCATGTCGCCGCGAAACAGCGGGCGCGTTTCCGGCAATGTCTCGAACAGCCGGGCATAAAACAGATCCACCATGACCGAGGAGTTCGGCCACATCTGATCGAATGACGATTGCACGCGCATGATTTCTTCGCGCGTCAGGCCTATCGAACGACTCATGATTTGCAGCTATCCGGAAAGTCTGAGCCGCATTCATTCGGTTTATCCTCGGAAGTCAAGAGGTAACAAGATGCTTACGCGGCTTCGACGAACTTGTGGCGCTCATACAGGAATTCGAGCACGCGCTTGCGGCAATCGAGATAGACCGGGTTGCTCGCCAGTTCGAGACGCTGACGCGGTCGTGCGAGTGGCACATCGAGCACTTCGCCGATGGTCGCTGATGGGCCGTTGGTCATCATGACGATGCGGTCCGACAGCAGCACGGCTTCGTCCACGTCATGGGTGATCATGACGATGGTGTTGCCGAGTTTTTGATGCAGCGCCATCACGGAGTCCTGCAGATGCGCGCGGGTCAGCGCGTCCAATGCACCGAACGGTTCGTCCAGCAAAAGCACCTTGGGCTCCATCGCGAGCGCGCGGGCAATGCCGACGCGCTGCTTCATGCCGCCGGAGATTTCCGAGGGGCGCTTGTCTTTGGCATGCGTCATCTGCACGAGATTGAGATTGTGCATCGTCCATTCGTCGCGCTCGGCGCGGGACTTGGTCTTGGCAAACACCTTGTCCACGCCAAGACGGACGTTCTGATAAACCGTCAGCCACGGTAGCAGGCTGTGGTTCTGGAACACGACGGCGCGATCAGGTCCGGGCGAATTGACTTCGCGATCCTCAAGGATCACGCCGCCCATCGTTGCACGTGTCAGGCCGGCGATGATGTTGAGCATCGTCGACTTGCCGCAACCGGAATGGCCGATGATCGAGATATACTCACCCTTGCCGAGGCTGAGGTTGATGTCCTTCAATACTTCGGACGAGACCTTGCCGCGGGTGAACACCTTGTCGACGTGGTCGAGCTTCAGATATGCCTTCATGATATCTCTCCTTAGCTGACCCAAATGTTAGCTGACTGAAGTGCCGTGGGTGACGAGCTTGCCGAGGGCGGCGATCAGGCGATCGAGCACGAAGCCGACGATGCCGACATAGAACAGTGCCAGGATGATCTCGCTCATATGCGAGGAATTCCAGGCGTCCCAGATGAAGAAGCCGATGCCGACGCCACCGATCAGCATTTCAGCCGCGATGATGGCGAGCCATGACAGGCCGATACCAATGCGCAGACCGGTGAAAATATAGGGCGCAGCCGCCGGCAGCATGACCTTCCAGAAAAATTCCACCGGATTGAGCTGCACCACGGCGGCGACGTTGCGATAGTCCTGCGGAATATTCCGGATACCGACAGCCGTGTTGATAATGATCGGCCAGATCGAGGTGATGAAGATCACGAAGATCGCCGACGGCTGACCGTCACGGAAGGCCGCGAGTGCCAGCGGCAACCAGGCCAGTGGCGGAATGGTGCGCAACACCTGGAAGATCGGATCGAGGCCACGCATCGCCCAGACCGACTGGCCAACCAGCGTGCCGAGGCCGATGCCGACCACGGCAGCGAGCGAGTAGCCATAGGCCACACGCAGGAGACTGGCCGAGATATGCCAGAACAGACCCTTGTCCAGACCGCCATTGTCGAAGAACGGATCGAAGATCAGTTCCTTGGTGTCCTTGTAGACCTTTGAGGGCGGCGGGAGCGTTGAGCCGGTGCGCCGGCACAAGAGCTCCCACATCACACCGAGCAGGAGGACGACGATCAGCGGCGGGATGACCCGCGCCGCTGTCTCTTTCGCCATCTTGGCGTATCTGTCGAAACTTACGGGCTGCTTGGGAGACAGTGCGACGCTCGCCACCGGCGGCTTCGCCAGTGCCGTTGCCGGCTCCGTCTTGATAGCTTGCATGTTCATCGCACTGTCTCCGTCATTTCAGCTAGTCCGCATCGGTCCCAAACGTGTGTCTCAGGCTTCGACGCGCTTGATGGCGAGCGACTTGAGGTAGGCTGCCGGATTTTCGGGATCGAAGACCTTGCCGTCGAAGAAGGTCTCCTTGCCGCGCGAAGTCGAGGTCGGGATTTCGGCGGCAGCGACGCCCATGGTCTTCGCCGCGTCACGCCAGATATCCTCGCGGTTGACCTTGGCGATCAGCGCCTTCGAGTCGAAGCCGGGCTCATATTTGCCCCAGCGGATGTCCTCGGTCATGAACCAGAGGTCGTGGCTCTGGAACGGATAGGACGCGAAGTCCTTCCAGTACTTCATGATGTGCGGCGAGTTCTCGACCACCTTGCCGGTGCCGTAGTCAAACTTGCCGCGGGCGCGATCGAGGATGTCCTCGACCGGGCAGTTGATCCACTGCCGCTTGCCCATGATGGTGGCGAGCTCTTCCTTGTTCTCCATCTTGTCGGCCCACTGCTGGGCTTCCATGATGGCCATGGTGATGGCCTTCGCCGCCTTCGGATTCTTGTCGACCCAGGCCGCGCGCATGCCGAGCGACTTCTCCGGATGCTTGTTCCAGATCTCACCGGTGTTCACCGCGGTGTAGCCGATCTTCTGGTGCACGAGCTGGCCGGGCCACGGCTCACCGACGCAGAACGCGTCCATGGTGCCGACCTTCATATTCGCCACCATCTGCGGCGGCGGCACGGTGATGGTCTCGACATCCTTGTCGGGATCGATGCCACCGGCGGCGAGCCAGTAGCGGATCCACAGGTCATGGGTGCCGCCCGGGAAGGTCATCGCCACCTTCACCGACTTGCCCGCAGCCTTCTTCTTCTCGAACGCGGCTTTCAGCGGCGCGACATCGAGGCCGACCTTCAGATCGGCATATTCATTGCCGACCGAAATGCACTGCGCATCGAGATTGAGACGCGCAAGGATGTACATCGGCGTCGGCTGGTTGTTCTGGGTGACCTTGCCGGATGAGATCAGGTAGGGCATCGGCGTCAGGATATGCGCGCCATCGATGCCGTTGCCTTCGGAGCCGAGCACCATGTTGTCGCGCAGCGTGCCCCACGAGGCCTGCTTCGACACTTCCACATCGGGCATGCCGTATTTGGCGAACAGGCCCTTGTCCTTGGCAACGAACAGCGGACCGGCATCGCTTAGTGCGATGAAGCCGAGCTTGGCGCCTTTCACTTCGGGCCCGGCATCCTGCGCGAAAGCGCCGCCGGGGAAGTTCAGTCGGGCGGCCGCGAGCAAGGCAGCGGTTCCCGCGCCGGCTTTCAGAAGCTGACGGCGGCTGATCTTGCGGCCCGGCTTGTTGGTCTCTGACTTCGTCATGTGCTGCTGTCGTCCTTTCGCGCCTCGGATCGCCTGCACCGTCATTGGCCCCTCGTCACTGCGCACCTCGGTCGAAGGCGTACGGACATAGCGGCGCGTCTGGGGGAAGCCCCATGATGGCAATGCTGGCTGGTGATTGATTGTGACGGCTACAATGGCGTCGCTAAGAACTATTCAAAGTTCGTGCCAACCGCTGCCTGATGGAAATTTCGATAAATTGCAGTCACTTACCTAAAGGCAACAAGACCAGCGCGGAGAACCACGCGCATCGAAAATTTGCGGGACGCTCATTTATTGTGCGACGCACGCGGAATAGGCAATGAATTGTGAGGTACTATTTTGCCGACTTCGTCGGCGTGCCGGTCCGCGGATCGGTGCTATCAACCGGGTCCAATTTCTAACGAACGGACCGCTTCATGCCGACCATTCCGGTGATCACCGAACCTGCCCTCTCGTCGCTGCGGAAGGTAATCAGCACCCTGAAGGCGGCGATCGTGGTATCCGCGGCGGCGATCCTGTCTCAGGGCAAAAGCGATCTCGAAGCGAATGCGGCAGCAGCGTTCGGTCATTACGAGGATGTCTCGCGGCAACTTCATACGTTCCGAAAAGCTGTCCTTGAGGACGCGCTGATACCGACCAAAGACAACACTGTCACTGTGGATGTCGATATCGATGCTCTCGATCGCGTCGTCGACGATATCGATCTACAGATCGCACAAACCAAAGGCGCACTCCACGCAGTCGTCGAGAGCTCTGATCGCAGCGGGCTCGAGGCCTTTGCCGAGCGCATCGGCGAACTCGGCCGCGCGCTGTTAGGCATGGTCACCCTCATCGCGCCATCGGCCGCACACGGCGATACACCGTTCCTGTTCGATCAGTTCTTCCTGGAGTCGCTGCAGGAACTCTCGCAACGCGACTGGAGCGCGACCTGACCGCAGATCGCAGATGGCTGGGATCGCTTACGCCTCGGCCTTTTCCGGCATCATCGGCTGCGGCACCGTGCCCTCGCCCGGCTTCATCCGGAAATTATAGGTCATCAGATGCCACGGCCCCGTGGCAGGCTGACCATCAGGCATAAAGGCATCGCTGCGGTTCTCGACGGTGGCGATCAGATCGTCCTTCACGCCGAACACGACATCGGAGTCGAGATATTCGTCACCCTCGATGAAGACATGAGTGATCAGCGGTTCGTAGCCGGGAGCCGCGACGAGAAAGTGCACATGCGCCGGACGCATTGGATGACGTCCCGTTTTCAGCACCAGATCGCCCACCGGTCCGTCGGTCGGGATCGGATAGCTGCAGGGCAGAATGGTGCGGAAGAACAGCCGGCCATCATTGTCCGTGATGAAGCGCGCACGCGACGACGGGCCCTGCGTGGCATAGCTGGCCTTCTGCGAGTCGTAGAAACCGTCATCATCGGCATGCCAGATATCGACCGGCACGCCGGCCAGCGGCTTGCCATCGAGATCGGTGACGCGGCTCTGCACGAACATGCGCTCACCCGTGAGGCCCGGAGAGATATCAGCGCCATGCGCCATGACGGGATGCTCGCCGACATAGAACGGTCCGAGCACCGTCGTCTGTGTGGCCCCCTCACGCTCCCTGTGGTTGACGGCATCGACCAGCATCGAGACGCCCAGCACGTCAGAGAGCAAAATGAACTCCTGCCGGATCGGCGTGCATTTCTGGCCCGTGCGGGTCAGGAAGTCGATCGCCACTTCCCATTCACCGAAGGTGAGATCGGTCTTGCGAACATAGTCGTGCAATGACGTCACGAGTTCTTGCAGCAGGAATTTCGTGCGCGGATCGGACGTCTTGTCGAAGCTCTGGATGACGGCCGCAGTGAGTTCAGTGTCATTGAATTGGGTCATAATTCCATCCTGAGCAACACGACGCGATTACATCTTTAAGGATACACCAAACAGAGCTTCACGTAAGCTCGCCGCGCTACAAACCCATATGGACAACCGCTGATTTTCATCCATAGAAACGAGCCGCGTCCACACATCGGAGTGATGTTGCAATGCCGTCCCAAAGCCTGAGCCCTTCGTCTGCGTCACCCGAACAGGTCGGCATGTCGACCACAGCACTGGCCCGCGTCGAAGCGCATCTCAAGCAGCGTTATGTCGATGCCGGCCGTTTTTCCGGCACACAGCTTCTGGTCTATCGCCACGGCGAGATCGTGCACAGCGCGACGCAGGGCTTTGCCGATCTCGAGCGAAAGATCGCCGTCAAGGACGATACGATTTTCCGCATCTATTCGATGACCAAGCCGATCACGTCGGTCGCCTTCATGATGCTGGTGGAGGAAGGGCGCGTCACGCTCGATGAACTCGTGCACAAATATATTCCGGAATGGGAAAATATCGGCGTGTTTCAGGCCGGCGTAACGGCGCCGTTCGTGACGAAGCGACCGGCCCGTCCCATGCAGATCATCGACCTGCTGCGTCACACGTCGGGACTCACTTACGGCTTCCAGCAGCGCACCAATGTCGACGCCGCCTATCGTGCACTCAAGATCGGCGAGATCGAAAAATCCGGCACGATGACATCGATGATTTCGGATCTCGCGAAGGTCCCCCTGGAATTCTCCCCGGGGGATGCATGGAATTATTCGGTCTCGACCGACGTGATCGGCTATCTCGTCGAGAAGATCAGTGGACAGCCATTCGAACAATTCCTGCAGGAACGTATCTTCGATCCGCTCGGCATGACGGATACCGGCTTCTTTGTGCCGCCCGACAAGGCGCATCGTCTCGCGGCCTGCTACGCCGCCGACGGCAAGGGCGGCTTTGTTCTTCAGGACGATCCCGCGACGAGTTCATTCCTGTCGCCTCCTAAGATGATTTCCGGCGGCGGCGGCCTATGCTCCACCGCCGCGGACTATCTCACCTTCTGTCGCGCCCTGCTCAATGGCGGTGCGCTCGGCGACGTGCGCCTGCTCGCTCCGAAGACGATCGCGCTGATGACCAACAATCATCTGCCCGGCGGGGCCTACGTCGCCGACATGTCGACGTCGATGTTCAGCGAAACGAGCTATGCCGGCGTCGGATTCGGACTTGGATTTTCGGTGATGATGAATCCGGTCAAGACCATGATCCCCGGCAGCGCCGGTGAGTATGGATGGGGTGGCGCGGCGAGCACGGTGTTCTGGATAGATCCGGCCGAACAGCTGATCGCAATCTTTATGACGCAGCTGTTGCCATCGAGCGCCTATCCGATCCGGCGCGAGCTGCGTACCATGATCTACTCCGCGATTACCGACAGCAATGTTTAGTAACGAACGGTATGATCAATATTGCTCAGTCAGTGCGCACCACCAGGCACCGGTCGCGCTCAGCACGAATCAAATGAAATTCTCTCTCAGTGAGAATTTAGAATGAAACTTCCGGTGCGCATGGGACGTAGCAACAACCACCCACGGAATTGTGATATTACGTCGGTGCTACACAGGAGATCGTAAAGTGCGAAATTGCAGCTGGAAATCGCATGGAATGCTGCATGCCAGAGATTTGCAGCTTACGAATGCGAACGACTCTCAGTTATCCTGCGTGCGTCAGGCAAGTCACATGTGTATAGCATGATGACCAACTTGTACTTTCGCTTCCGCTGCAAGGCCCGTATCGATAGAAATTGAGTTCCGGTATTCGTTGGAAGTTTTGCAAGCAATGCGAAGTAGCAACAGAATACCGCAAGGTTTTTTGTACGATTGGATGACCCTCGCGATTACGTGTCGATCAATTCGAGTATCGCGACGATTTCAGCCATCCCAATCGTCATGACGATGTGTATAACAGAGATGCCTTTGAAAGTTAGCTTTAAGGGCTCTCGGGCTAAGAAGCTCTAACAAGAAAATAAAACCAAACTCCCTTATTCAAACAAACTGAATGGTGACGAATGAAGCAACGTAGCGCCGGCAAACCCGACATTGAGATGGGCAAGAGGATCCGTCTGCGTCGTGTTGAGCAGAAAATTTCGCAGGCGGATTTAGGCGAAAAGCTGGGCGTCAGCTTCCAGCAGGTTCAGAAGTACGAAAAGGGTGTCAATCGCGTTGGCGCTGCGCGTCTTCAGCAGATTGCGACGGCGCTCGATGTGCCGGTCACCTTCTTCTACGATGGCGATGGCAAGAGCCGCGAAGTGGAAAGCTTGCTGTTCCTCGATAGCGCTTTCAGCCTCCGCTTGCTTCGTGCTTACAGCCGCATCAAGAGCCAGACGGTCCAGCGCCAGATGGTCGTCCTGATGGAAGCGATCGCCGACGAAGAGAAGTAATCGTCGCATGGCCGCCGGAGCGACCCGGCCGCCGATCGGCTCGATTTCAATCCCCCCTCGACACGAAAAGAACTCGCCGTAACCGCGGCGAGATTTTACGCATCTGCACCTAGCGGTGGCACAGTTGTTGCTGGAATATTCGTGAACCTCAGGGGGGAGCGAACCATGTCTACAGCTACGATTACCGCCGTCGAACCAATCCGCAAGCCTCTCTATCAGTCGCTCTTCGTGCAGGTGCTTGTCGCCCTGCTGCTCGGCATCGTCCTTGGCATCGCCGTGCCGGACTTCGCGGTCGGCCTGAAGGTCTTCAGCGACGCCTTCCTCAAACTCATCTCCATGATTGTGGCCCCCATCGTGTTCTGTGTGGTGGTGCATGGCATTGCGGGTGCCGGCGACCTCAAGAAGGTCGGCAGGGTTGGGGTCAAGGCGCTGATCTATTTCGAGGCCATGACCACGCTGGCGCTCGTTGTCGGCCTAGTGCTGGCCTATCTGTTCGGCCCGGGCCACGGCATGAACATCAATCCGGCCTCGCTCGACGGCAAGGCACTCACGACGGTCGCAGACAACGCTCACAAGCTGCAGGGCGGCGGCATCGGTAGTTTCCTGCTCAACATCATTCCGACCACCTCGTTCGACGCTCTGGCGCGCAACGACGTCCTGCAGGTGCTGTTCTTCGCCATCCTGTTCGGCACCAGCCTGGCGCTGGTCGGTGGCGAGAAAGGCGAGCGGATTTCGAGCTTCATCGAAGCCGTATCGACCGTTCTGTTCCGCGCCATGGGACTGATCGTTCGCCTCGCCCCGATCGGCGTGCTCGGCGCTGTCGCCTATACGGTCGGACGCTACGGTGTCGGATCGCTGAAGCAACTCGTCTCGCTGGTGGTGCTGTTCTATGTCTCGGTCGCGATCTTCGTCTTCGGCGTACTCGGCGGCGTGATGGCGCTGGCCGGGCTGAACATCATCAAATTCCTGAACTATCTGCGCGAAGAACTCACCATCGTGCTCGCCACCGCGTCATCGGATGCAGTGCTGCCCCAGGTCATGCGCAAACTCGAACGGCTCGGCGTCAAGGACAACGTGGTCGGCCTCGTGATCCCGACAGGCTACTCGTTCAATCTCGATGCATTCTCGATCTATCTGACGCTGGCCGTCGTGTTCATCGCGCAGGCCACGAATACACCGCTGTCTTTCGGCGATCTCATGCTGGTGCTGGGCGTCTCGCTGGTGACGTCGAAGGGCGCCCACGGCGTACCGGGCTCAGCGATCGTGATCCTTGCCGCGACGCTGAATGCCGTGCCGAGCATTCCCGCCATCGGTCTCGTGCTGGTGCTGTCGGTAGACTGGTTCATCGGCATGGCCCGCGCGCTCGGAAACCTGATCGGCAACTGCGTTGCCACCGTCGTGGTCGGCGCATGGGAAGGCGATCTCGACCATGCCAAGGCGAAGCGTGTGTTGGATGGTGAAGAGCTCGTGGATGTAACGGCCGGCTAATTGCCTTCGGGACAAAAAAGAAGCGGCCCGAAGGCCGCTTCTCGATATCAATGCTTCAAGCTTACCCCGGCGTGAGGATCGCACGGCCGACCAGCTTGCCGTCTTTCAGATCGTTCAGCGCCGCATTGGCCTTTGCAAGCGGCATCGGGCTCGTCGGGATCGGCTGCACCTTCTTGGTGCGCACCAGCTCCAGCAGCTCCTTGGTCTCGCGGAGATTGCCGACATAGCTGCCCTGGATGGTGAGTGCCTTCATGGCGATCAGAGGCAGCGCCCAGGTGGCGCCGCCTCCGAACAGGCCGACCATGATCAGCTTGCCGCCCTTGGAGAGCACGTCGAAGCCGAGCTGCGTCGTCGACGGAGTGCCGACCAGATCGATCACCGACAGGATCGGCTGACCGGCGGCCTTGGCAAGCTGCTCAAGCGCGTCGGGCGCATTGCCGTCCACGGCCGCCAGAGCGCCGGCCTTGATCGCCGCTTCGCGCTTTCGCGCATCGATATCGACAACGATGGCGCCCTTGCCGCCCATCGCCTTCAACAGTTCAAGCGCCATCAGGCCGAGGCCACCGGCCCCGAAGATCACGATCGGATTGCCGAGATCGCTCTCGATCTTCTTCAGCGCGCTATAGGTCGTGACGCCCGAGCAGGCGTAGGGCGCGGCGATGACCGGATCCATGCCCTTGAGGTCAATCAGGTAGCGCGGATGCGGCACCAGGAGGTGATCCGAATAACCGCCGTCGCAATGTACGCCGAGGCAGCGCGGCGCAAGGCAGAGATTCTCGTCGCCGGCGAGACAGACCGCGCATTTGCCGCAGCCGATCCACGGATAGGCCAGCGCGATATCGCCAATCTTGACGCCACCGGCTTCCTGCTGCGCATCCGGACCAAAGGCAATGACTTCGCCGACGGTCTCGTGACCCATGGTGCGCGGCAGCGTGATGCCGCGGTCCTTCAGCGACAGCTTCTTGCGGCCGTGGCCGAGTTCATAGCCGCCTTCCCAGATGTGCAGGTCGCTATGGCAGACGCCCGCAGCCTTCACGCGGATCAGCACCTGCGTGCCGGTCGGCTGCGGGGTCTGCTCGTCGACCTCGCCGAGCGGTTCGTTGAATTCGAGAACCTTGAAGCTCTTCATTGTGTTTTCTCTCCCGATTGAAGTTTCTTGTTATCCGCAAGATGGGTAGAGCGAAGCGAAACCCATCGCATGGAACCCGATCATGATGGGTTTCGCGACGACGCTCTACCCATCCTGCAGGGTCTCAGCCATGCGCTGCGCTTGCGCTCCTGATTGCTTCCCACACCTTGATGGGCGACAGCGGCGTATTGAGCTGCGTGATGCCCAGTGGTTGCAGCGCATCCAGCACGCCATTGACGATGCAGGGCGGACCACCGATCGCGCCGGATTCTCCGCAGCCCTTCGAGCCGATCGGGTTGGTGACGCAGGGTGCCGAACCATCCAATGTCACTGACAGAGGTGGCAGGTCACCCGCGCGCGGAATGCAGTAATCCTGATAGCTGGCGGTGATGAGCTGGCCATCCTCGTCGTAATGAACGTTCTCGAACAGCGCCTGGCCGATGCCCTGCGCCACGCCGCCGTGGATCTGGCCGGTCACCAGCATCGGATTCACCGCCACGCCGACATCGTCGACCGTGGTGTAGCGAACGACATTGGTGATGCCGGTCTCCGGATCGATCTCGACCTCGCAGATATGCGTTCCGTTCGGCCAGGTCGGGCCGTCCGCCACGCCGGTCGACTCGACGCTGAGCTGTTCACCGTCTTCGGCCTTCGCGATCTCGAACAGGCCAACGCGCTTGTCGGTACCGACGACGGTGAGGAAGCCCGCGGAATACTCGATGTCCTCCACCGAGGCTTCGAGCATGTTGGCCGCCTTCTCGCGCGCCTTGGCGATCATGTCGGCGGCCGACACCACCGCGGCAGTGCCGCCAACGAACAATGAGCGTGAACCGACACTGCCCATGCCAACGATCACATCGGTATCGCCCTGGATCACATCGATCTTGTCGATGCCAATGCCAAGGGCTTCAGAGACGAGCTGCGAATAGGCGGTCTGCAGGCCCTGCCCCATCGCCATAGTGCCGGAATGCAGGATAACGCGGCCATTGGCCGTCGCGCGCAGACTGACCTTCTCGGTGGTGCCCGGGCCACCGGTCCATTCGATGTAGCTGGTGAGCCCGCGCCCGTAGAGCAGACCCTTCTTCTTCGCCGCTTTCTTGCGCGCGGCGAAGCCGTCCCAATCCGACAATTCGGTGGCGCGGTCGAGCATGTGCGCGAAGGCGCCGCTATCATAGGTCTGGCCGACGGCGTTCTTGTAAGGAAACTGCGTCGGCTTGATGTAATTCACCTTGCGGATGGCGCGCGGATCCATTCCCATCTGCCGTGCGGCGGCGTCCATCAGACGCTCGATGATGAAAACGGCTTCCGGACGCCCGGCACCACGATAGGCGCCCACCGGCGCGGTGTTCGTGATGACCGCCTTGATATCGTAATGCACGTTCTGCAGGTCGTAGACGCCGGTCTGCACGAACGGCCCCAGCACCAGCGGAATGATGACAGCGGTCGCCGACATATAGGCACCAGTGCCGCCGATCGAACGGACGCGATACGCCAAGATCCGACCCTTGGCATCGAGCGCGAGTTCTGCCGTCGACGTCAGATCGCGACCATGCGTCCCGCCGACAAATTCGTCGGTACGATCGCCGCGCCAGCGGATCGTCTTGTTCAGCTTCACGGCTACATAGGCGACGACGCCGTCTTCGGGATACAGGCTCGTCTTCTGGCCGAACCCACCGCCGATATCGCCCACCACCACGCGGATCGATTCCTTCGGACGCTTGAGCACCGCGTCGGCAAGGATATCGCGGGTCGATGCCGGGGTCTGCGACTGCACGTACAGGGTCAGCTTGCCGGACTTCTTGTCGACTTCAGCGATGGTCGAGCGCGGCTCCATGGCCGATGGCACGAGACGCTGACTCACGATGTCCAGCGACACCGTATGCTTGGCAGCGGCAAAAGCAGCCTCCACCTTGGCAGGATCGCCATAGCTGGTGGCCGCGACAATATTGTCCGGCGCATCCGGCCAGACCACCGCCGCACCGGGCTTCATCGCCTCGACGGGATCGACCACCGCAGGCAGGACATCATAGCTGATGTCGATCGCTTCGGCCGCGAGCTGGGCAGCGGCGCGCGACGTGGCGACGATCGCCGCCACTGCTTCGCCGGCGAACCGCACGACCTCATGCGCGAGCAGCCGGCGCGGCGGAAAGGTCGCTGCGGAGCCGTCAGGACGCTTGAAGATCGGCAGCGTCGGCAGCGTGCCGACATCGTCGGCCACGAGATCCGCGCCGGTGTAGATCGCCTCGACACCGGGCATCGCCTTGGCGGCGGCCACGTCAATCGCGGTGATCTTCGCATGGGCATGCGGCGAGCGCAGCAGATGCAGCCACAGCGCGCCGTCTTCCGGTCTGTCGTCGATGAATTTGCCCTGCCCGGTGAGAAGTCTTTGATCTTCAAGGCGCTTGGGAGAAAGACCGGCGCCGAAGCGCAGATTGCCGGGCAGAATGTTCATCAGACGTCCTTCAATGGCGAGCCTTACGGGCGGGCTGTATGGTTTCTAGCCCAGAAAGACCGCGTGAGCCAACAGGCCAGCCGCACAAGGCTGAGCGACAGAATGTGCATGAGCGCTGCTCGTTTGCGCGTCTGGCGGCAACGACATCGATCAGCCGACATCCCGCAAGACGGCCTCGATCACCTTGCGCTCGTCGGCGGTCAAAGCCGGCTGCGGGGCCACGGGGTCGCCGACCTCATAGCCCTGGATCGCGAGGCCCGTCTTGATGCAGGCCGCCAGATTATAGCGCGCGAAGGCCTCGTTGAGCCGCCACATCCGCCGCTGCAAGACCATGGCCTCGTCCCAGCGATGCGCCTTGCAGAGATTGTAGAGTTCGACGCTCTGCTTCGGCACGACGCAAGCCGGGCCCGCCATCCAGCCAACGCCGCCGATCAGCATGACGGCTGACGGAATATGCGCCGAGGCGGCGAACACTTTCAGTTTGTCGCCGCAGCGGTTGATGATCGACAACAGCCGGCCGGTATTGGTGGAGGCATCCTTGATATACTGAATGCGCGGATGCTCGGCGAGCCGCGCCACGACATCGAGTGTCAGATCCGAACGCTGGAATTGCGGATTGGTGTAGATCACCACGGGAATATCGACGGCATCGGCGATGGCGCGGAAGTAGGATTCGATCTGCGCATCCTTGAGCGGGAAATACGCTTCGAGAATAGCCAGGATGCCGGTGGCGCCGAGCTTCTGATACGACTTCGCCTGCGCCACCGCATCGACCGTCGAGGTCGATGCCACGCCTGCCACCACCGGCACGCGCCCGCCTGCCGCCTCGATCGTGGCCTGCACCACCGTCCTGCGCTGCTCGCGATTGAGATAGGCGAATTCGCCGGTCGAGCCGAGGGGCGTCAGACCATGCACGCCCGCGCCGATGAGATCCCCGCACAGGCGGCCCAGCACATCGGTGCGGATACGCCCCTCGTCATCAGCAGGCGAGACGAGATAGGGAAACACGCCGTGGAAATCTGCCATCGCATCAGGCCTTCGGCTCAAAATTCTCGATCACGCGCAACAACACGCGCGCACCGACCTCGACATCCGCATCGTCCACATGCTCGGCAGGATTGTGGCTGATCCCGCCGCGACAGCGCACGAACAGCATCGCCACATCGGCAATATCGGTCATCGCCATGCCGTCATGGCCGGCCCCGCTCGGCAGCTCGAACGCGCGATAGCCCTCGGCAGTAATTGCATCGGCGATCTGCTTCTGCAGCCAGGGCGCACACGGCACCGTGCGATTCTCATGGGTGATGTTGATCTGCAGATCGAGCTTGCGCGCTTTGGCGATCGACTCGATCTCGCGCACCATGTCGGTGATGGCGAGCTTGCGATAGGAATCCTTCGGCGATCGGATATCCATGGTGAACGATACCAGCCCGGGAATGACATTGGTCGCCCCCGGCATCGCATTGATATAACCGACGGTGCCGACAAGACCGCCGCGGTCCGACTGGCAGAACCCCTCGATCGCAACGATACATTCGGCGGCGCCCACCAGTGCATCGCGTCGCATCGCCATGGGTACCGTGCCGGCATGACCGGCCATGCCGTGCAACTCGACAGCAAGCCGCGTAGCACCCGAAATGGCAGTCACGACACCCACCGGCAGCTTCTGCGCTTCAAGCACGGGCCCCTGCTCGATATGCAATTCGAGATAGGCCAGCAATTCGCCGGGCGCGCGCGCTGCGGCGCCGACGTGATCGGGATCGAGGCCGAAGGTGATCATTGCCTCGCGCATCGAGATGCCCGCTTTGTCGCGGCCGGCGAGCACGCTCTCGACAAAAGTCCCGGCCACCGCGCGGCTGCCGAGCAGCGTCGAGGCGAAGCGCACGCCCTCCTCGTCGGCGAAGGCGGCGATCTCGATGGCGAATGGCAAACGAAGGCCGCGACGGTTGAGATCGCTAACGCAGGAAATCGCCGTGATGATCCCGAGCGGTCCGTCCCAGCGGCCGGCATCGCGCACGGTGTCGTAATGGGAGCCGAGCATCAGGCACGGCAGACCGGGCCGGTCGCCTTCATAGCGTCCGCAGACATTGCCGATCGCATCGATACGCGCCCGCATGCCGGCTGCCTGCATCCAGCCGATGATCAGTTCGGCGGCAGCACGATGTTCCGGTGTAAGGAATATTCGCGTGATGTTGTCCGGCGCTTCCGAAATAGCAGCCAGCGCGTTGATGCGTTCGACGATCTCGCCGCCGAGCGATTGGCCGGAAGCTCCGACGACTTTCTCTTTCATCGCAATCATGCTTCTTTGTTCAGGCCGTAGGCCCGGCTGGGACTTGAATGATCCAGGTCGTAAATATTAGTGCGGCCAGCGGGCCAAAGCGAATCCGCGTTTGGCCTCGCGGGAAGCTAGCAGATTTTGACGCCCGGACGACAGGAGCCCCCTGATGCCAAAGCAAGACTCGTCGAGTAGGGATGAGGCTCTTCTCAGGCTTTCTTTCGACGCTGCACGCAAAGCCATGGAGCGCGGCAACCATCCGTTCGGCGCGATCCTGGTCGATGCACACGGCAAGGTCCTGATGGAAGCCGGTAACGCCTTCATGCCCTCTCATGACGGCACCGCCCATGCAGAGCGGCTGCTGTGCAGCGAAGCCTCGATTGCCTATGACGAGACCGAGCTGAAGACCTTCACGCTGTATTCGTCGGCAGAACCCTGCGCCATGTGCGCGGGCGCGATCTATTGGGTCGGCATTGGACGGCTGGTTTATGGGCTCGGCGAAGCAAGGCTCAAGGCGATCACCGGCGACCATCCGGAGAATCCCACGCTTGATCTGCCTTGCCGCAATGTCTTTGCTGCCGGGCAGAAGAGCATCGAGGTCGTCGGACCGCTGCTCGAAGACGAGGCAGCCGCGCAGCACGAGAATTTCTGGGCGCAGCTGCGCTAGCGGCACGCGCGCAGGAGCTTGCAAAAAACTGAAGGCGCCGCGAGGACATCGCGACGCCATCAGCCTGGAGATTGGCCTTGGAGAATTAGCCCCGGAAGTGAGCTCAGATCAGAACTTGACGGTGACGCCGGAATAGAGCGAGTCCTCGCGGCACGATCCGGGCGCAAACGTGGTGCACGGCAGGCTGGCATTCTCATCCAAGCCGAACTTGTTCCGCCAGAGCCGATAGGCCACCCACACGTCGACATTGTGAGTGTATTTCGGTCCCCAGATCGCCTTGCTGGCGTCGAAGGTCAGACGGATCGGTTCGGCGTTGATCTCCATCTTGGTTGCCGTGCCGATGATCTGGCCGTTCTCCGAACCTTTCGGCCCGTAGAAGCCTGCGCGGCCGCTGATCGCGAAATAATCCATGCTCGGGGGCAGGAAGCCGAGATCCATGTAGTAATTGAGTTCAACGGCCCAGGTCGGGTTGAACTGGCGGTTGCCATCGATGTTGCACGAGACGCCCGGGATTTGACCGGGAGCGCCGGCGTAACCGCACTGCGTAAAGGTGCTGCGGTTGGCGAATTCGTAATAGAACAACGGATTGACGTTGAAGAAGCCCTTGTAAGGCAGGTCGAAAGCGAATTGCAGACCGGTCACGACGTCGCGCTTGGATGCGGAGAAGAACCGGTTTTCAGTGCTGCCATCCGCACCGATGACGAACGACACGTTGCGCAGCGGGCCCATCGAGAAGGCCTTGGTGTTGAAGACCTCGTTGAAGCCGATCGTGCTGCGGATCAGGCCGTAGATTTCTGTTGCGCCTTCGCAGCCCGTGATCGGACGCAGCGGATCGGCGCACGGATTAGCCGGGCTGCTCTTGCCCGCCTTCTCGAGGCCGATGTTGAAGAAGTTGGTGCCGTAGGTCCACACGTCGAAGTGGGTGAAGGCGAAGACCTGCTTGGTGGTCTTGGCGGTGACGCCGGGATCGACCGCCCCCCACTGATAGGCATAGGTGAAACGGTTATCGATCAGCAGGAAGAACGGCAGATCCGGGATCGGCTTTGCCTTGACCGGCATGGCCGCCATGTCGGCGGCGCCTGCCGAGCCTGTCGGCACCATGGCTGTTAGCGACAGCAACGTCGCGGCTGCGATTGCGCGGAAACGATTGGCCATTGGAATTACCCCCACCTGTTGACAATGATTGCGTGCCTCTCGCGAGAGAGTTGTTGCAATCAGTCCGGGTGAGAAGCCTCAACTTTTTCCAATAGTTGCCACGGATTTCATCAGGGATGCCCAGTGAAATCAGTATTTTATGCTTGAAGCATCGTGTTTTCGGGATGGTGAAATGACACCATGCGAGCGCGTGTAAGACACGCGCTTAGAGACTGTAAAGATTGGTATTTTGCGACGTTCTGTCGCAGGTTTCCGAACGAAGCTCCGATGGTGAATTCACACTGTGATTCCGTGTTTGCACCGCAAGAAAATCACTGCCCAACTTCTCAACACACGAGAAAATCCGGATCTCGAATTCGTTGCACATGTACCAGAACTGCAACACTTCAGACCAAGTATACAATGCGAAAGTCGAATAAACGTCATTCAATCAATGAAAAGACCGAGCCTCACGCCATTGCGTCGACAGGAATCGCCCAAGAAAGCGATCCAGTCCAAAAATAAGGCAGACGCTGGCGCTTATTCGAGATTTACGCTGCATTCCAATCCGGCACACACTTGCCGCAAACCTCCTTTTCACGCGTGAGTAGCGAATGTTGGATTCGGGATCGGGACACGCGCGTTCGGGGACGGTGCTTCTGCAGACCATCGGTCTGACCAAGCGCTATGGCAGTTTCCTCGCCAATGACGCCATCGACATCGCGATCCGTCCGCAGGAGATTCACGCGCTGCTCGGCGAGAACGGCGCCGGCAAATCCACGCTCGTCAAAACCATCTACGGCCTGATCCAGCCGAGCGAAGGCGAGATGCTCTGGCAGGGCGAGAAGATGGTCCTCGCCGGCCCGCATGATGCGCGCGCGCGCGGCATCGGCATGGTGTTCCAGCATTTCTCGTTGTTCGACAATCTCACTGTCGCCGAGAACGTTGCCCTTGGCCTCGACGGCAAGGAATCCTTCAAAGCGATGTCGGCGCGGCTCGAACAGGTGTCGCAGCAATATGGCCTGCCGCTCGATCCGAAGCGCGAGGTCTGGCAACTCTCGGTCGGCGAACGTCAGCGCATCGAGATCGTGCGCGTGCTGATGCAGAATCCGAAATTCCTGATCCTCGACGAGCCCACCGCCGTGCTGACGCCGCAGGAGGCCGATCAGCTCTTCGTCGTGCTGGAGCGCCTGAAGTCGGAAGGCCGCGCGATCCTTTACATCAGCCACAAGCTCGACGAGGTGAAGCGGCTCTGCGACACCGCCACGATCCTGCGCGGCGGCAAGAAGATCTCGACCTGCCTGCCGCGCGAAGAAACTGCGGCATCACTGGCGCGCATGATGGTCGGCACCGAGATCAAGCAGGTGAAAGCCGCCGCCAACAGGCAAACCACTGTGCCGCGGCTCGTGGTCAACGATCTCAGCCTCGCGCCCGACGAACCACATGGCGTGCATCTGAAGAACATCTCGCTGGAACTGAAGGGCGGCGAGATTCTGGGGATCGCCGGCGTCGCCGGCAACGGCCAGGACGAGTTCTTCGCGGCGCTCTCCGGCGAGCGTCTCGCCAAAGATCCCGGCACCATCGTCATCGACGGTCACGCCGCCGGACATCTGTCGATTACCGCGCGCCGCAAGCTTGGCGCGGCCTTCGTGCCCGAGGAACGACTAGGCCACGGCACCGCGCCGCGCATGCGCCTGTCGGAGAACGCGCTGCTCACCGGCCACGCCGCATCGGGCATGGTGCACAACGGTTTCATCAATACGGCGGCGACGCTCGCGACCGTCGATCGCGCCACCGCGAGCTTCGACGTGCGCAAGGCCAAGCGCGATCCGGAAGCCGCCAGCCTTTCCGGCGGCAACCTGCAGAAATTCATCGTCGGCCGCGAGATTCTGCGTAATCCCATCGTGCTCGTGGTCAGCCAGCCCACATGGGGCGTCGATGCGGGTGCAGCCGCCGTCATCCGTCAGGCGCTGCTCGATCTTGCCGCGGCAGGTGCGGCCATCCTCGTTACCAGCCAGGACCTTGACGAACTCGCTGACATTGCCGATCGCATCGCTGTGATGTTCCACGGCCATCTGTCCGAGCCGTTAATGACGGCGGATGCCGACAGGGAAACGCTGGGCTTGTTGATGGGCGGCAGTGCACTCACGCCAAAGGACGTGCCCGATGCAGTTGGTGCTTGAGAAGCGCGCGGAGCGATCGACCATCATCGCGCTGGTATCGCCTGTTATCGCCATCGGGCTGACCATCGTGACCATGAGCATCCTGTTCGTGATCATCGGCAAGAATCCGATCGCGGCGCTCAACGTCTATTTCATCACGCCGCTGACCGACGCCTATTCGCTGCAGGAGCTCGCGGTGAAAGCCGCGCCGCTGGTGATAATCGCCATCGGCCTCTCGCTCTGTTATCTCGCCAATGTCTGGAACATCGGCGCCGAGGGGCAATTCCTCGTCGGTGCTGTGGCGGGCAGTTGGCTTGCGGTGAAGACCAACGGCACCGATGCCGGCGTCTGGGTCTTGCCGGCGATGCTGCTGCTCGGTGCCATCGCGGGCGCGCTCTATGCGTTGATCCCGGCCTTCTGCAAGGTGCGCTTCGGCGCCAGCGAAATTCTGGTCAGTCTGATGCTGGTCTATGTGGCCGACCTGCTGCTCGACTATCTCGTACGCGGTCCGTGGCGGGATCCCAAAGGGTTCAACTTCCCGACCACGGCCGAATTCGATCCGGTCGCCACCGTGCCCCTGCTGTTCGAGGGTGGACGGCTGCATCTCGGCGCGGTCATCGCGCTGGTGATCGTTGTTGCCGCTGCTGTCCTGCTCGGCCGCACCATCAAGGGTTTTGAAATTCGCGTGGTTGGCGCTGCACCGCGGGCCGCGCGCTTCGGTGGCTTCTCCTCCAACCAGCTCGTGCTGCTGACTTTCGCAATCTCCGGCGCGCTGGCCGGCCTCGCGGGGATCATCGAAGTCGCGGGCCCGGTCGGCCATCTGCAGCCCGGCATCTCGCCCGGCTACGGCTTCACCGCGATCATCGTTGCATTTCTCGGACGGCTCAACCCGGTTGGAATACTAATTGCAGGGCTTTTCCTGGCGCTGACATTTATCGGCGGGGAGCAAGCGCAGATCGCCATGAAGATCCCACTCGATATCACCAAGGTGTTTCAGGGCATCCTGCTGTTCTATGTGCTCGCCTGCGACAGCCTGATCCTGTACCGGATCAAGCTCATCATGCCGCAGCGAAAGGTCGCCGATGGAGCTACTTGAAGCCATCATCCTTGCCGTACTCGCGGCGTCGACACCGCTGCTGCTCGCCGCCTCCGGCGAGCTGCTGGTGGAGCGCGCCGGCGTGCTCAATCTCGGCGTCGAAGGCATGATGATCGTCGGCGCCGCCTGCGGCTTTGCCGGCGCCTGGGCCACCGGCTCGACATTCATCGGAGCGCTGTGCGGCATTTTTGCCGGCGTCGCGCTGTCGCTGGTGTTTGCACTGATGACGCTCGGCCTCGCCGTCAATCAGGTCGCGACCGGTCTCGCGCTAACAATCCTGGGCATCGGCGTGTCCGGCCTGATCGGCGCCGGCTTCGTCGGCGAGCGTATCGCCACCGCGCCGCGGCTGTACATTCCCGGCCTGACCACGCTCCCCTTCGTCGGCAAGATCCTGTTCGGCGAGGATGGCTTCGTCTATGTCTCGATCGCGCTGATCGTCGCTATCTGGTACTTCCTCTATCGCACCCGTGCCGGACTGATCCTGCGCGCCATCGGCGACAATCACGTCTCGGCGCACGCGCTCGGCTATCCCGTGCTGAAGATACGCACCCTCGCCGTGATGTTTGGCGGCGGCTGCGCGGGTCTGGCCGGCGCCTATCTGCCGCTGGCCTACACGCCCTTCTTCGTCCCCGGCATGACCGCCGGCCGCGGCTGGATCGCGCTGGCGCTGGTGGTATTCGCCTCTTGGCTGCCGGGGCGCCTCGTGATCGGCGCTTATCTGTTCGGCGCGGTCTCGATCTTGCAACTGCATGCGCAAGGCTGGGGCGTCGGCGTGCCCTCGCAACTGATGTCCGCACTGCCCTATCTCGCAACGGTCGTCGTGCTGGTGCTGATCTCGCGCACCCGCAGCGGCGGCTCCACGGCGCCGGCCGCATTGGGCACGGTATTCGTGCCCGACCGCTAAAGACATTCTCGCAAGACTATCTCGCAAACAGGAGACGCGTATGAACAGGAAAGCACTTGCAGCCGCCGCCCTACTGCTGGCCACCGGCCTCGGATTGGGTGCAGCCGTCGCCGCCGACAAACTCAAGGTCGGTTTCGTCTATATCGGCCCGGTCGGCGATTTCGGCTGGACCTATCAGCACGAAGTCGGCCGCCAGATGATCGTCAAAGAATTTGGCGACAAGATCGAGACCACCTATCTCGAAAACGTCAGCGAAGGCCCGGACTCCGAGCGCTCCATCGAACAGCTCGCGCGGGCCGGCAATCAGCTCATCTTCACCACGTCGTTCGGCTATATGGATCCGACGCTGAAAGTCGCCAAGCGCAATCCCAAGGTGATGTTCGAACACGCCACCGGCTTCAAGCGCGACAAGAACATGTCGAGCTATTCCGGCCGGTTCTTTGAAGGCCGCTACATCCAGGGCCTGATCGCCGCCAAGATGTCGAAGAAGGGCGTGCTGGGCTATATCGGTTCGTTCCCGATCCCGGAAGTGATCTCCGGCATCAATGCCACCATGCTGGCCGCGCAGAAGATCAATCCGGACATCAAGATCAAGATCATCTGGGTCAACACCTGGTTCGATCCCGGCAAGGAAGCCGATGCCGCCAAGGCGCTGCTCGATCAGGGCGCCGACGTGATCATGCAGCACACCGACAGCCCGGCCGCGATGCAGGTCGCCTCCGAGCGCGGCGCGCTCGCCTTCGGCCAGGACTCGGACATGATCAAGTTCGGTCCGAAGACGCAGCTCACTGCGGTCACCAACAACTGGGGCCCGTATTATGTCGAACGCGTCAAGGCGGCCCTCGATGGCACCTGGAAGTCGGAAGACACCTGGGCGGGCCTGAAGGAGAAGATGGTCGTGATGGCGCCCTATACCAACATGCCGGATGACGTGAAGAAGATGGCGATGGACACCGAAGCCGCCATCATCGCCGGCACGCTGAAGCCGTTCAAATGCCCGATCTTGGGACAGGACGGCAAGGAAGTGGAATGCAAGGGCGGCGACGCCCTCGATCCCGGCCAGGTGCTCGGCATGAACTTCTATGTGAAGGGTATCGACGACAAGATTCCGGGGAAGTAAGTCACGCGCTATAGTCCCCTCTCCCCCAGGCGAAGCGAAGCTTCGCTAGGTGGAAGAGGGTGCCTGAGCGAAGCGAAGGCGGGAGAGGGGGAGCCGCAAGGTGCGGCGCTTGTGGCGCCCCCTCTCCCGTCTCGAACATGCTTTGCATGTTCGATCCACCCTCTCCCGCCTTGCGAAGCTTCGCTTCGCGCGTGGGAGAGGGGAAGTAAGCAAGCCCCTACCCCGCCTGCATCTTCTTCGCCGCAGCGCTATGCCGCCGGATCAGATCGCCGACGTCCAGCCCCGGAATGGCGCCGTCGATCACGCGCCACGCACCGCCCACCATCACGCGGTCCGCACGATGCGCGCCGCACAGCACCAGCGCCGCCAGGGGATCGCCATGGCCGGAGAACCGCAGCTCGTCGAGCTTGAACAGCGCGAGATCCGCCATCTTGCCGACCGCGATCTCGCCGAGCTCCGGCCGCCCCACGCAAGCCGCCGAGCCCTTCGTCGCCCAACGCAGCGCATCCTTGTGGCTGACGCGCCCGACTCCGTAACGCGCCCGCTGCAGCAGAAATGCCGCGCGCACTTCCTGCATCAAATTCGATCCGTCATTCGACGCCGAACCATCGACGCCGAGGCCGATACCGACGCCCGCGTCTTCCATTTCGCAGACCGGACAGCAGCCGGAGGCCAATAGCTGATTGCTGCACGAGCAGTGACTGATCGTGGTCCCGGCCTTGCCGAGCCGCAGCATCTCCGCCCCATTGAAGTGAATGCCATGCGCCAACCAAGTGCGCCCGTTCAGCCAGCCGGTCTGCTCCAGATAATCCAGCGGGCGGCAGCCATAGATCTCCTCGCAATAGCGGTTCTCGTCCTCGGTCTCGCCGAGATGCGTATGCAGACGCACGTCGAGCTTGTCTGCCAGCGCGGCAGTCGAGGCCATCAGCGAGGTCGTCACCGAAAACGGCGAACACGGCGCCAGCGCGATCTGCACCATCGCGTCTTCGCCGCGCTGGTGGAATGTCGCCACCACGCGCTCGCTATCAGCCAGGATCGTGTCCTCGTCCTGCACCACGCTGTCCGGGGGCAAACCGCCGTCTTTCACCGAGCGGTTCATCGATCCCCGCGTCAGCAGCACGCGCATGCCGAGCCGCTGCGCCACCGCGACCTCGATATCGACCGACTGTTCGAGACCCGCAGGAAACACATAGTGGTGATCGGTGGTCGTCGTGCAGCCCGACAGCAACAATTCCGACATCGCCACGCTGACGCCGAGATGGAGATTCTCGGGCGTCAGCCGCGCCCAGACCGGATAGAGCGCCTGCAGCCAGGGAAACAGCTCGCGATCCAGCGCTGCCGGCAAGGCCCGCGTGAGCGTCTGATAGAAATGATGGTGCGTATTGATCAGCCCCGGCAGCACCACATGGGCGCTGGCATCATAGGTCGCGATATCCGCCGTGGCCGGCTGGCCGCCGGCCGGCACCAGTTCGACAATCCGGCCGTTCCTGACGACAATGCCGCGCTCGGCACCTTCGGCGAAAATGCCGAGGGGATCCTTGATCCATGTGGCCTGCGTTTCTGTCATGGCTCATCTCCTTCGGTCATGGACTCGACCTTGCAATTCAGGGACCAGCCACGAATACTTCAATTTGTTTTGCAATTGTCGGCGACTTGGCGTCGGTCTTGCAAGGTTCACAATGATACTTCAAGGGGTCATTGCCGAGTGAAAGCATAACCGCCCTATGGATTTGAATACGGTCACGTCCGTTGCCCGCCCCACGACGCGGGAACAGTTACCGACATGGACTGCCGGGGATGCATGGCTCGCCGGGGGCACCTGGCTTTTCTCCGAACCACAGAGCCACCTGACGCGGCTGATCGACCTCACCGATCTCAAATGGCCGGCCCTCACCGTCACCGACAGCGAATTACAGATCGCTGCGACCTGCACAGTGGCACAGCTCGACGCGCTGCCCTGCCCGCCCGACTGGATCGCATCGCCGCTTATCAATCAATGTTGCCGCGCCTTTCTCGCTTCCTTCAAAATCTGGAAGACCGCAACGGTCGGCGGCAATCTCTGCATGTCGCTGCCGGCCGGCCCGATGATCGCGCTCACCGCCGCGCTCGATGGTGTCTGCACAATCTGGAAGGCCGGTGGCAGCGCAAACACGATCGACGTCGTGGACTTCGTCACCGGCGATCAAAGCAATGTGCTGATGCCGGGTGATCTCCTGCGCAGCATTGCCATTCCACTTGCCTCCCTCAGACGCCGCTCGGCATTCCGCCAGATCTCGCTGACGCCGGTCGGGCGATCTGCTGCGCTGCTGATAGGAAGCCTTGATGAGGATGGCTTGCGGCTGACGATCACGGCTTCGACGAAGCGTCCTGTTCATATCGCGCTCCCAACACTTCCCGATACCGACACGCTCGAAGAAGCAATCCTCGACCGGATTCCGGACAACCTCTATCACGACGACGTTCACGGCAAGCCGGCCTGGCGCAAGCAGATGACGCTGCGGCTCGCAGAAGAGATCCGCGCCGAGCTGCGGGGCTTCGGGCCATGAGTTTCGAGATCAACGGCCACAGCTTTTCGAAGCAGCCGCAAGCCGGCCAATGCCTGCGCACCTTCCTGCGCGAGCTCGGCCATTTCGGCGTCAAGAAAGGCTGCGATGCTGGCGACTGCGGTGCTTGCACCGTGCTGCTCGATGGCGAGCCCGTGCATAGCTGCATCATTCCGGCTTTTCGTGCCGACGGCCATGCGGTCACTACCATCGAAGGTCTCGCGTCCGAAGGCGGCATCCATCCGATGCAGCAGGCGTTCTTGAACGCACAAGGATTCCAGTGCGGCTTCTGCACATCCGGCATGATCGTGACCTGCGCGTCGCTCAATCAGGCACAGCGCGCCGATCTCGGAGCGTCATTGAAGGGCAATCTGTGTCGCTGCACAGGCTACCGCGCGATCGAAGACGCACTCGACGGTAAGTCCAATGTGGAAGACGCCGAGCCCGGCACCGCCTTCGGCCGCAGCCTGCCCGCGCCCGCTGGTCCCCAGGTCGTAACGGGCAAGGCGCGCTACACATTTGACGTCGCCATGGACGGGTTGTTGCATATCAAGATGCTGCGCGCGCCGCATCCCCATGCCCGCATCGTGTCGATTGATTCATCAGCAGCACGGGCTATGCCGGGCGTGCATGCGGTCCTGACCCATGCGGATACTCCGGCCACGTTGTTCTCCACCGCCCGTCACGAGATCGATGCAATGGATCCCGAGGATACACGGATCCTCGACGACACCGTGCGTTTCATTGGCCAGAAAGTCGCCGCCGTGGTTGCGGACAGCGAAGCGATCGCGGAGGAAGCCTGCCGCCGCATCGACATTGTCTATGACATCCTGCCCGCGGTGTTCGATCCCGCTGCCGCCATCGCGCCGGGCGCGCCGGTCATTCATCCCGACAAGACGCCGATCCATCGCGTCAGCGATGCGGCACGCAACGTCATCGCCGAAACACACGGCGAATTCGGCGATGTCGCGGCAGCGCTGGCCTCGTCGGCCGTCACCTATGAAGGCACATTCACCACGCAACGCGTGCAGCACGGCCATCTCGAGACCCATGGCGGCATCGCCTGGCTCGATGCAGACGGCATCCTCAATATTCGCTCGAGCACGCAGACGCCGTTCCTGACACGCCGCGCACTGGCTCAATTGTATGACCTTCCCTCTGACAAGGTCCGCGTGTTCTGCGAACGCGTCGGCGGCGGGTTCGGCGGCAAGCAGGAAATGTTCGTCGAGGACATTCTCGCGCTGGCCGCACTCAAGACCGGCCGCCCGGTGAAATGGGAACTGACCCGCGAGGAGCAATTCATCGCCACATCGACGCGGCATCCGATGCGCGTCACCGTCAAGGCCGGTGCCGACAAGTACGGCAAGCTCACCGCGCTGCAGCTCGACGTGCTCTCCAACACCGGCGCCTATGGCAATCATGCGGGCCCGGTGCTGTTTCACGCCTGCGGTGAATCACTCGGCGTCTATAACTGTGCCAACAAGAAGGTTGATGCCGTGGTCGCCTATACCAACACGGTGCCAGCCGGCGCGTTTCGCGGCTACGGCCTGCCGCAAACGCTGTTCGCGGTGGAAGCCGCCATCGATAATCTCGCCGCGCAGCTCGGCATCAGCCCGTATGATTTCCGCCGGCACAACGTCATCAAGCCCGGCGATCCCATGCTGTCGCCCGCCGGCACGCACTACGACGATGTGCTGATCGGAAGTTACGGTCTCGACCAGTGCCTCGACCTCGTCGAGCGCGCGATGCAAGTCGAGACAAAACACGACCTCGATGACGACTGGCTGATCGGCGACGGCATCGCGCTCACCATGATCGACACAGTGCCGCCGCAGGGCCACATCGCCGAAGTCGTCATCGCCAAACGTGACGACGGCGGTTACGATCTCACGGTCGGCACCGCTGAATTCGGCAATGGCACCGCGACGGTGCATCGGCAGATCGCGGCCACGACACTTGGCTGCACTGTCGAGCAGATTCATCTGCGCCAGTCCGATACGCGGAATGGCGGCCACGACACCGGCGCCTATGGCAGCGCCGGCACATTCGTCGCTGGCAAAGCCACCCATGACGCCGCGCAAAGACTGGTGGCAGCGATGCAGGCGGACAGCAATGCACGCAGCGCCACCGGCACTTCGGGCGGCACCCCGCGTTCGGTCGCCTTCAACGTCCAGGGATTTCGCGTGGCGGTGAACAAGGGGACCGGTGCGATCAGGGTTCTCAAGAGCGTGCAGGCCGCGGACGCTGGCGCCGTCGCCAATCCGATGCAGCTCCGCGGCCAGATCGAAGGCGGCGTCGCGCAGTCGCTGGGGGCCACGCTCTATGAGGAGATGGTGATCGACGAACGCGGCCGCGTCGTCAATCCGAAGTTCCGCGACTATCATTTGCCATCCTTCGCCGATCTGCCGCGCACCGACGTGTATTTCGCCGACACCTATGATGCGATCGGGCCATTGGGGGCGAAGTCGATGAGCGAAAGCCCATACAATCCCGTTGCTGCCGCCATGGGCAACGCACTGTTCGACGCCACCGGCATCCGGTTTACGCAGGTGCCGTTCAAACCGGACAGGATCTTTCCGGAATTGCAGAAGAAGTTCGGGAAGTAGCCGACGTCAGTAGAGGTGTCGTCCCCGCGAAGGCGGGGACCCATAACCACGATCATCAAGGTAAGAGCGGCAGAGCCACGACCACATCGCTTTAAACAGATCCCTGGTGTTTATGGATCCCCGCCTTCGCGGGGATGACACCTGAAGACGGCAGTGCCCCGCCCCTCACCCGCCGCGAAGACGCGGCGACCTCTCCCCGCCTAGCGAAGCTTCGCTTCGCGTGGGAGCGGGGAGAGGTTAAGCAAAACTACCCCCGCCCCACCGTGCATTCGATCTGCCCATGCGGCTCGTCCGTGGGCAGGAACACGTCGTTGTTGTTGTCGAGACCGAAGGCCGAGAGATTCATCAGGATGTAGTGGATGTTCGGACAGGCCATGCTGATCTCGGAAATCTCCGGCACAGCGGCCAGCACCTTCTCGCCCATACGATACAGACTGTTCTGCACGCTCGGACTGTAGGTCGTCGCGAATTCCTTCAGCAGCGTGTCCAGAATTATCTTGTTGGTCGCGGGATAGCTGGCGGGCTTGCCAGACCATGTCCATGACGCCACCATCGATGTCGCGCAGATGCGGTCACTGGTCGGCTGGATCGTCGAATATTTGTCGGTGTAGTAATTCTCCCAACCCGACTGCGTCGACTTCATGAAAGTGAAGCCGTCGAGGCCCGAACTCATGACCGTGCCATCGCGCGTGGCATGGATCTCGACGGTCGGCTTGCCGTTGCTATCGAGCAGGAATGCGTGCGGGTGTAGTCCGCCGTCGACAGCCAGCCGGGCCCACTTGGTCTCATGCGCAGTGATGCTGACGGAACTCGCCTGCGGATACAGGTCCAGATAGCGCTTCGCCAGCACCTGGCAGAACTCCTCCGTCGACAGCGCGGTATTCTCGCGCGCCACCACATTGACGATGTTCTTGATCGTGTCCGTGGATGTCGAGGTGGAGTTGTCGGCGTCGGTATAGGCCCGGCCGAAATCGCCTTCCAGCATCGCCTTGATGCTGAGCTGGCTGACATCCTGCTTGTCGCCGTCGCGATGGATCCGCATGATGCGGACACGGCCTTTTCCATATCTGTTCTTGATCAGCGGCACGCGCGACCTCCAGTCCGTGTTGGCGACCAGGGAACCCCGGTCGCCGGGCAATATATTGAGCAATGCTCGCTTCGAGCAACCTTCGTGCCACCGGTCACCACACCACCGGGGCGAAACGGCTTTCAGCGGCGTCTGGCACGAGGTTTGTATCTGACGATCATAATGCCACAATATTTCATCACCTAAGCAAGGGGCTAGATCAATGACAGTGAGCGTCCATCCCGTCGACGAGATGCTGCCGATGCCGCGCCTGCTCGCGCTGGGCCTGCAGCACGTTCTGGTCATGTATGCCGGCGCGGTCGCGGTGCCGCTCATTATCGGCCGCGCCCTGAAGCTGCCACCGCAGGACGTCGCCTTCCTGATCTCCGCAGACCTGTTCGCCTGCGGCCTTGCGACTTTGGTCCAGTGTATCGGCTTTCCCGGCGTCGGCATCCGCCTGCCGGTCATGATGGGCGTCACCTTCGCCTCGGTCGGCCCGATGCTATCGATGGCCGCCGCCCCGGATATCGGCCTGCTCGGCATCTATGGCTCGGTCATCGCTGCCGGAATCTTCGGCATCCTTGTCGCGCCTTTCATCAGCCGGCTGCTGCCGCTGTTTCCACCGGTGGTCACCGGCACCATCATCATGGTGATCGGCATCTCCCTGATGCGCGTTGGTATCAACTGGGCTGGTGGCGGACTACCCATGTTCACAAAGATCATCGATGGCGTTCCGCACACGTTCCCCAATCCGGCTTACGGCCAGTTGCAGGGGCTCGGCATCGCGCTGTTCGTGCTGGTCGTGATCCTTGCTTTGATCAAATGGGGCACCGGCTTTCTGTCCAACGTCTCGGTGCTGCTCGGCATCATCGCGGGCGCGATCCTTGCCAGCGTGCTCGGCGTGATGCATTTCGACAAGGTCGGCACTGCCGGCTGGGTCGACATCGTGCTGCCGTTCCATTTCGGCATGCCGCAATTCCATCTCGTGCCCATCGTCACCATGTGCATCGTGATGATCGTGGTGATGATCGAGTCCCTCGGCATGTTCCTGGCTCTCGGCGAGATGACCGACAAGAAGGTCGACAGGGACGCACTGACCAAGGGCTTGCGCGCCGATGGCGTCGGCACGTTCCTCGGCGGCATCTTCAACACCTTCCCCTACACCTCGTTCTCGCAGAATGTCGGCCTTGTCGGCGTCACCGGCGTGCGCTCGCGCTGGGTCACCATCGCCGGCGGCGGCATCATGCTGGTGCTCGGCCTGCTGCCGAAGATGGCCGCTTTGGTGGAATCCGTGCCGCAGGTGGTGCTCGGCGGCGCCGGCCTCGTGATGTTCGGCATGGTCGCCGCGACCGGCGCGCGCATCCTCACCGCGGTCGATTTCAAGACCAACCAGCGCAACCTGTTCGTGGTCGCCATCTCCGTCGGCTTCGGCATGATCCCGCTGGTGTCGCCGAATTTCTTCAAGGCACTGCCGCATGACCTGCACCCGCTGCTGGAGTCGGGCATCCTGCTTTGCGCGCTGGTGGCCGTGATCCTGAACGCGTTCTTCAATGGAGTGAGCAATGCCGAGACCGCAAAGGCGGAAGCGGCGGGCGTGGCGGCAGCGGCGACGCATTAGTTTGCCTCTTAACCTCTCCCCGCTTGCGGGGAGAGGTCGACGTCCGCATGCGAAGCATGTGGGCGTCGGGTGAGGGGGACTCTCCGCGAACGCCACGGCTCGTGGAGAGTCCCCCTCATCCGTCGTCGCTTCGCGACGCCACCTTCTCCCCGCAAGCGGGGAGAAGGCAAACAGCCGCCTCACTTCACCTTGGGCTCGAGCCCGCTGGCCACGATCACCAGCGCGGCCTGTTTCGAGGACAGAAACGCGATCAGCGCCTTGCCGGCATCAGGCTGCGGCGCATTGCTCGCAAGCCCCGCCGAGAAAACGGTGATCTTCTGCAGCTCCGCCGGCAGCGGGCCGACAATGTCGATGCCCTTGACCGGCTTCAACTCGCTGATCTGCTGAAAGCCGATCTCGGCCTCGCCCCTCGCAACGATCTCGCCGACCGGCGTCGCCGGAATCTTGCGCGCCTTGTCCTTCATGGCGTCGGCAATGCCGAGCTTCTCGAACATCTCCTTGCTGACATACACACCGCTGGCGCTGTCTGAATAGGCCACGGTCCGCGTCTTCAGCAGCGCCGCCTTCAGCGTGTCCGCCGAGGATAGGTCCGGCTTCGGCGCGCCCTCCTTCACGGCAACGCCAATGGGCGAATCTGCGAGATCGACGCGGCTGTCGGCGACCACCTTGCCCTTGCTGACGAGATCACCCAGCGCATAGCCCACCATGATCAGCACATCGGCCGGCTCGCCGCGCGCCAGCCGCATCGGGATCGCCTGCGGCGTCTCGCCCATCGACGGCCCATAGGCCGTGACGACCGTATTGCCCGTTGCCTTCTCGAATTGCGGCACCAGTTCCTTGTAGGCTGCCGTGAAGCCGCCGGAGATCATCACATGGACTTCGGAGGCGAAGGCGCTGGGCGTCGAGGCGACGGCGCAGCCGAGCACGAGCAGCGAACGAATGATGTGGCGCATGGTGTCTCTCCCGCTTGACGTCTTTTTTTCTTATCCTCTCCCCGCTTGCGGGGAGAGGTCGACTGGAACGCGCGAAGCGCGTGGAAGTCGGGTGAGGGGGAGCCAGTGTTTTACTCGCTGGCTCCCCCTCATCCGTCGTCGCTTCGCGACGCCACCTTCTCCCCGCAAGCGGGGAGAAGGAAACCTCAGCTCCCGCGATACGTCCCATAGCTCCACGGCGTCACCAGCAGCGGCACGTGGAGATGGCCTTCGGGCTCGTAGACGGAAAAGCGCAACGGGATCTCGTCGAGGAACGGAGGATCGGACATCGGCACGCCCCGCTCCGCAAAATAGCTGCCGACCTTGAAGGTCAGTTCATAGCGTCCGATCGGCACCGGGCGGCCGCCGATCAGCGGCACATCGGTGCGGCCGTCGTGATTGGTCAGCGTGCGCGCAATCACGCGGCTGACGCCAAGCTTCGACAATTCGACAAGCTCGACCGAAATCCCGGCCGCAGGTCTGCCGCTATGGGTATCCAGCACATGAGTCGAGAGCCGGCCATGCACCTGTAGACGATCCGGCCCGTCGACCAAAAGATCGGTACGCAGCGCCGCGATCTTGCAGATTTCGGCGACCGATGCGGTGACTTCGGCGGCCGGGTCGTTCGGCAACCGCTTCTCGAAATCCGCGAGGATGGAATCCTTGGTGTGACGACGAACACAGACGATGTAAGGGAAGCCGAATTTTGCGCGATAGGCATTGTTGACGCGATCGAAGGCGGCGTATTCGGCTTCCGAGAGCCGGTCGAGCCCGACGCTGTTCTGCTCGGCATTGGATTCCGCCGTCAGGAGATCGCCGCGTTGCGTTTTATCGGCAAGGTCTGGATGCGCCTTGATCAGCGCCAGCCGCTGGCCTGCAGCTGCCTCCTCGACCACCCCACGCATCGCGGCGAACAACTGCTTCACGCCCGCGAAGGGCCGGCTGTCCGCGGCCTTCTCCGCAATCCACGGCGAATATTCGAAGATATTCGCCAGCGCTGCGACGAAATCCGCTTTGCTGCAGGCGTTGAGTTCGTCCAGCGTCTTCTCTGTCATGACAGGGCTTATCCCAATCCTGGTCTATCCGATGGCACGGGCGTCGGCGGCGAGATGTTTCAGATTGGCGTGCCAGTGCTCGGCGATATCAAGACGCGTCGGCACCCAGACGCGCTCGAAGCTACCGATGTAATCGAGAAACCGCATCAGCGACGCCGCACGACCAGGCCGCCCGACGACGCGGCAATGCAGGCCCACGGTCATCATCTTCGGCGACGTCGCGCCTTCCGCATACAGCACATCGAACGAATCCTTCAGGTAAGTGAAGAACTCGTCACCGCCACCAAAACCCTGCGGGTTGACGAAGCGCATGTCATTGGCATCGAGCGTATAGGGAATGATGAGCTGCGGTTCGCTGGGCCCCTTGATCCAGTACGGCAGATCGTCGGCATAGCTATCGCACAGATACTTGAAGCCGCCGGCTTCCATCAGCAGACGAATGGTGTTGATGGAACTGCGGCCGGTGTACCAGCCGGTCGGGCGTGCACCGGTCGCCTCGGTATGCACGCGGATCGCCTCGGCGATCTCGAAGCGCTCCTCGGGCTCCGACATATCCTTGTGCTCGATCCACTTCAGACTGTGGCTGGCGATATCCCACTTCGCCTCCTGCATCGCGGTGACGATTTCGGGATTGCGTTGCAGCGCTGTCGCGACGCCGAAAACCGTGGTCGGCATATTGCGCTCGGTGAACATCCGCCATAGCCGCCAGAAGCCGGCGCGCGAGCCATATTCGAACATGGATTCGATATTGGCATGGCGCTGACCCGGCCAGGGCTGCGCACCCAGCACGTCCGAGAGAAACGCTTCCGAGGCACGATCGCCATGCAGGATGTTGTTCTCGCCGCCCTCTTCGAAATTGACGACGAACTGCACCGCCACGCGCGCGCCACCCGGCCATTTCGGATCGGGCGGATTGCGGCCGTAGCCGCGGAGATCGCGGGGATAATCGCTCCCGGCCATCAGACCATCTCGAAACGAACGGGTTGCGCGCCCTTCCAGAGCACGGTCTTGCCCATCTCTTTCAGATTTTCGAGGTTCGAGGTCAGCGTAATGAAATGGTTGCCGGCGAGCTGCCCCATCTTGCTGGCGAAATGCACGCCGCTATAGGCCAGCAGGATCTCGGTCTCGCTGATGCCGCCCGGATACAGGATGATGTGGCCCGGCGCCGGGAACGACGTGTGGTTCTCATAGGGCACGCCGAAATCGAGATCGCCAAGCGGCATCCAGACGCCCTCGCCGCTCCAGCGCACATGGATCGCCTGGCTGACGAACGGCATCGCCTTCTTGAAGGCGGCGACGGTCTTGGGGGCGTCCTTCTCCTCGAATTTCGCGTCGAAGGTGAAGTCGCCGACATGGACTTTGAGCTGGCTCATCCGTGGAATCTCGTAATTGGAGTGACTGACAGTGATCCATCCAGATTGCAGCAGAGGGCGAAAGAAGCAAGCCGCAGTTTTTGGCGGCGTTGCCTGTAGACTGCGTTCCCTCTCCAACACTGTCCTTCTGGGGCCTCCTTGCTCGTCATTCCGGGGCGCACGAAGCGGCGCAGCCGCGTAGTGCGAACCCGGAATCTTGAGGTGTTGCTGAACATGCTGGGATTCCGGGGTCGCGTCCGGCTTACGCCGGCCACGCCCTCAGGCAAACCAATTGGTTTGCCGGGGAATGACGAGTGTGGGGCAGGAAGACGTCAAACATTTTTTCCTATCTCCCGTTGACAATATCCCGGCATGGACTATATTCCTATCCGTCCGGCCTCGATGAGAGGGGCGAGCGCGATCGTCACGTTCGCGGGGTGGGATGCGGTGGACGCCGGAGATGCGGCGTTACGCGGTTTGGGGGTGACGCCTGTCTTCGGGCAGGAGGGATCTGCGCCAGCACTGCCACTGGCAAGGAGACGGCCGGCCTTCGGATGGAAAGACGCTCTGGACAGTGTGACGGACGACCAAATCGAAACGCGTTCGGCCCAGTCGCTTGAGGCTCCCTTCCCATCGCCTTGGGACTTTAATTCGCGATCGGTGCGTTCGTCGAGGCAAAGTGCAAGCAACCGAAAAAACACCGCATGCGGAACGTCGGGCAATCGCTCGTGCTTCCGAAAGTCCTGATGCATTACCCCATGCGGAAGACCGCATTCGCATCAGGCCCAAGGGTGCATCGGGCACCCGGCGTTCCGCACGCCCTCTTTTCGAAGAGGGTCGAAGGAATGCTCATAGCTCGGACGCGCAAGCGCCGCGAGAATGCGAACGCATGTTTTCAGGACAGTGGCTGTTTGAAATTTGAATCCTGCAATGATGCGCTGCCGCTATCGTTCATCACTCAGCGGTGGCTTGAACGTCAGCGGTGATTCCATCGCACGCTGCCTCGCGCGATCGACGGCCTGTGCAAAATCCTGCGCATCGAACCATGGCTCATCGCGCATCAGCGCATCCAGATCCTCGTTCCAGATCTGCGACACCTCGATATCGAACTTCATATTGTGCTTCTGGCTGACAGCCTGAATTCCATAGCCGGTGACGGCCCATTGTTTGCCGAGCCAAAACACATCCCGATGCAGCACCACGTCTACGCCCAATCTCGTCCGGTATCGTACAGAGACGAAAAGAACCCCAACCTGATGAGGGTGAGGCTCTACTGAACCGGTCTAGTCCATCAAATTTTAGCAACATCGTCCAGCGTTGAGACCAACGCCGATCTAGATGCGACCATTCTCGTTCGGCGGCTGTGGATGCTGCGCCTTCTGCGCCCGTTCCGCATCGGCCTTGTTGGCCTCGTGGCGTCCGATCACGCACCCCGCAACGACGCCGACCTTGCCATGTCCTGCATAGTGGCCGGCGATTCCGCCAATGATCGCGCCTTTGATACAGCCTTTCGCCTCGGCCGCAACCGATGAAAACGCGAGACCGGCAACCGCAGTGCACAGCAGCAATTTCTTCATGATAACTCTCCCGCGTGATCGACCTCGTATAAGTCGCCGCTCCGCATTTCGTTCCATCAGTTGAAGTATCGCCGACTCACACTCGCATCCGATTCGTGCCATAGATGGCGCAAATTGCGTCCAGGGATGAAATCACCATGCCAGCACCCAAACCGCCTGCTTTTGAAACGCTGAGTCTGCATGCCGGCCAGCATCCGGACGCAATCACCGGCGCGCGCGCCGTGCCGATCTACCAGACCACGTCCTACGTGTTTCAGGATTCGGATCACGCTGCTGCGCTGTTCAATCTCGAACGTGCCGGCCACATCTATACGCGTATTTCAAATCCGACGACGGCGGTGCTGGAAGAGCGCCTCGCCGCACTCGAAAACGGCGTCGGCGCCGTGTGCACCGCGTCAGGCATGGCGGCACTGCATCTCGCCATAGCGACATTGCTCAATGCCGGCGATCACATCGTGGCGTCGTCCTCGCTCTATGGCGGCACCATCAACTTGCTGGCCCACACGCTGCCGCGCTTCGGCATCACCACGAGTTTCGTCAAGCCGCGCGATCTCGACGCCTTCAAGGCGGCGATCAAGCCCAACACCAGACTGGTCATCGGCGAAACCATCGGCAATCCCGGCCTCGAAGTGCTCGACATTCCCGCCGTTGCCGACATCGCCCATGCCGCAAAGATTCCGCTGCTGATCGACAATACTTTCGCGACGCCGTTCCTGTCGCGGCCAATCGAGCTCGGCGCCGACATCGTGATGAACTCCGCCACCAAATGGATCGGCGGCCACGGCATCGCCATCGGCGGCGTCATCGTCGACGGCGGCCGTTTCGACTGGCACGCCTCTGGCAAGTTCCCGCAACTGACCGAACCCTATGCCGGCTATCACGGCATCGTCTTCGACGAGCAGTTCGGCACTGCCGCCTTCATCATGCGCGCCCGCACCGAAGGCCTGCGCGATTTCGGCGCGTGTCTTTCGCCGACCAATGCATTCCAGCTGCTGCAGGGCGTCGAGACGCTGGGCATTCGCATGGAGCGCCATATGGCCAATACGCATGCGGTGCTGGCGGCGCTCACGGCCAACAAGGCGGTCGACTGGGTGCTGCATCCGTCGCTGGAGAACCATCCGGATTACGAACTCGCGAAACGCCTGCTGCCGCGCGGCGCCGGCTCCATCGTCTCCTTCGGCATCAAGGGCGGCCGCAATGCCGGTCGCAAATTCATCGAGGCACTGAAGCTGACCAGCCATCTTGCCAATGTCGGTGACGCCAAGACACTGGTCATTCATCCCGGAAGCACCACGCATCAGCAAATGGACGCCGAGCAGCTCAAGGCCGCCGGCATCGGCGAGGAGCTGATCCGGCTGTCGGTCGGCATCGAAGCCGCCGATGACATCATCGATGACCTCGCGCAGGCGCTGCGCATCTCGCAGAAGGGCTGAGCGATGCAACTCACCGTCAACGGTCACGAGACCTATATCGCGAATGGCGGCCGCACGTTCGATCCTTCCCTGCCGGTGGTCGTGATGATCCACGGCGCCGGCTTCGATCACTCGACATGGGCGCTGCATACGCGCTGGTTCGCGCATCATGGCTTCGCCGTGCTGGCGCCGGATCTGCCCGGCCATGGTCGCTCAAAGGGTGAAGCGCTCACGACCATCGCCGATCTCGCAGACTGGACAGCAGCATTGATCGAGGCTGCAGGCGCAAAGACTGCGCGACTGATCGGCCATTCCATGGGCTCGCTGATCGCGCTGGAGGCTGCAGCGCGGCATCCCGGTAAAGTCACGCGCCTCGATCTGATGGGCACGGCGGGGACGATGACCGTCGGCCCGGATCTGCTCAAGGACGCCGAAGCCAATCAGCATTCCGCCATCGACATGGTGTCGATCTGGGGGCTCGGCTTTCGCGCCGAACTCGGCGGCAGCCTCGCGCCGGGGTTGTGGATGCATAGCGGTGCGCAGCGCGTGCTCGAAGCCACAAAGCCGGGCGTGTTGTTCGCCGATCTCAACGCCTGCAATACATACCAGAATGCGCTGACTGCTGCAGGCCAGCTTGATATCCCGGTCACGCTCATCCTCGGCGAGCGGGACATGATGACTCCCGCCAAGGCCGGCAAGACCCTGGCCGCCGCATTGAAAAACGCCCGCACGGTGATTCTGCCCGGCACTGGCCACATGATGATGGTCGAGCGCCCCGACGACGTGCTCGCCGCGCTACAGCACGAGCAATAGAGTCCACAACGCGGTGATGGCTGTTGCACCGCGCGGCGCGCTGTGCTTCCTGTCTGGTGTTATCGGTGCCTCCGCGAGGAGGTGAAACGGGAATGCGGTGCGGGGAAATATCCCCTATGCCGCGGCTGCCCCCGCAACTGTAAGCGGCCATTCCGGGTCCACAAAGCCACTGAATTTGCATCGCAGATTCGGGAAGGCGGACCGGGAGACCACCGCGAGCCAGGAGACCGGCCGGTAACGAGTTTCACACTCGTTCGACGGTGGGTCGACGGAAGGGGTTAAATGACTATCCGGAATTTGGCCGCAGGCACTGCGGCCGTTGTTGTTCTGTCCTGCTCTCACAGTGCTGCCCATGCGCAGTCCAGTGCCGAGCAACTCTCCGAAATCGTGGTGACGGCGGACAGAGCACCCGAACAGCTCAATCGCACTGGCAGTTCGATCAGCGTCGTTTCGGGCGAAACCATTGCGACCAGCAATCCCGGCTCGCTGGTCGATGCGCTGCGCACCGTGCCCGGTCTCGACATCAGTGAAAACGGCGGTCCCGGCGGCACCGCGAATGTGCGCCTGCGCGGCGGCAACACCGGCCAGACGCTGGTGATGATCGACGGCATCCGCGTCAATGATCCCACGGCTGCATCAGGCGATTTCGAATTCGCCATGTTCACGCCCTCGGCCATCGAGCGCATCGAAGTCCTGAAGGGGCCGCAGAGCGCGCTTTATGGCTCCGACGCCATGAGCGGCGTGGTCAACATCATCACCAAAAAAGGCTCCGGCCCTGCGCAAGTCAATGTGCGCACCGAAGCCGGCAGCTATGGCACTGTCATGACGCAGGGATCGCTGACCGGCTCCAACGGTCCGTGGTCCTATGCCTTCACCGGCGGCGGCCAGCACAGCAACGGCTTCTCGCGTTACGGCTATCGCATCCCTGCCCTCGAAGCACGTTTTCCGAATCTCGAAAACGACAGCTTCGATCGCGTCGGCGGCTCTGCGCGCATCGGCTACGATGCCGGCGAAGGCATCCGGCTGGAGTCCGGCATCGTCCATTCGTTCACGCGCTCGGCCTATGACGCGGCAACCGGAACGCTCCCGGATACGCCATCGGCGGCGACGCGTCTGCTGCAGACCGTCTATGGCCGCGTCGGCATCGATTCCTTCGGCGGCATTTTGACCCATAATGTTACGGTATCGAATACGCATACCGAGCGCTCGTTCACCGACGTCAGCTACAAGACCAACATGCTGCCGGCGAATACGACAACAAAGATCTCGGACTATGTCGGCAACAGCCTTGGCGCCGAATATCAGGCAACCTTGAAGCTCGGCGCATTCGGCTCACTCGTCTATGGCGCCAAGACGCAGAGCGAGACCGCGCAGACCTACAGCACAAACATCTCGCCTATTGCGGGTCCTCAGACACCTTTGCTGTCAAAACAGCAGGACACCAACTCGATCTTCGCTTTGTGGTCTGTGCCGATCGGTGAACGGCTCAACGTCACGCTCGGCGGCCGGGTCGATGACGTCGTCGACGTTGCCCGTTTCGAGACATGGCGCGCTACGGCTGCCTACAACATTACAGAAACCGGCACCAAGTTCCGTGCCAGCGCAGGCACCGGCGCAAAAGCGCCGACGCTGTTTCAGCTTTACGACACGACCTACGGCAGCAGAAACCTCACGCCGGAAACCAATTTCGGCTATGACGCCGGTATCGACCAGAGCCTCTTCAACGGCCGCGTCGTGCTGTCGGTCACAGGCTTTTCCACCGATTACAGCAATCTGATCAACTTTGTCTCCGATGCGTCCCGTCCACTCGGCTATTACGTCAACGTCGCGCGCGCCGAAACCAGTGGTCTCGAAGTCGGCGGCAATGTCGATGTGATTCCGGGCTGGGTGAAATTCAACGTGGCCTACACCTACCTGCACGCGCAGGATCTCGGCACCGACACCGTGCTGGCACGTCGTCCCAAGAACTTCGCCCGCTTCGCACTCACGATCACCCCGACCGACAAGTGGATGATCGAGCCGCGTGTCACCACGGTGTCGAAGCGCTTCAGCAGTGCCAATCAGGTCGGTCAGGTGGATGCCTATACCCGCGTCGACCTCTATACCGAGTACAAGATCGATGCGAACTGGAAGATCTTCGCCCGCGGCGAGAACATCCTGAATGAGCATTATCAGGAAGTGCTGAACTTCGGCACCACGGGGCCTGCGGCTTACGCAGGCTTCAACGCCACATGGTAACCGCAGCGCCAGCAGCACAACGCCGAACGATCGCGACAATCGCGCTCGTCGGCCTTGTGACGCTGCTGGCGCTGGGCTCGCTCGGCACGGGACCTGTCAAACTCTCGCCGCTGACGGTGCTCGATGCACTGTTCGGCGGCGGCAGCGACGTGCATCAGATCATCGTGCGTGAAATCCGCCTGCCCCGCGCGATCCTTGCGCTGGCCATCGGCGCGATCCTCGGTCTGTCCGGCGCCGCGCTGCAGGGCCTGCTGCGCAATCCCCTTGCCTCGCCATCACTGTTCGGCGCACCGCAATCGGCGGCCTTCGGCGCGGTGCTGATGATTTCGCTCGGCTGGGCCGATGTGCGCTCATGGGCGCTGCCTGTTGCCGGCATCACGATGGCGTTCCTGTCGGTGTTCGTGCTGCTCGGTATCGCCGGTCGCAATGCGGGCCTGTTGCTGCTGATCCTCGCCGGGCTTGCGATCTCAAGTCTCGCAGGTGCTGCGACGGCGCTGGTGATGAACCTGTCGCCCAATCCCTTCGCCGCGCTCGAAATTGCATTCTGGCTGCTCGGTTCACTGGAAGACCGCAGCTTCCGTCACGTCACGCTGGCGCTGCCGTTCATTGTCGCCGGCGCGATCATTTTGATGAGCCAGCGCTCGGCCTTTCGTGCATTGAGCCTCGGCGAAGAAACCGCACAGAGCCTCGGTGTCCATGTGAGCCGCCTGCGCCTGCTGGTGATTCTTGGCGTCGCGCTCGGCGTTGGCGGCGCTGTTGCTGTCACCGGCACGATCGGCTTCATCGGCCTCATCGCGCCGCATCTGATGCGCCCGATCATCGGCCATGATCCCGCACGCCTGCTGATCCCGAGCGCGCTGACCGGCTCGGCGCTGTTGCTGGCCGCGGATATCGCCGTGCGCATCATCCCGTCGACCACAGACATCAAGGTCGGCGTCCTGACCTCGATCATCGGCGTGCCATTCTTCCTCTATCTCATCATGCGCGAGCGGCGCGCTCTGGGCGGAGGCGTCGCATGAGCGATCAGGCGCTGCTGACCGCGAGCAATCTGAGCGTCACGCTCTCAGCGCGCGAGGTGCTGCACGATGTCTCGCTCTCGCTGCACCGACAGCACCTCGTCGCCCTGGTTGGCCCGAACGGCGCCGGCAAGACAACGCTGCTGCGCGCATTGGCAGGCTTGCAATCGTCCACCGGCGCGATCCATGTCGCCGGCGACACACTGGCGTCCTTGTCGCTCCGCGAGCGCGCAAAGCGCTTCGGCTATCTGCCGCAAGGCCATGTCGTGCATTGGCCGCTCGATGTGAAGGACGTCGTCGCTCTCGGCCGCTACCCGCACGGCGCGACCGATCCGGCGCGGCTGACATCATCGGACAGGGCTGCGGTCGAGCGCGCAATGCAGGCCACCGACATCGTCGCCTTTGCCGATCGGCGTGTGACCGAACTCTCCGGCGGCGAGCGCAGCCGCGTCGCACTCGCCCGCGTCCTCGCTGTCGAGGCCCCGATCGTGCTGGCGGATGAGCCGACGGCATCGCTCGATCCGCGTTACCAGATCGACGTCATGAAGAACCTCCGCGATGTCGCCGACAGCGGCGTGCTGGTGATCGTGGTGACCCACGATCTCGGCCTCGCAGCACGCTTTGCCGATACGGTGCTGGTGATGTCCGACGGGCGCCTCGCGGCCCAAGGCGCGCCGCAACAGGCGCTGTCCGATGACATCGTCGCCAATGTGTTCCGCATCAGCACCTATCGCGCCGAACACCGAAACGAAACGATTATCCTGCCTTGGGCGGGAGTCTGAGGGATGTGGCGGCTATTTCGCCAGCGCAGCAGCAAGCCGGCTCAGAGCAGCCGTATCGGGCGGCAAGCCGAACCGCAGCAGCTCAGGGCTCCAGTCGAAGTGGCGGCACCAGATCTGCTGCCGGGCCAATGCGGCATGCCATTTCAGGGCGTCTGCATGTCGCGCCAGCCTGTACAGCGGCGTGCCGCCGACAATCTCGAAACCGGCATCGGTCAACACGTTGTCCAACTTGATGCCCTGCGCGACCAGCGCGACACGGGTTTGCGTGGCCCAGCGCTCGTCGCGCAAAGCGGCCGCGCCGATGACCTGCGCCGGTCCGGAACAGGCCCATGGGCCGATGGCGGTCGCGATACGCTGCGCGATCAGTGGCGCCGCGAGCGCAAAGCCGAGACGCAGGCCCGCGAGACCGTAGAATTTTCCGAAGGAGCGCAGAATAACAATCGGCAGTGTCGCGCACAGGCCGACAGCACTGATCGCAGGATCGACATCGGCGAAGGCCTCATCGATCACCAGCCAGCCGCCGCGCCGTTGCAGGATTGCCGCAACATCGGCGAGCTCGTCGCGCACGGCGACACGCCCGTCGGGATTGTTGGGATTGACGATCACCACATGCTTGGCATGATCCGGCAGCGCGCCGAGGCTGCCGATCACACCAACCTCGTGTCCGCCCGCGCGCCAAGCCGCGACATGCTCGTTATAGGTCGGCCCGACGATGGCAACGGCTCCGGGCACGGCGAGATGCGGCAGCCACTGGATCAGAGCCTGCGTACCGGCAGCGGCAACGACATCGACGCTATCAGGCACATGATAAGCGCTGCGCGCGGCGGACAGCAGCGACTGTTCGTCGGCGCGCGTCGGCAGGCGTTCCCAAAGATGGCTCGGCAGGTTGGCAGGAATGGGCCACGGCCATGGATTGATCCCGGTCGAGAGATCGAGCCATTGGTCCGGCGCGCCGCCGAATTCAGCCATCGCCTGCGTGAGATCGCCACCATGTTTCATGCCTGTGTCATGCCATCATATCGGGCGAAGCGCGAGAGGCTTTGGCCGCTCGCGACTGCGACACTCGCACTGCTCGCATGCGTGCCGCTGCAGGCCAGTGCGGCCGATCTGCCGCGCATCGCCTCGATCAATCTCTGCACCGATCAACTGCTGGTCACCCTCGCCGATCCCGAGCAGGTCCTGGGCCTCAGCCCCTATGCGCGCGATCCGTTCCGCTCATGGGATAAGGACAAGGCTAAGGCGTTCCGCCTGCTGTCCGGCGAGGCCGAGGACGTGCTAGCGCTGAAGCCGGACGTCGTCGTCGCCGGTCGCTTCACCAAGCGCGCGACCCGCGAACTCCTGAAGGACAAGGGACTGAAGGTCACCGAATTCGATCCCGCCCGCTCGCTCGACGACGTCAAGAAACAGCTCCGCCAGATGGGCGCGCTGGTCAGGCATCCGGAGCGTGCTGAAGCCGAAATCGCGAAACTGGATACTGCAATCGCGCAGGCCCATGCCGCCGTACAGCGCAAGCCGTTGCGCGTGCTGGCGGTGTCGCGGCGCGGCTGGGTGTCCGGCGGCGAAAATCTGACCACATCGTTGCTATCAGCGGTCGGGCTGCGCAATGCCGGCGGCGAGCTCGGCCTCAAGGCTGGCGGCTTCGCCTCCTTGGAGGCCATCGTCACGCTGCGGCCCGATCTGCTGCTGGTCACCGACAATACTGATTTCGCCGAAGACGAAGGCCGCGCCTTCCTGCTGCATCCCGCACTGGAGACATTCTATCCGGCGTCGAAGCGACTGGTGCTGCCCGAGCGCCTCACCGCCTGCGGCGGTCCGACCATGGTGGAAGCACTCGACCGATTGACCGCCGAAATCAGCCGCGTGGCGCCCTGATGCTGGTGCATGGCGACGCGCTCCTGCTGGTGGTCGCCGCGCTGCTGCTCGATGCCGTGATCGGCGATCCCGACTGGCTGTGGCGACGCGCGCCGCATCCGGTCGTCTGGATCGGCAACGGCATCGGCTGGCTGGAACGCTGGCTCAATCGTGAAGACTGGTCGCGTCAGCGGCGCAAGCTGGCAGGCGTCGTCACCATCATCGCGCTGGTCAGTGTCGCAATACTTGTCGGCGGACTGCTCACCGATCTCCTCAACGACAACTGGATCGGCTTTGCAATCGAGACCCTGATTGCCTCGACACTGATTGCGCAACGCAGCCTGTATCAGCATGTGGCCCGCGTGCACCGCGCCTTCGCCGAGGCCGGATTGCCGGCGGCGCGACAGGCCGTTGCGATGATCGTCGGGCGCGATCCTGAACAACTCGACGAAGCCGGCGTATCGCGCGCGGCGATAGAATCCACCGCCGAAAATTTCTCCGACGGCATTGTCGCGCCGGTGTTCTGGCTGGCATTGCTCGGATTGCCCGGCCTGATCGCCTACAAGGCAATCAACACGGCGGACTCCATGATCGGTCATCGCAGCACGCGCTATCAGGATTTCGGTTGGGCCGCCGCACGGCTCGACGATCTCGTCAATCTGATCCCGGCACGACTGTCGGGAATATTGGTCGCGCTCGCTGCGCCGGTCGCATGCGGATCGATCATCTCATCATTGAAGATCATGTTGCGCGACGCGGGAAAGCACCGCTCGCCCAATGCCGGCTGGCCGGAAAGTGCCATGGCTGGCGCGCTCGGGATCGCAATAGCTGGACCCCGCGTCTATGCCGAGGGCGCTGTCAACGATCCCTATCTCAATGCCGAAGGCCGAACCGCAGCGCCTGACGACATCGGCCGGGCACTTCGCGTGTTCGTCGCAGCCTGCGTCTTGCAGGCGGCGATCTATGCTGCGCTCGCGCTGCTGCTGTGACGGCTGCGGGCAATCTCGATTAGTCGATCAATATCCAGATGCTTTTCGCAATGGTCAGCGAGCGCATCGAGCGCAACTTCGATCTGCGCGTCATAGGCGAGCGACGACGCGATGCCGAGATTGGCCAGCCACGCCTTGCGGAAGGTATCGCCGGTGAACAACCCGTGGACATAGGTGCCCTGCACGCGTCCATCGACTGACCCAGCACCATCAGGTCGTCCATCGATCATCACGAGCGGCCGCGCGCAGTCGCCACCTTCGCTGCGACCGAGATGAATCTCATAGCCTTCGATGGCGGCGCCAGTCGCACAATGCGTACCGGTGACCAGCGTCGTGGATTTATCCGCGCTCATCAGCGTCACGATATCGAGCAGGCCGAGCCCATCGACCGTGCCCGGCGAACCATCGACACCATCGGGATCGGCGATCGTCTTACCCAGCATCTGGTAGCCTCCGCACAGGCCGAGCACATGACCGCCGCGGCGCACATGCGCCTTGATGTCGATGTCCCAGCCCTGCTCACGTAGGAAGGCGAGATCACCGATGGTCGATTTGCTGCCCGGCAGGATGACGACGTCGGCATTACCGGGAATGGCCTCGCCCGGCCGCACGAAGACCAACTTCACGCCGGGTTCCATGCCCAGCGGATCGAGGTCGTCGAAATTAGCGATCCGCGCCAGCACCGGCACGGCGATGATGCGGGTCGATGACGAGGCATGGGTGCGATCGAGATCGACAGCATCCTCGGCGGGCAGGAACGCCGCCTGCGGCAGCCAGGGCAACACACCGATGGATGGCCACCCCGTCAGCCGCGTGATCGCGGTGAGGCCGTTGTCGAACAGGCTGGGATCGCCGCGAAACTTGTTGACGATGAAGCCGTGGATGCGCGCACGTTCTTCCGGCTCCAGCACCAGATGCGTGCCGGCGAGACTCGCAATGACGCCGCCGCGATCGATATCGCCAGCGAGCACCACCGGAATGTTGGCCGCGGCAGCAAAGCCCATATTGGCGATGTCGCCGGCGCGCAGATTGATCTCGGCCGGGCTGCCGGCGCCCTCGATGAGAACGATGTCCGCCTGATCGGCGAGCAGCGAAAAACTTTCGAGCACGGCGGGCAGCAATGCGGCCTTCTTCTCCAAATAGTTCTTCGCCCGCAGCGTGCCCCAGCGCTTGCCTTGCACGATCACCTGCGCGCCGGTATCCGTCTCAGGCTTCAGCAGTACCGGATTCATATGTACGGACGGAGAAAGTTTCGCAGCCCGCGCCTGCACCGCCTGCGCACGACCGATCTCGCCGCCCTCGACCGCGACAGCGGCATTGTTCGACATGTTCTGCGGCTTGAACGGTGCCACCTTCAAGCCACGCCGCACCAGCGCCCGCGCAAGGCCAGCGACGATCGTCGACTTGCCGGCATTGGAGCCGGTCGCCTGGATCATCAACGCGGGCGTGGTGAGGTTCATGCTGCGCTCCAGCCTCTCAGCATGTCATCCCCGCGAAGGCGGGGATCCATAAACACATCAGAGATAAGTGATCGCCGCAGCAACTGCTCTGCCGTTTCCATTGCTCCGACAGGGGCTATGGATCCCCGCCTTCGCGGGGATGACAGATGGAGAGGTCCTGCGTGCTCAAGGTTCAAAACTCGATGCCCTTCTGACCTTTGATGCCGGCGCGGAACGGATGCTTGATCAGCGTCATCTCGGTGACCAGATCGGCCATCTCGATCAGCTCGGGCTTGGCGTTCCGGCCGGTGATGACCACGTGCTTGTCGGCCGGCTTCTCGTCGCGCAGGAAGGTCAGCACCTCATTGAGGTCGAGATAGTCGTAACGCAGCACGATGTTGAGTTCATCGAGCAGCACCAGACGATGGCGGTCATCGCGGATCATCTCCTTGGCGCGCTCCCAGCCCGCGGTCGCGGCAGCAATGTCGCGTTCGCGGTCCTGCGTGATCCAGGTGAAGCCCTCGCCCATGATGTGCAGCGTGACGAGATCCGGGAAAGTCTTCAGCAGCCGCGCTTCGCCGGTGTCCCATTCCGGTGACTTGGTGAACTGCACGATGCCGACGGGATAGCCGTGACCGATATGGCGGAACACCATGCCCAGCGCTGCCGAGGTCTTGCCCTTGCCGGTGCCGGTATGGACGATCAACAGGCCTTTCTCGCCGACCTTGGTCGCCATGATTTTGTCCTTGGCGGCCTTGTGCTTGGCCGCCTTGATCTTGTGGCGGGCATTTTCTTCATCGTCGTGGGCGAGTTCGGTCATGCGATTTCCTTTGCGATCTCTTTGTGTACCTGCGGCAGAAGTTCGGCGATCAGATCGGCAGCGCGATTGGAACGTGGCGTCCACAGGCCCCTGCGCATCGCTTCCGCAAAGCGCGCAGCCGTCTCGCGCAGCGCCGCGGGATTGGCGGATGCCATGAAGCCTCGAACTTCGTCATTTTCCAAATAGGAGGCGAACAGCTGATCGAAATGGTGATTGGCGACCGCATTGGTGGAGGCCGCGAAACCGAACAGATAATCAACCGTCGCCGCGATCTCGAAGGCGCCTTTGTAGCCGTGACGCATGACGCCAGCGATCCATTTAGGATTGGCGCCGCGGCCGCGCACCACCCGCGAGATCTCATGCGCCAGCGGCCGGGCAACCGGCGCTTCGGGGCGCGACGTATCGATATGGGCGATGCGCGGCGCCGAGCCACGCAGCGTCTGCACCGTCGCCGCGAGGCCGCCGATGAACTGGTAATAGTCGTCGGAATCCAGAATGTCGTGCTCGCGATTGTCCTGCGCCTGCGCTACGAGATCGACGCCCCTCAGCCGTTCGGCGAATTCGCCTCGCGCGTCCTCCCCATCGGTTCCACCGCCATAGGCATAGCCGCCCCAATCGAGATAGACGTCGGAGATATCAGCGCGATTACTCCAGCCACCCTCATCCATCAGCGCCTGCAGGCCCGCACCATAAGCGCCAGGCTTGGAGCCGAACACACGGCGCGTCGCCTGCCGCCGCGCAATCTCGCAGGTCATGCCGCCGGCTTCGAGCGTGCGGGCGCGCGCGCGGACATTGGCCGCGATGGGATTGGCCTCATCGGGCTCATCGAGCTCGGCCACCGCGCTCACAGCAGAGCCGATGATGTCCATCTGGGTCGGGAACGCATCGCGGAACAGGCCGGAGACACGGAAGGTCACATCCACACGCGGGCGTTTCAGTTCCGACAGCGGGGTGATCGCAAAGCCCGTGACGCGGCCCGAGGTTTCCTCCCACAACGGCCGTGCGCCGATCAGCGCGAGCGCCTGCGCGACATCGTCACCGCCGGTGCGCATATTGGCGGTGCCCCAGGCCGACAGCGCAATCGCGCGCGGCCATTCGCCGGCCTCCTGCCAATAGCTCTCGACCAGCCGTTCGGCCGCCAGTTGCCCGATGCGCCAGGCGGATGGCGTTGGCACGGCGCGAACGTCGACGGCGAAAAAATTGCGCCCGGTCGGCAGCACATCGGGGCGTCCACGCGTCGGCGCGCCAGATGGACCGGGCCGCACGAACTGACCGTCGAGGCCTTTGAGGAATGCGGCCGTCTCCGCGCCACCGCAAGCATCGATGGCAGGTCGCAGTTTCGTAGTGATCCAGTGAAGTACATCGGTGGCGCGCATCCAGGTGGGATCGCAAGGCAGCTCGCCGGAGACAAGTTGCAGCGCCAGCCCTTCGATCCGTTCGACGGTGTCACCTGTGGTGCGCCAGACTGCATCGCTGACATCGGCAAGAACGCCGGGGCGCGGGCCGAGATAGTCATCGGCCATATCACGGGTGAGCGGGTCGAACGTGCCAAGACCGAGATCGGCAGCCAAAGCGCGATGCAGTGACGCATCCTGCGGCTTGATCTCCGAGCGCGGCAGGCGCGCGATGGACACCAGGAGACCATTGCGCTGCGCGTCCTCGGGCGCGCGGCCAAATATGTGCAATCCGTCGCGGATCTGCATTTCCTTGAGATCGCATAGATGGGCGTCGAGCGCGCGCAGCGCCTCGCCCGTCGGCGTGTCGCGGGTGACATTGACGTCGGCATCGATCTGCTGCGCGCGGGCGAGCGACAGGATGTCTTCGGCGATCACGGCAGCGCGCTTGGGATCGAGATCGGTCGCCATGGCATATTCGTCGACCAGATTCTCCAGCCGCGCCAGATCGTCATGCAGCTCAGCCCGCGTCATCGGCGGTGTCAGGTGATCGATGATCACGGCGGAGGTGCGGCGCTTGGCCTGAATGCCCTCGCCGGGATCGTTGACGATGAACGGATAGAGATGCGGCAGCGGACCGAGCACGGCATCGGGCAGACAATCGGCCGACAGGCCTGCGCTTTTCCCCGGCAGCCATTCGAGATTGCCGTGCTTGCCGAGATGCACCACCGCATGCGCATCAAAGTTGCGGCGCAGCCAGAGATAAAATGCAAGATAGTGATGCGGCGGCACCAGATCGGGATCGTGATAGGTGCTCTTGGGATCGATATTGTAACCGCGTGCCGGCTGCACGCCGACAGTGATGTTGCCGAAACGATGCAGGCCAAGGCGGAAGGCGCCATCGACGACATGCGGATCGCTCTCAGCCTTGCCCCACCGTGACTCAATAGCAAGCCGCACATTGGTCGGCAGCGTCGCAAAGGCCGCGTGATACTCAGCCAGCGGCCACGTCACGCCACCGCTTCGCTCGGCGCGACCGGCAAGCGCATTCGTTGGACCCTGTTGCAACAGCTGCATCATGGCGGTCGTCGTGTCAGGCGCGTCACCAGTGCCGTAGCCGGCTTCGCGCATCGCGGCGATCACATCGATCAGGCTCTGCGGCGTATCGAGGCCGACGCCATTGGCAAGGCGTCCATCGCGATTGGGATAATTGGCCAGAATCAGCGCGACGCGTCGTTCGCACGCCGCAGCGCGGCGCAAGCGCACCCAGGCGCGCGCCAGATCAGCGGTCGCATCAATCCGATCCTGCACCGGCTGCAATGTTGCCGGCGCAAAGCCGCCGTCGCTGGCGCCACGTTCCTTGAAGGCGATGGCATTGGCGAAGATGCGGCCATCGACTTCCGGCAACACCACATGCATCGCCAGATCGCGCGGCGTCAGGCCGCGAGTAGAGGCTTCCCAGCTGGCGCGCGAGATGCCGGCCTGCGCGACCTGCAGAATCGGACAGCCTGACGCCGACAACACGCCGGCATCGTCATGCGCGGTCGCAGTGGCGAAGGCCGTGGCGTTGATGATGATATCGGGCGGATAGGCCGCAAGCGCGGCGCGCAGGAAAGCCGCGGAGCGCTCATCCTTCAGGCTCGTGACGTAGAGACAGGCCGCGTTGAGGCCGCGCGCGTCGAGCGAACGACGCAATGCATCGATTGCCGCCGTATCGCCGCCGGCCACCAGCGCGCGGTAGAAGATCACGATCGCATTCGGCCGGTTATCCCCCGCCGGTTCACCCGGCCAGAAGCCGGCCGAAGGCATCGGCCGCGCAACAGGCGGCTCCTCACCATGGCCGATCAGATGTGCGGCATAGCGCAGTGCCAGCTGCGCGTTGTCGACACCGCCCTCGCTGCAATAGCGCCACAGCGCGTGCGTTTCATCGCTGCTGACAGTGCCGCGCGCGGCCAGCTCGGCATTCCAGTCCATCTCGCCGGGCAGGCAGGCGAATTTGGCACCGCGGCTCAGCGCATCGCTGCGCAGGCTTTCGACGCCATGGGGCCAATAGCTGATACCCCCGAGCATGCGCAGCACGACGATCTTCGCCTTGGCCAGCGTCCGTTCGACATAGAGATCGACCGACGCGGGATGGCCGAGCGCCAGCATATTCGTGAGCCGTACGCTCGGGAAATCGTCCGATAGCGTCGCATGCGCCGCATTGAACGCCGCCAGATCGCTGTCTGCCGCAGACAGCACGACGATATCAGCGGTGTCCTGCCCGAGATCGCGGGCGACGTCGCCGTCGTCAATGCTGCCGGAGGTATCGAGCTTCAGATGCATGCGGGTGAACCTGCGTTACCCGGCGAGTGCCTTTCGCACGGCGTCGCCGTCGAATCCCTTGAGGCCGATGACCACCAGATGCTCGGCCTGCATCACGTCCGGCCGGGCGAAGGCGAGTTCAACGCGAGCGCCAACGGCCTGCACGACGATCGGCGCAGATTTATCGGCGATGCGGGCATGGCCCTTCACACGGAGGACACCGTCGAGGCCGAGCGCGTCGCTGATGCGTGCGCGCATCGCATCGATGCTCGCAGCAGCGGTGGGTTTGACGACGATGCTGTCGAAGTCGTCATGGTCGTGTTCTTCCTCCTCGCCGTGATGACCGACGCGGGCAGCCATGTCGTCCTCGGCGGCGGCATTGAGGCCGATCAGCACCGATGGCGCGAGATCGCCCTTGGAGCGCACGATGCTGACACCGGGGCGCAACACGGCTTTCAGCTTGGCTTCGATCTCGGCGAGCTTTTCTGGAGCGACGAGATCGCTTTTCGACAAAACCACCAGATCAGCGCAAGCGAGCTGGTCCTCGAACACTTCCTCGATGGGGTCGTCGTGTTCGATGCCTTCGTCCTTGGCGCGCTGTTCGGCAACAGCGTCTTCGTCCAGCGTGACACGGCCTTCAGAGAGCGCCAGCGCGTCGACGACAGTGACGACGCCATCGACAGTGGCGCGAGTCTTCACTGCCGGCCAGGCAAAGGCCTTCAACAGCGGCTGCGGCAGCGCGAGGCCGGAGGTCTCGATGACGATGGCATCGAGTGGACGCTCGCGCGACAGCAGCTTATCCATGGTCGGCACGAAGTCGTCGGCGACGGTGCAGCAGATGCAGCCATTGGTAAGCTCGACGATATCGCCGGGCGCACAGGCCTTTGCCGCGCATTCCTCGACCAGACCGCCATCGAAACCGGCATCGCCGAACTCATTGACGATCACGGCGATGCGGCGGCCATCGGCCTGGGTCAGCAGCGAGCGCAGCAGCGTGGTCTTGCCGGCGCCGAGAAATCCGGTGAGGACGGTGACGGGAACGCGGGACATTCAATTCTCCTGGGAACGCTTGAGCCAGAGCGGAAGCCCGGCGGCAATGAAAGCAACATTCGGCACGGCGGCCGCGATGATCTGGTTGAGGCGGCCCTGCGCATCGCGAAACGCGCGGCCGAGCGGTGTCTCCGGCACGAGGCCGAGGCCAACTTCGTTGGACACGAAAACGATCGGATAGCGCGAGACATCGAGGAAGCGCACCAGACGCTTTGCCTCGATCTCCGGATCGCGCTCGGCAAACATCAGATTCGACAGCCATAGCGTCAGGCAATCCACCAGCACGACGCGGCCGACCGTCGCCTCGCGCGTCAGCGCATCGACCAGCGCCAGCGGCTCTTCCACGGTGATCCAGCCTTCGCCGCGCTGCTTGCGATGCTGCGCGATGCGGGCATGCATCTCGTCGTCACCGGCCGTTGCAGTCGCAAGATAGACTTTGGTCAGGCCGATGCCATCGACCAGCCTCTCGGCGAAAGTTGACTTGCCGGACCGCGCACCGCCCAGCACCAACGTGGTGGAGACCGCGGTCATTTCGGCGCACGCCCATCTTCAGGCGACCAACGCATCGGCGGCACGCGCGCGACCATGCCCTTGCGCAGCACCTCGGCGCGCTCGCGCCATGGCACCAGGCCGTAGTCGGCCTTCTGATAGGACTCCACGAAAGACACCAGCGCCGCGCTGCCGCTATCGGTCTGCAGATCGCCGAACAGGAACGTGTAGCCATCAGGGCTCGTCACCGCAACGGTTGCTGGCCGCTTGCAGACGCTGAGACACTGCACCGGACGCACCATCACGGCGGCATCGCCATCGCCGAGCGCGGCCTTCACCGCATCGAACATGTCCGGCCCGACGATCGTGCCGGTTTCGGCGGCCTTGCAGCTGATGCACACGCTCACGACAACGGGACCCGCCGGCACGGGGCGCGGCGGTTCGACCGAAATTTGTTCGCCAGAGATATCGGCGCTGTCGTGATCCATTACATGCTCAGTTCATGCCCTCGCGGGCCTACGAGCTTTGTTGGATCGCGCCGACAGCATGGCCGTCAGTTCGCTCCCGTCCGGTGCACCCCGCCCCGACGACGCCACCAAAGCACAGTTCGTGATGGCAGGTCTCCTGGCTTGCGAGTCACAGCCTGTTGCCGCCTTCCCAAGAATTCTGAAGAATTCCCAGTGGCACCGGCGCGGGCTCGTCGCTTACAGTTGCGGGGGCAGCGCCGGCCTCAAACCGGCTTCCCTATTCACCTTCCACGCGGAAGGACCATCGCAAAAGACGCTATCTGCCGGGTGCGCCGGGGTCAACCGCGCCGACGGACTGTCGCCCGGACCTGTTGACCTTGCAGGTCGTCTTGCGTCAGTTAGGCCGCGAAAAGGAACCCTATGTCCGCCCATTCCCAGCCCTTGTGGCAGCCGCCCGCCATTGCGCCTGTTGACCCGCAGATCGCGGCAGGAATCCGCGCTGCCATCGACGGCAAGGCCAAGCCGCTGGGATCGCTCGGACGAATCGAGGAGCTGGCATTGCAACTCGGCATGATCCGGCATCCAGGCGAACCGCGCGGTGACAATGCCGTGCTGCTGGTGTTCGCGGGGGATCACGGACTGGTGGCCGAAGGCGTGTCGCAATATCCATCGGCGGTCACGGTCGCGATGGTGATGACCTATCTGGCCGGCCGCGCCACGGCCAATGCTTTCGCCGCGGCCAATGACATCGGTGTGCGCGTGATCGACATCGGCGTCGCCGCCGAGCTGCCGGTGCACCCGAAGCTGATCGATGCAAAGGTCCGCATGGGTACGGCGAATGCCGCGCGCGAGCCAGCGATGACGGCAGAGCACGCGGCCGATGCGCTGACGCGCGGCTTCAGAATCGCCGTCGGTGAGATCAAGGCCGGCGCAGACATCATCGCGCTCGGCGAGATGGGAATTGGCAACACGGCCTCCTCGGCACTGGTGGTTCATCGACTCGCACCGGCACCCCTGAATGATTGTATCGGCGTTGGCGCCGGGCAGGATGATGCCGGCATGGCGCGCAAGCGCGCGGCGATCACGAAGGCGGCAGCGCGCAGCGACGCAACTGCGCCACTGGATGTGCTGGCCCAATTAGGCGGGCTGGAAATCGCGGGCATGGCCGGAGCGATCCTCGGCGCAGCTTCGCAACGGCGGCCGGTGATCATCGACGGCTTCATCTCCAGCGCCGCGGCATTGCTCGCCGTTCGTCTGTGCCCGGCCGCACGCGACTACTGCGTCTTCGCGCACCGTTCGGCTGAACGCGGCCACGACATCGTACTCAACGCGCTCGATGCCCAGCCGCTACTTGATCTCGGCTTGCGGCTCGGTGAAGGCACCGGCGCGCTGCTTGCGGTGCCGTTGGTCCGTGCCGCTGCGCGCATGCTGACCGATGTTGCGAGCCTCGACGACGTGCTGGCCGGAAAGATCTAGATGAGGCTGGATCCGCATCTTTTGAATGCGATCCGTTTCCTGACGGTGCTGCCGGTACCGGCAACTGTCGACGCGCAAGGGCCTGACTGGCTTGCGCGTGCAATGAAGTATTTTCCGGTGGTCGGCGCCGGCATCGGTGCTGCATCCGCAATCGTGTTTCTCGTTGTCGGCGAATTCTGGTCACCGCTGATTTCCGCCCTGCTGGCGATCACGACAAGCATCGCTCTGACCAGCGCGCTGCATGAAGACGGCCTTGCCGATACGGCCGACAGTTTCGGCGGAGGCTGGACGATCGAAAAGCGTCTTGCAATCATGAAGGACAGCCGCATCGGCACCTACGGGGCGCTCGCACTTTGCCTGGGCACGGCGCTGCGCATTGCGGCGCTCGCCATATTGCCGCTGTGGGCAGGTGCGGCAGCGCTGATCGCCGTCCACGCCGCAGCACGCGCCATGCCGGCCTTCGTGATGAACCGCCTGCCCTATAGCGGCGATACCAGTGCGATGAAGGTCACTTACGCCGAGGCGCCCGTGCGATTTGAGGAATCGTTGTTTGCACTTGGTGTGGTCGTGCTTGCAGCAATCCCGCTTGCGCTCGTCTCGGTCGCATCGCTTTTTGCGGGTCTTCTGCTCGGCGCAGCGCTCGCCGCACTGCTCGCACTCTGGTCGCGTCGACTGATCGGCGGTTACACCGGCGACGTGCTCGGTGCCGTCGAGCAACTCTTCGAGATCGGTTTTCTGCTCGGCGTCGCAGCCCTGATCAAATAGGCCAGTTCAACGGCAATCGATAAGCCTCACCTTCAAAAGCGTCCGCACCGCGGCCGATGCGTGCGATGGCTTCGACCATGCGGCCGTCGCGGCCAAGCTGTTCGTCGGCCAATTGCACCATCAATTTGTTCGGCGTCACATAAGGCGAACGTTTGCGTAGCTCATCTGCAATCGCCGCCTCATAGCCAGGATTGCGATCGCAGGCGATGGCGTAAGCCGCAGCGCTGGAACGGCTGATACCGGCCCAGCAGTGAATGAGCATCGGGCGATCAGCGATGCTGCCGCGGCCGAATTGAAGAATGGCATCCACGACGTCGGCATCGGGCGCGATCAGGTCCGACGTTGCTTCGACGATATCGTGAAAGGTTAGCTCCACATGCCGCTCACGCGCCAACCCGCTCCAGTCGCGCTCGCTCGCGGCGGGCGAAAGAAGGGTCAGCAGATCGAAGGACGGCAGCGAGTCTGCCACAGCAGCAAGGCCTCCGAGCGAACTCACATAGATCATTCGAACCCCGCTCGCTGTTGTCATGTCCTTCCTCTCACCCACCGCGAATGGACCCTCTTCAACCACATGCCGCTGCGATGTCGCTGATGCAAGGTCGGTTTCTTAATACCACCCCTGACCTTTTCGCACCTGCAGCATCGCAAATAGAAGAAAATACACCAATCAGAACAGTCGGTTACTCGCGCGAACTTTAGACAACCGAGGCAGGCCAATCTTAAAGAAGTTGCGCTAGGTATCTAACTCACGAGTGCAGAGTCCAGGACGGTACGATGCTGAACTACTTCGAAATGGCGGCATCACAGATCGGAACGATCTTCCGGGTGCCGCGCGAAAACCCCGAACTGGTAGAGGCGAAACTCGCTGCCTTCACCCGTCAGGTGCCGATGATGTATGCGCTGGTGGTCGTCAACACGACGGCACTTGCGATTACCTTTTATGGTACTGCGCCACATCTGCTTACCGTCTATCTCCCTGCTGCATTCGATGCAATCTGTGTGATCCGGATACTGAGCTGGTTGAGAGCGCGGAACACGGCGCTGTCACTCAGCCAGGCCGTCGAGAAGCTCACCGGCTCGATCATCTTTGCAGGCATTCTCGGCGTCGCGTTCACTGCCTGGAGCCTCAGCCTGTTTCCCTATGGCGACGCCTATAGCAAAAGCCACGTTGCGTTCTTTATGGCCGTTACATCGATCGGCTGCGGTTTCTGCCTCATGCATCTGCGCGCGGCAGCGCTGATCGTGATGGCGCTGGTTGTCGTGCCCTTCGCGTTCTTTTTCGGCTCCAGCGACAATGTCGTCTTCGTCTCCATCGCCTTCAACTTCGTCGTGGTTATCGGGGCCGTTCTCTTCATGTTGCTCGGCAATTACTCCGATTTCGAGAAGCGGGTGAATTCGGAGAAGGCGCTGCGTATCAAGCAGGCTGAGCTGCAGGTGCTGAGCGACAAGAATTTCCGGAATTCGAATATCGACAGCCTCACCGGTCTCCCCAATCGCCGGAACTTCTTTGCCGAGCTTGAGCGCGGCATTGTCAACACTGAGCACAGTAGCGGCGGCCTGCTACTCGGCATCCTGGATCTTGATGGCTTCAAGCCGATCAACGACATCCATGGGCACCACACGGGTGATCGCTTGCTGGTCGAAGTCGCAGACAGACTGCGCGCACATCTCGCCCCTCACGTGTTTCTGGGCAGACTGGGCGGCGACGAATTCGTCATGTTCAGCGACCAATTGCTCGATCCGGACGCAATTGTTGAAGCGGAAGAGAGCATCGAGAACCTGTTCGACATCCCGTTCGAGATTGATGACATTACAGTAAGCATCAGCTGTTCGATCGGATATGCGGAATTTCCGGACACAGCCAAGACCGCGCAGGATCTGTTCGAGCGCGCCGATTATGCGCTGTTCTTTGCCAAGCAGCACAAGCGTGGCAAGGCCGTCCGGTTTTCTGCAGAACACGAAGCCGATATCCGCGAGGCCTCCTCTGTGAGTCGGGCCCTGGCTAGTGCCGACCTCGAACGGGAATTGTGGATCGCCTACCAGCCGATCATCGACGCAGAAACACAACAGCCCGCGAGCTTCGAAGCCCTGGCGCGCTGGAAGAGCCCGGAGCTCGGCAATGTTCCACCGATGAGCTTCATTGTCGCCGCCGAGCGCTCAGGCATGATCGGCCAGTTGACACCGTTGCTGCTGCGCAAGGCCCTTGAAGGTGCAGCGACATGGCCGGAGCATGTCCGGATTTCGTTCAACCTCTCCGCGGTCGACGTCGCCTCCCCCCTGTCGATCCTCAAGATCATTGCTGTTGTCCAGCAAAGCAAGGTGAAGGCCAGCCGCATCGACTTCGAGATTACCGAGACGGCCGTGATGGGCAATCTCGCACAAGCGACCGAAGCGCTGAATGCCCTGAAGGCTCTGGGCGCCCGCATCTCGCTGGACGATTTCGGCACCGGCTATTCGAGCCTAAGCTGCATCCGCGAATTGCCGCTGGACAAGGTCAAGATCGATCGCAGCTTCATCAGCAAGATCGAGACGGATTCTGCCGCGCGCCTGATCCTGCGCACCATGCTCGGACTGTGCAACGGCCTCGGTCACGACTGCATCGTCGAAGGCGTCGAGAGCGGCGAACAGGTCGACTTCCTGCGCAAGGAGCACTGCCGTTTCATGCAGGGCTACTTCTTCGCCAAGCCCATGGGCATCGAGCAGGTCGGCGATTATCTGGCTTCCGTTCAACACGGCGTGCTGGCCGAACGCACCGCCAGCTAGTCGTTCTGTCCGTCGAGTAGCCGCACCGCCTCGAACAGTGTTGCCGCCCCGACTGCCAGTTGCTCGGGCTCCGACCATTCCTCCGGGCAATGGCTCTTGCCGTCCTTTGACGGAATGAACAGCATCGCGCTGCGGCCGATATGCGACATGAAAGCCGCGTCGTGACCGGCCCCCGACGCCAGCCGCGTCGTGGAATAACCAAGCTTGGCGGCGCTACGCCCGAGAACGTCAAGCAGATGATCGTCGCAAGGCGCGGGAGGATTTTGCGAAATCAACGCGAAACGTTCGCGTTCGACCTTAGCGCGTTTGGCGATGGCGAGGCTCTCGCGATCGAGCAGTGCCACGAATTCATCGACCAGCGCGGCCTTCTCGGCGCGAATATCGAGGATCATGCGCGCACCGCCAGGGACGACGTTGGCGGCATTCGGGCTGATCTCGAGGATCCCTGTGGTGGCGACGAAGTGGCCTTGTTTGCGCGCGGCAAAGGCATTGGCTTGCTGCGCGACCAGCAGCACGAGTTCGGCGGCGGGAAGGCTCGCGTCTTTGCGATACTCCATCAGCGTCGAGCCGGCATGATCAGCGGCGCCCTTCAGCACGATCTCGACGCGGGTGATGCCGGCGATCCCGGTGACGAGACCGAGATCGAGCTTCTTGCTTTCCAGCACCACGCCCTGCTCGATGTGCAATTCGAGATAGCCAACGAATTCCGGCTTCTGCATCGCGGCGATGGCCGCCGGATCGCCGCCAACGCGCTTGATGGCATCGGCCAGCGTCTCGCCTGCTGCGTTGGTGTAAGTCAGCATCCTGGCATCGAGCTCGCCGACCATGGCGCGGCTGCCGACGCAGGACAGGCCGTATTCGCTGGGCTCCTCGGCGAGGAAATCCACGATCTCGATCGGATGTCGCAATTTGTAGCCGGAGGCCTGCAGCGCACGCACGGCTTCCAGCGCCGTCAGGATGCCGGAAATGCCGTCGAAGCGGCCGCCGGATGGCACCGTGTCGGAATGCGAACCGAGCATGATCGGCGGCAGGCCCGGAACGCTGCCTTCCAGCCTGGCGATCATGTTGGCGCCGGCATCCATGCGCACCGTCATGCCAGCGGCAATGAATTGCTCGCGCAGCCAGGCACGGCCGTCGAGGAAGCGCTGCGAGAACGATCGCCGCGTCCATGGCTTGTCGGGATCGGTGATGGCGGCCAGCGCCATATGGTCGTCCCAGAGGCGGTTCTGATCGATGGGCGGTTTGGTGTCGGTCGGCATGATCGGCATGAGGCTCATGAGTTGGCGGCACTGGCGCCGGCTCGATTATTGTTGAACACTTTGGCCATCGTGAAGCAAGACGATGGACATCGCGAAGCAAGAAACGATCAGGGAGAAAATCGTGACCAGCAAGACCAAGATCGCATGGGTGACCGGCGGCGGCACCGGAATCGGCAGAGCGGGCGCAGAGGCGCTGCTGGCGGATGGCTGGACGGTGGTCATTTCCGGCCGCCGCGCCGATGTGCTGCAGGGCGTCGCCGATGAACTCGGCGCCGGCGGCAAGCCCGTGGAGGCGATGGCGCTGGATGTCAGCAATGCCGACGATGTCAACAAGGTGGCGCAGGCGATCCTCGCCAAACATGGGCGTATTGATCTTCTGGTCAATAGCGCCGGCGTCAACCTGCCGAAGCGGAGCTGGGAAGACGTCACGCAGGACGGCTGGGACCAGATCGTCGACATCAATCTCAATGGCGTGATGTATTGCATGCGCGCCGTGCTGCCGGCGATGCGGGCGCAGAAGGACGGCTGCATCATCAATGTCGCCTCATGGGCCGGGCGCATCGTGTCGAAGATGACGGGGCCGGCCTATACGGCCACCAAACATGCCGTGCTGGCGCTGACCCATTCCTTCAACATGGACGAATGCGTCAACGGCTTGCGCGCCTGCTGTCTCTCGCCCGGCGAGGTCGCCACTGACATCATGAAGAACCGTCCGGTGCCGCCGAGTGACGAGGTGATGGCGCGGATGCTGCAGCCCGACGATCTCGGCAAGACCATCGCCTTCATCGCCAGCATGCCGCCGCATGTCTGTATCAATGAGGTGCTGATCAGCCCGACCTGGAATCGCAGCTTCCTGGCGATGTGAGCGGGTCAGATCCAGCCAGCACGGAGAATTTCGCGCTGGCTGCCTCTCCTTTTCAAAGCCTGATCTTCACGGCGTAATGGCGACCTTCAGCACGCCATCGCGCTGATGCGAGAACAGATCGTAGGCTTTTTCGATATCGTCCAGCCGGTAATGATGCGTGACCAGCGACGTCAGGTCGACGCGGCCGGAGGCAACGACGTTCATCAGCCGTCGCATCCGCTCCTTCCCACCGGGGCACAGGCTGGTGACAATCGTGTTATCGCCGAGGCCCGCCGAAAAGGCGCTCAGGGGAATCTGCAGATCCGTCGAATAGACGCCAAGGCTGCTCAGCGTGCCGCCCGGCCGCAGCGCGCGCAGTGCCGATTCGAAGGTGCCTTGCGTACCGAGCGCTTCGATAGCCACATCGACGCCGCGGCCGTCGGTGAGGTCCATGATCTGCTTGACCGGATCACCCTTCTTGAAGTCGACGACGATATCGGCGCCGAGCCGTTTGGCGACCTCGATGCGCGCGGGTACCGTATCGACACCGATGATCGTGGTCGCGCCCATCAGCTTGGCGCCGGCGAGGGCGCAGAGTCCGATCGGCCCCAGAGCGAACACCACCACCGTGTCCCCGATCCTGATGCCGCCGCGCTCGGCACCGGCAAATCCCGTCGACATGATGTCCGGACACATCAGCACCTGCTCATCCGTCAACGCGTCGGGCACCGGACTGAGATTGACCATGGCATCGGGTACCAACACATACTCGGCCTGCGCACCATCGATCGTATTGCCGAACCGCCAGCCACCGGCCGCCTTGAAGCCGTGCTTGGTTCCAGCGCCATCCTGCGATGAGCAGCCGCAGAGACATGCATAACTGTGACCGCTCGGCGTGATGGCGCCGGCAATGACGCGCTGGCCCTCGCGATAGCCGGTGACGGCGCTGCCGAGCTTCTCAATGATACCAACCGGCTCGTGTCCGATGGTCAGCCCTTTCGCGACCGGATATTCACCCTTGAGGATATGCACATCGGTGCCGCAGATCGTGGTGGTCGTGATGCGCATCAGCGCATCGAGCGGGCCGACGTCGGGGATCGGCTTGTCATCCAGAACGATACGCCCCGGTTCGACAAATATCGCAGCCTTCATTTTCGGCATGATCCTGCTCCTGCTTGCGACGGTGCGTCGATCGACGCGATGAGCCAATCATCTGCGCATTTTGCCGTGACAGGATTGAGGTGGATCAAGTGGCGATGCCCTTTGAATGCCTCTGAAGTGGCGGACACACAGCCGCGCTTCTGCGTTGCTCTTGATTCAAATTGTCAAACAGCCACGACCCTTCAGACATGCGTCATCACCCCTGTTATTTGCGGCGCGGGGGCGCCGTCGTTGCTTGCATTCCCGCCCCCTGTGAGAGGGCGTGCGGAACGCCGGGTGCCCGTTGCACCCTTGGGCCTGATGCGAATGCGGTCTTCCGCAGGTTAGTGTGCATCAGGACTTTCGGAGGCGCCGAGCGATTGCCCGGCGTTCCGCATGCGGTGTTTTTTCGGTTGCTTGCACATCTGCCATGGCGAACGGTCCCATCACCAAAATTAGTGTCCCAGGGCGGAGGGACAGGGTAGCCTCAAGCGACTGGGCCGAACGCGTTTCGATTTGGTCGTCCGTCACGCTGTCCAGGGCTCTTTCCATCCGAAGGTCGGCCGTCTCCTTGCCAGTGGCAGTGCTGGCGCAGATCCGTCCTGCCCGAAGACAGACGTTCCCCCATGAACCGCGTGACGCCGCATCGCCGGCGTCCACCGCATCCCACCCCGCGAACGTGACGATCGCGATCGCCCCTCTCGGTGGGGCAGGACGAAGGGGAATATAAACCTGATGGGGATGTTGTCAACAGGAAATAGGAAAGAATGTTTAGGTGGATGCCTGCCGCCCCAAACTGTCATTCCCCGGTAAACCAATTGGTTTGCCTGAGGGCGCGGGCGCGCCTTCGCGCACGTGAACCCGGAATCTCGACATGTTCAGCGCAAAACACGTCGGGATTCCGGGTTCGCGCTCTGCCGGCTTCGCCGGCGACGCGCGCCCCGGAATGACAGTGGAGAGGTCAGCGCTTCGGATACAAGGAATCGCCCTTCACCCGTTCTTCGCAAACAGCTCCCGCCCGATCAGCATCCGCCTGATCTCGCTCGTGCCGGCGCCGATCTCGTAGAGTTTGGCGTCGCGCAGCAGGCGGCCGGTGGGATAGTCGTTGATATAGCCATTGCCGCCGAGCAGCTGGATCGCGTCGAGCGCGCATTGCGTGGCGCGTTCCGATGCGTAGAGGATGGCGCCGGCGGCATCCTCGCGGGTGGTTTCGCCGCGGTCGCAGGCTTTCGCGACTGCATAAACGTAAGCGCGGGCCGAACTCAGCGCCACATACATATCGGCGATCTTGCCCTGCACGAGCTGGAAGTTGCCGATCGGCTCACCGAACTGCTTGCGCTCGTGCACATAAGGCTGCGCGACGTCGAGACAGGCCTGCATGATGCCGAGCGGGCCCGCCGCGAGCACCGCGCGCTCGTAATCGAGGCCGGACATCAGGACATTGACGCCACGACCGACCTCGGCGAGCACGTTCTCCTCGGGCACCTCGCAATCCTCGAAAACGAGTTCGCAAGTATCCGAGCCGCGCATACCCAGCTTGTCGAGCTTCTGCGCCGTCGAAAAACCCTTCATGCCCTTTTCGATGATGAAGGCGGTGATGCCGCGCGGGCCGGCCGCCGGATCGGTCTTGGCATAGACCACCAGCGTCTGCGCCACCGGGCCATTGGTGATCCACATCTTGTTGCCGTTGAGAACGTAGCGGTCGCCCTTCTTGTCGGCGCGGGTCTTCATCGACACCACGTCCGAGCCCGAGCCCGGCTCGGACATCGCGAGGGATCCCACATGTTCGCCCGAGATCAGCTTCGGCAGATATTTGCGCTTCTGTGCTTCATTACCGTTGCGGCGGAGTTGATTGACGCAGAGGTTGGAATGCGCGCCATAGGACAGTCCCACTGACGCCGAGGCGCGCGAAATCTCTTCTACCGCGATAACGTGTTCGAGATAGCCGAGCCCGGCGCCGCCGAACTCTTCCTCCACCGTGATACCGTGCAGGCCGAGCGCGCCGATCTTGGGCCAGAGATCGAGCGGAAACTGGTTGGTCTTGTCGATGGCTTCGGCGCGCGGCGCGATCTCGTTCTGGGAGAAGTCACGCACGGTCTCGCGAATCGCGTCCGCAGTCTCGCCGAGATCAAAATTGAACATCCGTTGAGCGTTCGCAATCACAGGGTCGCCTCCGGTCAGAACGGCGCGCAAGCGCACCGGTTTTGTTGATTGAAATCACCATGTCACGGGCTGAACGGGCTGAGAAGAGGCATAAAGTGGTCCTTGCTCTTGGCCGCGCAACGGGTTGTAATTCATCCAAATAAGCCCTCCGGGACCAACCACGGAGGACATGCCAGGGAGAGAACCGATGCTCGATCGCGTCCAGGATTCCGACAGCAGCAAATCCGCCCAAGCCGCCGCTCACGCCCAAGCTTACGGGATGCCGCTCGATGAGTTCGATCCCGGCAATCCCGAACTATTCCGCACCGATACGTTCTGGCCTTATTTCGAACGGCTGCGCCGCGAGGATCCCGTCCACTACTGCAAGGACAGCATGTTCGGACCGTATTGGTCGGTGACCAAGTACAACGACATCATGCAGGTCGAGACCAATCACTCCACCTACTCCTCCGCCGCGGCTTTCGGCGGCATCACCATCCGCGATGCCGGTGTGCAGTTTCGCCGGCCGATGTTCATTGCGACAGATCCGCCGCATCACAGCGCCCAGCGCAAGACCGTGGCGCCGATGTTTGCGCCTCACCACATGGACGAGCTCTCCAGCCTGATCCGCAGCCGCACTGCCGAGGTGCTGGACTCCCTGCCCCGCAACGAGACCTTCGACTGGGTCGATCGCGTGTCGATCGAATTGACCACACAGATGCTGGCAACCCTGTTCGACTTTCCCTGGGAGGAGCGCCGCAAGCTCACCCACTGGTCGGATGTCGCCACAATGTTGCCACCCACGCCTGAGGCCGAGCTGGAGCGGCAGAGAGAACTGCGCGAATGCGGCGAGTATTTCGGGCGACTGTTTCAGGAGCGACTCAATGCGCCGCCGAAGAGCGACCTGATATCGATGATGGCGCATAGCGAGGCCACGCGGCATCTCGATCCGGAGAGTTTTCTCGGCAACATCATTCTGCTGATCGTCGGCGGCAACGATACCACGCGCAATTCGATGTCCGGCGGCGTCTACGCACTCAATCAATTCCCTGGTGAATATGACAAGCTGCGCGCCAACCCGGCGCTGATCGAGAGCATGGTGCCGGAGATCATCCGCTGGCAGACGCCGCTGGCACATATGCGGCGCACGGCGGTGCAGGACACCGAGCTCGGCGGCAAGCAGATCAGGAAGGGGGACAAGGTCGTAATGTGGTACGTCTCGGGTAATCGCGATGACGAGGTCATCGAAAACCCCAACGAATTCATCATCGACCGCGTGCGACCGAACCGCCATCTGTCATTCGGCTTCGGCATCCACCGCTGCGTCGGCCTCAGACTTGCCGAACTTCAATTGAAGATTGTGTGGGAAGAGATCATCAAGCGCTTCGACAGGATCGAAGTCGTCGGCGAGCCGCGCCGCGTCTTTTCGAGCTTCGTGAAGGGTTATGAAACACTGCCTGTGCGGATCGCTGGCTGAACCGGCGACCGCGACGGCTCAGGATCGATTTTTTGGAGAGCAGACGCCATGAATATCCAAGCCAGGATCAATCCTGACAAAGCCGAGATCCAGCGCGTCGCGCGCGAGATCGCCTATTCGACGCCGCTGAAGGACTTCCATCCCGGCGCGCCGAAATTGTTCGCGACCGATACGCTGTGGCCGTTCTTCGAACGGCTGCGCAAGGAAGAGCCGGTGCATTACTGCACCAATGCACCGATCGAGCCCTACTGGTCGGTGACCAAGTATCACGACATCATGCATGTCGACACCAATCACGGCATCTTCTCGTCCGACGTGAAGCATGGCGGCATCGCGATCCGCGACGTGCCGGAAGGCTATGACTGGCCGAGCTTCATCGCCATGGATGAGCCGAAGCACAGCGCGCAGCGCAAGACCGTGACGCCGATGTTCACGCCAACACATCTCGACGAGATGGCGGTGCTGATCCGTGGGCGCGTCTGCAAGGTGCTCGACGGATTGCCGCGCGGCGAGACCTTCGACTGGGTCGAACGCGTCTCGGTCGAACTCACCACGCAGATGCTTGCGACCCTGTTCGACTTCCCGTGGGAGGAGCGCCGCAAGCTGACGCGCTGGTCGGACGTGTCCACCGCGCTGCCAAAAAGTGGAATCGTGTCGTCGGAGGAAGAGCGCCGCCGCGAGATGGACGAATGCGCGGCCTATTTCCAGAAACTCTGGAACGAGCGCGTGAATTCCGACCCACGGAATGACCTGATTTCCATGATGGCGCATAGCGACGCCACGCGCTTCATGGATGCCGACACGCTGATGGGCAATATCATCCTGCTCATCGTCGGCGGCAACGATACCACCCGCAACACCATGACCGGCTCGGTGCTGGCGCTGAACGAGAACCCCGACCAGTATCAGAAGTTGCGCGACAATCCGTCGCTTATCGAGACCATGGTCCCCGAAGTGATCCGCTGGCAGACGCCGCTGGCGCATATGCGCCGTACCGCCATGCAGGATACTGAGCTCGGCGGCAAGACCATCAAGAAGGGCGACCGGGTGGTGATGTGGTACGTCTCGGGCAACCGCGACGAGGAGGTGATCGAGCGGCCGAACGAATTCATCATCGACCGCGCGCGGCCGAAGATTCACCTGTCATTCGGTTTTGGCATACACCGCTGCGTGGGCATGCGCCTGGCGGAGTTGCAATTGAGGATCGTTTGGGAGGAGATACTGAAACGGTTCGAGAACATCGAAGTTGTGGGGGAACCCAAGCGCGTGTATTCGAGCTTCGTTAAAGGCTACGAGACCCTCCCGGTGAGGATTTCGTAATGCCGGTCAGGATTCATAATTTTCCCCTCAAGAAGAGAAGCTCAATTCCTTGACGAAACACCATCCCGCGGAACAGGACGAATTCCACGATATCCGCGATGCCGTTGCCAAACTGTGTGCACAGTTCCCCGGTGAATACTGGCGCAAGCTCGACCGCGAAATGGCCTATCCGAAGGCTTTCGTCGATGCACTGACGGAAGCCGGCTACCTGTCGGTTCTGATCCCCGAGGAATATGGCGGCTCCGGCCTCAAGCTCTCCGCAGCAGCGGCGATCCTGGAAGAGATCCAGCGCGCCGGTTGCAACGGCGGCGGCTGCCACGCGCAGATGTATACGATGGGCACGGTGCTGCGTCATGGCAATGACGAGCAGAAGGCCAAGTGGCTGCCGAAGATCGCCAGTGGCGAAGTTCGCCTGCAGGCCTTCGGCGTCACCGAGCCGACCTCGGGCACCGACACATCCTCGCTGAAGACGGTGGCGAAGAAGGACGACAACGGCGACTACATCGTCAACGGCCAGAAGATCTGGACCAGCCGCGCCGAATATTCCGACCTGATGGTGCTGCTCGCGCGCACCACGCCGAAGGAACAGGCGGCGAAGCGCACCGACGGCCTGTCGGTGTTTCTGGTGGACATGAAAGAGGCCAAGAAGAACGGCCTCGAGATCCGCCCGATCCGCACCATGATGAACCATGCGACCACCGAAGTGTTCTTCACCGACATGAAGGTGCCGGCGGAAAACCTGATCGGCGAAGAGGGCAAGGGCTTCCGCTACATCCTCTCCGGCATGAATGCCGAGCGTATCCTGATCGCCAGCGAATGCGTCGGCGATGCCAAGTGGTTCATCGCCAAGGCGAGCGCCTACGCCAAGGAGCGTCAGGTGTTCGGTCGCCCGATCGGCCAGAACCAGGGCATTCAATTCCCCATCGCCAAGGCCTATGCGAATATGCGCGCGGCCGAACTGATGGTGAAGGAAGCGCTGCGCAAATACGAAGCCGGCATGGAATGCGGCGCCGAGGCCAATATGGCCAAGATGCTCGCCGCCGATGCGTCCTTTGAAGCGGCCAATGCCTGTATCCAGACTCATGGCGGTTTTGGATTTGCCGAGGAATACGACGTCGAGCGCAAATTCCGCGAGACCCGTCTGTATCAGGTGGCGCCGATCTCGACCAACCTGATCCTGTCCTTCGTGGCCGAGCACGTGCTCGGCATGCCGCGCTCGTATTGAGATAGACATATGCTGCCGCTCAAGGGACTGACCGTCATCGCCGTTGAACAGGCGGTGGCCGCACCATTCTGCAGTTCGCGGCTCGCGGATGCCGGCGCACATGTCATCAAGATCGAGCGACCCGAAGGCGACTTCGCCCGCGGTTACGACGCCGCGGCGAAGGGCCAGAGCAGCTACTTCGTCTGGCTCAACCGCGGCAAGGATTCCGTCGTCGTTGATCTCTCCACGCCGGACGGCCGCAAGGCCATGGAAGAGCTGATCGCCACCGCCGACGTGCTGATCCAGAACCTCAAGCCCGGCTCGATGGACAAGCTCGGTTTCACCCGCGAGCGGCTGCGCAAGGATTATCCGCGGCTGATCTGCGCCACCATCACCGGCTATGGCGACACCGGCCCCTATGCCCATCGCAAGGCCTATGACCTCTTGATCCAGGCCGAGAGCGGGCTGGCGTCGATCACCGGCGGCCCCGAAGGCCCGTCGCGCGTCGGCGTCTCCATCGTCGACGTCGCCACCGGTGCAGCCGCGCATGCCGCGATCCTGGAAGCGCTGATCGGGCGTTCGGTGACCGGCGAAGGCGCGGATATCCGCATCTCGATGTTCGATGTGATGGCGGACTGGCTCACCGTGCCGCTGCTCAATGCCGAGGCTGGCAACGAGCCGAAGCGCATGGGCCTTGCCCATCCCTCGATCGCGCCCTACGGCGTGTTTCGCTCCAAGGATGGCAAGGACATCCTGATCTCGATCCAGAGCGAGCGTGAGTGGAAGATCCTCTGCGCCAAGGTGCTGGGGAATGCCGACCTCGCCGCCGATCCGCGCCTCGTCAACGGCGTCGAGCGCGTGCGCAACCGCGCCTTCACCGACCAGACCGTCAGCGCCATCTTCGGATCGCTCGGCCGCGACGAACTGCTGAAGCGCCTGACCGACGCCGATATCGCCTTTGCCGAGGTGAATACCATGGCGGATCTCACCAACCATCCGCATCTGCGCCGTATCACCGTCAACACGCCGAATGGCGAAGTGTCGTATCCGGCGCCGGCCGCGATCTGGGTCGATGCGCCGCGCAGCTACGGCGCGGTGCCCGGCATAGGCGAAGTACAGAAGTAATCTTCAAGATCAGACGGAGGTCGTCATGACCGACAAGCTCGACATCGATCATCTCAAGCAGTGGATCGGTCGCACCATTGAGGCCTCCGACGTCGTGACTGCGCAGCTCGTAAAGGGCCTGCGCGCCACGTTGTTCCTCGACATCGGCACGCCGAAGCCGGGCGATGCCGCGCCGTTCACAACGCAGTGGTGCCTGGCGCAGCCCGTCGCCGCGATGGACAAGCTCGGCCCCGACGGTCACCCGGCGCGCGGCGGGTTTCTCCCGCCTGTGCCGCTGCCGCGTCGCATGTGGGCGGGCGGTGAAGTGCAGTTCATCGAACCGTTGCTTGTCGGCGACGAGGTCACGCGCTCCTCGAAGATCCTCGACGTCAACCTGAAGACCGGCTCGACCGGCGCGCTGTGCTTCGTCAATGTCGAGCACCTGATCACCACCAAGCGTGGCCTCGCCATCCGCGAGCGCCAGGACATCGTCTACAGGGACATGCCGACCAGCATGGCGCCGCCGGCCCCCGCGCCGAAGGAAGTCCCTGCGGCCAAGCATCAGGAGACGCATTACGCCGATCCCGTGCTGCTGTTTCGCTACTCGGCGCTGACATTCAACGGTCACCGCATCCATTACGACCGCGACTATGTCACCAAGGTCGAATTCTATCCCGGCCTCGTGTTTCATGGGCCGTTGCAGGCAGCCCTGCTGGTGGAATTCGCGGCCAAGCTGAAGGGTGGCAAGGCGCCGGCCAAATTCAGCTATCGCGGCGTGTCACCGCTGTTCGACGGCGCGAATTTCTCGGTGAATGCGAACGAGACGGCGGACGGTCTCGAGGTCTGGACAGCGAACCATCAGGGCGCCCCGACCATGAAGGCGACGGCGAGCTGGTAGCCGCAGCGACGCTCTGACCTAACCTCTCCCCGCATTTCGGGGAGAGGTCGCCGCGCCTTCGCGGCGGGTGAGGGGCCGCACGCTATAGAGACCCAGTGGCCTCACCTATCGGATCTCGACTTTTCGATCCGCAATCTCCCAGCCTTTCGCGGGCTATGTGCCCCGCCCCTCACCCCACCCCTCTCCCCGCGCAAGAGCGGGGAGAGGGAGCGACAGCGCGCCTCCGCTCCGTCGGGGCGGTTTTGCCCCTCCTCCCCGATTGACTCCCGGCCCTCTCCTGCTGTTGATGAGTCAACAACACACGGCAGACAACTGCCCGATCCCGTGAGGAAACGACCTTGGCCCGCGACAGCAAGACAACCGCCGCCCGTACTCCCGTGACCGTCAAAGACGCCACGCTGAATCTGTTGCGCGGCTTCGGCATCCAAAAAGTCTTTGGCAATCCCGGCTCGACGGAACTGCCGTTTCTGTCCGACTGGCCCGACGATATCGATTACGTGCTTGGCCTGCAGGAAGCCTCGGTCATCGGCATGGCCGATGGCTATGCGCAGGCAACGCGCAATGCCGCTTTCGTCAATCTGCATTCCGCCGCCGGCGTCGGCCATGCGCTCGGCAATATCTACACCGCGCATCGCAACCAGACGCCGATGGTCATCACCGCCGGCCAGCAGGCGCGCAGCATCCTGCCGCTGCAGGCGTTTCTCTATGCCGAGCGCGCCTCGGAATTTCCGCGGCCCTATGTAAAATACAGCGTCGAGCCCGCGCGCGCCGAGGACGTGCCGGCAGCGATTGCGCGCGCCTATTACGTCGCGATGCAGCCGCCTTGCGGACCGACTTTCGTGTCGGTGCCGATCGACGATTGGACGCATCAGGCCGAACCTCTTGAGGCGCGCCATGTGAGCCGCGAGCTCGGGCCAGATCCCAAGGCGATGCAGGAACTTGTCGCCGCACTCGGCACAAGCAAGAACCCGGCGCTCATCGTTGGCCCCGGGATCGATCGCGCAAACGCCGTCGATCTCATGGTCAGCGTTGCTGAGAAAACAAAGGCCGCCGTCTGGGTCAGTCCGTTCTCGGCGCGCTGCAGTTTCCCGGAACTTCATCCGCAATTCGCAGGCTTCCTGCATGCCTCGCCGGCGCAACTCTCCGACGCGCTGCGCGAACACGATCTCGTCGTCGTGATCGGCGCGCCGGTATTCACCTTCCACGTGGAAGGCCATGCCGCGATCTTCGACGGCGATACCACGATCTTCCAGATCACCGATGATGCGGACTCCGCCGCCGTGGCACCGATCGGTACCAGCATCATCGCGACCATGAAGCCGGCGCTGACGCTGCTACTTGAGCTGCTGCCCGATACCAAACGGGCAGTCGCCAAGGGCCGCATCCTGCCGCCGCCGCCCGCAGGTGCTGACCCGATCCCGATAGATTATCTGCTGCACACGCTGTCGCGGGCCATGCCTGCAGACGCGATGCTGGTGGAAGAGGCACCCTCGCATCGCCCGGCGATGCAGAAGTATCTTCCGATGCGCGGCGCCAACAGTTTCTACACCATGACCTCAGGCGGTCTCGGCCACTCCCTCCCCGCCTCGGTCGGCATGGCACTGGGCTATCCGGATCGCCGCACCGTGTGCCTGATCGGCGACGGCTCGGCGATGTATTCGATCCAGGCATTGTGGACCGCCGCGCAGCGCAAATTGCCTTTAACCATAGTGGTTATCAACAATTCCGGTTACGGCGCGATGCGCGCGTTCAGCCGGGTGATGCAGGTGCGCAATGTTCCCGGGCTGGATCTTCCCGGTCTGGATTTCGTCAAATTGGCGGAAGGCATGGGCGCGCATGCGGTGCGTGTGAGCAAATCATCGGAACTTGCGGGCGCTTTCGCGGCCAGTCTGCAACATCCGGGCGTCAGCCTTGTCGAAGTCATCGTCGACTCGGCCGTTCCCGTGCTTTATGGACAGAAGCATTGATATGACAGGATCATAACGGAAGGGCCGGCATGACCAAGCAGCCGAACGACAACGCCAAGAAATCGCACAGCTCCCACTGGGGTGCCTTTTCCGGACAGTGGGTCGACGGCAAGCTCGTCATCACGCCGCATCCGATCGATCCCGATCCGAATCCGATCATCCAAAATTTCCCCGAGGCGCTGCGCCACAAAGCGCGCATCGCCAAGCCGATGGTGCGTCGTGGCTGGCTCGAAAATGGCCCCGGCCCGGATGACCGTCGCGGCCGCGATGCATTCGTCGAGATGGAATGGGACGAGGTGCTCGACCTGCTCGCCTGTGAGCTGAAGCGCGTCAAGGATACTTACAGCGCCAAGGCGATCTATGGCGGCTCCTATGGCTGGTCGAGCGCGGGGCGTTTCCATCATGCGCAGAGCCAGATCCATCGGTTTCTGAATGTCGCACTCGGCGGCTATGTGAAGTCGGTCAACAGCTACTCGGCCGGCGCGTCGACGGTGCTCATTCCGCACATCCTCGGCAACTACGAAGACATGACCCGCCGCAATATCGGTTGGGATGAAATCGTCGAGCACACCGATATCATTCTCGCCTTCGGCGGCATGAACACCAAGAACTCGCGCGTCGCCGGCGGCGGCATCAGCAAGCATACCGAACATCGCGACATGATCGCGCTGAGCAAGCGCGGCGGCGAACTCGTTTTGATCTCGCCGCTGAAGAGCGATTTGCCGGATGAAGTGAACCAGGACTGGGTCGCTGCGCGCCCCGGCACCGATGTGGCACTGATGCTTGGCATCGCGCATACCGCGGTCATGGACGGTACGCATGATCGCGCCTTCCTCGACAGCCACACCCATGGCTGGGATACTTTCGAAGACTATCTGATGGGCCGCAGCGACGGCCAGCCGAAGGATGCGGCGTGGGCCGCTGCGATCACTGGTCTCACCGCCGACGCCATCCTCGCGCTGGCGCGCCGCCTGCCCGGCAAGCGTTCGCTGTTCGTGGTCGCGCATTCGCTGCAGCGGGCCAAGCATGGCGAACAGCCGGTCTGGATGGCCTCGGTGCTGTCAGCGATGTTCGGACAATCGGGCCTGCCCGGCGGCGGCTTCGGCTATGCGCTCGGCGCCATCGCCAATTACGGACGCCGCCAGAACGCCGTGCCGATCGCCGGCCTGCCGCAGGGCAAGAACGGCGTCAGCGAATTCATTCCGGTGGCGCGCGTCAGCGACATGCTGCTCAATCCCGGCGCACCGTTCGAATATAACGGCGCGCACATGACCTATCCGGATATCAAGCTGGTCTATTGGGCCGGCGGCAATCCGTTCCATCACCATCAGGACCTCAACCGCCTGCGCAAGGCCTTTGCGCGCGTCGACACACTGGTGGTGCACGATCTCGCCTGGACCGCATCGGCACGCCACGCCGACTTCGTGCTCCCCTGTACCATGTCGCTGGAGCGCGAGGACATCGGCAGCTCGCAAACCGATCCGATGATGGTGGCGATGCATCAGATGGCCGAGCCGTTCGGCGACGCGCGCGACGACTACGCGATCTTCACCGGCCTTGCTGAGCGCCTCGGCAAATCGCACGAGTTCACCGAGGGCCGCACGCCGCGTGAATGGCTGAAACATCTCTATCAGCCGACGTACGATGGCCTGGTCGCCAAGGGTCTCGACGCACCCGATTTCGATGCTTTCTGGGCGGCCGGCGAAGTGATGCTGCCGCAATTTCCGCTGGATGGCGGCACGCTGCGCGCGTTCCGCGAGGATCCCGAGGGCACGCCGCTGCCGACCACCAGCGGCAAGATCGAGATCACGTCCGACACGATCGCCAGTTTCGGTTACGACGACTGCCCCGGCCATCCGGTGTGGCTCACGCCCGAGGATGTGGTCGATGCGACGAATCCACTGCAGCTTGTCGCCAATCAGCCGGCGTCGCGCCTGCACAGCCAGCTCGATTTCGGCGGCCATAGCAGCGCCGAGAAGCGCCGCGGCCGCGAAGTGGCCCGCATGCATCCAGTCGACGCCGATGCGCGCGGCATCAAGGACGGCGACATCATCAGGCTGTTCAATCAGCGCGGCGCCTGCCTCGCATCCGTCGTCGTCACCGAAGATGTGATGGCCGGCGTTGTGCAGCTGCCGACCGGCGCCTACTACGATCCCGAGGATCCGAACGAGGAGAAGCCGCTCTGCGTGCACGGCAATCCGAATGTGCTGACAAGGGACACCGGCACCTCGCGCCTCGCGCAAGGCTGCACCGGCCAGCTCACGGTGGTGAATGCCGAGAAATTCACCGGCAACCTGCCGCCGATCCAGGCCTATGATCCGCCGGTCCCGGTGATCTGGCCGCGCCCGCCGAAGCTGGAAGCTGCGGAATGATCTTACCTCTCCCCGCTCTCTGCGGGGAGAGGTCGCTGCGTCTTCGCGGCGGGTGAGGGGCCGCGCGCGACATTCGCCACAGCGCCAGTCTCTCGGGTCGCGAAATTCCTTGAACCACACGGCATCATTCAGAGAGATCCGAGAGGGCTTTTGTGTGGCTGGCCGCGTGCCATGCCCCTCACCCGGCGCTGCGCGCCGACCTCTCCCCGCAAATGCGGGGCGAGGTTCAGGAAGGCCCGCCTCCCCTCACTTCGTCCCAAACGTCTCCCGCATCTTCGCCTGGATCTTGGCCATGCCGCCGATCCAGCGGTCGTAGTTCTCGGTCTTCTTGCGCATGTAGTCGATGACCTGCTTGTGCGGCAGGATCAAAAACGTCTCCGCCTCGATGCCCGCGAGTGCATCCTGCGCCACCTGCTCTGGCGACAGGTTGCCGTCATTGGATTGCGGGCCCTTCGGGATGTTCTTCAGCATGTTGGTATCAACACCCTGCGGGCATAGGATCGAGACCTTGATGTTGTCGGCCCGGTGTGAAATCGCCAGATTTTCGGCGAAGCCAACCGCGGCATGTTTGGTGGTCGAATAGGCCGGGCTGCCGACTTGCGAGAGGAGCCCCGCGGCCGAGATCGTGTTGAGGAAGTAGCCGCCGCCACGTGCCTTGTAGAGCGGGATCAGATGTCGCGCCGCATAGACATGCGCCATCACATGGATCGCCCAGCTCCGCGCCCATGGTTCATCCGATGTGCCACCGGCATTCGGACTCATGGGATCGAAGCCGCCGCCGATACCGGCATTGGAGCAGAACAGCGCGATCGGCCCGTAATGCCGTTCGGTCAGTTCGATCACATGCTGGATATCTTTTTCCTTGCCGACATCGCATCGGAATGCGGCGCCGCCGATGGACTCTGCAACGGCGGTCGCGCGCTCACCGTCGAGATCGACGACGACGACTTTCGCAGCACCCGCTTTATGAAATGTCTCGCATAGCGCCTGGCCAATGCCATTGGCGCCACCGGTCACGACGACGACCTTGCCGTCTACCCGCATGCCGCACTCCCTTTTTGTTTGTTTTTGTTTCTTATTAGAGCATGATCTGATCCGAAAACCGGTACCCACTTTTCGGGATCATGCTCTAGGTGCTCAGCACCATGTCGAGCACGGCCGTATAGTGGCATGCGGCGCCGAGCAGGACAAATGCGTGCCAGATCGCGTTCTGGAAACGCAGCCGCTGCCAGGCGTGGAATACGACGCCCAGCGTATACAGGGTGCCGCCGGCGGCGACGAACCACATGGTGAGCGGCGGCAGCGGCGTGAACACGGCGTCATAGGCCATCAAGCCGCTCCAGCCCATGGCGAGATAGAGCACCACGGCGAGCCGATCGAAACGGCCGGGATAAACGAGCTTGATGACGATGCCGGTGATGGCGACGCTCCACACGCCGGCGAGCAGCGAGATCGCGAGCCGTGTGTTGGCGATCTGCGCAAAGAACGGCGTGTAGGTCGCCGCGATCAGCAAGTAGATCGCGGAGTGATCGAAGCGGCGCAGGAACCATTTTCGCGGCGACACCGGCCACATATTATAGATGGCCGACAGCACCAACATGGCCAGCAGGCCCACGGAATAGACCGAGACGGTCACCACTTCATAGGCGGTGGCGAAAACGGCAGCGAGCACGATGAGGACAGTGGCGGCGATCAGGCCGGAGAACACGCCGAGACCGTGAACGATGCCGTCGGCGATCAGTTCGGCACGGTCGTAATTCCAGCGGATCGCGCCGGCCACCATGTGAGCGGAATTACTGGTCAGTTCTTTGAATCGGAAAACGGTCATGGTGGCGTCAACCCGGCCGGTGCGATGCGGTGAGCTTGCCCCGTAAGCCCGCCTGTGACTTCCCCTGAAATCAGCGATAGATCATAGGCTGGAGATCGTCAACGAAAGCCAAACGACGAAGTAACGACGCTTTCGTGACGAACTTGATTTCAGTCAGACAATCGCCATTTTTAGAGGCAGACCAACACCCGCGCACCATTCACCATGATGAGCTTTCCCGCACGATGCCCAGCCTGTCCGAACTCGTCGAAGAAGCACGGCTGTCCGCGCGCGCATTGCTCGATTATGGCGATGGTCTGTTCAATCCCACGGTGCGGCTTGGGGTCACAGGCCTGTCGCGCGCCGGCAAGACGGTCTTCATTACCGCGCTGGTGCATGGCCTGACGCGCGGCGGACGCTTTCCCGTCTTCGAGTCGCTCGCCACCGGACGCATCGCCAAGGCGCGTCTCGCGCCGCAGCCCGACGATGCCGTTCCCCGGTTCGCCTATGAAGAGCATCTGCGCACGCTGATCGACGACCGCCGCTGGCCGAACTCCACCACCGATATCAGCGAGCTGCGTCTGGTCATCGACTATCAGCGCACGAGCGGCGCCGACCGCAAGCTCACCCTCGACATCGTCGACTATCCCGGCGAATGGCTCCTCGACCTGCCGCTGCTTAGCAAGAGCTATGAGGAATGGTCGGCGGAGAGCCTTGCGCTGTCGCGGCAAGGACCGCGCAGGGCGCTGGCGACGGCCTTTCACGCACATCTCACGACGCTCGACGCCAATGCGCCAGAGAATGAGCAGGCGACGCTGACCGCGGCGCGGCTCTTCACCGACTATCTGCGCGCCTGCCGCGACGAACGCTTTGCCATGAGCCTGCTGCCGCCGGGCCGCTTCCTGATGCCGGGCAATCTTGCGGGCTCGCCGGCGCTGACCTTTGCGCCGCTCGACGTCGCCAGCGATGGCAGTGCACCGGATGGTTCGCTGTGGGCGATGATGAAGCGACGCTATGAGGCCTACAAGGACGTCGTCGTCCGCCCTTTCTTCCGCGATCACTTCTCCAGGCTGGATCGGCAAATCGTACTCGTCGATGCGCTCTCCGCCTTCAACGCTGGACCCGAAGCACTGCACGATCTCGAAGCCGCCCTCGCCGGCATTCTCGATTGTTTCCGCATCGGCCGCAGCACGATCCTCAGCACGCTGTTTCGCCCGCGCGTCGATCGCATCCTGTTTGCGGCGACCAAGGCCGATCATCTGCATCACCTCAGCCATGACCGGCTGGAGGATGTGCTCAGGCGCACCGTGACCAAGGCGGTGTCGCGTTCGGAGCTGGCTGGTGCATCCGTCGACGTCGTCGCCATCGCTGCGGTGCGCGCCACCAAGGAAGCGCTGGTGCAGCGCGGCCGCGACAAGCTGCCGTCGATCCTGGGCACGCCGGCCGCGGGCGAGGTCGCCAATGGCGAGACCTTCGACGGCGAAACCGAAGTCGCGACCTTCCCCGGCGACCTGCCGACCGATCTCGATGGCTTGTTCACCGGCGGTTCTTTCAAGGGCCTCTCGACAGATGCCGCCGACAAGGCCGATTATCGCTTCCTGCGCTTCCGCCCGCCGCTCCTCATGCGCGATGGCGGCGAGGAGCCGGCGCTGCCTCACATCCGCCTCGACCGCGCGCTCCAGTTCCTGATCGGAGACAGGCTGCAATGACCGACCGTACGCGCCGCCCGGCCACGTTCCGGCTCGACGATCCCCATGTCACGGTGATGGACGCCGACAAGGATGCCGGCCGCCTCGCCCGCGGCACCATCCGCATCACGCCCGAGGCCGATCCGATGGCGATGCCCGTCGTCATCGACGAGCCGCTACGACCGGTGCGATCAAGCTTCCGCTGGGGCACGCTGTTCTGGACCGGACTCGGCGGCCTCGTGCTGCTCGGCACGGGTCTGGGCGTCACGCAGCTGGTCCGCGACCTGTTCGCGATCAATGACGGCCTCGGCTTTCTTGGCCTCGGCTTCGCCGCGTTGGTCAGCATCGCGCTGATCGCCATCATCACACGCGAGGCGCTGAGCCTGATGCGGCTCGCCACCATCGAGAAGCTGCATGCCCGCGCGCTGGCCGTGATCGCCAGCGACGACCATGCCGAGAGCCGCGCTGTGCTGGCCGACCTGCTGAAGCTCGCACATACCAATCCGCGCCTCGCCCGCGCGCGCACGGCCCTGCAGGGCCATGCCGACGATATCATCGACGGTGCCGATCTCATTCGCGTAGCCGAACGTGAATTGATGAGCCCGCTCGACATCGAAGCCCGCCGCCTCGTCTCGGTCGCCGCGCAGCGCGTCTCGGTGGTGACCGCCGTCAGCCCGCGCGCGGTGGTCGATGTGCTGTTCGTCGCCGCCGCGGCGATCCGGCTGGTGCGCCAACTCGCAAAACTCTATGGCGGCCGCCCGGGGACGCTCGGGATGATCACGCTGATGCGTCATGCCATCAGCCATCTCGCCATCACCGGCGGCATGGCGGCCAGTGACAGCATGATCCAGCAGGTGCTCGGCCACGGCATCGCCGCGAAACTCTCGCAGCGGCTCGGCGAAGGCATGCTCAATGGCCTGCTCACTGCCCGCCTGGGTCTCGCCGCCATCGATGTGACGCGGCCATTGCCATTCACGGCGCTGCCACGCCCGCAGCTTGGCGATCTCGCGAAGGATCTGCTGCGCAAGCGGGACGGCGAGGATTAGTTCATTTTGGCGCAGTGATCGTAGGATGGGTAGAGCGAAGCGAAACCCATCACGGTCTTGTTTGGGGTGATGGGTTTCGCGAAGACGCTCTACCCATCCTACGATCTTGCTAAACCGCTGCCACGCAGTCGACCTCGACGTCGAACGGGCCATGCCATCCCGCAACGATGAAAAAGCCGCGCGCCGGCGGATCCGCAGAGAAGTAACGCGCATAAACCCGATTGATGGTTTCGAACTGATCGGCCCCCGTGCAATAGACATTGCACTTGATCACCCTGTCGATCGATGAACCCGCAGCCGTAAGGCACAGCGCCATCTGATCGAGAACAATCTCGATCTGCCGCTCCAGCGGGAAGCGCCTGATCTCCCCGGTCTCGGGATCATAGGGCGGCAATTGCGAGACATAGACGAGATCGCCATAGCGCACGGCCGGCGCGACAGGAACCTTTCGTGCCTCGAAATAGGATGAGAACGGTTCGACGCGAATGAACTGTGCCTGCATGTTTCCGCTCCGGCTGCCACTATTGATCGCATCATCGCACCGGGGGACGGCTGGCGCCGGGCCAATTGGTTCGGCACCGGCCGAACCGACGGGAGTGGCGGAATATCCGGCGAGCCGCTACGCTGGGATATGGTCGCCTCCGCAAACATGGTCGAAGTCGCAGCGCTGGTTGGCGACACTGCGCGCGCGACCATGCTTGCGGCACTCATGGGAGGTCAGGCGCTCACGGCAACCGAGCTGGCGTTTCAGGCGCGGATATCCCGCCCCACCGCGAGCGAACATTTGGCTCAGCTGCTCAACGCGCGATTGATATCGGTGACACCGAGCGGACGGTTTCGTTACTATCGGATCACATCACCGCTCGTGGCCCAGATGCTGGAAAGCATGATCGCCGTCGCGGCCCTGGAAATGCCACCGAGGCATCGACCGCGCTCCGCCCGCGATGAAGCGTTGTGCCTTGCACGCAGTTGCTACGATCACATGGCCGGACGGTTGGGCGTTGCAGTCGCGGACGCGCTGATCGAACGAGACTACATGCATCTGAGCGCAGACGGCGGAGTGCTTACCGACGTAGGCCATCGCTTCCTCTGCGACTTCGGAGCCAGGCTTGAAACCGACCGCCGCAGCAAGCGAATCTTCTGCCGGGCCTGTCTGGACTGGAGCGAGCGGCGCTATCACGTGGGTGGATTGGTCGGCGCCGAGCTGCAACGGCGGTTTCTGGAACTCGGATGGGTTGCGCGAACGGGCGCGACTCGCGCCTTTAAAGTAACGGATGCCGGCAAGGTTGAATTGAAAGATATATTTGGCATCGACCTGGACGTCGCATGCACCAATCGCGGCCTGCTTCCGCCTCGTCAACCGGGAGAAAGTCCTCAGCGTGCCGCCAGCTGAATGCGTGACGGCACAGACATTTCGGCCAGCGCCGGCCAGCGATAGAACGGCGTATCAGGCTTCGGCGTCAGGTCCGGCGTCCAGCCGGTGAGCTTGTCGATCGCATAGTGCTTCATGGCCGTGCCGCGCCAGATGGTATCGACTTCGGCAACTGACGTGAGCACCGCACTCGTCGTCGCCAGCAGCGGGCGCTGATTGTCCGCGGTCTGCGCGATGTAAAGTCCGGTGTGCCCCTTAATTCTGTCCATACCGGGATCGCGGAAGCCGATAAATCTGGCGCGCTCGTTGACCTGCACCACCGGCACCTTGTCCTTGAGATGCCAGCGCAGCATCGCATAGGTGCGGTAGTCGGTCGTCGCGATCCAGGTGGCGCCGGTGCTCTTCATCTCCGCCAGTGCGCGGTCGGCCAGCACCTGATAGCCGCCCTCGCCGCCAAGCGGATCGTTCTTGCCGATCAGGTTCCACGGCGCGGCCACGCTATAGAGGAAGACCAGGACCACCAGCGGAATGCCGGTGGCGATGGCAGCGATGCTCCAGCCATAGGAGGCACGCACCATGCGCTGCGACCAGCCGTCGCCCGCGAGCTTCGTCAGGTTGATCGCCGCCGCAGCGATGCCGGCGGGCCACAGGAACATCGGCCAGGTATCGCCGACACGCAGGGTCAGCGACTTCCATGCAAAGAAAAAGAACGGCACCAATACGCAGGTGGCGAGCAGGATCGCGACCGGTTCGCGGCGGCGATAGCCACGCCATGCCGTGACGACAACCGCGGAGAGAATGACCGGCATCAGGATGAAGCCGACCTGACCGAACTGCAGGCCGAGAAAATCGCCGAGCGTGCGCAGCGACACCTCGTTGTTCGTGGTGGCGCGGATGAACTGGAACCTGAACGATGCCCAGTCGTGGCCGGCATTCCAGATCAGGACCGGCGACGAGATCGCCAGTGCGATCAGCACGGCCAGCCATGGATACGGGCTGCGCAGCCAGCGCCCGCGCCATTCCGGCACCAGCATGAAAGCGAGAATGCCCGGTACGAACATCACCACGGTCAGCTTCGACAGCAGCGCGAGACCACCGAAGACGCCGGCCGCGAGCCACCAGCGCCCGTCATGGCTTTCGGCAAGCCGCACCAGCGACCACAGCATCGCCATGGCGAACGGGATCAACGCGACATCCGGCGCGACCTTGGCCATCAGCAATCCGTAATACAGCGCCGCTTCCGACATCAGCACCGCCAGCAGCACCGCGCGCAGATCCTGCGTGACGCGGCGAACGATGTCGGCGAGCAGCAATTGCGTCACCGCCATCGCCACGATACCGGCGAAACGCGCGCCGAAATTGGTGTCGCCAAAGATCAGCGTGCCTGCACGGATGAACCATGAGATCATCGGCGGATGATCGAGGAACGACAGCACGTTTTCCTTCGACCAGGTCCAGTAATAGGCCTCGTCGGTGCGCAGATCGAACAGCCCGGCATAGACCAGCCGCATCACTGTCAGCGAGACCAGCAATGCACCGATCACCCAAAAGGCGCGGCGGGAGACATTCCGATCGAGGTAAGGGTCGGGAAAAGACGTCATCGCCGAGCTTTTCGGCGGACTTCGCCATGCTGTCAACTTGTTGACTTTACTGCTGGATAAGGTCTGTCCGGAGACCGCTCCGGATGGCATCGGAGCGCGTCTCGCCGTAGGGTTTCGCCATGGACGCAACGTTCAAGACAGCCGGCAAGCCTCCCGGGGCCACCCCCGCCACCACATGGTGGCGCGGCATCGGGCTGCGCCAGGTCAGGCTGGTCTGCGGACTCGTGCTGTTCACCTATCTGCTCAGCCATTTTCTGAATCACGCGCTTGGCAATATCTCGCTCGACGCGTTGCAGACCGGCGTCGTCATCCATGCCGGCTTCTGGCAGTTTTTTCCGGTCGCGGTGACCTTCTACTCGGCGGTGACGATCCATGGCGTGCTCGGCATCTGGGCGCTGTTCGAACGCCGGCAATTCCGCTGGCGAGCCGTCGAGCCGCTGCAACTGGTACTCGGGCTCAGCATTCCCGCACTCATCGTCGGCCATGTGGTCGCCGTCCGCCTGGGAGAAAACCTGTACGACATCAATCGCAGCTATCCTCAGGTGTTCTATGGCTGGATCACCTCGCCCGCGAAGACGTGGTCGATGTATCTCGTGGTGGTCGTGTCCTGGCTGCACGGGTGTATCGGGCTGTATTTCTGGCTGCGGCTGAAAGCCCATTTCAAGAGCCTCGCGCCCTATCTTCTATCGGCTGCCGTGCTGATCCCGACACTGGCGCTGCTTGGCATCTTCCAGGGCAAGCGTGAGGTCGAGGCCAAGCTGGCATCGCCGCAATGGCAGGCCGAGAATTTCGGCCCGGACCGGATGGGCACCGCTCCACAGCAGCAGACACTGGGCGACATCACCGACGATCTCCTGATCGGCTATCTCGCGCTGCTCGGTATCGTGCTCGCAGCCCGCGCCATCCGCATGGTCGTCGAACGCCGCGCCGGGATGATCAATCTGTCCTATAGCGACGGTCGCAAGCTGCGCGTCCCTCTCGGCCTCAGCGTGCTGGAAGCGAGCCTACGTCATCGCGTGCCGCATGCCAGCGTCTGCGGCGGACGCGCGCGCTGTTCGACCTGCCGCATTCGCGTCACCAGCGGTGTCGAGACATTGCCGGCACCTTCCGCGCGCGAAGCCTTCGTGCTGAGCAGGATCGGCGGCGCTGCCGACCCCGCGGTTCGCCTGGCCTGCCAGTTGCGGCCGACAACTGATGTGGCCTTCGTGCAATTGTTCGCACCGCAGGTGACCAGCGCGAATGCGCATGCGTCGCAGCCGGCGCGGATCGGCCAGGAGCGTTATCTCGTCTGCATGTTCGTCGACATGCGCGGCTCCACCATGCTCGCCGAGAAGCGGCTGCCTTACGACACGGTGTTCATCGTCAACCGCTTTCTCGACGCCGTCTCGCGAGCTGTGATCGCAAGCGGCGGCAAGCCCAACCAGTTCATCGGCGACGGCGAGCTGGCGCTGTTCGGCCTCGCCTGCGATCCGCAGAACGCGTGTCGTCAGGCCCTGCAGGCTGCACGGCTCATTGCCGAGAATATCGAGGAACTCAATCGCGCCCTCGCCCACGACCTGCCGCAGCCGCTGCGTTTCGGCATCGGCATTCACGGCGGCGAAGTCATCGTCGGCGATATCGGCTATCGCGACCACATGGTGTTCACCGCACTCGGCGATGCGGTCAATGTCGCTGCACGCCTGCAGGACATGACCAAGAGCCTCGCTTGCGAAGTCATCATCTCCGAAGAAGTAAGCACCACTGCAGGCCTCGCGGGTGACGCGCTGCCACAACAGGACGTCGCGATCCGCGGTCGCGCCGCGCCGATGAATGTACGCACGATCACAGATGCGAAGGTGCTTTCGTCCCTTGTTACCAGCGACATGGTTTCCGCGCTTTAACGCTGTTCCTGCAGGGCGCACATGCTTTGCCCGCCTGAACAAGCATTCAGAAAATTCCTACAGAATTTCTTCGAACCCGCTCCGAAATCGATGCGACGAATTTGCGATGGATCGAACAGACAGATCCCGCAACCAGCGCTTCGCGCATCACTGAAGGAGAACGACCATGTTTCGCAAACTCGCACTCGCATTCGTTGCAGCAGCTTCCCTCGGCGCGATGGCGCTGACGCCGTCCACCGCATCGGCCCATGGCTGGGGCTGGCATGGCCATCACCACCACTTCCATGGCGGCGGCTTCTACGGCCCCACTTTCGGCATTGGCTATGTCGGTGGCGGCGGTGGGTGCTATGTGAGCCGCCGCGTGATGACGCCCTACGGCCTACGCTGGCGCACGGTTAACGTCTGCTACTAATCCTCGCATGAGGGCTGCGAACCCCGGCCACCTCGGCCGGGGTTTTGCATTGCAGCGATATCACCAGCGTGCAGGCGACAACGCATGGTCGTATTGCGACCGAACCCGGCACTCTACTTTTGCGACCTTCCGCCGCGTTGGAAACATCCTGAATAGCGACGAATCCCGGCAAATTGGACAGATAACGGTCGGTTTGGACGATTTCTGCACGCCGTTTGAGCTATCAAGCTTGGCAATCCGCGGGTAACGTGCGCATGTCGGATATGCCGGTTTGCGGGGACCGGCAGTTCGTTATCGATTTTGATCCCGCGGAGACGACGTGATGACTAAAGGCACTGTGAAGTGGTTCAACCCGACGAAGGGTTATGGATTCATCCAGCCGGCGAATGGCGGCAAGGACGTGTTCGTTCATATTTCGGCAGTTGAGAAGGCTGGCCTTTCGACACTGAACGAAGGACAGACCGTTGAATTCGAGGAAGTTGCCAACCGCGGCAAGACCTCGGCTGAGAACCTCAAGGTCTGATACATCTGGTTTGATACCAGTGTGATCCGGCTGCTTCCCCGAAGTTTTCCAGATCACGCCTCAACAATGTAGAGCGCATTCGGCACGAGCGGTTTCCTCCAAAGGGGCACCTCTCCTGCAACGCAATCAGTTTCACGCAGGATTGCGCTAATTCGATCCGCGGTGTGCGCTCTAGCCTAACTCCAAAAACCCGAGCTGAGATCTTTCGAGGTCCGCTCCTTAGAGCCGCCAGTTGACGTGACGCACGCCTCAGCGACGCGACGGCCCTCCATTCCCTGCTTCAGTTTTCCTTGACCCACTGATCGGCCGGCTTGACGTCCGGCAGCTGTGCATAGCCGCGCGTCCACATGTCGACGACCCATTCGGTGCCTGTCGCGCGGTCCAGCAGCACGGCGGTATTGTGCGGCGTCTGCAGCACCAGCGCATTGCCGCGATAGCGCGGATTGCCCACCGTGTGGTGCTTCAGCAAACCCCAGTCCTGGATGATCAGCAGCAGGCTGGTGACGTTGCGCGTCGTGTCCCAGCAATCGAAATTATGCTTGTCGTCGAAGTAGCGGAAATCCGCATTGGCGATCCGCTTGTCGGTGCCGAGCACCGGGCCGACGCGGCGGTCCCACCACACCACCGCCTTCTGCACGGCCGCGCGTTCCGCCGCGGCCGACGCCTTGCCCGCGGCGAGAAGCTTGGTGAGCGCGGCCCTGTCGGCAGGCGTGAAATCGAAGGCGTGGCGACGCCGGCAGACGAAGCCGTAGCAGATGGTCATGGAACCGGCCGATGGCGGGTAGATCGACACCGACGTGTAGAGATCGCTGACCTCGCGGGACATTTCGATCGCGCGCGCATGCGACATCGAGAACAGGCCAGTCACTGCGATGACACCTGCCGCCATCAGAATACGAAAATCGGCGACACGAAGATTGAAGTAGCCTGCCCGCATGATTTGCTCCGAGAGAAACGCGCGGAAACCTAACGCAGGGTCTTCACGCTGCCAAGACAACGGCATGGCAACGGCGGCGTTATCCCGGCTCGCTATCCCACCGGCAGCGGTGCGTCGCGCTTCACTTCTTCCATGACGGCGTAAGTACGGCTCTCGCGCACGCCGGGAAGTGCCAGCAGACTCTCGCCGAGAAAGCGACGATAGGCGCTCATGTCGGCAACGCGCGCCTTCACCAGATAATCGAAACCGCCGGCCACCATGTGGCACTCCAGCACTTCCGGCGCGAGCCGCACGGCGCGGGCGAAGCGCTCGAACACGTCGGGCGTGGTCTTGTCGAGCAGCACCTCGACGAAGACCAGGAGGCCAAGACCGAGCATCTGCGGATTGAGCCGCGCGCCATAGCCTTCGATATAGCCTTCGCGTTGCAGCCGCTTCAGCCGCTCGCCGATCGAGGTCGGAGACAGGCCGACCTTCTCGGCCAGCTCGACATTGGCGATTCGGCCGTCAGCCTGCAGGACGGCGAGGATTTTCCGGTCAATCTTGTCGATATCGCTCATACCGGGTGTATAGCACGGCTATTTACGGATTATCTAAGGTAAAATCGCGATATCTCCTATCGAACTACGGGAAGACCGGGATTAGGCTTGCGGGATATCCGAGGAAACGCCCATGACGCCCGATTTCATGCCTCCCTTCACCGCTCTCTATGCACCGGATGATGGGGCCATCGCCGCCGGGCTTCTGGCCGACGCAGCCATGACGCCCGCCCAGGACGCGCGGATCGACGCAACGGCCACGCGCCTGATCGACGCGATCCGCGCCAAGGACGACCGCTTCGGCGGCGTCGAGGACATGCTGCGGGAATATGCGCTCTCCACCAAGGAGGGCCTGGCGCTGATGGTGCTGGCCGAGGCGCTGCTGCGGGTGCCGGACGCGCGGACCGCCGACGCCTTCATCGAGGACAAGCTCGGTCAGGGTGACTTCATTCATCACGAGACCAGATCCAGCGCCTTCCTGGTCAACGCCTCTGCCTGGGCGCTCGGCATCTCCCAGCGGGCGATCCAGCCCGGCGAGACGCCGACGGGCACGCTAGGCCGGCTGGCCAAGCGGATCGGCCTGCCCGCGGTGCGCACCGCGACGCGGCAGGCGATGCGGCTGATGGGCAGCCATTTCGTGCTCGGCGAGACCATCGATGCGGCGCTGGCCCGCGCGCGTGCACCGTCCGAGCGTCCGGCGCGCTATTCCTTCGACATGCTCGGCGAAGGCGCGCGCACCAAGGACGACGCGCAGCGCTATTTCGACTCCTATGCCTCGGCCATCTCGGCCATCGGCCACGCCGCGGGCAACAACCCGCTGCCCGACCGGCCGGGTATCTCGGTCAAACTCTCGGCATTGCATCCGCGCTATGAGGCGGTGAGCCATCAGCGCGTGATGCATGAACTCGTGCCGCGCCTGATCGTGCTGGCGCAGCAGGCAAAGGCCTATGACCTCAATTTCACCGTCGATGCCGAAGAAGCCGACCGGCTCGAACTCTCGCTCGATGTCATCGATGCGGCCTTTGCCGATCCGTCGCTGACGGGTTGGGACGGCTTCGGGCTTGCGATCCAGGCCTATCAGAAGCGCTGCGCGGATGTGATCGATCACATCGACGCGCTGGCGCGCCGTCACGATCGCAAGATGATGGTGCGGCTCGTCAAGGGCGCTTATTGGGACACCGAGATCAAGCGCGCGCAGGAACGCGGCCTCGCTGGCTATCCGGTGTTCACGCGCAAGGCGATGACCGATCTCAACTATATCACCTGCGCACAGAAGCTGCTGGCTTTACGGCCGCGCATCTTCCCGCAATTCGCCACGCACAACGCGCTCTCCGTCGCGACCATCCTCGAACTGGCTGGCACCAGCGGCGGCTACGAATTCCAGCGCCTGCACGGCATGGGCGACGCACTCTATGAGCAGCTCGGCCAAGATCATCCCGCGATCCGCTGGCGCACCTATGCGCCGGTCGGCAGCCACCGCGATCTGCTGGCCTATCTGGTACGACGTCTGCTGGAGAATGGCGCGAATTCATCTTTCGTGGCGATCGCCGCGGATGACGCTGTGCCTGTCGCCACGTTACTGCAGCGACCGGCCGCGATTATCGGCGCGCCCGATCGTGCGCGGCATGCGAAGATTCCATTGCCTGTCGATCTCTATCGACCCGAGCGCACCAATTCACGCGGCATCGAATTCGGCGAACGCGCTGCGTTGAACAAATTGCTGGCCGAGATTGCGGCCAGCAAGCCAGACATGGACAAGGTGGTCGATGCCAATGCCGAGCAGGCAGGTGCTGCAGTGATGGCAGCACGCGCCGGCTTTGCATCGTGGAGCAGCAGCCCGGCCGAAGACCGCGCGGCGATCCTCGACAACGCCGCCGATCGTCTGGAACAGCGCCGCGCGTCCTTCATCGCATTGCTGCAACAGGAAGGCGGCAAGACGCTCGACGATGCGCTGTCGGAGGTCCGCGAAGCCATCGACTTCTGCCGTTACTACGCCGCGCAAGGCCGCAAGCAATTCGGCGAGGGCGAGGTGATGCCCGGGCCCACCGGCGAGAGCAACGTGTTGAGCCTGCGCGGCCGCGGCGTCTTTGTCGCCATCTCGCCGTGGAATTTTCCGCTGGCGATCTTTCTCGGCCAGGTGAGCGCCGCGCTGATGGCCGGCAATGTCATTGTCCCCAAGCCGGCCGAACAAACGCCACGCATCGCGACGCAAGCCGTGCGCCTGCTCCATGAAGCCGGTGTACCCACATCAGCATTGCATCTGATCCAGGGCGACGGCCACATCGGCGCGGCTTTGGCGGAGCATCCCGCCATTGCTGGCGTGGTGTTCACGGGATCAACAGAGGTGGCCCGATCGATCAACCGCACCCTCGCCGCCAAGGATGGCCCGATCGTGCCACTGATCGCCGAGACCGGCGGCATCAATGCAATGATCGTCGATGCTACGGCTCTGCCCGAGCAGGTCGCCGACGATGTGGTGATGTCCGCGTTCCGGTCGGCCGGGCAGCGCTGCTCGGCACTGCGGCTGCTGCTGGTGCAGGACGATGTCGCCGACCGCATGATCGAGATGATCGTGGGCGCGGCCCGGGAACTCAAGCTGGGCGCCCCCCGTGATGCCGCCACCCATATCGGCCCAGTGATCGATGCCGAGGCGAAGCAGAAGCTGGATGCGCATATTGCGCGCATGACCATCGAGGCACGCGTGCACTTTGCGGGCACGGCACCTGCAGGCAACTTCGTCGCACCGCATATTTTCGAACTCGCGAGCGCACGTGAGCTCACCGAAGAAGTGTTCGGTCCGATCCTGCATGTGGTGCGCTACCGCGCTGCCGACTTCGACAAGGTGCTGCAGGACATTGCCGACACCGGCTTCGGGCTCACGCTCGGCGTGCATTCGCGGATCGACGATATGGTTGAGCGCGTGATCGCCCGCCTGCCGGTCGGCAATGTCTACGTGAACCGTAACATGATCGGCGCCGTGGTCGGCGTGCAGCCCTTCGGCGGCTTCGGCCTGTCCGGCACCGGCCCGAAAGCCGGTGGCCCGCATTACCTCGCCCGCTTCGCCACCGAGCAGACGGTCACGATCAACACGGCTGCCGCAGGTGGCAATGCAGCATTGATGACAGATCAAAACTGATCCTTCTTACCCTCCCCTGGAGGGGAGGGTCGGTGAGCAGCACGCAACGCGTGTTGCGAGACGGGGTGGGGTGAAGCCACAACGACGGAGCTTGCTGCTTCACCCCACCCCGCTGCGCGCTATGCACGTAGCGACCCTCCCCCTCCAGGGGAGGGTTAGCTGAGCCCGTTGCATCACCCGTCGAAGATGGGTCAAATGCGCCACCGGATTCCGGATGGAATTAAATTCCGGCAGACGGCAAGAACAACACGCAGAACAAAAGCGACGGGAGTGACGTATGGAAGACGGTCTGTTCAAGGGGCTGAAGGTGCTTGACTGCGCGAGTTTCATCGCCGCGCCCGCCGCAGCCACAGTGCTGTCCGACTTCGGCGCCGACGTCATCAAGATCGAACCGCCGGGTGCCGGCGACCCCTATCGCAACCTGCCCAACCTGCCCGGTTATCCCAAGAGCGAGCACAACTATGCGTGGATGATGGAGAGCCGGAACAAGAAGAGTCTCGCGCTCGATCTGGCCAAGCCGGAAGGCCAGGCGGTGCTCTACAAGCTCATTGCCGAAGCGGACGTGTTCATCACCAATTTCCCACCGCCGGTGCGCAAGCGCCTGAAGATCGCCTATGAGGATATCGCGCCGCTGAACGAGAAGCTGATCTATGCCTGCTTCACAGGCTATGGCGACAAGGGCGCGGAAGCCGACAAGCCAGGTTTCGACTCCACCGCTTGGTGGGCACGCTCCGGCATGATGGATCTGGTGCGCGCCGACGAGGACACCACGCCCGCGCGTTCGATCGCCGGCATGGGCGACCACCCCTGCGCCATGGCGCTCTACGGCGCCATCGTCACCGCGCTCTACAAGCGCGAGAAGACCGGCAAAGGCTGCCAGGTGAAGTCGAACCTGATGGCCAATGGCGTATGGTCGTCGAGCGTGCTGGCGCAGGCCAAGCTGGTGGGCGCCAAATTCGAGAAGCGCCGCTCGCGCGAGGAAGCGCTCAACGCCGTCACCAATCACTACAGGTGCCGCGACGGCCGCTGGATCATGCTGTCGCTGCTTGCCGAAGAGCGGCAATGGCCGGCTTTCACCAAATGCCTCGGCCGCGAGGACCTGCGCGACGATCCGCGCTTCGCAACCAAACCCGATCGCCATGCGCGCTCGGTCGAACTGATCAAGATCCTCGACGAGGTGTTCGCGACCCGCGACCTCGCCGACTGGCGCGAGCGACTTGACGGCAATGGCCTCGTCTTCGGCTTCGTCGGCATCCTCGACGATATTCCGAACGATCAGCAGATGAAGGACAACGATGTGCTGATCCCGTTCGAGGGAACCGACATCCTCACCATCAACAGCCCGATCTGGATCGGCGGCGAGACCAAGCGCAAGCCGCATCTGCCGCCATCCATCGGCCAGCACAGCGATGAAATCCTGCGCAGCGCCGGCTTCGATGACGCCGAGATCGCACGATTGCGCGCTTCCGGCACGGTAGCATAGTCGCGCAAGCCGCGGGTTACGCAGCCCGCGCGAAAGAGTTTCAAATTGCGATGCGGCCTGTGATCACGAAGTGGTCACAGGCCGACCTGAAACCGCCTCCCCTAAAACGCGTAGCTGGTCTCGTTAGCGCAACAGGCACTCGCCATGTCGCGCGGCAACGAGATCACCACGCCTGCGGATTCCCCGCCGGCGACGCCACTATCAACCGGGAGACGACCATGTCCAAGAAGCGCATTGCACTGCTGTCATTTGCCGCCTTCAGCACGCTGATGATTTCGGCGAGCTTCCTTGAGCCTGCTGCTGCCAAGATGATGAAGGGCGAGAACACCGTCATGGTTGGCGGCGCCGCGATGTATCCGTCGAAGAACATCGTCGAGAACGCGGTGAATTCGAAGGATCACACCACGCTGGTCGCCGCCGTGAAAGCTGCCGGCCTCGTCGATACGCTGGCCAGCCCCGGCCCGTTTACCGTCTTCGCGCCGACCAATGCCGCATTCGGCAAACTGCCGAAGGGCACGGTCAATACGCTGGTGCAGCCCGAGAACAAGATGACCCTCGCCAAGATCCTCACCTATCATGTGGTGCCCGGACGGCTCTCGGCGGCCGACCTCACCGATGGCAAGAAGCTGACGACTGTTGAAGGCGAACAGCTCACCGTCAAGCGTTCGGGCGGCAAGGTCACGATCGTCGATGCCAAGGGTGGCGCTTCCACCGTGACGATCCCGAACGTCAACCAGTCGAACGGCGTGATCCACGTCGTCAACACCGTGCTGATGCCGGGCTGATCGTTCCAACGCACAGTCCGAATTGACGCATCTCGCCTCTCCCTGTCCGCAGGGAGAGGCATATTTTTCGACTACCGCGCCAGCAGCCAGCCGAAGAAGCCGAGCCCGAGCAGAACCGCCACACCGATCGCCCAGACGCTGACGCGGATGCTGCTTGTCGTCTGCTGTTTGCTCTCGTTCTCGGCGATCGCGATGTCACGTTCCTTGATCTCTTTGTCGGTCTCGTTCATCGCGCCCTCATTTCATTTCACGAAACACATGCCGATCGCAGACGATGCATCGGCACCAATCTGCTGACAGGCGAGACCTTCGGCACAGGTCCAGGTCGCGAAACTCTTGTCCGCGACACCTTTCAGCTTCGGTCGATAACATGTCGCACCCCAGCCATCGAGGAGAGGCGATCCCGCGAGTTCATTGTTACCACGCATCTGCGGGCGATCGGAGAAGCCGCGCGAAAAATCCGGCGCCTTTCCATCGCGCATCGCCATGACGATATCGCGACGGCGGGGCTGGTCACCGATGAAATGCGGCGATGCGGCAACCGTTCCCTGCGATTGGTCTGCCAGCGTGTCCGCGCCCGGAAAATGGAAGCCACCGATGCCGCGGATCTGGTGGCAACCACCGCAGGTGATGTCGTTCAGCCGCCGCGCGAAGCCAGCCGGCGAACGGATATTCTCCAAGGCGCCGCCCTGCGCCACTGCCCGCTCCAGCGCGGCGACGACGTCACGCTCGCTGAACACGCCCTTCCCCTTGCTGTCTATCAGCCCGAATTCCGGCTGCAGGGCCGACGGTGCAAAGCCGGCTGGTGTCGACGACAGCGACGTGGTCGCAAGGAATTTCTCGGGGATCAAAACTGTACCGCGATCGAAAGCAAGGAGATTGACGGGCGCAAGCAGCCAGTCGCGAAACGCGCGACCGAGCGCCGCATCAGCCAGCAACCGGTCACGGTCGATCTGGTTCTCCATGGGTGCCTCGCGAAACTGCTTCACGGTGGCATCGAAGCGAAACACCTTCTGCAAATAGTCGGTGCGGAATTCCTGCGTCTCGGACTTCGGTCGATGCACAATCTGCAGATTGGTCTCGACGCGATCGACATGCGCGGCTGTGATTGTCGCAAGCGGACCATCCGGTTTCAGCAAGCGATCTGCGCGTGCTGCGCCAGTCTCGGTGAATGACGCAGAGTCGAGCCAGCGCCCGGCGAGATCCGTGCATGTCACCGACCTATCATTCGGGTCCTTCGCATGAAGCACAAGATTGAGCGTCATCGGCAGACGCGGCGGCGTCGTGCCAGCGGCCGTGCGTGTGAGGCGATAGATCAGCCTGATTTCACCGCAGGTATCGGGTGCGACATAGGCGCGATCCATGCGGTTGACGATTCCGGCGAGCACGAACCGCGCGTCCGGCGATGTCAGCATCGCCTGGTCGAACAGTTGCACATCATGGCCGGGGCCGACACCAATGCTCACGCGCGGCTGGCGGCTCCGGTGATCGGCGAGATAGCGCGTGAACGCATCATCCAACGCGGCGCGGACCGGCGTCATCGCAGGCAGAGCGAACAGGGTATCACTGGGGATCGGTACCGATCGCGCGGGATCGAGCAACTGCGCGAGACCGAGACCGTGGGTCCCGTGCGTCTCCAGCGCCCGCAACACACCGGGATCGGTGACGGCGAGACCGTTGCCCTCGTCAGCCTGCGCGACGGGAGCCACGAGGCACAGCAGGATAGCGATGAAGTTCAAGCGAAGTCGCACGGCGCAATCCCGACGGGTCAGGACGCAAGGCTAGCGCAAAACAAAGGCCGCTGCACCAGCAGCGGCCCGAACGCTTTCATCGCAGGAGGAGGGAATCAGCGGGCGACGATCAGGCCGCGGCTCGTGACCACCGTCCAGCGGCCGTCTTGCTTGCGGATCGCATCGACGCGGCCGAGACCCGGAACCGGATCGCCGGCATAGACTTCGAAGATTCCGGCACGGCCCTCGATGGTGGCGCCGCCGCCGGCGATGTCGATGATGCGCCAGCCTTCGACCATGGGCAGGCGCGCAACTTCGGGCTTCGGTGCCGGGGTCGGCACCGGGGCGTTGATCGAACCGGTCACTTCCTTGGCCGGTGCCGAGGCAACCGGTGCAGGGGCCGGCGCGGGTGCAGCAGCAGGCGGCGGCGTGGTGCGCAACTTTTCGACGGTCTCGCTCAGCTTGGCGAGTTTCGCGGCCGGTTCAGCCTGCGCCTTCTCGAGCTTGTCGAGACGCTCGGCAGACTTCGCGCGCGCCGCAATGGACTGCTTGGCGTTGCGGTCTACCTCGGCCTTGAGCGCCGAGAGTTCGCCGTCGAGACGGGCAATGTGTTCTTCCAGTGCCTGGTTGGTCGACTTGGTGTCGTCGGCGGCAAACAGCTTGCCGAGGCCCGACATCGCGACCGAACCGCCGACTGCGCCGACGGTGATGCCCAGCGCGATCATCGCGGCAATCGCCATCATCCGGCTGCGGCCAGCCTTCTCTGCCGACTCAATCTTCGGCTCGGAATTGACGAAGTCTTCCCAGGAGCGCTCGCGCGACGCATTCTCACGGGAAGCGCCCTCATGCGGGCCGCTGTCGCGGGAGGGAGCCATGATGGTGATCCGGCCGGGCGCTCCGAGCTTCGGCGCTTCCCTCTTTGGCATCTGGGCGGGCCGCTCCTCGCCCTGCTCCGGTGCGAGCTTCGGCGAATCCACGTTGATGTCAGCATCGTGGGAACCGGCCGCCGCCGCCGCGCCGGTGTCGACGTGATCGCCGCTGACGTCTGGGGTGGAATCGGCCTTGTGCTCGCTCACGATCAAATTCTCCGGAATAGATGAACACTTTGGTAACTTTCATTGCTTGCCAAATCCTTACCGGGTGCAGTGCTTACGAAAATTTCACCTCTTGTCCGGCGATGGGAACCGTTGCTTGACGCGCACGCGCCCCGCCCGCACAACACCGGCAAACAGAACAATCGGGGAAATGCCATGAAGCTCTACGATTCCATCGGACCGAATCCGCGCGTGGTGCGCATGTTCATGGCCGAGAAGGGCATCAGCCTCCCCGTCCAGACCGTCGATCTTGCTGGTGGTGAGAACCGCGAATCCGCGCATCTGGCGCGCAATCCGCATGGGCAGATGCCGACGCTCGAACTCGACGACGGCGCCTATGTGTCCGAAACCGTCGCGATCTGCGAATATGTCGAGGAGACCCATCCAACGCCGCCGCTGATCGGCACCACGCCCGAACAGCGCGCCGAAGCGCGAATGTGGCGGCAGCGCATCGATCTCAACATCTGCCAGCACATCGCCAACGGCTATCGCTTTTCGGAGGGATTGAAGCGCTTCGAGACGCGCATCGTCTGCGTACCCGAAGGCGCGCCGGGCCTGAAGACAATTGCCATCGACCGGCTGCGCTGGCTCGACGGACAGATGGCCGGCAAGACCTTCATCTGCGGCGAACGCTTCACGATGGCCGACATCGTGTTGTTCTGCTGGCTCGATTTCGCCGACAAGGTGAAGCAGCCGTGGGACCGAGGGAATGCGAAGGTCGCGGCGTGGTTCGAACGCGTGAATACGCGGGAGTCGGTGAAGGCGTAGCGCTACAGCACCACCGGCGCATCTGGCAGTTCATTCACCGAGCCGGCATCGCGCGGAAAGTGAGCCGCCAGATGCTGCGTCACCGCGTCGATCCCCTTGATCACGCCGCGCTCGAAATGCCCAGCGCGAAACTCCGCTTCCATCATCTGGCAGATCGCTTCCCAGCCGGCTTTGCCGACGCGGGCATCGATGCCGCGATCGACCACGATCTCGACGTCGCGATCGGCGAGCAGCAGATAGATCAGCACGCCGTTGTTATGCGCGGTGTCCCAGACGCGCAGTTGCGCGAACACATCGATGGCGCGTTCGCGCGCGGATTGATTGCGGAACAGCGGCGCGCCGTCGAGCGCGCCCTCGACCACGAAGCGGATCTGTCCGGCATGGCTGGCTTCGGAGGCCTTGATGGCCTGTTCGATCGCCGCCAGCGATTGCGGCGGGAACGCCTTGCGGACCCGCGAGCGATTGCCGAGCAGATGGTTGCCGATGCGTTTCAGGCTCATCACCAACTCCCCGAAGCGCCGCCGCCACCGAAACTGCCGCCGCCTCCGCTGAAGCCGCCGCTGCTCGATGAACTCCCTGATGACCAGGAACCGCCGCCGCCCCCGATATAGCCACCGCCGCGACGTCCACCGCCTCCGCCACCCGACATGAGGGCCTCGCTGATCAGCGTAAAGAAAAACGCGACCGCGCCGAGAATGCCGCCGAACAGCAGGCTGCCGGCGACCAACCAGACCACCGCGGTGACGAGCCCGCCGGTGGCCAATGAGCCGAACAGCCGGCCGAAGATATTGCGCAAGATGCTGCCGAAGATCAGCACGCCGAACAGCAGGAACGGCGCATATTCCATGATCTGGTCGAGGGCATTCGAATTGCCCTTCCATTCATCTGGCGCCGGCAGCGGCTCGCCGTCGACCACCTTGATGATCTGGTTGACACCCGCCGAGATGCCACCGGCGAAATCGCCGGTCTTGAAGCGCGGCGTGATGATCTCGTCCATGATCCGTTTTGTCGTGACGTCGGTCAGCGCGCCTTCGAGGCCGTAGCCAACTTCGATGCGGAGCTTGCGATCGTCCTTGGCGACCAGCAGGATCGCGCCGTCATCGACTTTCTTGCGGCCAATCTTCCAGGCTTCGGCAACGCGGATGGAGTATTGCGCGATGGCTTCCGGCGCCGTGGTGGGCACGATCAGCACCACGATCTGGCTGCCCTTGCGCGACTCGAAATCACGCAGCGTGCTGTCGAGCGATGCCTGTTCGCCCTGGCTCAGCGTCGCGGTCTGATCGACCACGCGCCCCGTCAAAGCCGGCACGGCCACATCGGCCAGAGCGACGGCGCTCCAACACAGCAGCAATGCCAGCAGACAGGCTTTGATCGCCTTCATCGGATCGGCCTGATCGGCACCGGCCTATTTCGCGGGCGCCGGCGTCGGGTTGAAGTCGACCTTCGGCGCGGTCGAGATTTCGCTCTCATTGGCGACGGAGAAATTCGCCTTCTCCTTGTAGCCGAACATCATGGCGGTGAGATTGTTCGGGAAGGTGCGCACGCCGACATTATAATCCTGCACCGACTTGATGTAGCGGTTGCGCGCCACAGTGATGCGGTTCTCGGTGCCTTCGAGCTGCGACATCAGATCCTTGAACAGCGCGTCCGACTTGAGCTGCGGATAGTTCTCGGTAACCACGAGCAAGCGCGACAGCGCGCTGGAGAGTTCGCCTTGCGCGGCCTGGAATTTCTGCAGCGCGGCGGGATCGTTGACCACATCGGGCGTCGCCTGCACCGAGCCGACCTTGGCGCGTGCATTTGTGACGCCCAGAAGCACGTCTTTCTCCTGTTGCGCAAAGCCCTTCACGGAATTCACGAGATTCGGCACGAGGTCCGCGCGGCGCTGATACTGGTTGACCACCTCCGACCAGGCCGACTTGACCTGCTCATCATTGGTCTGGATCGCGTTGTAACCGCAATTGGTCAGGCTGAGGGTCGCCAGTGCTGCCAGCACGGTCAAAAACTTGCGCATGAAATTCTCCTGTGACGCGGCTCAAATGGCTCGACCGCTTCTAGCACAGGCAAACGACGAAAGCCGCCACAAGTTCATCGCGAATGCTGCAATGCCCATACGGGTTTATGTTTGCATGCCCGGCATTCATTGTTAGCCTTGCCGCAACCATCGGCCCGCAGAAGCCGAGGACATTTGGGGAGGTTTCCATGACGGACGTGCTGAACACGTTTCCGACCGTTGGCGCGCAGACCCTGCGGGCCCTGGCGCGCTATCCGGATCGCATCGCTTTCAGCTGGCCCGGCGGCTCGATCACCTATCGCGGCACCACGGACCTGATCGGGCGGCTGCAGAATGTGTTCATGAACCTCGGCGCATCGCCCGGCACGAAAGTGGCGCTGCTCACGGCCAACCGCGCCGACACCTGGTGCGCCGGCGTCGCCGCGCAACTGTCGCGTTTCGCAATCTCCTGGCTGCACCCGCTGGGCTCGATGCAGGACCAGATCGACCAGATCGAGGACGCCGAAGCAACGATCCTGATCATTGACGCCGACAATTTCCTGCAGCGCGGCGGCGAGCTCGCCTCGCGCGCGCAGGGCCTGCAACACGTATTCACGCTGGGCCGTGCAGACTACGGCATCGATCTGCTGAAAGTCGTCGGCTCGGGCGGCAGCGCCACCGCGCGGGACTTTGCACATGTCGATGATATCGCCGTGCTCAACTACACCGGCGGCACCACAGGAAAGTCCAAGGGTGCGCTGCGCCGCCATCGCGAAGTGTCGGGTTTTGCCAGCGCCATTCTGTCCGACTTCGAGATCCCGGACACGCCGAGCTATCTCACGGTTGCGCCGATCAGCCATGTCGCCGGCACCAAGGTGCTGCCGACGCTGATGCGCGGCGGCACGGTGCATATGCTGAAAGGTTTTGATCCCGAGACGGTGCTCAAGACCATCGAACGCGAGCGGATCAATTTCACGCTGTTCGTGCCGACCATGATCTATGTGTTGCTCGATCATCCGACACTGTCAAAGACCGATCTATCGTCGCTCGATCTGGTGCTTTACGGCGCATCGCCGATGTCACCGAGCCGGCTGGTCGAAGGCATCGAGCGGATCGGTCCGGTGTTCTCGCAACTTTATGGACAGACCGAATGCTATCCGGTCTCGGTACTGCGCAAGACGGATCATGATCAGAAGAAGCCCGAACTGTTTTTGTCCTGCGGTTTTCCGATCGCGGTCTGCGATGTCCGCATTCTCGACGATGACGATCAGGAGGTCTCGCCCGGTGAGGCCGGCGAGATCTGCGTGCGTGCGCCGCATGTGATGAAGGAATACTGGAAGCGGCCGGAGCAGACGGCCGAAACGCTCAAGAACGGCTGGCTGCACACCGGTGACATCGCCCGCGCGGACGAGCGCGGCTACATGTTCATCCTCGACCGCAAGAAGGACATGATCGTCTCCGGCGGCTTCAACATCTTCCCGCGCGAGATCGAGGATGTGCTCACCACGCATGCCGATGTCGCCATGTGCGCCGTGGTCGGCGTGCCCGACGACAAATGGGGCGAAGCCGTCACCGCCATCGTGGTCGCGCGTGGCGGTGCGAAGCCGGATGCGGATGAGCTGATCAATCTGGTGAAGACCCGCAAGGGTTCGGCCCATGCGCCGAAGCACATCAAGTTCGTGACGGAGCTGCCGATGACCGGCGTCGGCAAGATCGATAAGAAGGCGCTCCGTGCGAGCTTCTGGGTCGGACGCGAGCGGATGGTGGGGTAAGGGGCTTAGCACTAACGCCGTCATTCCGGGGCGCGTGTGCATCTTGCGCACGCGAACCCGGAATCTCGACATGGCTGAACACTTCGGGATTCCGGGTTCGCCTGCCAGCGGCTTCGCCGCTGACCTGCGCCCCGGAATGACCGTGGAGGGTCACCACCAAGTTACTTGCATGATGATAGTTACTCCCCTATCTTCCCGCCATGGAGCGCAAGAGTTTCGAAAAACTGGAATGCCCGGTCGCCCGCAGCCTCGAGCGCGTCGGCGAGTGGTGGAGCATTCTGATCATGCGCGATGCCATCTACGGCATGACGCGGTTCGATCAGTTCCAGAAGAACCTCAACATCGCGCCGAACATGCTGACCCGTCGGCTGGCAGTCCTGGTCGAGGCGGGGCTGCTCACGAGGCGGCAATATTGCGAAAAGCCGCCGCGCTACGAATATATCGTGACCCCGCGCGGCCGGGATTTCCGCTCCGTGCTGTGGTCGCTGCAAAGCTGGGGTAACCGGCATTTCGCGCCTGAGGGTGAAAGTGTTGTTCTGATCGACAAGGAGACCGGCGAGACCGCCGACCCCATCCTGGTCGACCGCCGTACCGGCAAACCAATCACCGAAGCCACCCACGCCAATGCGCCCGGCCCTGCCGCGAGCGCACGCGTGCAACGGCGGCTCAGCAAACCGCGCCCGCAGAAGGACGGATCACCATGAAACTGGAAACGCCGCAGGCCATCGTCGCCGCCACGGCCGCGCCCGTCCACGAGATGAACCCGCGGACGCGCATGCTGCTGCAGGCGCCGATCGCTTCCACGCTGGTCAAGCTGGCCTGGCCCAATCTGCTGGTGATGCTGGCGCAGGCCTCAACAGGCCTGATCGAGACCTGGTGGGTCTCGCATCTCGGCTCTGATGCGCTGACCGGCATGGCGGTGGTGTTTCCCGGCTTCATGATGATGCAGATGCTGTCGGCCGGCGCCATGGGCGGCGGTATTTCCTCGGCGATTGCGCGTGCGCTCGGCGCGCGGCGCACCGACGATGCCGAAGCACTGGTGATGCATGCCACGCTCATCAATATCCTGCTCGGCCTGATCGGCTCGGCAATCTTCCTGATCTGGGGCCGTGCGATTTACACGGCGATGGGCGTCAGCGGCGGCGCGCTGGACGCGGCCATGCAGTATTCTAACGTGGTGTTCGGCGGCAGCGTTTTAGTTTGGCTGATGAACGGCTTTGCCAGCATCATCCGCGGCACCGGCAATATGCTGGTGCCGTCGCTGTCGATCTGTATCGGCGTGGTGCTGCTGATCCCGCTGTCGCCGCTGCTGATCTTCGGCTGGGGACCGATTCCGGCCCTCGGCATTGCCGGCGGCGGCTGGGCCGTGGTGCTGTCGACCTTCACCGTGGGCGCGGTGCTCGCAGGATACATCCTCTCCGGCCGCTGCATCGTCCATTTCAAGCTGGCCCGCCTGCGCTGGGATCTCTCGGCCGACATCTTGCGCGTCGGCGCCATCGCTGCGGTGATTTCGCTGCAGACGAGTTTCACGGTGCTGCTGACCACCGCACTGGTCGGCGGCTTCGCTGGCGGCGACGCCGTGGCGGGTTTCGGCACCGGCGTCCGGCTGGAATATCTGATGGTGCCATTGGCGTTTGGATTTGGCGGACCTCTGGTGGCCCTGGTCGGCACCAATATCGGCGCCGGACAGGAGCAGCGCGCGCTGCGGGCGGCGCTGATCGGCGGCGGCATGGTGTTCGTGATCACCGAAACCGTCGGCCTGGCGGCCGCGATCTGGCCAGCCGCGTGGCTCGGCCTGTTCGGGTCGGATCCGCAGATGATCGAGACCGGCAGCGCCTATCTGCGGATTGTCGGCCCGGCCTATGGCTTCTTCGGCCTCGGCCTGTCGCTGTATTTCGCCTCTCAGGGCGCCGGCAAGATGCTCTATCCCCTGCTCGCCGGCGTGCTGCGGCTGCTGATCTCGATCGGCGGCGGCTGGCTGGCGCTGCGGCTGACGGGATCGCTGACCTGGCTGTTCGCCTGCCTGACCTTCGCGCTGGTCGTCTACGGCACTATCATCGTCACGGCGGTGGCGTCCGGGACCTGGTTCAAGACCAAGCCGGTCTGACGGCGATGTGATCGCCAGCGATGTAATCGCCTGACAGCGATGTGATCAGCCGAAAGCGGATTTTCCGCTGGGAATAAAGATGTGCATATGCCTCATGCAGTTACACGCCTGTAGGGGCAAAGCGAACTATCCTAGATAGCGCGGATCGGCGGTCAGTTCGGCCGCACCCAGGAATCCCCAGCTATGGCAGACGGTATCGTGGCACAGGCTCCCCAGCCGACGGAAGGGCTGACGCCGAGCCAGCAGCGTTGGGCGCGGCTTGCCATCTTTACCGCCCTTGCCATGGCCTCGCTCGATACCGCCATCGCCAATATCGCGTTGCCTTCCATCGCCAGCGACCTCCATGCCACGCCAGCGGATGTGATCTGGGTGGTCAATGTCTACCAGATCGCCATGGTCGCCACGCTGCTGCCATTCGGCGCGCTGGGCGAGATTGTCGGCCATCAGCGCATCTATCTCGGCGGGCTGATCCTGTTCACGATCGCGTCGGTCGCCTGCGCATTCGCGTGGTCGCTGGACACTTTACTGTTCGCGCGGGTGCTGCAGGGCCTCGGCGCCGCCGGCGCCATGAGCGTCAATGCCGCGCTGGTCCGCGTGGTTTATCCCCCAAGCCATTTCGGCCGCGGGCTCGGTCATAACGCCCTCGTCGTTGCGACGGCCTTCACCCTCGGCCCCACCATCGCCTCGGGCATCCTGTCGGTTGCAACCTGGCCCTGGCTGTTCGCGATCAACCTCCCCTTCGGCCTCGCCGCCATTGTCATCAGCCTCAAGACACTGCCAAAGACCGCGCGCGCCACCCATCGTTTCGATTTTCTCGGTGCCCTGCTGACCTCGCTCTGCCTCGGCCTGCTGATCCTCGGCATCGACAGCGCCGCCCATCACACGGCGCCATCCATCGTCGTCGCAGAACTGGTTGCCGGCCTGTTGTTCGGGTGGCTGCTGCTCCGCCGGCAGGCCGATCACCCTGCACCGATGCTGCCGATCGACCTGTTTCGCCGCCCATTGTTCGCGCTGTCGGCGGCCACGGCGGTTTGCTCCTTCTCCGTCCAGGGCCTCGCCTTTGTGTCGCTGCCGTTCTATTTCGAAGAAGTTCTGCATCGTTCGGCAGTCGAGACCGGCTTCTTCCTGACGCCCTGGCCGCTAGTCGTCGGCATCATGGCGCCGATCGCCGGCCGGTTGTCGGACCACTATCCCGCCGGGCTTCTTGGCGGTATCGGCATGGCCCTGCTCGGCATCGGCATGGTGCTGCTGGCCACCCTGCCGCCCGACCCGAGCGTCGCCAATATCGTCTGGCGGATGGTGATCTGCGGCGCCGGCTTCGGCTTCTTTCAGGCCCCGAACATGAAGGCGATCATGTCGAGCGCGCCGGCCGGCCGCAGCGGCGGCGCCAGCGGTATCGTGGCCACCGCCCGGCTCACCGGCCAGAGCATGGGCGCGGCACTCGCCGCCTTCTGCTTCGGCCTGTTCGGCCATGGCGGCGCGACCTGGGCGCTGGCGCTCGGTGCCGGCTTTGCCGCGCTCGGCTGCGTCATGAGCTTCCTGCGGCTGATCGTCCCGTCGTCACCCAGTCACTGATTTCAGAGATAATTTAGCGAACTCACATTTCTCTTTTGCAATGCCGTATTAAGTGATGTGATATACTGCAGTGCAGAGACAGATATTTTGCAGCGCAAGTAACAAAACTGAGTTCCATTGCCCTTCGGTTCCGTAAGTACCCAAAGACGCTGGACCAGTTTCGTATCCTTGTAGCCGCGGCGGGCACGAGGGCATTTCTTGAGGGTACTGTTCGTCACTCCAGAGATTGACGACTTCATCCGGGTGGGCGGCCTTGCAGCCGTGTCCGCCGCTCTCCCTAGAGCCCTGCGCATCTGGACCGACGTTCGCATCATCCTTCCCGGCTACCGCGACGTCGTCACGCAGTTTCCTGACATCGAGATCGTCGGCGAATGCCCGGCACTGGCGGAAATGCCCGCCTGCTCGGTCGGTCTGGCTGCGACCAAGGATGGACTGCCGATCTACATCCTGCTCTGCCCGCAGCTCTATGACCGTCCCGGAAATCCCTATGGCGACGCCTGCGGCCGGGACTGGCCGGACAATGACATCCGCTTCGCACGCTTCGCCTCCGCCGCGGCACTGCTCGCCTCCGGCAAGCTCGACAAGAACTGGTCGGCCGATCTGGTTCACGCCAATGACTGGCAGGCGGCCCTGGTGCCGGCCTATCTCGCCTGGAGCGGGGTGAAGATCCCGACCATCCTGACGATCCACAATCTCGCTTATCAGGGCCTGTTTCCGAAGTCTTCGCTGCGCCGGATCGGTGCGCCGGCGGAGTCGTTCCATATCGACGGGCTGGAATTCTACGACAAGCTCTCCTTCCTCAAGGGCGGGCTGATCTACTCATCGCACCTCACCACGGTGAGCGAGACTTACGCGCGCGAGATCACCACGCCGGAACTCGGCTGCGGGCTGGAAGGCCTGCTCACCAAGCGCTCCAACGAGTCGCGCCTGACCGGCATCCTCAACGGCATCGATGAGAGCTGGGATCCGCGCGTCTGCGCGGAGCTCATGAGACCGTTCGGCGCGGGCGACTGGGAAGCCAAACGCGCCAATGCCGACGGGGTACGTCAACAATTTGGGCTCGCACTCTCCCGCGGGCCCATTTTTGGTTTGGTCGCCCGCCTCGTGCATCAGAAAGGCGTCGACCTCGTATTGTCGGCGGCCGACGCCATCGTGTCCGCCGGCGGACAGATCGTCGTCACCGGCCGCGGCGAGACCGAACTCGAAAACGCGCTGATGGACGCGCATCGCCGCCGTCCGGATGCGATCGGCGTCGCCATCGGCTTCAACGACCGCGAGGCACGGCGCATCTTCGCCGGCAGCGACTTCACGCTGATGCCGTCGCGCTTCGAACCCTGCGGCCTGAGCCAGATGTATGCGCAGCGCTTCGGCTCGCTGCCGATCGGCCACCAGACCGGCGGCCTCGCCGAAACCATCGTCGATGGCGAGACCGGCTTCCTATTCACGCAGCCCTCCACCGAGTCATTTCTGGGCGGCATCCTGCGGGCCTTCGCGACCTATGGCTCGAAGGATCGCCTGAACTCGATGCGCCGCAGCGCCATGTCGAAATCGTTCAGCTGGAATATTTCTGCCGCCAGCTACAGCGCGCTGTATCGCAAGACGATCGTCGCCGGGGTGTGATACCTGCGAGAGTCTCGAGCTGCGCCGTTGTCTATCGATCCGTCATTGCGAGGAGCGAAGCGACGCGGCAATCCAGTCTTTACCTACTACCAAGGAAGACTGGATTGCTTCGCTACGCTCGCAACGACGAAGGATAGGCCTAGACCTTCGTCAGACTTCCACCACGCGCTCGACATGCACGCGGCGGCAATCCATCTCGTATTCGAGATCGACGACCGGCGGGCGGTTGAAGTGCCAGGTCAGGCCGTTGCGGAACACACCGCGGCGGCCGAGTTCGCTTTCCAAGAGCGCATAGACGTCGCGCACGGTGTAGAGCTGCGCGCCGGTGGTCTGATCCCAGGTGCCGGAGAATGCGCTCATGCGGCGCTCCATCTCGTCGAGCACGAACTTGGCTTTTTCCAGCATGCCCGATGGGCTGATGTCGCCGAGGCGTACCGTGTTGTCGCGATAGTCGCCCTTGCCCTCGGCGGCCTCGCCGCTGCCGGCGATGACGAAGGATGCCGGCGCATTCGGCGCGAAGGTCGTGAAAGAGAAGGCGTGGAAGCCGGGCTCCGACGGCGGATCGATCTTCGGACACACATTGCTGCGCGCAATCGGATTCACGCGATCCTTCATGACGCCCCACTCTTCGAGCGTCTTGATGTAGATCTCGTTGAAGTCGATGAACCCCTGCTCCGTGAACGGCGCCGGCGAGCGCAGTTCGCAGGCTGCAAAGGCGGTCAGTGGCCGGCCGGCCGCCTTGATGATCTCGGCAACCCTGGCGAACCCCTCCTTCAGCGGAACGACTTTGGAGAAGCGCACGCGCTCCAGCGCAAAGCCGGGCAGCGCACCGACGCCGCAGGAATACTGGCTGACGCCGGGCATGTAACGGTAGCCGCTATTGGGGGCTTCGACGGTCTCGATCATGTTTGCCTCTTCAGGTGAAATCAAAGTCAGTCTTCGAGGACGCCGAGATAGGCGTCGCGAATGATGGGATCGGCCAGCAATTCGGCGCCCTGCCCGGTGCGCACGATGCGGCCCATATCCATGATGTAGGCGTGATGGCAGAGGTCGAGCGCCGTGGTGACGTCCTGCTCGACGAGAAGGATCGACATGCCTTCGGAGTTCAACTGGCGCAGCGCCGCGACCAGTTGCTCCACCAGCAATGGCGACAGGCCGAGCGAGAGTTCGTCGATCATCAGGAGGCGCGGCGCGCTCATCAGCCCGCGGCCGATGGCGCACATCTGCTGTTCGCCACCGGACAATGTCGCCGCCGCCTGGTTGCGGCGCTCACGCAGCTTCGGGAACGTCGTATAGACGCGGTCGAGATCGCGATTGAGCTCAGTACGGCTGACGCTGCGCGAATAGGCGCCCATCAGGAGATTGTCCTCGATGCTCATCGCACCGAACAGACGGCGCCCTTCCGGCACATGGACGATACCATGAGCCAGCATCTGTGCAGCTATCGCCTTCGACAGATCGACGCCTTCCGAGACATATTTGCCTGATGTCAGCGGGATCAGCCCGGACAGTGCGCGCATCAGCGTGGTCTTGCCGGCGCCATTGGAGCCGATCAGCGCGGTAATCTCGCCGGAGCGGACCACCATATCGATGCCCCACAGCACCTGGATTTCGCCGTAACCGGCGCAGACCCCATTCAGTTCGAGCATCGGATGATCAGCCACGGGCGGCGTTCCGTTGTGCATATTGCTGGCCCAGATAGGCATCGACGACGGCGGGATCCTTAATGATGTCGCGCGGCGCACCGTCAGCAATCAGCCGTCCGTTATGCAGCACCGCGATGCGGGTGCAGACATTGAGCACGACCTTCATCAGATGTTCGATCATCACGATGGTGATGCCATCGGCCGCGAGCTGGTGAATGAGCTTGGTGGCGCGCTCGACTTCGGCGCTGTTGAGACCGGCATTGACCTCATCGAGGAACAGCAGCTTCGGCTTCATCGCCAGCGCCTTGGCTAGCTCCAGCCGCTTGCGCATGGCCAGCGTCAGCGTCGCCGCGGACTGGTCGGCCTGTGCGTCGAGGCCAACGAATGCGAGATGCGCGCGGGCGGCCTCGCGCGCCGATTTCAGGCTCTCGCCCGGCTGCGAGAACAAGGCAGCGGCAGCGACATTGTCGAGCGCCGAAAATTCCGCAAAGGGCTGCACGATCTGGAAGGTGCGTGACAGACCGAGTCGCGCAGACTGATAGGTCTTGATCCGCGTGATATCCTTGCCATCGAAGGTGACAACGCCCGACGATGCCGGGGTGACGCCGCAGATGGTGTTGACCAGCGTGGTCTTGCCGGCACCGTTCGGACCGATCAGGCCGACCACCTCGCCTTTGTTGACCGAGAGCGAGACGTCGCTCAGCGCCTTCAACCCGCTGAAGTTTCGCGAGACGTTGCTCAGATGCAGGATTTCGTGACGGATCTCAGACATGCTTTGCCTTTCGTCCGGTCAATCCGCGCCAGATCTTGCCGGCATGGAGGGATATCAGCCCATGCGGCAGGAACAGCAGCAGCAGGATGATGAGGACACCCAGCACGCCCGAATGGATCTGGATGTAATTGCGCCAGACCACTTCCTCGAGGCCGAGATAGACGAAGGCGCCACAGACCACGCCGAGCGGCGAACCGAGCCCGCCCATCAGCGCCATCACGATCGGCTTCACCGAATAGAGGATGTCGAATACATCGGACGGATCGATGTAATGCACCCAGGCCGCATAGAGCCCGCCGGCCGCACCGACGGAACAGGCGGACAGGCCGAAAGCCACGGCCTTGTAGAGCGTCGAGTTGAGACCGACCATGTTCGAGGCCGTCTCGTTCTGCCGGATGCAGTTGAGACCGAAACCGAGCTTCGACATCGACACCGCGATGACGACGATCGCGGTGATCAGCAGCAATCCCCACATCGCGTAAAAGAAGAACGTCGCGTCGGAGAGGACACTGGAGCCAGACACCAGCGGGATATTCAGGCCCATGCCGCCGCCGGTGAGGTCGGTGGCGTTGTTGACGAGTTCGCGAAACACCTCGACCAGCGACAGGCTGGCGATGGCGAAGTAATGGCCACGCAGCCTGAGCAGCACGGCGCCGAGCGCCGCAGCCAGCACCAGACACAGCACAAGCGAACCAAGCAGCGACACGGTGAGCGGCACGCCCTTGTTCATGAGAATGCCGGTGGTGTAGGCACCGAGCCCGAAGAAGGCCGCCGTCGCGAAGGACGGATAGCCGGCGAAGCCACCGACGATATTCCATGATAGCGCGAAGATCGCATACATGCAGGCCATGGTGCCCAAGCGCAGCGCATAGGCGTCGCCGAACAGCGGCAGCGATGCTACGCAGGCAATGAGGACGAGAAGCGCGATATTGGTCCGGGTCATTCAAAACCCTTTCGGCCGAGCAGGCCCTGCGGCCTGACCACAAGGAAGATGATGAGCAGGACGAAAGACAGCGTCACCGCATGGGCCGGCCCGAGATAGACCGAGCCGACGCCCTCGACGAGCGCCAGCAGCAAGCCGCCAGCCAATGCGCCGGACACGCTGCCGAGACCGCCGAGGACACAGACCACGAAGGCCTTGCCGAGATAGGCCGACGAGGTCAGCGGCGAGATCGGGAAGATCAGCGCCATCAGCACACCGGCGCAACCGGCCAGCGCGGCACCGAGGCCGAAGGCGATGGCGTAGATCGATTTGACATCGACGCCCATCAGCACGGCAGCGTCGCGGTCGAGCCGGACCGCAACGATGGCGCGACCGACTTTCGAACGCCGCAGCAGCAGATAGAGCAGGAATGTCAGCGCCAACGCTGAGGCGGTTGCGATCAGACGGTCGACGGGGACGACGACGTCGAAGATCGAGATCGATCCCGTGGGCGGATTGAGGATCAGCTTCCGGTAGTCGGCCTTGAAGTAATAGATCATCGCATTGTTCAGGATCAGATCGAGCCCGAAGGTCAGCGTCAGCGTCACCAGCACCGGCGCAGTGATGACACGGTTGAGCAGCAGCCGTTGCAGCAGGTAGCCGAACACGAAGAAGGCCGGCGCGGCGATCAGCAGCGCATACCACGGCGATAGTCCGAGCGAATTATAGGCGCCCCAGGCGAGATAGGCGCCGAGCACGATGAAGGAGCCGTGGATCAGGTTGATGACGTTGAGCACGCCCCAGACCAGCGAGAAACCGATCGCAATACAGGCATAGAGACACCCGAGCACGAGTGCATTGATCAGGACCTGGATGGCCAGCATATCGATCCCCCGCCGATCCCAGCCGTGCTCAGTTCACGCCGAGCTTGAATTCGCCCTGCTTGATGGCGTCCGGGAATAGCACCACCGGCTTGCCGGCCTGGATCTGGAAGACCGGAGGTTCGAGTGAGTTGATCTGGCCATTGGCGCCGAACTTCACCGGCCCCCAGAAGGTCACGACATCCATCTTGGCGAGTTCGTCACGCACCTTGTCACGGTCCAGCGAGCCGGCCTTCTCGATAGCCATCTGGAACAGCGCACCGCAGACCGCAGCCGACGCATGGGCGTAGTCGGGCTCAAGCTTGTACTTGTCCTTGAACAGCTTCACGAAGTTGGCCGTGGTGCCGAAAATGTCCTTGCCATTGTACTGTTCGGCCGGATGCCACCACGAGGCGCTGGAGATGTTCTCGGCGCTCTGCCCGGCGGATTCGATGAATTCCTGATAGGCCGGACCCGCGATCATGGTCACGACATTGGCCTTCATCTGCTGATCGACCATCTGTTTGCGGATCAGCAAGAGGTCGTTGGTGTAGCCGGTGACGAACACCCATTGCGGATTCAGCGACTTGATCTGCGACAGGGTCGCGGAGTGGTCGAGCGTGTTGATGGCGTATTTCTCGAAGTAAACGACTTCGAGACCGTTGGTCTTGGCGGATTTCTCCATTTCCTGCGCGATGGCCAGCGGAAACAGATCGTTACGTGCAAGGATCGCGACCTTCTTGACGTCGGCCGCCTTGGCCTTGACGAGCTGCGTCAGCGGCGTGGTCAGCGTGTCGTTCGGGGTGAAGGTGCCGAACAGATATTTGTAGTTCTGGTCATAGACCTGGGATGACGATGCCGTCGCGGCCAGCATCGGCACCTTGTACTTCTCGGCGATCGTGCTGGCGGCCTTGGCGGCACCCGAGCCGAACGGGCCGAACATGAAGTTCACCTTGTCCTGGGTGATCATCTGTTCGGTGGTCTGCACCGAGCGCGGCGTGTTGGACTGGTAGTCGGAATAGACGATCTCGACCTTGTACTTCTTGCCGCCGACATCGATGCCGCCGGCCTTGTTGGCCTGCTCGGCCCAGAGGTCGTAGCCCTGCTGCTGCTTCACGGCTTCCGGCGCCAGCGGCCCGGTGATCGGCAGCGGCGCGCCGAAGCGGATGACATCCTCCGCCGAAGCCATTGAGGAGGTCGCTCCCAAACCAGCCGCAGCCAGCAGGAGGGATGCGGAAAAAGCCGAGACAGCAAGCCGGGGATGAAACATCCAAATTCTCCATCGATGACGGGACCGTGACCTGATCAAAACTCTGTCAAATTTAGATTTCGAATAAAAGCATTGAATTTCGATGTGAGAGGTCTGAAAATCAGAACGCTAGTCAGGTCCTGCCATCGCGCTGGGCAGCCAGCCGCGAGGGACTGACGATGATCGAATCCACCGCCATTCGCTATTTTCGCGTGGTTACCGAGTCCGGATCGATCAAACAGGCGGCCGCAGCGCTCCGCATCGCCCCCTCCGCCATCAGCCGGCAGGTGCAGGGTCTGGAGGAGGAGCTTGCGGTCAAGCTGTTCGAGCGCGGCGCGCGCGGCATGAACCTGACCGATGCCGGCCACGTGCTCTATCGCTATGCAGTCGAGAACCGCAGCCAACTCGACGGGCTGCGTAGCCAGGTCGAGGAATTCGCATCGCTGCGCCGCGGCCAAGTGAAGATCGCCACTGTCGAAGGCATGCTGTCGAGCTTCCTGCCCAACTCCTTCGTCGACCTGTCGCAGCAATATCCGGGGATCGCACTATCTGTCACTGCCGTGGGCGCTCGCGATGTGGTCGAGATGGTCAGCCAGAACGAGGTCGATCTCGGCCTGATCTTCGGCCGCGCGCCACGACGCGATCTGATCGAACTCGGACGCATGCGACAACCGGTCTGCCTGATCGTCGCGCCCACGCATCCGCTCGCCGGCCAGAACTCTTACGCGATGAAGGATCTTGCAGGGTTGCGCGTGATCCTTCCGGATCCATCCTTCGGCATTCGTCAGGAACTCGACAAGTCCTGCGCACAGGCCAGTGTGCGGCTGGAAATGTGCAGCGAGACCAACTCGCTGGCCTTCACCCAGACCGTGGCTGCCCGCACCGACCTTGCGACCTTCCTGCCGATGGTCTCGGCGACGGCGGCGATCAATGCCGGCACACTTGTCGCGATCCCGCCGCGGGACCGCAGGCTGGAGTCAACACAGGTGACGCTGGTGCAGTCGGCCGCACGCATGGCATCGCCCTCAACGCGATTGGTTGCCGAAATGCTGGTGGCGCAAATGAAGGACAATGAGGAAGGGTAGACGCCCCGCTTATGCAGCGGTCGTTTTCGTCAGTATCCTGGCCAGCGCGCGGAAACGCTCAAGCTGATCCTGCTTCAGCGCGCGGGTCTCGTCGCGGCCCACGAAGACCTTGAACATGACGCCACCATCGACATTGAGAAATGCGACGAAGGCCGACGACTTGCCCATGAACGGGCGCTCGACAAACGCCACGCCGCCGCAGCGCTCGTGACGCAGATGGCCATGCAGGCCCTTGGGCTGCGTCAGATTGTAGTAGCCGTGGCCGATGGCGCCCGGCGACAGCGGTGCGGTCGTTTCGAAGATGCCGTCCTCGGTATGCACGATCAGCGTCACCTCGCCCCATTCGGCGATATCCGTCATCGCCGTGACGAACGCATCGCCGCCGCCACCGATGGTCACCATTTCCGAAGGCAGCGCTTCAAGCACCGCACGCGGCGTGATGTTGCGCTCGCGCGCAACGGTCTCGATCACGGCACCGGGATTCTCCGCCATATAGGTCTTCAGCGCGGCGAGATCCGTGTTCAGCATGAGATGGCTCCGTGATCGATCATTGGTGTGAGACGCAGTGCCTGCGATCAGGCCGCAGCGCTCTTACGGCGCTCGGACTGGATCACCTCGAAACCCTCGAACTTGGGGTGACCGAGATAGAGGCTGGCGCCTTCCGACTTGTTGTCCGCGCGGGCATGCGCCTTGCGGAACTGCTCGGACTTGGTCCAGCCCTCGAAGTCCGCCTTGCTGGCCCAGACCGTATGCGACGAATACAGCGTGTGATCCTCAGCTGCCGGCCCTTTCAGCAGGCTGAACTCGATGAAGCCCGGCAATTCTGAGAGATAGGATTCGCGGGTCGCCCAGATATTCTCGAAAGCGGCTTCGGATCCGGTTTTGACCTGAAAGCGGTTCATGGCGATGAACATGGATGTCTTTCCTTTCGTGACGTCGAGAACCTATCATAACCGAAATCGCGCCCGGACATGAGCGCGATTCCTTGGAGGCTGGTGGATGCAGATGGCGATTATGCGCCGCCGAAATGCACCTTGATGCCACCCTTATAAACGATGCCCGGACCAGGGGCGGTCCACAACGCGTCGTTCTGCGTTGTGCCATCGCTGGTCGACCCGGGAATAGCATAGGGGCGGTAATACTGGTTCAGGATATTGTCGACCCCGAAATTCAAGGTGATGTCCTGCGTCGGTTGATAGGCGACGTAGAGATTGACGAGATCGTAGGAGGTCGATGGCACGTACCCGGCCGGAAGGTCGGTATTGGCCGCGACCGAAGCCCACTGAGCCGAGATTGTCAGCTTGCGATCGAGCAGGCGGACGCCACCGGTGGTCGTGACCTTGCGCGGCTGGATTGTCGCCAGACCAACATTGGTCTGGGTGTTCTTGCCGCTTTGAACCGTCGCGCCGACGCCCAGGAACCAAAGGCCCGCGTCATAGGCCGTCTCGGCCTCGAAGCCTTCGATCTTCGCATTGGCAATGTTTTGGTACTGATAGAAGTTGCTGTTGAGGATGGTGCCAGGACGCCCCATGAATACATAGTTGACGAGAACTGGCGTAGAGGCGACGAGGTCGATGTAGTCATCAACGTCGTTGCGGAAGAAGTTAAACTTGGCGCGGAAACTGTCGCCAGACGTAAAGACGTCGTTGTATTTCAGATTGATGCCGACTTCCTTGTTCTTGCCGACTTCTGCCCGGAGGTTCGGGTTCGGCAAGAAGCAGAACAGGCCAGCGGTACCATCAGCACAGGTGACGAAAGTCGGTCCGCCGCCGGAAGCGTGGCCACCTGCAATGAGCGTTTCACTGATGGATGGTGCACGATAACCCTCCGCATAGCTCACATAGGGCGTAAAGCCCGCTACCGGCGTCACGCCGAGTGTGATCTTGGGCGACAGGCGGTCACCGCTGGATGAAACATTGTTAACACCCACGGCTGTCCCGCTTGAATTGAGCTCATAGTGGTCATAACGCAGCGCGCCTATGACTTCGAGCCAACTCGAATAGTTGGTCTTTAGCTGGACGAAGCCGCCGGAGACTGTGCGCTCGCCGCTCGGCGTGGTGATGTTGGAGTTTCCGCGCGAGTCGAATGTTTTCACCTTGTCGTTGAAGACGTCGAAGCCATAGGTCACAGCATTGCGCCACTCACCGATATTGAAGCGAGACGTGTTGTTGACGTCGACGCCGAACGTATCCAGCAAGTAGCCGCGCTGATCGCCAACGCAACCAGAAATGTTGTTACCGGCACTACCAGCACCGCAGAGCGCGGTGCCGGCCGTCGAATAGTGGTAGGTCTTGGTCTGGTCGTTGTCGACGCGATTGCCGTAAAGCGAGACATTGAAATCGAACAGCATGTCCTCCGGACGCGCGTATTTCCACGTCACCGTACCAGTATAGTTCTTTGCATTGGAGGCGTAGACGGACGAGCCCTGATTCAGAGCGATCAAGGCCTGCGTTGTGGTTGGAGCACGATTCAACTGACCAATTGTGTAGCTATAGTCCTGGAACAGGCCGCCAAACTTCACCTCATGGCCGTCGGCCGGGCGAACCGTAACTTTCATCAGGCCCGCAGCGATGTCGTTGCCTGTATTGCCGATCTCGGTACCGGCGCCATCCTTGTAGTTACCCTGGGTGCGATAGACCGCACCGCCGAACGCATCGACCGTCGGATCGACACGCACGCCGCCGAACACGGAGCCGAGACCGCGACTGTTGTTGGAGCCGTAGGAGCCGCTCATATCCACGCCCCAGCGCTCGCCGGGTCGCAGAACGTCATTGATATCCTTGGTGCGGAACGAGGCCACGCCGCCGATGGCACCAGAGCCGTAAATATTGGCAGTCGGGCCGCGGGTGATATCGATGCCGCCGATCAGCTCGGGATCGAGAAAGAACGAGCCATTCGCATTGTGACCGGAGCGCTGATAGTTCTGGCGAGCGCCGTCAACGACAACGGCGACACGTCCGAAATCCTGCAAGCCGCGGATATTGATCGCCGTGGACGGATCATCGCCACGATCCTGCATCCAGACACCGGGGACATTGTAGAAAAGCTGGCTCAGCCGGCTCGGCTGCTGCAGCTGGATCTGCTCCTGCGTCACGACGCTGACGGGCGCCAGCGCATCGATGGCGCGCTCCTGGGTCTTCGAAGCCGTCACCGTGATTTCATCGAGTGACTGGCCGCTGCGGCTGGCCTGCGCATTGGCGTTAGCTACCTGCGCCGGCACGGCCGCCGGCTTGGTAGCAGCACGCTTTTTCTTGGCGGGTTTCGGCTTTTGCGGCTGCACGTCGCCTGCCTGCGCGGCGGCCTGTGCCAAGGCGGTCTCGGAGACCAACGCCCCCATTGATACGATCGACACACCCAACAACAAGGCGCGCGTAGTCATGCCCCCAAGAGCCATAGCCTAATCCCCAAACACAAATTTCAACGGATCGTGGCTGGCTGGCGCTGCACGAGGCAGTGAGCTTGCTGGCTCTCGAATGCGACTCGGGGACCCCTGCCACCAAGTTGCCATTTTCGATTACGGTTCATTAACGGGGGGGTCAAGCAATCCCCGCCCTGTTTATACTGATTATAGACTGCAGTGCTTGGCGATGAGGTGCGACAAAACCTATAACGATGACAGAGACTTTTACGGATGGGATAGATCGGCGCTATGGATACGGGTTCTCACGACGGCAGCGCTGCCGCTCACGCCAAATCCTCAGCCGGACGCAATGTGGTCATAAATGGCGACCGGATGGACAGCAAGGAGCTGTTCGCGGATCAGCGTGAGTTGCTGATTACGCATGGCGACGAGACTTATCGCCTGCGCCTGACGTTCCAGAACAAGCTGATCCTCACCAAATGACCGCCGGTCTCCCCGTTCGACGTCATCGCATCGCACATGCGCTGCAATGTGTAGCGCTTGCCGGCACGCTGGCGCTGTCAGCCGCGGCCGCGGCGGAAGACGCCGTTGTGCGCGACGCACGCGGACGCGACGTCACCATCGGCCACCCGACCCGCATCGTCTCAATCGGCGGCGCGGTGACCGAAATCCTTTATGCCCTCGGCGCTGACGACCGTATCGTCGCCGTCGATACGACCAGCCTGTATCCGCCGAAGGCCATGGCCGACAAACCCAATGTCGGTTACATGCGGCAACTCTCTGCGGAAGGCGTGCTGGGGCTGAATCCGCAACTGGTGCTCGCCATCGCGGGCTCCGGCCCGAAGGAAACCATCGACGTCATCGACGCCGCCAAGATCCCGCTCATCATGGTGCCAGATACGTTCACCGAAGCCGGCATGGTGGAGAAGATCCGGTTGATCGCCAAGGTCGCGGGCGTCGAGGCACGCGGCGAATGTCTTGCCAATGCCGTGGCCGGCGATCTTGCCGCACTGCGTGAATTGCGCGCCAAGGTGAAGACCCCGCCACGGGTGATGTTCGTGATGTCCTTCCTCGATGGCCGCACCATGGTCGCAGGCCAGAAGACGGCAGCCAATGAAATCATCAAGCTGGCCGGCGGCGTCAATGTCGCGGACAGCTTCGACGGCTACAAGATCATGAGCGATGAAGCGATCGCCGCAGCCAAACCGGATACCGTGCTCTCGATGGAGCGCGGCAAGGATACGCTGCAGGCCGACACCGTGTTTGCCAGCCCGGCATTCGCACTGACGCCGGCCGCGAAGACCAGGAGCCTGGTCGCCATGGATGGCCTCTATCTGCTCGGCTTCGGTCCGCGCACGGCCGCCGCCGCACGCGACCTCGCCGTCAAGCTCGACCCGGCGCTGTCGTCCGAGGCTGCAACGTTCAAGCCCGTCTCGCTCGCCGTCAACTGCCGCCAATAAGATGAGCGCTGCCGACGCCAAGCTGACTGCGTTTGTCAGAACGACCGGTCGGGTGCGTCGCCCTGCCACCGTTATCGTGCTGTGCGGCCTGCTCGCGGCACTGCTGCTGACGGTGCTGCTTGCCGCCACCGTGGGTGCCGCCGGCATCCCGCTGTCCCGCCTGCCCGCAGCACTTGGCCTTGCGGCCGCCGATCCCGGCAATCCATTTGCCGCGCGCGATCAGCTGATCCTGTGGTCGATCCGGATTCCGCGCATTGCCATCGCCGCCATGATCGGCGGCATGCTGGGCGCCGCCGGCGCGATTATGCAGGGCCTGTTTCGCAATCCCCTCGCCGATCCGGCGCTGGTCGGCGTCTCCAGCGGCGGAGCGTTTGCTGCGGCGGGCGCCATCGTCATCAGCGACAGCCGCTTTGCGCATTATGTTGCTTTTCTGCAGCCGTTTCTGTTGCCGCTGGCGGCTTTCATCGGCTCGCTGCTGACAACGATCATTCTGTATCGGATTTCCAGCCGCAGCGGGCGTACGTCGATTGCGCTGTTTCTTCTCGCCGGCATCGCCATCGCAGCCATCGCCAATGCGGGTATCGGGCTTCTGGTGTTCATTGCCGACGATCGTCAGCTCCGCGACATCACGTTCTGGCTGCTCGGCTCGCTCAGCGGCGCGACCTGGAGCAAGGCGGCGACGATTGCGCCCATGCTGGCGCTGGGGCTGATCGGCATGTTCTTCACCAGCCGCGGCCTCGACGTGCTGATCCTCGGCGAGTCCGAGGCTTTCCATTCCGGCGTCGATGTGGAGCGCCTCAAGCGCATCTGCATCGTCCTGATCTCCATTATGACCGGCGCAGCGGTTTCGGTCTGCGGCGTGATCGGCTTCGTCGGCATCGTCGTGCCGCACCTACTGCGGCTGATGATCGGACCGGGTCATCGGCTATTGCTGCCCGCATCCGTCGGCCTCGGCGCCAGCCTGCTGGTCGGGGCCGATACACTGGCCCGCACCATCGTGGCGCCGGCCGAGATGCCCATCGGTATCCTGACTGCCGCCGTGGGCGCACCGATATTCCTGCTGATCCTGCTGCGTCAGCGCGGACTGGTGGGGCTGTGACACAGATGGCCGACGCACCCGTCCTCGCAGCATCCGGCATCTCGCTGACGATCGGCCAAGCCACGCTGCTCAATCACGTCGATCTCGCCATCACCAGCGGCGAGATGGTGGCCATCGTCGGTCCCAACGGCGCCGGCAAGTCGACGCTGCTGCGTCTGCTCTCGGCCGATCTGCGTGCGTCGCGCGGCGCCATCACGCTGAAAGGCCGCGACCTCCACGCCTGGTCGCCCACCGAACTGGCGATGCGGCGCGCGATGCTGTCGCAACATGTCAGTGTGAGCTTCCCATTCACGGTCGAGGAAGTCGTGCAGATGGGTCGGGGCAACCTGCCGCTGGCTTCAGCGCAAGCGCTGGTCGATGCCGCCATCGATGAAGTGGGCCTTGGCGACTTCCGTCATCGCGAATTGCCGACGCTTTCCGGCGGCGAGCAACAGCGCGCGCATTTCGCGCGCATCCTCGTACAGCTCGCCTGCGGTGAGGCGGCGCATGGCGCCGGCATCCTGCTGCTCGACGAGCCCACATCATCGCTCGATCTGCGCCATCAGATCGAACTCGTCGAAATTTCGCGGCAGCGTGCGCGCAACGGCACGGCCGTGATCGCAGTGCTGCACGATCTCAATCTCGCGGTTCGGTTTGCGGATCGCATCATCGTAATGCGCAACGGCGCCGTTGCAGCGGAAGGAACGCCTGCGGAAACGATCACGAGCGATGTGATCCGCCGCGTGTTCGATATCGACGTCGTCGTTGCACGAACGGACGATGGCGCGCCCTATCTGCTGCCGCAGATGATGCAACAGATTGCAAACTCAACTTCCGTAGCGGGTTAGCTGCAGTTCTGCCGGCACATCATCCTGCGCAGGCATGTAATTTGCGTGAGTAACATTGTTGCTCACGGGAACTCACTTTTATCTGAACCCCTGATGAACTCACGCATTGCCCTCCTGTCGCAACCAAACCACGGAGGCTCCCCCATGGGTTATGCACACAGGTCGACAGCGCTGGTGGTCGAGAACGACGAAGCACAACGCACACTGGTCAGCCTGCTGCTCGAAGAGAGCGAGATGAACGTCATCGAATGCGAAAGCGCGGAGGCCGCCGTGCTGGTGCTGGAGGAATCCGGTGACAATGTTGCGATGGTCTTCACGGACGTGGAACTCGCGGGCATGATGGACGGCATCGAGCTCGCTTATCTCGCCAAACAACGATACCCCGATATGCATGTGATCGTGACCTCAGGTGCGCCTCGTGTGCGTCGGCTGCCCGACGGCACACTGTTCATGGCCAAGCCATGGAGCCCGATCGATCTGCTCCGCGCCGCACAACAATCGTTTCACTGATACAGGTCAAATCGGTCCGCGCGGACCGGCGGATGCCGCCCGCGTGGGACCGTCTTGCATTGCTGCAGCGCAACGTCGATAATTCGGCGATCGCACCTGCAGCAGCAAGGGTTTCATGCCGTTCGACCTCCTCATTCGCAACGCCACGCTTCCCGACGGCCGCACCGGCCAGGATATCGCCATCGCCGCGGGCCGTATCGTCGCGGTGCAGCCCAATCTGGCGGGAGAAGCCGGACGCGTGATCGATGCCGCCGGGCATCTGGTCTCGCCGCCATTCGTCGACATCCACTTCCATATGGACGCGACGCTGTCGCTCGGCCTGCCGCGCCTGAATGTCTCCGGCACCCTGCTCGAAGGCATCGCGCTGTGGGGCGAATTGAAGCCACACCTCACTTATGAGGCCCTGGTCGAACGCGCGCTGCGCTATTGCGACCTCGCGGTGGCACAGGGCCTGCTCGCGGTGCGTACCCATGTGGATATCTGCGACGACCGGCTGCTGGCTGTCGATGCGCTGCTCGACGTCAAGAAGCAGGTCGCGCCCTATCTCGATCTCGAACTGGTGGCGTTTCCGCAGGACGGCTATTTCCGCTCGCCCACGGCTGCGCAAAATCTTGCGCGCGCGCTCGATAAGGGCGTCAGCATTGTCGGCGGCATTCCGCATTTCGAGCGGACCATGACCGATGGCGCCGCATCGGTGAAAGCACTCTGCGAGATCGCCGCCGCGCGCGGACTGCGCGTCGACATGCATTGCGACGAAAGCGACGACCCGCTCTCGCGCCATATCGAGACCCTCGCCTATGAGACCCAGCGGCTGGGATTGCAGGGCCGCGTTGCCGGCTCGCATCTGACCTCGATGCATTCGATGGACAACTACTATGTCTCGAAACTGCTGCCGCTGATCGCCGAGGCCGGCGTCGCTGCGATCGCCAACCCGCTGATCAACATCGTGCTGCAGGGGCGCCACGACAGCTATCCGAAACGCCGCGGCCAGACCCGCGTGCCCGAGATGCGGCCCTACGGCATTAACGTGGCCTTCGGCCAGGACTGCTGCATGGACCCGTGGTATTCACTGGGCTCGGCGGACATGCTCGAAGTCGCGCATATGGGCCTGCATGTCGGGCAGATGACCAGCCGCGACGCCATGCGCTTCTGCTTCGATACCGTCACCACCAATCCGGCAAAGATCATGGGCCTCGATGGCTACGGCCTCGATGTCGGCTGCAACGGCGACCTCGTGCTGCTGCAGGCCCGCGACCCTATCGAGGCAATCCGGCTGAAGGCGACGCGGCTCGCGGTCGTGCGCCGCGGCAAGGTGATCGCCGAAACGCCCGCGCGAATCGGCCGGCTCGCACTCGACGGCCGCCCGGCATCGGTCGATCCGGCCGCCTACGCGCCGCCGACCTGATATCTTCGACATCCTTTCCTCGCATCGTCCGGCAGCATGACATCAGCCTCCCCCCATTCCCTACGTGTTGCCGTCATCGGCGGCGGCGTGGCCGGCGCGTTTGCAGCGCTCATTCTGTCCAAGCTGCCGCAGATCGGGGCGATCACCGTACTGGATCGCGGCGGCGCCTTCGGACGTGGGCTCGCCTATTCCGCGAAAGCGAAGTGGCACCGCATCAACGTCCCAGCCTCAAAGATGGGCGGACTCGGCGCCGAAGATAACGGCTTCGTCGAATGGTTGACGGAAACCGGCCAGGCGGACTGGCCGGACTATTCAACCTCCTTCGTGCCTCGCCGGGTCTATGGCGACTACATCTCCACGAAGTTCAACGAATTGACGGGCAGCGGACGCGTAACGCCGCGGCAGGATGTGGCTCTGAGTGTGACGCGACAGGGCGATGGTTATCGCGTTGCGACGGCATCGGGTGCGATCATGGACGCCGATCTGGTGTTCCTCTGTCTTGGCAACCAGCCGCCGTCGCCATTTCCCGGCATCGAGGCATCGCCGCGCTCGATCACCAATGTCTGGACACCGGGCGCGCTCGATCGGATCGGCAACGACGATCGCGTGCTGGTCATCGGCACTGGCGCCACCGCCGTCGATATGGTGATCGATCTCGTCCATCGCGGCATGCGCGCGCCCCTCACGATGGTCTCGCGGCGCGGGTTGCTGCCGCTGATCGACGTGCCGGCACAGACCGATCCCGATCCGATGAACTCATTCCCGGTGCCCACCGCACGGGGCCTTCTGGCGGCATTGCTCAGGGACACCCGCCGCAAGGTTGCCGCGGGCATTCCATGGCAGACGATGGTCGACACGTTTCGATTGTCCATCGGTGAACTCTACAGGAACGCCTCCGAGACCGAACGTGCCCGCTTCGCGCGGCATCTGCGCGCGATCTGGATGGTGCACCGGCATCGGCTGGCACCCGACGTCGCCGAACTGCTGGAAGAATTGCAGCAGGACAACCGCCTCGACGTGGTCGCAGGTCGCATCACCAGCGCAGTTGCGACACCATCAGGACATGACGTCACTATCCGCAAGCGCGGACACGGCGAGACGGTCAACCTCGCCACCAACTGGATCCTGAACTGTACCGGCCCGGAAGAGCGTTATGATCACCTGGGCGATCCGCTCATCAAGTCGCTGCTCGAAACCGGGCAAGTGCGGACCGGCTTCAACGGCCTCGGCCTCGATGTCGCCCCAACCTGCGAACTGCGCGACAGCGCCGGTCATGTTCAGCCCGGCTTCTATGCCATCGGCCCGGCGACGCGCGGCGCGTTCTGGGAAGTGACTGCGGCATCCAATATTCGGCGGCAGTTGCTGGCCGTGAGCGAGCAGTTGAAGACGCTCTAGCCCTTCCGCCACGGCACGATGGCGCGCTCCAGCGCGTCGAAGCCGGCATTCATCACGAAGCCGATAATCGCAATGACAAACAGGCCGACATACATGGTCTGGACATCGAACAACTCCCACGCATTCCAGATCATGTAACCCAGCCCCTGTTTGGCGCCGACCATTTCGGCGATGGCGATCAGCACGAGGCCCATGCCCGCGCCGAGCTTGATGCCGGTCATGATCAGCGGCAATGCGCCGGGCAGCGCCACGGTGCGAAACATGTTGAAGCGGCTGGCGCCAAAATTGCGGCCGACATCGAGGAAGATCGGTGCGATCTGTCGCACGCCGGCCGCCGTATTGATGACCACCGGATAGAACACGCCGATCGCGACCATGGCGATCTTCGAGCTTTCACCGAGACCGAAGATCAAGAGGATCAGCGGCAGCAGGGAGCTCTTCGGAATTGGATAGGTCGCGGAGATCAGGGGATCGAAGGCCGCACGTATCGGCCGATAGAGGCCGATAGCGAGTCCGATCACGATGGCCGGCACGCAGCCGACGACAAAACCGGCAGCGAGGCGATAGAGGCTAGCTCCCACATGACGCCACAGTGCGCCGGAGGAAGCGAGTTCGAACAGATGCCCAATGATGTTAGAGGGCGCCGGAAAGAACCTGACATCAACGATGCCGGTGCGCGCGCAGATTTCCCACAGGCCCAGCAGCACCAACGGCGACAGGATGCTGATAGCGCGCTCGCTCCACAGCGAGCGAGGCTGGCCCGCGCTCATGCCTTGCTCCCCGGCTCGCGGCTGCGCGCGCGATCGACCTCTTCACGCAGCTGCGCCCAGATATCATAGACCAGCTCGCCATAGGCCGGCGTGTGCCGGAGTTCGACAACATTGCGCGGCCGCGGCAGGTCCACCGGCACGATGGTCTTGATGCGGCCGGGGCCAGCCGTCATCACCATGATGCGGTCGCCCAGCGTCACGGCTTCATCGACACTGTGGGTGATGAAGACCACGGTCTTGCGGGTCTCTTCCCAGATCCGCAGCAGCTCTTCGTGCAGCAATGTCTTGTTCTGTTCGTCAAGCGCCGAGAAGGGCTCGTCCATCAGCAGGATATCGGGATCGTTGGCAAAGGCGCGCGCGATGGAGACGCGCTGGCGCATGCCGCCGGACAGCTGATGCGGATAGAGCGTGCGCGCACCATACATGCCGGTCTTGTTCAGATAGTGCCCGACCACGTCATCGATGCGCGCCTTCGGAACATTGCGCATCGTCAGGCCATAGGCCGCGTTGTCCCAGACGGTCATCCAGGGAAACAACGAGTCCCCCTGGAACACCATGGCGTTCTGCGGATGACCGGGCTGCGGATTGGCGATGTCGATCCGGCCCTCCGATGGCGCATCCAGTCCGGCAAGCATGCGCAGCAAGGTCGTCTTGCCGCAGCCGCTTGGACCGACCACCACGAAGAAGGTGCTGGCCGGGATATCGAGCGTGATCCGGTCCAGCGCCAGTTGCGTATCGTGCCGCTTGGTGACGTCGCGCAGGCTGATCTTCGGCGCGGCTGCTGAACCGCCATCCGGGATTTCTGCTGCTGTCGTCGGCACCGTCATCGCCACACTTCTCTTCACCGTTTCACTTGGGCCGTGCGAACGGCCCCAGGACTGGCTTCAGTGCATCGACATAGGACATGTCGACGACCTTGGCTGCCTCGATGTCGCTGGTGACCAGCCCGCGCGACTTGAAGTAAGCGAGATCGGTCTCGACACTGGGCAGATTGATCTGGCCGTCGGGATCGATGAACACCGGCACGATCTGATGCAGCAGCGCCGTGTCCTTGATGCCCGTCATCTCGGCAATGTCCTTGATCATGTCCTCGGCGCCGGGCCCCGCGATCTTGCCGTCCTTCAGCGTCGCAGCATAAGCGCGCACCCCGCGCAGATAGGCCTTGAGAAACGCCGTCACTGTTTTGCGGTCCTCGGCAAACTTGCCATTGATCAGCAGCATGGCTGTCTGCTGCACCGGATAGAAATCGTCGAGGCCGACGAAGCGCACGGCGGCATTGTTGCGCACCATCGCCGTCACGCCCGGCTCCGCTGAAATCGCCGCGTCGATCGCCTTGTTGGCGAAGGCGGTGAGATGCTGCGGGAATGGCAAGAAGACCTTTTCGATGTCCTCGTCCTTTAGCCCGGCCTTCTTCAGCGCCTGGTTGATAACGGACTCGTCCGCCGCGCCATTGGCGATGATCGCGACCTTCTTGCCCTTGAGATCCGCAAGCGACTTGAAGGCGCCAGACTCGATCAGATCCTTGCGCACCATCAGCGCCTTGTAGCTATAGCCCGCGATATTGGTGCCCTTGTCCGCCACCATCTTCAGCTTGAGACCGCGATTGACGGCGTTATAGAGTCCGGCGGAGGCCGCGCCTGCCGATGCGTCGAGATCGCCCGCGCCGAGCGGCGCAACCATCTTGGCGCCGGAATCGAACGGGATCAGTTCAACCTTGACCCCCTCTTCCTTGAAGTAGCCGCGCTTCTCGGCGAGGAACAGACCGATATCCGACGACAGATTGGTCGTCCCCACCTTGACCGTCTTTATCTCCTGGGCGTTCGCAAGACCCAGCATCGACATCGCAACACCAGCGGCAACAAGCAGACGTTTCAGCATGATCGGTCCTCTTTATTTCGCATGAAAGTGATACAGCAAAACGCGCCGCAGCTCAGGGCAAACGTGGAAACAGACGCCTCGGATTGGTTTCAGTAATCAGTTCTATATCGGCAGCGGAAAAGCCCGCAGCCTTGACGCTGGCGAGAGGATCGCAATCCGCCGGCGGGAAGGACTCGTCAGTACCGAGCGCCACACGTTCGATGCCCACGGTATCGGCGAGAAAACGCAACGCTTTCGGCGCATGCACGATGCTGTCATAGCCGATGCGCGAGGCGTAGACCGACGGGTCGCATTGCGCAACGTCGCCCTGTCCCGCGCGATCCATCCGCGCATGCATCACGTCGAAACGGCCCAGCAGATAAGGAAATGTGCCGCCGCCATGGCTGAGGACGATCGAGAGCGCCGGGAAGCGATCGAGCACACCCGAGAAGATGATCGAGCCGATGCCGAGCGTGGTGTCGAACGTATATTGCGCAATCTGCGTCAGCGCGAATTTCGCGGCACGCGGCGCAGCATCCACCAGCACGGGATGCAGGATGACTGGCAGTCCCAACGCTTCCGCCTTGGCCCAGAACGGATCGAGCGGCTTCTCTCCGATATTGACGCCCTCAACATTGGCCGGGACCATCACCGCGACCGCCCCGAGATCCACGGCGCGATCGAGTTCGGCCGCAGCATCTGCAGCGTCGACCAAGGGCACCGATGCGACGAACGAAAAGCGGTCATTGTTTGTATGGCACCACTCGCCCAGCGTGTCGTTGAGCATGCGGTGCCAATGCGCGCAGGCATCTTTCGCCAGACCGTAGCCGTAGATGTCCGGCCATGTGGCAACCAGTTGCCGGTCGAGACCCTGGCGGTCGAGGCTGGCACGGCGTTGTTCAACCGGCTCGACCAGTTGAGGGAAGAACGGCCGAACCCTGAAACCATAATCGAAGCCGAGGGCCGGCGGCTTGCCATTCCCGGCTGGCAGCAGCCTCACGCCGCAATAGGCGCCGCGGCCCTCGATGGCGGACAGCAGCTGCGGCGGCACATAATGGGCATGGATATCGATCGGCACAATCAGTCCCTATGCGGCATTGGTCGTGCGCTCGCGCGCATTCTTGATGAGGCGCCACAGACGCGGCGGCGTCAGCGGCAAGTGATGAATCTCGACATTGAGCGGCGCCAGCGCTGCCGCCACCGCATTGGCCGTCGCCGCGGCCACAGCAACGATACCGCCCTCGCCCGCGCCCTTGGCGCCCAGCGGATTGCTCGGAGACGGCCGCAGCTCCAGCGTTACCGCGCGCAGCACCGGAAAGTCGCTCGCGGTCGGCACCAGATAATCGGCCAGAGAGGCGTTCAAGAGCTGTCCCTGATCGTCATAGATCAGATGATCGAGGAAAACGCCACCCAGTCCCTGCACGATGGCGCCGATCGCCTGTCCGTGCACGATGGCCGGATTGATAGCACGACCAACATCTTCGACTGCGATATAATCGAGAACTTTCACCGCGCCCGTGCGTGGATCGACGGTGACATGCGCCGCATGGGTGCCGTAGCTGTAGGTGCGCACATCGTTGGAGAATGTGCCGTCTGCCTGCAATTCGCGCCCGGCTGCGAGCGCCGCAAATGACACTGACGCGCCGTTATCGGCGACGACGTTCGCATTGATGATCTTCAACTCGCTGTTCGGCCTGCCCAGGTGATTGGACGCCTGCTGCAGGATCTTCTCGCGCAGCCGGGTGGCGGCGTCGAGCACGGCCGAGCCGCCCATCACCACCGCACGCGAATGATAGGTGCCGAAGCCCTCATCGAGCAGTGTGGTCGAGCCGTGCAACACGCGGATGCGCTCGAACGGGATCGACAGCGTATCCGATACGATCTGGCCGAGCACTGTCTCCAGACCCTGCCCCAGCACGGACGAGCCCACGGCAACCGTCAGCGAGCCGTCCTTTTCAAGGGTGAGCGCAGCGTTCTCCTTCGGGCCGGCGCCGCCGCTTTCGACGAAACAGCCGAGCCCGATGCCATGACGTACGCCATCGATCAGTTTTCCCTGCAAATGACGTTTCTCGTGCCAGCCGATCTCCTTCAAGGCGCGCTCGAACACCTCGACATAGTCGCCCGTGTCGTAGGACGTCGGCCCTTCATAGGGTACGAGCCCATCGATCGGATAAGGCAATTCCTGTTCGGTGATCAGGTTCTTGCGCCGGAATTCGGCGATGTCGATGCCGAGATCGGTCGCGGCCATGTCGATCAGCCGCTCGCGAAAGAAATTCGCCTCGAAGCGGCCCGGTCCGCGATAGGTGCCGACCGGCGTCTTGCTGGTCATGAAGGCTTCGACCGACACGCTGACATGGGGGATGCGATAGGGGCCGGGCAGAAACTGCGCCGCCTTGGCCGGGACCACGCCGCCATTGGTGCGGATATAGGCGCCCATATCGGCGAATACCCGGCCGCGCAAACCCAGCATCATTCCGTCGCTGCGGCAGGCGAGCGACAATTCGCAAGCGATGTCGCGTGAGTGATTGATCGCCATCAGATGTTCGCGGCGATCCTCGATCCATTTGACCGGACGTGCCAGTTTGCGGGCAGCGAAGGGGATCAGGAAATCCTCGGGATAGAATTCGCCGCGCACCCCGAAGCCGCCGCCGACATCGATCTCGATCAGGTCGATATCATCCTCGCGAAGGCCCAGCATTTGCGCCAGCGCGCGGCGGTTATAGAACGTAACCTTTGTCGCGCCTGTGACGACGAGCCGACCGGCCGATGAATTCCATTCTGCGAGGAGGCCCCGCGTCTCCATGGGCAGCGCCGTATGGCGCTGCACGCTGAAGCGCTCCGTGCGCACATAGTCCGCGGACGCGAAGGCCGCATCGGCATCGCCAAACCCGGCATCGTAGCGTAGCGCGACGTTATCTTCGGCGAAGTCGAACAGCGGGGTTTCACTTGCGCCGCGCTCAGTGACTGCGGACAGCGCTTCAAATTCGATGCCGATCCTCTCCAGCGCGTCCTCGGCCAAAGCGCAGCTGTCGGCGACGACGATAGCGATTGGCTCACCGACATAGCGCACCTTATCGCTGGCGATGACAGGCTGGCGGAATGGCTCGAATTCGGGCAGCGGCGCCAGGCGCAGCGGGATGATGGGGATGGTGTCGCCGATATCCTGCGCCGTAAGTATGGCGTGAATGCCCGGCATCGCCAGCGCAGCCGATGCATCGATCGCCATGATCCGCGCATGCGCGATCGGGCTGCGCAGGATCGCGGCATGCAGCATCCCCTCGACGGCAAGATCATCAGCGAAATAGCCGGATCCCGACAGGAAGCGCGCATCCTCCATGCGCTCGACCGCGCTGCCGACCAGGAGTTTGGCCACATCGCTCATTGCGCCGCCTCGCATTGCACGTCGCCATAGGCAATACGGGCTTCCATGATCGCCGCGATGATCGGCAGATAACCGGTGCAGCGACATAGGTTTCCGGAAATCACCTCGCGGATGCGATCCTCGTCCGCATGCGGCTCATCGGTCAGCAATGCATGGGCAGTCGTGAGGATGCCGGCGGTGCAGAAGCCGCACTGCAAAGCGTGATGCTTGCGGAACGCAAGCTGCAACGCACTGAGATGCGCGGCGCTGCCAAGACCCTCGACGGTGGTTATCTCGCGCCCTTCTGCCTGCGCCGCCAGCATCAGGCAGCCGCGCACCGCGGCACCATCGACGATGACCGTGCAGGCACCGCAGACACCGTGCTCGCAGCCCAGATGCGTGCCGGTCAGGCGGAGCTCATTGCGCAGCGCATCCGCCAGCGTGGTGCGAGGTTCGACCGTGACGGTCGCCGCGACACCGTTGACGGTGAAATGGACGGGACGGGCCGACGTCATGCGGCCTCCGGCAGAGTGATATTGGCTGCGCGCGCCAGCGCCCGCTCCAGCAACACGCCGAGAAGATCACGCCGATAAGCGGCTTCCGCGTGGATATCATCGGCGGGATCGACCGCATCCCGCGCGACAGCCGCGGCCTGCAAAATCACGTCGGCATTGATCCGACGACCATCGAGGATCGCCTCGACACCGGGCAGACGCATCGGACGATCGGCAACGCCGATCACCCCGATATGGGCATTATACGCCAGGTCCTGCGCGTCGATGTCGTAGAATGCGGCAACACCCGCCAGCGCAAAATCTCCGCGGCGGCGGGCGAATTCCTCGAAGGCCCAGCGCCGCGCCTTCTTCCAGAGCGGCAGACGTATGCTGGTCAAGATTTCGTCGGCCTCCAGAACCGTGCTGAGGCCGCCGGTGATGAACTCGTCTGCGCTCACGATGCGCGTCCCGGTCGGTCCGACGATCGTTAGCATCGCATCGCAGGTCACCGCAATGCCCGGCATTTCGGCCGCCGGATCGGCATGGGCCATGCTCCCGCCGACGGTGCCGCGGTTACGGACCTGGTAATGCGCGACATGGGCGATGGCAGCCGCCAGTAGCGGATGCGCCTGTGCGAGCCGCGCATCACGCTCGATATCCCGCCAGGTCACGAGGGCGCCAAAGTCGATACCCTCAGCGGAAATACTGATACTTTTGAGATCTGGCAGCCGTCCGATATCGACCAGCACGCTTGGCGCCGCCAGCCGGAAAGCAAGCATCGGCATCAGGCTCTGCCCACCCGCGATCACCTTGGCATTGCCGCCATGAACCGCGAGCGCGGCAATCGCCTCGGTCAGCGTAGCAGGGCAAATATAGTCCAGCGGCGGAAGCTTCATGGGCTGATTTGCTACTTCTCAATTGCTGAGAACACTATCTTATCTTATAAGAAGGTACGCGCACGGCAATGTTTGTTGGTGCGCAAATGATATCCACATGCTGCCGTTTCCATTGGCAAGCATTACCGAATGGAGGTTCCGTTGGCCATCAAGAGAGCCGCAACTGCGTCGAAACGCGTCGACCAGACGGACCGTCCTGCTGCTGCAGACGGCAGTTCTCGAAAGATACTTCGCGCGTTGCTGGCCTTCTCCACCGATCGTCCGAGGCATTCCGCAGAAAGCCTGTCTGAACAGATCGGGGTGCCACTGTCGTCGACCTATCGGTACATTGGCATCCTGCGCGAAGCCGACCTCATCGACGAAGATGGCCGCGGCTCGTTCGTGCTCGCGCCGCGCGTGATCGGCCTTGCGCAGGCGGCCCGCGCCGGCACCGACCTTGCCTCCATTGCGCGCCCCTTCATGAAGCGCGTCTCTCAGGAAGTCGGCGAAACCATCATCTTGCTGCGCCGCTCGGCCGATCGCGCCGTGTGCATCGAGCGCGCCGAGTCATCGTCACGCATTCGCCTGACCTTCGAGGTCGGAACGGCGTTGCCGCTGCACCGTGGCGCCGGACCGAAAATGCTGCTCGCGCACATGCCCGAAGCTGAATGCGAGACAATCCTCGACGACGCCGTTCGGCGCGATCCCGGCTTCGCACCACATCGCAGGCTGCTGGTGCGCGAGCTCGCCGTGATCCGCGAGCAGGGATGGTCGGAGTCGCGCGCGGAAATCACACCGCATGTTTATGCCGTCTCTGTTCCTGTCCGCGATTCCGGTGGCGTGATCGCCGCAATCTCTTTCGTGACGCCGGCATTCCGCACGCCGAAAGCCAGCCAGATCAGGTTGCGCGAGCATCTGCAGCACGCGGCCGCAGATATCAGCAAGGCCTACGCTGCCGTCAGCTTCTGACGGCCGCGTGTAACGGACACGATCAGATCGGATAGTGCTGCGGGCCGGTCTCGATGGTGATCCAGCGCAGTTCGGTGAATTCGGCAATGCCGGCCTTGCCGCCGAACCGACCGTAGCCCGACGCCTTCACCCCGCCGAACGGCATCTGCGCCTCGTCATGCACGGTCGCGCCGTTAATGTGGCAAATGCCGGACTCGATCCGCTTGGCGACTTCCAGCGCCCGGGCGATATCGCGGCCGAACACCGCCGCCGATAGTCCGTATTCGGTATCGTTGGCAACGCGCACGGCTTCGTCCACGCCATCGACGCGCACGACACTCACGATCGGCCCGAATGACTCCTCATTGTAGATCCGCATCGTCGAGGTAACGTGATCGAGTACTGTAGCCGACATCAGCGTGCCATCGACGCTGCCACCCGCCACGACACGGGCACCCTTGCCCACGGCGTCCTTGATCAGCGCCTGCATGCGATCCGCAGCATCCTTGCCGATCAGTGAACCGAGCGGTGTATCGCCCTTGCGCGGATCGCCGGCGACAAGATGACCGGCCTTGGCGGCGAGCTTGGCCACGAAAGCATCAGCGACCCTCTGATCGACCACAAGGCGCTCGGTAGACATGCAGATCTGCCCCTGATTCATGAATGCTCCAAAAGCCGCGGCCGCTACTGCTGCATCGAGATCAGCATCGTCGAGCACCACCAGCGGCGCCTTGCCGCCGAGTTCGAGCAGCACCGGTTTGAGATATTTGGCGGCGGTCTCTGCGATGATGCGGCCGACGCGGGTCGAACCGGTAAAGTTGATCCGGCGCACGGCGGGATGCGAGATCAGTGCATCGATCAGCGCGGGCGCATCTTCCGGCGCGTTAGTGATCACATTAAGTACGCCCGGCGGCAGACCGGCCTCGCGCAGACACTCGCCGATCAACCGATGTGTGCCCGGACAGATTTCCGATGCCTTGAGAATGACAGTGTTGCCGCAAGCTAGCGGCAGCGCCACAGCCCGCACGCCGAGAATGACCGGCGCATTCCACGGCGCGATGCTGAGCACGACGCCTGCGGGCTGGCGGATCGCCATCGAGATGCAGCCGGGCTTGTCCGATGGAATGACCTCGCCGGAAATCTGCGTCGTCATCGACGCCGCTTCGCGCAGCATGTTGGAGGCGAGATGAACATTGAAGCCGGCCCAGCCGGCAGTCGCGCCGGTTTCCGACGCCATCCAGGCAATGAAATCAGGCGCCTTGCTGGCAAGGATATCGGCCGCCTTCAGCAGGACGGCGCGGCGGGCACCGGGGCCTGTTGCGGACCACGCTGGAAAGGCAGCGGCGGCGGCATCGGCTGCGCGCTTGGCATCGGCGATCTGGGCGGCAGCGGCGCGCGAGGCGATATCGCCGGTCATCGGATTGAGACGATCGAATGTCGCGCCGTCGATGGCCTGCACATCCTGGTTTTCGAGCAGCAGATTGATCTGGTTCATGGCGATATCCTCCGTTGAATGCTTCTTGGAACGCTCAGGCCGCGCCGCTGGCGAGACCGCCGAGATAGGCGCGGCGCACGGCGTCGTCGGATTGAAGGGCTGCGGCGGTGCCGCTGCCGGTGATCTTGCCATTCTCGATCAGATAGCCGCGATCCGCGATGGCGAGACTCTCGCGCGCGTTCTGCTCGACCAGCAGCAGGCCGACGCCGGTCTCACGCACCTTGCGCAAGGCGGCGAACAATTCACGGACCAGCAGTGGCGACAGGCCGAGCGACGGTTCGTCGAGCAGAAGGATGTCGGGGTTTGACATCAGCGCGCGGCCGATAGCAACCATCTGCTGTTCGCCACCGCTCATGGTCCGCACGGTCTGCGCCAGGCGTTCGCCGAGCCGCGGAAACAGCGTCATCACCTTGGCACGCTGCGTTGCCTCGACCGCCCGCGCACGTCTTGGATTGGCGCCGAGCAACAGGTTTTCAGCCACGGTCAACTCGCCGAATACACCGCGCCCTTCCGGTACCAGCGCAAGCCCGGCTTCCACGATCTCATGAGGCGGCAGACGGGACAGATCACGACCGGCGAGTTTGACGCTCTTGGCTGGTGACGGCAGCAAACCGGCAATGGCCTTGAGCAACGATGACTTGCCGGCGCCATTGGCGCCGAGAATGACGATGATCTCGCCGCGCTCGACATGGAGCGCCGCATCGCTCAGCGCGTGATGCTGGCCATAGGTGACGCTGATATTGGAGACCTCAAGCATCCAGCGGCACTCCCAGATAGGCTTCGATCACCGCGGGGTCGCTCAGCACAGCAGCTACAGGCCCTTCTGCAATCTTGCGGCCACTGCTCATCACCACGCAGCGATCGCAGAGCGAACGGATCGCATCCATTACGTGCTCGACGAGTAGGATCGACAGCCCTTCCTGTTTGAGCGATCGGATCAGCTCGATCCCGATCAGCAATTCGGACGGGTTCAGACCGGCAAGCCATTCGTCGAGCAGCAGCAGGCGCGGCTGCAGCGCCAGCGCGCGTGCCAGTTCGAGCCGCTTGCGGTCGATATAAGTGAGCTCCGATGCGGGCCGTCCGCCAAATCCGGCGAGACCGACTCGCGCGAGCAGGCCGGCCGCAGCGGCCGCCATCGCGTCGCGTGCAAGCGGCGCATGATGAAAGGCCAGCCCGGCCTCCACATTCTCCCCGCAGGTCATGCCGTCGAGCACGCGGACCAATTGGAAGGTGCGCGCCAGACCGAGACGCGCGATGCGATGGGTCGGCCAGCCCGCGATGTCGTGGCCGGCGAAGGCAATCACGCCCGCATTCGGCGACAGCACGCCGGAGATCAGGTTGAGCGCCGTCGTTTTGCCGGACCCATTGGGACCGAGAAGGCCGACGATCTCGCCAGCATGCACCGTCAGATCGATGCCGTTGACAGCGATGAGACCGCCGAACGCGCGGGTCAGGCCTTCGATGCGAAGCACTGGCGTTGCACTAGGGGTCATGCCTGCGCTCCCCGCATCTTCGAGGCCGTGGGTCGCCAGGCTTTCAACTTCTCCCAGAGGCCAACCACACCTGATGGCAGCGCATAGACGATCAGGAGGAACACCACGCCCATGATCAAGGTCGATGTGCTGGGGAAGCGTGCGGACAGGAAGTCGAACAACAGCGTCAGCGGAATGGCGCCGAGCGCTGGCCCCCATAACCGATGCGCACCGCCGAGGAGTGCCATGATCACCACTTCGAAGGAGATGGTGGCGTTGAAGGCGATGGATGGCTCGATATAGGTGAAGCGCGGCGCCATGATCGCACCGACCAGCGTCATGAAGGTGGCCGTGATGGTGAACAGCGCGACCTTGGCGATGGTGACATTGATGCCGCAATGCCGCGCCACAGTCTCGTCTTCGCCGATGATGCGCAGTGCGAAGCCGAAGCGCGAGCGGGCGATCAGCCAGCCGCTACCGAACACGATGACGGCAAGCGCCAGCAGCTGCCAGTAGATGTCGTTCTGGGTGATATCGACAAAGACGTAACGGCCGAGCACGCGGGTCTTGTTGACCTCGTACCAGACCACGATCTGGCGCACGAGTTCGGCGAGACCGAAAGTGAAGATGACGAAATGCACGCCGCTCAGCCGTAGCGTCGACAGGCCGACGATGACGGCCATGACAGCCCCGATCACGGCCGCGATCAGCAGCACCAGCGACCACGGCAATTGTTCGCCCAGAACGGCGACGGTGTATGCGCCGACACCGAAGAAGGCTGTGGTGGCCAGCGAGACATAGCGCGTCGGGCCTGAAAACATGCCCCATGCCGTCGCCAGCACCGTGAATTGCAGGAGACTGATGGCGAGCGCGAGGTGATAGGCATCGACAATCATCGGGACGAATGCGAGCGCAACCACGGCTGCGAGACAGATCGCGCCAGTCGTCATTTGGGTACGGCTCATCGCTGCGCCCTCCCGAAAATGCCGGCTGGCTTCACCAGCAGCACGCCGAGGAACAGCGCAAAGTTAACGGCAAGCGTCAGGCCGGGATCGATGAAGGTCGCCACCAGCGCTTCGCTCAGTCCCAGTGCCAGCCCGGCGACGAGGCAGCCCAGCAAATTGCCGACGCCGCCCATCACGACCACGATCAGCGCCTTCATGGTGAACACCACGCCGGAGGTAGCGCTGAAGGTGAGGAACATGCTGATCAGCACGCCGGCAGATGCCACCAGCGCGCCGCCGAGCGCAAAGGCCAGTGCCGATGTCTTGGTGACATCGATGGCAACAAGCTGCGCCGCGATGGGATCGACTGCCACGGCGCGGATGGACGTCCCGATCCGCGTGCGGGTCAGCGTGAGATACAGCGCCAGACCAACGACGACCGCAAGCCCGAAGGCAATCAGGCGATTGAGTGCCAGCACCTCGCCGACGACTGTCACCGGCACAGCGAGGAACGAGTAACTAAAGTAAGCGCCACCGAACATGGTCAGCATGATGCCCTGCACAATGAACATCATGCCGAAGGTGGCCAGGATACTATCGACCTCAAGGGCGTCGCGGGTGCGCGCGCGGCGCACCAGCGGCGTGAGCAACACGCGGTACAAGAGATAGCTGATGCCGAAACTGACCGGAATGACAAACGCCAGTCCTGCGAGCGGATTGAGCGCCCAGCCGGTGAACAGCCAATAGGACGCAAAGGCCGCGCCGATCAGGAACTCGCCATAGGACAGGTTCATGATCCGCGCCACGCCATATTGCAGGGTCAATCCCATGGCGATCAGCGCGTACATGCCGCCCAGCACGAGGCCGGTGAGAACCGCGTTTGTCATTCTGTCAGACCAGATACAGGAGCGACGCGATCACTGCGCCTTCCATGCCGGCTTCGGCACGACCGGCGCACGCGCGCCCTCGTTACCCGACGGGCCGACGCCGTAGAACTCGCCGTCCTGCCACTGCCCGACCCACCAGTATTTGGTCGGCATGTTGTTCTCGAGCTTCACCTTGCCGATCACGGTGTCGAACGTGCCGCTCTGCAGGTCCTTGATGACCGCAGCGCGATCGACCTTGCCAACCCGCTCGATCGCCTGCTGCAGCATCTGCAGGCCGGCATAGGTGACTGCACTGGCCCAGCGATCCGGCTCCGCGCCATTCGCCGCCGACGCCTTGTGGCGCGCCAGATAGTCCTTGATGGCCGGGCTGTCGCCATTCCAGCCGCCGATGCCCATCACGCCTTCCGCGTTGGCGCCGAATTTCTGCTTGAACAGCGGAAATGCCGTGCCGACACCGGTGTAGAAGATCTTCGGATTGAAGCCGGAGATGCGTGACTGTTCGGTGATGGCGATCGTGTCCGGCGGATAGCTGAAGGCGATGAACACGTCGGGATTCAGCGCCTTCACCTCATTGATGATCGGGCTGAGATCCTGTGTGCCGACCGGATAGGTCTTGTCATAGGCGAGCTTGAACTTGGCAGCTGTAAGAGCTGGTCTGGCGGCACCAGAGAGATCGATGCCGAAGCCGTCGGCGATGCTGGCCATCGCCACGGTGTCGCCGATCTTGCCTTCGGTGCGCAGCTTCACCAGCAGCTCAACCAGCGTCTTGGCGGCATCGGCGCTGGTGCCGAGCAGCCAGAAACTGTTGGGCCAGCGCTTCGCCAGTTCAGGCGCGCGGTCGGTGACCGCCGTCGAGGCGATGTGCGGATAGCCGGCCTTGTTCAAGATCGGTCCGACCGCGAGATTCAGACCGGTGCCCCAGGGCGGCAGGATGAAATCGACCTTGTCCTGGGTGATCAGGCGCTCGAGCGCCTTGGCGGCTTCTTCGGCGCTCGACCGGTCGTCATACTGGACGACCTCGATTGGGACGCGCTTGTCGCCGAGCTTGAGCCCGCCGGCGGCGTTCACCTCTTTGACCCACAGCTCGTAGTTGGGAATCGTCGTCACCGCGGCGCCGCCGGCGGCTGGGCCCGTGCGCGAGATGGCATAACCGATCTTGACCGACGTCTGGGCCTCGGCTCCGCCGCCCCATCCGACGGCCACCGCACCGGCAACTGCGAGTAGTCCCGCCGCAAGGCGCTTGACTGCTGACACCATGTTATCCTCCCCGAATTCTTTTCACCGACGCCTTGTGGCGTTCGATGGCCGGAGACTAGTCCAGCGTTTGGGGCTGGGAATTGGACGCATCCGGGGAAAGATTGTATTGATCCGTGTAGGCGAGCTATTTCACGCGACGGATTGTCCCAGTGCTTGAGACCGCGCACATCGTTTCGGGTCCCACCGGCTTCGCGGAGAAGCCGCTTCCGGCACTGCATGCGGAAAGATTCGCACCCGGACTGGCGCCGCGCAGCTGGATCATCCGGCAGTCGGTCGCCAGGCGCTCGCACCTGCTGGTGATCGAAACCCGGCGCGGCACCGCCACGATGCGCGGCACCACGGTTGCCATTCAGTCCCCCGGCCTGTTGTGGCTTCCCGGCGATCACGAAGGCACGTTGGAAGTCGATGCCGGCGCACAAGGCTATCTGATTTCAGTGTCGGACGATGTCCTCACCCGCACCGTCGCCGGCAGTGCCGAGGCGCTGCATCTGCGGCGAACCATCGACCGGCTGGTCCTGCGCGAAGGCGCGCAACTCGCGACGACTTTTGCGGCCATCACGGAATCCTGCAGCACGCTGGTGCGTGAATTGAATGCGCCGGGCCGCGGCAGCGCGACGATGACGTCGTCGCATGTGTTGTTGCTGTGCCTACATCTCTGGCGCTCGGTGATTTCGGAGGAAGCCCCCGACGATGCAGCACAGCGCGGCGACGGTCCGCGCCTCGTTGGCAATTTCCTGCAGATGGTCGAACTGCATTATCGCGACGGCTGGCCCATCGCACGCTATGCGGCTGCACTCGGCGTCACTGACGACAAGCTGCACGCACATTGCAAGCGCGAGAAGGGCTACAGCCCGCGCGCCATCGTGCATCAGCGCCTGATTCACGAAGCCTGCATGCGGTTGCGGCAGCTCGATCTGCCGGTCGAGCAGATCGGCTATGGCCTCGGCTTCCGCGATCCCGGCTATTTCAATCGCTTCTTCCGCAAGTATCAGAATGCGTCGCCAGGCGTCTATCGGCGTCGCGCGCGGCTCGATCCAAGTCAGCACGGTCCGTCCTATGCAGCCTGGCCGTAACTGTCCCACGCTCGATCAGTGCTGTGTCTCTTTGAAACCTGCGTGATCAATTTGGAACAGCGCGCGTTAAGCATGACTCAATATTGAAGTGGGGTCACAATATCCATTTCCGCGCTCTGTTTCAGATGTCACTTCAAGACGCCGTTCACCATTCAGCCCGAAGCGCTGGTGAAAGGTGCCTACGAGATCGTCGTCGACGTAGGATTGCACCCATAAGACGCATGCGACGGCGCCAATTACCGACTCCAGGTGGAGCGGAATACTACTTGGCGCGGCAGGGCTGCATTTGCTCGACTGTGTCCGAGTGTTTCCGCTGATATGCCTTATCGCGAAGGCAAAATCTTAGACGTTGTGCTGGTGACAAAAGCCTGCGAAAGCAGGATATTGATGAAATTGCGACTTATCAGCGCACCTACGGTATTGGCGTTCACCCGTTTTCATAGTGTCGGCCCATGACCATCGAGATCGTCCAGATCGTCCAGGAGTTGAGTTCGGTCGGCGGCGTTGAAAGCGTGGCCAGCGAACTCGCATGCGCATTCAGTCGCGCCAAAATCGCCAACACAGTTCTCGCGAGCGCCGTCGGCGACAAGGCAACGCCAGGTACGCGCATCGAGCGCGTCGGCGCTTGGCTTTCGCACATCAAGACGCGCGGCATCCTGCGCTATCTCGGTCGCGCTTTTGTCGTTCCCACCTTCACATTACTGGCGACGCGCGCCGCCTATCATCATCCCAAGGCCGTCATCATCAGCCACGGCGACAGCCTGACGGGCGACGTCCTGGTCGTGCACGCGGTCAATGCGCAGAGCCTCGCCGAAAAGCGCAACGCCGGCTCCTGGTCATGGATGCTGAATCCCATGCATCTGTGGGTGGCCCTGCGTGATCGCTGGATGATCGGCGGCCTGCGCTATCGCATGTATGTCGCGGTCTCGCCGCGCGTCGCAACTGAACTGCAAGAGATCTACAAGGTGCCAGCGTCGCGCATCCGCGTGATCCCCAACGGCATCGACCTCAATCGCTTCGCCCGCGACACCGCGGCCGGTCTCAGGATCCGTCAGGAATTCGGCATCCCGGTGGACGCAAAGCTGCTTCTGTTCGCCGGCCATGAATTCCGCCGCAAGGGTCTGGCACATGCCATCGGCGCGCTCGAACACCTGGGCCCCGATGTCTGGATGCTTGTGGTGGGCTCGGATAATCCCGCGCCCTATCGCAAACTGGCGACAACCTCCGCCGATCGGCTGGTCTTCGCGGGATCGCGTACCGATATGCCGGCCCTCTACGCTGCGGCCGACGCCTTTGTACTGCCGACTGCCTATGAAACTTTCTCGCTGGTCTGCATGGAAGCCATGGCCTGCTCGACGCCGGTTTTTGCAACGCCGGTTGGCGGCATCGAAGATTATCTCGTCGATGGCGTAAACGGCTATCAGATCAAGATGGACGGCGCAGATATCGCCGAGAAGATCGCGATGGCCTTCTCCGATCCGGCAGCGCTGGCCCGGCTGTGCGAAGGCGCGCATGCCACGGCACTGAATTACGGCTGGGATTATGTCGGTTCGCGCTACATCGAGCTGCTGGAGCAGGTGCAGGCGTCGAAGAACGAATTTGCGCCGGGCGCTATGGCGGTCGGCGCCTGATCGCAAGCGCCTGCTTCAAGGGCACGGCCGATCAGCCCCCCGCTTTGCATCGGCGGCCTGCTGGCAGGCCGACACCAGCGCATTCGCCACCACCTCGTAAGTAAAACGCGTCAGCACGTTGTCGCGCGCGGCCGCGCCGCGGTCCAGCAACTGCTGCGGGTCGGCAGCAAGCCGATCCAGCAGTGTCGCCAGCGCATCGGGATCCCGTTCGGGAATGATCCAGCCGCCCTTGCCGACAACATCGGGAATAGCGCCGCCCGTCGAACCGATCACCGGTACACCGCAAGCCTGCGCCTCGACGATCACCCGGCCGAACTGCTCACGCACGGCGCTGGTGGTGCGCGTCAGCAGGATCATTGCATCGAGCCCGCTCAGGAATGACGCGACATCGGCCGGTTTGCCCCAGCCCCGGAATGTGACGCGGTCGGTCAGTCCCAGTTCGTTGACGCGCAGTTTCAACGCAGGCTCATGCGGACCTTCGCCCATGATCGCCAATGTCACATCTGCCGTGGCGCGTTTCATGGCGTCGAGCGCGTCGTCGAGACCCTTCTCCTCGACGAGACGCCCGACATAGCCAATGCGTAGTCCCCGCCCGGGCGCAATCGGCGCCTGGCGCTCGCCGGTCTGATTGAAGGTCGCGAGATCGACGCCATAACCAATCGGCGACGTCGGCCCCATATAGCCGCGCGCGCGGACGACTGCTGTCGCCTCCGGACTGCGCGAGAGAATATGATCGGTGTTCCGCAACACGTCCTTGCGGATGAACTCGAACGGTGGTGGCAAGCGCTTCAGGATGTTCTGATCGACTTCCAGGACCATCGCGGCCCGGCCCTTGAGGGTGCGCGCCTGCATCGCGACGACGCTCCACGGCTCTTCCCAGAGATGGATCACATCGGGATCGACCTCGCGGATGAGACGCCGCAAGCCCGGATAAAAATGCAGATACCAACTCATCGGGCCGGCGCGCGGCAGGCGGATCGGCATCACATGCACGGTCATGCCGGGATCGTCGGACGGATCTGCAATGATCGTACGGCCGAACTGATACCACGTAGCCGGAACGACGAGATGCATATCGACGTCATCGCGCCCGACGAGTGGATAGTATCGCAGACGCCCCGCATCGCGGCTGACGGCGGAATGTGCAATCGAGAGGACCTTGAGACGACGACTGCTAGACACGCCCCGTCATCCTCGCGGCCACACCCGTCAGGCCAGACAGATGAAGCTCCATGGTCGCGAGACTGCGATCCGCGCCGTTGATCGTGCAGCGTGGCAAGTTGTAGGCATCCTGGCCGTTGCGCACGAGGCCCTTGCGGGTCGTCGCTGCACTCGCATAACCGGCATCGCGCGCGATCGCGAAATCGCGCGGACCGCAATCGCCCGAACGTCCATAAGGAAATGCGAAATGCCTGGCGGGAATGCCAAGGCGCTCGACCAACCGATCGCGACTGCCCTTGAGTTCGAAGCGTGCACCATCCGGCGACAACGACGAAATACGGGCATGCGTCACGGTGTGGCCGCCGATCTCCACCAGCGGATCGTCGCGCAGCTCTTCAAGCATCTCCCAGGTGATCGCATGCTTCCAGTGCATCGCGTCGATGTCGACACCATTGAGCTCGCAAAACTTCTTGTAAGAAGCCGCGGCCTGCGGACCGTCCCAACGGTCTGCAATACGATGGAATGCCGCACGCTTGGCGTCAGATGTCGGCACGTCGATCGTGCCATCCTCAAGGATGACGCGGTCGTTGTTGAGCAGCGCATCTTCCAGACCTGCGGCCCACAGCGGAAGCGTGCCGTCAGGAATACCCGTCGTGACAAATAACGTCACCGGCACGTTGTGGCGGCGAAACAGCGGCACGATTTCCTCATAGGTATCGCGATAGCAATCGTCGACGGAGAAGTTGACGAAGCGATCGTTGGACTTTCCCGCCTTCGAGCGCTGGATCGCTTCTTCCATCGTCACGACATCCCAGCCGCGCTGCTTCAGATGCGACAGGAACTGATCGAGAAAATTCGTATCGAGATAGAAATCGCGGTTCGGCAGTTTTTCCCAGGCCCGAGCGGAGGCGCCGCGATGAAAGGTCATCAGGCAGCCACGCGTGCCCATGAACATATCGGCAGCCATGCTGATCGGGCGAACCAGCGCTTCGGAAGACGCCATGCGTCGGGCGGCGCTGGATAACAGGTGCTTCATCGAAAAGTCCTCAGACGATCAAGGCACTCTCTAATACAAAAACACATATCAAAATCACAAGCGCCCCCGGACGCGCGCAAATGCCGCAATGTAGACGCCCGGCATCAGCATCGCGACAGACAGCGCGAGGCAGACCAGATAGGCAAAACCACCGGCGAAAAGCCGCTGCCACGGGCCCGTCAGAACCTCGTGAATTTGCCAGCTGAAGAGTGCCATCAGCGCTGCCGGGAAACACGCGAGAAACATCAGGTAGAGCAGCTTGCGCCGGGACCCCAGGACGATCATGACACCAGCCAGAAGAACGATACCACGGGCGGCTTCGCCCAGTCCAAGCAACAAGGTGCCCCATTCATGCGCCGTGGGCAGGTATGAGGTGAGAAGGTTAACTACGATATTAACCAGATAGGCAGTGACGATGATGGCAGCGGCCGCAAAATTCCGGCCTGCGCCATTGAGGATGCGGATCAGGATCCAGCCAAGCGTCGCAGCCCATAGGCCAAGCGCGATGCCGCGCAAGGCCTGACTGGTCAGGAACAGCGCCTGCTCGTTGAAGGCGCCGCGCAGAAAAACCAGCCGCACGATCTCCGGCGCGAACATGGCGAGAAAGACCGATGCCGGCACCGCGAGTGCGAGAATAGGCCGAGCGATCCCTTCGATCTGCGCGCCGACGTCCTTTGGTGGATGGCTGGACAACACCGCCAGCCCGACCGGCTGGCTGATCAGCAGCAACGCGCTTTCGGTCAGCGTGCGTGCATAGTCCAGCGAGGCCACTGCACCGGTCCCGACCCGCGATGCCAGCAGGCGTTCGATCCAGACATTGGCCTGTTCGGCGACCGGTAGCGCGAGCAGCGGTCGCAGCCGACGAAAGAATTCGCGGCCTGACGCCAGCACTGATGACAGCGACAGGCCCTTGAAGCTGAGCACGCCCTCGCGCCACATCGTGTAGAGCCCCCAGGCGCCGAGCGCGTTGAAGGCAGCCGAGAACGACCAGGCCAGTGTATGAAAGTTGCCGGACACAGCAACGAGGGCAATGCCCATCAGCACGGCGACGTTCAGGATGCTGGCGCGGATATTCGTCAAGCGGGTCCGACCGAGCGCGATTTCGCCTGCAGCCAGCACGTTGATCATCGCCGAGGCCGGCATGCCCAGCGCCATGATGCGAATGAAGTCGAGAGTGAGGCTACGCCCCTCCGCCGAAAAGCCGCCGACCAGCGCATCCACAGCCCGCTCACCGAGCGCCTGCAGCCCGATCATCAGGATCATGGCAATGCCGGTGATCGCCACCGTCATGGCGCCGAGGCGCTGAGGTCCGTTGCCGTCCTTCAGCGCATCCCGGTGCATTGGGATCATTACGGCGGGGACGGTTTCGTTCTGCAGAAAGGCCAGCGGCAGCATTACCGCCGTGATCGCACCACGAAAACCGTCGGCGACCAGCGAAGCGCCAAGCACCTGCGCCATCAAGATCTCACGGCCGAAACCCAGCAGCTTGCTGGTCAGCGCACCGCTGATGAGAATTGCCGTAAACTTCCGCGTCGAGTGCCGGGCGCCGCTCATAAGCGCGCCGCTACGGCCCGATCGGGGGCCGTCCAGGAACTCAAATTGCAAACTGAGCGGCGATACGCGGTCACACGGGAGCTCCGGCAGCCGCTCGCCCGATCAGGTTTGAAACCGTCTGCAGCATCTGATCGACGCTGTAATGCGACCGAGCCCGCGCTTCGGCATAGTGCAACTGGCTCGCCAGTTCTGGCGGGCGCGACATGACCTTGGTAATAGCGGCGGCCAGCGCATCGGCGTCCCCTGGCGGCACCAGCGTCCCCGCCTTGCCGGCTTCGAGAATATCAGACGCCGCACCGGCATCCGTCGCAATCACAGGCACATCCGCGAGCATGGCTTCGACCAGCGTGCGGCCAAACGGTTCGGGATCGATCGAGGGATGGATCATCGCATCGACGGCGCGCATCAGCCGCGGCACGTCGTTGCGCTGGCCAAGGAAATGCACGCGATCGCCGAGACCGAGATCCGCCACCATCCGGTTGAGCTTCTCGGCATAAGGCTCTTCGCCAAACAGCGCAGCCCCTGCAATAATACAGCTGACGCCCGGCGTCTTTGCCAGAGCCTGCAACACGATATGCTGGCCCTTCCAGGCCGCGAGGCGACTGAAGACGCCGACAAGCGGTCCTTCAGGCAATTTCAACTCGCGCCTGATCTCAAGCGGCGTGCTGGCGTCCGGCGGCACATCAAGACCGTTAGGCACGATCGCGACCAGCTCCTTGCGGCCGCCTTGGGCAATGAAGGCATCTGCAGCAGCTTGCGAAGGAACGACCACCTTTGCCGTACAATAATTCGCCAGCGCCACCTGCACGCGGCGCTGCGTGGCGCCGAAATGCTCACTGCTGATGATATCGTGCAGGTGCCAGATCAGCGGACGCCGCGCCAGCGTGGCGGCGACGGCCGATAACACAAAGGCCTTCTGCGAATTCGCATAGATGACGTCATGACGGCGCGCTTCGCGCGTCAATTCGGCAATGATGGCCCCGAGCCGACCAATCAGCGGAAAGGCTTTCAGGATTGAGCTATCGCGCCTGACATCCGAGAGCCCCTCGCCCCAGCGCGACACACGCACCTTCAGGCCCTTGGCTGCAAGCGCCTGATGCAGCGGGCCATCCTCGAACAGGAAGGCCGCCTCGCCCGCCCATGGCTGAACAAGATCGATCAGAACGAGCTCAGCGCCGGAGATAGAGCCCGTATGGCAGACGAACAGAACGCTGGGAGCGGGCATCACGTCGCTCCGGCATAGGCATTATTCGAAACCCGGTCTGTGCCGCTCGGCGTATTGGCGTCCGGCATCATGGTGACGGCAATGCCGAAGACGCTGCCGCCAGCGACACGGATCGCGCTGGATGTCGCCACTGCCTGCCCGATCGACGAGCGGCCGGAACGCATGCAGAGCAGCACGCCATCGACCTGTCTGGCCAGTACGCCAAGATCCGTCTGGATGCCCGGCGACGGCGCGTCGATCAGGACGACGTCGTAGATCTGGCTCCAGAGCAGGAGATCGCCGAGCGGTTTACGCATCAGCAATTCGGCGGATGCCGAGAATGGCCCGGCAGGAATGACGTCGAGATTGGGAGTCGCGGTGCGGACCACCGCTTCGCGCGGCGTGATGTCGCCGCGCAGAATTCCCTGCAACCCCATGCTGCTGCGCAAGCCCAAGGCTGTTTCGAATTTCGGCGCGCCGAAATCGCATTCGATCACCAGCACGCTGCGGCCAGCCGTTGCGAGATATTGCGCCAGGGTCAGGGTCAGAAACGTTTTGCCCTCGGCCGTCGTCGGCGACGCGACCAGAATCTTGCGGCGTGTCCTGGCGTCGTTCGACGCGAGCAGGCCCGTCGCCAGATCGCGGAGTGCATCCTGATAGTGCGGATCCTGCAGCGCGAGCGGCAGCGCACGCGCCAGCGAGGCGCCGGACTGCGCCGTGAGGATCGCACCGATCGGCGATTCCGATGGATCGCGCTTGACGGTCGGCAATCGTGCCAGAACGGGCGCGCCGGTGACGACGGCCAATTCCGATGACGACGTCGGCAGCGGCGGTCCGGGACGCGGCGTCACGGGGGCAGTCGTCTGGACGGGCGCTGGAGCGACTGGCGCAGCGACCGCGACAGGTGCAGTTATGGCGGCAGGCGCAGCGGCGGCAGGCGCGGCTGCGCGCGTCGGGCGAATAGTTGCAGTCCGCAGCCGGGACAGACCCGCAAGATTGACCCGGTCGCCGAAGAAGGCTGCGACGAATGCGAGCAGCAGGCCGAGCGTGCCGCCAGCGGCCAAGAACGGAATTTTCTTCGGGAAAAACGGTTTGGTCGGCAGTTCGGCAAGACTGACCAGCCGTGTATTGCCAATCAGCACGCGACGCTCGGTTTCGAGTTCGCTGGCGCGCTTGTAGAGATCGGCATATTGCTGGCGCTTGATCTCGGTGCTGCGCACCATGCTCTCAATCGAGGCTTCGTCCGATGTCGCCGAGCCGACTTCAGCCTTCACGGCATCCATCTGCTTTTTAAGCGCGTTCACGAGGGCATCATTGGCGTCGAACGCCTTCTGCGCGCTGGCGGCAATGCTGGCCACTTCCGTGGCCATGCGCTCCTTGATCGCGGACTGCTCCTGCTCCAGCGCACGCAGCGACGGATGCCGCGGCCCCAGCACATTGGCCTGGCTGGCGAGCTGCGCAGTGACAACCGTGAGCTGCTGCTTGAGATCGGCGATGGAGCGGTTCGACAGCACGGAAGGCGAGTCCACAGCACGGGCCTGATTGGCCTTGATCTCCTGCAGGCGGGCGAGCGCATCGGCACGCGCGGTTTCGGCGGTCGACAGCTGCTGGCTGATGCTGCTCAGCCGCTCCGAGCTGATCGGCGCCAGCGATCCGCGCATCAGGCCTTTGTTGCGGCGAAATGCCTGGATCTTGGCATCGGCATCCCGCAACTCTGCATCCAGCTGCTTGGCTTCCTTCCAGAGATAGGATGCGGCAACCTCGCGGCTGCTCGCACCCGATGTCCGCTGCTCGTCGAGAAACGCATTGGTCAGCGCATTCGCTATCTTCTGCGCGACTTCGGGGATCGACGAGGTGTAGGAGATATTGATGACGCGCGAACGTCCGACAGCACCGATCGCGAAATTTCCCGACACATAGTCGATCAGCGCCGCCGTATCAGTCTTCATCTTTTCGCAGGTGGAGCTGCTGCTCCTGCTCTGACACTCTTCAATCGCGGCTTCCGTGACGCCCGGCTGCTGCATGGCGAGCCGCATCACCCGCGGCGAGCGCGCAATCAGCAGTTGGCTTTCGACGTCGGCGGGGTCGCCGATCTTCTGCGCCCAGGCGGCGGATGCATTGCTATTGCTGGGCTCCTGCTCGGCAACGATCACCGAACCTGTGGCGAGATAGCGCACCGGCAGCACAACCAGCGCAATGACCGTCAGGATCATCACGCCGAGAAACACAGCACCGAACAGGCTACGATTGCGCCAAACCCTGAGCAGCGGGCTCTCGCCCGCCGCGCCATCGGCGGCTTCCGTATTCGTAACGATGGCGCGTTTGATGAACATGCGCGTCAGACTTTACTACGGGGCGCTGGCACCGCACATCCCTGCGCCGTAACGGTGCTCACCCAGCGCAACCACCCATGACCGACCGCGACACGCATACTGAACCCTTTGTCCCCCGAACCACAAATCCACTGCGGGGAGCAGGTCTACTATCCATTCATTAGGGATGTTTTGGTTAAGGGCGGGTTTAAAATGCTAACCAATACCTTTGCGCTGCCCAATTAGTAGGCTGTTACGCATCTCCCCGGGTCGGTGCCGCATTAGCGAGCTACGGACACATGGCAGCTTTGGTTGCGAGCCGGAACCAAATCTCGCAGCGCGGCGTTCCGGAATTGCTGCAACCGGAGTTCCCCGATGAGCCTTCTGAAATGGGCGCTGATCTTCTTTCTGATTTCCGTCGCCGCCGGCCTGTTCGGCTTTACCGGCATTTCCGCCGCCACGGCGGATGTCGCACGCGTACTTTTTTATATCTTCCTCGTGATCTGCATCGTGCTGCTGGTATTGGGGATCACGATCTTTCGGGCCTGACGCGCCGGCCGGCGCGCCAGTTCCGGAATCTAGTGAATGCCGACACCGACCAGCCGATCGACCAGCGCGCGGTCGGCGGTCAGAACATCCGGCGCACCGCTCCAGCTGGTGCGGCCACGCTCCATCACCATGACGCTGCTCGCGAAATCCAGCGCGCGCTCGATTTGCTGCTCGACCAGAATGATGGTGACTTCACTGGTGGCGGCAAGCTTCGCCAACAATGCCATCAACTCGTCGCAGATCACGGGCGCGAGGCCTTCCAGCGGCTCGTCCAGCAACAGGATCGACGGCTTGCCCAGCAGTGTCCGGGCCATCGACAGCATCTGCTGCTCGCCGCCTGACAGCTGCTTGCCGTAATTGCCGCGGCGTTCGCGTAGCCGCGGAAACATCGCATAGGCTTCATCGAGCGCCGACGCCGGCCGCCCCTTCAGCCCGGTGCGCAGATTCTCCTCCACCGTCAGCGAGGCGAAGATGTCGCGGGTCTGCGGCACATAGCCGATACCGAGATCGGCGCGCGCCGAGGTCCGCTTGGCCGTGACGTCCTGGTCGCCGATCCTGATCTCACCGCCATGGCGCGTCGTCAGGCCCATCAGCGTCGCCAGCAGCGTGGTCTTGCCCATGCCGTTGCGGCCGAGCACGGCGAGACGATCACCTGCTTTCACCGAGAACGAAATACCCTCGATGATCCGCGTCGGGCCGTAGCCGGCGCTCAGGTTCTGGATATCAAGTGGCGCGGCGGGCATCGGCATAGCTCCCCAAATACGCGCGGCGCACTTCGTGATCGGCGGTGACCTGATCAGGCGATCCCTCGAAGATCAACCGCCCGGCCGCCAGCACCAGCACACGCCTGGCGAACTTGAACACCAGATCCATGTCGTGCTCGATCATCAACACGGCGATATCAGGTGGCAGCCGATTGATCGCCTCAAGGATTTTGGGCGCCTCGTCATGCGGCACGCCCGCGGCGGGCTCGTCGAGCAGGAGCACCTTCGGATGCAGCGCAAGGCCGATGGCCAGCTCGATCAGGCGCTGCTGGCCATAGGCGAGCTCGACCACCTTGCGATAGGCCAGCCTGTCGAGACCTAGATGGCTAAGGATCTCACTCCACTCGGCACGCACCTCCGGCAGCTCCGTCGAGCTCGAGAAAAACCGCCGCGTGATGCGCTTGCGCTGCATGATCGCCAGCGCGACATTGTCGGCGACAGTGAGATTGGCAAACAGCCGCGTGGTCTGGAACGTGCGCACCAGACCGCGACGCACGCGATCCGGAATGCTGAGACCGGTGATCTCGTCACCGCCCATGAAGAACTGCCCTTCGCTCGGCGCAATGTCACCGGTGATCAGATTGACGAGCGTGGTCTTGCCAGCGCCGTTTGGGCCGATCAGCGCTACGCGGTCACCGGCAGTCAATTTGAAATTGACGTCGCGCGTCACATGCAGACCGCCGAACGAGCACGACACACCACGGGCTTCGAGGAGATTGGTCATGCCGCCTCTCCCTTGCGCTTGAAGCGGGAGGCCAGCGACAACACCGGTTCGATCAGCCCGCGCGGCGCGAACACCACAATCAGGATCAGCAGCAGGCCGACCAGCGTCATCCAGTGGAACGGATTGGCGGCGGCCACGATATGCTCGAAGATCATGAAGATGATCGTCCCCGCCAGCGCGCCCCACAGATGCCCTGCACCGCCAAGCACCAGCATGACCAGTACTTCCGCCGAGCGCTCGAAGCTGACGCTATCGAGACCGACGACGCCGGTGCTGATCGCCGTCAGCGCTCCACCGATCCCGGCAACGGCACCAGCGACGCCATACATCACGACAAGGCGCGGATAGATCGAGACGCCGATCATCTTGGCGCGCAGATCGTCGTCCTTGATGCCGCGGCACATCAGACCAAACGGTGAGCGCACGAAACGCTGCAGCAGCACGAACACAATGACCAGCACGCCCAGCGAGAACAAAAATGCCGTGCGGCTGTACATGTCGAAATTGAAGATGCCGAACACCTTGCCCGGTGTAATGCCTGACAGGCCGTCGCTGCCGCCCGTCAGCCACGACAGCTTGTTGGCAAGTGCGGCGACCAATTGCCCCACGGCAATCGACAGCACCAGTTGTGGGAGCCCGCGAAACCGCGTGATCAGCGCACCGGAGATCAGCCCCATGACCGTTCCCGCGAATACACCGATCGCCAGCAACGCGATGGGATCGGTGATGCCACGCACGCAAGCAATGCCGGCGGCATAGGCGCCGACGCCGAATTGCGCGGCATGGCCGAGGGTGGCGACGCCGCAATAACCGGTGACCAGATCGAGCGACAGCACCAGGAATGCGATGCCGATCAGCCGCGTCAGGAACGCCAGATCGTCCGGATACAGAAAGTAGCCGATGGCACCGAGCACGATCATACTCAGCGCACCTGCCGCCTCCTGACCGAAGGGAATGCTGCGCTTGTGCGGAATGTGGGTCGCGACGATCTCGCTCATGCGTGCGACCTGCCAAATAGGCCATGCGGAAACAGGAACACGACGACGATCACCGACAGATAGAAGAAGAAGTCGCCGAACTCCGGCGCGAGATACTTGCCAGTGGTGTCGGCGAGGCCGAGCAGGAGCGACGCCGACAGAGCACCAAGGATCGAGCCTGCGCCGCCGACAGAGACGACGACGAGGAACGTCACCATATAGCGCAGGGCATAGAACGGTTCGATCGGCAGGATCTCCGCGCCGACCACGCCACCGAATGCGCCGAGCCCGATCGCCAGCGCGAAGGTCACTGCATAGATGATTTCGGTGCGGATGCCCAAGGCGTCCGCCATACCACTATGATCGACCGAGGCGCGTAGCTTGATTCCGAACTCCGTCTTCTCGATCAGCAGCCACAGCGCCAGCGCCGTAACCGCGCCGCAGGCGATGACAAAGATGCGATGGGTCGGCAGCATGCGGAAACCGATATCGAGCGGACCACTGAGGGTCTGTGGCAGCGGAATCGATTTCAGCGACGGGCCGAAGATGAAATTGACGATGCCGATGATGAAGAACGTGATGCCGATGGTCATCAGCACCTGAATCAGCGGATCGGACTTCCGGTAGATCCGGCGATACAGCAAAATCTCGAACGGGATCGACACGATGATGGTGCCGATCACTGCCATCAGGATCGCGACGCTGTAATGCACATGCAGGTCGCGGATCGCATAGGAGGCCAGATAACCGCCAATCATGGCGAAAGCGCCATGGGCGAGGTTCACGACGCGCATCAGCCCCATCATGATGGACAGACCGATGGAAATGATGAACAGCACCATCCCGTAGGCGACGGCGTCGGTCATGATGCTGAAGATGGTACGCATGATTGATCCTATGCCGAAGCAGCGCCCGAGCGCCATTCCGGAAACTGCGGCATGGCGTCATGGACGACGGCGCCGCGCACCATGGTGAGCAGCACCTGCATCTCTTTCAGAGGGAGGCACTCGGCGGCGAAGGGATCGCGATCAAGGGCGATCAGATCGGCCGCCATGCCCGGCATCAGCGTGCCGCGCCAGTCTTCCTGCCTCATCGCGATGGCGCCACCGACCGTGTAGCTGTGAATGGCTTCGCGGACGCTGACGGCTTCACCCTGCCCGATCGGCGCACCGCTGTCCGAGGCGCGACTCACCGCATCGGCGATGCCATCCCACGGCGACCACGACCCGGTCGGCGCATCTGAGCTTGCGATGTAAGTGACGCCCGCGTCGATCACCGAACGGCCCGGATAGCAACGATCGGCGCGCGGACCGAAAGCACCGGTAATCGAGCGCCGCATCCGGGTGAGGAAACTTGGTTGGGTGACGACGAGCGCGCCCAATGCCTTCATCCGCGCCAGCCCACCGGCGGGCGGCACGAAGTAATGTTCGATGCGGTGCCGGACATCGGCGCGGGGATGTGCCGCCTGCGCCTTCTCATAGGCTTCGATGATGCAGTCGATACCGCGATCGCCGGTACAATGAACGGCAACCTGCCAGCCGTCCGCATGGGCCTCGGCGATCACGCGCTGCAGTTCGGTTGTATCGCGCATGAACATGCCGCGCGATGGCGTATCGAAGAAATCCTCGCTCACCGCCGAAGTTCGCGCGCCGACAATGCCATCGGCGAAATATTTCAGCGTCATGGACTGCCAGTCGACGCCTTGCGTCGGCACCAACCCACGCGCCGCCGCTTCAGCCGGGTCGAGCTGGTTCATGAAGCCGAGCCGCATTGGCAGCACATCGCCATTCGCGCGGATCTCGTTCCAGATGGCGAATTCATCATCGAAGCCGACGGTGAATCCGACCGCGGCTTCTACGACAGCAACAAGACCTAACCTGGCGCTATCGGCAATTGTGGCGCGCAGAGCCGTGGTGAGCTCATTGCGATCCATCGGCGGCGCGGCACGGAATATCAGTTCGGCTGCGCTTTCTTTAGCGCTGCCGTCCAGTCGACCATCCTCGGAGCGCCCGAACGTGCCGCCTTCCGGATCGGCAGTGGCATCGTCGATGCCCAGCAGTCGCAGCGCGGCACTGTTGACGACGGCGACATGACCGCAGAAGCGGCGGATCAGCACCGGATGATCGGGAATGGCGACATCGATCTCAGCCCGTGTCGGCAGCCGATGCTCCACCAGTCCGTTCTCATCGAGGCCCGCACCGTAAACCCATTTATCACATGGAATGGCGCGCGCACGCGCAACCAGAAAATCAAGCACATCGGATATCGTGGGTGCATCGCGCGGCGTCACCGGCACCTGCAGTCGCGCATGGGCGATGGCAAACAGATGAATATGCGCGTCGGTGAGGCCGGGAATAACGGTGGCGCCCGCGAGATCGATCGTCTGGTCGGCGGACGGCGCAACATCCGCTGCACCAATCCAGACCACCTTGCCATCACTGACAACGATGCTGTCCGCGGGGGTATCATCCCAGGCAGAACGATAGATGCGGGCGTTGATCAATCGAAGCGAGCGCGCGCGGCTAGTCATGTCGAAGGAAATCTCATCTCGCGCGACGATGTCGCAGAAAGAGGGGGATTCCGCAACGAGGCGGAATCCCCGGCATCGCCTACTTTGTGCTCAGCGCCCAGTCCGGCTGATCGGCGAAGGTCTGGCTTTCCTTGTTGATCAGCTTGCCGTCCACCTTCTCCACGCTGCGCAGATAGACGTTCTGGCGAATGTGACGCGTGGTGGGATCGATCGACACCGGACCGCGCGGCGAGACCCACTTCATGTCCTTGACGGCATCGACCGCCTTGGCGGCATCGCGCTTACCGTCAGTGGCCTCGATCATCTTGTAGATCAGGCGCGCGCCGTCATAGGCCGCGACCGACGTCATGGTGACTTCGTCGAGGTTGCCGCCGCCCTTCTTGATGGTGGCAAGGAAGGCCGCGTTTTCCTTGGAATCGTGCGACACCGAATAGTGATAGGTCGAGAGGATACCGATGCCGGCATCGCCGATATTCGGGAGATCCGGCTCGGTGACGACGTCACCGGTCGACATCAGCTTGACTCCGCCGGCCTTCAACCCGTTGTCGATATAGGCCTTGACGAAGCCCAGCGTCGGCGGGCCGGATGGCAGGAAGGTGAAGATGGTGTCCGCGCCGGAATCCTTGATGCGCTGCATGATCGGGCTGAAGTCGGTGGTGGCGAGCGGAATGCGAACCGCTTCGACCACCGCGCCGCCCTCACCTTCGAACGTCTTCTTGAATGCCGCTTCAGCATCGACACCCGGACCGTAATCGCTGACCGCGATGGCCACCTTCTTGGCGCCGTTCTTCAACGCAATTTTCGCGGCAGGCACGGTGTTCTGCCACATCGTGAACGAGGTACGGACGATATAGGGGCTCTTCTCGACGATCGACGAGGTCGCCGCATTCATCACGATCAGCGGCGTCTTGGATTCTTCCAGCAGCGGCGCGATGGCCATCGCGTTCGGCGTGAAATAGACGCCAGCGAGGTATTGCACCTTGTCCTTGACCAGCAGCTCCTGCGCCAGCGCCTTTGACTTGGCGGGATTCGGGCTCTCTTCATCGCGATAGATGAATTCGACATCATGCTTGCCTGCTTTGGTGCCATGCTCGGCGACCCAGGCGTCGATGCCCATCTTGAAGTTCTTGCCAAACAGCGCGTAAGGGCCCGACATGGTGCCGATCACGCCGACCTTGATGGTGTCGGCGGAGGCCGTGCCGGTCATCAGGCCGAGAATGGCCAGTGCAAGAATGGATTGGCTGCGTCTGTTCATTGCGATTGTCCCCGTTGGAAAGTTAAGAAAGCTATTCGGCAAATCTGTATTCAATAAACGTGCCGAGATGGCCCGTTTGATCCGGCGTGAGCGCGCCGAAATGACGCGTCAGAACATCTCGAAATATTCGCGCTGCTCCCAGTCGGAGACTTCCGCCTGGAAGCGATCAATCTCGGCATTCTTGATATGCGTATAATAGTCAACCATCGTCGCGCCCATCTTCTCGCGGAAGAAAGGATCTTCCTTGAGCGCGAAGGTTGCCTCGCGCAGCGACTTTGGCAACAGATCGGCATTGGTCTCGTAAGGCGTATCGGCTGATGGCCCTGGATCGAGCTTGCGATCGACGCCGTCGAGACCCGAGAGGATCTGCGACGACATATAGAGATAGGGATTGGCGGCGGGTTCGCCGACGCGATTCTCGATACGCGTCGCGGAATCACCGGCACCGCCGAGCACACGCAGCATCGCGCCGCGATTGTCGCGCCCCCAGATCGCACGGTCCGGCGCCAGCGAATAGGAGCGATAGCGCTTGTAGCCGTTGATGGTCGGCGTCGTGAATACGGTCGCCGCGCGCGCATGCGTAAGAAGCCCTGCGAGATAGCCCTGCCCGAACGATGACAGCGGCTGCGTGCCCTCGGTCGGCATGAACGCGTTTGCGCCGGTTGCACGCGATACGATTGACTGATGCAAATGCCAGCCAGACGACACGACGTTCGGAATCTTCGGCCGGCACATAAACGTGGCGTGGTAGCCGTGGCGATGAGCGATCTGCTTCACGGCGCTGCGGAACAGCACCATGCTGTCGGCCGGTGTCAGGCCCACTGTCGGCGCGAAGGTAAATTCGCACTGGCTCGGGCCGTATTCGACTTCGACAGACCGCAGCGGCAGACCGAGCGCAATCACGTCGCGCCGGATGATTTCGAGCACCGGCTCCATCTGGTCGTAGCGCTGTTCGGTGAGGTAATTGTAGCCGTGCGAGAGAAGACTGACCTCCGGCGGATTGCCGGGCTGGCCGGCATCCTCCGGCTTCATGCGGTTGTTCTCGACGTTGAAGATATGAAATTCAACTTCAAGACCGGCGACGAAATCATAGCCACGTGCGCCGAGATCGCCGAGCACCTTCTTGTAGAGATTGCGCGTCGCGAACGGCACTGGGCGGCCATCGGCGAAATGCACGTCGCACAGCACCCACCCGGTCTCAGGCGCCCAAGGCAATATCCGAAACGTGCTGGGATCGGGGATCATCAACACGTCGGCCGCGCCCTGCATTTCGGGAATCCCGAAGCCGCCGCCGGCGGTGAACACCGGAAACACCGTCTTGTGCGACGTGTCCTTGGCGAACATGGTCGTGGTGATCGAGCAGCCGCTTTCGAGACAGCGCAATGCCTCACTGGCGATCAGCGTCTTGCCGCGCAGGATGCCGTGCTGATCTGGAAACGACAGCCGGATCACTTCGAGCTTGTGCTCTTCGACCATGCTGCGCAGCCGGACGGCTGCTTCCTTTTGCTCCGCGGACCACAAACCGTGACGTTCAACGAAACTCAACGCACTCTCCCGCGGCTGTTCTGATCGATCTTCACTCTGCCGCCGGCAGATGGATGACATTGGACCCCGGCTCGGTCTGGTCGGCCGGAGCGGCTGCCATCCATGGCGCACCGCGACGACGGGCGACGTCGACTTCCATCCAGTAGGTTTCCCAGCCCTTGGTCGGCCCGATGCCGTCCATGGTGCCCGGGCCCTGAATACTGCGCGCGGTGTCCGCATCGAGCGACATCATCGGCTTCTGGCCGCCGGCAACCTTCTCGATCTCCGCACGCAGCAGCTTGCGATAGGCGATGATTGCCTTGTCGCTGGAGCCGAGATGCTCGCGGGTTCGGTCCTGGATCTTGCCCATCGATTCCACGGCCCACTGGTCGTGGACATTGATGTCGGCGCCCATGCCGGTATAGGTCTCGTGCTTCTGCTCGTGCGGATTGAAGCCGTAGTCGTTGGTCTTGTTCTTGCGCGAGGTGTAGTTCGGCAGCTCGTAAAGTTCGAGCCGCTGGTCGGTCATCTTCTTCTTGTCGACCGGCATCGTGTAGCTGGTGAAGATCGCATACCAGTAGCAGTTCTCGTCATCGACCGGCACGTGCCACTGGGTGATCGTCATCTCCGTGCTCATGGGGATGACGAAGCCATGCGGGAATAGCTGGTTGGTGACGCGCACATGGGTACGCTCCTCGTCGAGCTCGCGCAGCGCAATCAGGCGCAGGCCGTATTCGGTCGATTCCACATTGATGATCGGGCGATCATATTCGCGCAGGATCTTGGTCATCGGCAGTTCGGTGCCCGCGGAGGCGCCGCGGAACTGCTTGCCATAAGATGCCTTGACGTCCTCGTCCTCGAAGAAGCGGTGCAGGAACGACGCGTGGGCGGGATCGATGCCGACTTCCAGCGCTTGCAGCCAGTTGCATTCGAACAGGCCCTTGAAGGCGAAGGTGTATTGGCCGGGTGCGGCGAAACAGTCGAGCTCGGGGAATGCCGGCGGCTCGCCCTCGCCCAGATAGGCCCAGAGGATGCCGCCCTTCTCGACCACGGGATAAGCCCGCTGCTTGATGCCGGCGCAGAGCTTGGAGGTCTTCGGCTCGGCCGGCGTCTCCAGGCACTTGCCCTCGACGTCGAACAGCCAGCCGTGAAACGCGCAGCGCACGCCGCCGCCTTCGAGACGACCGAAGGCAAGGTCAGCGCCGCGATGCGGACAATCGCGGTCGAGCAGGCCATAGCGCCCCTGCTCATCGCGGAACAGGACGAAGTCCTCACCGAGCAATTTGACCGGACGGATCGGACGATCCCCTTCGAGCTCATCGACCAGTGCCGCCGGCTGCCAGTATTGGCGCATCAGCTTGCCCGCGGGCGCCTTGGGCCCAATGCGGGTGATCAGGTCGTTCTGCTCTTGGCTCATCATGGCAAGATTTCCTTTTTAACTCTGGCGATGCGCCTTTTAACGCTGAAATACAATCTTGCCGCCGACCATCGTCATATCGGCGGTGATGTCCTTGATCTGGTCGTCCGGCACCGTCATGAAGTCGGCGGAGAGCACCACGAGGTCGGCCAGCTTGCCGGCCTCCAGCGTCCCCTTCCGCGTTTCCTCAAACATGTAGCGCGATGCCGCGCTAGTATAGAGGCGAAGCGCCTGTTCGCGCCCGATCGCTTCGGATGCGCCGTAGACCTGGCCAGCCGGGTCCTTCCGCGTCACCATGATATACATCGTGAGGAACGGGTTCAGCGGATTGACCGGGAAATCGGTGCCGGCGCCGAGATTCTCCAGTCCCATTTTCTCGATCAAAGTGCGCGTCGGGACCGCACGATCCGCGGTCGGCCTGCCGAGGAAACGCGCGACCGTCGCCGCCTTGTCCCACATGAAGGCGTTCTGGAAATCGATCCGCGCCCCGACGCGGCGTGCCCGCTCCATCTGTTCGGGGCGGATCAGGCTGGCATGGATCAAAACGAAGCGGCGATCCTTGATCGACTTTTCCTTGTCGGCGGCTTCGAACGCATCCAGCACCTGATCGACGCCGAGGTCGCCGACGACATGAACGCCGACCCGCCAGCCGCGAAGGTTGGCGATCGACACCAGCTGCTTCAGCCGCTCGGGCGTGACCTGCGCGATTCCATGATAATCGTCATGGGAGTCCGGATAGGCCTCGCGCATCATGGCCGTCTTCAGGGTCATGCCGCCGTCGTAGAAAATCTTGATGCCGCCGAGCTTCAGCCAATCGTCGCCGAAGCCCGACGTGGCGCCGTTGCCGCTCATGATGGCGTCCCAACCGGCGGAGTCCGCGGGCGGCTCCGGTCGAAACATCGTTCCGACCCGCACTGTCGCATCGCCGGCCAGAGCGAGCTTCTGCAGAATCTGCGTGTCGCGCGCGCTTGTCGCCCCCTCGACGACGCTGGTGATACCGAGGCGGTTGAGCGCGGCCTCGGCGAGACGATATTGCCGCAACTCCTCGTCTTCGGTGTAGGGCGGCACGATGTTCTCAACCAGCGGGATCGCCGTCTCGACGAGCACGCCATTGATGTCGCCGCTCGCGTCCCGCTCGAACGCGCCGCCGGCTGGATCCGGCGTGCTCTTGCTGATGCCCGCCTTCTGCAACGCCAGCGAATTGGCCATCGAAAAATGACCGACGGTCCGCAGATAGACCGGATTGTTGGGGGACACGCTGTCGAGTTCCTGGCGGGTCAGGTAGCGCTTTTCCGCCAGCTGCGACGGCGGATGCCAGCCGCCGGTCGTGATCCACGCGCCGGGCTGCTTCTTCGCAACGAACGCCCGAATGAGATCGAGGGCGCCGGCCACGTCCTTGGCGCCGCCGAGATTGACCACATAGTCGCCGAGCCCGGCCGCCTTGAAATGCGCGTGGGTGTCGATCAGGCCGGGGACAACCGACTTGCCGGCGAGATCGATGACCCGGGTCTGCGGACCGGCCAGCGGCTTGATCGCGGCCTCACTGCCGACCGCGAGGATCTTGCCGTCGCGGATGGCCAGCGCTTGCGCGATCGTCGATTGGCCGTCGAGGGTGAGGATCTTGCCGCCCGTCAGGACGACCTGGGGCGCGTTCGGGTCAGATTGCTGCGCCACCGCCGGCAAGACGGAGGCGCCAATTGCAACGGCTCCTGCAATCAGACATTTCGCACCCAGATGCATCTCGCCGCTCCATCAACAATGTTCAATAGACGAACGAATGTGCGAATATTATCGTTAGACTAATTCCAGGCAAGCAGAATTTTGCAGCATGATTTGACGCCTTAGTGAGCAAACGCAGCAATTCACGCCTAAAGCATCACCTTGCGCGGAACGAACACTTGTTCAATATACGGACGCAATTCGGGAGTTGATGATGTCGAAGACTTTGAATTCGCGTGTGGATCGGACCCAGGGAGCGCGCTCGTGAGCGGCCTCGTGATCATCGGCGCCTCTTATGCGGGCGTCCAGGCCGGCATCAGCGCGCGCGAGAAGGGCTATCAGGCGCCGATCCGCATCGTCGCCGATGAAATCCATCTGCCCTATCAGCGCCCACCCTTGTCGAAGGCATTCCTGTCCGGCGATGTGGCGCACAACAGCCTTTTCCTCCGCGGCGAGGACTATTTCAAGACCCAAGGCATCGAACTGGTGTTGGGCCACCGCGCCATCGGACTCGATCGCGCGGCCGGCCGGATCGCACTGGACGGCGGCGACAGCCTGCCCTTCGATCAGCTTGTCATCGCCACCGGCTCGCGGGCGCGACGGCTCAGCGTGCCCGGCCATGAGCGCGACGGCATCGTCTATCTGCGCACCCTCGATGACGCGCTGCATCTCAAGCCCCGGCTCGAAGCAGCCAACGACGTCGTCATCGTCGGCGGCGGCTTCATCGGCCTCGAAGTGGCATCGACTGCCGCCAAGGCCGGCAAGAAGGTGACGCTGATCGAGGCGCAGTCGCGCCTGCTGGAGCGCGCGGTATCGCCGCTGATCTCGCAATTCCTTCTGGATAGCCATCGCTCCCATGGCCTCGACATCCGCTTCAACGAATCCGTCGTTGCCATCGAAGGCAACAGCGCCGTGCATGAGGTCGTCTGCTCCAGCGGCCTGCGGGTGCGCGCCGACCTGATCGTCGCCGGCATTGGCGGCATCGCCAATGACGAGCTGGCCGCGCAGGCGGATATCACCTGCACCAATGGCATCGATGTCGACGAACATGGCCTGACCAGCGCGCCGAACATCTATGCCGCCGGCGACGTCAGCAATCACCACAACGGCTTCGCCGGCCGCCGCGTCAGGCTGGAAGCCGTGCAGAACGCCACCGATCAGGGCAAGGCTGTGGGCGCGATGATCGCCGGCAGACCCGAAGCCTATGACGCAGTGCCGCGTTTCTGGTCGGATCAATATGACGCCAAGCTGCAGATCGTCGGCCTCTCCGCGCCGACCGACAGCGCGGTGATCCGCGGGTCGATGGATGATGGCAAGTTCTCGGTGTTTTATTATCGCGACGGCAAGCTCACCGCCGTCGACAGTATCAACCGGCCGGGCGACCAGATGATCGCGCGTCGCCTGATCACCGCGTCACTGTCGCCAACACCGGAACAGGCCGCCGATCTGTCATTCGATCTGAAAAAATTCGAAGCAGGCAAATAGGGCGGACCCACGGCTCATGCCCAAGATCAAGCGCCCCGACGACGAACGCGGCAATACCGACTTCATCGAGAGCCTCGATCGGGGCTTGAGGGTGTTCGAACTGTTCGGCGCACATTCGCGCCCGATGACGCTGAGCGACGTCGCCAAGGCCGCCGAGCTGCCGCGTGCCACTGCGCGCCGCATCCTGTTTACGCTGGAACGCAAAGGCTATGTGACCAGCGACGGCAAGCTGTTCGCGCTGTCACCGCGCGTCCTGGCGCTGGCTGGTTCTTACATGACGTCCAATCAGGTCGTCACCATCCTGCAGCCGGTGCTCGACAGCATCTCCAGCGACGCGCAGGAGATTTCCTCGCTCGCCGTGCTTGAGGGCCATGAGGTGATCTTCGTCGCCCGCGCCAGCCCGGCGCGGGTATTCTCCGCCGGCATCGATCTTGGCTACCGGCTACCCGCCTTCTGTTCGTCGGTGGGGCGCGCCATGCTCGGCAAGTATTCCAACGACGACCTCACCGCGACGCTGGATGCCATGGACCTCGTGGCAATGACGCCGTTCACGGTCATCGACAAGGAACTGCTGAAGGCCACCATCATCACCGACCGCGAGAAAGGCTATTCGCTGGTCGACCGCGAGGCCGAACCGGGCTTCCGCTCAATCTCCGTGCCCGTGCGGCGCTACGATGGCGCCATCGTCGCCGCCATCAATATGGGCGCCCATGTGGACCGCGTCTCCACCGGGGAAATGATCGACCGCTTCCTGCCGCTGCTGCGCGATGCCGCGGATTCGGTGAAGCCGCTGCTTCTTTAACGCTGTCCCCTCATCCTGAGGAGCGGCCACTTGGCCGCGTCTCGAAGGATGAGGAGCCCTACACTCATGGTTCGAGACGGCGCCAAGTGGCGCCTCCTCACCATGAGGTCCGAGATTGAACACGCACCAGGAATTGTCGTCTCATGCCCCATATCGTCATCGAACATTCCACCGACGGCCATGGCGACGCGCTCGACATCGCCAGCCTGATGCAGGCGTTGCACAATGCCGGCGCCGCCACCGGGGTAATGAAGGCCGCCGACATCAAGGTGCGCGCGATCCCGTATGCGCATCACCTGATGGCCGGCCGGGCCGAAGGCTTCTGCCACCTGTCGGTCTCGATGCTCGAGGGCCGCACACCCGAGCAGAAAGTCGCCGTGAGCGAGGCGTTGCGCGCGGCAATGGTTTTGCTGCTGCCGCACACCAAAAGCCTCAGCGTCGATATCAGGGATATGGACGCGGTCGCCTACAAGAAGCGCGTGAACGATTAGAGCCGCGCTGACTGCCTTCTCCCCGCCTGCGGGGAGAAGGTGGCGTCGCGAAGCGACGACGGATGAGGGGGAGCCTCCGCAGGCGCGGAGCGAATGGAGAGCCCCCTCACCCGACTTCCACGCGCTTCGCGCGTTGCAGTCGACCTCTCCCCGCAAGCGGGGAGAGGTAAGGCACTCCCCCAAACGAAAACGGCGCGGCATCCCCAGGGAATGCCGCGCCGTCCTCAATTCTGGTCGGCTGCGGTCACCTCATGGGCGACCGCGCCGGAGGTCCGCTTAGACCGCGTCCTTCGCAGCCTTGACCGGGCGGGCGCGCACGATCTTGCGGGCCGGCTTGGCCTTGAAGGTCATTGCTTCGCCGGTGAAGGGGTTGGTGCCCTTGCGTGCCTTGGTGGCGGGCTTCTTGATGACGACGAACTTGGCGAAGCCGGGAACGAGGAACACGCCGCTCTTCTTCAGCTCTTTATAGCCGAGGGTCGCCATGGTCTCGATAACGCCCTTGACGTCCTTCTTCGAGAGCTCAGTGGTCTCAGCGATTTTCTCGATGAGCTGCGACTTCGTCATTTGGTCTGCCATTTTGCACCTTTTGGTTTGCCGTGATTCGGTGAGACAGACACTATGAGGAATTACGGGAAAAAACCCGTGCTCAATGAAATTTTCACAGATTTTGCCGGGAAAAATGATGTTTTTTGACCATCAAACCCCGATTCGACTTGTACGGCAGGGTTTCAGGACCCTCGCAAGCGCAAAATACTTAGATTAAGGGGCCTACGGAGTCGCGGCAGGCGACAGAAGCGCACTGCAAAAATCACCCCCAGATTCGCCCCCTCACCACATGGTCTGGCGCGCCCTTTCCGGCCATTGCCGATCGTATTCCGGACCGCCGACCCGGCGCTCGCTCATCTCCGCCAGGATCTCGCCGGGCGTCGGCAGGGTCTTCGGATCGACGCGTTTATCAGGGTTCCAGAGATCGGACCGCACGATGGCGCGGGCGCATTGGAAATAGATCTCTCCGACCGTCATCACGATCACCGTGCGGGGCGCCTTCTCTGTCACCGCAAAGGATTCAAGCAATGCGGGATCCGCCGACAGATGCGCCTCTCCATTGATGCGCAGCGTCGTGCCCGAGCCCGGGATCAGGAACAGCAGCGCGATCCGCGGATCACGCACGATGTTGCGCAGGCTGTCGACGCGGTTGTTACCGCGGCGGTCGGGCATCATCAGGGTCTTCTCATCATGGATGCGAACGAAGCCCGGCAGGTCGCCGCGCGGCGAGCAATCCAGCCCCTCGGGGCCGGTGGTCGCCAGCGCCGCGAAGGGCGACACTTCGATCAGCCGGCGATATTGCGCCGTCACACAGTCCGCGACCTTGGCGGTGGAGGCTTCGCCAATGTCATCGAAACGGCCGTAGATCTGTTCGAGCTGTTCGATCGTTCCTATGACTGACATGATCGCCCTCCCGTTCGCCTGACTATTGACCCCTGATGACCCGTATCAGGTCATCCGCATGATCTTCCGCGACACCAATATTGTTGATCGTGACGTCGGCACCTGATGTCTCGACGCTACGCTTGAGCCGATCGCCGATCGGCCCATCGGTTGAGCGTCCCCGCGCCGCAAGTCGCGCCGCAAGCACTTCCGGCGGCGCCGTGATCGACACTACGACGACATCTTCATAAGCGGCACGTAGCGCCGGGATAACCGTTCGTGAGATATTGGCAACGACATTGCGGCCGGCGCGAAGCGCATCATCGATCGAGCGCGGAAGTGCATAAGAAAGTCCATGCGCTTCCCAGTGGACGGCGAAAGCGCCGCTGGCCTGTGCCTGACGGAACGCCTCCGGCGTGACCTGCGCATTATTTTCGAATTCTGACGCCTCGCGCGTCACCACGCGGCGCGTGAACACCACATTGTCGTCATCCGCGCAGGCGGCCTGCGCCAGACCGATCAGCGTATCCTTGCCGGCACCCGACGGGCCGACCACCAGCACCAACCGGCCGGGGCCGATCCGGCCTGCTTGCGCTTCGGATATCGCCGCGGTGTCGGTCATGCCACGCGATGTCCTTCGCGCCAGACATTGCGCACCACCGGCACCTCATGCGCCACATGGACGCGGATCACGTCGGCGCGCTTGCCGACCGCAATCTCGCCGCGGTCCATGAGCCCGACGGCTTCCGCGGGCCGCTTGGTCACGGTGCGGATCGCGCTCGCCAGATCGATGGAGGGTACCTTGCTCGAGAGCTGCAGGGCTCCCATCAGAAGGCTCGACGGCACATAGTCCGACGACAGAATATCCAGCATGCCTTCGCGGGCGAGATCGATCGCCGCGATATTGCCGGAATGCGAACCGTTGCGGACGACATTCGGCGCACCCATCAAGATGCCGATGCCAGCCTTGTGCAGGCCTTGGGCCGCTTCCAGCGTCGTCGGGAATTCGGCCACCGAGACCTTGTCTCCAACGGCTTCGGTGACGTTGTCTTCCGTCGTGTCGTCATGGCTCGCCAGCGGAATATTGCGCCCGTGAGCCAGCGCCACGATCGCGCGCATATTGCCGGCCGCATATTGCTGCTGACAGGCCAGGCGCTGTGCGAACATCACATCGAGCTCGGCATCGGACTTGCCGCCCTTCCCGCGATAGTAGGTACGCAGCTTCTCCTCATCGCGGAACTGGCGCTGGCCAGGCGTGTGGTCCATCAGCGACATCAGCCGGACGTTCGGCTTCTCCAAGAGCGCCTTCGCTTCCCCGACCACGGTCGGCATCGGAATCTCGCAGCGCAGATGCAGGAAGTGATCGACCCGCAGGAGACTGGCTTCGCCGGCAGAGGCAATGGAATCCACCAGCACGCCGGCATAGCTGTCGATGCCCTGGCTTGAGTCCTCACACCCGACCCGTACAGAGTCGAGCACCGTCGTAATGCCGGACGTGGCAAGTTGACCGTCATAGGAGACGACAGCAGCGATGGGATCCCAGAACACCTTCGGCCGCGGCATGAAATGCGCTTCGAGATGATCGGTATGCAGTTCGACAAGACCCGGCATGATCAGGTCGCCGCGCGCATCGTCGCTACCGCGTGGCGCATCACCCTCGCCGAATTCGGCGATGCGTCCACCAGCGAAGGCAATCCAGCCCTTGTCGATGACGCGGTCGGCGAGAACGATCCGGGCGTTGCCGATGACGGTTTCGGTCGATGATGCGGTCATGGTTCTCTTTCTCAGGCAGCAGCAGCGGCGAAGGATGCGACGTCCACCAGCCGATCGGCGATCAAGTGCCGCACTTCGTCGTCATGCACAATGGCAACCATGGCGACGCCGGCACGTTTTTTCTCGGCGACCAGTTCAACGACCACGGCTCGGTTGGCGGCATCGAGCGACGCGGTCGGTTCGTCCAGCAACAGGATCGGCAGATCGGAGATAAAACCACGCGCGATATTCACGCGTTGCTGCTCACCGCCGGAAAAGGTCGAGGGCGGCAGCTTCCACAGCCGCTCGGGAATGTTGAGGCGCTTAAGCAACGCACCGGCACGCGCATGGGCCTCCTCGCGCGTTACGCCAGCAGCGAGCAGCGGCTCGGCCACGACATCGATCGCTGCCACACGCGGCACTGCGCGCAGGAACTGGCTGACATACCCGATGGTGTCGCGGCGCACACCCAGGATCTCGCGCGGCTCGGCGGTGGCGATATCGATGACGTCACCGTTGTGGCGCACTCCAATGGTGCCGCCGTCGCAGCGATAGTTGCCGAAGATCATTTTCAGGATCGACGACTTGCCCGCCCCCGAGGGACCGGACAGCACAACGCATTCGCCCGGCGCCACATGAAACGACACGTTGCGCACCACCGGCAGGCGGATGCCGTCCTGCAGATGCATCACGAAGGTCTTTTCGGCGTTGCGGATATCGATCATCGGAATCATGTTGACCTCACGCCGGCAGGATCGAGGAAACGAGCAGTTGCGTATAGGGCTCTCTGGGATCGTCGAGCACCTGATCGGTGAGCCCCGTCTCGATCACGCGACCGCCCTGCATCACCATCACGCGATGCGACAGCAACCGCGCCACCGCGAGATCGTGCGTCACAACGATCGCGCTAAGGCCAAGCTCGCTGACCAGCGTACGCATCATGTCCAGCAAACGGGCCTGCACCGACACGTCGAGACCGCCGGTCGGTTCGTCCATAAAGACCAGCCGTGGTTCGGTGACGAGGTTGCGCGCGATCTGCAGCCGCTGCCGCATGCCGCCGGAATAGGTCCGCGGCGCATCGTCGATACGATCGGGAGAAATCTCGACGCGCTCGAGCCACGAGGTCGCCGTGTCACGAATCTTGCCGTAGTGATTCTGGCCCACAGCCATCAGCCGCTCGCCGACATTGGCGCCGGCCGAGACCGCCATGCGCAGCCCCATCGCCGGGTCCTGATGCACAAAGCCCCAGTCGGTGCGAAACAGGAAGCGGCGCTCGGCTTCGCCCATCGCCGCGAGATCGCGGGTCACGCCGTCGCGCATCCGGTAGGAGACGCTGCCGGTGGTCGGCGCCAGTTGGGCGGAGAGCATCTGCAGCAGTGTCGATTTGCCGGACCCGGACTCGCCGACAATGGCCAGCACCTCGCCGGAATAGAGTTCGAAGGACACGTCGCGGCATGCCGCAAGACGGCCATAAGATTTTCCCAGGTTTGCCGCAACGAGCAACGGCTCGTCACTCGCAGCCCCGCGCGCCCCCGGTGCAGTTGAATTCGCTGTCACATCAAGCATTTGCGCTCTCCGCATAAGGCGCAGCATTCTCGCTGCCGCGATGCCCCTGTGATTGCCGCGTTTCGCAATAGTCGGTGTCGGAGCAGACGAACATCCGGCTGCCCTTGTTGTCGGTGACGATCTCGTCGAGATAGCTATCCTCGGCATTGCACAGCGCGCAGCAGGCCTTGTGCTTGTAGGGCTCGAATGGATGATCCTCGAAATCCAGCGACACCACCGATGTGTAAGGCGGGATCGCATAGATGCGCTTCTCGCGGCCGGCACCGAACAGTTGTAGCGCCGCGCAATTGTCCATCTTCGGATTGTCGAATTTCGGCGTCGGCGATGGGTCCATCACATAACGCGCATTGACCTTCACCGGATAGGCATAGGACGTGGCGATATGGCCGAAGCGCGCGATGTCTTCATACAGCTTTACATGCATCAAGCCGTATTCGGCGAGCGCATGCATACGCCGCGTCTCTGTCTCGCGCGGCTCGAGGAAGCGCAGCGGCTCGGGGATCGGCACCTGATAGACCAGCACCTGATGCGCCTGCAGCGTCGCTTCGGGAATGCGATGCCGTGTCTGGATCACAGTCGCATCGCCCGTGCTCGTGGTTACCGCAACGCCGGCAGTTTTCTCGAAGAATTTACGGATCGAGATCGCGTTGGTGGTGTCGTCAGAGCCCTGGTCGATCACCTTGAGCTTGTCGAAGGGGCCGAGAATCGCCGCCGTGACCTGCACGCCGCCGGTGCCCCAGCCATAGGGCATCGGCATTTCCCTGCTGGCGAACGGCACCTGATAGCCGGGGATCGCGATCGCCTTGAGAATGGCGCGGCGGATCATCCGCTTGGTCTGCTCGTCCAGATAAGCGAAGTTATATGTCGGCGCGTTCATTCCGCGGCCTCCTGAAGAGCAACTGGCGTCTCGTTGGCATCGGCGAATTCCTTGCGCAGCTTGCGGAGCAAGCCGAGCTCGGACTGGAAGTCGACGTAATGCGGCAGCTTCAGATGCTCGACGAAGCCGGTCGCCTGCACATTGTCGGAATGCGACATGACGAATTCCTCGTCCTGCGCCGGCGCCTTGATGTCCTCGCCGAGTTCGCGTGCACGCAGCGTGCGATCGACCAGCGCCATCGACATCACCTTGCGCTCAGACTGGCCGAAGGCGAGACCGTAACCGCGGGTAAAGCAAGGCGCCTCGGTATCCGAGCCCTTGAACTGATTGACCATCTGGCATTCGGTCAGCGTGATCGATCCCAGCGGCACGGCGAAGCCAACATCCTCGGCCATGAATTCGACCTCGACTTCGCCAAGACGGATTTCGCCGGCAAAAGGATGGTTGCGGCCATAGCCGCGCTGCGATGAATAGCCGAGCGACAGAAGAAACCCTTCATCGGCCCGCGCAAGATTCTGAAGGCGCAGATCGCGGTCTGCCGGGAAGCTCAGCGCATCGCGGGTGAGATCGCCCACCGGCTTCTCGGGATCTTCGATGGGCGACGTTTCAATCAGGCCGTCGCGGCCAAGAATATCGGTGACGCGCGGCATCACACCCGGCTCTGCATCGGTCATGGCCGGCTGTTCGGGCGAGGATTCGCCGGTCAGCACCGGATCGAGCAAACGATGCGTATAGTCGAAGGTCGGGCCAAGCACCTGGCCGCCCGGCATGTCCTTGAAGGTCGAGGAGACGCGGCGACGCACCTGCATCTGCGACGTATCGACGGGTTCACTCGAACCGAACCGCGGCAGCGTCGCGCGGAAGGCGCGCAGCAGGAAGATCGCCTCGATCATGTCGCCGCGTGCCTGCTTGATGGCCAGCGCCGCGAGCTCGCGGTCATAGAGCGAGCCTTCGGTCATCACGCGATCGACGGCGAGACCGAGCTGATTGGAGATCTGTGCCAGCGATACTTCCGGCACATCGCGATCACCCCGGCGCTCATGAGCCAGCAGACGATGCGCATTCTCGATGGCGCGTTCGCCACCCTTGACGGCGACATACATGCTCAGCCCTCCTTCGCGACAAGACGCGTGGTACGCGGTAGCGCGACAATGGATTCGCCGGACACCAGCACGAGATCGATGCCGCGGGGAAACAGCGAGGCATTCAGCGCGAGACGATCCAGCAGATCCGGCACGCCGATTGCGGCACGCAGGATCGTGACACCATCGATACCGGGACCGCGCAATTCATAGGTCGGGCCTTCAGTCAGGCTCGCCACCTGCAGAACGATCGTGGTGGAGCGATCCGGATATTCGCCGGTGCCGAAGGCGAAGTGCTCGAAGGACGGCAGCGCGGCAGCATCAGCCACCACGGCGAAGGCACACACGGCGGGATCGGCGATGACCGGCGCGCTGGTGTGAAACTTGATCCACTTGGCAACATCCATCGTCGCCGCCAACTTGCTATCGAGCCACACCGGCGTGTCCTGATCGAACAGCGTGAGCGCGATAGCGGCCGCGCCGCGCATCATCGGCGCAGGTACGCCCGAAACAGCCTGAATCCGCTGCACAGTGCCGGGACGCGCCATCGCATCCATCACCGAACGGAAGGTCGATTGCGCTGCGAGGACCTTATCCGCGAAACCGGCCGGCATTTCCGCAACTGTCGTCATGATCAGCCCTCCCCGCGCACGAGCGTGTAGAAATCGACTTTGGTCGCTGCCGTCTCTGCGGCCTTCCGCTTGACATCGGCGACGACGCGCGCACGCAGCGGCGTCAGCACCTTGCTCTCGACAGCATCTGAAAATTCACTGGTCTGGATGAGTGCATCGCAGAGCGCGATCAGGTGCGCCTTCGCGCCGTCACGGCCCAGTGTGTAGCCGAAGCCGACCTCACCGCTGGCAAGCCGTACAGCGGCACGCGACACGGTCGCTTCGCCCAGATTGAATGGCGCGCCATCGCCGCCGATCCGGCCGCGCAGCATCACCAGGCCGTTTTCCGGCTGACGCAGTTGTTCATGGGCGGGAACAGCCACAGCATCGAGATATCCGGCGATATCCGCCGTGGCGGAGTGCCCAAGCACCCCCATCGCCTCACGGCGCCGGGCCTGCTGGTGGTTCAGGGAGGATGAAGTCATGTCACCGCCGCTCAACAAGTTGTATGATTTACTAGACAACTTTATAGGCGGAGGCAATGACCGTTTCGTGACAGCGGCACGATTTTTCGCTAATGCGTGGTCGACATCATTCCGGGACCGATTTTGTGACCATTCAGGACAAGCCAACAGGCGTTGCATTGTGGCGGCACGTCGCCGACGGCATCGAGCGCGGCATTGCAGATGGCCGCTATGGCGCTGGCGAAAAGCTGCCCGGCGAGACCGAACTGGCTGACATCTACCGCGTCAATCGCCACACCGTGCGCCGCGCCCTCGCAACCCTGGCCGAACGCGGCCTGGTGCGCGCCGAGCGCGGCAGCGGCACCTATGTGGAATCGCCAAAGCTTGCATATCCCCTGCGATCACGCACCCGCTTCTCGGAAATTGCCGGTGCCGGCGGGCGCGAGCCGCAAGCGCAATTGATCGGAGCCTGGGACGATGTGGCAACACGCGATCTCGCCAGGCAGCTTGGCCTCAAAGCCGGCGCTCCGCTGATCCGCATTGAAGCCTTGCGGTTGGCGGACAAGACGCCGATCTGCGTCGGCACCAACTGGCTGTCGGCCGAACGCTTTCCCGATTTCGGCAAGGTCTATGAGCGCGTGCGCTCGATGACCAAGGCCCTGGCGCATTACGGCATCAAGGACTATCGCCGCGCCTCGACGAAGGTCACCGCGGGGATCATCGACGCAACCGATGCGACACGGCTTGGCGTTGCACTCGGGCGTCCGATCTTGATTGTCGATTCCATCGATGTGGATGCCGACGGCACGCCGCTGAGCGCTACGCATTCACGTTTCGTCGCCGAGCGCGTCGAATTCGTGGTCGATAGCGGCTCGCTTTAGTTAGAACGGGTCGGTGCCGAGACCCGGCACATCGGCCGGACGTGGCCCCGGCGCCGGCCACAGGAAACGGCGATCCTTCTCGGCAATGGCCACATCGTTGATACTCGCCTCGCGGCGGCGCATCAGGCCGGCCTCGTCAAACTCCCATTGCTCATTACCATAGGAGCGATGCCAGTTGCCGGCGTCGTCATGCCATTCATATTGAAAGCGCACGGCAATGTGATTGCCGTCGAACGCCCACAAATCCTTGATCAGCCGATATTCGTGCTCCTTCGCCCATTTACGGGTGAGGAATTCGACGATCGCCGGGCGCCCCTGAAAGAACTCGCCGCGGTTGCGCCAGATCGAGTCCTCGGTATAGGCGAGCGACACTTTCACCGGATCGCGCGAATTCCAGGCATCTTCGGCCATGCGGGCCTTCTGGGCGGCGGTCTCTCGGGTGAAGGGCGGAAACGGTGGACGCGACATGGGACCCTCGGCTTTGCGATGTTGCAGGGATTGTAGCCCTGCCGCATGCGGTGTCGATGCCGTTTCACCTATGGGGCGATTGCTAAATCTGATCGGCCTTCATGGCGATCCGCAGCGCTTTCGGAATCGGCTTGGCGCGGCCGCCGGACACGAAGGCCACCTTGACCTTGGCCTCAAGCAGCAACTCATCGCCGCGGCGCACTTCCTGCCCGAGCAGGATCGAAGCGCCCCTCACCTCTTGTGGAATCGTGACGACGTCAAGCAGATCGTCCAGGACTGCCGGTTTTAGAAAATCAATTTTCATCGAACGAACAACGAAGGCAAAGCCGGGCGCACCCTCTCGCGCTTCTTTCAGCAGCTCTTGTTGACTCGTTCCGAGCAAACGCAAGTAATTCGTTCTGCCGCGTTCCATGAAACGCAAAAAATTTGCGTGATAAACAATCTGGCCGGCGTCAGTATCTTCGAAATAAACACGGACCGGCATATGATGACGACCGTCGCGAATTTCGCCATCAAGAGAGGCTGTCACAGGGAGATTCCTCTTATCACACTCCGGGGAGTAATCGTCTTGCACAGAGGCACCTTCCCCAGCAAGTGCCAATCGCTTTGGGCTTGAACCTTGCTTGGGATGCACCTGGAATCTTGGTCGCGGGAACGCGCATCTCTTTGTCGAATGACAATCAGCCGGCGTTGGTCAGTGTCCGGCGGATTCCCGGCTCATTTTCTCCAAAAGACCGCGCATCGCGTCGATCTGCGTGCCGAAGCCTGCCCAATCCCCAGACCTCAACAGCTTCATTGCCTCGTTATAGCGATCAAGCGCCTCCTGCGCCCTGTTTTCCGCAGGGCTCGCACGTGGCATTTCCGTCGCAGCACTCAGCGATGTCGGCGACGCGTTAGTTTCGATGAAGAGCGCGGACAAGGCCTCGGCAAGCGTGTCTTTCATGACGACATGCTCGCCGTAGGCGGCGATCACGCGCTTGAGCTCCGGCAAGTGTCCGTGGACCGCGCGCAGGTACAGCGGCGACACGTACAGGATCGAATTCTCGATCGGGATCACCAGAAGGTTTCCGCGGATGACCCGTGAACCCATCTGGTTCCACAACGATATTTGCTGGGAGATCTCCGTGTTCTGATGAATGCGCGCCTCGATCTGGAACGGTCCGTAGACGAGCTTCTCCTTGGGAAATTCGTAGACGATCAATTTTCCATAGTCAGGAGCGTCGCAGCGCGCTGCCAGCCATGCGATCATATTGTCGCGTCGGCTTGGCACCATGGGGATCATGATAAAGAACTCGGCCTGGGTTTCTCCGGGCAGCCGCATCACAATGTAGTAAGGGACCATCGGCGCGACGCCGTCGCCGGCCGGCTGGCGCGGAAACTGCCAAAGATCCTCCCGGTTATAGAAAACGTCGGCAGATGCCATGTGATAGGTCTGGTAAAGCTGCGCCTGAATCAGGAAGAGGTCCTCGGGATAGCGAATGTGCTTTTGCAGATCGGACGGCATCGCCGCAAACGGCTTGAATAGCCCCGGAAAGATTCGCTGGTAGGTGGCCGCGATCGGGTCCGCCTGGTCCATCAGATAAAAGTCGACACTGCCGTTATAGGCGTCGATGACGGCCTTCACGGAATTGCGGATGTAGTTCAGATTGCGGCCGGGCGCAGGCTGCGCAGAGGGAAAATAGTTACTGGTTGTATAGGCATCCTGGATCCAGAACATCCGCCCCTCGCTGATGACCAGATAGGGATCGTGGTCGAGGCTGAGGAACGGGGCGATCGTACGTAGCCGTTCCCCGATATTGCGCCGGATCATGATCCGGCTGTCGTCGGTGATGTAGCTGGAGAGCAGCAGGTTCATGTCGTTGAAGTGGTGAGCGAAGATGATTTTTCGCACCATACCCGTCAGCGGTACGCCACCGGCACCGTCGTAGACCGTGTATGCGTTTTCACTCCCCTTCGGATAGTCGAATTCCGGCGTGGTCGTCCTGACGACAACGTAGTTGCTCTCCTCTTGTCCATAATAAATGCGCGGTTCGCGGATTTCGGGGCCGCCGTCCGCAACGGGAGGAATATCCCGCAGGTAAAGTAGCGGGAGCCCTTCAGCGCTCTTGTGCATTACCGGGCTCATCACCGCTCCATTGCCATGGGTGAACAGCAGGTGGAGGTTGACCCACGTCTGGGCGTTCGGCGGCAGCAGTGAGGATCTGAGCTCGCGTGCCGAGAGCATCACGCTCTGGTAGGTGCCGCGAAGCCAGTAGCGGTCGACATCCAGGTCACTTAATTTGTAATAGGTGCGTATCTCCTGCAGCTGGGCGTAGGTATCCGCCAGCGGCTGCCCGTCCCACAATCTGATGTTCTCGATGGTCGCCTTGTTGGCTTCGAGTGTCGCGAAGGTAAGGTCCTGTTCGGCAGGAAAGGGCTTGGCGGCGATCTTGTCGAGATTATAGGCTTCCCTGGTCAGACGGATGCTGCGCTCGATGTAGGGCCGCTCCAGTTCCAGTTCGTTCGGTTTCACGTAGAACCGCTGAAACAGCGTCGGGATCACGCCGGACAGCAGGAAGGCGCCCCCGAAGACGAGCAACATCGCGGCAGTGGGGAGCCAGTAGGTACGCGCCCACAGGTTCGCCCACGCGGCGCATGCCGCGACGATCGAAAGCCCGATCAGCAACCAGAGAACGGGTAGCAGAACGTGGACATCGGTGTAGCTCGCGCCAACCACTACGCCATTGTCTCCGTAGAGCAGCAAATAACGGTCGATTCCGTAGGACCATGCCTTCACCGCAAAGAGCAAGCCGAGCAGCGCCGAGCCGTGAGCGACCGCTGTCGGTGATATCGACCACCGCTGGACCTGGTATTCGATCTGACCATGCAGCCAATAGATCACTGCGGCGAGAAGTGCGCTCATGAACAGCGTTAGCAACGCCCAATTCTTGATGGCGATATAGGCGGGCAGCGAAAACAGATAGAATCCAATATCCTTGTCATACAGCGGATCATTCGCGCCATATGGCACCTGATAGAGGAACTGCAGAATGATGCTCCAGTTGCCGACCTCCTCCCATGCAACAAGCAGAGCGAGGAATCCGGCGCCGCCAGCGATGGCAAGGCGCCATGGCAACCGATCGCGTATGAATTCGAACGGATCGGGCGGCACCGCGGTGGCCGCGAGCTTCCAGTCGAAGTCGACGGGAAGCCGGCCTCGCCGCCGTCGGACAAGAAAAAGTGCCAGCCGGGCGTTCGCCCACGCAATGACGGCAGTTGCCGCGAAGACGACAGAAAAGACTGCGGCTTTCGCGCCGATCGATGTCCAGAAAACCTGCGAATAGCCGACCGCGGAGAACCACATCCAGTCGACCAGGAAGTCGCCGACAATCGCGAGAAGGATCAGGCAAATTCCGGAGAAGATGGCAGTCACAATCACCCCGACCACGGCGTTTCGCCCTGGCGTCTTCCGTTCGGGCCCGGTAATCCCGATCGTCATGAACGGATTATAGCAGAACGCGAGAGGTGGCGGTGCCTGTCGTGAGCCCTCGCACCTTTTTTTTCTGCGTCGGCCTTCCTACATCAGAACTGAGGCGCGCATCGCCTTAGGCGCGCCCAATCGGGAGAGCGCTTGTCATGACCGATTTCGCCGGTCTTGAAGCCCGTTTTGGTGCAGGAAACTATGCACCATTGCCGGTCACGATCGTCCGCGGGGCTGGAGTCTACGTGTGGGACGAGGCTGGCAGACGCTACATCGACATGATGGGAGCGTATTCGGCGGCAAGCTTCGGCCATTGCCATCCGCGCCTCGTCAAGGCGCTGACAGAACAGGCACAGCGCCTGGACACGATCTCGCGCGCTTATTTCAGCGATCGGCTGGGGCCTTTCCTCGCCAAGGCTTGTGCACTTACCGGCATGGACGCCGCGTTGCCGATGAACAGCGGCGCGGAAGCCGTCGAGACGGCGCTCAAGGCGGCACGTAAATGGGCCTACAGGGTCAAGGGAGTGCCGACTGACCGGGCCGAAATCATTGTCGCAGAAGGAAATTTCCACGGCCGCACCATCTCGATCGTCGGCTTTTCTTCGCAAGCCCAATATCGCGACGGCTTCGGGCCGTTCCCACCTGGCTTCACATGCGTGCCGTTCGGCGATGCGCCGGCGCTCGCCGCGGCCATTACCTCTGACACCGCAGCCTTTTTGGTCGAACCAATTCAAGGCGAAGGCGGGATCAATGCGCCGCCCCCTGGATATCTCGCTGAGGTCGCGCGCATTTGCAAGGCGAACAACGTGCTGCTGCTGTGCGACGAGATCCAGAGCGGTCTGGGACGCACCGGACGTCTGCTCGCGTGTCAGCATGAAGGGGTAACACCCGACGGTCTGATGCTCGGCAAGGCGCTCGGTGGTGGGATGTTGCCGGTTTCGCTTTTCCTCGCCCGTCGCGAGGTCATGCAGGTTTTCACTCCGGGTGACCACGGCAGCACGTTCGGAGGCAACCCGATTGCATCAGCGGTTGGATTGGCGGCCCTCGACACACTGATCGACGAGCGATTGATTGAACGCGCCGCGACTGTCGGCGCGCATCTCCTCGATCGGCTCTCCGCGATCAAAAATCCGATCATTCGCGAGGTGCGCGGTCGCGGCTTGTTTGCGGGGGTCGAGTTACACCGCAACATGGCTAGTGCCGGTACGGTGATCAGCCGCTTGCTTCAGGCGGGAGTGCTGACCAAAGATACTCACCGGAACACGATACGCTTTGCGCCCCCCTTGATTATCGACAAGTCACAGGTGGATTGGGCCGTAGACCGATTGACCGAAGTACTGGACGAGATCGCCGCATCGACGGTTCAGGCCTAGCCGCCGCCAATATTGGGCAAGGCTGATCCGCGCGGCGACAATTGCGCCTGAGCTTGTGCTAAGGACGAGATCAAAGCGCTCGCGAAGCCGGCGTCCGAGCACCCCTTCGATCTCTTGGCTCTTGACCCCACAAAGACCATGGCGCCGCACCTGCATGCGATGCAGGCCGTCGGCGATGGCGCCGTCGAGATGGAAGGTCGTAGAACTTGTCATAACGAAAAGCCGTGAGCTGCGAGTGGCAGCACGTGATCACGCGTCAATGGCGCCAGGACGATAGCCTCAGGCGCAGTTGGATTGATCCAAATCGCTTCGGCGATCTCGGCCTGGGGCGCGATCGCTCCATCCACCTTCACCGCATAAACACTGGCCTGCACCTGCCATCCCGGCTCATTGGCGGCGACGCTGTTGAACTGCCCGAGCGCTTGCGCAGAGCCCGGCACCATCCGGCAGCCGAGCTCCTCGCTGATCTCGCGCTCCAGCGCGGCCAGATCGTCTTCGCCAGCATCGCGCTTGCCACCCGGCTGCATGAAGGCCTCGGTGCCACGCTTTCGCACCACCAGCATGCGCCCGCAATCGTCACGGATCAGCGCGGCTACCACGCCGATAATCTTTTCGGTCATCGCGCTACTCCTCCTCGCCAAACAATCCGATCTGGCTCGCATCACGTTTCGGCTCCTGGAGTCCGAGATGTTTGAACGCATGCGAGGTGAGCAAGCGCCCACGCGGGGTGCGCTGCAGATAGCCGCACTGGATCAGATAGGGTTCGATGATGTCTTCAATGGCGTCGCGCGGTTCCGACAGCGCTGCCGCCATAGTCTCGACACCAACCGGACCACCCGCATAGTTCATGGCGATGGTGGAGAGATAACGGCGATCCATGGCATCGAGACCCGCACTGTCAACTTCCAATGCGGACAGCGCGTGGTCGGCGATTTTGCGGTCAATCGCTGACGCATCCGCAGCGGAGGCAAAGTCACGCACACGGCGCAAGAGACGCCCGGCAATGCGCGGCGTGCCGCGGGCACGGCGCGCAATCTCGTTAGAGCCTTCAGGGGTCATGCCGATGTCCAGCACGCGGGCGCCGCGCGTGACGATCTTTTCGAGCTCGTCGATCGTGTAGAAATTCAGCCGCAGCGGAATGCCGAAACGATCGCGCAGCGGATTGGTCAGTAGACCCGCACGGGTGGTCGCGCCGACCAGCGTGAATTTCGACAGCTCGATTTTCACCGAGCGTGCCGCAGGGCCCTCGCCGATGATGAGGTCGAGCTGGAAATCCTCCATCGCGGGATAGAGCACTTCCTCTACTGCAGGGCTGAGACGGTGGATCTCGTCGATGAACAGCACATCGCGCTCTTCGAGATTGGTCAGCAATGCCGCGAGATCGCCGGCCTTGGCGATGACGGGACCGGATGTCGCGCGAAATCCGACGCCGAGCTCGCGCGCCACGATCTGCGCCAGCGTGGTCTTACCGAGGCCGGGCGGGCCCACAAACAATGTGTGATCCAGTGCCTCACCGCGCTTACGAGCTGCATCGATGAAGATCTGCAGATTCGCGCGCGCCTGTGCCTGGCCGACGAAATCGGACAGCGACTGCGGGCGCAGCGTGGTGTCGCCGACATCGTCAGAGCGGCGCTCAGGTGTAACCATGCGATCGGGTGGCGTATTCATGATGCGACGTTACCACGGTGCAACGGCCGCGCGAACCACCAGCACAGGCTGGCTGGAATCACGGCAATGCCCGCGAGCAATGCGGACAGCGACAGCGCTTGCGCGAGCGATCGAACGCCGGGCAAAATCACCGCTGAGGATTCCGAGGGCTGAACGAACATTCCAAACCCGATGAAGCCGGCAATGCCGACGCCCGCAGCGAGCCACGCCATCCAGATCGTGTTTTGCCCGGCATAGACGGCCGACAGCGCGAAGACGACGCCGGCACCGAGCGACGGCAGCAGCGCCGCCAATGCAGCAACGAATGCCAGCAGCCACAGTGCAATCGACACAAGCGATCTGAAACCATCGAGATCGGCGACAGAGAAGATCAATTGCAGGATCGACGCACCCAGACCGACCACAAGCAACGACACAAGTGCAGCCACGGATAGCGAACCGACAACACCGAAGATCGCGACAATGCCGATCACGCGGGCGATTCTGGCAAGGCTCACTTCGCCAATTCCTTCAGCCCGAGCTTGATGAGTTGCGCCGTTTCCGCACCCTCACCTGCGCTGCGCGACGCGGCTGCGACGGCGGCCGCCGCCTGTGGCTGGCCATAGCCGAGATTGACCAGCGCGGAGATCGCATCCCTGACGGCGCCTGGTGCGCGGTTGTCGTCCATCGCGCCGGCGAGTTGCGCGACCACCGGATCGACGGACGCAAAGGCCGGCGCCTTGTCCTTCAATTCGCTGACGATGCGTTCGGCCACTTTAGGACCGACGCCCGGCGTGCGCGCCACGGCCGTCTTGTCGCGCAGCGCGATGGCATTGGCGAGGTCGGCCGGCGGCAGTGTGCTGAGCACGGCAAGCGCGACCTTGGCGCCGACGCCCTGCACGGTCTGCAGCAAGCGAAACCATTCGCGCTCCATATCGCTGCGGAATCCGAACAGCTTGATCTGGTCTTCGCGGACATAGGTTTCGATGGCGAGCACCGCAGCTTCGCCCGCCTGCGGCAGTGCCTGCAGCGTGCGAGCGGAACAATGCACCTGATAGCCGACGCCCTGTACGTCGAGGATCACATAGTCCTCGCCGTAGCTGTCAATCAGGCCTTTGAGCTTGCCGATCACGCGCCGACGACCTTGAGGCGCAGCGCCGTGCTCTGGCGATGATGCGCATGGGTGATGGCGATCGCCAGTGCATCGGCGGCATCGGCCGATTTCGGCTCGGCCTTCGGCAGCAGGATCTTCAGCATCACCTGGATCTGGTTCTTGTCGGCGTGCCCCGCGCCGACCACGGTCTTCTTCACCTGATTGGGCGCGTATTCAGCGACGGCAATGCCGAACATCGCCGGCGTCATCATGGCGATGCCGCGCGCCTGGCCGAGCTTCAGCGTCGCGACGCCGTCCTTGTTGACGAAGGTCTGCTCCACCGCTGCCTCTGCCGGCTGGAAATCGCCGAGGATCTTGGCGAGCCCCTCATGAATGCCGAGCAGCCGGCTTGCCAACGGCAGATTGTCCGGCGGTTCCACCGAACCGCAGCCGATATAGGTCAGCCGGTTGCCGTCGATCTCGATCACGCCCCAGCCGGTGCGGCGCAGGCCCGGATCGATGCCGATGATGCGGACAGGAGGGCGAATCGGAGGGTTTGTCATCCCACAGGGATAACGCCGGTCGGAGCGGAACGAAATAGAAACGCGGAGCCGTCCCAAAGGAAAGAGAGGGAAGCTGAACCCCTGCTCAGCCGCCCATCTTGGCCATCAGCGCGTCCGATACCTCGAAGTTGGCATAGACGTTCTGCACGTCGTCATGCTCGTTCAACAGGTCCATCAGCTTGATCAGCTTCTCGCCGGTCTCGTCATCGACCGAGAGCGTGTTCTGCGGCTTCCAGATCACCGCCGCCTTGCGGGCTTCGCCGAATTTGGCTTCCAGTCCCTTGGCAACCTCGCGGAACGTCTCCTGCGAGGCATAGACCTCGTGGCCGCCCTCGCCCGACACCACGTCATCCGCGCCGGCCTCGATGGCAGCTTCGAGCATGTCGTCGGCAGAGGCCTTGTCGGCGTCATATTCGATCACGCCGACATGGTCGAACATGAAGGAAACCGAGCCGGTTTCACCGAGATTGCCACCGGATTTGGTGAAGTAGGAACGGATGTCGGACGCGGCGCGGTTGCGGTTGTCGGTCAGTGCCTCGACGATGACGGCGACGCCGCCGGGGCCGTAGCCCTCATAGCGGATTTCATCATAGTTCTCGCCGTCGCTGCCGATCGCCTTCTTGATGGCGCGCTCGATGTTGTCGCGCGGCATGTTCTCCTGCCGGGCGGCGATCACGGCGGAGCGCAGCCGGGCATTCATCGACGGGTCCGGCGTCCCCATCTTGGCAGCGACGGTGATTTCGCGCGCCAGCTTGCTGAACAGCTTGGACTTCTGGGCATCCTGCCGGCCCTTGCGGTGCATGATGTTCTTGAATTGGGAATGTCCGGCCATGCGGTCTCTCTTGAAGCGTCAGGGTAGTTGGGGCTGCGGCGCGGGGTTATAGGCCGCGAAATCGGCAAAATCAAAAATTTGCCGCCGAATCCGGCAGATCTTCGCAATACCGCGACCGACCTTAACCATCACTTCACGCCGAGGTGCAAGGTTACCCGTATAGATTGTATTCATTGGGGTCACCGATGGCGTTTGGACTGTTCCGCAAGCGGCAGCCGGAAGCGGCTGAAGTGGTGATGATCGCTGACAACACAGCACCTTCTGTGGCACCGCAGCATCCTGAACCAGATACCGCTCGCGACATCCTGGAGTTGCTGGAACTCGAGCTGGGCGCGCTTATCCGCCAGCTTGAGCGTGCCGCGACATCCGTCGCCGGCGGCGCCGAATCGACCGCCACCACCCTCTCCGCCATCCGCGCCCGCACCGACGTGCTGGCCGACCGCAGCAGCGCCGCGCAATCCACCGCCACGACCTTCGCGCAGGCCGCCGACAAATTCACCCACTCGGCCGAGGGTATCGGCACCCAGGTGCGCGATGCCAGCCGGCTCGCGGACGAGGCCGGCGCCGCCGCGCATGAAGCCAGCGCCAATGTGGACCGCCTGCGCGACTCCTCCGCTGCAATCAGCAATGTGTTGGAGTTGATCGCGCAGATTGCCCGGCAGACAACGATGCTCGCGCTGAACGCGACCATCGAGGCGGCACGCGCCGGCGCTGCAGGCCGCGGCTTCTCGGTCGTCGCCACCGAGGTCAAGGCGCTGGCGGTGCAAACCCAGAACGCCACCGAAGAGATCAGGAAGAAGATCGACACCCTGCAGCGCGACGCTGCGAGTTCGGTCGATGCGGTGCATCGCATCTCCACCGCCATCGACGCGATCCGCCCGGTGTTTGCCAATGTGAATGGCGCAGTCGCCGAGCAGAACGCGACGACCAGCGAGATGTCGCACAATGCCAGCACCGCCTCGCAGTTCATCGTCTCGGTCGGCGACAGCGCCGCGGAAATCGATAGCGCTGCGAAGGAAGCGGCTGCCCATGGCGAGCATGTCGCGCAGGCCGGCCAGGCCGTGACGATGTTTGCCTCACGGCTGAAGTCGCGCTGCGCGGTACTGCTGAAACAGAGCGAGCGCGAAGACGAGCGCCGACGCGAAAAGCTGCCATGTCACCTCAATGTCGATCTTCAGGCGCGCGGCGGCCAGATCCGCGCACCGGTCTATGAAATCTCGATGGACGGGATCCTCATCGGCGGACCAGACGCGAACCGGCTTCCGTTGCACGACATCGTTGCTGCTGAACTCAGCGAGGTCGGCCCCTGCCGCCTGCGCATTGCCGAACATTCCCCCGCCGGCGCACAGGCACTGTTCGTCGCGCCCGACAACCATCTCATCAGCCGGATCGAAGACCGGCTATGGGCTATTCATGACGAAAACACCGAATTCGTCACCCGCGCCATTGATGCCGGCGCCGCGCTCAACAAGATCTTTGCCGACGGTATTGCATCCGGCGCTATCAGCATCGACGACATGTTCGACGACAACTACGTCGAAATCCCTGGCTCCAGTCCGGTGCAGTACCGGACAAAGATTCTCGGCTGGGCCGACCGCGCACTCCCCGAATTCCAGGATGCGTTTCTGGCCAAGGACACCCGCATGGCGTTCTGCGCCATGATCGACCGCAACGGCTATCTACCGGTACATAACAGCATCTATTCCAAGCCGCAGCGCCCAGGTGATGTCGCCTGGAATACGGCCAACTGCCGCAACCGCCGCATCTTCAACGATCCGGCTGGATTGGCCGCCGGTCGCAATACACGTTCCTACCTGATCCAGAGTTATGCCCGCGACATGGGCAACGGTCAGACCGTGATGATGCGCGAGATAGACGTGCCTGTGCGCATACAGGGACGCCATTGGGGCGGCTTCCGCACGGCGTACAAATTATGATTTGGGTTTGTAAACGGCGCTGCGCTGCCACCTGAGACCTGGCGCAGCGCCGCCTATTCCGTCTGCGAGTGGGCTAGCAGCCGAAACTGCCAAGGCGTCCTAGCCGCCGCTCGTTCGGCCCTCCGCATTGTCATCTCCGCCGTATGAACCGCCGCCATATCCATATGGCGCGCTGTATCCATATGAACCGGGGCCGGCACCAAATCCGCGATAGACCGTTACGGGGGCGCTTCCCTCATACCGCGCGTGAGACGACATGATCCGTCGATGCTTGCTGGCAGCGCTATGCCCGTCTTTGGCCTGCGCGGTCCAGCTCGAAGTGCCGGCGATCAGTAAAGCGGCGCCCAACAGAATGAATTTATTCATCACATTTTTCCTTGGTCAACGAGCCCCGCGACCTCAGATGCGCACGCTTGGCTCTCAAGGTAGCGCCAATCACGCGTAGTTGAATTTCGGCTTGCGGTACCCCGTCCTGCATGGACAGCGGCGGCGAGACCCATTGGGGCCATTTGCCCATTCGCTCCGGGCATGGGAGGCAGTGTCACACCGCTGACATTTGCATCGGTCCATAACCGTGGACCCATTCGATACAAGCGGAGCTGCCATGACCGAACATTCCCTCGACGACGCGCAAGCAATCCACGACCGCATTCGTGCAGAGATGCTGGACGGCTTCGACGAAGAACTCGAGCTCGAGATCGATGACGATCGTCTCGACGCCCTGACCAACGAAATGTCCGACCGCAGCCCGGCGGAGACCATCGAGCGACGCCTCTATTTCAAGGAACTGTTCCGCCTGCAGGGCGAATTGGTGAAGTTGCAGAGCTGGGTGCAGCAGAACAAGCTCAAGGTCGTGGTGATCTTCGAGGGTCGCGATTCCGCTGGCAAGGGTGGCGTCATCAAGCGGATCACCCAGCGGCTCAATCCACGCGTTTGCCGCGTTGCCGCACTCCCCGCGCCGAATGAGCGCGAACGCACCCAATGGTACTTCCAGCGTTACGTCTCGCATCTCCCCGCCGGCGGCGAGATCGTACTGTTCGATCGTAGCTGGTACAACCGCGCCGGCGTCGAGCGCGTGATGGGTTTCTGCACCGAGGATGACGTGGAGGAATTCTTCCGCTCGGTGCCGGAATTCGAACGCATGCTGGTGCGCTCGGGCATCATCCTGGTCAAATACTGGTTCTCGATCACCGATGAAGCGCAGCACCTGCGCTTCTCGATGCGCATCGCCGATCCGCTCAAGCAGTGGAAGCTCAGCCCGATGGATGTCGAGGCGCGCACCCGCTGGGAGCAATACACCAAGGCCAAGGAAGCGATGCTCGAGCATACGCATATTCCGGAAGCCCCGTGGCATGTGGTGCAGGCCGTCGACAAGAAGAAGGCCCGCCTGAACTGCATCGCGCATCTGCTCGAACAGCTTCCCTATCAGGAGGTCGAGCATCCGCCTGTGGTCCTGCCTGCACGCGTGCGCAATCCCGACTATCACCGCACGCCGGTGCCAGCCGAAATGTATGTGCCGGAGCGGTACTAACCCCACAGTCGGCAGATCGCGTGCCGTTTTTCGGGCAGGCCGAGCCTAACGCAACCGCAATATTCTTTTGAATAAAAGTCATCCGACGCTCACGACAGAGGGCGTCGGATGACGTCGCGCAGATTTTACCGCGATTTATCCGACAGACACGCTCGCGCGACATACAAACCAATGTATAGTCCTGCTGCATCTTATTGCTGCTTTTGAAATGATGACCGTACGCCTATAGTACCGTCGTTGGTCGATGACGAACCATTCGCCATTGCATCATCGAGTCGAGCAATCGGGGGTCTCACTGTGGCAAATCTCAATATTAACGGCGAGCAGAAGTCCTTCGACGCACCAGACGACATGCCTCTGCTCTGGGTGCTGCGCGACATTCTCGGCATGACCGGCACGAAATTCGGCTGCGGCGTGGCCTTGTGTGGTGCCTGCACCGTGCATGTCGATGGCAAGGCCGTGCGCTCCTGCCTGCTGCCGGTCAGTGCGGTGAGCGGGCGCGCCATCACAACGATCGAAGGCGTCGGCACCACACGGGTCGGCGCCAAGGTGCAGAAAGCCTGGCTCGATCTCGAAGTCATTCAATGCGGTTACTGCCAATCCGGACAGATCATGTCAGCGGCGGCGCTCCTCGCTTCTACGCCAACCCCTGACGATTCTGATATCGATGCCGCCATGGCCGGAAATATCTGTCGCTGCGGCACCTATGTCCGGGTGCGTGAAGCTATCAAGCATGCTGCCTCCGAACGGCAAACCTAGGAGTCGGCCATGAAACTTGCAGACAACATGCTTGTTGCGGCCAGTCCTGCAAACAAGCCTTCTGGCCTGTCACGGCGCAATCTGCTCGCTGGCGCCTTTGCCGGCGGCTTTATGTTCGCCTTCCAGCTTCCGGTCCGCGCGGCCAATGAGCCGACGCAACCTCCCGATACGACGGAGGGCAAATTCGCCCCCAACGCCTTCATCCGCATCGACACTACCGGCAAGACGACACTGGTGATGCCGCAAGTCGAGATGGGGCAAGGCATCTATACCGCCATCGCCATGATCCTCGCCGAAGAGCTCGACGCCGACTATGCGCAGATCACGCTGGAACATGCGCCGCCCAGCGACAAGCTCTACGGCAATCCAATTTTCATCATCCAGGCGACCGGTGGATCGACTTCGGTGCGCGCATTCTGGAAACCGCTGCGCAATGCCGGTGCAACCGCGCGTGCGATGCTGTTGCAAGCCGCAGCCGAACAGTGGCAGGTCGAACCTGCGAGCTGCACGGCGTCGAATGGGCAAGTGATGCATACGGCCAGCGGGCGCAAACTGTCCTATGGCGAGTTGTGCGACGCCGCCGGCAAACTCACACCGCCGAAGGAGGTCGCGCTCAAGGACCCAAAAGACTTCTCGGTGATCGGCAAGCCGCTGAAGCGCTTCGACACACCGGACAAGGTCAACGGCAAGACGATCTACGGTATCGACGCGATGGTGCCGGGCATGACATTCGCGACGCTGGCACAATGCCCGGTGTTCGGCGGCAAAGTCGCCAAGGTCGATGACCGCGCGGCAAAGAAGATTCCGGGCGTGCGGCAGATCGTGGTGCTCGACGACCTCGTGGCCGTGGTCGGCGATCACATGTGGGCCGCCAGGTCCGGGCTCGAAGCACTCGATATCACTTGGGATGAAGGTCCCAACGCCAAGATCAGTTCGAAGGACATCTGGGCGCATTTGCGCGCGGCCAGCGAGACGGACGGCGTGATCGCCAAATCGGTCGGCGACATCGCCAAGGGTCTCGCCACCGGTGAACGGATCGACGCGTCCTACGAGATGCCGTTCCTTGCGCACGCGACCATGGAGCCGTTGAATTGCACGGTGCACTTCAAGGGAGATTCCTGCGAGGTCTGGACGGGCACGCAGATCATGTCGCGGGTGCAGTCCGAGGCTGCCAAGGCCGCTGGCTTGCCGGTCGACAAGGTGACGGTCAATCAGCACATGATCGGCGGTGGCTTCGGCCGCAGGCTTGAGCCTGACATGGTCGTGGCGGCGGTGCGCATCGCCAAACAGGTCAATGGACCGGTCAAGGTGGTGTGGACCCGCGAAGAGGACATCCAGCACGACATTTATCGCCCCGTCTATCGCGACAACATTTCGGCGACACTGTCGAACGGCAAAGTGGTCGGCTTCAAGTACAAGATCGCAGGCTCGGCCGTGATCGCGCGTTGGCTGCCGCCTGCGTTCCAGAAGGGCATCGACATCGACGCCATCGATAGTGCTGCGGACCAGCCGTACGACTTCCCGCATTTCCAGTGTGAATATGTCCGTGTCGAACCGCCGGCGGTGCCGACCGGCTTCTGGCGCGGCGTCGGCCCGAACAACAACGTGTTCGCGATCGAGAGCTTCATGGATGAGCTCGCTCGCAAGGCTGGCAAGGATCCCGTCGCGTTCCGGCGTGAATTGCTCGGCAAGGCGCCGCGGATGCTGGCGGCCCTCAATCTCGCGGCGGAGAAGGCCAACTGGGGTCAGCCGCTGCCAGCGCGCGTCGGACGCGGCGTAAGCATCCAGCCCACCTTCGATACTTCGATCGCGACTGTGGTCGAAGCGGAGGTGGATTCTCAGGGCGAGATCCGTCTGCGTCAGGTCAACGTGGCGGTCGACACCGGCATCGCTGTCAATACCGACACCATCGTGGCGCAGATCGAAGGCGGCATCGTGTTCGGCCTCACCGCCGCGCTATATGGCGACATCACCATCGAGAAGGGGCGCGTGCAGCAGTCCAATTTCCATGACTACCGCATGCTTCGGATCGACCAGATGCCGAAGATCAATGTCCACCTCATCAAGAGCGGCGAAGCGCCCGGCGGCATAGGCGAGTGCGGCGTGATCGGCGGACCGCCGGCACTGCGCAATGCAATTTATGCTGCGACTGGCGTTGCGCTGCGGAGGATGCCGATCGACCGCGATGCGATCGCCGAAAGGAAGAAGTCATGACGCCCGCCGCACGTCGCATTCTCGGCAGCGTCATTGTGATCGGTGTCGTGGCTGCAGCCGGCGCCGCGCTCTATGTTCGCGGTCCCGGACCGATGGCCTTCTCGGGCGGCCCGAAGGTGGCGCTGGCCGATTACAAGGGTCCCAATCCCACGGGCGTTCCCGCCAACATGGCCAACGCCAGCCTGATCGAGCGCGGCGAATATCTTGCGCGTGCGGCGGATTGCATGGTCTGCCACACTGCGCCCGGGGGCAAGGAATATGCCGGCGGCTTCGCATTCAAGCTGCCGTTCGGCACGCTTTACTCGACCAACATCACACCGGACAAAGAGACAGGCATCGGCAACTACACCGATCAGCAGTTTCTCGACGCCGTTCGAAGCGGCAAGCGCCACGACGGCGCCCGGCTCTATCCCGCGATGCCCTATACGTCCTACACTTACATGACCGATGCGGACACGCTCGCGGTCAAGGCCTATCTGTTCAGCCTCGCACCGGTGCGCGCAGCACCGCCTGAGAATACGCTTGCCTTTCCGTTCAATCAGCGCTGGGCAATGACGTTCTGGTCGGCATTGTTCAATCCCGATACGCGCTTCGAACCCGATAGGTCGCAAAGCCCGGAATGGAACAGGGGCGCCTATCTCGTCGAGGCGCTGGCGCATTGCGGCGAATGCCATACCCCGCGCAATCTCGGCTTCGCGCTCGACAACCGCAAGAAATTTGCTGGCGCCCTGACCGCCGGATGGCGGGCCTTCAATATCACCTCGGACAAGACGACAGGCCTTGGCAGCTGGAGCGACGACGATGTCGTTTCCTATCTGTCGATCGGGCATGCCAAGGGTCACGGCACCGCGTCGGGGCCGATGGGCGAAGCGGTGGACCACAGTTTCAGCAAGATGGCGCCGACGGATATCAAGGCGATGGTCGTATTCCTGCGCACGGTGCCGGCGGTGCCCTCACCTGATCTGCCCGCGAAACTCGCGCCACCCGCACCGCCCTCGCACAGGGACGGCATGACGGCGAACGCGCTTGGCAAGACGGTCTTCCAGGGCGCCTGCGTGAGCTGCCATGGCTGGACAGGCGAGAGCGCACTCTCGCCCATGGCCACGCTGACTGGCGCGTGGGCCGTTAACGATCCCGGCGCGACGAACGTGGCGCAGATCGTGATCTCCGGCACCAAGCGGCATACGCCGCAAGGCGCGCTGTCGATGCCAGCTTTCGGCAAGAGCCATTCAGATACGGAGATCGCGGCTGTCGCGAATTACGTGACCGCGCGCTTCGGCAGCAAGGGATCGCAGATCACGGCAAGCGATGTCGCGGATTTGCGCAAGCAGACGGAGCAGTAGGCCGAACTAGGTCAGCCAGAACTCAGGCACCGCCTGCGACAGCCGACCACCGAGCCGCACCGGCGCGATGCGTGAGGCAAGCCCCGTCTTGTCATCGGTTTCGACCGCAACGCCCGACAAGGTCGCCGGGCCGAAGGCGGGCTCGAAACGGCCGGAGGGAATGCCGGTCGTGAAGCGCCTGACAGGCTCTTCCTTCTGCATGCCAATCACGGAATCATAGTCGCCGGTCATGCCTGCATCGGTCATGTAAGCTGTGCCGCCGGACAGGATTTGATGATCGGCGGTCGGCACATGCGTATGCGTGCCGACGACGAGGCTCACGCGGCCATCGCAGAAGTAACCCATGCCCTGCTTTTCGCTCGAGGCTTCGCCATGGAAATCCACCACGATGGCGTCTGCAGCTTCCACCAGCGGACAGGCATCGATCTCCTTGCCGACAGCGCTGAACGGATCGTTGAGCGGCTCCATGAAGACGCGGCCCATGGCATTGATCACCAGCGCACGCGCACCGTTCTTGGTGTCGATCAGTGCAGCACCACGGCCCGGGGTGTGGCGTGGGAAGTTCAATGGGCGGATCAGACGCGGCGCGCGTTCGATGAACACCAGCGCCTCTTTCTGATTCCAGGCGTGATTGCCGAGCGTCACCGCATCGGCGCCGGCGTCGACAAGATCATTATAGATCGTCTCGGTGATACCGAAGCCGCCGGCGGCGTTCTCGCCATTGATGATGACAAGATCGAGCTTCCAGTCGCGGATCAGACCCGGCAGTTTTTCGAGGATCACCACGCGGCCGGTTTTGCCGACCACGTCGCCGATGAAGAGAATACGCAAGTCAGATGCTCCGAAAATCGATCGTCCGGGTTTCGGTTAGCACATAATCCAGCGCCACGTCGTGCGGTTGCATGGGAATGGCCTCGATTTCCTGGGTGTCGAAGGCCACGCCCACGGAGATAAATGGCTTGATGGTGTGCAGTTGCGCGAAGGTGCGGTCGTAATGCCCTGCGCCATAGCCAATGCGGTGGCCGGCACGGTCGAATGCCGCGAGTGGTACCAGCAGGATATCGGGGATCAGTGGCGGCGCGTCCGGTGCTGGTTCCGGAATGCCCAGTGAACCACGCACCAGCGCATCGTTCGGGCTCCAGATCCGGAACATCAGGGGCTCATCACGGGCGATGATCACCGGGAGCGCCAGTCGCGCCCCCTGGGCGGCGAGGTGCTGCATCAGCGGGATCGGATCGATTTCGCTGCGAATGGGAGAATAGCCGGCGACGATGCTGCCGGCCCTGACCGGGAAAGGCAGACCCCGCGCTGCGATCGCCTGCGTGGCTGCCGACCGTTCGGCCTCGCTCAGCGCCGTACGGCGTGCCAGCGCGGCAATGCGGAGCTCAATCTTTGTCGGAGTGGGCGGCGTGTCGGACATGCCGCACGATATGCTGTCCGCAGAGCCTGCGGAAGCGCAGCACCGGTCTTCGCGATCATATTTGGCGATCGAGGCTAAGATTGCACGGCAAACGCCATGCAAGGCCACAGCCATCAAAAAAGTGAAAGTGCGAAGCCACGATGGCCGTTGAAGCACTCGATCCCGGAGCACCTACGAAAGTAGGTGGGCACCATGTGACCAGGTCCACGGACCTGGTCAGGGACAGTTCCCTGAAGGATCGATAAGGCCCCGGGGATATATGGCTCCTGACGCGCGACGCAGCCTCGCCTGAGCAATGTAGGGGTTATGAGACGGATGCGCCAGTGCCCGCTTGGCAACAAAGCCTGCGTTATCCAATAGCAACGCCGCCGCCGATGGTGCGGTTGAGCACCTGGGTGGTCTTCTCGATCCGCTCTGCCGCAGCATTCAGGGCCGCGGCAACCGCCGTCTGCGTCGCCCGTGCGCGATCTGCGGCGACAACGCGCACATCGCGCAATGCGGCGAGTTCTTCCTGCAGGGCACGGATCTGCTGATTGGCATCGACCAGTTCGTCGGCAATGGTCAGCGCCGCCATCACCGTCAGCCGCGCATCGCCGATCTCACCGAATTTGCCGCGCAGGTTTTCGACGCGGGATTCAAGACTTTCCGCCAGCCGCAGCAGGCGGGTTTCCTGCCCCTCCTCGCAGGCCATGCGGTATTGCCGGCCATTGATTGTAACGTTGACGTGGCTCATCTCGCTTTACTCATGCGCGTTGTCAGTCGCCAGCACCGCGCGGATGGTGCCGATGGCGGTGTCGAGCTTGTCGGCGATGTCGCGATTGGCGCGCTCCAGCCGGCGCGATTTCACCAGCGTGCCATCAAGCTCATCCGCCAGCCGGGACCGGTCGGCGCCAAGCGCCTGAATGCGGGTGGCCAGCTCATCCTCGTCGCGATCCGCCTCACGGCGGCGCTCGACCGCACTTTCCAGAGCATCCAGCGCTGCCATCAACCGCCGCGTGGCAGAGTCGATCTCGGCCGCACCGCCATTGGCGGGATCGGAGGCTGTGAGATGGGCGGGTCGTTCGATCATACTGGGTTACGCGGGACCTTGGGTGTGATGCGACGGGAGCTCAAAAACCACGGCTCCGCAAGCCTTTAGGCCCTGAAACTTAGGTTGCAAGCGAGCCGGACGCAACAAAGCTTAAAAGCTATGCACCGCAAAGCCGACAAAAACCGCCGGTAGATATCCACAGACCAGAACTGTCCGGGAGACCTTGGACTCCCAGGAACCCAGATGCTATCCACCAGTTTCTCCTAAGCGATCCCAACATCTCGCTGCAGACCGCCCCTCTTGCGGACGCAGAATATTCCATTCCCTTCAATTTAGACGGAAACCGACATGGCGCAGGTTGATCACTCGAAAATGGCCAACGCGATTCGTGCCCTCGCCATGGACGGCGTGGAAAAGGCCAAATCCGGTCACCCTGGGCTGCCGATGGGCGCCGCCGACGTCGCCACCGTGCTGTTCACACAGTTCCTTAAATTTGACGCGGCCGATCCGAAGTGGCCGGATCGCGATCGCTTCATCCTCTCGGCCGGTCACGGCTCGATGCTGCTCTATGCCCTGCTCTATCTGACGGGCAACAAGGAGATGACGCTCGACCAGCTGAAGAACTTCCGCCAGCTGCATTCCAAAACTCCGGGTCATCCCGAGAATTTCCACACCTCAGGCGTCGAGACCACCACGGGTCCGCTCGGTCAGGGCATCGCCACCTCCGTTGGCTTCGCGCTCGCCGAGCGCATGCTGGCCGCCGAATACGGCGATATCGTCGATCACTACACTTACGTGCTGTGCTCCGATGGTGACCTGATGGAAGGTGTCAGCCACGAAGCGCTGGCCATGGCCGGTCATCTCAAGCTGTCGAAGCTGATCTTCCTCTACGACGACAACGGCATTTCCATCGATGGTCCGCTGTCGCTTGCCGATAGCGTCGATCAGGTCGCACGCTTCAAAGCCCATGGCTGGAATGCCGTGCATGTCGATGGCCACGACCAGGTCGCCATCGCCGCTGCGATCAAGCAAGCGCAGGCGTCCGACCGCCCATCGATGATCGCCTGCAAGACCAAGATTGGCTTTGGCGCACCAACCCGCGCCGGCACCTCGAAGGCCCACGGCGAACCGCTCGGCGCGGAAGAACTCGCAGGCGCCAAGAAGGCACTGGACTGGAATTACGGCCCGTTCGAGGTGCCCGATGATATCCTGCAGGCTTGGCGCAATGTCGGCAAGCAGGGCGCATCGGCGCACGCGGACTGGCAGAAGCGTTTTGATGCCCTTCCGGACGACAAGCGCAGCGAATTCACCCGCCGCAACGATCACGTTCGACCGACAGCCATGGCGGACGCGATCCTCACGCTGAAGAAGAAGCTGATCGCCGAGCCGCAGACCGTCGCGACCCGCAAGGCGAGCGAACTCGCGCTCGAAGCGCTGGTGCAGGTCGTGCCGGAAATGGTCATCGGTTCGGCCGATCTCACGCCATCGAACAACACACGCACCAAGGGCGCCATCGAAGTGAAGCCCGGCGAATTCAAGGGTCGCTACATTCACTACGGCATTCGCGAAATGGGCATGGCCGCAGCCATGAACGGCATCGCGCTGCATGGCGGCTTCATCCCGGCCGGCGCGACCTTCATGTGCTTCACCGACTATGCGCGACCGGCGATGCGCATCTCGGCGCTGGCGCAGATCCCGGTCATCTACATCATGACCCATGACTCGATCGGTCTCGGCGAAGACGGCCCGACCCACCAGCCGGTGGAGCATCTGGCCGCGATGCGCGCGATGCCGAACATGCGCGTGTTCCGCCCCGCGGACACGGTCGAGACTGCCGAATGCTGGCAGCTCGCCATGGAGAAGACCAACGGCCCAACCATGCTGGCCCTGTCGCGCCAGAACCTGACGCCGGTGCGCACCACCCATCACGACGACAATCTCTGCGCCGATGGCGGCTATGAGTTGATCGCGGCCAAGGGCAAAGCCGCCGTGTCGATCTTCGCCTCGGGTTCGGAAGTCGAGATCGCCGTCGCAGCGCAGAAGCAACTGGCCGACAAGGGCATCGCGACCCGGGTCGTATCGGTCCCCTCGCTCGAACTGCTGCTGGAGCAGCCTGAAGAGCGCCAGAAAGCCATCATCGGCGACGCGCCGATCAAGATCGCCGTCGAAGCCGCGGTCCGGTTCGGCTGGGATGCCGTGATCGGACACGACGGCACCTTCATCGGCATGAAGGGCTTCGGCTCGAGCGCGCCGGCCAAGGAGCTTTATAAGCTGTTCGGCATCACAGCCGAGGCCGTGGTCGAGGCTGCAACCAGCAAGCACAACGCGGCTTAACTCTATCGGAACGCTGGTAAATTTGACACATTGCACCAGCGTTCCATTCAGGGCATGAAACGCCCGTCACACGTCACTATATGAAGGCCCTCACGCGAGGTTTGAGCCTAATAAAAGGGAGAAGTTGAATGGCAGTCCGGGTTTCGATCAACGGTTTTGGCCGCATCGGCCGCAACGTCCTGCGGGCGATCTACGAGTCCAAACGCACCGACATCGAAGTCGTCGCCATCAACGATCTGGGTCCGGTTGAAACCAACGCCCACCTGTTGCGCTTCGACAGCGTGCATGGCCGCTTCCCCGGCGACGTCACCGTCGACGGCGACAGCATCCAGCTTGGCAACGGCAACAAGATCAAGGTCACTGCGGTGCGCGATCCGAACACGCTGCCGTGGAAGGATCTCGGCATCGATATCGCGCTCGAATGCACCGGCATCTTCAGCGCCAAGGCGAAGGCGATGTCGCATCTGACCGCAGGCGCCAAGCGCGTGCTGGTTTCGGCTCCGTCCGATGGTGCTGATGCCACGATCGTCTACGGCGTCAACCACAAGACCCTGACCAAGGAGCATCTGGTCGTTTCCAACGGTTCGTGCACCACCAACTGCCTGGCGCCTGTCGCCAAGGTACTGAACGAGACCGTCGGCATCGAAACCGGCTTCATGACCACGATCCACGCTTACACCGGCGACCAGCCGACGCTGGACACGCTGCATAGCGATCTCTATCGCGGCCGCGCCGCTGCGATGTCGATGATTCCGACCTCGACCGGCGCCGCGAAGGCCATCGGCCTTGTGATGCCCGAACTGGCCGGCAAGCTCGACGGCGTTTCGATCCGCGTGCCGACCCCGAACGTCTCGGTGGTCGATCTCAAGATCATCGCCAAGAGGAGCACCACCAAGGAAGAGATCAACGAAGCGATCAAGAAGGCTGCGGCCGGCGAGCTGAAGGGCGTGCTCGGCACCACTTCGCACCCGAACGTGTCGATCGACTTCAATCACGATCCGCATTCGTCGACCTTCGCCTTCGACCAGACCAAGGTGCAGAACGGTACGCTGGTGCGGGTACTCTCCTGGTACGACAACGAGTGGGGCTTCTCCAACCGCATGGCCGATACCGCCGTCGCGATGGGCAAGCTGCTCTAAGACACGACCGTTATCCCGGGCGCAGCATAAGACGCCGCGTCCGGGAGCCAACGACTATAGCGGCCCCCCGCTTCGCGGCGCGCCGCTCTGCGCTGACCTGCGTTTGGGACACAACATCATGACCAATTCTTTCCGCACCCTCGACGACGTCGATGTGAAGGGCAAACGCGTTCTCGTGCGCGTCGATCTCAACGTGCCCATGGATGGTGGCAAGGTTACCGACGCAACGCGGCTTGAACGTATCGCGCCGACCATCACCGAAATTTCCGACAAGGGCGGCAAGGTCATCCTGCTCGCGCATTTCGGCCGCCCCAAGGGCCGCGACGACAAGAACTCACTGAAGCCCGTGGCTGCGGCACTTGCCGATGTGATCAAGAAGCCGGTCGCCTTTGCCGACGACAGTGTTGGCGACGTCGCCGCCGAGGCCGTTGGCGCCATGAAGGACGGCGACATTCTCTGCCTTGAGAACACGCGCTTCCATTCCGCTGAGGAGAAGAACGATCCGGCTTTCGTCGCCGAACTCGCCAAGCTTGGCGATATCTGGGTCAACGATGCATTCTCGGCGGCGCATCGCGCCCACGCCTCCACCGAAGGCCTCGGCCACAAGCTGCCCGCTTATGCCGGCCGCACCATGCAGGCCGAGTTGGACGCGCTCGGCAAGGCGCTGGACGCACCGACCAAGCCGGTGATCGCCATCGTCGGCGGCGCCAAGGTCTCGTCGAAGATCGATCTCCTCGAAAATCTCGTCACCAAGGTCGATGCGCTCGTGATCGGTGGCGGCATGGCCAACACCTTCCTGCATGCGCAGGGTGTCAAGGTCGGCAAGTCGCTGTGCGAGAAAGATCTTGCCGCCACCGCGCTGCGGATCATCGACAAAGCTGAAGCGTCGGGCTGTGCCATCATCCTGCCGGTGGACGCCATCGTCGCATTCCACTTCGCCGCCAACACACCGTCTCACGCCTACGGCCTCGATGCGATCCCCGATGAGGGCATGATCCTGGACGTTGGTCCGCAGTCGATCGAACGCATCAACTCGGCCATCGACGATGCCGCCACGCTGGTCTGGAATGGCCCGGTCGGCGCATTTGAAATGACACCGTTCGACCGCGGCACGGTTGCCGGCGCCAAACACGCAGCGGCGCGCACCAAGGCGAAGAAGCTGATTTCAGTAGCCGGCGGCGGCGACACGGTGGCCGCGCTCAATCACGCCGGCGTCGCCGATGACTTCTCCTACATCTCGACCGCCGGCGGCGCCTTCCTCGAATGGATGGAAGGCAAGCCGCTGCCGGGCGTGGAAGTATTGAAGAAGTAGCAGCGGTACATTTTTGCCCGCAAGACTTGTGGGTACCGCAATGTTTATGGTATGTTCCTGCTATGGCAGACGAACCGATCAACATCACGACGGACATCCTCATCGCGATCCGCGATGATATTTCGTCGTTTCGTAGCTCGGTTGAACAGCGTCTTGATCGGCTGGAAGAAATAAGCCGTAAGCAGCGTCGGGACGCTGCCGGCATGCTCGTGATGATGCGTGCGACTGCTGGCGATTTCGACGAGCGCGTGACTGAAGTGGAAGAGCACGTCGCGGCACTCGAAGCTCGCGAACATTAGTTACCGGGAATTCCATTAGCTGGAACGCTGGGCCATCGTGGCGATTAACGTTGGCTGTATGCGCGACTGATGGCGTCTTGGATTCGCCGTCTCCTCGCGCTAAGAGCCATATATCCCTCGGCGCGGCGTTTGCGCCTGTCCCAATTTACAAGGAGCTTCCTGCATGGCCCGTATTACGTTGCGTCAACTGCTCGATCACGCGGCAGAACACGATTACGGAGTGCCGGCCTTCAATATCAACAATATGGAACAGGCGCTGGCGATCATGGAGGCCGCATCGGGTGTCGATGCACCGGTGATCATCCAGGCCTCGCGCGGCGCCCGCTCCTATGCCAACGACATCATGCTCAAGCACATGATGGACGCGGTCACCGAAATCTATCCGCACATTCCCGTCTGCGTGCATCTCGATCACGGCAACGAAGCAGCAACCTGCATGACCGCAATTCAGGCCGGATTCACCTCGGTGATGATGGATGGTTCGCTGAAAGCGGACGGCAAGACGGCGGCGGACTGGGACTACAATGTCGGCGTGACCAAGACCGTCACTGATATGGCGCATCTCGGCGGTATCTCGGTGGAAGGCGAACTCGGCGTGCTCGGCTCGCTGGAGAGCGGCATGGGCGAGGCCGAAGACGGCCACGGCGCCGAGGGCCAGCTCAGCCATGACCAGTTGCTGACCAATCCCGACGAGGCCGTGAAGTTCGTCAAAGAAACTCAGGTCGACGCGCTGGCGATTGCCATGGGCACTTCGCACGGCGCCTACAAGTTCACCCGCAAGCCGGACGGCGATATTCTCGCCATGAACGTGATCGAGGAAATCCACCGCAAGCTGCCGAACACCCATCTGGTGATGCACGGCTCGTCCTCGGTCCCGCAGGACCTGCAGGACATCATCAACAAGTTCGGCGGCCAGATGAAGCCGACCTGGGGCGTCCCGGTGGCCGAGATCCAGCGCGGCATCAAGCACGGCGTCCGCAAGATCAACATCGACACCGACAACCGGATGGCCATGACCGGCCAGATCCGCAAGGTGCTGAGCGAGAACCCCAGCGAATTCGACCCGCGCAAATATCTGAAGCCGGCGATGGAAGCGATGGTGAAGCTCTGCAAGCAGCGCCTGCAGGAATTCAATACCGCCGGCCAGGCCAGCAAGATCAAAAAGGTGCTGACCACGGCCGAAATGGCCAAGCGTTACGCATCGGGCGAGCTGAACGCGAAGATCGCCTGAGCCCAAACTGCCAATTGACTGTGTTTCCGCCTGCCATACAGCCTATGGCAGGCTGAATTTTTGCCGGAATCGGATGCGGACGGGCTCATTGGCCGGCCAGATGCTCGGATTTTGCCCGAGAACGGTCTAGATTGACCTGCAGGACTAGCCCGCTCAGGACATGCCCATGAATCTCGCCGAACTCAACAAAATCGCCCGCGCCATGACCGCGCCGGGCAAGGGCTTGCTTGCCGCAGATGAATCGTCAGGCACGATCAAGAAGCGCTTCGATGCGATCAGCGTCGAGTCGACCGAGGACAGCCGCCGCGATTATCGTGAAATGCTGTTTCGCTCGCGCGAGGCGATGAGCAGCTACATTTCCGGCGTGATCCTCTACGACGAGACCATCTGGCAAAACGCCAAGGATGGCACGCCGCTGGTGCGGCTTATCGAGGAAGCCGGCGCCATTCCCGGCATCAAGGTCGATGAGGGCACGCAGGCCTTGCCGAACTGTCCCGGTGAGCTGGTCACAGCAGGCCTCGACAAGCTCGCCGAGCGTCTTGCCAAATATTACGCGCGCGGCGCGCGCTTCGCAAAGTGGCGCGCGGTGATCGATATCGGTGCTGGGATTCCCTCGATGACCGCAATCTCCGTCAACGCGCACGCGCTCGCCCGCTATGCCGCGCTATGCCAGGCCGCACAGATCGTCCCTATCGTCGAACCCGAAGTGCTGATGGACGGCGATCACGACATCGACCGCTGCGTCGAGGTGACGCAACGCGTGCTCAACAAGACGTTCCAGGAATTGCGAGTCCAGCGGGTCGCGCTGGAAGGCATGATCCTGAAGCCGAACATGGCCGTCTCGGGCAAGAAGTCGAAGACGCAGGCTGGTGTGGCTGAAGTGGCCGAGAAGACCGTGCGCATGCTGAAGAACTGCGTGCCCGCATCGGTGCCCGGCATCGCATTTCTTTCCGGTGGCCAATCTGACGAAGATGCGACCGCGCATCTCGACGCCATGAACAGGATCGGCAGCCTGCCCTGGCCACTGACATTCTCCTATGGCCGCGCGCTTCAGGCAGCGCCGCAAAAGGCATGGTCCGGCAAAGCCAACAATGTGCCCGCCGGTCAGCAGGCCTTCACCCATCGTGCACACATGAATTCACTCGCCAGCAAGGGCGAGTGGACGACTGATCAAGAACAGAAGGCGCTATAATCTTGGCTTCCAAACCCGTCCCGCCGCCGCCGATGCCGCGCCTCTATCTCGCGACGCCCGTCGTCGAGGATCCGTCAGTGCTGGCGGCGAACCTGCCTGCTCTTCTTGAGAGAGCAGATGTCGCTGCCGTCCTGGTGCGACTGGCGACGACCGACCAGCGCACCATGATCACGCGCATCAAGGCGCTGGCGCCTGTCATCCAGACCAGCGGCGCCGCGATGCTGGTCGAAGGCAATGTCGAGCTCGTCGCACGCGGCGGCGCCGATGGCGCGCATCTGCCCGGTCTCGCTCCCCTGCAGGATGCACTCCCCTCGCTGAAGCCTGATCGCATTGCAGGCTGCGGCGGATTGTCGACGCGCCATAATGCGATGGCAGCGGGCGAGACCGGCGCCGATTACGTGCTATTCGGCGAGCCCGACCCGAACGGCCAGCGCCCATCGGCTGACGCCATCGTCGAGCGCCTTCAGTGGTGGGCCGAATTGTTCGAACCGCCTTGCGTAGGCTTTGCCACAACGTTCGATGAGGCCAGGGAATTCGCAGCTGCCGGCGCTGACTTCGTGCTGGTCGGCGACGTCATCTGGAACGACGCGCGCGGCGCTGCTGCAGCGTTGATGGACGCAGAGAAGGCAATCCAGCAGGGATACGCGACGCTCGTCTCGGGGCAGTCCAAGGTCGAACAGGAATAACGCCGGAATGAAAATTCTGCGTTCCCTCACTGTGATTGCCAGCTGCGTTGCCTGGGCGGCCTGCGCGTCCGCGCAGATTTCGCTGACGCCGCCGGGCGTGCAGACGCCGCCACCGGCTGCAAGCAAGGCAGCGCCAAAAAAGGCGCCGGCACCGGCGAAAGCGCCGACAGCCGCGAAGAAAGCTCCTACGCCGCCTGCTGACAAGCCCGCGCAGCCTGCAGAAGCTGCACCAACCGACCCCAATGCCGACCTGGTCTATGGCGCCTATCAACGCGGCCAGTACAAGACCGCTTTCGACCTCGCCAGCAAGCGCGCGCAGGAGAACAACGATCCGAAGGCGATGACCATGCTTGGCGAACTCTATGCCAATGCATTGGGCGTCAAACGCGATTATGCGAAAGCTGCAGAATGGTATCAGCGCGCGTCGGAACGCGGCGACCGCGAGGCTATGTTCGCGCTGGCGATGCTGCGACTGTCGGATCGCGGCAATGTCGGCAAACGCGATGAGGCCGTGAAGCTGCTGGCATCCTCCGCCAAGCTCGGTAATCCGAAGGCCGCCTACAATCTGGCGCTGCTCTATCTCGACGGACAGACGCTGCCGCAGGACGTCAAGCGTTCGGCCGAATTGCTCCGCGTCGCCGCCGATGCCGGTAACCCCGAAGCGCAATACGCGCTGGCGACGTTCTACAAGGAAGGCACCGGCGTCGAGAAAAGCATCGACAAGGCGGTCCGCCTGCTCCAGGCGGCATCCCTGGCCGACAATGTCGACGCCGAGGTCGAATATGCCATTGCGCTCTATAACGGCACGGGAACCCCCAAGAACGAGGCTGCGGCCATCGCCCTGCTCCGCAAAGCCTCCAAACAGAACAGCCCGATCGCCCAGAACCGCCTCGCCCGGGTACTGGCGCTCCGCACCAATACAGATGACCGGCTGGAAGGTCTGAAATGGCACATCGTCGCCAAAACCGCCGGAAAGGGGGACCTGATGCTCGACGAGCTTCTGGCCCAGGCTACCCCCGAGGAAAAGACCAAGGCCCAGGAAGCCGCCAAGAAGTGGCTGGGCACGACCCAGAAATGACCCCTGTAGCGATCTTGCCTTGACGAGATGCCGCCCGCAGGGCACCCATCGCCTCAGCAACCCCCAATCAGACCTGCCGTCAGGTCGTCGTGAGACGAACGCATGATCAATTCAGCCCTTATGAACGTGATGGTGAAAGCCGCGCGCCGCGCCGGCCGCAGCCTGAAGCGCGACCTCGGCGAGATCGAGAACCTGCAAGTCTCGATGAAGGGCCCCGCCAATTTCGTCAGCCTCGCCGACAAGCGGGCCGAGGAGATGCTCTATACGGACCTCAACAAGGCCCGCCCGGGCTATGGCTTCCTCGGCGAGGAAGGCGGCAACCGCGAGGGTACTGACAAGAGCCATACCTGGATCGTCGATCCGCTCGATGGCACCACCAACTTCCTGCACGGCATCCCGCAATTCGCAGTCTCGATCGGTCTGGCGCGCGAAGGTCAGGTGATTGCCGGCCTGATCTACAATCCGGCAAATGACGAGCTCTATATGGCCGAGAAGGGCTCGGGCGCGTTCCTCAACGACACCCGCCTGCGCGTCGCCGGCCGCAAGCAGCTCAACGAATGCGTCATCGCCTGCGGCCTGCCGCATATCGGCCGCGGCGACTTCGAACTGTCACGCAACGAAATGGCCGCGTTGCAGCCGAAGGTCGCCGGCCTGCGCCGCTTCGGCGCGGCTTCGCTCGATCTGGCCTTCGTCGCAGCCGGTCGCCTCGATGGCTATTGGGAGCGCAACCTGCAGCCTTGGGATATCGCTGCCGGCCTGATCCTGATCAAGGAAGCCGGCGGTACTGTTGGCGATATCAATGGTGGTGATGTGCTGACGACCGGCAACGTCGTTGCCGGCAACGAGTTCGTCCACGGCGCTCTGACGAAGATCCTGCGGCCGCTGACGAAGTAAGATTGATCGCTCGAATAGAAAAGCCCGGATGGCGTTGCGCCATCCGGGCTTTTCGTTTGATTGCCTTAGCTATGCGACACGGACGGTGATGCGGTCGGCGCGTCCTGCTTTGCGTCTTCCGTCTTCGGCGCCTTGTCCGGCGAGAACAGCCGCTGCACCGACACGAAGAACACCGGCACCATCAGCAGCGCCAGGATCACCACCGCGATCATGCCGCCGGTCACCGACGTACCAAGCGCCTGCTGGCTGGCACCGCCGGCGCCCGATGCAACGACCATTGGCAACACGCCGCAGATGAAGGCGAGGCCGGTCATCACGATCGGGCGGAAGCGCAGGAAACAGGCTTCCATCGTGGCATCCACCAGTGACTTGCCCTGCGCGCGCAGGTCCTTGGCGAATTCGATAATCAGAATCGCATTCTTGGCCGCGAGACCGATGATCGTAATCAGACCGACCGTAAAGTACACGTCGTTCGGCAGGCCACGCAAATTCGCCGCCAGCACGGCGCCAACGATGCCGAGCGGCACCGTCATCAGCACGGCCACCGGGATCGTCCAGCTCTCATAAAGCGCTGCCAGCACCAGGAACACCACCAGCGCCGACAGCGCGAGCAGGAACGGCGCCTGCGAGCCGGACAGCTTCTCCTGCAGCGACTGACCGGTCCACTCGAAGCCGAAACCGCGCGGCAACAGGCCAGCCAGACGCTCCATCTCCTTGATGGCGTCGCCGGACGTGAAGCCGGGCCGTGCTTCGCCGGAAATTCGCACTGCCGGATAGAAGTTGAAGCCCGCGATCTGGGTCGGTCCCTTCGCCCATTCCACAGTGGCGAAGGACGAGAACGGCACCAGCTGCCCGCGGCTGTTCTTGACATTGTAATTCAGAATGTCGGCGGCGTTCATCCGGTTGGCGGCCTCGGACTGCACCACGACGCGTTGCATACGGCCCCGATTCGGGAAGTCGTTGATGTAGTTCGAACCGAGATTAGTGGAGATTGTACTGTTGATGTCCTCGAAGGTGACGCCGAAGGCGCCTGCCTTTTCGCGGTCGATCATCAGATTGACCAATGGCGCCGGCGGCAGGCCTTCGACGAACACCTTCTGCAACACCGGGCTGGCATTGGCGTCAGCAATCAGCTTGTCGGATGCAGCATTAAGCGCGACGAACCCCTTCTGGCCGCGGTCCTGGAGGCGGAAGCTGAAGCCTGAAGAGTTGCCGAGGTTATCGATCGGCGGCGGCTGCAAAGCGGAGATCTTGGCGTCGCGGATCGACGACAATTCCCGATTGATATCGTTGACAAGCGCCGCGGCGGAATCGCCGGGCGGGCGTTCAGCCCAGTCCTTCAGGGTAATGAAGGCCTGCGCGGTGTTCATGCCCTGGCCGAGGAAGCTGAAGCCGGTGAGAAACACGACGCTCTCGATGCCGGAACGCTTCTTCAGATATGCCTCGACCTTTTCGATGGCACTTTCAGTGCGGGCGAACGAGGAGTCTGATGGCGTCTGCACGTCAGTGGTGATGAAGCCCTGATCGTCGATCGGCAGAAAGCCGCCGGGCATCCGCATGAAGCCCCAGGTCAGTCCCACCAGCAACGCGACATAGACAATCAGCAAGCGTCCGGTGCGCTGGATCGACCAGCCCACTGTCCTTGAATAGCCATCGCGGGTGGCATCGAGCTTGCGATTGAACCAGCCGAACACGCCCTTCTTCGCATGGCCGTGTCCTTCCTTGATCGGCTTCAGGAAGGTTGCGCAAAGCGCCGGCGTCAGCGACAGCGCCAGCAGCGCGGAGAACGCGATCGAGGCGACCATGGTGACCGAGAACTGGCGATAGATGATGCCCACCGAGCCGGGGAAGAACGCCATCGGCACGAACACGCCGATCATCACCAGTGTGACACCGATGATGGCGCCGGAGATCTGACCCATCGCCTTCTTGGTGGCTTCCTTCGGCGGAAGCCCCTCCTCGCTCATGATGCGCTCGACGTTCTCGACCACGACGATGGCATCGTCGACGAGAATGCCGACAGCCAGCACCATGCCGAACATGGTCAGCATGTTGATAGAGTAGCCGGCCAACAACAGCATCGTGCAGGTGCCGAGCAGCGCGATGGGCACGACGATTGTCGGGATCAGCGTGTAGCGGAAATTCTGCAGGAAGATGAACATCACGATGAAGACGAGGACAACCGCCTCGATCAGCGTCATCACCACCTTCATGATCGATGCTTTGACCACCGGCGTGACATTGTACGGAATGTCATAGGCGATGTTTGCAGGGAAGAAGTTCGACAGCTCCTTCATCTTGGCTTCGATGGCGGAGGCCGTCGCCAGCGCGTTGCCCTTCGGGGACATCAGCACCGACAGGCCGGCCGTCGGCTGGCCGTTCAGGCGCGTGGTGAACTGGTAGCTGAGGCCGCCGATCTCGATCCGGGCGACGTCGCGCAGCCGCACGGTCGAGCCATCGGAATTGGCGCGTAGCACGATGGCGCCGAATTCTTCCGGCGTGGAGAGCTGGCCTTTGACGAGCACCAGTGACGACGTCTTGGTGGTCGCCGTCGAGGGCTCGGCACCGACGCTGCCGGAGGCAACCTGGGCGTTCTGTGCGGTGATGGCCTTATTGACGTCGTCGGAGGTCAGATTGTAGCCAACCAGCTTGGCGGGATCGACCCAGACGCGCAGCGAGCGCTCGGTGGAATAAAGCGAGGCACGGCCGACGCCGGGAATACGACGAATTTCACCAAGGATGTTGCGGATCATGAAGTCGCCGAGGCCGACTTCATCGAGGCTGTTATCGGTGGAGCGCAGCGTGATGATGTTCAGCACCGCGGCAGAGGCTTCCTCGACCAGGATGCCCTGCTGGATCACGGCACGCGGCAGACGCGCTTCCACGCGCTTCAGGCGGTTCTGCACTTCGACTGACGCCTGGCTGGTATCGGTGCCCGGCTGGAAGTTCGCGATGATTTCGACGGCACCCAGCGAGTCGCTCGTCGATTCGAAGTTCAGGATGCCCGCAGCGCCGTTGAGCTCCTCTTCAATCAGCCGCGTCACGCTGTTGTAGAGATTCTCCGGCGACGCACCAGGATAGCTGGTCGAGATCGAAATCGATGGCGGCGCGATGATCGGATACTGCGCAATCGGCAGCTGCGGAATCGCGATGGCGCCGAAAAGACAAATGAAAAGCGCGACGACCCAGGCAAAAATCGGCCTGTCGATGAAAAAACTAGCCATTTTGAATTACTCAGGGACGAGCTTGAGTGGTTTTCTGCCCCTCGGGCGGCAGACCCGCAGTGGCATTCGCATCAGTCCAGGCGGTCGCCTTGACCTTGTCGCCTGCAGCAAATTTCTGGAAGCCCTCGACCACGACGCGCTCGCCGCCCTTCAGGCCTTCAGTCACGAACCACTGACCGTCCTGCACGGCACCCGTTCGTACCATCTGGACCGCAACATGACCGTCATCCTTGACGACGAATACTTCGGCGCCGCCGCCGCCATTGCGCTGCACTGCCTGCTGCGGAACGGCAATGGCGTCGGTGTCGATGCCCTGCTCGATCTGCACGCGGACATACATGCCCGGTAACAGCTCACGCTTCGGGTTCGGAAACTCGCCGCGCAGCGTTACCTGACCCGTGAAGGTGTCGACCTTGGCTTCGGAGAACAGCAGCTTGCCCGGCAGCGAATAGAGCGTGCCGTCGTCAAGCATCAGTCTCACCTTGGCCGCGCCAGGCGCGATCCGCTCGAGATCGCCGGTCTCGAAAGAGCGGCGCAAGTTATTCAATTCGGACACCGACTGCGTGAAATCAGCATAGATCGGATCGAGCTGCTGAATGGTGGCGAGATTCGTATTGTCGTTCTGCGCAAGCAGCGCACCTTCAGTCACCAGAGCGGCTCCGACAATGCCGTCGATCGGCGCGCGGATGGTTGCATAGTCCAGATTGAGGCGCGCACGCGCGACGTCGGCTTTCTTGGATGCAATCTCGGCTTCAGCCTGACGCTGCGCACCGACTGCTTTCTCGGCTTCCGCTTCGGAGACTGCTTTCTGCAGTGCAAGACCCGACACGCGCTTGGCCTGCATCGACGCTAGGTCATAGGCAGCTTCCGCCTTGTGAAGCGACGCCTTTGCGGACTGCAATTCCACCTCGAACGGCTTCGGATCGATGCGATACAACGTGTCACCCGCCTTCACCTCGGTGCCCTGATGAAACGCGCGCTCGATGATAATACCCGACACACGCGAACGCACATCGGCAACACGCGTCGGCGCAATACGTCCGGGCAATTCGCGAACCAGCGCACGTCGCTGTTGCGTGACGGAAATGATGCTGACTTCAGGCTCGCTCACCTGCGGCGGCGCTGACGCCACCGCGTCCTTGGGTTCGTTGCATCCTGCGAGCACGGGCGCGAGTCCCGCCAGCAGAAGCGCGAAGCCTGCAGAGCGTGCGTTCAACATCGTCATTTACTTTGATATCCCAAGTTGCGAATTCGAACATGCATCAACGGATACGCCGGACCTCTGTGGTCTTCATGCGCGTAGCCGGATTTATCGAACTTCTTTGATAGCCTAGAATAAAAACCGCGGTGCTGCGGCGCAATACATATCGAGGCGGCGCATTGCCACACGGCCTATCGTATTGAACTCACAAAGGCTTTCGAGGCTCACGCGAACGTGAATCGGATGGAACCGGCACACGTTTAGTTAACAGCAGCCATTCGATAGTGGCTCACGCCACTATTCGCTTCCATCCGCATAGACAAACAAGCCTGCGGTCGCAGAAAGAACCGGCGCCAGCACCGCATCCATATGAGGAGTTGCGTCCATGGACCAGACGCAGGATGCGTTCGATCTCGTCGCGATGGCAATCGAAATTGTCGAGCCAATCATTCGCCGTGCGCGCGTAGCGCGTGCCGCTCCAGCGCCACTCCTTCTCCACAAACGGCTCAACAAAAAGGTCTTTTCTAAATACGCGGCAGATCGAGCCGGATTTCAACTGGAAGTTCCCGGTGACATCGCTGATTCCGGCGGTATCCGATCTTTTTTTGTCGCGGGGCTGTGCCATATTGCGCGTCGAACCTTTCCTCGCATGCAGATGATCAGCACATGGCGCCTGGCTCCTCCTCCCGCTCCGCGATGGAAATCGAACTGACCAAGCTCTCATCGCCCCGGATCTTCCTGGTCCGAATGCTGGTGTTTCTGGTGCTCTGCGGTCTGATCATGACCGTGCTCTACAAGCAGATCGTTCTCGCTTTCTTTGCCAATCCCGGGCTCAACGCGCTGATCGGCGCGGTATTGGCGATCGGCATTATCCTGTCGTTCCGGCAGGTCATCCGGCTCTATCCGGAAGTCTCGTGGGTCAACAGCTTTCGGATTTCCGATCCTGGCCTCGCGCTGGACCGACGCCCGACCCTGCTGGCGCCGATGGCTGCGATCCTCGGCGGCGAACGTACCGGCCGTATGACCATCTCGCAGCAGACCATGCGGCATCTGCTCGATTCGATCGCGACGCGCCTTGACGAATCCCGCGACATCTCGCGCTATATGACCGGCCTCCTCGTATTTCTCGGGCTGCTCGGCACCTTCTGGGGCCTGATCGAGACCGTTGGCTCCGTCGGCAAGGTGATCGAAGGCCTCAAGGTCGGCGGCGATGCCGGCTCGCTGTTCGACACGCTGAAGGAAGGCCTCGCCGCGCCACTCGCCGGCATGGGCATCTCGTTCTCGTCATCGCTGTTCGGCCTCGCCGGCTCGCTGATCCTCGGCTTCCTCGACCTGCAATCCAGCCAGGCCCAGAACCGGTTTTATACGGATCTGGAAGACTGGCTCGCCTCCACCGTGAAGGAATATTCCGGCGAGACAGCCCCCGTTACCTCATCTGGCACCCCGGCCGAGTTGCAGGATGCCATCGAGCGCCTGCGTCGCTCCATCGAGGACGGCAACAACAACCGTGGCACCACGACCGCGATGGCCAATCTCGCCGATGCGATCCAGAGTCTCGTCGCGCATATGCGCAGCGAGCAGGAGATGATCCGCGAATGGGCCGATGGTCAGGGCGAACAGAGCCGCGAGATCAAGAAGCTGCTGGAACACATCGCTCGCCAACCTGAGAAGAATTAACATAGCGTTTTCGAGCGAAGTGGTTTCCGGTTCGCGTGAAGAAAACGCGTTCCTTTGAAAGAAGACTATATGGCATTGGCACGCAATCGCCGCGGCTCTTCCGAATTCAACTACTGGCCGGGCTTCGTCGACGCGCTGTCGACGCTGGTACTCGCGATCGTCTTCCTGCTGTCGATCTTCCTCGTCGTGCAATTCTATCTGTCGCAGGAAGTCACCGGCAAGGACAAGGCGCTGGAGCAGCTCACCGCCAAACTGGCTCAGCTGAACGACCTGCTATCCCTGGAAAAACTCGGCAAGCTCAATCTCGACGAACAGCTATCTCAGATGCGTGCCGGGCTGTCCGCCGCGGAATCGGAGCGCGACCGGATCAAGGGCCTGTATGACGGCCTCGCCGGTGCGGGCTCCGATGCCGCAGGCCGCAACACCGAGCTCAACAAGGCGCTAGATTCCGAGAAGCAGCTTTCGGCCCGCGCGCTGGCGCAGGTCGAGGTGCTGAACCAGCAGATCTCCGCGCTGCGCCGCCAGCTCGCGGCACTCGAAGAAGCACTAGAAGCGTCCGAGAAACGAGACAAGGAATCGCAGGGACGCATCGTCGATCTCGGCCAGCGCCTCAACGTCGCGCTCGCGCAGCGCGTTCAGGAGCTGTCGCGCTATCGCTCCGAATTCTTCGGACGCCTGCGCGCCATTCTCGGCAACCGCCCTGACATTCGCGTTGTTGGCGATCGCTTCGTGTTCCAGTCAGAAGTATTCTTCGATGTCGGCCAAGCGGCTTTGCTTCCCGAAGGCCGCGCCGAACTGGACAAGGTCGCCAGTGCCCTGATCGAACTCGACAAGCAAATCCCGGCCGAAATCGCCTGGGTGATGCGCGTCGACGGCCATACCGACTCGCGGCCGATCCTCAACAGCCCGCTGTTCAAATCGAACTGGGAACTGTCATCGGCGCGTGCAATCTCGGTGGTGCAGTATCTGATCTCGCTCGGCGTGCCCGCACAGCGCCTCGTCGCCGCCGGCTTCGCCGAAAACCAGCCGCTGGATACGGCGCAGACCGAGGAAGCCTACAAGCGCAACCGTCGCATCGAACTCAAGCTCACCGAGCGCTGACGGCATGCCTGAGGCATTCCAACTGCGGTCCTATCGCGAAAGCGATGAAGACTCATCTATCGCCCTGTGGCTGGAGACATGGCGACAGGCCTATCCCTCGATCAATTTCGACGCCCGCGTCGACTGGTGGCGCGAGCGATGGCGCACCGAACTGGTACCCGTAGCGCAGATCGTGGTCGCCGAGCAAAACGGCGCGATGGTCGGCTTCGTCACCATCGACGGCACGGGTTATCTCGATCAGTTGGTGGTCAGCCCCGCTCAATGGGGATCAGATGTCAGCCGCGCGCTGGTCGATGAAACCAAACGACTATCGCCCACCGGCGTGACGCTGAAGGTCAATGCCGACAATATCCGCGCAATCAAATTCTATATGCGTAACGGCTTTGTCAAAATCGGCGACGAGGTGAACACGTCAGGCCGTGCCGTCGACCTGATGGAATGGAAGCCGTAGCAAGCCTCCCATCGTCGACACTCACACCCCGAACTGCAGCCGCGCCAATCGTGCATAAAGCCCGTTCGCCGCGACCAGTGAGGCGTGCGTGCCCTGCTCGACGATGCGGCCATGATCCATGACGAGGATGCGATCGCAAGACAGCACGGTGGCGAGCCGATGGGCGATCACCAGCGTGGTGCGGTGCTTCATCAGCTCTTCCAGTGCGGTCTGCACCAGCGTCTCGGATTCGGCATCGAGTGCAGACGTTGCTTCATCGAGCAGCAGCAACGGTGCGTCGCGCAGGATGGCGCGCGCGATGGCGATGCGCTGACGCTGGCCGCCCGAGAGCGTGACGCCGCGTTCGCCCAACTGCGCCTCGAATCCATCAGGCAGGCGGCGGATGAATTCGGTGGCATGCGCCAGCGATGCCGCATGCTCGACTTCAGCGTCCGTCGCATCGGGACGACCGAAGCGGATGTTCTCGCGGGCGGTTGTAGCGAACACGACGGAGTCTTGCGGCACCAATGCGATGCGCTTGCGCAGCTCGCGGGGATCGGCGTCGCGGATCGGCACGCCATCGACCGAAATGACGCCGCCCTTGGGATCGTAAAAGCGCAGCAGCAAATGAAACAGCGTGCTCTTGCCGGCGCCGGACGGGCCGACGATGGCGACCTTTTCGCCAGCCTTCACCGATAGCGATACGCCAGCGGCCGACAGGATGTCCGGCCGGGTCGGATAGGCAAAGGAGACATTGTCGAACACGACGTCACCGCGTGCGGGCTGCGGCAATGGCCGCGGCGATGCCGGGGCCACCACGGCGGATTTGACATTGAGGATTTCGAACAGTCGTTCCGCCGCGCCCGACGCCGCCGAAATCTCGCCCCAGACTTCGCTGAGCTGGCCGAGGCTGGAGGCCGCGAAGGCCGCATAGAGCACGAACTGGCCGAGCCGGCCCGGTGTCAGTGCGCCCGTCAACACGTCATGCGAGCCGACCCAGAGAATGCCCACGACACTGGAGAACACGATGAAGATGATAACCGCGGTCAGCACGGCGCGCGCGCGCGTGGAGCCGCGCGCAGCGTCATAGGCCTGCTCGACCTCCTTACCGAAGCGCGCGTTCGCCAGCTGCTCGTTGGTATAGGCCTGCACGGTACGGATCGAACCGACGAGTTCGCCGGCATAGGCCGAGGCTTCCGCCAGCGTATCCTGTGCGTTGCGCGACAGACGCCGCACCCAGCGCCCGAAGGCCACCAGCGGGATCACGATCAGCGGGATCGCCGCGAGCACGAAGCCGGAGAGTTTCGGGCTGGAAACGACCATCATGGCTGCCGCGCCGAGAAACAGCACAAGGTTGCGCAACGCGATGGATACGGACGCGCCGACCGCAGACTTGATCTGCGTAGTATCGGCCGTGAGCCGCGACACCAGTTCGCCGGAGCGCGACGTATCGAAGAAAGACGGCGACAGCGCGGTGAGATGCTGGAACACGTCGCGGCGCAGATCGGCGACGATGCGCTCGCCGATGGTCATGACGAGGTAGTAACGGGCCGCGCTGGCCAGCGCGAGCACGACCACCACAGCGATCATGACGCTGAAATAGTTGTTGATCATCGCGATGCCTTCGGGGCTGAAGCCGAAGTCAATCATCCGCCGTGCCGCCACAGGCACGACGAGCGTGGTCACAGCCGCAACGGTCAACGACACCAGCGCCAGCAGCGCCCGGCCGCGATACCGCGCCACATAGGGCGCCAACGCCAGGAGCGGCCGCAATTTGGCTCGGCTGGGTGGTATCTGGGGCTCCACAACGGTATCCGCCAGCGACGGCTCCGGAAGCACCGGATCGGGCTGCGGAAGCGTCGGCTTGGCCGCGCGGGGGATCTCAAGCCGTTCGACTGCACTCATGATTTATAACCGTTCTTGTCGTTGCCCTGAGATAGGCCGGAGCGGGCCCCGAGGCAAATGACCTAGGTCAATTGCAGAGGCAATGATCCACGACGGGAGTCCTTGTCTCCCGCACGTTCCTGCGATATAGAGCGGCCAAATCCGCCATCGAAATCACAGAGATTCAGGCGCCGGCGCGCCGAAGGAACCGTCATGAAAGCCGAAATTCACCCGGATTATCATAACATTACGGTCGTTATGACCGATGGTACGGAGTATCAGACCCGTTCCACCTGGGGCAAGGAAGGCGACAAGCTGAACCTCGACATCGATCCGAGGTCGCACCCAGCCTGGACCGGTGGCACCACCCAGCTTCTCGACCGCGGTGGCCGCGTGTCGCGCTTCCAGAAGAAGTTCTCGGGCTTCCTCAAGAAGGAAGATTGATCTTCACAAGGAAGATCGGCCTTTCAGGCTTATCCGATTGCCTTTCAAAACGCCTCTGCAGCCAGCAGGGGCGTTTTTCGTTGCTGGCCGACATTGGCCATGGCGGTACCTTAAAACCGCCTCCGTTGCCCTCCCTATAAGGTGCGCCACATCATCTTGCGCGGGGGCGCAACGAGACCATGCCGACAAATACCGGGCACCACCGCAAGAAGCCGCGTCAGGCGCGCTCCGTTGCGACCGTGGGCATCCTCCTGGACGCCGCTGCCCTCGTGCTGGTGGACGAAGGCTACGAACGCGCCACCACCAACAGAATCGCCGAACGCGCCGGCGTCAGCATCGGATCGCTCTATCAGTATTTTCCAAACCGGGACGCGCTGTTCGGGGCCCTCCATGGCCGGACGGAAGCCCAAATGTCAGAAAATATCTGGCAGACCATTTCAGGATTCGAAGGGCTGGATCTGCGTGGATTCGTCCGCTCCGGTCTGAACACCGCGATCAGCCAGCATGCCCGCGTGCTGCCGCTGCTGAAGGTCTTGATGGAGACCGCCTCCGGCCGTCCCCCTGTTCAGTGGCCATTCGACCGCTTTCCGCAGCGGCAAGGCCTCTTGCGTGGCATGTTTGACAGCCATGCCGACGAGCTACGCCCTGGCTTCAATCGCGAAGCCGGAAGTTTCTTCATTCCGAGAATGGTCGGCTCGGCACTCGATGCGGCGATCGCATTCCGTCCGGATGCCTTCGCCAATGGCGAGCTGGAACAGGAGCTGGATACGATGTTGTCGTACTATCTGATCGGGGAGCGCTAGAAGCGCAAGCCAGCAAGCGCGGTGTTTGCCCACGCTACGCACGCGCGCCGTGCTATCGCACGTCGTGCTAGCGCACGCCGACGTCGAACGAATAGGCCACGCCGACGCCGTAGGTGACCTGATTGGTCGACCCACGGAATTTCACCAGCGGACTGTCGGCGATGCTGCCGAGCAGCTTGTCATATTCGACATAGCCGCGCACTTCCCATTGCGGATCGAGCTTGTAGCGCAATTGCGCGCCCGCACCGACCGAACTCGAACCGCCCTTGGCGTCGTAAACTGGCAAACCAGACGCAAGCGCCTCGATATTGTTGACGCTGAAGTAAGTCTCCGCATATTTCGCATCCGTCACCCGGTAGCGCGGGCCGGCAGCAAAGGTCATCCGCTCGTTGATCGGCACAATCACGTCAGCCGAGAAATCCGCGACGATGCCTTCGTGGCCACCGAGACCGCGGCGCAGTTCGGAGCGTAGGCGCAGCCAGTCGAAGGCGTAGTATTCGGCGAAACCACCGAGTTCGACCGCGAAATCAACGTCCCTCAGGCCACGCAGCTCGCTGTGATCGGCGGCCTTGCGCGCTGCTTTATAGTTGCCGACGGGACCGGCGCGAAAGCCGCCCACGTCGATCAGGGCGAAGCTTGCATTGTCGCGCATGCTCTTGAAACGGGCCGGCGTGCCGGCACGGCGAATCGAGATGATCGGCTTTGGCGCAAGTTCAGAACTCCCGGCGCCTTCATAGGATGGCTGCATCTCGCCGCCTATCCCGACGGTCACGGTCCAGCCACCGGAGGCCGAGGGCACGAAGGGCACCGATGGCAGCATCACCACCGGATCAGCCGCAACCGCAACCGCCGGACAAGCCAACACACCAATGAGACCGAACAGACGAGGAGACAAAGACATCAGATTCCTACTTGGATCGGCGCGGAATTTCGGTGTGGCCGCGCTTCAATGCCACATCGTTGCGATTGCTCCCGTGCGACATGGAGTCACCGCAACAATGCGAAGATAGCTGGCGCGACGCCTCCTCCAAACTCGCATTGGCTCGGCATCAGAAGTGTAGCTCTCTGGCGAGAAACCCTATTCAGGCAAGGCTTTGCGATAAATGACGCTATGCCTGCGGCGTCATCGCTCACATTTCCGGGCAGCGTGGCAGTAATATCTGAAAGAATGGATCGCCGCCGTCTGCGGCATCGCGCCGCACTACCGACTTGATAGCCCCGATGCCTACGCCTTCACCGGCGCGTCGCTTCTCCGCGGGATGAATCGCTGCGTGATCCAGTTGCGGCCGGGCATTTCGACGAAGCGATAGCTCACTTCCGCCAGCGCCCAGATGATGGCGAAACAGACCAGCGATGCAGCGATATAGACAACCTCAGTCTGGCCTAAATGCCGCCAGGTCCTGATAGCGAAACTGACGAACAGCGGATGGATCAGATAGATCGAGTACGAGATGATGCCGAGCCGGTAGACCAGCGCGTTGCCGAACAGCAGTTGCGCCATCCGGCCATCACGCGAGAGCACCGCGACCAGCGGGATGTACAGCAGATACATCAAGCGATCGCTCGCATCGGCGAGACCGACGGCGATGATGGCGAGCGGAAGCGCGACGACCAGACCATCCTGCACGGTTGCCGACAGGCGATCGACGAGGCCACCAAAGCGGAAGATCGCAAGGCCCAGCGTGAAACCCGCCACCGCGCGCAGCAGCGGATAGAGCGAATTGCCGTTGACCACATCGAGCGGCCCGCCCGAACCGCGGCCGCTGATGCTGACAGCATAGATGCCGAGCAACGCCACGATCACGGCGAGACCCGCGATCCACTTACTGCCGCGCTGAGTGAAGGGCATCAGGATCGGCAGCAGCAGATAGGAGCCCATTTCGGCGCTCGCCGCCCAGGCTACGCCGATGATCGGGAAAATGTAGAGACCCCAGCCGGTCATCATCAGCAGGTTGCCGGTCCAGTCCCAAGCTGAATACATCTCCAGCTTCTCACCGGACAGACCAGCCGCGATCTTGGCCACGTAGAACAGTCCGATAATGAAATAGGCCGGGTACAGCCGCGCGACCCGCTTCAGCATGAAATGCGCAAACGCCTTGCCGGTAAGATGCAGGAACGCGTCGCGATAGGTCAGCGCCATCACATAGCCTGACAGCATGAAGAACAGGTCGACGAGCAAATAGCCGTAGGGAATGCGGAAGAATGAGCCGGTGCCGCCGGTTGCGAGCTGCACGTCACCGAAATGATACACGACGATGACAGCGGCTGCGACGCCGCGCACCCCGGTCAATGCCCTGATATCGTCTGCCATCGCAAATGCCCCCGCTGCGCCTAGCTCATGTTTAGCGCATGAGCGGCGAGCGAGGAACAGCGTTCAGGAATGTGAGGGACGCGCGATTAGCGTTCGAACGCAGCCTTCAGGCGATTGAGCTGCGGCACCAGCGGATTGCCGATCGGCGCATGCGTGGTGGTCGCGGCATGGATCGAGATGTCGAGGCGACGAACCTTGGTCTGCAGCACCATCGAACGCGTGATCAGGATCTGCAGCTGCTCGGGCAGCTTGAGCAGCATTTCTTCCGGACTCGGATCGGCGGCGCTGAGCTTGACCTTGGTCTTTTCACGATTGGCCTGGGTCAACGTCATCTCGCCTTCCTTCACCGCACGGTGCAGCAGCAACCATGAGGCAAGCTGCATGAGGCGGGTGGTGAGGCGCATGCTTTCGGTGGCGTAAGTCAGGCTGACGGAGCGATCCAGTGCCTTGGCCTCGCTACGGCCGACGCCGTCGAGATAGGCCGCGGTCTCTTCGACCAGATCCATCCCCTCGCGAAACAAGGCGCCGAAGGCAGCAGAATTGGTCAGCCGCTCGCTAAACTGAACGAGAGCGGGTTCGCTGTGCAAACGATCCGACATAGTTAACGCCTCACGCAAATGGTTTCGCAGCCAGCTCTGAACGGCGGGCTTATGATGAACAAATCATTACGCGTGCGTGCGTGAGAGTCCAGCGGCGTAAAATTAAAGAAGTATTTATGGTTTCCAACGCGATTTAACGATCGCGGACGCCCCAAAAGAAGACATGAGTACCAAAAAAGAGCCGCCGTTTCCGGCGGCTTTAAAGTTGATAACAGGGAGGCGTCAAACAGAGTGGACAGGAGCCACTCGGTGTCCAAACAAGGACAATTTAAGTAATATGCGAGAAAGCTTAATTGCGCGTAAATACGCGGGCTTTCTTCACGATCCGTTTGCCATGCGACGCCTCGCAAACTGTATCGGAATGAGACAATGTCGGGATCGCGACTGAGGAAGCGTCGGCGGTATTGCACAGGCCTCTCGTCCGTCATTGAGAGCAGAGCGAAGCAATCCAGTTTTCTTCGCGTATGGCTTCTGGATTGCCGCGTTGCTTCGCTAAGAGGAAAGCTGCAGGACAGCTTTCCTTCACCTCGCAATGACGGCAGAGAGCCGGGAGAGCGCCGTTCAATAGCCCGTCACGATTTGAAAAAGCGATCCGCCGCATCGCGCGTCGCGCGCTTCAAGGTCATGCTCGATTGCAGCCGCGCGATCTCGCCATTGAGCAGCGCGATCCGCTCGGCGAGTTCCTCGACCGATAGCAGCGAGAGGTCCTGCCCGACCTCATGGCTGACCTTCTTCTTCGGTTTGTCGTCGTCGTCGATCGCCATTTGGGGCCCTCCCCGTCTCAAATTCGAATATGCACCGGATGTTGCCAGCATTGATCCGGCTGTTTAATCAGATGGCCAACCGACATCCCGTACGCCGCAAGGACAAATCATGGAAAAGCTGCCCACGCAAATGACCGTCGTTGGTATCAGCAAACCGGGTGGCCCCGAGGTGCTGATTCCCGAGACGCGCCCCGTTCCGAAGCCCGGTCCCGGCGAAATCCTGGTCAAGGTCGCAGCTGCCGGCGTCAATCGTCCGGATGTTGCACAGCGGTCTGGCGCCTATCCGCCGCCGCCCGGCGCCAGCGATCTGCCCGGCCTCGAAATCTCAGGTGAAGTCGTCGCCCTCGGCGAAGGCGCCACCAAACACAAGCTCGGTGACAAGGTGATGTCGCTGGTCGCCGGCGGCGGCTACGCGCAATATTGCATCGCACAGGATGCGCAGGCGATGACGGTCCCCGAAGGCTTCTCGATGACCGAGGCCGGCGCCACCGCCGAAACCCTGATGACCGTCTGGCATAACGTGTTTGAGCGTGGCGGATTGCAGCCCGGCGAGACCGTGCTGATCCATGGCGGCTCTTCCGGCATCGGCACCATGGCGATCCAGCTCGCCAAGGCGCTGGGTTCCAAAGTGATCGTCACCGTCGGCTCGCAGGACAAGGTCGATGCCTGCCTCAAGCTGGGCGCCGATCACGCCATCAACTACAAGACCGAAGATTTCGTTGAACGCGTCAAGGAAATCTCCAAGACCGGCGTCGAGCTGATCCTCGACATGGTGGGCGCGGACTATGTAGAGAAAAACTTCGATGCCGCCGCCGTCGATGGCCGCATCGTGCAGATTGCGGTGCTGAATGGCCCGAAAGCCACTATCAACGCCGCCAAGATCATGGTGAAGCGGCTGCACTATACCGGCTCGACTCTGCGGCCCCGCACCAATGCCGACAAGGCCGCCATGGTCAGGGCGATCGAGGCCAATGTCCTGCCGCTACTCAAGGCCGGCAAGGTTAAGCCCCTGATGGACAGCACTTTCCCGCTGGAAAAGGCTGCAGACGCGCACAAACGCATGGAAACCAGCGCACATATTGGCAAAATTGTGTTGGTCGTTTAGGGCTGGAGAACAGCCGGAAACCCTTTGATTTATCTCGCTTTCATGTCATTTATCGCGCGTCGGGAAATGGCCCTGCTTCTGCGTGACGCAGGGTCGATGTTTTGTTGATCGCGGAGAATGACATTGCGTTTGATCAGGTGGCTCGCGCCGCTCGCGCTCGGCCTGATGACTGTTGTTGCCACAGCACCGGCACAGGCTGTTGACGCTGTTAGCGTCCGCGGTGACGCGCCTGCGATCGATCTCACCGGCATCCTCGAATATCAGCATAGCGACACCGACCGCATCCAGGTCTCCACCGCGCCCGGCACCGACGGCATCGTTCGCCGCATCGAGGTGCGTGGCCGCGAAGCCGGTCAGAACTGGGTGGTGTTCGCGCTCGCCAACAACACCGACGATCAGCTCGATCGTCTGATCGTCGCGCCACATTATCGCATCGTGTCGTCCGGCCTCTTGTGGCCCGATCTTGGCCTCTCGCGCATTGCGACGATCACGCCGTCAACCGGGGATCGCCCGGAACGTCAGGATAGCGCCACCGCCGATATCTTCCGCGTCACCCTCGACCCCGGCGCTGTCATCACCTTCGTCGCCGAACTGCGCACCAACAAGCTACCGCAGCTCTATCTGTGGGAGCCGGAAGCCTACAAGGACAAGGTCAACTCCTTCACGCTGTACCAAGGCATCGTCATCGGCATCTCGGGCCTCTTGGCGCTGGTGCTGACGATCCTGTTCGTCGTGAAGGGCAGCATCATGTTCCCGGCCGCCGCGGCGCTGGCCTGGGCTGTGCTGGTCTATATCGGTGTCGACTTCGGCTTCTGGGGCAAGGTGCTCGACATGTCCCAAGGCGCCGAGCGCGTCTGGCGCGCCTCGGGGGAAGCGATCCTGGCGGCGACGCTGCTGGTGTTCCTGTTTGCTTATCTCAATCTCAGTCGATGGCATGTCCGCTACTCGCACATCACGCTAGGCTGGCTGGCTTTCCTTGGCTCTCTCGTAGGTCTGGCGCTGTTCGATCCTGCCGTCGCCTCAGGTATCGCGCGCATCTCGCTGGTGCTCATCGCCTTCGCCGGCTTTGCGCTGATCGTCTATCTCTCCACCCATGGCTTCGACCGCGCGGTGTTGCTGATCCCGACCTGGTTCCTGCTTGTGGTCTGGGTTGTTGCCGCGGGCATGACCGTTGCCGGTAGTGTCACCAATGACATCGTCGGCCCGGCGCTGCTCGGCGGGCTCGTGCTGATCGTGATGCTGATCGGCTTCACGGTTATGCAGCACGCCTTCGCGGGCGGCGGCGCCACCAATGGCATCGTGTCGGACGTCGAGCGCCGCGCGCTGGCGCTGACCGGCTCCGGCGACCTGATCTGGGACTGGGACGTCTCCGCCGACAAAGTGTTCACCTCGCCCGAGACCGAAGCACTGCTCGGCCTCAAACGCGGCACGCTGGAAGGCCCCGCGGCAAGCTGGCTCGAAGTGCTCCACCCGCTCGATCAGGATCGCTTCCGGGCGGCGCTGGACAGCGTGCTCGACCAGCGTCGCGGCCGCCTCGTGCAGGACTTTCGCCTGCGCACCCCCGACGGTCACTTCATGTGGTTTGCGCTGAAGGCGCGTCCGGTGGTCGGCTCCGACGGCGAAGTGTCACGCGTGGTCGGCACCCTCACCGACGTCACCGAGATGAAGAATGCCGAAGAACGCATGCTGCACGACTCGGTGCACGACAATCTCACCGGTCTGCCGAACCGCAAGCTGTTCATTGACCGCCTCAACGCCGTCGCGAATTTCTCCAAGACTGTGCCGACCATGCGGCCGACCATCATGGTGATCGATCTCGATCGCTTCAAACAGGTCAACGATTCCGTTGGCATCGCCGTCGGCGACTCGATCCTTCTGACGCTGGCCCGCCGCCTCACCCGCATCCTCAAGCCGCAGGACACGCTGGCCCGCCTCGCCGGCGATCAGTTCGGCCTGATCCTGATGTCCGAACAAGACGCGGCCAAGATCACCGCCTTCGCCGAGACCATCCGCAAGACCATCCGCGCCCCGATTGCCTTCAACGATCGCGAGATCTTCCTCACGGCCTCGATCGGCCTAGCGCTCTCTGATCCCGCGGTACCGTTGACCGACGAGCTCATCAAGGACGCCGAGCTCGCGATGTATCATTCGAAGCGGATCGGTGGCGACCGTATCGACGTCTACAAACCGGCAATGCGCGCCCGCAAAACGGATCGCCTGACGCTCGAATCCGAACTGCGCCGCGCCATCGAGCGCCAGGAAATCACCATCCTGTATCAGCCCATCGTGCGGCTGGAAGATCGCTCCATCGCCGGCTTCGAAGCGCTGGCCCGTTGGGATCATCCGAAGCTCGGCCGGATGTCGCCGTCGGAATTCATTGCCATCGCCGAGGAGATCGGCCTGATCATCGATCTCGGCATGTTCGTGATGGATCAGACTGCACGCCAGCTCGCGATCTGGCAGCGCGCGATGCGCTCGCGCGAACCGATCTTCGCCAGCGTCAACGTGTCCTCACGGCAGCTGCTGCGCCACGATCTCCTGCATGACATCCGCACGGTGCTGTCACGCTCGTCCGTCGCGCGCGGCACGCTGAAGCTCGAACTCACGGAATCGCTGGTGATGGAAAATCCGGAACATGCAGCGCAGATGCTGCACCGGATCCGCGAACTCGGTACGGGCCTTTCGCTCGACGATTTCGGCACTGGCCACTCGTCGCTATCCTATCTGCAGCGCTTCCCGTTCGACACGCTGAAGATCGACCAGTCCTTCGTTCGCACCACCTCGCGCGGCACCCGCCCGGTGATTCTCAAATCCATCATCGCCATGGCCCACGATCTCGGCATGGACGTCGTCGCTGAAGGCGTCGAGACAGATTCGGATGCGGTGGAGATGTATCAGCTCGGCTGCGAATACGCCCAGGGCTTTGCCTTCGGCGAGCCGATGGATGCGGATGCGGCGATGCGCATGCTGACGGAAGAGCGATTGGAAGCGGCGAGCTGAGTAGGGCCGTCGCTGATAGCTGGAAGTCTAGCGGACGCTCACGCGTGCCCGGCCTCGGCCGACAACATCCCCGGGGCGATCCCGATCTTCTGCAGCGCGCGAAGATACTTCTCCTCAACGTCACCGCCGAAGATGAGATCCTCATCAGCTGCGCAATGCAGCCAGCCGTTGCCCTGGATTTCGTCTTCCAGCTGGCCCGGCGCCCAGCCGGCATAGCCCAGCGCGAGAATCGCGTGCTTGGGTCCACCGCCATTGGCGATGGCGCGCAGGATATCCACGGTCGCGGTGAGGCAGACGCCATCGTCGATCGGCAATGTCGCGTCCTTGATGAAGAAATCGCTGGAATGCAGCACGAAACCTCGGCCGGTCTCGACCGGACCGCCCTTCAGCACTTTCATGCTTTCGGCGCTTTCCGGGAGCTTGATGCTGTCGGACTTTTCAATGATGTCCAGTTGAACCAGCAATTCGGGAAAATCGATGCTCCCCGCAGGCCGATTGACGATGATGCCCATGGCACCTTCCGACGAATGCGCGCAGACGTAAATCACCGAACGGGCGAAGCGCTCGTCTTCCATCACAGGCATGGCGATCAGCAACTGCCCGTCGAGGTAGTTGCCAGTGTCGCCGGCGCCGGATTTCGCGCGGCTTTTCCGGGGGCGCTTGCGAGTGGGTTCCATCAGCAAACCGCTCTCATTTCGTTGCCTATCCTGATATTGGGTCTGGGTTCTGTCAATCAGCCTTCCGCAACGCATACGAAAACCGGATCACAAGCAGTTCAATAGCTTAAGACAGGTTTGGCTTTATGACAGGCCCACCCTGTAAGGACGCCCGATGACCGCATCTGTTCCGCACCACATTGTCGCTGTCTGCGCCGCGGGCCTGCTCCTCACCTGCAGCGCGCAGGCGGAGGACACCTCACCTTGGCAGATAGACAGTCATTCGCAGATCAGGCTTGTGGCAGGCTCGCGTAGCGGTCCTGTGATGCTGGGGGGTATAGCGATCCAGCTGCAGCCCGGCTGGCACACCTACTGGCGGAACCCCGGTGATTCCGGGGTGCCGCCCCGCTTCGATTTCTCCAAATCGGAGAACCTGGATACCGTCACCATCCTGTGGCCGGCGCCGAAAAAATTCGAGGATGGAGCTGGTGGCCTGTCGCTCGGCTATGTGAAACAGGTGGTGCTACCGATGCGGGTGATCGCCAAAGACCCCGGCAAGCCGGTGATTCTCCGTGCGGCGATCAATTACGCGGTCTGCGACAAGCTCTGCATTCCGGTCGACGCCAATGCCGAACTCGCTTTTACCAGCGTGGCCAGCACTGAAGACGGCGCGCTGACCGCGGCGCTCGATACCGTGCCTAAGCCGGCAACCATGGGCGACACCAGTCCGCTGACGGTGCGCGACCTCAAGCGCGAGGGCAAGAATGTGTTCGTTGACGTCGTGGCGCCCGAAGGCAGCGAACCCAACCTGTTCGTCGAGGGCCCGACGCCGGAATGGGCGCTGCCAATCCCCAAACTCGAGGCCAAGAGCCCGCCGGGCGTAAAGCGCTTCAGCTTCGAACTCGACGGCGTGCCGCCCGGCGCCACGACCGATGGCGCGGCCCTGAAACTGACGCTGGTCGGCAGCGACCGCGCCTATGAATTCAACGTCAACCTGCCCTGATACCGCTGGCGCGTGACCTGTTGCGCGCAACCTGTATATCTCCGTCCAACCGGATGTTAACGACTGCTTGCTACGCCAGACCGCTGCCGCACGCCTGCGGCTGAGGACCTTGTCGTGGCCGTGATGGACGCAAACTCCGCACCCGCAACCGCGCCCACCGGCCTCAAGGCCAGGCTGCGCGCGCTGTTCACCGGCTCAGGCGAAGCCTCGCTGACGCGCCGCCTCGCCGGCACTATCTTCCTCATCCGCGTGATCTCGGCCGGCCTCGCTTACTTCTCCCAGATCCTGCTGGCGCGCTGGATGGGCACGTCGGATTACGGCATCTATGTCTATGTCTGGACATGGGTACTGCTGCTCGGCTCGATGATGGATTTCGGCATCGCCGCTTCAGCCCAGAAGATCATCCCGGAGTATCGCGCCAGCGGCGACCACGCGCGGCTCCGCGGCTTCCTCTCTGGCAGCCGCTGGATGACCGGTATCGTCTCGGTGATAATCTCGCTGCTGCTCGCTGGCCTCGTCAGGCTCATCTCGCCGTGGATCGACGCCGACACGGTGGTGCCGCTCTATCTCGGCTGCCTGACACTGCCGGCCTTCGTCGTTGCCAACACGCAGGATGGTATCGCGCGCTCCCATGACTGGATGCGCCTCGGCCTGATGCCGCAATTCATCATCCGCCAGGCGCTCATCATCGGCTTCACCGCCGGCGCCTTCGCACTGGGCTTTAAGCTTGGTGCGACCATCGCGATGCTGGCCAGCGTCGCGGCAGTGTGGGTTGCGATGATCGGCCAGATGATCGTACTCAATCGCCGGCTCGCGGCGCATATCGAGCCCGGCCCAAAGGCCTATGACTATCGCGGCTGGCTCGCAGTGTCGCTGCCGATCTTGCTGGTCGAGAGCTTCTATCTGCTGCTGTCCTACACCGACGTGCTGGTGCTGCAGCAGTTTGTCTCATCTGACGAAGTCGGTGTGTATTTCGCCGTGGTGAAGACCCTGGCGCTGGTGTCATTCATCCACTATGCGATGTCGGCGACAACGGCGCATCGCTTTACCGAATATCACGCGGCCGGCGACAAGGACCGCCTCGCCGCTTACGTCACCCACGCGATCAAATGGACATTTTGGCCGTCGCTCGCGGCGACGCTGATCCTGCTCGCTCTGGGCAAGCCGCTGCTATGGCTTTTCGGGCCGCAATTCACCAGCGGCTACGACATCATGTTCATCGCTGCCATCGGCCTCGTGGTCCGCGCTGCCATCGGCCCGGTGGAGCGGCTGCTCAACATGCTCGGTCACCAACATATTTGCGCCGTGGCCTACGCGTCGGCTTTCGTGATGAACCTGGTGCTGTGTCTCGTGTTGGTGCCGAAATTCGGCGGCCATGGCGCCGCCGCGGCAACGTCGATCGCGCTTACATTCGAGACGATCCTGCTGTTCTGGATCGTGCGACAGCGGCTTGGACTGCACGTGCTCGCCTTCGGAAAGCAAGGCGCCTAACAACCTCCCCCTGCAAAGCAGGAGGAGGTCAGGAAGCAAACTTATTCCGCCGTCCAACCGCCATCGATCGACAGATTGGTGCCGGTGATCTGCGCCGCATCGTCACCGCACAGGAACAGGGCCAATGCCGCAACCTGCTCGGACGTTACGAATTCCTTGGTCGGCTGCGCTTCCAGCAGGACGTCGTTGATGACCTGCTCTTTGGTCAGTCCGCGCGCCTTCATGGTGTCGGGGATCTGTTTCTCCACCAGCGGCGTCCAGACATAGCCAGGCGAAATGCAATTACAGGTGATCTTGTGGGTGGCCACTTCCAGCGCCACGGTCTTGGTCAGGCCGGCGATGCCGTGCTTGGCAGAGACATAAGCCGACTTGAATGGCGAGGCGACCAGCGAATGCGCTGAGGCGGTGTTGATGATGCGACCCCAGCCGCGCTTCTTCATGCCGGGCACGGCGGCGCGGATGCCATGGAAGGCCGAAGAGAGATTGATGGCGATGATCGCATCCCATTTCTCGATCGGGAATTCCTCGATCGGCGACACAAACTGGATACCTGCATTGTTGACGAGAATATCCACCGATCCATAGGTCTTCTCGCCGAGCGCGATCATTTCGGCAATTTCAGCCGGCTTGGTCATGTCCGCTGGCGAATGGATCGCCTTGACCTTGAAATCGCTCTCGATCGCGGCGCGTTCCTTCTCGATGTCAGCAGGCGCGCCCATGCCGTTGATGACGATATTGGCGCCAGCGCTTGCGAAAGCGCGCGCATAAGCGAGGCCGATGCCGCTGGTCGAACCGGTGACGACGGCGGTCTTGCCTGTGAGATTAGCCATTACTTGCTCCTGTTGGACGTCAAATGCTGCGGGAGGTCATTGTAATCGTCGGCGGTGAGCGCATGCGTCACCATCGATTCATCGGATTGCGGTCGCTCGAACCAGTCCTTGTGGCGCATCGAGAGGAATACATCGCGCTCACCGGCACCCCAGTGCTCCACCATCCCGATGCGCGAGAAATTGTAGTCCTTCGACGACGACTCGTAATTCTTGCTCGTATAGATCAGATGCACCACCGTGACGGTATTTTCCTTCGCGGCTTCCGACAGCAGCGCCACTCCAGGATCCTGCTTCAGTTCTGCCGGCAATTTACCAATCAGATCACGCAGCGCCTTGCGGATGTTGTGAATCTTCTTGTTCTTGTCGGTGTTCATGCGGGTGCGGCTGGAATATCGAATGTCCTTTTCACGCTCCTGCGCTTCCAGGATCGATTGCGGCAATGGCCCGCGCGCACTGAACAGATCGACCTGGAAGATCAGCAGATCGCTGGTTACATCGTCCAGCACAAAATCCAGCGGCGTGTTTGAGGCGATGCCGCCATCCCAGAAATGCTCGCCATCGATCACGATCGATGGAAACCCCGGCGGCAACGCGCCGGAGGCCATGATGTGCTCGGGCTCGATCCTTTTGCGATCTTTCTTGAAGAGCGTGTTGTCGAAATAAGTGAAGTTGCCGGTGGTCACGCTCACAGCGCCGACGCTCAACCGGATCTTGCAATCGTTGAGACGATCAAAGTCGACCAGCCGTTCCAGCGTCGCCTTCAGCGGCGCGGTGTCGTAAAAGCTCTGCGACTGCGGACTGCCGGGCGGCCACAGTGGTGCTGGTGGAATCCGCGGCACGAAAAAGCCTGGCACGCCGAATGTAGCAATGACAGCGGCTCCTGCCTCGTAGAAATAAGAGCGCGCGCGATCATCCGTCAGCATCGGGCTCCAGGGGACCGGCGATGCCGCCATCTCCCAGAATTCCTTGAGCTTGCCGATCCGCTTGTCGCGCTCGTTGCCCGCGATGATCGCCGCATTGATGGCACCGATGGAGATGCCAGCCACCCATTCCGGCTCGAAATCATGATGACACAGCGCCTCATAGGCGCCGGCCTGATAGGAGCCAAGCGCGCCGCCCCCTTGCAGCACCAGGACGCGCTTGGCTTCGGCGGGTTTGCTGGCAGCGCTGGATTGAGGCTGATCGGACATATCCATGAGACCACTCGATCCTGTCGGCGACGGGAACCATACCGTGGCGCCCCCTTGCGGCGACGTCAATCAGGGATGGTGCAGAGCACCATCACGCTTCGGCTATCTGGGAAGGCTTATTTGGAATCCGTCGACGCCAGGATCATGGTCCAGAACACCTTGTATTTGGTGTTGGGAGCATAGATCGCCGCGATGCCCAGTTTTGTGACACCAGACTTCAGCATATTGGCCCGATGCGGTGGCGAGTCCCGCCAGCCAGAAAAGGCCTCAGCCATAGTGTGATAGCCGGCCGAGACGTTCTCGACCGCCAGAGTCGCCGGATAACCGCCGGCATTCAGACGCTTGGCCAGCGGCGCCTTGATGTCGTGATCGAGCTTGTTCCGTTTCGCCATGGCGGTGGACTGGTCTTCCGCCAGAGCCATCAATGCGGGATCGACCACTACCGGACCGAGGCCATTGTTCTGCCGGTACAGTGAGATCATCGAGGCTGCGGCCACCGGATCGAGCTTGGCGCCACCATTGGCCATGCTGAGATACATGGTGGGCTGGTCCGGCACGGTATCGACGGTCCCCGCGCACCCTGCCAGCAACAGAAATCCCAGACTGGCCAGAGCCACCCGCTTCATCGGCAATCCCCCAAATCGAGGGGCCGTTGTTGCACACCAACCGTGGCTGAAAGGTGAACGCAGGGGATTTTTAGAAAGCGCCAGTCACTCCTGCCCGGCAAAGATCCGGTAGCGCCGCGGCTGCAGGCTGATCGCATCGCCCGTGGTGAGCGGACGGTCGCGCGGGGCATCGATCTCCACCAGCGTATCATCGCCGGACAACGCGATGTCGGCGCGCTGGATCGGGCCGAAGGTGCGGACGCGGCGCACGGTGCCTTCGAGGGCTCCCTCGCCGAGCGGACCGATCTGCATGTCGTGACGACGAACAAACAATTTCGACGGTCCGCTTGCACTGCCCGCATCGATGTTGAGCGGGCGATGGCCGAGCTTCACCTGGCCGTCGCTTACATCGACCGGGAGCACGATCGACTCGCCTATGAATGAGTGCACGAAAGCCGTCGCCGGGTTATCGTAAACGTCGCCAGGCGTGCCGATCTGCTCGATCTTGCCCTTGTCCATCACCACGACGCGGTTGGCGACTTCGAGCGCCTCCTCCTGGTCATGCGTGACGAAGATCGAGGTGACGTGGATTTCCTCGTGCAACGTGCGCAGCCACTGCCGCAACTCCTTGCGGACCTTGGCATCAAGCGCACCGAACGGCTCGTCGAGCAGCAGAATGCGCGGCTCGATGGCGAGCGCACGCGCCAGCGCAATACGCTGCCGCTGGCCGCCCGAGAGCTGGCTGGGATAGCGATTGGCGAGCCAGTCGAGCTGCACGAGATCGAGAAGCTCCTTCACCCGCGCGCGGATCTGCGCTTCGCTCTTGCGCACGGCGCGCGGCTGCACGCGCAGGCCGAAGGCCACATTCTCGAACACGCTCATGTGGCGGAACAACGCATAGTGCTGGAACACGAAACCGACGTGGCGCTCGCCGGCGCCGCGGGCCAGCGCATTTTCACCATCGAATGAGACTTCGCCGGAATCCGGCCAATCGAGCCCAGCGATAATTCGCAGCAATGACGTCTTGCCGGAACCGGACGGTCCGAGCAGCGCGAGCAGCTCGCCATCAGCAACCCTGAGGTCGACATTATCCAGCGCCTTGAAGGCACCGTACTGCTTTACGATATTCCGAACTTCAATCGTCACGGGGCAGCTGTCCTTCTTCAATCTGGCCTTCGAGGATGGTCTTTGCGATCAGCGTCAAGAGCGCCAGCAGAGCCAGCAATGACGCGATCGCGAACGACGCCACCAGTTGATATTCATTATACAGGATTTCCACCAACAGCGGCATGGTGTTGGTCTCGCCGCGAATGTGGCCCGACACCACCGAAACCGCGCCAAACTCACCCATCGCCCGCGCATTGCACAACAATACGCCGTAGAGCAGGCCCCATTTGATGTTGGGGAGCGTCACCACAATGAAGGTACGCCAACCGCTCGCTCCGAGCGATATCGCAGCCTCTTCCTCCTGCGACCCCTGTTCCTGCATTAGCGGTATCAGCTCCCGGGCGACGAACGGGAAGGTGACGAAGGTGGTCGCCAACACGATCGCCGGCACGGCAAACAGAATGTTGATGCCATGCGACATCAGCCATGGCCCAAAGAAACCCTGCGCACCAAACAGCAGCACAAATACCAGACCGGAGATAACGGGGCTGACCGAGAACGGCAGATCGATCAGGGTGACCAGCAAGGTCTTGCCCCTGAATTCGAATTTGGCCACCGCCCAAGCGGCGGCAACGCCGAATACCAGATTGAGGCTGACCGAGATCACTGCAGTGATCAGCGTCAGCCAGATGGCCGAGAGCGCCTCGGAATCTGCCAAGGCCGACAGATAGAACCCAACGCCCTTGGACAATGCCTCCGAGAACACCAAAATCAGCGGCAGGACCACGAACACTGTCAGGAACATCACTGCGACACCGATAATGATGCCGCGCACGAGCCATGGCTCAGTATGCAGGTCCTGTCGTGCCACGGACTGGGCGCGCTCCACGGTGACTGGCGAATTGATAATTGTAATGGTCATGTCAGGTCAACTCACGGCCAGCGCGCGTGTCTGCGCCCAGCGCTGCAGCCGATTGAGCACGAAGATGATCAGGAATGAGAAGACCAGCATGACCACCGCGATCGCCGTCGCATCGGCGTAGCGGAATTCCGACAGCCGGATGACGATCAAGAGCGGCGCAATCTCCGACACATTTGGAAGGTTGCCGGCGATGAAGATCACGGAGCCATATTCGCCAACGGCGCGGGCGAACGCCAGCGCGAAGCCGGTGAGAATGGCCGGCGTGAGGCTGGGAATGATGACGCGGGTGATGGTTTGCCAGCGGGAGGCACCGAGACAGGCCGCGGCCTCTTCGATCTCGACATCGAGGTCGATCAGCACCGGCTGCACCGTCCGCACCACGAACGGAATGCCAATGAAGACCATCGCCAGGAAAATTCCGAGCGGCGTAAACGCCACCTTGATGCCGAGCGACGCCAGCGGCGCGCCGAGCCATCCGTTCTGCGCGAACAACGTCGTCAGCGCGATGCCTGCCACTGCAGTGGGAAGGGCGAACGGAATATCGACAATGGCATCAAACAGCCGGCGACCGGGAAATCGGTACCGCACCAGGGCCCAGACGATAATTAGGCCAGCGACCAGATTGACCAGCGCAGCAGCGAAGGCCAATCCGAACGAAATCCTGAGCGCGTGTAGGGTGCGGTTGCTGGTGACGGTATCGATGAACTGCGAGAGACTGAGATCGGCTGTCTTGACGAACAACCCGGCCAACGGGATCAGAATCAAAAGCGACAGCCATGTCAGGGTCAGGCCCATGCTCAGGCCGAACCCCGGCAACGAACTTCGTTTAGGTGCCGCGCTCACAATGTCCCCTTGCTTTGGTAAAAGCTCCAGACCGGCATACCGGTCTGGATGTTTCGCTGCGAACGATCAGTTCTTGTAGATCTTGTCGAACACGCCGCCGTCGGTAAAGTGCTCGCTCTGCGCCTTGGTCCAACCTCCGAACACGTCGTCGATCGTAAACAGATCAACCTTGGCGAAGGAAGCCTCGTACTTTTTGGCAATATCGGCATCACGCGGACGATAGAAATTGCGCGCGGCGATCTCCTGACCTTCCTTGGTGTACCAGTATTTCAGATAGGCCTCGGCAGCGGCTTTAGTACCCTTTTTATCGGTGACGGTATCAACGACGGCGACCGGCGGCTCGGCGAGAATTGAAAGCGACGGCGCGACGATCTCGAACTTGTCCTTGCCGAATTCCTGGATTGCCAGATACGCCTCGTTTTCCCAGGCCAGCAAGACATCGCCGACACCGCGCTGGACGAAAGTGATGGTCGAGCCACGCGCGCCGGTATCGAGAACCGGAACGTTCTTGAAGATGTTACCGACGAATTCCTTTGCCTTGTCCTGCGATCCATATTTCTTCAGAGCATAGCCCCAGGCGCCGAGATAGTTCCAGCGCGCGCCGCCAGAAGTCTTCGGATTTGGCGTGATGACGCTGACGCCGCTCTTGATCAGATCGTCCCAGTCCTTGATGGCCTTGGGGTTACCCTTGCGCACCAGGAAAACGATGGTCGACGTATAGGGTGATGAATTCTGCGCCAGGCGCTTCTGCCAGTCCTTCGCCAGCAGGCCCTTATTGGCGATTGCGTCGATGTCGTAGGCGAGCGCGAGGGTGACCACATCGGCTTGCAGACCATCGATCACAGAGCGCGCCTGCGCCCCCGAGCCGCCATGCGACTGCTTGATCTCGACGCTCTTGCCGGTTTCCTTCTGATACGCAGCAGCGAACGATTTGTTGAAATCGACATACAGCTCGCGCGTCGGGTCATACGACACGTTGAGCAGCGAAATGTCTGCCGCGTGCGCCGATGTTGCAATTAAGAGACCCGCAATGACGGGAAGAATACGACGGACCATTTTGATCTCCATCCAACCTCACAACAAGATCGTCATGAGGTGGGGGCAAAATCTTGAAGAAGCACCGCTAAGTCAACGAAACCAGATTCCAATGTTGGCGGCATGACGGCAGCAATGTGCTATGAATATGCCTTCGTATGGAGACCGTATCGCGCGCTGGTCATTTGTCATCAACCAACGCTGCGAAAGCCGTCGACATGCGGCGAATTAGCGCGCGTTCTCCGCATGACGCAATTGCATGCGCTGATGCAGCGCCGTGATGCGGCCATCGCCGGTGGGCTGATAGAACACCGTGTAACGCTTCACTGTGGCCGCGAAGGCTTCCGCATCGGCATCCTTCTTCACCTCGAATGAATCGAAACCGGCGCGCAGCATGATGACGAACTGATCGCGCAACACCTGGCCGGTTGCCCGTAATTCGCCCTTGTATTTGTAGCGCTCACGCAGCAGGCGCGCCTGACTGTAGGCTCGGCCATCGCGGAACGACGGGAAGACCAGCGCGACCACCGCGAGCTTGTCGAGATAAGGCACCAGATCTTCCGGATCGCGGTTGTTTGGCCAGATCACGCCGGTCGGGCCGTTGCGCTTCAGCAGCGCCTCCGGGTCGGCGAGAAAACGCGCGGCCGGAATCAACGTCGCTCCGTCGACCGGAATCTCCGCATCGTCTGCCACGTGAATATAGCCGTCGGCAACGATCTTGCCTTGCTTAACGAGTGGCATAAACGCGCTCCTTGAACGGCTCGACGCCGAGGCGTTCGACAGTCTGGACAAACAATTCGTCCGGCCGGGCACGCAGTGCCAAATAGGCTTCGACGATATCCTCAATGACGTCGGCTACCTCGGCAAAAGGCACCGCCGGTCCGATCAGGGTGCCGACCACGGCATGCTCGTCGGCACGGCCACCGATTGTGATCTGGAAGAATTCCTCGCCGTTCTTCTCGACGCCGAGAATACCGATATGGCCGACATGGTGATGGCCGCAGGCATTGATGCAGCCGGAGATGTTGATATGCAGCCGACCGATCAGCTCCGCGAGATCGTTATTGGCGAAACGCCGCGTTAGTTCCTGCGCGATCGGGATCGAACGCGTATTAGCCAGCGAGCAGTAGTCCAGGCCAGGGCATGCGATGATGTCGGTGACCAGATTGACGTTCGGCGTGGCGAGGCCGAGCTTGTCGAGCTGCCGCCACAGTGCGGGCAGATCACGCCTGGCCACGCTCGGCAGCGCTAGATTTTGCTCATGGCCCACGCGGATTTCGCCGAACGAGTATTTGTCGGCAAGATCGGCAACCGCATCCATCTGGTCGGCCGTGGCATCGCCGGGCGGGCCGCCCACCGGCTTCAACGACAATGTCACGATGGCGTAGCCGGTCCGCTGATGCGGCGCGACCGAGTTCTTGAGCCAGCGCGCAAAATGCGGATCGGCCGACGCGGCCGCCAACTCGTCCGGCGTGTCGGAGAGCTTCTGATAGTGCGGATAGCTGAAGCGCGAGCGGATATCCTCGACAACCTCGTTGTCCAGCGTCAGCGCACTCTCGCGCGTTGCCAGCCACTCATCCTCAACTTCGGCGGCGAATTTCTCGATGCCCAGCTCATGAACCAGAATCTTGATGCGCGCCTTGTAGATATTGTCGCGGCGGCCATACTGGTTGTAGACGCGCAGGATGGACTCGACGTAGCTCAGAATGTCGCGGCCGTGCACGAACGGCTTGATCACCTTGCCGATGAATGGTGTGCGACCGAGGCCACCGCCGACCAACACTTCGAAGCCAGTTTCGCCGACCTCGTTCTTGTGAATTCGCAGACCAATGTCATGCACCTTGATCGCCGCGCGATCATGGGCCGACGCAGTGATCGCAATCTTGAACTTGCGTGGCAGGAACGAGAATTCCGGATGCATGGTCGAATACTGCCGCAGCAATTCCGCCCAGATGCGTGGATCCTCGACCTCGCCCGGCGCGACACCTGCCCATTGATCGGTGGTGACATTGCGTGTGCAATTGCCCGAGGTCTGCATCGCGTGGATGCCGACCGAAGCAAGATCTTCCAGAGCATCCGGCAGATCGGCGAGCTTGATCCAATTGAACTGGATGTTCTGCCGTGTGGTGAAGTGGCCATAGCCGCGGTCATAGCGTCGCGCCACATGCGCCATCTTGCGCAGTTGCGGCGATGACAGCGTGCCATAGGGAATGGCGACGCGGAACATATAGGCGTGAAGCTGAAGATAGACGCCGTTCATCAACCGCAGCATCTTGAACTCATCTTCGGTGAGTTCACCTGCGAGACGGCGCTTCACCTGATCGCGGAATTCCGAGACACGCTCGTTGATCAGCGTGCGGTCGATTTCATCATAAGCATACATAATTCAGGTGCCTTAAGCCGAAGCCGGAAGGTCGATGGTGACGCCCTTGCGGCGAATCTGTTCACGGAGATTGCCGGGCTCGACGGTGCCGTTGTCGTTCACGGCGACCGGCGCGATATAGGGACCGATGGCGCCAACGTCATCGGCTGTGGATTCAGCAAGCAGCGCACGCGCATCATCGGCAGTGCGCACAATGGCAGCCTCTGCGAGGTCGGTGGTCCAGCCTTTATGGGCATCGCGATAAATCACCACGCCGTCCCAGGTACGGTTGGCAGTCACCACCGACGGGCCGGTGATCTTGATTTTCTGTTGCAGCGGAGAGGTCATTCGGCAGCCACCAATAAATCTGAAACGAGCTTGTTGATCTGAGCGGCCCGCCACGGCGCAGAATGCGCCACGACATCGCCAATGATGAGAACCGCCGGACCACCATCGATCTGGTCGACCAGCGCCGGGAGATCGTCGAGCACACCCACCGCCGCTTGCGCGTCCGGACGCGTCACGCGCGCAAACACGCCAACCGGCGTTTGTGGCGAGCGCCCGGCAGCGAGCAATCCAGCGCGGATCGTGGGGGCAGCGGTCATACCCATATAAACAACGACTGTCATCTTCTCGTCGGTGAGCGTCGACCAGTCGACCTTGTCGGCGTCCTTTTCCTTGTGCGCCGTCAGGAAGGTGATGCGCAGCGCTTCGCGGCGATAGGTCAGCGGCGCCTCGAACATAGCCGCAGCGCCAAGACCCGCGGTGATGCCGGGAATAACGGAGTAAGCAACACCCGCTTCGCGCAGCGCTTCGATCTCCTCGCCACCGCGCCCGAAGATGAAGGGATCGCCGCCCTTCAAGCGCACGGCGCGTTGCCCAGCTTTCGCGGCCTCGATCAGCAATTTGTGGATCGCATCCTGACCGATGCCAGGCTTGCCGACCCGACGACCCACGGGAATGCGCGATGCATCCCGGCGGATGCGGTCGAGCACTTCGGGGGACACCAGTTCGTCGTAAAATACAACGTCGGCGTCCTGCAGCGCGCGCAACGCCTTGATGGTCAGGAGATCCGGATCGCCCGGCCCAGCTCCCACCAGCGTGACGTGACCTTCGACAACGCCGGCCTGCGCTGCACCCGCATAGATCGAGAGATCGGCGATTCCCGTCAGCACCTTCTCGGCCTCGGTACCTCGCCCCGCCAGCACCAGCGCGCCGATCGGACCGTCGACGATGCGCTCCCAGAACCTGCGACGCAACGGAGCCTCGGCGATCTTGTCGTTGATCGGTTTGCGCCAGCGCCCGATGAAGCCGGCCAGATCGCCGATCCGCGCAGGCAGCATCGCCTCGATCTTTTCGCGCACACGCCGCGCCACCACCGGCGACGCACCGCCGGTTCCGACGGCGACGACCACATCGCCGCGGTCGACGATGGCCGGAAAGATGAAAGTGGAGTGCGCAAGCTCATCCATCACATTGACGGGCACACCACTCGCTTTGGCGCGCGCAGCCACCGCGTGGCCGAGTTCACCGGCGCCAGCGCAGAGCACCGCGATGCACCCCGAAAGATCGGCGGTCACCGGATCGCCCTCGACATGCTCAATGCGCGCCACGCCATCGGCATCGAGCCCGGACGTGTCACGATTGCCGTCCGTTGCGTACCAGCGAATCCGCGCACCGGCCGCCAGCAGCAGCCTCAGCTTGGCGCGCACGAGTTCGCCCTGGCCGACAAGAATGATCGGCCCGGTCTGCAAATCGAGGAAGACAGGCAGAAACCGCATACATACTCCGCTGCCCCGAATTCGGGGGTTGACTGGAATTATATTCTATATATCTCTCGATAACGAGGCGCAAAGAGAAGATTTTATCTTCTTCGAGGCGTTCTAACTATAGAATTTTTGTCCTCAAACACCAAGCGTCGTAGATGCTTCTTCTCAATAACGGTCGGCCGACGCAGGAGTTGCGCGAAATCGCACCCGTGCCCGCCCCCGTTGCGCAGCAAATTCCGGACCGTTTGCCGGGCAAAACGCCGCAGCCGCCGCTCCCGGCCATCCGATCGCTCTCACTCACAGGGGACTACACGTGAACCGTTTCATTATCGCTCTCGCCGCCGGACTCGGCATTCTCGCGACTGCACCCGCCCAGGCGCAGACGCCGAACACGCTGCTCAATGTCTCCTACGACATCTCGCGCGAGCTCTATGCCGAGATCAACGTTGCTTTCGCCAAGCAGTGGAAGGCCAAAACCGGCCAGGACGTCACCATCAACCAGTCGCACAACGGCTCGTCGCGCCAGGCGCGCTCGATCCTCGAAGGCCTCGAGGCCGATGTGGTGACCTTCAACCAGGTCACCGACGTGCAGGTACTGTATGATCGCGGCAAGCTCATTCCGGCCGATTGGGCCAAGCGGCTGCCGAATAATTCCTCGCCTTATTACTCGCTGCCGGCCTTCCTGGTGCGCGCCGGAAATCCAAAGGGCATCAAGGACTGGGACGATCTGGTGAAGCCGGGCGTGCAGGTGATTTTCCCGAATCCGAAGACCTCAGGCAATGCGCGCTACACCTATCTAGCCGCCTATGCCTTCGCGAAGAACAAGTATGGTGCCGACAAGGCTGACGACTTCATCAAGAAGCTGTTCGCCAATGTCCCGGTGTTTGACACCGGCGGCCGTGCTGCCACCACGACCTTCGTCGAGCGCGGCACCGGCGATGTGCTGATCACCTTCGAGGCCGAGACCTCGTCGATCCGCGACCTTGCGGGCAAAGATGCCGGCGGCAAGGACAAGTATGAAGTGGTGGTGCCACCGACCAGCGTGCTCGCCGAATTCCCGGTGACCGTCGTCGACAAATATGCCGACAAGCACGGCACGAAGGCCCTCGCGACCGCCTATCTTGAATTCCTGTATTCGCCGGAAGGCCAGGACATCGAAGCCAAGGGCTATAACCGCGTCACCGACAAGACCGTGATGGCAAAATACAAGGACAAATTCCCGGAAGTGAAGCTGTACCGCGTCGAGGACGAATTCGGCGGCTGGGACAAGCTGAATGCCGAACACCTCAATCCCGGCGCGAAGCTGGACACGCTGTTCGGCGGGAAGTGAACCACAAACTCCATCATGCCCGGGCTTGACCCGGGCATCCACGTCTTGGCTGCAAATGGACTAAAGACGTGGATGGCCGGGAACATCTAGCAAAGCGGCGCTTCGCGCTTTGCCCGGCCATGACATGGGAGAGGACGGGCGCCTGCATTAGACGACCTCGCCGCATTCCCTTTCCGCGCAAATCGTCTAAGAGAAGCCCCAACGGCTTCACACACGGACCTTCCCTTGCGACGTAGCGTCATTCCAGGTTTCGGGCTCTCGCTCGGCATTACGCTCTTTTATCTCGGAGCGATCGTGCTGTTGCCGCTCTGCGCGCTGATCCTGAAAGCCTCGGACGTCGGGCTTGCGCAATTGTGGGACATCCTGTCGTCACCGCGCACACTGTCGGCCATCCGCGTCACCGTGACGATGGCGCTGGCGGCCACCGCATTCAACGCCATCTACGGCCTGCTGCTCGCCTGGGTGCTGGCGCGCTATCAATTTCCCGGCAAGCGCATTCTCGACGCGCTGGTCGACGTGCCCTTCGCGCTGCCGACCGCCGTGGCCGGCCTCGCGCTGACGGCGCTGTTTTCCAAGAAAGGCTGGTTCGGCGCACCGCTCGATGCACTTGGCATCCAGGTCGCCTACGCACCGCTCGGCATCGCCATCGCGATGGCCTTTACCAGCATTCCCTTCGTGGTGCGCACAGTGCAGCCGGTGATCGAGGATCTCGGCTCCGATGTCGAGGAAGCCGGCCGCTCGCTCGGCGCCAATGATCTGCAGATTCTCTGGCGCGTAATCTTCCCGGCGATCTTTCCGGCGTTCCTCGCCGGCTGCTCGCTGTCCTTCGCACGCAGCCTCGGCGAATTCGGCGCGGTGATTTTCATCGCCGGCAACCAGCCGATGAAGACCGAGATCGTTGCCCTGCTGACCTATATTCGGCTTGAGGAATACAACTACCAGGCTGCCGCCGCGATTGCCGTGGTAATGCTGGCGATGGCTTTCGCCATGCTGATTGTCACCAACGCGGTGCAGGCCTGGAACCTGCGTTATCTCGGCCGGGGAGACGTGTGATGCCGAGCCCGACATCAGAACGCGCCCATACCGAATGGATGGTGACGCCCGTCGGTGCCGGCCCGGTAACGCGCCGCGTGGTACTTGGCATCGTCGCGATCCTCACATTGCTGTTCCTGATCGCACCGCTGGCGTTGATCTTCAGTTCAGCGCTGTCGCAAGGCATCGGCACGTTCTTCAACAGCCTCACCGAGCCCGGCACGCAGCATGCCATTCTGTTGACAGTGACCACCGCGCTGATCGCTGTGCCGATCAACATCGTGTTCGGCCTAGCTGCGGCGTGGGCGGTGACCAAGTTCGTCTTCCCAGGCCGCACGCTCCTCATTTCGCTGATCGAACTACCCTATTCCATCTCGCCGATCGTCGCCGGCGTCGCCTATATCTTCGTCTATGGCTCGCAGGGCCTGTTCGGCCCGCTGATCGAAACCATGGGCATCAAGGTGATGTTCGCACTGCCGGCGATCGTGCTCGCCAGCATGTTCGTGACCGCGCCGTTCGTGGCGCGTGAGTTGATCCCGCTCATGCAGGTGCAGGGCACGGATGAGGAAGAGGCCGCCGTCACACTCGGCGCTTCCGGCTTTGCGACCTTCATGCGGGTCACGCTGCCGAATGTGCGCTGGGCGGTGCTCTATGGCGCGATCCTGTGCAATGCGCGCGTGATGGGCGAATTTGGCGCCGTCTCCGTCGTCTCCGGCAACATCCGCGGCCAGACCACGACGTTGCCGTTGCAGATCGAACTTCTGTATCAGGACTACAATGTCGCCGGCGCCTTCGCAGCGGCAACGGTGCTGACGGCCGTGGCACTGCTCACCATCGTGATCAAGGTGGCGCTGGAGCGGATCTCGCCGGATCACGCGCAGGCCCCGGCCCGGCCGCCCGGCCACTGATCCCTTTAGGGGACTTCTCACCGGGTAGCGTTTGGCGTTAAAAGGTCCCATGGGCGCCGCGGTTTGGCGCCGTTTATGCTTATACTCCCTGAAATTAGAGCAGAATTGCCGCTTCTCGCGAGAAAGACACCATGAAACGCATCGACGCCCACGGACTGCAGATCGCCCCCGTCCTGTTCGACTTCATCGCCAAGGAAGCCGCCCCCGGGACCGGCATCCAGCCGGATGCGTTCTGGGCCGGCGTCGCCGCTCTCATCAAGGACCTCGGCCCGAAAAACCGCGAACTGCTCAAGGTGCGCGATACGCTGCAGGCCAAGATCGATGCCTGGCATATGGCCAACAAGGGCGCCTTCGACATGAACGCCTATACGGCGTTCCTCAAGGAAATCGGCTACCTCCTCCCGGAACCTGCGACCAAGCAGGTCGAGACTGCCAATGTCGATATCGAGATCGGCCAGATCTGCGGCCCGCAGCTCGTGGTGCCGCTCACCAATGCGCGCTACGCGCTGAATGCCGCAAATGCGCGCTGGGGCAGTCTCTACGATGCCTTCTACGGCACCGATGCGATCCCGCATGATCCGTCTGAAGGTGGCAAAGGCTACAACAAGGCACGCGGCGACAAAGTCATCGCCAAGGCAAAAGCCTTCCTCGATCAGGCCGCGCCGCTCGCTACCGGCAGCCACACCGATGTCACGGCCTACAGCATCATTGCGGGCCAGCTCTCGGCCAAGCTCAAGAGCGGCAACCTCACCGCGCTGAAGAACGAATCCCAGCTCGCTGGCTATCTCGGCGAGCTCGCCACCCCGACCTCGATCCTGCTGGTCAATAATGGCCTGCATATCGAAGTGAAGATCGATCGAACCAACACCATCGGCAAGGACGACTCCGCTGGTGTTGCCGACATGATCATGGAGTCGGCCGTCTCGACCATTCTCGACATGGAAGACAGCGTCGCCACCGTCGACGCCGACGACAAGGTGCTGGTCTATCGCAACACGCTCGGCCTGATGAACGGTACACTCTCGGCCGATTTCGAAAAGGGTGGCAAGACGCTGAAGCGCGCACTCAATGAAGACCGTGTCTACAAGACGATCGACGGCAAGAACCTGACCCTGCATGGCCGCAGCCTGATGCTGATGCGCAATGTCGGCCATCACATGTTTACGGATGCGGTGCTCGACAGCGCCGGCGAGGAAATTCCGGAAGGCCTGCTCGATGCCGCCGTTGCCGGCCTGATCGCAATCCACGACCTCAAGAGCAAGGGTCCGATCCGCAACAGCCGCACCGGCTCGATCTATATCGTCAAGCCGAAGATGCACGGCCCCGATGAAGTGGCGCTGACCTGCGAAATCTTTGCGCACGTTGAGAAACTGCTGTCGCTGCCCGAGAACACCATGAAGGTCGGCATCATGGATGAGGAACGCCGCACCACGGTGAACCTCAAGGCCTGTATCCAGAATGCATCCAAGCGCATCATGTTCATCAACACCGGCTTCCTCGACCGCACCGGCGACGAGATCCACACGTCGATGGAAGCGGGTCCGATGATCCGCAAGAACGACATGAAGGCGACGCCTTGGATCAAGGCCTATGAAGAATGGAACGTGGATGTCGGCCTGATCGATGGCCTGCCGGGCCATGCCCAGATCGGCAAGGGCATGTGGGCCGCGCCCGACAAGATGGCGGACATGCTCACGCAGAAGCTCGGCCATCCGCAGGCCGGCGCCACCACCGCATGGGTGCCCTCGCCCACCGCCGCGACGCTGCACGCGTTGCACTATCATCAGATCGATGTCGCCACGCGCCAGAAGGATCTCGCCAAGGGCGGGCCACGCGGCAAGCTCACCGACATCCTCACCATTCCGGTGTCGCAGTCGAACTGGGCGCCGGATGATGTGAAGCAGGAGATCGACAACAACTGCCAGGGTATCCTCGGCTATGTCGTACGCTGGATCGACCAGGGCGTCGGCTGTTCCAAGGTGCCGGACATTCATGGCGTCGGCCTGATGGAAGATCGCGCCACGCTGCGCATCTCCGCCCAGCACCTTGCCAACTGGCTGCATCAGGGCGTCATTACCAGGGATCAGGTGATGGAATCGCTGAAGCGCATGGCTGTGGTGGTGGACGAGCAGAACAAGGGCGACGCGCTGTATCAGAACATGGCGCCCTCCTTCGACGGCGTCGCCTTCAAGGCCGCCTGCGATCTGATCTTCGAGGGGCGCACGCAGCCGAACGGCTATACTGAATACATCCTCACCGCGCGCCGCCGCGAAGCGAAGGCGTTGGCTTGATACACTCTCTGTCGTCATGGCCGGGACAAGCCCGGCCATGACGAATGAGAGAATGTCGATCGCATCGGCTGCAAGCAAAAAAGCCCCGGCAAACCGCCGGGGCTTTTTTGTTAGTCCATCTCGCTAGAAAACCGCGATGTATTTCAGCAGCGAGATCACACCGAGAATGATCACGACGACGCGGCAAATCTGCTTCGCGCGGCCGTCGATCGGCAACAGATTGATCAAGTACAGAATGAGAATGACGACGAGAAAAGTGATCAAGACGCCGACGAGCATGTGCGTATCCCCCCAGACTCAATGGAAATGAATAGCAGCCCCGGCCATCGCAGCTGCTCAACAGTGATCCAACGTGGGCGAGAGCATTGGGTTCCCGGACCGGAACAAAAGAACCTCGCCAAACTAGGCACGCAAGCTGGCTCTCAGGTCACCGACTGTCACGTAGAATCCGCACCGCCAGCGGAGTGCCGAACCCGCGCGGAGAAGCAGAACCGATCAATCGCCGGGCATCGTCCTTCGCCGTGCTGCAAGAACCCTTACGCACCAACCACCTAAAGTAGCCGTATTCAAGCCTACTTCACGATACGTGTGCAATCGGAAATATTTACCATTTGAAGCCTTACTAAATCAAATATTTGGGGGATTCATGATGTTCAATCGATTGACCGTTTCCGCATTGCTTCAATCTGTCATCGTGGTCATGGCGCTCTGTGTGGTCGCCGTTCTGGCAACGACAGCCTGGGACTCCTACGGGCGGCTACGTTCAGCCAGCCGCATCTCGGTAATTGCGGACGCCTCCGCGAATGCCTTCAAGGCGATGCATAATCTGCGCACCGACCGTGCATCGACGAACCGGAACCTGAACAACGAGACAGTCATTCAGCCGGACGGAGAAAAATATCTCCGCTCCATTCGCGATTCCGAGATGCCGGCGATGCGAGCAGCGGCTGACCTCATTGCCACCATCGAATTCGCCGATCAAAAGACGCTGCACCCGACGCTGGTCCAGCTGGTCAACAAGCTGACCGCTCTGCAAACCGAATCCTGGGACGCGATGAGCAAGCCGAAGGCGTCGCGCCGTGCAGCCCTCGGCAAAGAGTATATGGAGACCACGCAGGCGCTGCTTGAAACACTGGAGAAAGTGTCGGCCCAGCTCGCCGCCGCGGTGAACCACAACGATCCCATGATCGATCAATTACTGTCGATCAAACAGGCGGCCTGGCTGTTGCGCAACACCGCCGGCGAAGGATCCCTCCTCGTCGCAAACGGCCTCGCTGTCGGGCGCGCCACACCGGAGAATAAGCTCGCCTACACCAAGTTTGTTGGCGGCATCGACGCCGCCTGGAATGCGCTGGAATTGTCTGCGTCTGGAATGCAGCTGCCGCCCAACCTGGCTGCAACCATGGCTGCTGCTAAGGTGGCTTATTTCGACCCGCAATATATGGCCCTTCGTGACCGTGTCATGAATGCACTGGTGAGCGGCGAAAAGCCCGAAATCACCGCGAGCGAATGGACTCCAATCACCGTTGATCGCATGGCCAGTGCGGTTACAGTCGCCGAACGAGCGCTGAATGAAGCCAAAAGCCACACCTTGACGCAGTGGACTGCCGCGCAGCACGCGTTGATCCTGCAACTGGCGCTGCTCGCAGCCGCGCTCGGCATAGCATTCGGCAGCATGGTTGCCGTCACCCGCCGCGTCATCACCCCGCTGCACACCATCCGCGATGCGATGCTGAAAGTCGCCGCAGGCGATCTCGTCGTCGATGCCGGCTATTCCGAACGGAAGGACGAAATCGGCGCGCTCGCCGGCGCTCTGGAGACCTTCAAGCAACAGGCCAAGGAGAAAGCACAGATCGAACAGCAGGAGCGCAATCGCAACGCCGACGCGACCCAGCGGCAGCAGGCCATCGAACAGCACATCGGGACCTTCGAGGTCCAGATGCGCGATGCGCTCAACGCACTCGGCAACGCGTCCGATCAGATGAACACCACATCGGATGGCATGGCGGTCGTATCCAGCCAGACCAATGCCCGCGTGCAGGTCGCAGCAAAAGCTTCGGGCGAAGCCTCCCTGAACGTGCAGAATGTCGCCTCTGCCGCCGAACAGCTGAGCTCGTCGATCAACGATATCAGCCGGCAGGCCGCGCACGCCGCGGGAATCGCCAGTCGCGCCGTCAATCAGGCGCAGGAAACCGACGGCACCGTCCAAGGCCTCGCCAAGACCGCCAACCGGATCGGCGAGGTGGTCGGGTTGATCAACGATATCGCCTCGCAGACCAACCTGTTAGCGCTCAACGCCACTATCGAAGCCGCGCGCGCTGGCGAGGCCGGACGCGGCTTTGCGGTCGTCGCGTCGGAAGTGAAGTCACTGGCCAGCCAGACCGCCAAGGCAACCGACGATATTTCCGAGCAGATCGCAGATATCCAGAAGGTCGCCAATGAGGCCATCGAGGCAATCAAGTCGATCGGCGGCATCATCGGCGAAGTCAATGAAGTAGCAACTGCCATCGCCGCGGCCGTCGAGGAACAGGGAGCCGCGACACAGGAGATCACCCGGAGCACGCAGCAGGCCGCCGATGGCACCCGCAATGTGTCGGACAACATCGCCGGCGTCAGCGCCGATGCGGATGCAGCTGGCGCCGCCGCGCAGGATGTGAAGGTAGCCTCGGAAACGCTGGCCACGCAGACGCGCCAGCTCGGCACTCAGGTAACGGACTTCCTCGGCAAGATCCGGGCTGCCTAGGCAGGGCCTCATCAGTCACGTCATTGAGCGCTGACAAGTATCAAAAGCCCCGGCATCGTCGGGGCTTTTTCCGTTGAAGCGTCGCCGGACACGACAATTTTCTACCTAAAGTAGCTTTACAAGAAACGTATTTATCAAGACGGGCATGAGCGTGAATATTTACCAATTGCAGCCTTAAATACCGAAATATTTTTTGGGGGATTCATTGTGCTTCATCGATTGACCGTTTCCGCATTGCTCAAGTCCGTGATCGCCATCATGGCGGTCTGTGTCGTCATATTCCTGGTTCTCAGCGCGTGGGAATCATATGGGCGCCTCAACGTCGCGGGGCGCATGTCGACGATCGCCGAGGCATCCGGCCATGTGTTCAAGGCAATGCACAATCTGCGCACTGACCGGTCCACGACGTTCCGCACGTTGAACGCCGATATCGTGATTCAGCCCGATACTGAGGCCTATCTGCGCCGTATCCGCGGCGCCGAAATGCCGGCAATGAAAACAGCAGGAGAATTGCTGGTCACCGCCGACTTCCCCGGCAAGGCGACGCTGGTGCCCGAATTTAACCGGCTGATGCAGGCATTGATCGCGTTGCAGACCGAATCCTGGGACCAGATGAGCAAGCCAAAGGCCTCGCGCCGCGCTGGCCTTGCCAAGGAATTCCAGGACAATGTCGATTCCGTTCTGGCCATGCTCGAAAAAGTCTCCTCCGCCCTCACGGCCGCCGTAACCCACAACGATCCGGTCATCGATCAGTTACTGTCGATCAAGCAGATGGCCTGGCTGATGCGCAACACATCGGGCGACGCCTCGGTCATCGTGTCGAACGCGCTCGCGGTCAACAAGATCTCGCCGGAGCTGCAGCGGAGCTATGTGAAGCTGACGGGCGGCATCGAGACCGGATGGAATGCCTTGGAAATCGCATCGTCGGGAACTGAACTGCCGCAGGGTCTCGTCTCGGCCCTCGCTGCAGCGAAAACATCCTATTTCGATCCGCAATATCTGGCACTGCGCGACCGTCTGATTCAGGCCGTCGCAACCGGCGAGAAACCCGAAATGCCGGCGACGGCCTGGACACCGCTGACCGTGGACAAGATGAGCACAGCCGTGGTCGTCGCCGAACGCGCGCTTGATGAAGCCAAGAACCACAGCCTCGTGCAGTGGTCTGCTGCGCAACGCTCACTGATCCTGCAACTGGTGCTACTGGGGGCCGCCATCATGCTGGTCGTTGGCGCCATGGTCACCATCACGCGCCGTGTCACCACGCCGCTGCTCACCATCCGCGACGCGATGCTGAAAGTAGCGGGCGGCGATCTCACCGTCGATGCCGGCTATACCGATCGCCAGGATGAAATCGGCGGACTGGCCGGTGCGCTGGAGACCTTCAAGAAGCAAGCGATGGAAAAGGCCGAGATCGAGGCACAGGAACGCCATCGCAATGCCAATGCGAGCCAGCGCCAGCAGGCCATCGAGCAATATATCGGCATGTTCGAAATCCAGATGCGCGACACGCTCGGCACGCTGGGCAACGCCTCCGATCAGATGAGCACGACATCCGATGGCATGGCCACTGTGTCCAGCCAGACCAATGCCCGCGTGCAGGATGCTGCGCGCGCCTCCGGCGAAGCCTCAGTGAATGTGCAAAATGTCGCCGCCGCGGCCGAGGAGCTGAGTGCCTCGATCAACGACATCAGCCGCCAGGCATCGCATGCGGCCGGCATCGCCAGCCGTGCCGTCAGCCAGGCACAGCAGACCGACAATACCGTTCAGGGCCTCGCCCAGACTGCGAACCGGATTGGCGAAGTGGTCGGGCTGATCAACGACATCGCCTCGCAGACCAACCTGCTGGCACTCAATGCCACCATCGAAGCGGCGCGCGCCGGCGAAGCCGGCCGCGGCTTCGCTGTCGTCGCATCGGAAGTGAAGTCGCTGGCTAGCCAGACCGCGAAGGCGACCGAGGATATTTCCGAACAGATTGCGGATATCCAGAAAGTCGCCAATGAGGCCATCGAAGCCATCAAGTCGATCGGCGGCATTATCGGCGAAGTGAATGAAGTCGCCACCGCGATTGCGGCTGCGGTCGAAGAACAGGGCGCGGCGACGCAGGAAATTACCCGCAGCACCCAGCAGGCGGCCGATGGCACCCGCAACGTGTCGGACAATATCAGCGGAGTCAGTGCCGACGCCGACGCAGCCGGTGCAGCCGCTCAGGATGTGAAGGTGGCATCAGAGACCTTGGCGACGCAGACACGCCAGCTCGGTACTCAGGTAACGGACTTCCTCGGGAAGATCCGCGCGGCTTAAGCGCAATCGATCACGTGGCGCGGATTATTCCCGCGCCACTACCGGCATGCGCTCATACTTCGCCTGCACCGATGGCGACACCGGCGACATGTTCAGCGACGCGCCGCGCTTGTCAACGCCGCGGCCAGTGATCATCAGCCCATCGGCACCGGCAACGATATCGCCCTTGCGCAAGGTCGGATCGTTCTCGAGCTTCACCGGTGCCAAACCGATCTGGTCCTTACCGTTGCAGGTGCACCCGGCCACCAGTTCGGTGCGGTACTTGAATGCATTCGGCAGCTCGGAATAGGGCTTGCCGCTCTCGGTCGCAGCCGTGTCGATACTGCTGCCGTAAACAACCTTGGTATCGCTCGCCGGACAGAAATTATTGCACGACGCCGCGCGACTCTGACTGTCGGTGGCTGATATCGGGAAGTAACGTCCATCGCACGTGCGCACACAAAAAGCCTGACGCCCGCCGCTTGCTGCACGAGGGCGCAGCTCCTGCACCGGCGGACTTTCATTCACGAAAGGCAGCGAGATATCCGGGCCACGACCACTCGCTATCCCGCCGAACAATGCCGAGAAGAAATCCTGTGCCTGCGCTGGGACGGCACCGAGCATGACAATCGCCGCGACCGCGCCGAGGGCCATCCGTTGTCCTGGAAATCGGGTCATGGGGCCTCCAACGCAGCATCAAAGCAGAATGATCGACTCTCAGTAGAGCGACGACGCGGAAAGGTTCATCGCCTGACGGCCCGGAGCCTGCTGCACGCCGGCAGGGCGAACCGAGATCGATGTGACGCTGCGCGGCGCCGGAGCCGTGCGCGCCTCATAGTGTGGAGCAACCGACTTCGGCAGCACCACAACCCTGGTCCCAACGCTGACGCGACTGAAAAGGTCCTGCACATCTTCATTGGTCAGGCGGATACAACCCGACGACACGAACTTGCCGATGGTTGACGGATCATTGGTGCCATGGATGCGATAGGCGCTGGAGCCGAGATACATCGCGCGGGCACCGAGCGGGTTGCCGGGGCCGCCAGCCATGAAGCGCGGCAGATAGGGCTGGCGCGCAATCATTTCCTGCGGCGGATGCCAATCCGGCCATTCCGCCTTGCGCGTGACGGTCTGCGTGCCCGACCAGGTGAATCCTTCGCGCCCAACACCGACGCCGTAGCGGATCGCGCGGTTGTTGCCGAGCACATAATAAAGTTGGGTATTGCCCGTATCGACGATCACTGTGCCCGGCGCTTCACGGGTCATATAGCTGACTTCAGCGCGGCGCAGGCGCTCGGGGAGAGCGGCATCCATGTTCTCCCGCACCCGCGGCGCAGCCATCACATCCTCGTCCGGTGGAAACGCGCTTAACGCAGCTGGTCCATAGTTCATTACCTGCACCTGCGCCGATGCACTGGAGATGAACGGCGGGGCTACGATCAGAGCGGCTGCAACAACGAGCGCGTTTGTGAGACGCAGCGAAAGCTTGCGGTTTTCAGATGATGCCTGTGACATGTGACTGCCCCGTTTGGCGACGCGTCATCGTCGTGATGACCGGAACCAACCGCGCCGGAGCCTCACAGTTCCCTCCCTGCGGGCGTTCACCGACTGATTTGTCAACCAAGGAACCATCACGAAATCGCGACGGAACTTTTGCGGTATGGTCGTGTTGTAGAGCCCGATCGCATGTCGGCGATCTGACGCGCGAACGCGGTTTGCGCGAACAAGTGGCGGCATGTCGGGACAGCTCATGAGTGAAGTACGCGCTCTCCCCGAAAAGCAGCCTGCAGGCACGCCGGTGCCCGAGAGCAAGATTGAGCAGCCGCCGGTGTTCCGCCGTGCCGAGGTGGTTGCTTTCACGCTGGTATCGCTGCTGGTGATCACCGTGATTACGGTGCTCTATGTCGCCAAGGCATTCTTCCTGCCAATCGTGACAGCCTTCATCATTGGCACCATGTTGTCGCCTGCAGCCAGCTTTCTCGAAAAGCGTCGCATTCCGCGATCAGTCTCGGCAGTCCTGATCGTTATCTTGGTCTGCGCCGGGCTCGCCTTCATCGTGGGGCTTATTTCATCCCCGCTGATGGAATGGACGACGCGGCTCCCTGAACTAGGTTCGCTGCTCAAGAACAAGCTGCATGTCTTCGACCGACCGCTGGCGCTCTGGCACCAGATACAGAGCATGTTCAGCAGCGCCGAAACGCTTGCGACAACAAAGTTCGAATTGCCCAAGATCGACTGGGTGCAGCCAACCGTCGAATTCCTGTCGCCAACCTTCACCGAATTCCTGCTATTCTTCGCCACGCTGGTGCTGTTCATCGCTAGCTGGAAAGACCTGCGCCGCGCGCTGGTGATGAACTTCGCCGATCACGAATGGCGGCTGCGGACCCTGCGCATTCTCAATGCGATAGAGACCAGCCTTGGCGAATATCTGCTGATGGTCACCATGATCAATTTCGGAGTCGGCATTGCCACCGGCGTGATCTGCGCGGCCACCGGCATGCCCAACCCGGCCGGCCTCGGCGCGCTGGCAGCCACGCTCAACTTCTTCCCGATCATCGGCCCCGTCGCCATGTTCGTCATCCTGGTCGCGGTCGGCATCATTTCGTCGGAGACGATCGCCGCAGGCATGATCGCGCCGCTGCTGTTCGTCGGCCTCACCTTCCTGGAAGGCCACTTCATCACGCCCACGATCATCGGACGCAAATTGCAACTCAACGCGCTGGCGGTGTTCATCGGGCTGGCGTTCTGGACCTGGCTCTGGGGCCCGATGGGCGGCTTCCTGGCGGCGCCGATCCTAATCGTCGGGCTGATCCTGAAAGAGCATTTGATGCCGATCAATTCGCCGCAGTTGCCGCCGGACTAATCCAGCTCTACTGATGGAACCTACGGTCTAACCGGGCGTTTCTGCATTGGATTTTGAGTATCAGGGGAGCTTCGCATGGCGGATATCGATGGCCTGGATGAACTCAAGAAGCTGACCGACAAAGCAACCTATAGCCGCCTTCAGAAGGATCTCACCGCCGTGAAAAACGATGTTGCAGCCCTGACCGAACAGATCACCGACGCGCTTAATGCCTTTGCCGGCCAGGCTACTAAACAAGCCCGCCGCGGCGTCAAGCAAGCCCGTGCCGACGCCGAAGACATGATGTCCGACATGCGGGAGCGCGGCAGCGCGGCCTACGATGCTGCGCATGACGCAGCCTATTCACTGGAGGAAACGCTGGAAGACAGCATCACCCAGCGCCCATTGGCTGCAGTCGGCCTGGCGCTCGGCCTCGGCGTGCTGATCGGGATGGCCTGGCGCCGCTGAGTCATATGCGCAGGATTGGAATGTGATGAACTGGCGGTGCCCGAGGGTGCCGTCAGTTTTCTTTGTATTTTAGAGTTCGGGTTCGGGGGCTTTCATGCTGAAAAGTATCATCGACGATCTGAAGAACAGCACAAGCAACAGCGTGCGCATGACTTCGCTTATAGCACTGGCTGGTGTTGCCGGCTTTGTGGCGCTGTGCTTCCTGTGTGTTGCGGCTTTCATCGCGGTGACGCAGCGCTACGGCGTCATTGAGGCCTGCCTCACCATCGCCGGCATCTTTTTGGTCATCGCGGCGATCTTCGCACAGATCTATGCGACCAAGCAGAAGCGGGCCCGCGAGCGCGCAGCAGCCGCGGCGCGCGCAGCGGCTAGAGCTGCTGCGAATGCGCCGCTGATCGATCCGATGCTGGTGGCGACCGGCATTCAGATCGCGCGCACGCTCGGCCTCAAGAAGGTTATTCCGCTGCTAGCGCTGGCCGGCGTCGCACTTGGCTATATGGCCAATCGCAGCAGTGCTGCGGCAGATGATGATACGAACGAAACCGGCGACCCCGATGAGGTCGCCGACGATTGATTTAAATTGTCAACGTGAAGATCAGGTCACACAGCGACCCGGCTGCAGCATCTTTGCCATCTCGCTGAGCACACTCACAGGCGGTTCGCAGCCCACCGCCGCACGCTGCGGTTTGGCATTCATGGGGAGGGGCCGGATATTGACGGCTTCATTCTTGGTTGGAGCCACCACGGGCGCGACGCCCATCCGCAGAAGGACGGACGTATCCGACAGCCCCTGAACGCGGAACGAGAGAGTCTGGCTCTGCTCGTTCTGTGTGGTAATTAGTGATGCCCGGTCGCCCTTGGCAGCCCGGTTGACGCCGCTGGACGCAGCCTTGTCTGAATCGGTCAGCGTGCCCCGCAGATCATTGCCGGAAGCATACTGGATGGCGCCGAACATGGTCGCTCCGGCGACCATTCCCAAGACCAAGCTGGATACCTTTGACATGTGAGCCTCGCCTGCCCTGCACCGCGTCGTTGCGTGGCGCTCATAATAGGAACGTGCGTCAAGGCTCTAGGTTCAAGAACGGCGATCACTTAACCGTGTGTTAAATAATTTGACGCCCGCGGGAACGCTTTTCACCCTCGCGCGTCTTCCCGGAAGCCGGTCGTCCCCTGCCCCAATTGACCGGCGACGCGGGGTGGAGCTGTGGTGATGCCAGCTGCACCCCGCATTCTTTTGAGGAATAGGTAAGGCTCTCTCACCCTTCGAAAGAATCGCAGGTAAAGGTATTTGCCTGCCCGCGACGCTCGGTTCATAGAGTTATCTGTTCGGCTTACTTCTTGCTCATCACCATTGGGCATGCACTCGCCGAGAGCGGCGAGAACGCGTCTTCGCCCTTCACCGTGGCGAGGATTCTGAACACGTCATAGCTATCGGTGACCTCGGAAGGCTTCTTGACCTCGGCGAGATACATGTCGTGGACCATCAGATTGTCCGGACGCAGCTTGCCGTTGCGCAGAAAGGCATCGTCAAACGTACGCCCCTGCAGATCCTTGACCACAGCGGCAGGATCCTTGGTATTCGCGGCCTCCACCGACTTGATGTAGTTCAGCGTCGAGGAATAGACACCGGCCTGCATCATGCTCGGCGGCTTGCCCATCTTGGCAGCGTAACGCTTGGAAAATGCACGCGTGCGGTCGTCCATATTCCAGTAGAAGCCGGACGTCACCAGCAGGCCTTGCGCGCTCTTCAATCCGACGCTTCGGATGTCATTCACGTCGATCAAGAGCGCAATCATCTTCTGATCGCCGCCCATCAAACCGAACTCTTCTGCCTGCTTGATGGCATTCTGCGTGTCGCTGCCGGCATTGGCGATGGCGATGACCTTGGCGCCCGACGACTTGGCCGTCAGAAGCTGCGAGGAGAAATCCGCCGTGTTGATTGGATGCGGCGCACGGCCAAGCGCCTTGCCGCCGCCCTTCACGGCAACTTCCGTTACGTCACGCTCGAGCGCCTGACCAAAGGCATAATCCGCAACAACGAAGAACCATGTGTCGCCACCGCGCTGAAGCATCGCCTTGCCGGCGACATTGGCCAGCGCGTAAGTATTGTAGGTCCACTGAATGAAGTTCGGCGAACAGAACTTGCCGCTGAGATCCGCCGAACCGCCCGCCGACGTGATAAACATCTTGTTGCGGTCCTTGGCGAAGGTCTGCACGGCGATGCAAACAGACGACACCGGCACGTCCAGAATGACGTCGACACCTTCCTGATCATACCACTGGCGCGCAATATTCCCGCCGACATCGGGCTTGTTGAGATGGTCGGCCTGGATCAGCTCTATCGCCTTGCCGAGTACCTTGCCGCCGCATTCCTCGATCGCGAGTTGCGCTGCCGCCACCGAGCCTTGCCCGCCATTGTCAGCGAACAGACCTGTCATGTCGGATAGCACACCGAACTTCAGTGGTGTATCCGCAGCGGCACGAACGATCGCCGGAGAAAAAACTGCAGCGCTGACGCCGGTTGCACCGAGGCCAGCTAGGAATGTACGTCGCTTCATCAATAGTCCTCCCGTTTTTGGTTTTTTGGTATGAAAGTATCATCGCCCTATTGTGACGAAGATCATGGTGAGCCGGATGACGCTCCTTTGTCCGGCAGCTCGAATTCAAGCAGCGCAGAGCTGAATGATTTCCCGTGCGTATCCAGCGCGAGCGATCGCACAACACCGCCACCGAGCGCGCCCGTCAGCACGAAGTTTAGCGCGCCGAGCGCCGGCAATTCATAGCGCGTGACGGTGCCGGTGATGGTGTCGCCGAAATGGTCCGCGACGCAATCGGCGGTCACATGCTCGGCCAGAAACACGAAGTCCCCCATATCGAAAGCGATGACAGAAATGTTGGACGTGTCGCCCTTGTCGCCGCTGCGTGAATGCGCGATCTCACGGAGTTTCATGGTCAGGCCTCCATGAATGTGACTGATGACGTCACGACAGTTTCGGGCAGCAAAGCCGAAGCGACGCCGACGATTTCGCGCGCCGATTTCCAGGCCCCGCCGCCACCGGCAGGCCCGTTGGTGTAGAGCGTCTCGACCTCATTGCCGATCTTCACGGCCTCTGCGAGAGAGTCTGTGCGCCCCGCGACGCGGATGCGGACTTCATAGGGATCGTGGCCTTCGGGCAGGGTGTCACCATGCAGCGCATTGACGCCGATCAGGTCGAACCGGCTCTCCGTCATCTTCACGCCGGTGAGCGTGAGGCGTTCGCGCACAATCTCAAGCGCCAGACGCCCCCGCGCCACGGCATTGGCACCAGCATAGGAGATCTCGCCCTCACCGATATAGCTGTCGAGATAGCCGACAGACGTCTTCAGCAAGCCCGTCTTCGGCGCTCCGCTTCCACCTGTGACATGGATGCGATCCGGTCCGACCTCCTCGACACGCACCTGCGAAAAATCGGCAACCACATCCGGCTGGTAATAGCGGGTCGGATCATGAATTTCGTAGAGCAACTGCTCCGCCACCGTCGCGCGCGTGATCTGGCCGCCCGAACCCGCAACCTTGGTGACGACGAGATCGCCGTCTTCGCGCACCTCGCCGATCGGAAAGCCAAGTCGCGCGAGACCCTGCACATCCTTCACGCCGGGATCGGCGAAATAGCCGCCGGTGATCTGGCCAGCACATTCCAGGAGATGGCCGACCATGGTGCCTTTGCCAAGCAGCTCCCAGTCATCCATCGCCCAGCCGAATTCATGAACCAACGGCCCGAGAAACAGCGCCGGATCGGCCGCACGGCCGGTGATGACGACGTCGGCGCCACCGGCGAGCGCTTCGGCGATAGGAGCTGCGCCAGTATAGGCATTAGCAGAGATCACGCGGTTGCCGAGCGCTTTCACGGAGCCACCTTCGTCCAGCACGACATCGGACGCGCGCGCCCGTTCCAGCACATCGTCGCCCGTTACTGCCGCAACCTTAAGACCGGGCAGACCGAGCGCCCTGGCGATGTCACGCGTCGCCTGCGCCGCCGCGACGGGATTCGCCGCGCCCATATTGGTGACGATCTTGACGCCATTCTTTCGACAGATCGGGAGCACCGCCTTCATGCGGTCGGCGAGCAGCGGATCGAAGCCGCCCTGCGGATCCTTCAAGCGGTCCTGTTGGGCTAGCGCGATGGTGCGTTCGGCAAGGCACTCGAAGACGAGATAATCGAGGTTGCCGCTTTCGGCGAGTTCGATTGCCGGTTCGATCCGGTCACCCGAATAGCCGGCACCAGATCCGATCCTGATGGTGCGCACGAGCAGTTCTCCCTGGATCAAACCTGCCTGCAGTCACATCGCGAATAACGCGATCGCCGCATGCCCATCTCCCGATCGCTTTTTGACGGACACGCCACAGGCCCGAGCAGGCGATCACGCGCATGTCGCTTTCGGGCATTGAAGCCAGAAGCTTCCCTCTATTCAATTGAATTAATTCTATTCCATTGATAGAAATTCTCTATGGATGTGAATCTCCGGCAGATCCGCTCTTTCGTCGTCGTCGCCCAAGCCGGCAGCTTCACCCGCGCCGCGGAGTTGCTGCATCTGGCGCAGCCGACGCTGACGGTTCAGATCAGGCGCCTCGAAGAAACCCTCGAGGTGAAACTGTTCGATCGCAACACCCGCTCCGTCGAACTGACGCGGGTCGGCCGCGAACTGCTGCCGGTGTTTCAGCGCATGATCCGCGATCTCGATGCCGTCGTCGTGGATACTCGCGATATCGCGGCCAAGCGCCGGGGCATCGTCCGGATCGCGGCGCTTCCCTCAGTCGCCGCGGGTGCCCTGCCCGAGGCCATCAAGTCGTTTCGCGAGTTGCAACCCGGCACATCTTTCGTCCTGAAGGACGTGATCGCCAACCGCGTCCTTGACCTCGTCCGCTCAGAAGAGGTCGATCTCGGCATCATGGGCGGCAGCGTCACCGGCCACGACGTGGACGTGTTGCTCGAAGTGCGCGACCGCATGCATGTGGTGTTTCCGGCGAAGCACCCGATCGGCGGCATCCGCAAGGTCACCATCGACGATCTGATGAAGTATCCGCTGGTGCTGATGGATCCCGCGACCAGCGTCCGCGCGGTCGTCGACAGCGCCTTCCTGACCGCGGGACACATCGCGCAGCCGACCTGCGAAGCGACCTATATGATGACGGCTATCGCCATGGTCCGCGCCGGCCTGGGCATCACCATCCTGCCCGGCTCCGCTCGCGAGATCGGCGCGGAGCCGGACCTCCGCTCGCGGCAGATCGACGTCGCGGATTTCTCGCGGGCCATCACCATCATCAAGAAAGCCGGCCGCACGCTGCCGCCGATCAGTGAAGCCTTTGGCGATCACCTCGCCAAGTCAATCGGCGCGCAGCCGTTATTCGCGCGCCGCTGATACCCGCGATTACTTCATCGCGTCATAGACTGCGAAGCTGTAGGCACCTTCCGGCTTCTTGGTAATCACGGGATCCGAACCGCCAGACATCAGCGTCGCAACGGTGCGATCATAGTCCTTGACGTCGAGCTTGCCATTGGCATCGCCGAGCAACTTGCTGACCTCGGTCATCATGCGCTTCTGGTCTTTGGCAGTCTTGGCGCCCGTGGAGTCGCCAGCCAGGATGATCTTCACGGCTTCGTCGGGATTGGCCTTGGCATAGTCCCAGCCCTTCATCGACGCCTTCACGAATTTCGCCATCTTGGCGACGAAGGCGGGATCCTTGAGGTTCTTGTCGAGCACCCAGAGACCATCCTCCAGCGTGGCGACGCCCTCATCCTCATATTTGAACACGGTGAGCTGGCTCGGCTTGTAGCCGCCGTCGATCACCTGCCAATATTCGTTATAGGCCATGGTCGACACACAATCGGCCTGTTTCTGCAGCAGCGGATCGACATTGAAGCCCTGCTTGATGATCTTGACGCCGGCCGGCGAACCATCGGTCTTGTAGCCCAGCTTCGACATCCAGGAGAGGAACGGATATTCGTTGCCGCCATACCAGACGCCGGTGACCTTGCCCTTCAGATCGGTCGGCTTCTTGATGCCGGTCTCGGCGCGGCAGGTGAGTTCGAGCCCGGACTTCTTGAAGGTCTGCGAAATATTCACCAGCGGCACGCCCTTCTCGCGCGAGGCCAGCGCCGACGGCATCCAGTCCACCACCACATCGGCACCGCCGCCCGCGATCACTTGCGGTGGGGCGACATCGGGACCGCCCGGCTTGATCGTCACGTCGAGCCCGGCGTCCTTGTAGAAGCCCTTCTCCTTGGCGACGAAGTAGCCGGCGAACTGGGCCTGTGCGACCCATTTGAGCTGGATGGTGACTTTGTCCGCCGCTTGCGCGGAGCCGAGCGAGAGAGCCATCGCTGCGCCGAATGCCATGATCTTCTTCATGCTCAACTCCAGAATTGGCGAACCTGCCGAACTAGGTCCGCATCGATGGATGCCAAAACGTCGTCACGCGCTCGGCGAGCGCAACAAGTCCATAAAATGCCATTCCCGCGATCGCGGCCAGCGCGATCTCCGCCCACACCATATCGAGCGCCATCCGCCCGGCTTCGGTGGAAATTCGAAAGCCGATGCCTTGTGTCGGCGTGCCGAAGAATTCCGCGACGATGGCACCGATCAGGGCCAGTGTGGCATTGATCTTCAGTGCATTGAAGATGAAAGGTAGAGCAGCGGGAAGATACAACTTGATGAGAGTCTGGGCATAGCTCGCGCCGTAAGAGCGCATCAGGTCACGCTCGATATCGCCGGCAGCTTGCAGACCGGCCAACGCATTCACCAGCATCGGGAAGAATGTCACCAGCGCCACGACCGCGGCCTTCGACGGCCAGTCGAAGCCGAACCACATCACCATAATGGGTGCCACGCCGACCAGCGGCAGTGCCGAGAAGAAGTTACCCAAGGGTAGCAGCCCGCGGCCGAGAAATTCAAAGCGATGCGCGAGGATCGCCACCAGAAGCCCAGCGTTGCAGCCGATGGCATAGCCGATCAGCACACCACGGATGAAGGTCTGCACGAAATCCGCGCCCAATATCGGCAGCGACGCCATGAATTTCACAGCGGCAGCGCTCGGCGACGGCAGCAGCACTGGCGGCACGCCGGCCCCGCGCACCACGACCTCCCAGAGATAGAACACGGCCGCACCGAACAGCAGCGGGATGGCCAGATCGATAGCCTTGCGGAATACACTGCTGCGCGGCTTCAACCCGGCCAGCGCGACGACGCAGATCCACGACGCCAGCCAGACGCCGATCACCACCATCCAGAAGCCTGACGCGGCATCGCCAGCAATCAAGGGATCGCGCAACAGCGTCAACGTCATGTCCGCCGTGATACCTGCCCCGACAAGGCCGATCACAATGGCAGGCAGGCCACGGAAGCCGGCAGCGAAAGCGAAGACCAGCACGATCACGCCGGTGAGCAGGAAGGTCAGCGGCCGCGCCATCAGTGCTGCGACGGGCGTGCCGGCCAGCGGCAGTGGCAGCATCAGCGTGATCAGGACGCAGACGGCCGACATGATGAAGCCGAGGCGGATCTGGCGGCGGTTCATGACCGCGCGCCCATCCGCTGCGCCACCTTGCGTTCGACATAGCTGACGATGGCGATCAAACCAGAAGCCAAAACGGCTGCGGCAACCAGCGCCGACCAGATCTGGATGGTCTGGCCGTAATAGGAGCCGGCCAGCAGGCGTGCACCGATGCCGGCTTCCGCGCCGGTCGGCAATTCCGCGACGATGGCGCCGATCAGCGAAATGGTGATGGCGACCTTGAGGCTGGCAAAGAGATAGGGCACCGCCGAGGGCCAGCGCAGTTTCGACAGCACCTGCCTAGATGTCGCCGACCATGTCCGCATCAGATCCATCTGCATCGGATCGGGCGAGGTGAAGCCTTTCACCATGCCGATGGTGATGGGGAAGAAGCTCAGATAGGCCGAGATAATCGATTTCGGCAGCAGGCCTTGCAGGCCGATGGCACCGAGCACCACAATGAAGATCGGCGCCAGCGCCAATATGGGCACCATCTGCGAGCAGATGATCCACGGCATCAGGCTGCGCTCCAGCACGCGGCTGTGCACGATGGCGAGCGCCAGCACGATGCCGAGCAGCGCGCCGAGCGCGAAGCCGAGCAGCGTCGCCGACAGCGTCACCATGGAATGATAGACGAGGCTACGCGGCGCCGTCGGCGCATAGCCGAACACGCCGTCGATGAAAGCACCGACCACCTGATGCGGCGCCGGCAGCAGCGGCCGTTCCGCGCTCATGGTGCCTTCCAGCAATTCCATCGTCGTGTAAGGCGCTTCCTCGCGCTCGAAGCCGCCGCGCACAAGCGACAGGTTCATCAGCACGGCGCCGATGTACCAGACGACGATCAGCACTGCGACAATGGTCACCAGCGGCGTACTACGCTTGACCAACGGATGCGTGCGCCGTGCCGCGCGCGCGACCGGTATCGTATCCGCCGTACTACTCGTCATAGGAATGCCCGGCACGCAGCCCCGTGCGCACGCGCTGCGCGATCGCCATGAATTCCGGCGTCTCGCGAATTTCCAGCGTGCGGTCGCGCCGGAAATTGCAGTCGATGATATCAGTGATACGGCCCGGCCGCGGCGACATCACCACGATCTTGGTGGAAAGAAACACCGCTTCGGGAATCGAATGCGTCACGAACAACACGGTCTTGCGGGTCTTGGCCCAGAGCTGCAGGAGCTGTTCGTTGAGATGATCGCGCACGATCTCATCCAGTGCTCCGAACGGCTCGTCCATCAGCAGTAATTCGGGATCGAACGACAGCGCCCGTGCGATGGAAACCCGCTGCTGCATGCCGCCGGAGAGCTGCCAGGGAAACTTGCGTTCGAAGCCGGTGAGATTGACGAGGTCGAGGTAGCGCGCGGCGCGCTGCTTTTGTTCGGTCGGCGAAAAGCCCATCAGCTCCAGCGGCAGCTTGAGATTGGCCTCGATGCTGCGCCAGGGAAACAGCGCCGGCGCCTGAAATACATAACCGTAATTGCGCCCGAGCCGCGCCTGCTCGGCGCTCATGCCATTGACCGTGACGTTCCCAGAGCTTGGCTGCTGCAGATCCGCGATCACACGCAGCAGCGTGGTCTTGCCGCAGCCGGAGGGACCGATGAAGGAGACGAACTCCCCACCACTGATTTGCAGATCGACATTGGATAGCGCTTCGACCTTGCCGTCGGCCGTATCGAAAGTGAGCGACACCTTGCTGACATCGACCGCAACGGGGCGTGTCACTGTGGATTGATAGATATGAGGTTCAGCGTCGGCAGTTGAGTTCATGCGCACCGGTTCGACCAGAAGGGTCACGCAGCCCCGCCAGCCCGTCAAAGCCTATGAGCCCTGCGGGACGTGGCAATTTGCCGCTTATCGAGGGATGATATCGGCATTGATCGCTGCATCAACACAATACTGTCAGCCCCCTCCTTCTGCCCGCTGATAGTTTGCGCAAGCGAAGAGGACTTATTGAGCAGGTATCATCCGGCGCGCTCTGGATGGCTTCTGGCCAAACGAAAGCGACCGGGCACATGGCCCAGCCGCTTCGATATCAATCAATACCAGCGAGATCAGGACGCCCGAAGTTAGGGCGCCTTGAAATCAGGATGCCTTGGCTGTCTTGTTCTTTGAGTTGCGCTGGAAGAACAGCGCCTGGCTGGCGACGGCCGAGACCATCGCGGGCTGGAACGGCTTCGAGATCAGGAAGGCCGGCTCCGGACGTTCGCCAGTCAGGAAACGCTCCGGATAGGCGGTGATGAAGACTACCGGCACTTCGAAGATGCGCAGCAACTCGTTCACCGCATCGAGACCCGAGCTGCCATCGGCGAGCTGGATATCGGCGAGGATCAGGCCGGGCTTCTTGTTCTTTGCGAGCGCAACCGCATCTGCATGGGTGCGTGCAACGCCTATGACGTTATGACCGAGATTCTTCACGAGGCTTTCGAGATCCATCGCGATGAAGGTCTCGTCCTCGATGATGAGAACGTCGGTGGCGATTTCGGCGGCCATTTCTCGGCCGGCCGTATCGGCCAGTGTACGCACTTCCGCCACATCAGCATCAAGTACGAAGGCGACTTCCTCTTCCGAGAAGCCTTCGAGCGACAGCAACAGGAAGGCCTGTCGTGGCAGCGGGGTGATGTTGGAAATGCGCTTCTCGGAGGCGGCCTGCAGCGGCGCGACGTCCGGATTGTCGTTCAAGGCGACAGAGTTCCAAATCTGGGTGAACAGGCGAAACAAGCCAGCACGGGCTCCGTGTTGCTCGTCGAGCAACGACTGGTCCTGCAGCAACGCTTCCAGCATGGCGCCTACATAGGCATCGCCTGAGGCCTGGTTACCTGTGAGGGCGCGGGCATAGCGCCGCAACAGCGGCAAGTGTTCAGCTACGAGCTGTGATCGGGACATCCCCACTCCATCCTGTCTGGTCAAAGACGACTCTACGTCAAAGTCGAAGGGGTATTCGGATACAATCCGGCTCCCTCGTTGTGCTTGTTTACGCCCCAGCCAGACAAAAGTTCCATCGGGTCGGAACTTTCGGCCACGCTCCGCATTAGATCGCCGACAGACGCCGCAAAGGCTTCAAAAATCAAGAAAATTTCTCAAATTCCAGGGACATGTCTTCTGGGGAATGTGGAACGGGTCATGAAAGATGTGAAGCCAAAGGGCGGATTAAACGCCGAAATCCAGTCACGGATCGGGCATCAGTTGCGCGCCATGTACGACGATGTCGTGCGACAGGGCGTGCCGGACCGATTTGCGGAGCTGATCCGCAAGCTGGACGGGGCTGAAGCTCAAGCCCAGATCGCTGGCGATCCTGGCAAAAATGAAGGAGGGGAATAATGCCTCTCACAGACTCACTCCGCGACGACATTCTGGCGTCGGTGCCTAGCCTGCGCGCCTTCGCGATCTCGCTCTCCGGCAACGGCGACCGGGCCGATGACCTCGTTCAGGAAACGCTGTTGCGCGCTCTCGCCAATATCGACTCCTTCCAGGTCGGCTCGAATCTCCCTGCGTGGTTGTTCACCATTCTGCGCAACCTGTTCCGGTCGGACTATCGCAAGCGGCGACGGGAAGTTGAGGATGCGGACGGTAGCTATGCCAAGACTCTGAAGACCCAGCCGGCACAAAACGCCCATCTGGAATTTGAGGAGTTTCGCGCGGCGCTTGAGAAGCTTCCGCAGGATCAGCGCGAAGCGCTTATTCTCGTCGGCGCATCGGGCTTCTCCTATGAGGACGCGGCCACGATCTGCGGCTGCGCCGTCGGCACTATCAAGAGCCGCGTCAACCGCGCGCGTTCGAAGCTCAGCGCTCTTCTCTATGTGGATGGCGCGGAAGACTTTGGCCCGGACGATACCGTCCGCGCAGTGATCGGCGGATCGGGCGGTTAGTTCGATCCGACAATTGAGGCAAGACAAGCGGTCACTTCGGTGGCCGCTTTTTTTGTGCGAGTTGGTATGACTTCTTCCGCAATCGGGGCGAAGGAACCGCCACCATCTTTCCGCCACACAGAAAGTGCCCCTCGCGCTCACATCGCCGGGGATTTTTGTTGATGCACATGCCATTAACGCCTCGCGACTGCTGTACGAGGACCAACCCGGGATGCCTGCCTTTCGACCACGAACCATCTCGCTTGCCGCCGCACTGAGCATCGCCTGCGCCGGCCATGCCCTCGCGCAGAAGCGATACGATCCCGGCGCATCCGACACCGAGATCAAGATCGGCAACATCATGCCCTATAGCGGGCCGGCTTCGGCCTATGGCATCGCGGGCATCATCGAGGCCGCTTATTTCCGGATGATCAACGATCAGGGCGGCATCAACGGCCGCAAGATTAATTTCATCAGCTATGACGATGCCTATAATCCGTCCAAGGCCGTCGAGCAGGCCCGCAAGCTGGTGGAATCGGACGAGGTGCTCGTGGTGTTTAACCCACTAGGTACACCGTCCAATGCGGCGATCCAAAAATATCTCAACATCAAGAAAGTGCCGCAACTGTTCGTCGCCGCCGGCGCGACCTATTTCGGAAATCACAAGGCTTTCCCGTGGACCATAGCGTGGCAGCCGCCCTATGAGAGCGAGGGCCGCATCTATGCGAAATATCTGCTGAACGAAAAGCCCGACGCGAAGATCGCGATGCTCTATCAGAACGACGACCTCGGCAAGGACGTGCTGAAGGGCCTGAAAGATGGTCTCGGCGACAAAGCTGGAGGCATGCTGATCGCCGCCGAAAGCTATGAGGTCACCGAGCCGACCATCGATAGCCACATCATCAATCTGAAAGCCTCTGGCGCCGATACGTTCATCAGCGTCACGACACCGAAGTCGGCGGTCCAGAGTATCCGCAAGGTCTCCGAACTCGGCTGGAAGCCGCTCTACATCCAGGGCTATGCCAGCGCGTCGATCAGTTCCGTGCTGAAACCGGCGGGACAGGAGATTTCGCAAGGCATCCTGTCGGCCTATTACGCCAAGGACGGCTCAGATCCACAATGGGACAATGACCCCGGCATGCAGCGCTTCTACGCGTTTCTCGCCAAATACGCGCCGGACGCCCGCCGCAACGACATCTCCGTGGTCTATGGCTACGGCGCAGCTCAGACCATGGTTCAGGTGCTGAAGCAGGCAGGCGACGATCTCACCCGTGCCAATGTGATGAAGCAAGCCGCCAGCCTGAAGGACTTCGCGCCGGACACGATGCTGCCGGGCGTCAAGCTCAACACGTCCGCGACTGATTTCTACCCGATCGAACAGTTGCAGATGATGCGCTTCAAGGGCGACAAATGGGAGTTATTTGGCCCTGTGATTTCGGGCGAGATCAGCCGCTGAATTATACCGGGGGACGGCATATCCATTGCCCAATAAAGCAGCCCTTCGCGGTGTCGTCGCGAGGGGCTTTTTGTTGCCGCATACACGCGAACGGTGTTCAATCCGGCCGGAGCCGCAAAGGCCCGCAAAACAAGACGAATAAAAATCAGGGAGTTCTGAAATGCCTTCGATCCGATCGCGCGCACTGGCTTTGTCGGTTGCCGCGGCCCTCAGCTTCGCAGCCAGCGGCAGCGCGCTGGCCCAGAAGAAATACGACACCGGCGCCACTGACACCGAAATCACGATCGGCAACATTATGCCGTATAGCGGCCCTGCCTCATCCTACGGACTGATCGGCAAGACTGAAACCGCCTATTTCAAAATGATCAACGACCAGGGCGGCATCAACGGCCGCAAGATCAATTTCATCAGCTACGACGACGCCTATTCGCCGCCCAAGGCGGTCGAACAGGCCCGCAAGCTGGTCGAAAGCGACGAGGCACTGTTCATCTTCAATTCGCTCGGCACGCCGTCGAATACCGCGTTCCAGAAATACATGAATGCCAAGAAGGTGCCGCAACTCTTCGTCGCCACCGGCGCCAGCAAGTGGAACGATCCGAAGCACTTCCCGTGGACGATGGGCTGGCAGCCGAGCTACGCGGTCGAAGCACAAATCTACGCAAAATACCTGATGAAGGAGAAGCCGAACGCCAAGGTCGCAGTGATCTATCAGAACGACGATTTCGGCAAGGACTACCAGAAGGCGTTCAAGGAAGCGCTGGGTGCCAAGGCTGCCACGATGCTGGTCACGGAAGAGAGCTATGAGATTTCCGAGCCGACCATCGATTCCCACATCGTGAAGGTGAAGTCGCTCAATCCTGATGTCGTCGTCCATTTCGTGACGCCGAAATTCGCAGCCCAAGGCATCAAGAAGATCGGTGAACTTGGCTGGAAGCCACTGCAGCTCGTCACCAATGTCAGCGTCTCCGTCGGAGCAGTGATGCAGCCCGCCGGCTTCGACAACGCGCAGGGCGTCCTGTCCGCCGACTATCGCAAGGACGGCGCCGACTCCCAGTGGAAGGACGATCCGGGCATGAAGAAATGGTCGGCCTTCATCGACAAATACATGCCGGGTGCCGACCGCACCGACAACAGCCTCGTCTACGGTTATGGCGCCGCGCAGACGCTGGTGAAGGTGCTGGAGATGTGCGGCGACAACCTGTCCCGCGAGAATGTCATGAAGCAGGCCGCAAGCCTGAAGGACTTCGCGCCAGACACGCTGCTGCCGGGCATAACCATCTCCACTTCGGCCACCGACTATGCGCCGATCGCGCAGTTGCGGATGATGCGCTTCAAGGGCGACAAGTGGGAGCTGTTCGGCGACGTGATCAATGCCGACACGACTTCGCCGGACTAGTACCGCAGCACTTTGCACTGCACCACTAAAACAACGGAGCCCCTGCGATTTGGTCGCAGGGGCTTATTCTTGTGGCTCGCACTCCAGAGGTATTCAATACCGGCAGGAGTCGCAGAACTCCGAAAAAACTTGGGAAGAAACGATCACGGAGATCCATGATGCTCGCACGATCCATGCGCCTGGCAGCGCTACCCGCTGCACTGGTGTTAGCTGTCATGACGGCCAGCGGCGCGCTCGCGCAGAAGAAATACGACACCGGCGCCACCGACACCGAAATAAAGATCGGCAACATCATTCCCTATAGCGGCCCCGCATCTGCCTATGGAACGATCGGCAAGACCGAGACCGCCTATTTCAACATGATCAACGCACAGGGCGGAATCAACGGACGCAAGATCAACTTCATCAGTTACGACGACGCCTATTCGCCGCCGAAAGCTGTGGAGCAGGTGCGAAGGCTGGTCGAATCCGACGAGGTGCTGGTGGTGTTCAATCCACTCGGCACGCCGTCCAATACCGCGATCCAGAAATATCTGAACGGCAAGAAGGTACCGCAGCTTTTCGTTGCCACCGGCGCCACCAAGTGGAACGATCCGAAGAACTTCCCGTGGACGATCGGCTGGCAGCCCTCCTATCAGAGCGAAGCGCAGATCTATGCGAAGTATCTTCTGAAGGAGAAGCCGAACGCGAAAATCGGCGTGCTTTACCAGAACGACGATTTCGGCAAGGACTATCTGAAGGGCTTCAAGGACGGCCTCGGGGCCAAGGCGTCGTCGATGATCACCATCGAGGATAGCTACGAGATCGCCGAACCGACCATTGACACCCATGTGGTGAAGCTCAAAGCCGCCAATCCAGATGTGCTGCTGATTTTCACCACGCCGAAATTTGCGGCACAGACCATCAAGAAGACCGCCGAGCTTGGCTGGAAGCCGCTGCAGATTCTCGCCAATGTCAGCGTCTCCGTGGGAGCCGTGATGCAGCCCGCCGGCTTCGACAATGCGCAGGGCGTGCTGTCGGCCTCCTACACCAAGGACGGTACCGACTCGCAGTGGAAAGACGATCCCGGCATGAAGAAGTGGAACGCGTTCCTCGACAAATACATGCCGGACGCCAACAAGGCGGATTCGAGCACGGTCTATGGCTATGGTGCTGCGCAGACGCTGGTCAAGGTGCTGCAGATGTGCGGCGACGACCTGACCCGGGCGAATGTCATGAAGCAAGCCGCCAGCCTGAAGGACTTTACTCCCGACACACTGCTGCCGGGCATCACCATCAATACCTCGCCCACCGATTTCGCGCCGATCTCGCAATTGCAGATGCAGCGCTTCAAGGGCGACAAGTGGGAGCGCTTCGGCGAGATCTTCAGCGCCGACGTCGCGACGCAATAGCTCAGTTGCCGCAGCAGTCTGCTGCATCAGCGAACACGAATTATTCCGCCCCCGCGACGATGTCGCTGGGGCTTTTTCTTGCTGCAGCATGCGAGCGGGTGTTGAATGTCGTCAGGAGCCGCAGAGCTCCACGTCAAGAAACATGACACATCACAATGATCAGGGAGATCAGAAATGCCCGCAATGCACTTGCGTTTGGCCGCGTTTCCGGCCGCCTATTTGGCTGGCTTGGCTTTGCTCACCGCGTCCGCTACCGGCGCGCTCGCCCAGAAAAAATATGACACCGGCGCCTCGGATACCGAAATCAAGATCGGCAACATCATGCCCTACAGCGGACCCGCCTCCGCCTATGGCGTGATCGGAAAAACCGAGGAAGCCTACTTCAAAAAGATCAATGCTGCTGGCGGCATCAACGGCCGTAAGATCAACTTCATCAGTTATGACGATGCCTATTCGCCGCCAAAAACCGTCGAGCAGGCGCGCAAGCTGGTGGAATCGGACGAAGTTCTGCTGGTGTTCAACTCGCTCGGCACACCGCCGAACTCGGCGATCCAGAAATACATGAACAGCAAGAAGGTGCCGCAACTGTTCGTGGCCACCGGCGCCACCAAGTGGAACGACCCGAAGGACTTCCCCTGGACCATGGGCTGGCAGCCCAACTACCAGAGCGAGACGCAGATCTATGCGAAATATCTTCTGAAGGAAAAGCCCGGCGCTAAGATTGCCGTCCTTTACCAGAACGATGACTACGGCAAGGACTATCTCAAAGGTCTGAAGGACGGCCTTGGCGCAAAGGCCGCCTCGATGATCGTAGTGGAGGAGAGCTACGAGACCTCCGAGCCAACCATCGACAATCACATCGTCAAGCTGAAGTCGTTGAACGCCGACGTGTTCGTCAACATCACGACGCCGAAATTTGCGGCACAGGCTATCAAGAAGGCCGCCGAGATCGGCTGGAAACCGATGCACTTCCTCAACAACGTATCCAACTCGATCGGCAGCGTGATGAAGCCGGCCGGCTTCGAAAACTCGCAGGACATTATTTCCGCTGCGTATCTGAAGGACGTCGCGGACACCCAGTGGAATAACGACCCCGGCATGAAGGAGTTTCTCGCCTTCCTCGACAAGGATTTTCCGGAAGGCAACAAGCTCGATGGATTGATCGTCACCGGTTACGGGGTCGCACAGACGCTGGTTGAGGTTCTCAAGAAGTGCGGTGACAACCTGACCCGCGAAAACGTCATGAAGCAGGCGGCCAGCCTGAAGGACTTCCGAACGGAGGTGCTGCTGCCCGGCATCAAGATCAACACATCCGCGACCGACTTTGCGCCGATCAGCCAGCTTCAGCTGATGCGTTTCAAGGGCGATAAATGGGAGCTGTTCGGCGAGGTCATTAGCGCTGACGTGGGTGGCTGATCGCCTTCATTCCACATAACGGAAAATACTAAGGCCCGCGTCAAAAACAGCGCGGGCCTTGTTGCGTTTTTGGTCGCTTTCCATTTGAGCCATTGTGCAATCGCGGTATGACTTATCTCGCAGGCGCAAAAGAGCCTGCAGAACAAGAAAATCTCGCCTTGCAGCAAGGGAAGGAACTCAAATGTCTGCCACGTCCGCGCGGCTGTTGTCGCTCTCGGCCGCGACCATGTTGCTCGCCATTTCCTCGACCCACGTCCTCGCCCAAAAGAAATACGACACCGGCGCCAGCGACACCGAAATCAAGCTCGGCAACATCGTGCCCTATAGCGGACCGGCCTCGGCCTATGGCGCCGTCGGCAAGGCACAGGCCGGCTATTTCAAGATGATCAACGACAAGGGCGGCATCAACGGCCGCATGATCAACTACATCTCCTACGATGACGCCTATTCGCCACCGAAGGCTGTCGAGCAGACCCGCAAGCTCGTCGAGTCCGACGAAGTGCTCTTGATGTTCTCGGCGCTCGGCACGCCGTCCAATACGGCGATCCAGAAATATCTCAACGCCAAGAAGGTGCCGCAACTGTTCCTGGCCACTGGCGCCACCAAATGGGCCGATCCGAAGAACTTCCCCTGGACCATGGGCTGGCTGCCCAGCTACCAGAGCGAAGGCCGCATCTATGCCAAGTACCTCTTGAAGGAAAAGGCCGGCGCGAAGATCGGCGTGCTCTTTCAGAATGACGACTTCGGCAAGGACTACCTGAAGGGCGTCAAGGACGGGCTTGGCGAAAAAGCATCCTCCATCGTCATCGAGGAGAGCTACGAACTCACCGAGCCGACTGTGGATTCCCACATCGTCAAGATGAAGTCGCTCAATCCCGACGTTGTCATCATCTTCGCGACGCCGAAGTTTGCCGCGCAGACCATCAAGAAGATCGCCGAACTCGGCTGGAAGCCGACCATGATCGTGCCGGGCGTCAGCGTCTCGATCGGTCAGGTGCTGCGTCCCGCAGGCTTCGAGAACGCGCAGGGCCTGTTGTCCGCGCATTACTCCAAGGACGCCACCGACCCGCAGTGGAAGGACGATCCGGGCATCAAGGCCTACCGTGAGTTCTTGGCCAAGTATGTGCCGGACGGCAACCCGTCGGACAGCTCGCTGATGTCCGGCTACAATATCGCCGAGACCATGGCGATCCTACTCAAGCAGTGCGGTGACGACCTCACCCGCGCCAATGTGATGAAGCAAGCGGCCAACCTCAAGGATGTTCAGCAGTCGACGCTGCTGCCTGGCGTCAAGGTCAACACCTCGCCCACCGACTTCTCGCCCATCGAGCAGATGCAGCTGATGCGGTTCGAGGGCGAGAACTGGAAACTGTTCGGCGACGTCCTGACCGGTGAACTCGGCGAAAGCGGCAAGGGCGGTTAGCTCTTACTTCCCCTCTCCCCAGCGCAGCGAAGCTACGCGCCGCGGGAGAGGGTGCCTGAGCGAAGCGAAGGCGGGAGGGGCTCCTTGCTTCTTAAGCCCCCCTCTCCCGTCTCGAACCGCTCCGCGGTTCGATCCACCCTCTCCCACCAGTCGCGGCTGCGCCGCGTCCGGGGCGAGGGGAAGCGCTTGCCGCCTCCGCGAATGAGCGGCATAACCCCGAACATGACCGACAAACGCCCCCTGCTCCGCGCAATTTTCGATGCCGCAGTTGCTGCGGCCCATCCCGATGTCATCCTCAGCGCCCACCTACCGGCGCCGCCGAAGGGCCGCATCATCTGCCTGGCCGCCGGCAAGGGCGCCGCCGCCATGGCTGCCGCCGCGGAAAAGCACTATCTCGACACGCTGAAACTAGATCCCGCGCGCCTCACCGGCATCGCCACCACGCGCCATGGCCATGGGGTGCCGACACGGCGCATCCGCGTGGTCGAGGCCGGCCATCCCGTGCCCGATGAAGCGGGCCTCAAGGGTGCCGACGACAGCCTCAAGCTCGCGGCAGAAGCCACTGCCGACGACCTGCTGCTGGTGCTGATTTCCGGCGGCGGCTCCGCCAACTGGACCGCGCCGGTGGCCGGCATCACCTTCCAGCAGAAACAGCAACTCAACCGCGCGCTACTTCGCTCCGGTGCGGTAATCGGCGAGATCAACACCGTGCGCAAGCATCTGTCGCGTATCAAGGGCGGCCGCCTCGCCCGTGCCGGGCAGAAGGCCGAGATCATTACGCTGGCGATTTCCGACGTGCCGCATGACGATCCCGCAGTGATCGCATCGGGACCGACGGTGCCGGATACGACAACGCTGGCCGATGCCCGTGCCATCATCGCGAAATTCAATCTCGCCATCGATGACGCGGTACGGGCGGCGCTCAGCGATGAGGCCAATGAAAGCGTGAAGCCGGATGACGCGGCGTTCGCGCGCGCACGGTTCGAGCTGATCGCACGACCGCGCGAGTCACTCGATGCCGCAATCAAGGTGGCCAGTGACGCCGGCTATGAGATCGTCGATCTCGGCGCCGATCTCGAAGGCGAAGCGCGCGAGGTTGCCGCCGAGCATGCGAAGCTGGCGCTCAAGGCCAAGGCCGACGGTAAGAAGCTCGCGATCCTCTCCGGCGGCGAACTCACTGTGACCGTCACGGGCAACGGCCGCGGCGGCCCGAACCAGGAATACGCGCTGGCGCTCGCGGATGCTTTCAAGGATATCACCGGCATCGTCGCGCTCGCCGGTGACACCGACGGCGCCGATGGCGGCGCCGGCAGCGCCAGCGATCCCGCCGGCGCGGTCATCGATGCACGTACGTTCGAGGCAATGCGCACACAGAAGCTCGATGCCAAGGCAACGCTAGCGAATAACGACGCGACGACGTTCTTCACCGCGACAGGCGATCTGCTGCAGACCGGGCCGACGCTGACCAATGTGAATGATGTCAGGGTGATTTTGGTGGACTAACCACACACTGTCATTCCGGGCGCGGGCACCACTTGGCGCTCGCGAACCTCAGCCACTCAACTTGGAGTAGCGGGGAATCCAGGAGTGATGAACATGTCGAGATTCCGGGCTCGCACTCTCGGCTACGCCGAGATCGCACCCCGGAATGACAATTAGAACTCCCTAGCAATCTTCGCCATCATCCCAAGCAGCGCTTTGTGCTCGGCCGGCCCCAGCACCTCGATCAGCCGCGCTTCATGCCGCGTCGCCACCAGCTTCTTGGCACGGGCCAGCGTGGCACGCCCCTTGTCGGTGAGCATCAGCACATGGGAGCGGCGATCGCTCGGCGAGCGCATCCGCGTCAGCAAGTCGCGACTCTCCAGAGCGTCAAGCAGCGAAACGAAATTCGGACGGAGAATGCCGAGCGTATTGGCGATTTCGGTCTGGTTGCGGCCCGGGTTCTTATCCAGCAGCAGCAGCACCGAGAACTGCGCCGGCGTCAGCTGCAGCGGCGCCATGCAGCGCAGGAAGTCTTCAAACACCTTCAACTGCGCACGTTTCAGCGAATAGCCCAGCAGTTCGGACAGTTCGCCGAGCTGCAACGCACCGCCCTCCTCGTCGAATCCGACGGGCGCGACCTGCTTGGCCTGATCCTGAGACGTCATCTTTGAAACAGTCATCGCTCGCTTTCCGCGATACCCGGCGGCTTGAATGAAACACCCGGTCGACGTGCGACAGGCCTTGAGATTATGTTCAATAATCGTTATGAAGTATATCAAATAGACGGCGGGTTTCAACCGCCATTGTTGATCGTCCCGCGCCTGTGGTATCCGGCGCGCCAGACAGTGTGGGGGAGCGCGCGGCTTTGAATACGACGATTTTGCTGTTCCTTTTGCAGGACGGCATCACCAATGGCGCGATTTATGCGCTGCTCGGGCTGGCCCTGGTGCTGGTCTTTGCGGTTACACGCATCATCCTGATCCCCCAAGGCGAATTCATCACTTTTGGTGCGCTGACCTATGCCAGCCTCTCGGCCGGCCAGATGCCGGGCACCATCAAGCTCGCCGTCGCCATGGGCGTCGTGGCCTTTGCCTTCGATCTCTTCACCTTCCGCAAGGCGCTCCATGCCAGGCGCGTACTGCGCTCGATTGCTGTCAATATCGTGTTCCCGCTGGCGATCTGGGGCGTGATGTGGGCGCTGGGTGGACGGCCGGGGAATATCGCCCTCAACATCGCGCTGTCGCTGCTGATCGTCGCCGCCATCGGCCTTTATCTCTATCGCATCGCGTTCCAGCCGATCGCCCACACATCGGTTCTGGTACTGCTGATCGCCTCGGTGGGCTGCCACCTCGCGCTGCAGGGTTTTGGCCTCGTCTTCTTCGGCGCCGAAGGCCAGCGCGGCCCTGCGATCTCGTCTGACGCCATCACCATCGGCGCGCTGCGCTTCACCGGCCAGAGCATCGCCGTCTATGGCATCACCATCGCTCTGATCGTCGGGTTGTGGCTGTTCTTCGGCTACACGCTTTATGGCAAAGCGCTGCGCGCCACGGCGGTAAACCGCCTCGGTGCTCGCCTCGCCGGCATCCGCACCTCACTGTCGGGTCAGATCGCATTCCTGCTGGCCTCCGTCATCGGCGCCATTTCCGGCATCCTGATCGTGCCGATCACCACGCTCTATTACGACACCGGCTTCCTGATCGGCCTGAAGGGCTTCGTCGCCGCGATCATCGGCGGCCTCGTCAGCTATCCGCTCACCGCCGCGGCCGCGATCCTGGTCGGCTGCGTCGAGGCATTCTCGTCCTTCTATGCGAGCAACTACAAAGAAGTCATCGTCTTCACGCTGATCCTTCCGGTTCTGGTGCTGCGCTCGCTCGCCGCACCTGAAGTCGAAGAAGAGAAGGATTAAGCGCCATGCAACAGCGTCTCCTTCCCATTCTCGTTTTCGCGCTGGTGATGGCTGCGATCCCCTTCGTGCCGGGCGTGCCACCATTCTGGATCGTGCTGCTCGACAATATCGGCCTCGCCGCGCTCGTCGCCATGGGCCTCGTGCTGCTCACCGGCGTCGGCGGCCTGACCTCATTCGGCCAGGCGGCGTTCTGCGGTTTCGGCGCTTATACGACGGCCTATCTCACCACCGCCTATGGCATGTCGCCGTGGCTGACGCTGCCGATGTCGCTGATCGTCTCGGGCCTCGCCGCGGTACTGCTCGGCATCATCACCATGCGTCTGTCGGGCCACTATCTTCCGCTCGGCACCATCGCCTGGGGCATCAGCCTGTTCTATCTGTTCAGCAAGCTGGAATTCCTCGGCCGTAACGATGGCATTTCGGGCATCCCGCCACTGTCGATCGGCACGTGGAAGATGCTGGATCCCGGCTCGATCTATTTCCCGATCTGGATCGCGGTCATCATCTGCGCGCTGCTGTCCATGAACTTTCTGGACTCGCGGACCGGCCGCGCCATCCGCGCGCTGCGTCGTGGCCATATCGCAGCCGAAGCCTTCGGCGTGCAGACGGCGCGCGCGAAGCTCCTGGTCTTCATCTACGCAGCAGTACTCGCCGGCCTGTCCGGCTGGCTCTATGCGCATTTCCAGCGTGCTGCGAATCCGACGCCGTTCGGACCGCATCTCGGTATCGAATATCTGTTCATCGCGGTGGTCGGCGGCGCGGGCTATGTCTGGGGCGGTGTGCTCGGTGCGGCCGTGGTCGTGATCCTCAAGGAAGTGCTTCAAAGCTATCTGCCGCTGATCTTCGGTGGCGGCGGGGGCCAGCTCGAAACCATCGTGTTCGGCATCCTGCTCGTGGCGCTGCTGCAACTCGCGCCAACTGGCATGTGGCCGTGGCTGACCGCGTGGCTCCCTGCTGGCGACAGCCGCAAGCGCCCCGCGCCAGCCGATGCACTGCCCGCCCGCAACGACCACCGTCCGGACACCGGCGTCTTGCTGCAGGTCGACAAGGCACGCAAGCAGTTCGGCGGCGTCGTCGCCGTCAACGACGTGTCGTTCAATGTGCAGGCACGCGAGATCGTCGCTTTGATCGGCCCCAACGGCGCAGGCAAGAGTACGACCTTCAACCTCATCACCGGCGTACTGGCCGCGACCGCCGGCAAGGTCACGGTGCTCGGCAAGAGTGTGTCCGGCGCGCCGCCGCAGGAGATCGTCAAGCTCGGCATTGCCCGTACCTTTCAGCATGTGAAGCTGGTGCCCGACATGACCGTGCTGGAAAACGTCGCCCTCGGCGCGCATCTGCGCGGACGTTCGGGCGCCATCGCCAGCATGCTGAGGCTTGACCGCGCCGACGAAGCGAAGCTGCTCGCGGAAGCTGCCAAGCAGATCGAACGTGTCGGTCTCGGCGACCAGATGAACCAGCTCGCAGGATCCTTGTCGCTCGGCCAGCAGCGCATCGTCGAGATCGCCCGCGCACTCTGCGTCGATCCGCTGCTGCTGCTGCTCGACGAGCCCGCGGCCGGCTTGCGCCACATGGAGAAGCAGCAACTGGCATCGCTGCTGCGCCAGCTCCGCGACGGCGGCATGTCGGTTCTGTTGGTCGAACACGACATGGGCTTCGTCATGAATCTCGCCAATCGCATCGTGGTGCTCGATTTCGGCACCAAGATCGCCGAGGGCACGCCGGCTGACATCAAGACCAATCCCGACGTCATCAAGGCCTATCTGGGAGCGGTCGCATGAGCGCGTTGCTACAAGTCTCTGATGCGCATGTCGCCTATGGCAAGGTCGAGGCCGTGCGTGCGGTCAATCTCGAGGTTCGCGCCGACGAGATTGTCACGATCATTGGCGCCAATGGCGCCGGCAAAACCACGCTGCTCAATGCGGTGATGGGTATCCTGCCGCTGAAAGGCGGTGTGATATTCGCAGGGCAAGACGTCTCCAAGATCGACATCGAAGACCGCGTCGCTGCCGGCCTCAGCCTCGTGCCCGAGCATCGCGAATTGTTCGCCACGATGAATGTGGAAGACAACCTGCTGCTCGGCGCCTTCCGTATCGACAAGGCCACTGCCGCGCGATCTTTCGAGCACGTCTACACCCTGTTCCCGCGCCTCAAGGAACGCCGCAAGCAGCTCGCTGGCACACTCTCGGGCGGCGAACAGCAGATGCTAGCCATGGGCCGTGCTCTGATGGGCGCGCCAAAGCTCTTGATGCTCGACGAACCAAGCCTCGGCCTCGCCCCGATCATCGTCGCCGACATCTTCCGCATCGTCAGTGAGCTCAGGGCGGCCGGCGTCTCGGTGCTACTGGTGGAGCAGAACGCGCAGGCGGCACTGAAGATCGCCGACCGTGCCTATGTGATGGAGCTCGGCGAGTTCATCCTGGATGGCGCCGCCAGCGATATCGCCAGCAACCAGCGCGTGGTGGCGAGCTATCTTGGCTTTCAGCACGAAGGCGCGAGCGCAATCTGATCTCGATCATATGAAAAAGCCGGCTGTCTCGCGACAACCGGCTTTTTCGTTTCTTGAGTTCAGCGCTTACTTCGCCGGAACGTACTTCCCGTCCTTGACCGTCAGCAGGATCCGCGAACGGTCGTCGACGCCGTTGCGGTCCTTTTCGGTGTAGTTGTAGACGCCCTGGGTGGCCGCGATTTCCTTCTCGCTCATCAGCGCCTGGCGGATGGCCTCGCGGAATTCCGGGGTGCCGGGCTTAGCGGTCTTCAACGCCACGGGCACGACGCGCTTCAGCACTTCGAACACGTCATAGGCGTGACCGGCGAACTGGCTGCGGCTGTTGGCGCCGTATTTGGCTTCATAGGCTGCGTTGAGTTCAAGGCCGGGCTTCTTGGTCAGCGCCGAGTCCGGCTGGCCTTCCGGATACATCACGGGACCCGCAGCCATCAGCACGTTTTCGGCAGATTTTCCGGCGATGCGGATGAAGTCTGATGAGGCGGCGCCATGGGTCTGATAGATCAGGCCCTTGTAGCCGCGGTCACGCAGTTCGGACTGCGGCATGCCGGCACCGGTGCCGGCGGCGCCGATCAGGATGGCATCGGGATTAGCTGCAATCAGCTTCAGCGCCTGGCCGGTGATCGACGTATCCGGACGCGCGAAGCGCTCATCATCGACGATGGACATACCCATCGCTGATGTCTGCGCCTTGAGGTCGTTGAACCACAGGTCGCCATAGCTGTCCGAATAGCCGACATAGCCGATGGTCTTCACGCCGTGGACCTTCATGTGGTCGTACATGACCTTGCCGACGATCTCGACTGGCTGCGGCATGTCCACCGACCACTTCACACGCGCTGGCGTAAACGGCATCGGCGACAGGCTGAAATGCGGCACACCGGCTTCGTTGGCGACCGCCGACATGGCGACCGAGGACGGCACGATCGACGAGCCGACCATGATGTCGGCCTTGGATTCCGACACGAACCGGCGCGCGTTGGTGGTGGCGATGGACGGATCGCCGCCGTCGTCGAGCACAATCAGCTTCAACGGCACGCCGCCGATGTCCTTGGGCACGAATTCCAGCGCGTTGCGCTCGGGCACGCCCAGCGCCGCCGCAGGGCCCGTGGTGGAAATGCTGATGCCGACGGTGATGTCGGCAGTCTGGGTTTCGGCGGGGGTGGCAATCGCCAGCGAGACGGCAACAGCCGCGATCGCCAGATGAAGCTTAGACATGTCTTATCTTTCTCGTGTGGAAGCGGAGAGCGCCGAAAGCGGCAGCGATACCGGCAGACGTGGCGCTGGTTGTGGCCGCGCGAAGGCTCGCGCACAGCAAAAAGCCGACCCTCTGGCGAGGGCCGGCCTTGTTATCGAAAAATGCCAGCGAAGCAAAGGCGCTACGCGCCACTGCCCTCCGTCAGATCTGCATTACTGGGCGAGAACGTATTTGCCGTCTTTCACCGTCAGCAAGATGCGCGAACGCTCATCCAGACCATACCGATCCTTTTCCGTGAAGTTGTAGACGCCCTGGCTGGCGGCAATCTCACGCTCGGTGAGCAGCGCCTGCCGGATCGCCTCGCGGAACTCCGGAGTGCCAGGCTTGGCGGTCTTCAGCGCCGTCGGGATCACTCGCTTCAGCACCTCGAAGGCGTCATAGGAGTGGCCGGCGAACTGGCTGCGGCTGTTCGGGCCGTATTTGGCCTCATAGGCGGTGTTGAGCGTCATGCCGGGCTTCTTGGTCAGGGCCGTATCGGCCTGGCCTTCCGGATACATCACCGGGCCGGAGGCCATCAGCACGCCTTCGGCGGCCTTGCCGGCGATACGGATGAAGTCCATCGAGGCGGCGCCGTGGGTCTGGTAGATCAGGCCCTTGTAGCCCTTGTCGCGCAATTCGGTCTGCGGCAGCGCGGCGGCGGTGCCGGAGGCGCCGACCAGGATCGCGTCAGGATTGGCAGCAAGCAGTTTCAGTACCTGACCGGTGACCGACGTATCCGGACGGGCAAAACGCTCTTCCGCCGCGATGTTGATGCCCATCGGCACCGCCTGGGTCTTGAGATCGTTGAACCACAGATCGCCGTAGCTATCGGAATAGCCGATATACCCGATGGTCTTGATGCCCTTGGACTTCATGTGGTCGTACATCACCTTGCCGACGATTGGCACGGGCTGGGGCATGGCCACCGACCACTTGGCGCGTTCCGGCGTGATCGGCAGCGGCGACAGGGCGAAATGCGGGATGCCAGCTTCGTTGGCCACGTTGGACACCGCAATGCTGGTTGGCGTCACCGCCGAACCCATGATGATGTCGGCCTTGGATTCGGTCATGAAACGGCGGGCATTGGTGGTCGCGGTGGTCGGATCGCCGCCATCATCGAGCACGATGATCTTGAGCGGGACGCCGCCGATTTCCTTCGGCACGAATTCCAGCGCGTTGCGTTCGGGAATGCCCAGCGCGGCCGCGGGGCCCGTGGTCGACGTGGTGATGCCGATAGTGATGTCGGACGTCTGCGCAAAAGCCGGTGCGGCGAGTGCCAGCGATGCGGCAACGGCCGCGATCGCCAAGTGATGCTTGGTCATGGGTCTCTCCCTCCAGGTTATTTTTTATGTTCTCAGCTAAATCAAAGTTCGGCTGGTTGATCAGCCCCTTCTTTAGGTCAGTGCGCCCGTACCGGTAAAGGGCTGGCGCACTGATGCTTTGCCGCAGGCTTAACGTGGCGCCATGCGCAGCGAGGCGTCGAGCCGGACCACCTCGCCGTTGAGATACGGATTGTCGATCATGTGCAGTGCGAGAGACGCGAATTCGTCGGCATGGCCGAGCCGGCGTGGGAACGGGATCGCTGCGGCGAGACTGTCCTGCGCCTCCTGCGGCAGGCCCGCCAAAAGCGGCGTCATGAACAGGCCCGGCGCGATGGTCAGCACGCGGATGCCGAACTGGGCCATTTCGCGGGCAATGGGCAGTGTCATGCCGACGATGCCACCTTTGGAGGCCGAATAGGCAGACTGGCCGATCTGGCCGTCATAGGCCGCCACCGAGGCCGTCGAGATCACAACGCCGCGCTCGCCGGTCTCCAGCGGCTCCAGCTTGGACATCGGGTCCGTTGCCAGGCGGATCATGTTGAACGAGCCAATCAGGTTGACGCGAATGACCTTGTCGAAGTCGCCGAGCGCCATCGGACCATCGCGGCCGATCACGCGCTTGGCGACGCCGATGCCAGCGCAGTTCACCAGCACACGCGCCGGGCCGTGCGCATTGGCGGCGGCGGCGACCGCGGCTTCAGCGGAGGCGGCGTCGGACACGTCGCAGGAAATGGCAACACCGCCGATTTCCTTGGCGACGGCTTCGGCGAGGGCGATGTTGAGATCGAGCAGCGCGACTTTCGCGCCCTGCGCGGCGAGCCTGCGGGCGGTCGCAGCGCCGAGACCAGAAGCGCCACCCGTGACGATAGCGGCCTGGTTCTTCAATTGCATGATGTCCTCCCCTGTTCGATTTCTCTGCCGTTCATTGGCGGCTTTCAACTAGATCCCGATCACTTTCGCGACTTCCGGATTCCCATAGATATCGTCGATCAACCTGGCGCGATACTCCAGCACCGCGCGCTGATTGACCGAGCCCTTGTCCGTGACCTCGCCGCGATCGATGGACAGCGGTGTGTCGAGCAGCACCGCCTTGGCAATCCGCGTGGAGGACCCCGTCGCGCCAGCCATGAAACGTGCGAGGCGCTCACGGAACGCGTTGCGGACGATCGGATCATTGGCTGCCGCAGCGAGGTCGGCCGCAGGAAGATCGGGATTGATCACACGGCAGCCATCGAGATCGAGAATAACGAGAGCTGCGAGTTCGTCGCGGTTGATGCCGGCGATGACGACATCACGCACCAGCGGCGCGCAGGTGCCGACGAAGCGCGCGCGCAGCGGGCCAACACTGACCCAGGTGCCGCTGCCGAGCTTGAAATCCTCGGAGATGCGGCCGTCGAAATCAAAACCGGCGGAGAGATCATCGGGATCGACGGCCTTCAGCGCATCGCCGAAGATGTAATAGCCTTCCTCGTCGAACGCCTTCGCGGTCAGTTCCGGCTCGCGCCAATAGCCCGGTGTGATGTTCGGCCCCTTGGCGCGGACTTCCATCTTGCCATTGTTCGGCACCAGCTTGGCGTCATTGCCGGGCACCGGAAGGCCGACATGGCCTGAGCGACTGGTCACCGGGTTGACGCACATGAAGAAAGGGGATGTCTCGGTAGCGCCGAGGCCGGTGAGCATGGGCACACGCACACCCGTTGTCTGCACCGACAGCTCATCGAGGCTGTCCCAGACATAGGCCGACAGCGCTGCGCCGGAAAAGAACATTGCGTGCAGCCGCGCGAAGAATTTTTCGCGCAACGCAGCGTCTTCACGCAAATACGGCAACAACGATTCATACCCCTTGGGGACGTTGAAATAGACCGTCGGCGAGATCTCGCGGAGATTACGAATTGTCTGTTCGATACCCGCGGGCGTCGGCTTGCCGTCGTCGAGATACATCGAACCGCCATTGAACAGCGTCAGCCCGATATTATGATTGCCGCCAAAAGTGTGATTCCACGGCAGCCAGTCGATGATCACCGGCGGCTCGTCCTTCAGGAAGGCCAGTGTATCGCGCAGCATGATCTGGTTGGCGCACATCATGCGCTGTGTATTGATCACGGCCTTCGGATTGCCGGTGGAGCCGGAGGTCAGCAAAAACTTCGCAATGGTATCCGGACCGATGGCTGCGTTCGCAGCGTCGAGATTGGCGGCCTCCGGCGTCACGAGCAGATCGGAGAGTTTGGTCACGCGCCGGTCCGGCAGAGCGCCGGTGGAAACGACAACTTCGGTGTCGGCCGGTACATTGAAGTGAATAGCGTTCGTGAATGCATTGGCGTCATCGACAAAGACCAACCCCGGCGTCAGCAGCTTCATGAGATAGCCGAGCTTGCCGTAGTCCTTCGATACCAGCGAATAGGCCGGCGACACCGGCGCGTAGGGAATGCCAGCATAGAGCGCGCCGAAAGCGATCAATGCGTGATCGACCGAATTGCCGGAGAGAATGACGATGGGCTTGTCGGCGGACAGCTCGCGCGACAGCAGCGCCGAGGCGATGTGGCGCACCGCATCCAGCATCTGCGCGTAAGTGACTTCACGCCAGCCGCCGCCTTCCGCGCGCTCAGCCATGAAGACGCGATCCGGCGCTTCCCTGGCCCAGTGATGCAGATAGTCGGTGACACGGTCCGGATAGTCGCCGATGGCATTGGTCGGACGCAGATAGATGGTGCCGTCGTCGTGGCGCTCGATGGTGACCGCGGGATCGCCATAGGAAATCGGCCGCAGCGGATGCGCGGTTATCGCCCGCCTTGTCTGATCGATTTTGTCGGCACTTGCAGACATTGTTTCCGCCCTGTGTATTCGTCCCGATTGTTGCTTTTATTTTTGTTCGTTGTCGTCTTGCAGGATTAGCCGGGCTTCACCTTGCCGGCCTTGCGCTCCAGAAAATCCCTGATGCGATTTTTCGCCTCCTGATCGCTCTGCGCCACCGAGGCCATCAGCGCTTCGAGCATCAGGCCTGTTTGCGGACTGGCTTCGGCGATCAGCGGCAAGGCCTGCAGCACAGCAAAATTTGTCAACGGTGCGTTCTGCGCGACACGCTCGGCAAGCTCTATGGCCTTGGGCAAGGCGCCGCCGGCTTCCGTCAGATACTGCGCGAAGCCGAGCGCCACGCCCTCCCCCGCCTTGTAAACACGGCCGGTGAGCATCATGTCGGCCATCCGGTGCACACCGATCAGGCGCGGCAGACGCATCGAGCCGCCACCACCGACGAAGATACCGCGGCTGCCTTCCGGCAGCGCGTAATAGGCCGAGGGATCGGCAACGCGAATATGCGCGGAGCAAGCCAGTTCAAGGCCGCCGCCGATCACTGCGCCCTGTAGTGCGGCGATCACTGGGACGCGGCAATGCTGGATGATATCGAACACCCGGTGCCACATCCGCGAATGCATCAAGCCGGCTGTCGCGTCGCGCTCGGTGAGTTCGGACAGATCGAGACCCGCGGAAAAATGCCCGCCGATGCCGTGGACGACGACGGCACCGATTTCCTCGGGCAGCGACGCGAAGCAACGCTCGATGTCCAGGATCAGTCCATCGTTCAGCGCGTTGCGCTTGGCAGGACGGTTCAGGCCCACGATCAGCACGCGGCCTTGGGTTTCGATCTGGAGCATGGCAGCGGTAGCGGCGACGGCTTGGTTCATGAGCGCGATTAGGTCCTGGCTAGAATAATTATATCTTATAACGAATAGCGCATGAGTCAATCTTGCGGTGCAATAGGTTGATCTCGTCCTGCATAAAGTCAGGTATTCCGGTGCGACAGCGATCCGGTCTCGCCTGCCCCGCAGAACAGACCGGATCGCGTCTCCTACGATGGTTAGCGGATGGCCACCGGGTTGATCATGCTCTGTACACCACCCTTGAAGCGGGGCTGACCGAGCACGAACAGGAACTCGTAGCCTTTGTCCTTGGCCAGTTCGGATGTGTCCATGTTTTCGAGGATGTAAGTTCCGTTCATCGCCAGAAGTATCTGGTGGATTTCAAATACATTGCCGGTTTCGAACGGCAGCACCTCGACGCCCCAGGTATCGGCGCCGACCGCGACAACACCCTTGCTGGTCAGATATTTGGCGCCCTCGGCGCCAAGGCCAGGCTCGCCGGCATTGTAGCGTTTATCGTCCTTACCGAGCAGGCTGAGCCATCCGGTGTGGAACAGCACGACGTCGCCTTGCCTGATCTCAACGCCCTGCGCCTTGGCGACCTCCTCGATTTCCTTGACGTTGAAAGCAGTGCCTTCCTTGACCACGTCAGTCTTGTAGTAAGCCGCCATGTCCAGCAGCACGCCACGGGTGACGAGCGGCGGCACCTTGTCGATGCCGAGTTTCTTCAGGCCGTTGGCATCGCCGAAATCGGCGACTTTGTTGCCATTGTAATAGACGTGGTTGACGCCGAGATGGCCGAGCCCGTCCATCTGGCTGCCGACGCCGACCCAGCCGTTGAGCATGTCGTCGTTGTAGGTCGCGTGATTGGGACCGAGCCCGGGGTTGCCGGCCTGACCGGGCTGCACCACGGTGATCTTGAAACCGCGGGGCGGATAGGCCGGCGTATCCGCGCCCACCGGAATGCCGAGTGCATAGGTCTTGCCGGTCTTCACCAGTTGCGCGGCAGACTTCACGAGGTCGGGCTTCATGTAGTTCGCGGCGCCGATTTCGTCGTTTGGCCCCCATTTGGATTTGGTCCAATCCTGCGCAGATGCAGGCAAAATGACTGCTAGCACAGAAATCGAACACCCAAGGACGCAAGCTTTCAGCATGTTGTATCCTCCCGATATGCGCCGGCTTTTGCCGGTCAACGGTAGTTAACAACACGAAGTGGGAGAAAGTAAGCACGGCCCGACTACGCAGGCCTCACAGCACCTGATGCACCGCAAGCTCCACCCGATCGGGATGCCGTGCTCCGACGCCGATGAACAGGTTCTGCATCAGCCAACGATACTTGGGATGCCCTGTCTCGAACCTCGGCACCGAGCGGAAATAGATCAGCGCGGGATCGACCGCCTCGCCCCGAGCGATGCGATCAAGCGCCTCCTTCGGGCCAAAGCGGACGCCTATATTCTCGATATAGATCACGGCCCCGTCGTCGAGCTCGAACGTATATTTCGCTTCCAGCTCGGTGAAGCCATCCGGACGGATAATCTGAAAATCGGCGCCGCCCGAATGGATCGTACCCTTGATGCCCTCGCCCTGCACAGTGCCGCCAAGGACCGGGATGACCCGGCGGATGCCATATCCGAGATCGCCGGCCACGATCGGCGCGCCGACCTTGATCGACAGGCTGAAGACATACTTCGTCGCAAGCTGCGGTGTCGTCATGATGTCATCCAATCATCCGCATCGGCAGCCAGGTGGCAATCAGCGGGAACAGGATCAGCAGCACGAGACGGATCAGGTCGGTAACCACGAATGGCAGCACGCCTTTGAATATCGTCGACATGCTGACGTCCTTGATCACACTCTTGATGACGAACACGTTCATGCCGACCGGCGGATGAATCAGGCCGAGCTCGACGGTCATGACGATGACGATGCCGAACCAGATCGGATCGAAACCAAGCGCCATGATCACCGGAAACACGATCGGCACGGTGAGGATCACCATGGCCATGGCATCCATCAGGCAGCCCAGCACCAGATACATCAGGAGGATCAGCGCCAGCACGCCGTAGGGGCCGATGCCGAGGCCGGTGAGGAACTCGGTGACGTGCTGCGGGGTCTGGGTAATCGTGAGAAAATAGCCAAAGCACAGCGCACCGATGAGCACGGTGAACACGGCGGCAGCGGTCCGCGTCGCTTGCAGCAATGACTGCAGGATGCCGTCCTTGTTCAGCTTGCCGCGCAGCACGCCGATGATGAAGGCGCCGACCGCGCCGACCGCACCGGCTTCGGTCGGGATGAAGAAGCCGCCATAAAGGCCGCCAATCACGAAGACGAACAGCAACAATGGCGACCAGACATCGCGGATCGCCGCGGCGCGCTCGCGCCACGAGGCTTTCGGGCCAGCCGGCAAGAAGCCCGGCTTGACCACGCCGATGATCGCAATGGTGATCATGTGCATGACGATAGCGAGCAGGCCCGGCACGATGCCGGCGATGAACAGCTTGCCGATGTCTTGCTGGGTAATAATGCCGTAAACCGCCAATACCGTGGACGGCGGCAGCATCGCGCCGAGCGTGCCGCCCACGGCGATGACACCCGTGGCGAAGCTCTGCGGATAATTGAAACGCCGCATTTCCGGATAGGCAACGGCGGAGAATGTCGCGGCCGTCGCCACCGACGACCCGGAGATCGCGGCAAAGCCGCCGCAGGCGGCGATGGTCGCGATGCCCAATCCGCCCTTCCAGTGGCCGACAAAGGTGTTGGCCGCGCGAAATAGTTCACGGCTGATACCCGACACCGAAACGAAGGCGCCCATCAGGAGGAACATCGGGATCACGCCAAAGGAATAGTCCGTCACCGTCCGCATGGTAGTCTGGCCGACCAGTTTCAGCGCTGGCGCAAAACCAGTGAGATAGCCAAAGCCCGTGATGCCCACGAGCCCCATCGCCATGCCAACCGGCACGCGCAACAGCATCAACACGAACAGGCTGACAAAGCCGATGACGGCAACCGCTTCGTTACTGAGATCCATGCGATTTACTCTGCCGTCTTGATTTCGGGTTCATGCATCTCTTCCGGATGGAAGATCAGCCTGTAAGTGCGGATCGCGATCAACAGCACCGCCGAAACGTCGCCGATCCATGACAGCAGGAAGAACGGCCAGACCGGCAGTTGCAGATCCATGGTGACGATGTGGCTCGAATAAGTGTCCACAACCTTGTCGAACAGCGTGTAGGTCTGCACGGTCACGACGAACAGCAGCACCAAGGTTGCGAACACGTCGATCCAGCGCTGATACTTTGGCGTGGCATTGGCCCAGACCAGATCGACGGTGATGTGCGAGCCGCGATAGGACGTCGCGGCGATGCCCCAGAAGATCAGCACGCCAAGCATGAACTGGCCGATATTGTAGTAATCGGGGATCGTGACTGCGAAGAATTTGCGCATGAACACCGCGATGAAGGTATTCAGCGCGACGATGCCGACAAAGAACGCGGCGATCCACTCGATGGAATCGATGAAGCGATCCATCACGTTCTTGCGGGGCGGCTCCGGCGGAATGCCGAGGGCGCTGGATTGGGAGATTTCGGACGTGGCGGTCATCGTCGATGTCACAATGCTCAAGAGGAGAAGCCAGCCTCCGCCCTCTCGATCGTCATGCCCGGGCAGCGCGAAGCGAACTTCACTAGATGACCCGGGCATTCATCTTCTGGGGGACGAAGGAAAGTGGATGGCCGGGTCAAGCCCGGCCATGACGTGGTGAGAGGTCCGTGCGATCAACGGACTCGGCGGAAAGCTACAGCCCCGCGTCGTGCTTCTTCAGCATCGCCTTGAGGTCGGCGTCGATGGCATCGGCATCGCCGCCGGCCTTCTTCACGGCCGCAGCCCAGGCGGCGTTGAGCGGTTGAACGCCCTTCTTCCACTCGGCGAGCTGCTCGGGCGTCAGCTTGTAGACCTCGTGATCCGGAAGCGCCTTCATCTTGGTGCGGCCATTGGCTTCGAAGTCGACCCAGGGATCGGTGACCTTGGAGGCCCATTCCGGTGTGCAGTGATCGTCGATGATCTTCTTCTGCGCTGCGGACATGGAATTATACTTGGCGAGGTTGATGTTGTAGGTGAACACCGTCGAATAGAGCGGCACGTCGATGTGATACTTCACCACCTTGTCGATGCCGAACAGGAAGATCGAGCCCCACGGGAACGCGATCTCGTCGGCAACGCCGCGCTCGATCGCATCGCGCGATTCCGGCGCAGAGGCCTGCACATTGGTCCCGCCGAACAGCTTGACCATTTCGCCGATGGTGCTCTGCGCCGGGCGGACCTTCACGCCGTTGAGGTCTGACGGCACGACGATCTTCTTCTTGCCGTGGATCGATCCGGGATCGTGGATGAAAGCGAAGCACAGCTTCGTGTCCTTCATCTCGGTCTTGGCATATTTCTGATACCACTCGTTGAGCGCGAGGGTGCCCTTCTTGCCGTCCGAGAACACGAAAGGCAGCTGGCCTGCGGCCACGATGGGGAAACGGCCGGGCTGATAGCCGGGATTCACATAAGTGATATCGGCGATACCATCGCGCGCCATGTCGTAATGGTCGAACGCCTTGCCGAGCTGTTCGGAGGGGAACACCGACATCTTGATGCTGCCGCCCGAGGCCTTCTCGATATCGGCCGCCCAGGCCTGTGTGGCCGGCACCAGCGGATGCGCCGGCGGCACCCACAGCGATACTTTCATATTGACGGTTTTGTCTTGCGCCTGCGCCGGGCTCATTGCCGTCGTCAGACAGCCCGCCGCCAGCAATGCAAAGATTGCCCTTTTCATCGACGTCTCTCCCTCTACGTCCGTTTGGACGTGTTCTCTCGAACCTGTTCACCGGACCTTGAATGGCCCTTTGCGAATATTGTTATATGTTATAATCATCGTTGCAAGCGGTGTGATCGCACGCGTTGCGGAGCCAGTGTCGCGACCCCGCTTGACTTGTCAACTCAGTCGGACGACAGAGCCTATATCAACCGCGGGAGCAAGCGTTGCGAACAAAAGTTGCCATCATTGGAGCTGGTCCGGCTGGAATGTTGCTAGGGCAACTATTGCATGCCTATGGGATCGATAACGTTATTCTGGAGCGCAAGGATCGGGACTATGTCCTCGCCCGCATCCGCGCCGGCGTGCTCGAACAGGGCACCGTTGGCCTCTTGGAAAAGCTGGGGATTACCGAGCGCCTGCATCACGAAGGCCTGATCCATGACGGGATCGAACTTCTGTTCGGCGGAATTCGCCACCGCCTCGACCTGAAGAAGGCATCCGGCGGTAAGGGCGTTACCGTCTACGGCCAGACGGAAGTCACCCGCGACCTGATGGATGCCCGCGACAAGGCAGGGCTGACCACGGTCTATGACGCCGACAATGTCTCGCTGCATGATTTCGACGGCACAAGCCCCCGCGTCCGCTACGTCAAGGACGGCGTAAGCCACGAGATCGCCTGCGATTTCATTGCCGGCTGTGATGGGTTCCACGGCGTCTCGCGCCAGAGCGTTCCGGCCTCCGCCGTACAGACCTTCGAGCGCGTCTATCCGTTCGGCTGGCTCGGCCTGCTCTCGGATACGCCGCCAGTGTCGCATGAGCTGATCTACACCAATCACCAACGCGGCTTCGCGCTGTGCTCGATGCGCTCGATGACGCGCAGCCGTTATTACGTCCAGTGTTCCCTCGACGAAAAAGTCGAGAACTGGACCGACGACATGTTCTGGGACGAGTTGCGCCGTCGCCTCGACACGGAGGCCGCCGAAAGCCTCATCACCGGCCCATCGCTGGAGAAGAGTATCGCGCCGCTGCGTAGTTTTGTCGCGGAACCGATGCGCTTCGGAAGGCTCTTTTTAGCCGGCGACGCCGCCCACATCGTGCCGCCGACCGGCGCCAAGGGGCTCAACCTTGCGGCCTCCGACGTCCATTACCTGTCAATGGCGCTGCGCGAATTCTACGATGAGAAATCCTCGAGCGGTCTCGACTTCTATTCAGCGGTCGCGCTGAAGCGGGTCTGGAAAGCCGTGCGCTTCTCGTGGTGGATGACCTCGATGATGCACCGCTTCCCCGACAATGACGGCTTCGGCACCAAGCTGCAGCAGGCCGAGCTGGACTATGTCGTACATTCGGATGTCGCGACGGCGTCGCTGGCGGAAAATTATGTGGGACTGCCCTATTAGGCCTTCCCACTCACACTCTGCATGTCGTCACCCGGCTTGACCGGGTGCCCCAGTAAAGACCGGCAAGTGTGATGACCCGAACCGCCTGCGTCTACCGGATCGCCCGCTTTCGCAGGTGACGACAGACTGAGTTTGGCGTTATCGCTGTCACACCTGTTTTAAACATCCCGTCAGACCCGTTTCAAACTTTGTTGGCCTGTCCTTTGCGCGTGCTTTCGTTTCTATGGCGCAAACAATCCAGATGGATGTGCCATGACCGACACCGCGATCCCCCACGGCTTCGCGCCACACTATCGCAAGAGCCCCCTCACCACGCCATGGGAACCGATCTATTCAAAGGTGACGGAGACCAATGTCATCCTCGGCCTCCGCATTGCTGAAGCGCATACCAATTCGCGCCGCATGGCGCATGGCGGGCTGATCACGGCGCTGGCCGACAATGCGATGGGCCTGAGTTGCGGCCATGTGCTCGGAGGCGGCACACGGCTGCTCACCGTGAATCTCTCTGCTGATTTTCTCGGCTCCGCGCAGATCGGGCAATGGCTGCAGATCGAGACTGAGGTCATCAAGACCGGCAAGCGTCTCTGCTTTGCGCAGGCACTAATCACGGCAGACGGCGAGCCGTGCTCCCGGGCCAACGGCACGTTCAGCGTCGCGCCACCAAAAACGTAGCGATGGCTATCGCTTGCTGAAATCCCACTGGCAGGTTTCGGCGGCGAGGTCGATGAAGACGCGCACTTTAGCCGATAGCAGTCGCGACGTCGGATAGACGATGTGAATCGGCACCACCGGCGGCTCGAACTTCGTCAGCACGCGCTTCAGCCGCCCCGCCGCCAGCCCCTCCGCAGCCTGATAGGCCAGCACGCGAGTCAGGCCGCCACCGTGCTCGGCGTGCCAGATGGCGGCATCGGCGACATCGGTGGTGAAGCGCGGCGTATGCGTGATGCGAACATCCCGGCCATCACGCACGAAGCGCCATTCCGGCGCGGACGCGATCGAACCGAACTGGATCGTGTCGTGCTTTGCGATATCCTCCGGTGCCGTCGGCTGGCCGCGCTGCGCCAGATAATCCGGCGACGCCACCACGATGCGCGACATGGTGCCGAGGTTGCGCGCCACGAGGCTGGAATCGGCGAGATCGCCGATCCGCACCGCGACATCGATGCCGTCCTCGACCAGGCCGACCATGCGATCGGTCAGCCGCAATTCACCCGAGACATCGGGATAGCGCTGCAGATAGGCCGAGATCAGCGGCGTCACATGCAGCCGCCCGAAGCCGACTGGCGCCGAGACGACCAGACGCCCGGTCGGCCTGGCGCGTTCGGCCTGTGCGGAGCCTTCGGCCTCCTCGATATCCGCGAGAATCTGGCGCGCTCGTTGCAGATAGCGCGCGCCGACATCGGTCAGCATCACCGAACGCGTGGTCCGCTGCAGCAGGCGGGCGCCCAGCCGTTCCTCCAGCGCCGCCACCATGCGGGTGACCGCCGACGCCGAGAGTCCGAGCTTGCGGGCCGCAGGCGCAAACCCCTGCAGGTCCGCCACGGCGACGAAGACGGTCATGGCTTCGATGCGATCCATCGAACCATTTCATATCCAGCAATAATGAAGTGTCAATTCCGATGATTGTTCTTGTGCGAGGAAATAGCCAACTTGGGGCGGCGGGAACGCATCCCGTCCCAAGCTCCAATCAGGGAGTAAGTCATGTCAGACATCCACACCTCTTCCAGCGACATTGCCTTCACGCCGACCGTCAAGGCGATCCAGACGCGCAAGGGGTCGCGTTCCAGCTATGCGCATGTCGAGGAAAACGGCGGCTGGCGCACCGAGATCGACGACAATCTCGCAGCGTTTCTCGCCGAGGCGAACAGCTTCTTTCTGGCTACCGCCAGCGCTGACGGTCAGCCTTATATGCAACATCGCGGCGGGCCGAAGGGCTTCGTGAAGATCCTCGACAAGCAGACGCTGGCCTTTGCGGACTATAGCGGCAATCGGCAATACATCACCCAGGGCAATCTCGCCGAGAATCCCAAGGCCAACATCTTCATCATGGATTATGCACATCGCCGACGCGTCAAGCTCTGGGGCACCGCGCGGGTGGTCGAGGACGATCCGGCGCTGCTGGCGTCGCTAATGCCGCAAGGTTATCGTGCCAAGCCGGAACAAGTGATCCTGTTCACGATCGCCGCGTGGGACACCAATTGCCCGCAACATATCCCGCAGAAGTTCGATGCCGCCGATGTTGCAGCAGTACTGGCAGCGCGCGATGCGCGAATTGCGGAGTTGGAAGCAGAACTGGCGACGCTGAAGGGGGCAGCGTCGCCGCATTGAAGGCGACACAGCCTCAGGCAGCGACGCTGCACTGCCAGACGTGTTCGGGATAATACTCTGCCATCATCCGATCCACGTAGGTGACGAGGTTGCCATAGCGGTGCAACTGACGCTGCAGGGGCGACGGAAACAACGGCGACAGGATCCCGGCCAGAACGCCGAATGCGGTCGCATCGACACCGGCCGGGCGGTTGCTCATCAAGTGAGACTTCCCGGCCAGCAGCACCGACAGAGCCATCAGCGAACGATCCGCGAGTTGCAGCGCCTCATCGGCAGGATGCCGGCCGAGGCCATTCGCCAGATGGTTCTGAATGACGGATTTGCGCGCGGATGCACGAATCTCGTCGCGCTGCCCTTCGGGAATGCCGTCGAAGAAATGCGACGGTCCCTTGGCGAAATTATCGGCATCGACCCAGCGCACGCCGACCAGCGACCAGTAGAGGTGATGCTCGATCATCCGCTCGATCGCCCAGGCCTGAGCGCGCTGGGCGAGATCGAGACCCCTATCGAAATCGACGTCATACTTGCGTTCGATATAGGCGCGGATAAAGGTGGAGTCGGCAATGCACTCAGCGCCGTCATCGATATAGGGCATCTGCCCTTTCGGCGAATCCTGCGGCCGTGCCGGTTGCTTCTCATAGGGCAAGCCGGCCATCTTGAGCTGGACTTCCGTCTTGGTAACGAAAGGGCTGATTTCCGGCAGGCCAAAGCCTGCACCTGCGCCGTGAAGGACGATCATGTGGTTTCTCCAAGTGATAGGGACAAGAGACTAGGCAGTCGCTGCTGCCACCGTGGTGTCAGCAGCCGTCACGCCGGGTCGCGCCGGCGACCCAGACACGCGTCTGGACCGCCGCGGTGGAAACCATGCGCCAGCCGAGCCCGATCAGGGCCCAGCGGAGGTCGCCCGACAGGACGAGAATGGCGCGTTCCAGCAGCCATGCCCGGATGCGCCAGAGCCGGTCATCATGCGAAAATGCCTCGAGGCTATCGAAAGCGGTCATTGCAGAATCCTTCGTTCGTTTGAACCTGGGTCCTGTATGACTGCCCCCTGCTGCCAACATGCTGTCAGCATCGACAGCGGACCAACACGGACAGAGAGACGACGATGAGACGCGCAGACCGCCTGTTTCAGATCATTCAGGTACTCCGGCGCACGCGGAAGCCGCTAACGGCGGACGCCATTGCCGCCGAACTGGAAACGTCCAAGCGGACGATCTATCGCGACATCGCGACGCTGATGGCACAGCGCGTCCCGATCCGCGGCGAAGCCGGCATGGGCTATATCCTCGAACGCGGCTTCGACATGCCGCCGCTCATGCTGACGCCCGACGAGATCGAAGCCGCCGTGCTCGGCGCACAATGGGTGATGGGGCACGCCGATCCGGCATTGGCCAAGGCGGCACAGGATCTCATCGCGAAGATCGCGGACACCGTGCCCGAGCGCTTGCGCCCCTTCGTGCTGGAACCCGCGAGCCGCGCGCGGCCGCATTTCCGCGGCACCGCCGACAGCATGGATATGGTGCAGATGCGGGCGCATATTCATGCGGGCAAGAAGGTCCGGCTGCTTTACCGCGACGAAGCCGGTCGCGACAGCGAGCGCATCGTCTGGCCGATCGCGGTGGGCTACCTGGAAGCCGTGCGGCTGCTGGCGGCCTGGTGCGAGCTTCGCAAGGATTTCCGCAGTTTTCGAACCGACCGAGCGATCGAGGCACATTTCCTCGATGAGAAGTATCCGGAACGGCGCGAGACGCTGCGCAGCAAATGGCGCAAGACGCTGAGCTGGGAGCGGCCACAGGATACCTGAAACAGCCAAGCCTGCATCTGCACGGCTGGTGAAACCCGCCCGATCGCGATAAACCGCGGCATGACAAGCAATGCCACCACGATCAGCGACGCCAGCCCATGCCAGGCCTGTGGTGCGTGCTGTTCGTATTCCAGCAACTGGCCGCGCTTCACCATCGAGGACGATGCCGATCTCGATCTGATCCCGGCCAAATATGTCAACGACCGTGAATCGGGAATGCGCTGCGACGGAGACCGCTGCAGCGCATTGACCGGAAAGGTTGGAGAGGCAACAGCCTGCGGGATTTATGCTGTGAGGCCGGACGTGTGCCGGACCTGCATGCCCGGCGATCCCGAATGCGCCATGGCGCGACGCCGGCACGGGCTGCCAATTCTGGCAGCCGCAGAGTAGTTAATGTCAGCTCACGCCGTGACGGTGTAAGCGAGTTCCTTGTCATCCAGCTCGTCGTCGAGATCATCATCCATCGGCGCCAGCGTCGAGAGCGGCTTGGTCGACAGCGTGATGGCCTTGCGGTTGTGATAGGCCGACACCGAAGGACGCGCCACAGCGGTGTCGTGCGACAGCGCGTAGAGCGTGGAACCAACGCGGCCACCGAATTCGATCAGTTCGCGTTCGCTGCAGCTCGATGCGATCGAGATCGCCAGAGCGTGGAGATGACTGCGGCGATAGCAAAACAAGGCCAGCATCGCACGGACATCGGATGAAACGCTGGCCACGAGATGGGGCAGGCCATTTTCATTTGCACGATACATTGCACCGAGCAGATCTTCCTCGACGGGGCAAAAATCGTTCTCAAAAGCTTGACGGCTGGACCGCATGGGGTTTCTCCTCGATAATGAGGATGCGGTTGAATTTCCTAACGCAGGGTTAACCAACAGCCTTAATGGCCGCGTGCGACTCTTGAGTAACAGTTTGAAATGTGGCAGCCGTGCCCTGCTACCGCCACATTGGAACTCGATGCGTTCAAACGCGCATCAGCTGTTGGCGACGATGAAGATGGCCAGGAAGAAGTCGGTCAGGTGATGAAGCGCCTGATCGATGCCGATCAGCCACCAGAACCAGCGATGGCCCTGCGTCACACCGAAATGCGATACGCAGATGCCCTTGAGCCGATCGATGGTGATGTGGATCGCGAAGTCGACCAGTCCCAGGAACCAGAGCTTGGGTTGTACAACGGCAATGAACAGCGTTGTCAGCACGCCATGGATCGCGCAATGCGCCAGCAGCGGCAGCGCCCATCCGGTCCGTTGATCCTTGCCTATCGCCATCCAGGCGTTTTGCAGCAGGAAATCAGCGATCACGTGCTTGACGGTGAGGACGAGCATCCACCCGACGAGCCCGCCCAGAGCAATCGACGACGACATTGCAGGAAACAACAAGCTGACGTCCCTCTCACCGGTCACGACAGGCTGGCCCGCTTAGCCGGCCCGATCACTCGCCCTATTTATGACACTCCGAAACCGGGAATGCACGCCGCGGAACCGAAAACCCACCGCTTCCTGCAGAGCCAGCCTGGACGGGAAAACACTGCGCACGCTCCACTTTCTCGCTAGTTCAGGACGGCATGCGCCCGGAGTTCGCCGATCGCCTTGCGTAATTGGTCACCCTTCGGGTCGCGCGGCACCGCACGTGCACGCGTGATCGCATCCGCCAGGTCGGTGATAACCAGCGTCCCATCGAAAGCCGGCTTGGCTAGTCCGTCGATGATCTGATGCCAGGCGGCCATGCCCTGCCGATAGCCCGTGCCGTAACCTTCGATCATGGTTGCCGTCTGCACGATGGCCATTGCCGCGTCCGGCTGCCTGGTCAGTGCCCGATCAATCATGTGCAGCCAGCGTTCGACCCAGACGCGCTCGGTTTCATAACGCGTCGACAACAGGCGCCAACGTCGCAGCCAGGATTCGAACTCAAGGCGCTTGATGCCCCAGATGCTCGCCTTGCTGAAACGGATCGGCACCGTGCGATGCGCACAATAGATGCGCTCGAGCGCCCACATCAGGGGATCGCCGACGATCTCCGGCAATGCCGACACCAACTCGTCGAGGCGAAAACGCCGCCTGTCGACGACGGGCGGCCGGCCGGGCATCACGGGCTCCTGCAGCTTGAGCTGCGCGATGCGGATCGGATCGTGATAGCTCATGCGCATCGTGAGCAGCCGCGCAATCTCGCTAAACAGTTCGTCGCTGACGTTGCGCCGTCCGACAAAGCGACGCAGCCGGTCGCTGTAGAGCTGCGCGTAGACTGCGCTCTGATAGTTGATCAACAGGGCCACGCCATCTTCCGCCACAGGACGCACCGCAGCCGGCAGCCCCACCGGCAAAACCGGCGCTGCAGGTTCGCTCCTGTTCGCCAGCTCGGCGAGCGTGGAGCGGATGACGTTGATGAAACCTGCCACGGGACGTCCTGATGCTTATGCGTGCTGCGGCGCCATGGGCAATGCGGGCGCGTCCTGCTTCATCAGACGCGCTTCCAGCTTGTCGATATTCTCGAACAATCGCGCGCTGGCGAGACGCAGGAAGAAGAAACCGAATTCCGGATTCTGCACGTAGAGCTCTTCGACCTGGCTGTAGCTGACGCTGAGCACCATGCCGGGCTCGATACATTCCAGCGTCTGGGTGCGTTCGTTCAAGGGCGACAGCATGCCGAGTTCACCGACAATGGCGCCGACCGGCAATTCGATCCCGGATTCGACGAGACGATAACGGCCACTGACGATGTAGAACATGTCTTCGGCCTTCTCGTCCTTGTAAAACAACACCTCACCGGCCTTACAGGGACGCTTGGTCATGAACGGCTTCAGCCATTCCATCGACAGGTCCGAGTTCACCGACTTTTTCACATCCTGGACCAATTGCAGCATCTGGCGCAGGCGGTAGATGTTGAGCGGCAGCAGTACCGCATGCAATGCCATGGTCGGATAGTTGTGGGTCGGGATCGAGATCGCGATTAGCAGGACATTGGCCATGATGCCAAACACCCGCAGCGGAATCATCGTCCGCATCGTGGCGGTCGCGACCACGAAGATCGTGGCGGCGGCGCTGCCAAAGTGATGGAGATAGGACATATCCATGGGAGCAAACCGGGTTTCCAGGAACGGCCGCACCGTCCTCCGCGACTATGAAGCGCGAATGACCGGGCCTTTGCAGCCGCAATATAGCCCATCTGGTTAAAATAGCCCGTGTTGCGACCCGCAAAAATCACGGAGTCGTGCGCAGATTGACGCGATCCGCCGGTGCGGGCACCGTCGCTCGCATCCCAAAGGAGAACAACATGTCGGAAACGACGGAAACCGCATCTGACCAGTCCTCGCCCCCCATTCTGACCATCGACGGCCCCCGCGCCACCATCCGCCTGAACCGCCCCCAGAAGCTGAACCGGCTGTCCCAGCTCGACCTGGACACCTTGGTACAGCTGTTCGATCGCGTAGAGGCGAATCGCGCCGTCCGGGTGCTAGTGCTCACCGGCACCGGCCGCGCTTTCAGCGCCGGCTTCGATCTCAATGCGATCTCCGAACGGGCTGCCAGCGCGCCCAAGCCCGTGGCCGAAGGTTCGTCCGGATCGGCCTTTGAGGCCGTGGCAAACCGGCTGGAGGACCTGACGCTCCCGACGATCTGCCGGCTCAATGGCGGCGTCTATGGCGGCTCCACCGACATGGCACTGGCCTGTGACTTCCGAATCGGCGTCGACACCTGCGAGATGTTCATGCCGGCCGCCCGGCTCGGCCTTCATTATTACAAAGGCGGTATCAAACGCTATGTGAGCCGGCTCGGGGTCGACAACGCCAAGCGATTGTTTCTCACCGCGCAGAAGCTGGAAGCCAGCGAACTGCTGCGGATCGGCTACCTCACCGCCATGGTGCCGGCCGAGGCGCTGGACGAGGAAGTCGACAAGCTCGCCATGGTTCTGGCCGGCAACGCCCCGATCGCCATGCGCGGCATGAAGCAGGCGATCAACGAATTCGCCCGCGGTGAACTGGATGAGGCTGCCGCCGATCAGCGCGCGCGGGACAGCATGCGCGGCAATGAGATCAAGGAAGGGACGAAGGCGTTCGCGGAGAAACGGGCGCCGAGGTTTTAGGCTTCACTCGTCATTCCGGGGCGCGCGAGCTCTTGCTCGCGTGAACCCGGAATCCCGAAGTGTTCAGCCATGCTGAGATTCCGGGTCCGCCTGCATGCGACTTCGCCGCATTCCGGCGCCCCGGAATGACAGCCAAGATCACTCCACAAACGTCGCCACATCGCCTAACTGCGCGCGGTTCGTTCGGTAGCTGTTGACCTTGTGCTCGCGGTCCGGATAGCCGAACGAAATGCCACAAACGACGCGGCGGTCGTCGCTCATGCCGAAATGCCGGCGCACCACGGCGGAATGAAATGCCAGCGCCGCCTGCGGCACGGTCGCGAGGCCCAATGCCTGGGCGGCGAGCATGAAGTTGTTCACGTAACCGCCGCAGTCCACGGCGCCATAGACGCCGAGCGCCTCGTCCGACGTGATGATCGCCACATGCGGCGCGCCGAAGAAATTGAAGTTCTGCAGCGCCTGCTCGGCATAGGCCGTCTTGTCGCCGCGCGCGATGCCCAGCGTATTGTAGAGCTGGAAGCCGCTTTCGCGACGGCGGTCCAGATAGACCCCGCGATATTCGCGCGGAAACGGGAAGTCGCCCGAATTCGGCGTACCCGCGGCCGCGACGGGATAGAGCACGTCGCGAAACTTCTTGGTGGCTTCACCCGACGTGATCGTGACCTGCCACGGCTGGCTGTTGCACCACGACGCGGTCTTCTGCGCGGCATTGAGAATGCGGTCGATGATCGCGCGCGGCACCTGCTCGGTCTTGTAGGCGCGACAGGAGTAACGCGACGCGAGGAGATCTTCGAGCGTATCGATGGAGTCGGTCATGGGAGCCTCTGTCGTCGCGACTTCCTTCTCCCCTTGTGGGAGAAGGTGGCACGGCCGAAGGCCGTGACGGATGAGGGGTACGGCTGGGCTCGGAGCTTGTGGCACCCCTCACCCGTCCGCGCTTCGCGCGGCCACCCTCTCCCACAAGGGGAGAGGGGAAGAAAGAGCTTACCGTCCCTTGGTCGGGACCTTGTTAAACGGCACGTCCTTGTCGACGCGGATGTCGCCCGGCAGGCCGAGCACGCGCTCGGCGATGATGTTGCGCAGGATCTCGTCGGTGCCACCGGCAATGCGCATTGAGGGCGAACCGAGAATCGTCGCCTGAAATTCGCCGGCCGCTTCCGCATCGGCACCGACCAGCGCGCCGGAGGCGCCCTGCAGGTCGGCGGCGAACATCGCGATGTCCTGCATCATCATGCCGGAGACCAGCTTGCCGATGGAGTTCTCCGGACCCGGACGCTCGCCCTTCGACAGCGCCGAGATCGAGCGGTAGCTGGTGTATTTCAGGCCGGAATTCTTCACCGCCCAGCTTGCGAGCTTGGAGCGCACATTGGGATCGTCGATGGCGAGACCGTCTTCCAGCATCAGGTTGCTGCAGAACTCGAACAACTCCGGGAAACCCGTGGCGACGCGGGAGCCGATCGACATACGCTCATTCATCAGCGTGGTCAGCGACACGTTCCAGCCGTCACCGACGGCGCCGAGCCGCTGGCTATCCGGGATCCTTACATTGGTGAAGAACACCTCGTTGAATTCCTGCATGCCATTGGCCTGCTTGATCGGCTTTACCTCGACGCCCTCACTCTTCATGTCGAGGAAGAACATGGTGAGGCCCTTGTGCTTGGGCACATTCGGGTCAGTGCGGGTGATCAGGATGCCATAATCAGAGTAATGCGCGCCGGAGGTCCAGATCTTCTGGCCGTTGACGATCCAGTCGTCACCATCCTTCTCCGCGCGGGTACGAAGGCCAGCGACGTCGGAACCACCGGCGGGCTCGGAGAACAGCTGACACCAGACTTTCTCGCCGGAGGCCAGCGGCGGCAGATATTTGCGCTTCTGGTCTTCGGAGGCGTAGGCCATCACGGTCGGGCCGCACATGCCCTGCCCGATGGCGAAGGGCCGCGCGAGCTTGTCATAGACGCCCTCTTCCTGCTGCCAGATTACGCGCTCGATCGGCGTCGAGCCGCGGCCGCCATATTCCTTCGGCCAATGCAGACAGGCCCAGCCGGCATCGGCCTTCTTCTTCTGCCACGCCTTGGCGACATCGAGCATCGCGTCGCGCTTCTCGCTGGCGCGCTTCGCCGATGGCTTGGTCAGCTCAGCTTCCAGCTCCTTCGGTGCGTTCGCATCGATCCACTTGCGCGCGACGGCGCGGAATTCGGCTTCCTGCGGCGTGTCATCGAAATTCATGGCAGTCGTCCTTAATGAGAAAAGAAAGCGTAGGATGGGTAGAGCCCTTGCGAAACCCATCGATGGGCTTGCGCGGACATTGATGGGTTTCGCCGCGCTCTACCCATCCTACAGGCTGACTTATCGTCCCTTGGTCGGGATCTTGTTGAATGGCACGTCCTTGTCGACGCGAATGTCGCCGGGGAGACCCAGCACGCGCTCGGCGATGATGTTGCGCAGGATCTCGTCAGTGCCGCCTTCGACGCGCGTGGCGGGCGAGCGCAGCAGCATCGCCTGGAACTTGCCGGCGACCTCCGCATCCTCCGGCCCGTTGAGCACGCCGGCCGCACCCTGCAGATCGAGCGCATAGGTCGCGACATCCTGCAGCATGGCACCCGCAACGAGCTTGCCGATGGAGTTTTCCGGACCCGGACGTTCGCCGCGCGACAGCGCCGAGATAGCGCGGAAGCTGGTGTAGCGAAGTCCGCTGGCGCGCACCGCCCAGCTGGCGAGCTTGGAGCGCACCGCGGGATCGTCGATGGCCGGACCGTCATCGAGCATCAGGCCATTGCAGAACTCGAACAGCTCCGGGAATCCCGTGGCAACATTGGCGCCGATCGCCATGCGCTCGTTCATCAGCGTGGTCAGCGACACGTTCCAGCCATCGCCGACGGCGCCGAGCCGCTGCGCATCGGGAATCCGCACGTCGGTGAAATACACCTCGTTGAACTCGGCCTGCCCGTTGGCCTGCTTGATCGGCTTCACCTCGACGCCCGGGCTCTTCATGTCCAGGAAGAACATGGTGAGGCCCTTGTGCTTCGGCACGGTGGGATCGGTACGGGTGATCAGGATGCCGTAATCCGAGTAGTGCGCGCCGGAAGTCCAGATCTTCTGGCCGTTGATGACCCAGTCGTCACCGTCCTTTTCCGCGCGGGTGCGGAGACCCGCGACGTCGGATCCGCCGGCGGGTTCGGAGAACAACTGGCACCAGATCTTCTCGCCGGAGGCCAGCGGCGGCAGATACTGCCGCTTATGCTCCTCGGCGGCATAGGCCATCATGGTCGGGCCGCACATGCCGTGACCGATAATGAAGAGCGCGCCGAGCTTGCCGAACACGCCCTCTTCCTGCTGCCAGATCACCCGCTCGATGGGCGATGCGCCGCGGCCGCCATAGTCCTTCGGCCAGTGCGGTACGGCCCAGCCGGCATCGGCCTTCTTCTTCTGCCAGGCTTTCGCGACTTCCAGAATATTCGCACTCTTGAGCTGAATGCGGCCGAGCGCGGCCTTTTTCAGCTCGTCTTCATATTGCTTCGGCGCATTGGCCGCGATCCAGGCTTTCGCCTCGGCGCGAAACGCGGCCTCCTGTGGGGTGTCATCGAAATTCATCTCGATTGATCCTTACGCCGCATTCTTCTGGCGCATGCGCTCGATCAACTGGTCTTCCCAATAAGACAGTGAGCCGAGCCCGACCGCCACCGCGTTGGAGCGGCGGTAGTAGAGGTGGCAGTCGAACTCCCAGGTGAAGCCCATGCCGCCATGAACCTGGATGTTGTTCTTGGAGCAATGCTGGAACGCCTGCGTCGCGCTGATGCGTGCTGCAGCGGCGGCTTCCGGCAGTTCGGAAGCATTGGTCGAAAGCGCCCAGGCGCCGTAATAGCAATTCGAGCGCGCCAGCGTCGCCGAGACATACATGTCGGCGAGCATGTGCTTAACCGCCTGGAACGAACCGATCTGGCGGCCGAAGGCGATACGGTCGAGCGCGTAGTCGCGGCCCATTTCCAGCGCACGGTCGGAACCGCCGACCTGTTCGAAGCCGATCAGCACGGCGGCACGATCGAGCACCTGCGAGAGAATGCTCCAGCCTTCGTTGGCAACGCCGAGCGGCTCGGCCTTGACGTTCTTGAAGGTAATCTCGGCCTGATTGCGCGACGGATCGATGGAGGTCAGCGCCTTCACCTCGACGCCTTCGCTGGTGAGATCAACCAGAAACAGCGCGATATCGCTGTCGCGGCCGGTGGAGCCGGTGCGCGCGGCGACGATGGCGAAATCTGCGATGGCACCATCGGCCACCGGCTTCTTGGTGCCATTGAGCACGCCATTCGCGGCGGTGAGCTTGATCGCCTTTGGCGACGGATTGCCCGAGCCTTCGAACAGCGCCAGCGTGCCGATGGCATTGCCCTGTGCAATCGCCGGCAGCCACTTCTGCTTCTGCGCATCGGAGCCGGCGAGCAACAGCGCTTCAGCGGCGAGATAAACCGTAGACGAGAATGGCACCGGCGCCAGCGCGCGGCCCATTTCCTCGGCGATCACGCAGAGTTCGAGATGACCGGCACCCGAACCGCCAAACGCTTCCGGGATGGCGACGCCGAGGAAGCCCATGTCAGCCAAGCCCTTCCAGAGCTCACGATCATAGGGCGCCTTGCCGTCGATCACGGCGCGCACGGCTTTCGGCGGGCACTTCTCGGTGAGAAAACGCCGGGCCTCATCGCGGAGCTGCTTCTGGTCGTCGGAGAAATCGAAGTTCATGGCGGTGTACTCTGTTCTGATCGATGGAAAGTCTAGTTGAGGATGATGACGTCTTCGCCGGGGTGCTCGGCGTAAAGCTGGGCGACCAGTGCCGCGCGACGTTCGAGGCCGGCGCGTTGGTTGATGTAGCCCTTGTCGGTGAGTTCGTTGCCGTCGATGGACGCCGGCTCGACCATGAACATCGCGCGCGCAATGCGCCTGCTGCTGGCGCCTTCGCACGACGCATTATGTGCCTGCAGCCCCTTCTTCAGACAGGCAAGAACCGCGGGATGTTTCACCACATCGGCAAATGTCGCCTCGGGCTCGCCGATCATGATGCGGCAGGCCGGCAGGTTGGGCCAGGCGAGCACGCCGATATAGGGGCGATCCTGTCCCGTGATCAGCGCGTCCTGCACCACCGGCGTCGCCGTAGCGATCACATCAGTGCGCAACGAGCCGACATGCACGAAGGTGCCGGTCGTCAGCTTGAAGTCCTCCACCACGCGGCCGGAGAAGATCAGGCCCTGCACGGGGTCATTGTCGTCGACGAAAATGCCAGCGTCGCCGATCTTGTAGAAGCCTTCCTCGTCGAAGGCCGCTTTGGTGAGGTCCGGCTGGCGATAGTAGCCCGGCATCACGTTGACGCCGCGCAAGCGCAATTCGTATTTCGAATCCACCGGCACCATCTTGAGTTCGACACCGGGGAACGGCAGGCCGATCAGGCCGACGCGCTCGGTGTCCCAATAGGTGCCGGTGGAGGTCGGCGACGTCTCGGTGCAGCCCCAACCGGTATAAAACACGATGCGCTCGCCGGTGGCGCGCACGGCCAGCGCCTGCATACGCTCATAGAGATCGTCAGGGAGACGCGCGCCGCCATAGGCCATCAGATTCAGGTTCTTGAAGAACGAGCGCGCCAGCGCATCGTCTTTCTCCATCGCGCTGGCGATGGCAGCATAGCCGGCGGGAACATTGGCGTAATAGGTCGGCGAGATCTCGCGCAGATTGCGCAATGTCTCATCGATCATCCCGGGCATCGGCCGGCCGTCGTCGATATAGAGCGTGCCGCCATCGATCAGCAGCGGGTTGAACAAAGCGTTGCCGCCCATGGTGTGATTCCACGGCATCCAGTCAAGATAGACCGGCGGCTGCGCGTTCGGATCGCGCGGGCGCGTCTGCATCATCATCGCGGCATTCGCCGTCATCATCCGCTGCGTGTTGATGACCGCCTTGGGCATGCCGGTGGAGCCCGAGGTGAACAGCAGCTTGCCGACCGTATCGGGCATGATCTGGGCGAGCGATGCGTCGACCGTGGGCGTAACCATGGTCGCGACCATGTCGGCATAGGCGGTGCTGGCGATCCCCGTCGGCGGGCGCGCCACATGGATGATCTTGATGTCGGTGAGATCGAGCGCATCCAGCGCCTTCTGGAAGGTCGGCCCGTCCTGCACCACGACCGCGACAGGCTTGATCAGGTCGAACAGATATTTGAGCTTGGCGTGATCCTGGCTCATCAGCGAATAGGCCGGCGACACCGGCGCTGCCGGATGCCGCGCCTGCATCGCCGCCATGGTCATTAGTGCATGCTCGATGGAATTGCCCGAAAGGATCGCAACCGGTCCATCGGCCGCAAGCTTCATGTCGAGTAGCGCCTGGGCCAGCGCATCGGCGGTCCGCTTCGCCTCGCCATAGCTGAGCCGACGCCATTGCCGGTCATCGCCGGCGCGCTGGGCCAGCCAGGTGTGATCGGGACGCTCCTTGGCCCACTTCGCCAGAGACGCCGGCAGATGCGTCTCATAGGGCATCAACGGTATCAGCGACTTCATGACGATGACCCCGTCCGGCCGGCGCTCGACATCGATGTCGCGCTCCATCCAGTGGATCTTGCGGAAGGCGGGCTTTGTCAGCACCGCGGCAGCCTGGGCGTTCATGTGGTTTCTCCCAAAACCGTTCTTGTCGAACCGTGGTCTCGTTTGTCGGACCTTGTATTCGGTGCGTGAGATCACGCTTCAACGTGTGACGTAAACCGGCTTTCGTTTCTCGATGAATGCGCGGATGCCTTCCTCGAAATCTTCCGAGCGGCTGCACAGCACCTGATTGCGATCTTCCATGGCGATCACGGCCTCGATCGAGCCGGCATCCACGGACATGTTGATGCATTCCTTCGACAGCCGCAGCCCCACCGGCGACGCGGTCATCATCGCATCGACATAGGGCGCGGCTGCGGTTTCGAGTTGACCGTCGTCGACAACTTCCGACACCAGCCCGACAGCCAGCGCGCGATCGGCGTGAATGAAGCGGCCGGTGAGGATCAATTCGGACGCAACGGATACGCCGACGAGACGCGGCAGGAAATAGCTTGAGCCGATGTCGCAGCCGCCGAGGCCGAGCTTGATGAAGGCGCAGTTCATGCGCGCCGACTTGGCGGCGATGCGGATATCTGCGGCGAGCGCCAGCGCGAAACCGCCACCGGCGGCAGCACCCTGCACCAGCGCGATGATCGGCTGCGGACAGCGGCGCATCAGCATCACGATATCCGCGATACGGCGCTGAGAATCGAGCGACTCGGTGACGGTGCGCGGCGCATTCTGCCCGGAGCGCGCCGCCATTGCGTGTTTGAGATCGAGCCCGGCACAGAAATTGGCGCCGGCGCCCTTGAGGACGACCACGCGTGTCTTGCGATTGCGCTGCAGGCTTTCGAAATAGTCGTTCAGTGCGTCGATCAGAGCAAGATCGAGCGCGTTCAGACTGTCCGGACGATTCAGTGTCACCCGGTCCACGCCATCGTCGTGTTCGATCAGCAGTGGATTAGACACACGCGCTCTCCCGTTTCACTCGTTGGCGCCTTGCCGACGCTCATTGCCGCGCCCTCTCCCCTTGCGGGAGAGCGCAGCGCAGGAGTTAGAAACAAACTCACTTGGGAGAGGGGCGCCACAACGAGCCCTCTCCCGCCTTCGCTTGCTCAGGCACCCTCTCCTGCGGCGCGCGGCTACGCCGCGCTGGGCGAGAGGGGAAGACAAGTACTACCGCGGCGCCATACGGATGGCGCCGTCGAGGCGGATGGTTTCGCCGTTCAACATCGGGTTCTCGACGATGTGGACCGCGAGGTTGCCGTATTCCGAGGCGTCGCCGAGGCGGGCCGGATGCGGCACCTGCGCGCCCAGGCTGGCGCGGGCTTCCTCGTTGAGGCCCATCAAAAGGGGCGTCAGGAACAGGCCCGGCGCAATCGTATTGACGCGGATCTTGCTGGAGGCGAGATCGCGGGCAGCCGGCAGCGTGAGGCCCACAACGCCCCCCTTCGAGGCGGAGTAGGCGATCTGGCCGATCTGGCCTTCATAGGCGGCGACGCTGGCGGTGTTGATGATGACGCCGCGTTCCTCGCCGATCGGTTCGGCGGTGGCAAGCTGCTCGGCGAACAGACGCAGGCAGTTGAAGGTACCGATCAAGTTCACCATGATGACATTGGTGAACTTCTCGAGCGGATAAACGCCCTGCTTGCCGACGATGCGCTGCGAACCGCCGATACCGGCGCAGTTCATCAGCACGCGCGCGGTACCATGCGCAGCCGCTGCCTTGGCGAGCGCCGCCTTGACGTCATTCTCGCTGGTGACGTCGCCGACGGTGGCGACGCCCTTAACTTCGGCAGCGACCTTCTCGGCATTGTCCTGCGCGCGGTCGAACACGGCGACCTTGGCGCCCTTGGCAGCCATCGCGCGCGCAGTCGCGGCGCCGAGACCCGAGCCACCGCCGGTGATGAATACGGCTACGTCTTTCAACTGCATCGATAATGCCTTTCCTTGGGCGTTTCTGATCGTTTCTTGAATTTTGGATCGCGACGAAAAAGAAAAAGAAGAAGAAGTGGTCCTTGGGCGTTTTCTTGGTTGTTGTTCTTGGAACTGGTCCTTGGGCGTTTCTTATTTTTGGTTCTTGAATTTGGTTCCTTGGGCGTTTCCCGACGTTTTTGAATTTTCTTGGCAGTTTTCCTTGGGCCGTTTCTTCTGAGCTCGTGATGTCAGGCCTTGGCGGCCTTCTTGTTTGTGAGGATTCCGCCGAGCAGCATCGCTTCCATATGGGCGACGTAGTCGCGGCAGACTTCATCGGTCACCGGGCCGACGCCAATGGCGCGCGACATGGCATGACGGCTGAAGAACAGGTTGTCGCAGGCACCGATCAGGCTGGTGTAGAACAGCACCGGATCGACCGCGCGGAATTCGCCGGATTCGAGTCCCTCGGCCAGCAGGCGGCGATGGAAGCCGAGCAGCGGCCCTACGAAGAACTTCGATACTTCGTCGGCTGCCTCGTTGCTGCTCTCATGCAGCAAGTAGTGGATCAGGCGGTTCATATAGGGAAACTGGTAATAGGCCTTGATGATGCCGGCGATGTGCAGCCGCAGTTTTGCGGTGGCCGAGATCGGCTGCGCCAGCAGATATTCCAGATTGGTCATCTCGGTGGCGGCATCGCGCGCGAGCAGCGCCAGCAGCAGGCCGTCCTTATTGCCGAAATGATATTTCACCAGCGCCGCATTGACCCCGGACTGCTGCGCAATCTCGCTCAGCGACACCTCGATGGAGTTGCTGGCAATCATCAGCTCGCTCGCCGCGAGCAACAGCTTGTCGGCCGTCGGATTACGGGCAGCGGCGGTTTTCACAGAGGTGCTGGGGTTCAAAGTCGGCGCCATTCGGAGCGCAGATAATACGAACAATCGGCCGCACTCAAGAGTTAATTGACCGATTGACTAAACTCTCCGCGGACACTTAAATCCCGCGCATTCAACGCACGAAAAACGCCGCCAAACAAGGCAAAAAGGGGAGATCACGCATGGCCGAGGCCTATATCGTCGCCGCCGCACGGACCGCAGGTGGCCGCAAGGGCGGACGACTCGCCGGCTGGCATCCCGCCGATCTCGCAGCCTCAGTCTTGAACACCCTGGTTGAACGCACCGGCGCCGATCCCGCGTCGGTTGAAGACGTCATCATGGGCTGCGTCGGCCAGGGCGGCGAGCAGGCCGTCAACGTCGCGCGCAACGCGGTGCTGGCCTCGAAGCTTCCGGAAAGCGTGCCGGGCACCTCCATCGACCGCCAGTGCGGTTCATCGCAGCAGGCGCTGCATTTCGCCGCCCAGGCCGTGATGGCTGGCTCTATGGATATCGTGATCGCCGCCGGCGTCGAGAGCATGACCCGCGTGCCAATGGGCTCGCCAAGCATTCTCGCGTCCAAGGCCGGCATGGGCCACTACAAGAGCCCCGGCATGGAAGCGCGCTATCCCAACATCCAGTTCAGCCAGTTCACCGGCGCCGAGATGGTCGCCGAGAAATACGGACTGTCGAAGGATGACCTCGACACATACGCCTTCGAGAGCCACCGGCGCGCCATCGCAGCAACCGAAGCCGGCCGGTTCAAGGACGAGATCATCCCGCTGCAGATCACCCGCGCCGATGGCACCACGGACACCCATCACATCGACGAGGGCATCCGCTTCGACGCCACGCTCGACGGCATCAGGGGCGTCAAGCTAATCGCCGAGAACGGCAAGCTCACCGCAGCATCCGCCAGCCAGATCTGCGATGGTGCGTCGGGCGTGATGGTTGTCAACGAGAAGGGCCTCAAGCAACTCGGCATCAAGCCGCTGGCGCGCATCCACCACATGACCATGATGGGCGGCGATCCCGTGATCATGCTGGAAGCGCCCCTGCCCGCCACCAAGCGCGCGCTCGAAAAGGCCGGAATGAAGATCGACGACATCGACCTGTTCGAAGTCAACGAAGCCTTCGCCTCGATCCCGACCGCTTGGCTGAAAGCCACCGGCGCCGATCCAAAGCGCCTCAACGTCAATGGCGGCGCCATCGCGCTCGGCCATCCGCTCGGCGGCTCCGGCACCAAGCTGATGACCACGCTGGTCCATACACTTCAGCAGACGGGCAAGCGCTACGGGCTGCAGACCATGTGCGAAGGCGGCGGCATGGCCAATGTGACGATCGTGGAGAGGTTGTAATTTTCTTCCCTTCTCCCCTAGCGCTGCGTAGCAGCGCGACGTGGGAGAGGGTGGATCGAACACGCGAAGCGGGTTCGAGACGGGAGAGGGCCCGCGACTAGCCATACCCCTCTCCCGCCTTCGCTTCGCTCAGGCCCCCTCTCCCACAAGGGGAGAGGGGACGTAAGAAAACTAAACCACACCACGAGCGGAAAAATCCGCCGGTCTTCGAGGAAACACCAAGGAATTCTCCATGACGCATCCGTCGATTCACGCGAAGACCAATCCCGACAAGATTGCCTACCGCATGGCCGGCTCCGGCCAGGCGCTCAGCTATCGCGAACTCGACGAACGTTCCAACCGCGGCGCGCAGTTGTTTCGCTCGCTAGGACTCAAGGCCGGCGATCACATCGCGCTCTTGATGGAGAATCGCCTCGACTTCATGGAGATCTGCTGGGCTGCACAGCGCAGCGGGCTGTATTACACGGCGATCAGCCGCTACCTCACGCAGGACGAAATCGCCTATATCGTGAAAGATTGCGGCGCACGGGTCGTCGTCACTTCCGAGAAATGCGCCGATGTGATTGCGCCGCTGATTACCAACGCCGCGGAGCCAATGTTCTATATCGTCGACGGTTCGCGCCCGGGTTTCCGCGACTGGAATACCGCCCTCGCCACTCAGCCCGCCACGCCGATTACCGACGAGGTTGCCGGCTACGACATGCTGTATTCGTCGGGCACGACGGGCCGCCCCAAGGGCATCAAGCGCGCCTCGGAGAACAATCCGATCGACGTGCCGAATCCGTTCCTGAAGCTGCTCTGCGCGAACATGTGCGGCATGACATCGGACTCGATCTATCTGTCACCGGCGCCGCTGTATCACGCGGCTCCGTTACGTTTTAACATGATGGCGATCACGCTCGGCGGCACGTCGGTGATCATGGAGCATTTCGACGCCGAGGAATTCCTCAAGCTTGTCGAAAAGCACAAGATCACCCAGTCGCAGCTTGTACCAACCATGTTCGTGCGCATGCTGAAGCTGCCTGATGAAGTCCGTTTGAAATACGACGTCTCTTCATTGAACGGCGCGATCCATGCCGCAGCCCCCTGCCCCGTCGACGTCAAGGCACGCATGATCGACTGGTGGGGACCGATCCTGATCGAATATTACGCCGGCTCCGAAGGCAACGGCGTCACCGTGTCGAATTCGCAGCAGTGGCTGTCGCATCGCGGGACCGTTGGCAAGGCTGTGGTCGGCAGCGTCAAGATCGTCAACGAGGAGGATCAGGAAGCGCCGACCGGCGAAATCGGCACGGTGTATTTCGCCGATACGCCGCAGTTCAGCTACCACAACGACCCCGAGAAGACGAAGCGCGCCTATAATGCGCGCGGCTGGTCCACCCTCGGCGATGTCGGCTATCTCGACAACGAGGGTTTCCTCTACCTCACCGACCGCAAGTCCTACATGATCATTTCCGGCGGCGTGAACATCTATCCGCAGGAGACCGAGGATGTTCTCATCACGCATCCGGACATCGCCGATGTTGCGGTGTTCGGCGTGCCGAACGAGGAGATGGGCGAAGAGGTCAAGGCCGTGGTGCAGCCGCACGACATGAGCCGCGCCGGCAAGGCGCTGGAAGCCGAACTGATCTTGTACTGCCGCAAGCATCTGTCGCCGATCAAATGTCCCAAGAGCATCGACTTCGAGCCGGAATTGCCGCGTACGCCGACCGGCAAACTGGTGAAGCGCCATTTGCGGGACAAGTACTGGCCGAAGAAAGAAAGAGCGACAGTGTGAGGCGGCTTATACGCGATCGCGTATATAGACGTTTTATACGCATTCGCGTATAAAATTTAAATATACGCGATCGCGTATATTGTATTTTTATACGCGACCGCGTATAAATTTCATGGGAGATTTTCCATGGACCAGATCGCACGCAACGAAAAACAGCTCGGCGCCATTTTGCGGCGGGTGAGAAAGCAAGCTGACCTTACACAAACGGAACTCGGCCAGAAGCTGCATCTGCGGCAGGGAACGGTTTCCCGTTTGGAAGCGGGCGAACCCGCCGTCCAACTCAATACGCTGATGGCGGCTCTCGCCGCGCTCAATCTCGAACTGGTTGTGCGATCTCGTACGACCACCGAGGCCGCCGACATCGAAAGCATTTTCTGATGGCGCGTTCGCCGAAGCACGTTCCACTGAACGTGTTCGTCAACGGCAGGCTCGTCGGCGCGCTCCGGCGCGAGGCAACTGGTGCCGTCAACTTCCGCTACGCACGCGACTGGCTGGATTGGGATTCGACCTTTCCCATCTCTCTATCCCTTCCACTGCGCGAAGATCAGTACGTCGGCGCGGCGGTCCTCAATGTCTTCGACAATCTGCTGCCGGACGGCGACGCAATCCGCAAGCGCGTCGCCGAACGTGTCGGCGCCGAAGGCACCGACACCTACAGCATGCTCGCCGCCCTCGGCCACGACTGCGTCGGCGCGTTGCAATTTCTTCCGGACGAACACACACCCGACCCGGCCGGCAAAGTGGACGGCCATCCTGTCGATGCTGGCGATATCGCAGACATCCTGAACAACCTCGTTTCTGCCCCGCTCGGGCTCGGCGAGGATAAGGACTTCCGCATTTCTATCGCCGGAGCCCAGGAGAAAACGGCGCTGCTGAAGCGAGACGGCCGATGGTACAAACCAATTGGCACGACGGCGACCACCCATATCCTGAAGCCGCAGATCGGCCGGCTCCCAAACGGCGTCGATCTATCGGACAGTGTCGAGAACGAGTATTTCTGCCTTAGACTTCTGTCAGCGCTCGGCATCCCGTCAGCCCATACGGAAATCGCCGATTTCGGCGGGCGGCGAACGCTGGTGGTCGAACGCTTCGACCGGCTCTGGACGCGCGACAAGCGCCTGCTGCGCCTGCCTCAGGAGGACTGCCTGCAATCGCTGTCCATAGCCTCGACGCGAAAATATCAGTCCGACGGCGGCCCCGGTACGACGGAGATCTTCGGCCTGCTCAAGGGCAGCGACACCGTCGAAGCAGACCTTTCGCATTTCCTGCGCGCCATCATCGTGTTCTGGCTGATCGGCGCCACCGACGGCCATGCCAAGAATTTCAGCATCTTCCTCAATCCAGGTGGACGCTTCCGCATGACCCCGCTCTACGATGTGCTGAGCGCACAGCCGAGCCTCGACAATGGGCAGGTCCAGAGGAAAAACTTCAAGCTGGCGATGTCGATCGGCAAGAGCCGTCACTACGGGGTCGAGGAAGTCATGCCGCGGCACTTCGTCCAATCCGCTGCGATGGCGGGCATCGGTGCCAGTCTCGTGCGCTCCACTTTCGAGGATATCGTCGCAAACACGATGACGAAGGCAGAGCAGGCGATTGATGACTTGCCTCCAGATTTCCCCGAACAGTTGGTTGCATCGATCTCGGAAGCGATGACACATCGCATCACGATGATCGAGAAAAGCCTCAGCCAGGTTGCATCATGACCGCCGGCCTGCTGGTCTCCGCAGCACGTTCCGGCGCGGGCAAGACCACGGTCACGCTCGGCCTGCTCGCCGCACTGGCGCGGCGCGGCATGGTACTGCGCGCGGCCAAGGCTGGGCCCGATTATATCGACCCTGCCTTTCACGCGGTCGCAACTGGCGCGCCTTGCATCAATCTCGACAGCTGGACGATGCCACCGCCCCTGCTGCAGGCGCTGATGGCTGGCGCCAGCGATGCCGCCGATCTCCTGGTGGTCGAAGGCGTCATGGGCCTGTTCGACGGCGTGCCCGGCGTCGCCGACCGCGACGGCAGCAGTGCCAGCATCGCCGCGCGGTTCAAGTTGCCGGTGCTGCTGGTGCTAGACGTGACCGCGCAATCGCAATCAGCCGCCGCTATGGTGCGCGGCTTTGCCGGTCATCATCCCGACGTCCGCGTCGCCGGTGTGATCCTGAACCGCGTCGGCAGCGACCGACATCGCCGCCTTATCACGGACGCCATCGCGCCACTCGGCATCCCCGTCGTCGGTGCCATTCCGCGGGATGCCGCGCTGGCGCTGCCGGAGCGCCATCTCGGCCTCATCCAGGCCGGCGAACACGGCGACCTCACTGCGCGAATCTCCGTGCTCGCCGACATGGCAGAAAAGCATCTCGATCTCGATGCCATCATCGCGCTGACCGCCCCCATCGAGCGGCTGCCCACGCTTAATGCCACGCCAGCATTGCCACCGCCTGGTCAGCGCATTGCGCTTGCCGTCGATACTGCCTTCACCTTCATCTATCCGCACCTGATCGACGGCTGGCGCAATGCCGGCGCGGAGGTCGTCCGCTTCTCACCGCTGGCCAATGAAGCTCCGCCGGATGATTGTGATGCATGCTGGCTGCCAGGCGGCTATCCCGAACTTCACGTGGCAACGCTTGCCTCGGCGCAAAAATTCCGCGACGGGCTGGTGCGCTTCGCACAGACACGTTCGGTCCATGGCGAGTGCGGCGGCTATATGGTGCTCGGTGAAGGCCTGGAGGATGCCGACGGCAACCGGCATGCGATGACGGGGCTGCTCAGCCACACGACGAGTTTTCACAAGCGGCGCCTACATCTCGGCTATCGCGAGGCGCAATTGCTATCCGACAGTCCTATCGGAGCAAAGGGATCGCTCATCCGTGGCCACGAATTCCATTACGCGTCACTGATTGATCCAGGCAGCGACGACCCCCTGGTCGATCTCCGCAACGCGCAGGCCGAACCCATGGCAGAACACGGCGGACGGCGCGGCCATGTCACCGGCACGTTTTTCCACGCAATTGCGCGGGTCGATGGCTAACGGAACTAACGCCCCCAGCGATCCTGCCAGATCTTCTCGCCGATCAGGCAGTTGACGCGGGGCTCCTTCATCGTGTTGGCGACAGGAATCGCGCGCGGCTCGGGCATCAATCCTGCGACTTCCAACACCAGTTTGGTGCGGATCGCTTCCTTGAACTTGTCGCGCTCCTTGATCGGCACCACGAAGGAACCCGCGCCGCCGATCACGCAGTCCTCATAATAGAGATCGAGGTTTTCGATATCCATGGTCGAGTAGGACAGTTCCTTGGCCATGATCGGCAGGCCGTTGATGACGATACCTTTCGCGACTGCCTCGTCGCGCGCGACCGTCACCGGTCCTCCATTGTTGTTCGGCCCATCGCCCGAAATATCGATGACCCGGCGCAGACCGTGCAGCGCATTTTCATCGAACAGCGGCATGGCGTAGTAGATCGCGCCCGAGATCGACGTCCGCGACGCCCGGCGGATCGGTGTCTTCATGATTTCGGATGCCACCGCGTCGGCGGATTCAGGACCATCGATGACACGCCAGGGAATGATCAGCTTCTGGTCTGACGATGCCGCCCATTCGAAATAAGTGACCGCAATCTTGCCTGTCGGGCCACTCTTGAGCGCGGTAAGGAATTCCTTGGAAACGATGGCCTGGGCATAGCCTTCGCGCTGGATCGCCAGCTCGTCCATATCCATCGAATAGGAAACGTCGACCGCCAGCACCAGTTCGACATCGACCACGGGGTCCTGCTTGCTCTGGACAAACTGCGCTTTCGGGCCTGTCGCAGCCATGCTCGCGACGTCGCCGCCGGCCATCGCTCCCGCGACGAGTACCGCTCCAATCGAGACACACCAGCGCATAGCGGCCCTCCCGTTGAGAATCGAATGGTGACATGCAAATGACGAGCCGCAAAGCAGGAACCTGCAGGCATGTTCACAATCCGGTCATGGCGGCTCCGCCGCTGCGGCAGAGTTAACGGGCGCCTGCCCCGGATTTGAACGGTTTGCACGTTCGCGCGACAAAGCTAGCGCAGGATGTCGCCAACGCCACATCCACCATTGCCGACCGGAATGGCCGACATGAGTGCCGCCTTGAACGCGCCGATGAACGGTGGCCGCCAGCCCGCAGCGCGGCACGCGATCGTGTGGGCCGTACTGCTCGCTTGCATCGGCGCAGCGATCGCTTTGTTCGTTTCAGCACCTACCGAACAGCGCAAGACAGGGGCCGCCGAACAGGACGAACCTATTCAGCCGTTCGGCGCCAACGCAGCCAACGAATGCCGCCGTCTTTTGCGGAACGCCACCGAATACCTCCCCGAGCAACAAGAGAAGCTGCGTTACCGGATGCGCCAGGCCGCCTGCAGCGAAGCATTCGCTGCAGCTCCGGACGATGTCCGCAACAAGGTGGCCTTCGCTCAATCGCTGCCGCATGAACGGCGCGCCGAGGCGGTCGCACTGTTGCGCGAGGCCGCAGCCCGGAACGATAGCGAGGCAAATTACGCAATCTATGAGTCGCACAATTCATGGGACTATCATCTTGATCGCCCGCAACTGATTGCGCGCGACGAGGCACAGCACGCGCTGATCAAGGCAGCCGAACTGGACAACCCGTCAGCGGTAAACAGGCTCGCCATCAACTATGGCCGTGGCGGCATCGTGAAGCGGGACGCCTCGGCCGAACGATACTGGACCGAGCGCGCGCTTCGGTTGCCGCTGCCGGAGAACGTCACCCGTGCGGACCAGCAGATCAGGCTTGCCCGGCTTCTCGCGCGATCCCCACAGCCGGACGAGCAGACCCTCGGCCGGGATTTACTCGAACGTCTCGCCCAAGGCGGCTCGTTTGGCGCCAAGGCGGCGCTGGCTGAAGCCACGCGTCCCAACGATCCTGTGCGCGCCCGCAAACTATTTGAAGAGGCTGCGCGCGATCATCTGGGAGGCAATACCGAGCTGGCGCAGATGCTGCTCGATGGCGAAGGCGGCCCGGCCGATCCGAAGCGCGCATTATCGATCTTGCAAAGCCAGCGCCATCAAGCGAGCGCGAGTGGCCTGCTCGGCCAGCTTTATCTCGATGGAAAGCTGGTGCCACGCGACGTGTCAGAGGGGATCGACTTACTGATCACTGCCGGGGTTTGGGATTACGAATCCAGGCTGAAGGCCCTGCGGTTGCTGGCCAGCCATCCGCAGGTTCAGATCTCTTCGCTCAACATCGTTCTGTATGAGGCATTTCAGGCTGCGGAACTTGGCGAGCCTGACGCGCTCGCCGCATTGGTCGATCTCAAACTATCGCAGAACCCGCAGTTTCGCGACGTCCCCGGAGCCTGTAAACTGAAACCAATGGCCGTGCAGCGCGGCGATCAGGATGCCGTGCAACGCCTCAAGGATTGCCCGGCCGAGTGATCATCGTCGCGTCGCCGCCCCAGAGCGCGATCGTCCGGATGAGTGTGCATGCCCGAGAGTGTCACCGCCCCGCAGACTAAGACCAAGCCGAAGGTCGAGCGGCCGAAATTGTACAAGGTTATCCTCGTCAATGATGACTTCACGCCGCGGGAGTTCGTCGTGCGGGTGCTGAAGGCGGAATTTCGCATGTCCGAGGATCAAGCCGCCAAGGTAATGATGACGGCGCATCAACGCGGCGTCTGCGTCGTCGCCGTGTTCACCCGTGACGTCGCCGAGACCAAGGCGACCCGCGCGACAGATGCCGGCCGCGCCAAGGGCTATCCGCTTCTGTTCACGACCGAGCCGGAAGAATAGGACGTGGCGCTTCTGCTTTGGCCACCAAGACGATAAAAATTTAACGATCGGCTCAATCCGAGGTTGGGCGGCATGTGGCAAGCTCGCCAGATGTCGATTGCACTCCGCAAGCAATATGTATCCCGGCCGGAATTGTCGTTCGGGCCTTTGCGCTTCATCGAATGCCTGCCTTGGCTCGTGCTGGCAGCGGGAATGCGCGTGATCGCGTTCAGCGGTGGCGTTATCGCCTTGCCGGCCATCTTCGTCGCCACGGTTGCCGTTCTTCTCGCGTTTCTGGTGACCGCACGGCGGTCGATCGAGCTTGCCGACGGCGAGACCCATCTCGGAGCGATGACGCTCGAGGATGAATTCCGACTATCGCTGCGCATTCTGGTGCGTATCGGCGCGCTGATGCTTGTAGCAAGCATGATCTCTGTATCGCTCGGGATCTCGCCGCTGGACCTGAACTTCATGGGCGGCATCGATGGCATGGCATTCGATCAGCCGACGGCGGCCGGAAAGATCTGGAATGCCTCCATCGCCACGCTGATCTTGCTGATGATCGTCGGCGTCGAACGCCATGACAACAGGGTTCGTTTCTTCGCGGCTTGCCGTGAATTCGCCAGGCGAAGCGCGTGGCTCGGCGTGGGCCTTCTGGTCCTGACCGCCGCCTATTTCGGCCTCGGTTTTGTCCAGGGTCTCGTTCGCAACGCGATTGCGATCTACGGGCAGGCGCCGACGACGAACACCTTCATCCGAAACCTGATCTTCTTCGTTTTTATCTTCGGCTTCGCGATGCTGCGGCTTTGGGTGACCCTGATGATCCTGACCGCGGCCCTCAAGCAATCCCATCTGCGCGGCGACTGACCTCAGCCAGCGACCGCGGTTTCATCGCCCAATCCATAGACCTGCTCGGCCTTGGCGAAGCCAGCGATGGGAAATTCACCGAGATCGGCCCAGTCGGCGCGTGTCACATCAGCAAAAGCGGTCGACGCGACCACCGTCCGGTGCAGTTTGCCGGCGATCTTCTCCAGACGTGCGGCGAGATTCACCGCCGGGCCGATACAGGTGAAATCGAGCCGGTTGCCGCCGCCGATATTGCCGTAAAGCACCTTGCCGACATGCAGTGCCAGACCGAAGCGAAAGCGCTCTTCTGCACCTGCCGCATCCGACCAGCGCAGCGCTTCAACGGCAGCGCTAGCTTCACGCGCGGCCGCCAGCGCGTGGCCGCAAACCGTGGAACGATCCGCATCGTCCTCGGCAATGGGAAACACGGCCAGCAGGCCATCGCCCATGAATTTGAGCACTTCGCCGCCATGCTTGAGGATCGCAGGCACCTGACAATCGAAGTAGTGGTTGAGAATCTCGACGACGCTTTCCGGCGGCAATCGGTCCGACAGCGCCGTAAATCCGCGCAGATCCGACAACCAGATCGCTGCGCGCATGGTCTCGGTGTGGCCGCGCCTGATCTGACCACCGAGAATACGTCCGCCAGCGCGATTGCCCACATAGGTATCGAGCAGTGTCACCGTCACTCGTCGTATGCCGATGACCTCGATCAACCGCGCCAATGTCGGCAGCACGGCTTTCAAGGCAGCAAGCTGCTCCTCGGTGAAACCGCCGGGCTGCTTGGTGGTCCAGCTTGATGCGTGGAGCATGTTGTCGACGAAGGTGAGCGGGATCGCGATGTAATCGGTGACACCTTCGGCGCGCATATCGTCGAAAAAAGGAAAGGGTGTGGTTGATGGTTCATGAAGTCGGCTGCGGACCTCGACACCTTCACGGAAGACCAGCGCAAGCGGACTGCTGAGGAATTCAGGCGCCTCCTGAATGTCGAAATCAACCGAGCTGAGGACCACCCCGGTCTCCGGACGCCAGATGAAATTGCGACCGAAGATTTCCGGGTGCAGGGTGCGGATGAAGATGCCCACGCGGTACAACGGCAGCCCCGCAGCGACAAGCCGTTCGCAACATTCCGCCATCATGCGCGATGGCGTCGGCGCGGATCGCGCACCGTCGCTGAGCCAGTCGATGATCTCTCTGAGCTTGTCGGGCAACACGGCTGGCACTTTCAAACTCGCGCGAACGCGGGCTTCGGTCAGTCACTTACTCTAGCCGACCTGTCCGCGATGCCGAATGAAATGATCGGCGAGCACACAAGCGGCCATGGCTTCCGCCACCGGCACGGCGCGGATGCCGACGCAGGGATCGTGGCGGCCCTTGGTCAGGATGTCCGTATCGGCGCCATTGCGATCGACGGTCTTGCGCGGCGACAGGATCGACGAAGTCGGCTTCACTGCAAAACGCGCCACGACCGGCTGGCCTGTGGAAATGCCGCCGAGGATGCCGCCAGCATGGTTTGAGAGAAATGACGGGCCGTGATTGGTCATGCGCATCTCGTCGGCATTGTCCTCGCCAGACAATTCCGCAGCACCGAAACCATCGCCGATCTCGACACCCTTCACGGCATTGATGCTCATCAGCGCCGCTGCCAGATCGCCATCGAGCTTGGCGTAAATGGGCGCGCCCAAACCTGCGGGCACGCCGTCGGCGACCACCTCGATCACCGCGCCGATCGACGAGCCGGATTTCCGGATACCATCGAGATAGCTTTCGAAGAAGGCGGCCTTGTCCTTGTCCGGGCAGAAGAATGGATTGCGGGCGACCTCGTCCCAGTCCCAGTTGCCGCGGTCGATCTTGTGCGGTCCCATCTGCACCAGCGCGGCACGCACCGTCATTCCGGGCACGATCTTGCGCGCGATCGCGCCGGCCGCAACACGCGTCGCCGTCTCGCGGGCAGACGAACGGCCACCGCCGCGATAATCGCGCAACCCGTATTTGGCTTCATAGGTGAAATCGGCATGACCAGGCCGAAACTTGTCCTTGATGTCCGAATAGTCCTTCGAGCGCTGGTCGGTGTTCTCGATCAGCAGCGCGATCGGCGTCCCCGTCGTGACCTGCACACCGGTTTCCGGATGCGCCATGACCCCGGACAGGATCTTGACCGCATCGGCCTCCTGGCGCTGCGTGGTGAAGCGCGACTGGCCGGGACGGCGGCGATCGAGATCGGCCTGGATCTCGGCAACATCGAGCGGAATCAGCGGCGGACAGCCATCGACCACGCAGCCAATCGCCACCCCGTGGCTCTCGCCAAAGGTCGTGACGCGGAACATGTGGCCGAAGGTGTTGTGGGACATGGGGCGCTCGCTGCTTGAGCAGATGTCGTAACGCGGGCCGTCCGAGGGGTCAAATCGCCCGGTCAGCCGCAATGCTTAACTAAACTTGTCCATCCCGTCGGCGTTGAACACATAGACCGCGCCCTGCTGGATCGGCAGCTCACTGACCCCGTCCGGCGTCTCAAAGCCCAGCGCCACCATTAGCGCCCGCGCCGTACCGCCATGGGCAACGGCAACGGTATCGCCCGTCAGGCCGTCAACCCATTCGCGCATCCGGAGTTGCACCTCAGCGTAGCTCTCGCCGCCCGGCGCCGGCAGGCTCCATTTGTCGCGCAAGCGCGCCGCAAAGATCTCGGGATGTGCGGCTTCCTGCTCGGCCAGCGTAAAGCCTTCCCAGTGGCCGAAGCCGATCTCACGCAGACGATCGTCGAGGCCGTAGTCGTCATGCGGCAGATCGAGCCTGCCGCGCACCAGTTCCATGGTGTTGCGCGCGCGGCCGAGCGGACTGGAGACGAATGCGACACCGCCGCTGGTGCGCCCGTCCCGTGCCAGCAGGTCTTTCAGCACGGTGCCGGCATGTGCCGCCTGCTCCCGACCAAGATCGTTGAGCGGGATGTCCTTCGAGCCCTGAAAGCGACCGGCGGCGTTCCACTCGGTCTGGCCGTGGCGAATATAATAGATGGTTGGCTTCGGCATGGACGTCAGCAATCAGTCCTTGCTGCCCATGCTGATGTCCGGCGCATCCGGCACCTTGGTGCCGAGCACGTGATAGCCGGCATCGACGTGATGCACTTCACCGGTCACGCCAGTGGACATATCGGACAGGAAATACACCGCGCTCTGGCCAACTTCGTCGATGGAGACGTTCTTGCGCAGCGGCGCGTTGACCTCGTTATATTTCAGCAGATAGCGGGAGTCGGCGATCCCTGCGAAGGCCAGCGTCTTGATCGGGCCGGCAGAGATCGCATTGACGCGGATACCCTTCACGCCCAGGTCAGCCGCCAGATAGCGCACGCTGGCTTCCAGCGCAGCCTTGGCGACACCCATCACATTGTAGTTCGGCATCCACTTCTCGGCGCCGTAATAAGTCAGCGTAACGATGGAGCCGCCCTCAGTCATCAGCTTCTCGGCGCGCTGTGCGATGGCCGTCAGCGAGTAGCAGGAGATCAGCATGCTCTTGCTGAAATTCTCGGCCGATGTGTCGACATAGCGACCTTCGAGTTCGTCCTTGTCCGAGAAGGCGATGGCGTGGACGACAAAATCGATCTTGCCCCATTTCTCCTTCACCCGGTCGAACACCGCATCGATGGTGGCTGCGTCGGTGACGTCGCAATGCCCCAGAAGCTCGGCGCCGAGCTCGGCGGCCAGTGGTTCGACACGCTTCTTCAGCGCATCGCCCTGATAGGTCAGCGCAATCTCCGCGCCCTGCGCCTGGCACGCCTTGGCGATGCCCCAGGCGATGGAGCGGTTGTTGGCGACGCCGAGAATAACGCCGCGCTTGCCCTTCATCAGGCCTGAAACTTCACTCATATCACATCCTATTTGCTTGGCTGATAACTTGGCAGTCCATGCCGATCTGCCCTTGGGGGTACACCAGCACTTGCGTCCGGTACAGCCCAAAAGCCCGGTTATGCGGCTGTTTACCGTCCGGGCTTAACGCCGGAATAGACGGTCCGCCAAGGTGTTATGATAGATGCGGCGCAATTGCGGACCGCCCAAGATACCGTCAGGATTGCAACGGATGGCACGAGCCCCATGAGCGCCTTTCGTGAAAGCGTTGAGAGCATGATTCCAGCGCTGCGCCGCTACGCGCGAGCGCTGGCGCGTGACACCGATATTGCCGACGATCTGGTGCAGGACACGCTGGTGCGTGCGCTGCGCTCCGAGAAACTGTTCATCGGCGGCGATCTCAGAAGCTGGCTCTATACGATTCTGACCAATCTGAACCGCAACCGCCGGCGGTCGCTGGCACGCAAACCAGTCTTCACCGAGCTGTTCGACAACAATCCGGATGCCAGCGGGACCGAAGCCGAAGGGCGCGACATCTCGCGCGCCCTTGCCGCCCTCGTCGAAGAGCAGCGCTCGGTGCTGCTGCTCGTGATGCTCGAAGGCCTGAGCTACCGCGAAGTCGCCGACATCCAGGGTGTGCCGATCGGCACCGTGATGTCGCGCCTCGCCCGCGCCCGCGCCCATGTCAAAGCCTATCTCGACGGCGAGCGCCCGGCGCTGCGCGCGGTCAAATGATTTAAAGGGAAGATGATAATGACCGGACCGAACATTCCCGTGACCGAAGACGAATTGCACGCCTTCGTCGACAATGAATTGCCGGCTGAGCGCCGCGCCGATGTCGAGGCATGGCTTACGACACATCCCGACGATGCCGAGCGCGTCGCATCATGGCGCGCGATGGCCGAACTGCTGCATGCCCGTTACGATGCGATCGCCGACGAGGCCGTGCCAAAGCGGCTGGAGATCGAGCGACTGGTTCAGCAGCCGCGATCATGGCTTTATGGCGCGATCGCCGCAACGCTGGTAGCCTTCGTTGCCGGCGGCAGCGTCGGCTGGCTCGCACATGGCGTATCAGCTTCGCCCTCAGCGTTCCAGAATTTCACCGTGGATGCACTCGGTGCGCATCGGCTCTATGTGGTCGAAGTGCGCCATCCCGTCGAAGTCGCAGGCAATGAACGTGCACATCTGCAGCAGTGGCTATCGAAGCGCGTTGGCTATGAGATCAAGGCACCCGAACTCGAGGCGGCCGGATTGAAGCTGGTCGGCGGCCGCCTGCTGCCCGGCCCCGAAGCACCTGCCGCATTCTTCATGTATGAGAGTCCGTCGGGTGAGCGCTACACGCTCTACACTTCGCGTGCGGCGAAAGCCGACGCCACCCAGATGCGCTACGCTGCGCAGGACAAGGACGGCGCCATGTTCTGGGCCGACAAGGGCGTCGGCTATGTCGTGTCAGGCCCGACCGACAAGGACCGGCTCAACCACGTCGCGCGCCAGATCTACGATCAGACGGAGAAGACGGGGGGATGAGACGGCGAGCTGATCGCTGCTCACCTCACCCCAGATCGCTACGGGGATGATACGGGTGCCCTTCGCGCCACTTCTCCATCAGGGCTTCCAGCTCGGCATCGTTGCCGTCCGGCAGCATGATCCTGGTGGTGAAGTAGAGATCGCCCGCGGCGCCGCCCGCCAGCGGCAGGCCCTTGCCCTTCAGGCGAAACACCCGTCCGCTCGAGGTGTTCTTCGGAATTGAAAGCTCCACGGCACCGGTGAGTGTCGGCGCGCGCACCTTGGCCCCCAGAATGGCTTCGTAGAGCGTGATCGGCAGATCGACGCGCAGGTCGTTGCCATCCACCTTGAAGTGAGCGTGGGGCGCGATGGTGACGGTGATCATCAGATCGCCGGGACGATGTCCTGGCGCGCTTTCGCCCTGCCCGCGGAGCCGGATCTGCTGGCCCGACGTGACGCCAGCCGGTATCTTGACGTTCAATTCCTTGCCGGACGGCAGGCGCACGCGCTTCTCGGCGCCCTTCACGGATTCTTCCAGCGTCACCGTCATGGCGACGTTCAGATCCAGATCGGGCATCCCGCCGGCATAGCCGCCGGTATCGAACTCAAAGCCCTGCGCACCGGGACGCGCACCGCGCGGGCTGGCGCCACCGAACATGCTGTTGAGGATGTCCTCGAAACCGCCGCCGGCGGCACCGCCGGGAAAACCCTGCTGCGCACCGGGACCGCCGCGGAAAGCATGCTCGAAGCCGCGCTGCGACGCGCCGGCGCGGCCGCCGCCAGGGAAACCCTGGAAGCGTGCTTTACCCTCGGCATCGATCTCGCCGCGGTCGAACTGCTTGCGCTTGTCCTCGTCGCCGATGATCTCGTTGGCCGCATTCAATTCCGAAAACCGGTCGGCGGCTTTCGGATCGTCCTTGTTGCTGTCGGGATGATGCTTCTTGGCGAGCTTGCGATAGGCACTCTTGATCGCCGCAGCGCTGGCGCCCCGCTGCACCCCCAAGACCTCATAGGGGTCGCGCATCCGTCGTCTCTCCTTCAGGTAACTAAAAGGCGGGCCACCGGCCCGCATGTTGAATTTGCAGGCCGAAACCCGTCTCTCTCTTCATCTGGTGACTTCGTGTCATTTTTGCAACTCGGCCGCAAGCGGCCGGCCGGTGAAAACTAGCTCCGTTTCCACGGCTTCAGCGTATGCACGTCCCAGCTGCCGCGGTCACCCTTACAGGCCGCACCTTGCATCCAGCTTTCGCTGGTGCCGTTGACATAGCTGGCCAGAAAATCCCTGCAGGTGCGACCTTCCGCGACATAGGCACTGGACAGAGGCGTTACCGATCCGCGTGCGCCGGTCGACGGGTTTTCCCAGGGCTGGCTGGAATCCTTGCTGCCCTTGGTAAGGACATCGGAGGCCGCAGTGCGCGTCAGGACAAGATCGGCTTCGGTGGGCTCGTAATTGGTGGCCTGGACGGATGCCGGCGAAATCGAACCGGTGACATCGCCGCCCTCCATCCTAGCCAGCGCGGACTCGTTTCGGCCCATACTGCAACCACCGAGGGTGCTGCCGATAAGAATTGCTGTCAAAGCCGCGCCGAGCGGGCAGATGGCCGATAGGCCAATGCGTTGCCGTATCCTATATAGGTCTTGCCTATGCAGGGGCAGCAGCGAGCTCTCTACAACAGGCCAACGCAAGCGGAACTCCGGACATGACCGACACGACCTCCCCCATCAAAGACTCAACTCCGTTAACGTCAGGTGATTTTACGGCCGCTGGGGAACCATTTGCGCTGTTTTCCGAGTGGTTTACCGAGGCGAAGGCGTCCGAGCCCAACGATCCGAACGCGATGGCGCTGGCCACCGTCGACGCCGACGGCCTGCCGGACGTCCGCATGGTGCTGATGAAGGGCTATGACACCGACGGCTTCGTGTTCTACAGCCACATCGCCAGCCAGAAGGGCCAGGAGCTTGCCGCCAATCCCAAGGCTGCCTTGCTGTTTCACTGGAAGTCGCTGCGCCGGCAGGTCCGCATTCGCGGTCCCGTCACCCGCGTGACCGATGCCGAGGCCGACGAGTATTTCGCAACCCGCCCGAAACAGGCGCAGATCGGCGCCTGGGCGAGCAAGCAGTCGCAGCCGCTGGAAAGCCGCTTTGCCTTCGAACAGGCCATCGCCAAGGAAGGCGCCAAGCACCTGATCGGCGCCGTTCCGCGCCCGCCAGGCTGGAGCGGATGGCGCATCACGCCTGTTCGTTTTGAGTTCTGGCACGACCGCCCGTATCGCCTGCACGACCGCATCGAATTCCGCCGCGACACCGCGGCACCAGATACGTCCTGGACCAAGGTGAGACTGTATCCGTGAACGCCGACAACGAGACGAGAACCAGACCCGTGAGCCATCCAGGATCGAACGCGCCCAAGCGCACCATGCTGCTCACCGGCGCAAGCCGCGGCATCGGTCATGCCACCGTGATGCGCTTTTCAAGCGCCGGCTGGCGTGTGCTGACCTGTTCGCGGCATCCGTTTCCGGAAGTCTGCCCATGGGATGCCGGCCCCGAAGATCACATCCAGGTCGACCTCGCCGACCATGACGACACCGTCCGCGCCATCGACGACATCAAGGAACGGCTGAACGGCGGCGCGCTGCATGCGCTGGTGAACAATGCCGCCATCTCGCCGAAGGCCGAAGGTGGCGCGCGCATGGGCTCGATCGATACTGACGTCGCGACCTGGAGCCATGTCTTCAACGTCAACTTCTTCGCACCGATCATGATGGCCCGCGGGCTGATCGAACAGTTGAAGGCGGCCAAAGGCTCGGTGGTGAACGTCACCTCGATCGCCGGTTCGCGCGTGCATCCGTTTGCCGGTGCCGCCTATGCCACATCGAAAGCGGCGCTGGCGTCGCTGACCCGCGAAATGGCGTCGGATTTCGGCCGCCTCGGCATCCGCGTCAACGCCATCGCGCCGGGCGAGATCGACACCTCGATCCTCTCGCCGGGCACGCAGACCATCGTCGATCAGCAGATCCCGCTGCATCGGCTCGGCACGCCCGACGAAGTCGCCAAGATCATCTATGTGCTGTGTACGGAAACGAGTTCATACGTGAACGGCGCCGAAATCCACATCAATGGCGGCCAGCACGTCTGATCAGCGGTAACGGGTGGGGAATAGTCATGCTGAGGACCGCGCCATTCTGGCGCTCCTCGAAAAGCGCGGGATTTTCTAGTCCGCGTAAAATTTCCGCGGCATCGGCGCAGCCGCGCTGATCCCCGCGCTGGAACAATCGTCTTCGGATTCGCCGTCCATCAACCCGGCACCACAATGCCGGCAGGTACGCGCAGACATCGCCTGCGCCCGACCGTTGGCCATGCGCGCCTGTTGATAGGACCTGAGATCGACGACGTTCCGTCCCGATGTTTCTGTTTTGTCAACCATTGCTGTCCTCATCGCTTCTGACAGCGTTATGACAGCAACCATTAGCGCAACCGTTCAGCGGAACGCTCGAATTTTACCGGATAAATTGTGGCGGGAATCGCGCGAAGCCTATGATCATTGGGCTTTTCGAACACGCATCATGAATGCGTTTTGATAGTTGGAAAAAGATTCAGACACCCGCGCCTTTATGATCCCGCGAGCGCATGCTCGGGGTTGTCTAAGCGGTGTCCCCCTCCTGAAACATGAGGGGTGGCAGCGCGCCTGACGACGCGAAATGGTGGTAATTTTCGCGATCCGCTCCGCCGGAACGCCGGCAAGCTGCAACCGCGCAACGCCATCCGGCGCGCCACCGCGGCGATTTCTGTCCCCGGGACCGTTCTTCCGGGCAAAGGCGCAGAGCTCCGCACTCCGCTGATCCCGACGGTTTCCCGCCGTTCACCAATGCCACGTCCAGCCAGCATGAGTGGCAGACCCCCGTAGTGGGGTCGGACGGTGACCCAAGGCCTCCCGAGTGCGCGGGGTACGTCACCCCACACCCGCAGGCGCCGCATCCCTGTCCCACTTCAAGACGCCTCATGAAGCGCCCCCTCGCGAACCGGATGAGCGGAAGATAATCTTTATAGGCATATTGTCAAGAGATGCAGGAAAAATGTTTGGGCGCTGCTATCCCTCATTTGTCATTGCGGGGCGCGCCCTTGCGCGAACCCGGAATCCATAACCACGATCGAACTTATCGATTCCGGGCCTGCACCCCACCGGCTTCGCCGGCGTGACGCATCCCGGAATGACAAATGAGAGGTTAGTGCCGCCCTACGTGCCCTACAGCCACTTCTTCCACTTGAAGAACATATAAGGCAGCACCGCGGCGAACAGCATCATGATCAGCGCCATGGGGTAACCGACATCCCATTGCAGTTCCGGCATCGCCTTGAAATTCATGCCATAGACCGAGGCGATCAATGTCGGCGGCATCAGCACGACGGCCATGACCGAGAACAGCTTGATGATGTTGTTCTGTTCGAGATTGACGACACCGAGCATCGCATCGAGCGTGAAGGTGATCTTGTTCGACAGATAGGAGGCGTGATCGGTCAGGGACACCACGTCGCGCTGCATGGTCTTGAGCTGCGCGCGCATGTCCTTCGACCACTTCACGCCTTCGGCTTCCGCCGTGATGAAGGTGACGACGCGGCCGATCGAGACGAGGCTTTCACGTACTTTCGAGGTCAGGTCGCCCTTGCGACCGATGGTGATCAGAATTTCGGAATAACGCTTGGCATGGCCGGTCCGCAGCGACTCATCCGGCTCGAAGATGTCGTGGCTGACCTGATCGACGTCGGCGCCGACGCGTTCGAGAATGTCGGCGCACCGATCGATCACCGCGTCGAGCAGTTCGAGCAGAATGGTTTCACCATTGGCGCCGGGCGGCGCGTTGCGGCCAAGCTTCAGTTCGACGGACGCGAACGGACGCGGTGTGTCGTAGCGCACCGTCACCAGCCGTTGCCGGGTGAGGATGAAAGTTACCGCCGTGATCCGCGGCGACTCCGTGTCGGAGCCACACATCAAGCTCGCGGTCATATAGCGGGCGCCGTTCTCGATATAGAGACGGCTGGAGATTTCGATCTCCTGCATGTCTTCGCGGGTCGGAATTTCCACCCCCGCCAGTTTCTCCACCGCCTTGTCTTCGGCTGGCGACGGCTTCACCATGTCGATCCACACCGCATTGTCCGGCAACGCTTCGAGATCGGTTGGCTCGGATTTTCTTAAGGCGTGGTCGGCAGGGGTGAAGACAGCGAGCATGGCAACTCCGGGACATTGAAAAGGCGGGACACTGCAATACGGACGATCCGGACAGAATCGGCAGGGGCGACCGACCATGACCGATGCGGATGCAGCCGTCATGACAGCCTTTGTGCGGCGCGCCAACCCCACCCGAACCCGGGGAATTTTTCCCGCAAGATCGCGCGTTCCATGGTCTCGATCTGACAAAATTGCCACGCGCGCATCACGGCTTCGCGAGGCGTTGCGGTTCTGCACAGGATTTGGCCGGAGGGTCGAAAATTCTGCGGCAAATATGACACAGGTTGTGCGCTGCATGATGCGCAGCGCATCTAACCGCTGGAATTGCAGCGGATTTCAGCGATAGTAGCTTTAACGGAATCGTGGCGTTCGCAGGCTATTTTGGGTGCGTTTCCTTGCACCAGCCTGTCTGAATTCGGACCTCACGCAATTGGAACAATGACATGTCGCCGCTCAAGATTAAGCTTGGATTGATTGTCGCCGCCGGCCTGATGCTTTCGGGCTGCATGCAGACCGCAACGCAATTCCAGGCCGCCCCGGAAGCCAGCCTCAAGCCGAATGACAAGGCACAGCTCGCCAAGGCACGTTACGCCAAGGTTGCCGTCGCCGAGCCGTTCCGCCGCGCCATCGTCGACTTCCACCGCAAGGAAGCGCCGGGCTCGATCGTGGTCGATTCCGACAACCACTATCTCTATTTCGTCCAGGACGGCGGCAAGGCGATCCGCTATGGCGTGACCGTCGGAGAAGAAGCGCTGGCCTTCTCGGGCGTCGCGCGCGTCGGCAACATGGCCGAATGGCCGAAGTGGACCCCGACCAAGGACATTCACGCCCGCATCGAAGGCCTGCCGGCCCAGGTGCCCGGCGGCGTCGATAATCCGCTCGGTGCCCGCGCCCTCTATCTCTATCAGGGCAACAAGGACACGCTGTTCCGCATTCACGGCACCAATCAGCCGGAATATATCGGCGCCTCGATCTCGTCGGGCTGCATCCGCATGACCAACGAAGACGTCATCGACCTCTATAGCCGCGTCAAGCCCGGCGCTGTGGTCGTCGTGCTCGAGCCGAAGGCCGGCGACTCGCCGTATAATTCCAAGTTGGCCCTGCAGGGCGGCGGCGGAACGCCATACTGAGCTGACAGAGTTTTATCTGATTAGAAAAAGCGCCGGTTTTGCCGGCGCTTTTTTGTTGGGTGACAGACGCGGAGTGTCTGTGAAGTGTTTTGCTGCAGCGCTCATCGTCTCCCTCCCCCTTGCGGGGTCTGGCGGACGAAGTCGTCCGCTGTAGTCGGCCGAGCGAGGCGATGCGCAGCATCGACGAAGTGGAGGCGGGGTGGGGGTGCCACAAGCGCCGTCGCCTGTGGCACCCCCACCCGACCGGCCTACGGCCGGCCACCCTCCCCGCAAGGGGGAGGGAAAAGAAAGCACCCGCCCGGACGTGGCCACAAATACGCGATCAGAACGTCACCGCAAAAAGCTGAACGGCGATGGCGGCGCGCGACGCTTCTTCGGCTTGGGTTTTGGCTTCGGCTTGGGCTGTTCTTGTGGAGGCGCGCCTTCTGCTTCGGGCTCCGGTTCGGGCTCCGTCGCAGCCGGTCGAGCCGCCGCAGGCTCTGCAGGCTTCGCCGTCTCAGGCTTCGCCTCCCCCGGTTTGCCTTCCGCCACTTCGCGCGGCGGTGCTTCGTCCGGGCGCACGGCCGGCATCAGCGGCGCGATGCGCGGCCACTCGTCCCAGACGTCCCATTGGCAGATGCGGTAGTTGCCGCGCCGCTCGGCGATATCGAGATGGATATGATCCTCGTGGTAGCCGTCGGAGCCCGGCCCCAGCACGGTGGTGAACCGCGTACAGACCGAATGCAGCACGGCCTCGCGTTGCTCACGCGGCGTGTTGCGCTCGGTGAGCGCGATCGAGCGGCCGTTGGCGAGTTTCAGCCCGCGCACATCCAGCGCATTGGCGCGGCCATGCTCTGACAGTTTCGCCCCGACGACACGGTTGCGACCACGGCAATCGAAAGAGTCGAAATTATCGAGCTCAAGAAGCTTCGTACCTAGGCTGGTCGCGAGCGGCGCCATGTCGGTACGGATCCATTCAGCCACGGCCGTGGCCATGGCGCAGCGCATCGTTCCCGCCGGCTTCAGCGGCACGCGCGTCTTGTCCGGCAGCACTACGGCCTCGAGCCGCACCATGTCGGGGCCACCGCAGGCGCCTGGCCCCTTGATGTCGGGAATGCTCGGCGCAACGGCGACGGCATCGGTGAGCGCGAGGCGGCAGGCTGAAGGCGGCGGCGGCTCCGGCGGACGCGCTTCGGCGGCGGGCTTCTCGGGCTCAGGGGACTGTTCGGATTTGGTGGGCTCCTCACCAGGCTTTTGCGCCGGCTCGATCGCCGGCGCTTCTGCCGGGCGAGGCTTTGGCAGCGGCACACGCGATGTCGTCAGATAGGCCTGCGCCGGCGCGGCAACCAGCAGCAACGCCAGAACGGCCCCAATTGTCCTTTGGTCGCAGCCGGATAGGCCAAAAGTCCATTTCCGGGCCGCTTTCCCCGCGCTAAACTTCATGCCAAGACCTAAAGCAAGAACAGGGTCGAAGTTCCCCGGCAACGATCGGGGAGCCGGCACGCCAATCACAAGACGGAGGAACGATCAAATGCGTGGCTTGATGCAAGACTGGCCTTTGCTGTGTCATCGGATCATCGATCATGCGGCCCAAGTCCACGGCGAGCGCGAGGTCGTGACCAGATCAGTCGAAGGTCCCATCCACCGCACCAATTACGCCGAAATTCGTACCCGTGCCCTGAAGGTCGCACAGCGTCTCGACCGCGAGGGCATCAAGATGGGCGACCGCGTCGCCACCATCGCGTGGAACACGTGGCGACACCTGGAAACGTGGTACGGCATCATGGGCATCGGCGCCATCTGCCACACCGTCAATCCACGTCTATTCCCGGATCAGATCGCGTGGATCATCAACCATGCGCAAGATCGCATCGTGATGACCGACCTCACCTTCGTCCCGATCCTCGAGAAACTCGCCGACCAGCTGCCATCAGTAGAGCGCTACATCGTCTACACCGACAAGGCGCACATGCCGCAGACCACGCTGAAAAACGCCGTGGCCTATGAGGACTGGATCGCGGAAGTCGACGGCAACTTCAAATGGAAGGAGTTCGACGAGAACACCGCAGCCGCGATGTGCTACACATCGGGAACAACAGGCGATCCAAAGGGCGTGCTGTACTCGCACCGCTCCAACGTGATGCATGCGCTGATGGCCAATACCGGTGACTCGCTCGGTGCCAATGCCGCGGACACCATGCTGCCGGTAGTCCCGCTATTCCATGCCAATAGCTGGGGCATCGCGTTTTCCGCGCCGTCGATGGGCACCAAGCTCGTACTGCCGGGCGCCAAGATGGACGGCGCCTCGATCTACGAATTGCTCTCGACCGAGAGGGTGACGCATACCGCGGGCGTGCCGACAGTGTGGCTGATGCTGCTCAACTACATGTCGCAGAACAATCTGAAACTGCCCGACCTGCGCATGGTGGTGTGCGGCGGCTCGGCGATGCCGCGCTCGATGATCAAGGCCTTCGTCGACATGGGCATCGGTGCACGTCATGCCTGGGGCATGACCGAAATGAGCCCGATCGGCACGCTGGCCGCGTTGAAGCCGCCGTTCGACCAGCTCGAAGGCGACGAGCGGCTGGATATCCTGCAGACCCAGGGCTATCCGCCGTTCGGCGTCCAGATGAAGATCACAGACGACGCCGGCAAGAACCTGCCATGGGACGGCAAGACCTTCGGCCGTCTCAAGGTGCGCGGCCCGTCGGTATCATCAGCCTATTTCCGTGTCGAGGACGAGATCCTCGACGATGAAGGCTATTTCGACACCGGCGACGTCGCGACCATCGACGCCCATGGCTATATGCGGATCACCGACCGCTCCAAGGACGTCATCAAGTCCGGCGGCGAATGGATCTCGTCGATCGATCTGGAAAACCTTGCCGTCGGTCATCCGCAGGTGGCGGAAGCCGCCGTCATCGGCGTCTATCATCCGAAGTGGGACGAGCGCCCGCTGCTGATCGTCCAACTCAAGCAGGACCAGACCGCCACGCGCGAGGACATCCTGAAATACATGGATGGCAAGATCGCCAAGTGGTGGATGCCGGATGACGTCGTGTTCGTCGACGCGATCCCGCACACGGCCACCGGCAAGATCCTGAAGACCGCGCTGCGCGATCAGTTCAAGACCTACAGCCTGCCGACGGCGGCGGCTTAGCTGACAAGAGCGACAGCGTTCCTAACCTCTCCCCGCCCTTCGCGGGGAGAGGTCGACCGGCGAAGCCGGTCGGGTGAGGGGCATGGCACATGCGTGGCCACATTCGCATTACCAACAGATCGCGCGAATTACGCACCAACTCCACCGACGCCGAAACGAAACTGTGGAATCGTCTGCGCAACAGGCAGATTGCCGGCTGCAAATTCATTCGCCAAGAGCCGATCGGGCGATATATCTGCGACTTCGTTTGTCGGGAGAAGATGATCGTTATCGAGGTCGATGGCGGGCAGCATCTGGAGTCGCAACGGGACGCCATGCGCGATCGATATCTGCGCGAGCAAGGTTATTGCGTGCTTCGCTTCTGGAACAACGATGTGCTGTCAAATATCGAAGGCGTGCTGTCGCTCATCGATGAGGAATTGCGCAAGACCTCGGATTGATCCGAACCGATAGATTGCGTGCGTTGAAGCAGCGTGCTTGGCCCCTCACCCGCGCGCCAAGTGCGCGCGACCTCTCCCCGCAAAGGGCGGGGAGAGGTTAAAGAGAGCCTCAGCCGTTGAGCGCAGCCTTGACCAGACCGCTGGCCTTGCCGAAGTCCATCTGGCCGGCATATTTCGCTTTCAGCGCCGCGATCACCTTGCCCATGTCTTTCATGCCGGCCGCACCCGTCGCTGCGATCTCGGCTGCGATGGCGGACTTGGTCTCGTCCTCTGACATCTGCTGCGGCAGATAGGCGGAGATGATCGCGATTTCCTCGCGCTCCTGGGTCGCGAGCTCCGCGCGGCCGCCCTTGTCATAGAGCTCCACCGATTCCTGGCGCTGCTTGATCATCTTCTGCAGCAGGCTCAGCAGGTCGGCATCCGACAGCGGCGGCTTGCTCTGGCCGCGCGCTTCGATATCGGCATTCTTGATGGTCGAATTGACCATGCGAAGCGTCGAAAGCTTGCGCTCGTCCTTGGCCCGCATGGCGTCCTTGACGGCGTTGTTGATGTCATCGCGCAGCATCTGCGTCTCCTCTTGCGGCCGCCAATCGCAGCGCGGGAACTCGGTTGGCCCCGATCTAAGCGTTTTAAGGGGTATGCACAACTGCACCCGCCAATTCTCGGGGACGCCGCCCGGAGCTGTTGCCCGAACCTACTGCCCAAACCTATTGCCGATGGCTGGAGCTGAAATCCTCCACGCCTGCGGACAGCGGCCCGGGCGCGCCGGCTCCAGCGACGTATGGCAGAACCATCAACGCCGATATGGTGGCCGGAATACCGGCCTGGCCCCATAGCCGGGGCTGAACCTCGAAATCAAACCTGACGTGCCGCGGCTCGAGCATCGCGACTTTGCCCATCCACATCAGGCAATCGCTATCTGTCGCAAAGCACATCGAAGCCCACCCCTTCTGCAGCGTCGTCGCGCGCGGCATGCCCCAAGTGTACTGGAACTGGAACGGGCGGCTGTAGACGGGATGGTCAGGGCTGTAAAAGGCCGTCGCGAATGCCAGTCCGTCGTCGCCACTGATCCGTGGCATCGGCCGGCCTGTCATCTGGTGCCACCGGTCAGTCAGCTCTTGAGCCGCCAGCCGATAGTAAGTCCGCTCGTTAGGATTGATGCTGTTGCGGTAAATCGCATGGATCGGAGCAGCCACAACGGTTGCGATGATGGCGATGCCGGCGACGAACACCACCATATTGACCACATACAGGCGTTCGAGCGTGAAGCGGGCGCCGCAAACGATCAAAACGGCAGGCAGGAACAAACCCTGGAGCGCCCATAGCGAAGGCATGTCGGTGCCAAGCGTGACGGTTGTCATAACAGGCAGCAGCACGGTGCCGATGAACACCCAGAACAGCAGCAGCAATCCTGGACCCATGGCACGGAAATCGGCCGAAAAGTACTTCAGGCGCAGCTCGGCCGATAAAACCCAGACAATGGCCGGCAGCGCCAGCGTCGCCGCGAGACCGAGCAAAAACATGCTGGCTTCGATGAGTGACTGACCGAAGTCGATGCCGCCGTGAACCTGCATGGCATAGGTGAACGGCGTAGCACCGGTCGTCACGAGCCAATGGATGTGCGGCCCAAGGGCAATGAGTCCGGTCAGTGCCGAAATCCACGGTGCCCAGGACCTGAAATAGACCGCCCGCTGCGGATGCACGATCGCTGCCAGCGCGAAGCTGCCGATCAGGAAGATCGAATAGTATTTGCCGAGCATTGCCAGCGCGGCCAGGACACCAGTGGCAGCGGCCCAGCCGACGGCCCGCGTTTCATAGGAGCGCAGGAAGCAGTAGGTCGCCAGCGGCCAGATCGCCAGCAGCACCGTGTTCGCGTTGAAGCGTTGGGCGTGGAACTGGTAGGCCGGAAGCAGCATCAGCAACAGCAATATGACCGCTCGCGAATCGCCGCGCACGAAGCGGCGTGCAATCAGATCGACGGCCCAGAGCGCCACCGCGGCATTGGTCATCGACAGCAACTGGAACGACCAGTCGGTCAGCGGGAAAACCAGCGTCCACAGCCGCGCGACCCAGCCCATCAAGGGCGGATGTTTGGGATTCCCCCATGCGAATTCGCGCCCAAGGGTCCAGGTTTCCAGCGCATCCGCATGTAGATCGCCGCTCTGATAGGCGATCACCAGAAACAGCAGCCAGATTCCCGCGAAGCCGACGATCAGCACAGGAATCGTCCAGCCCTTCTCGATCCCATCGAGGAAGGTCAGAAAAGGCCTGCGCCATCGCGCAGGCGCGACGGCCGAGCGCGCGGCCATCTTGGCGAAATAGTCCAACTGCACTGAAATATCCGGAAATACGGGAAGTCGTAGCTTGCTACCGGCGAAAGTGAGTTCCGGCAAGCATCCGTAATTATAATTAGTTGATTTTACATCTCATTCTGCAAATTACGCGCTATCGGCGTGCAGGTTTCGCCGGACAACCGGAACACCACAATTCTGCCAGATAAGATATTATTCCTTAATGCAGCCCTGTCCGGGCCCGTTGATCGGGCAAAGCGCCGATTGCTAACCTGCCGGGCCATGGTTGACGTGTGAATCCGGCCTTTCCGGCTTTGACGGCGGCGGATGCGCGGACTATGTAGTCCCCTCATGACCCCCTCAGAAACATCTTCAGCCTGGCCGGACCACAAACCGACCGCGCTCCTCGTGCTCGCCGATGGCACCGTGCTGGAGGGCTTCGGCCTCGGCGCGGAAGGCCAGGCCGTGGGCGAAGTCTGCTTCAACACGGCGATGACCGGTTATGAGGAAATCCTCACCGATCCATCCTATGCCGGGCAGCTGATCACCTTCACCTTCCCGCATATCGGCAATGTCGGCACCAACGACGAGGATATCGAGACGGTGAACATGGCGGCGACGCCAGGCGCCCGCGGCGTGATCCTGCGCTCGGCGATCACCGACCCGTCGAATTACCGCTCTTCCCGGCATCTCGACGCCTGGCTGAAGGCCCGCGGCATCATCGGCATTTCCGGCATCGACACCCGCGCCCTGACCGCGCTGATCCGCAACAAGGGCATGCCCAATGCGGTGCTTGTGCACGCGAAGGACGGCCAATTCGACCTGCATGGCCTGAAGGAAGAAGCACGCGAATGGCCCGGCCTCGAAGGCATGGACCTGGTGCCGATGGTGACATCCACCCAGCGCTTCACCTGGGACGAGACTCCCTGGGAATGGGAAAAGGGCTTCGGCCGCCAGACCAATCCTGAATTCAACGTCGTCGCTATCGATTACGGCATCAAGCGCAACATTCTGCGCCTGCTGGCCGGCGAAGGCTGCAAGGTCACGGTCGTTCCGGCCACGACCTCGGCTGAAGAGATCATGGCGCTGAAGCCGGACGGCGTGTTCCTGTCGAATGGCCCAGGCGATCCCGCCGAGACCGGCAAATATGCCGTGCCTGTCATCAAGCAGGTGATCGATTCCGGCGTGCCCACATTCGGCATCTGCCTCGGTCACCAGATGCTCGGCCTAGCGGTGGGCGCCAAGACCAAGAAGATGCATCAGGGCCATCACGGCGCCAATCATCCGGTCAAGGACGAGACCACCGGCAAGGTGGAAATCACCTCGATGAACCACGGCTTCGCGGTGGATGAAGCGACGCTGCCCAAGGGCGCGACGCAGACCCATATCTCGCTGTTCGACGGATCCAATTGCGGCATCCAGCTCGACGGCAAGCCGGTATTCTCGGTGCAGTATCACCCGGAGGCTTCCCCCGGTCCACGCGACTCGCATTATTTGTTCAAGCGGTTCGCGGATCTGATGCGGGCAAGGAAGGCGTCGTAGCTTTCTTTATCGATAGAATTCAGACGTCATGGCCGGGCTTGTCCCGGCCATCTACGTTTTAGGGCTGCGAAGGCGTGGATGCCCGGGTCAAGCCCGGGCATGACGTGGAAGGGCTTGCGGCAAGCGCTAGCATCCGCACCTGCAGCTTTGTATGATGATCGTCATCAAAAATAAAGGAAGCGCCATGACCGACGCCCCCACGCCCCGCTACGACGTCGTCCCCACCAGCCTGATGGCCTCGGTGCCCGGGCTCGATTTCGTGCGCAAGATGTTCGCCGGCGAGCTGCCGCAGCCGCCGATCATGGAGAATGTCGAGCCGTTCGACTCGACCGCAGAACCCGGCATTGTGGTGTTTCACAGCGTCCCCGGTTTCCGGCACTACAATCCGATCGGCTCGGTACATGGCGGCTACGCGGCGATCCTGCTGGATTCGGCGATGGGCCTCGCCGTGCACACTACACCACGCTGGAATTCAAGATCAGCTTCATTCGCGGCATGAGCAAGGATAGCGGCACCGTGCGCACCGAAGGCAAGACGCTGAATGTCGGCCGCCGCGCCGCCACCGCCGAAGCGCGCATCACGGATTCCAAGGACCGGCTCATCGCCCATGCCACCACGACGTGTCTGGTGTTCGAGATACCGAAGGAAACGACCTGACCTGCAGCCAGCGGGCACGTACACAGACATTCGAAGCGTCACGGCCTGACAGCGGGAGTTTCGCTTGCCATGCCCCGCGCGCGCGACATCAGGTAGAGCTCAAGCTCGACCATCTCAGGCGCGTCGGCGCTGTAGGGTTGAGCCCGCACGCCGATCATGCAATTGCGCAGGCGGCGCTTGAGAGAGCCAAGCCCCTGCCACTCCAGCCGATAGACGGGATAGCCCGTTGGATGGGCCTGCGTGATCGCGGAGCCGGCGAGACGTTTGTCCCAGTTGTCGTCGTGACAGTTCGTGCATGCCAGATTCAACTGACCCTGACGCCGCATGAAAGCATCGCGGCCTTTGTCGATGAATGCCTGCAGACGTGAATCGGCGCCCGTCTCGATCGGCATCCCCTGGGACTGCCGGCCGATCAATGCGGTCAGCGCCAGCAGATCGCGGCTTTCATCGGCGAGCGGCGGCAATTGCTGATGATCGACACGGCAGAGATTGACGCGCTGTTCGAGATCGACCGGGCGATTGAGCTTGTCGTCGAATGCCGGGTACCGCACAGCGACGCCTAAAGGGGTTGGCGGGAACGACGATCGCAACCACGCCGCCATCGTCCATCGCTTCCAACTGACGTCGCAGCAGCAGCGTCTGCTCACCGGCCTCCCAGGCATGCGGCATGCGCGACGCTGCAGCCTCGTCATAGCCCGGCAGCGCATCGAAGCGCAGATCGATTCCGGGCGACAGAACCAGCCGGTCGTAGCGCAACGTCGATCCATCGGCGAGACCGATCGTGCGCGCCTGCGGGTCGATCGTCTGCGCCATTTGCACGACGACTTTGATGCCGGCGGTAGCGGTTTTCTCGTAGGTGAATTGCTGGGCCTCGATGGCGCGGTCACCGGCAATGACCTCGTTGCTGAACGGGCACGCGACATATTGGCGATCGGCCGTCACCAGCGTGACATCCAGCGACGGATCGAGCTGCCGCAGCGCGCGCGCGCAACTGGCGCCGCCGAAGCCGCCGCCGATCACGACGACGCGCGCGGGCGATTGCGCCAGGCTTGGCGATGCCAGCGCAAGGGATGCCGTCGCGGCAGCGGCAGCGCGAAGAAACTCCCGTCGTGAGGTATGATTTTTGTGGGTCATGCTATTTCTGCGTTGCCAGCCAGGCCGCAATCGACCCGATTTCGTCTTCAGAGAAGCCCTTGGCGATCCGCGTCATCACCGTGGCCGGCATCGATCCATTGCGAAAGGCCAGCAATGTGGAGCGCGTCGCATCGGCATCGCGCCCATAGATGTTCGGGATGGCCTGCGATGTCGCCGCATGGCAGCCGGAGCACGACGCCGCGCCAGGCGGCGGCGCCGATGCCGCCCGGACCGGCGCCGCCGAGGCGACGATCAGCCCGATCGCAAGTGAGGTACGCAACGTCTTCATGAGCGAAATCCAGTGATGGGCAGCAAGCATGGCGACGCGTCGGTTACGCAAAGATGATGTCGTGATTCTTCAGCGGCACGGAACGGATGCGCTTGCCGGTCGCGGCAAAATAGGCATTCAGCACGGCCGGCGCCGCCACGCAGATCGTCGGTTCGCCGACGCCGCCCCAGAAGCCGCCCGATGGCATCAGGATCGACTCGACCTTCGGCATCTCCTTCATGGTCATCGACTGATAGGTGTCGAAGTTTTCCTGCTCGATGCGACCACCCTTCACAGTGCATTCGCCATAGAACAGTGCCGAGAGGCCATAGACGAACGAGCCCGCGATCTGTCGATCGATCTGCCAAGGATTCACCGCGTAACCGGGATCCGTGGCGGCAACGATGCGATGGATCTTGATCTTGTTGCCGCCCGTCACCGAAATCTCCGTAGCAGCCGCAACATAGCTGCCGAAGCCCATGTGCTGGCAGATGCCGCGGAACACGCCTTGCGGCGCCGGCGTCGTCCAGCCGATCCTCTCCGCAACCGCATTGAGCACCGCGAGATGCTTCGGATGCTTGGTCATCAGCTTGCGACGGAATTCGAGCGGGTCCTGACCGACCGAATGCGCGAGTTCGTCCATGAAGCTTTCGAGATAGATCGCATTCTGGTTAACGTTGACGCCGCGCCAGAAACCCGGCGGCACATGCGGATTGCGCATGGAATGGTCGATCAGCAAATTCGGAACAGTGTAGCCGATCGCTGCCTCACCGCTGGCATTCAGACCCTGGAAAGTGACGGGATCCATCCCGTTCTGCATTCCCTCGGGACGCACACTGGCCAGGATCGACTGGCCTGAGATCCGCATGTGCAAACCGATCAGATTGTTATCGGCATCGAAGGCGCCGACCAGCTTGCTTTGCGTAATGGGGTGATAACGGCCGTGCAGCATGTCTTCTTCGCGCGACCACATCAGCTTGATCGGCGTGCCGGGCATCTGCTTGGCGATGGCCACCGCCTGACGGACGTAATCGGTCATGCCGCGCCGACCGAAGCCGCCGCCCGGCATGATCTTGTAGACCTCGCATTTGTCGCTCGGCAGACCTGACGCTTCGACAGCGGCCGCAAACACGGCTTCGCCATTCTGCGTCCCGGTCCAGACCTCGCACTTCTCTGGCGTATAGAGCACCGTCGCGTTCATCGGCTCCATGGTGGCGTGGTTCTGATAGGGATAGGCGTAGACCGCTTCCACCGTCTTCGCAGCACCCGCAAACGCTGCTTTGACATCGCCAGCCTTGTTGCCGACAAAAGCGGGCTGCGCAGCGTCCAGGCCTTCCTGCAGCCACTTGCCGATGGACTCGCTGGACACGCTGGCGTTCTTGCCGTCGTCCCAGACGACCGGCATCGCTTCCAGCGCCGACTTGGCGTGCCACCACGTATCAGCGACCACAGCGACGGCGCTGTCGCCGACGCGCACGACCTTCTTGACGCCTTTCATGCCCAGGATCTTGCTGTCGTCGAAGCTCTTCAGCGTGCCGCCGAACACCGGGCAATCCTTGATCGCGGCATTCAGCATTCCCGGCAGCTTGATATCGGCGCCGTAGACCATCTTGCCGTTGGTTTTCTCGACCGTATCGAGCCGCTTCAGCGGTTTGCCGGCGATGGTCCAGTCCTTGGGATCCTTCAGCTTGACGTCGGCCGGCGGCTGCAGCTTAGCAGCCGCTTCCGCGACCTTGCCGTAAGTGATGGTGCGCCCCGACGGGACATGGGTGATGACGCCCTTGCTGGTGGCACATTCCGACACGGGCGCGGCCCACTCATTGGCTGCCGCCTGGATCAGCATCAGGCGCGCAGCCGCGCCACCTTTGCGGACGTAATCATGCGAGGTGCGAACACCGCGGCTGCCGCCGGTGGAAAAGTCCCCCCAGACGCGCTTGCGTGCGACACTTTGCCCGGGCGTGGGATATTCCGTCGTCACCCTGGACCAGTCGCATTCAAGTTCTTCTGCGACCAATTGCGCCAGACCCGTGAGCGTTCCCTGCCCCATCTCGGACCGCGCGATACGCACGACAACGGTCTCATCCGGCCGGATCACCACCCAGGCATTGACCTCAGGCGTACCATCGGCCGCATAGACTGCGGTCGGCCCGCCAAAGGGAATACCGAGCGCGAGGCCACTGCCGATAGCAGCAGTTCCCAGGACAAACGAACGGCGATTGAGTTGCGGAGCATGACCCATGACCATCTTCCTCAAGCGCTTGCAGCGGCGTGAATCGCTTCACGGACCTGCTGGAACGTGCCGCAACGGCAGATATTGGTGATGGCGAGGTCGATATCCTCATCGGTCGGCTGCGGCACTGTCTCCAGCAGCGCTGCAACTGCCATGATCATGCCGCTCTGGCAGTAACCACATTGCGGCACATCATGATCGATCCAGGCCTGCTGCACCTTGTGCACGGCCCCCTCGGACGCAAGGCCCTCGATCGTCGTGATCTGCTTTCCGATCGCCTCACTGAGCGCCATGCTGCAGGAACGGACCTGCTGGCCATCGACATGAACGGTGCAGGCGCCGCATTGGGCGACGCCACATCCGTATTTTGTCCCTGTCAGCCCGGCATTTTCGCGGATCGCCCATAGCAACGGCGTGTCCGGTTCTGCATCGATCTCGTAGATTCGTCCATTGATCGTGAGGCTTGCCATCGCATTTCCCCGGGTCGTGGCGCATATCGCCGTTGCAGTGACCCTCCCCTGAAACTGGAAGAATTCCAAATCAAATGTTTGGTGACTGCGGCGCCCGAAGATTCCAGCGATGTCCCTGCCTTGCGGACGTCACAGTTACGTCACGCGGGATTTTCTGTTTGCTGACGCTCTATCACCGCGGGTCGAACACAATGCGATCATGCAAGGAAACCGCCTGAGATTGCCATTGGCAAAACCGGGCACCGCCGTGTGCAGAACATCGCCGATTCGCTGTCGCGATTTACTTGGTGAGAGTTGCGCGGAACACGGGATGATAGCCGTGCGCCGCTCGACGCGCTGTGGCCGGGTTGGTAAGCCCTCTCTACAAGGAGACCTGAGTCGAGACATGACCGTTGCGATCGAGATGGGGCATACGACGTCAGGCGCCCCGGCGGCTCTGGACCTTGAGGAACTGCTGGCGACGCGTCTGCTCGTACAGGGCAATTCGGGTTCCGGAAAATCGCATCTGCTGCGCCGGCTGCTCGAACAGAGCGCCCCATGGGTGCAACAAACCATCATCGACCCTGAAGGCGATTTCGTCTCGCTGGCGGAGCGATTCGGTCATCTGGTGATCGATGCCGAGGCGCATACCGAACGCGGGTTGCAGGTCGCCGGCGAGCGCGCGCGCATGCACCGCGTCTCCACAGTGCTCAATCTCGAAGGGCTGGATGCCGAGAATCAAATGCGCCGCGCCGCCGCCTTTCTGGGCGGGCTGTTCGACGCGCCTCGCGACCATTGGTATCCGATGCTCGTGGTGGTGGACGAGGCACAGCTGTTCGCCCCGGCCGTCGCGGGCGAGGTGTCCGACGAAGCCCGCAAGCTATCGCTCGGCGCCATGACCAACCTGATGTGCCGCGGCCGCAAACGCGGCCTTGCCGGCGTCATCGCGACACAGCGACTGGCGAAGCTCGCCAAGAACGTCGCGGCCGAAGCGTCGAATTTCCTGATGGGTCGCACCTTCCTCGATATCGATATGGCACGCGCCGCCGATCTTCTCGGCATGGAGCGACGGCAGGCCGAATCCTTCCGCGACCTCGAGCGCGGCCAGTTCATGGCGCTGGGTCCCGCCCTCTCCCGTCGTCCGCTGGGCCTGCGCATCGGTGTCACCGAAACAAGTCCGCGCAATGCGACCCCACGCCTGATGCCGCTGCCGGAAGCCACACTCGACGACGTCCGCGCCACGATTCTCGCAGCGCCCCCGCCGGAGCCGGTCCGGCCGCAGCGCCGCGCACCGTCATCGCCGGATCTGCTTGGCCAGCTCATGGCGGCGAAGTCCGCAGCGCTGGAAATTCGGCCGGACGTGGCGGAGACGCCGATCAGCGCCGAGGAACTGGCGGAGCGGCGCATGCGCGTCGACCGCGTGTTGCAGGCCCTGATGGCGGAGCCCGACGCAGGCTTCCGGGTGGTCGGCGTGCTCTATCAGGAATTCGTGGTCCGCTGCCGCATCGAGGGTCTCGGTGCCGCCGTGCCGGACCTCGACGACTTTCGCCGCATGCTGACCCGCGCCCGCGCCGGGCTCGGCTCCGACATGACAGAAGATGACGGGTGGCAGGACGTCTCGGTCCGCGCCTCGATTCTGCCGGAGGATATGCAGGGCGTTTTCATGATGATCGCCCGCGCCGCCAAGGAAGGCTGGCCCTGCCCGAGCAATGCCGCGATCGCCCGCGCCTACGGCTCGCATTCGCTGCGCCGTGCACAGCGCCTGCTGAACTATATCGAGGAGCAGGGCCTCATCGTGTGCCAGCTTGATGGCGCCGGTCGGCGCATCGTGACGCTGGTCGAACTGGCGTGGGCTACGGCGCCCGGCGATCCCAATGCCGAGGAAGCTGCGGCCGAGCAGGCCTGAGCCGTTTCAGTCCGCCGAGAAGCCGAACGGAACGTTCAGCGTCCTGAAATCATCGGGCAACAACTCGCGCCCGATCGGAAGCGCCGAACGCGCGGCGCAGCGCGGACGGTGACAGACACGGCATGCGACGCCGATCGGTGTTGGAGCATCCGCACGCGGTGCCGACGCATCGCGCGTATAGATCAACTGGCCGGCATGTTCGGCTGCGCAACCGATCGCGATGGCGCGCTCGACGCGTTGTGCGCCGTAACCACCACCGCCAGCCGTGACGGTGCGGGCAATCGAAAAGAAGCGCTGGCCATCCGGCAATTCCAGCCACTGCGTGACGATCTGGCGCGGCGTTTTGAAAACGTCGTGCACCGACCACAACGGGCACGCACCGCCGTGCTTCGCGAACGGAAAGCCTGCACCGTCGAGCAGTTTGGAAATATTGCCGGCGGGATCGACGCGGATGAGAAAGAACGGGACTTTTTCGGCACCCGGCCGCTGCAAGGTCGTGATGCGATGCGCGGTCTGTTCGAAGCTGGCACCGAATTGGCGCGCCAGCGCTTCTAGATCGTAGCGCCGCGTCTCGGCGGCGCGCGCGAAAGCCGCATAGGGCATGATCAGCGCCGCAGCGGCGTAGCCTGCGAGCGCCCGGCGCGCCAGCAGTTCGGCACTCTTGGTGGTGAACTGGCCGTCTTCGAGCGCGGTGCCGATCTCGTTTTCCATTTCGAGATAGACGAGTTGCTGCGCCAGCTGGAAATTGAGACTTGCGGTATCGAGCGAGTCCTCAAGTAGTAATTGTTTCCGATGCAGATCCAGTCGTCGCACCGAGCCGAGCATGACGTCCGGCGGCAGATAGCGCACTTGTAGCTTGTGTCGGGTCTTGAGACGCTCGATGAAACCGCTCGGGCCTGACGTCGCCTGCGCGAGGCGCTCGGCGGCATCATCGAGGCCCGCGAAATTGTTCCGGCGTGCGGCGAGAAAACGCCGGACCTCGGCGACGGGATCGTTGGCATCGTAGCCCTCGCTACCCGCTTGCAATGCACCGCCCGCGAGCGCCGGCGCGCGTCGGTCCGCCAGCGCGAGTTGCTCCTCGCGATAGGCCGTGTAGAGGCGCAGAAAAGCCTCGGCCATGCCGGGATAGCTCACCGCGAGATCGCTGATTTCAAGCGCAGGGATATCGATGTCCGAGAACATCGGCTCTTTCAGGATCGACTGCATCCGCGCCGTATTGTCGGCACCGCCATCGCCGGCGAGATCGGCGAGATCGATCGTGTAAGTACGGGCCAGCCGCAGCAGCATGTCGGCCGTCATCGGCCGCTGGTTACGCTCCAGCAAAGCGACATAAGGGGCCGAAATTTCCAGATCGGCCGCCATATCGGCCTGGGTCAGGCCCAGATCGCGCCGAAGCCGCCGGATTCGCGGCCCCATGAACACCGAACGACCTGCCGAGGCGGCCATCGCACACTCCAATACCTTGTAACTACTTTACAGCCTTACACGTTCAGTTTGTAAAGTATGACAAGTTATCTGCGTTCCGTCTAGCGGCTGGCGATCCCGCGATTACAACCAAGGATAGGTTTTCGTCAGCCAAAGGAATCGAGAAAATGAACTTCCAGCCACGCGGGATCAGCAACCAGACCATCCTCGGCACAGGCTCCTATCAGAGCGAAATCGAGGCGGCGTCGGCGCTGCTCAAGACCAAGGACACCTGGAACGGCGTGACCGCCGAGGCCGTCGCACGCATGCGCCTGCAGAACCGCTTCAAGACCGGCCTCGATGTCGCACGCTACACCGCGTCGCTGATGCGTGCCGACATGGCCGCCTATGATGCGGACACCACCAAGTACACCCAGTCGCTCGGCTGCTGGCATGGCTTCATCGCGCAGCAGAAGCTGATCTCGGTGAAGAAGCATTTCGGCACCACCGACCGCACCTACCTGTACCTCTCGGGCTGGATGATCGCGGCGCTGCGTTCGGAATTCGGCCCGCTGCCGGATCAGTCGATGCACGAGAAGACTTCGGTCCCGGCTCTGATCGAGGAGCTCTACACCTTCCTGCGTCAGGCTGACTCGCGCGAGCTCAACGACATCTTCCGCAGCCTCGACGCCGCTCGCAAGGCTGGCGACAAGGCAAAGGAAGAAGAACTGATCAACAAGATCGACAACTTCCAGACCCACGTCGTTCCCGTCATCGCCGATATCGATGCCGGCTTCGGCAACGCTGAAGCGACCTATCTGCTCGCCAAGAAGATGATCGAAGCCGGCGCCTGTGCGCTGCAGATCGAGAACCAGGTCTCGGACGAGAAGCAGTGCGGCCATCAGGACGGCAAGGTTACCGTGCCGCATGAAGTCTTCCTCGCGAAGATCCGCGCCTGCCGTCACGCCTTCCTCGAAATGGGCGTCGAAGACGGCATCATCGTCACCCGCACCGACTCGCTCGGCGCTGGCCTCACGCAGCAGATCGCCGTCAGCCACAAGCCGGGCGACCTCGGCGACCAGTATAACAGCTTCCTTGATTGCGAAGAAATCGATGCTTCAAAGATCGGCAACGGCGACGTCGTCATTACGCGTAATGGAAAGCTGATGCGCCCGAAGCGTCTGGCCAGCAATCTCTACCAGTTCCGCGAAGGCACGGGTCAGGACCGCTGCGTGCTCGACTGCATCACCTCGCTACAGAACGGTGCCGACCTTTTGTGGATCGAAACCGAGAAACCGAACATCGAGCAGATCGCCAAGATGGTCGATCGCGTTCGTGAGGTGATCCCGAATGCGAAGCTGGCCTACAACAACTCGCCGTCGTTCAACTGGACGCTCAACTTCCGTTGGCAGGTCTATGACGCAATGAAGGAAGCCGGCAAGGATGTCAGCAAGTACAACCGCGCCGAACTGATGAAGGTGGAGTACGACAGCACGCCGCTGGCGGTCGAAGCCGACGAGCTCATCCGGACATTCCAGGCTGATTCAGCCAAGCGTGCCGGCATCTTCCATCACCTGATCACGCTGCCGACCTATCACACGGCTGCGCTGTCCACCGACAACCTCGCCAAGGAGTATTTTGGCGAACAGGGCATGCTGGGCTACGTCAAGAACGTCCAGCGCGCGGAAATCCGTCAAGGCATCGCCTGCGCGAAGCATCAGAACATGGCTGGTTCGGACATCGGCGACGAGCACAAGGAATACTTCGCCGGTGAAGCAGCCCTGAAGGCGGGCGGCGCGCACAACACGATGAACCAGTTCGGCTAATCGTTACGGTTCAGCTCATCGTAAAACCAGCCCGGGGTCCCATCAGACCCCGGGCTGATGTCGTTGTCGGTGTACAAATGCCGAACGACTGCCTCACCGACAGGCAGGGCGCCGGCCTCCATTCCGGTTATCCCTGTCGGCGCAGGAAGCCGGTAATCGTGACCGTCTGCCAGATGCCGGCGGCAAAGAACGGATCGGCATGATGAAATCTTTCGACCGCCGCGCGGTCGGCGGCCTCGACGAGAAACAGACTGCCAATCATGGTCTGGCCGTCATCGGCTGTCAGCGGACCGGACATGACGATCGTCACGTCATAGGCCGAGGTGTCGGACAAAAAGGCCTTGTGAGCCTCGTAGTGAGACAAGCGTTTGTCGAGCGCCCCGGCATGATCGACGGCATGGATGGCAAACAGCATGCGTAGCTCCTGAAAGACAGAAGACGGCCGCCGACCTGCGACGACCGCCTGAAGTGTCGAAGATATTATTTGGTGCCGAGCTTAGCAGCCTCGTCCCAGCTCGGGCAGGTCCGCGATTCCAGCGGCACGTCGTAGGGCTGATAGTTCTCCTTGCCGATCACCGTGGGCTTGAGAACGATCTCGGTGATCACCGGCTCGTTGCGCAGCGAACGAATGGCGATCATCATGCCGAGGCATCCCTGCATGAAACCATTGTAGTCGCCGCTCGCCAGCAGCTTCCCGGACTTGATCGCGTCGATTGCCTCCTTGGTACCATTGACGCCGATGACCTGGGCTTTGCGATTGGCACCATCGAGCGCCTCGATCGCACCGATCGCCATCGCATCATTGGCAGCCAACACACCGTCGATCTGAGTATTCGACTGCATGAGATTCTCCATGACCTGAAGCGCCTGCAGCCGTTGATAGTTGCCGGGTTGCGACGCAAGCAGTTTGGCCCCCGGGCTTTCCTTCAGGGCGTCGTTGAAGCCGCGGACGCGGTCGATGCTCGTCAAGGACCCTTTGACGCCCTCAATGATCACGAAATTGCCCTTGCCGCCAAGCGTCTTCAGCAGATAGCGCCCGGTCTCGAGACCCAGACTATAATCGTCGGCACCGACAAAGGCGACAAACTTGCCGCCGGCGGAACGATCCGTCACGTTCACGACCGGGATCTTTGCGTCATTGATCTTCTCGACGCCGGGGACCATCGCCTTGTAGTCGACCGGGATGAAGACGATCGCCGACGGTTTCTTCACCACCACGTCCTCAATCTGGCTGAGCTGCTCCGGAATGCTGTCCGGCTTGGTCGGGATGTAATGCAGCGTCTTTGCCTTCATCGCTTTGGCGGCTGCGTCGGACCCGACTCGTACTGTCTGGAAGTAAGGATTGGTCTGGTTTTTGGTAAACACCGCGATCGTCTCGCCGTCAGCGACGGCGTGGGATGAGAGTGATGTCGTCAGAAGCAGTGCAGCAAGCGCGCCATAGGCTTTCTTCATAGTCGTTCCCTCCGTTTTGTTTTTAAGATCGAACACTTACGCCGCACGGCGCCGTGTTTTCATATCCAGCCATACTGCCAGAATGACGATGACGCCTGTCACCAGTGGCTGCCAACTCGCGTTGACCGACAACAGGTTCATGCCATTGAGGACCAGGGTCAAAATGAGTGCGCCGACGAACGTGCCGAACACCGTTCCGAGACCACCAAACAGCGAGGTGCCCCCGATCAGAACCGCCGCGATCGCCGGCAGTGTCAGGCTTTCGCCGATGTCGGCTTCGGCAGAGTTCAATCGCGCAAGAAAGATGATCGAGGCGAGCCCGGCCATCGCGCCGGACACTGTGTAGACCAGCAGGAGTCGGCGAGCGACGGGAATACCCGACAACCGCGCCGCAACCGGGTTGGCGCCGATGGCATAGATTTCCTGTCCCCACGTGGTGCGCTGCGCGAAAATGGTTCCAATGGCGAGGAAGACCAGCAACAGATAGACCGGGATCGGAAGACCGAGAAAATAGCCGCTGCCGATCTGACGAAAGCCAGCCGGGAAGCCGTGCATGGTCTCTCCGCCCATGTACCAATAAGTGATGCCGTGCAGCACCCACAGCATCCCGTAGGTCGCAATGAAAGATGGGATTCGAAGCGCCGTCACCATCACGCCGTTCAGCATCCCCACCGCGCCACCGACGCCGATGCCTGTCAGTACCCCCAAGGTCGGCGAGCCCGTCTGATGAATCACCGTTCCGGCAATACAGGCGGAGATCGCGACATTGGCGCCGATCGAAAGGTCGAGGCCACCTGTCAGCACCACCAGGGTCAGGCCCGACGCAATGAAGAACAGCAGGCTCGCCTGACGCAGGACGTTGAGGATGTTGCCGAGACTGAAGAACGAGTTGGTCAGGATGGTCAGCGCCGCACAGATCAGAAATGCGGCGAGCAGGCGATAGAATACCTGGATCATCTCGTCTGAGAGCAACATTCTGCCGCCCGTGATCGGCTTTGAGATATCGGTCATGATCGGCTCCGCAATCCATCGACGAACAATGCTGCAATCACCAGCAAGCCGACGCTTGCCACTTGGATCGAAGACGGCAGCGCCAGCAGATTCAATCCGTTGCGCAACACGCCTACGGTGACCACGCCGAGCAAGGTGCCGAGCAGCCAGCCATTGCCGCGTTCGAACGACGTGCCGCCGACGGCAACCGCAGCGATGGCATCGAACTCGAGACCGAGGCCAGCGGTCGGATGCCCGGAGTTCATCCGCGCGGTCATCAGGAGACCGGCCAGACCGACCATGGCGCCGCCGAGCGCGTAGACGAGGATCAGCAAGCGACGTGCCGAGATACCGGCGAATTTCAGCGCTTCACGGTTGCCGCCGAGCGCGAAAATGTAAGTCCCGAAACGCGTGTGGTAGAGCAATCCGTGGAAGGCAAGGTAGCTTCCCAGCCCCAGCACGATCGGAAGCGGAACGCCGCCGAGCGTTCCGGAATAGACGCCGCGAACGGCCGCTGGCATGCCGACGACGCTCTGGCCATCGCTGACGATCAGCGAGAGCCCCTGCGCCATCCCGAGTGTACCCAGCGTGGCGACAAAGGGAGGAATGCCGACAACGGCCACCAGCCAGCCGTTGACCGTCCCGAACAAGATTCCAACGGCCATTGCCGCAAGCAGACCGAGCAGCAGCGAGCCAGTGGCCAAAGCGACGATGGCGACGATCAGCGAGGTCAGCGTCAGCACTGCGCCCATCGACAGGTCGAGACCTTCGGTCATGATGATCAGCGTCATCGGAAGCGCCAGCATCAACAGAATCGTCGATTGGACGAGCACGTTGGAGATATTCGGCACCGTCAGGAAGCCGGGCGTCATCAGGCTGAAGACAACACATAGCAGCACCAGCATGACGGCAACGCCGGGAATCCGCTGAAGCGGATTGGTGTTTAATACCATCGCTTGTTCACGCATGATGCATCCCCAACTTCACGATGTTTTCCTCACTCAGTTCGTGGCGAGCCAGTTCACCCGCGATCCGTCCGTCGCACATGACATAGGCGCGATCGCAGACGTGGCAGATTTCCGCCTGCTCCGACGAGATCATCAGCGCAGCGGCACCATCCGCGACCAGTCGGTCGATGAGCGCGAAGATCTCGGCTTTGGCTCCGACGTCGATGCCCCGTGTCGGTTCGTCGAAGATGAACAGCTTGGCGCCGGCCGCCAGCCATTTCCCGATGACGACCTTCTGCTGGTTGCCGCCGGACAGAAGACCCACGGCCTGCTTGTCCGATGGAGTCGCGATCCTCAACTGCCGGATCAGATCATTGGCAACCTGCCTGGATTTCCCCTGATCGAAGAAGCCACGCGGAAAAATCTTGCGTAGCGCGGAAACGATCAGGTTGTCTCCGACAGAGCGGATCAGAGCCAGACCTTCGGCCTTGCGGCTTTCCGGAATCAGCGCGAGCCCCAGTCTGGCTGCTTCGTCCGGACCGCCGGATTTCTCCCGGCCGTCGAACAGGATCTGTCCCGCGGTCGCCCTGTCGGCTCCGAAAATGGCCCGCACCACTTCGGTGCGCCCCGAGCCGACCAGCCCACACAGCCCCACGATCTCGCCTTGCCGCACCACCAGGTCGATGCCCGCAATACCCGAGGCAGAAGAGAGGCCCCTCACCTCGAGCATGACCCTGCCAGGAATCTGGGCGAAGGTCCGTGGGTAGCTCATATCGACGCTGCGACCGACCATCATACGGACCAGATCGTCCGATGACACGGCACCGGGTTTCACTTCATCGATACGACGCCCATCGCGCAGCACCGTGATGCGGTCACCGAGCGAGAACACCTCCGCCATGCGGTGCGAAATGTAGATGATGGCGACGCCGTCTGCCTTGAGCCGCGCGATCAGTGCGAACAGCAATTCCGTCTCGCGATCGGACAGCGCCGCCGTTGGCTCATCCATCACGAGAATTCGCGCGTTCTGGCTGATGGCCTTCGCAATCTCCACCATCTGCTGCTGGGCGACGCCCAGCTTCTCGATCCGGATTGCCGGATCGATGTCGAATCCAATCGAATCCAGCACGCGCTTGGCATCGGCCAGAATTTTCTTGCGATCGATCGTGCCGGGAACACGTCCTGCCGGCTCGCGTCCAAGGAAGATGTTCTGCGCGATGTCGAGATACGGGACCAGCGAAAATTCCTGGAAGATGACGGCGATGCCGAGCTTCTGCGCATCAGCTGGCGACGCGATCTCGACTGTCTCGCCGTTGTAGTGGAACGAGCCGTGATCGGCGCGATAGGCCCCGCACAGCACTTTCATCAGGCTCGATTTGCCTGCTCCGTTCTCGCCGAGCAGCATGTGCACCTCGCCTGGCCACACCGAGAACGACACATCGTCGAGTGCCTTCACTCCCGGGAATTCCTTGGAGATGCCGCGCAGTTCGAACAGCGGCGGCGCCGCCTGAACAATCGACATGGCAGCCTTGGACTGAGCGAGCTGCGTCATGCCAGCACCGGTGCATTGGGCAAGAAGATCTTGCCGGGGTTCATCATGCCTTTCGGATCGATCGACGCCTTGATGCCACGCATGATATCGACGGCGTCGCCGAGCTCGTCCTGGAGGAATCCGATCTTGCCGGTGCCGATGCCGTGCTCGCCGGTGCAGGTGCCCTCCATCGCGATCGCCCGCGCCACCAACCGCGCGTGCAGCGCCTTGGCACGCGCGACCTCGTCGGCATTATCCTGATCGATCAGGATCAGCAGATGGAAATTCCCGTCGCCGACATGGCCCACCACGGGCGCGATCAGTCCGTTGGCATCGATGTCCCGGCGCGTTTCGGTCAGACATTCCGTCAGCCGTGAGATCGGCACGCAGACATCCGTAATCATGGCCTTGGCGCCCGGCTTCAGGCTGAGACCCGCATAAAGCGTGTTATCGCGGGCATGCCACAGCTTCGTCCGGTCTTCCGCCGCACGCGCCCATTGGAAGCCCTGGCCGTCATGTTCGGCGGCGATCGCCTCCGCCAGTTCGGCCTGCTCCGCGACACTCGCCTCGGTGCCGTGGAATTCAAAGAACAGCGTCGGCGCCTCGCGATAGCCAAGTTTGGAATAACCATTGATGCCGCGCATCATGACTTCATCCAGCAGTTCCATCCGCGCGACGGGAATGCCCGACTGGATCACTTCGATCGCGGCATCGATGGCTTGATCGAGCCGCCCGAAACTGCAGACCGCGGACGAGATCGCCTGCGGCCAGGGATGAAGTTTCAGCGTGATTTCGGTGATCACGCCGAGGGTACCCTCGGAGCCGACGAACAGCCGGGTGAGATCGTAACCGGCTGACGATTTACGGGCGCGCTGGCTGGTGCGGATCACCCGCCCATCCGGCAACACGACTTCGAGCGCCAGCACATTATCCTTCATGGTGCCGTAGCGGACGGCCATGGTCCCTGACGCGCGCGTCGAGGTCATGCCGCCGATCGACGCATCGGCGCCGGGATCGATCGGAAAGAACAATCCGGTGTCGCGCAGATGCGCGTTGAGCTGCTTGCGGGTGATGCCAGGCTGCACGACGACGTCGAGGTCCTTGTCATGCACCCGGAGCACGCGGTTCATCCGCGCAAAATCGATACAGACACCGCCAGCCACCGATGCTGCATTGCCTTCGAGTGAAGTACCCGCGCCGAATGGAACGACCGACATGCGGAGTTCGCCGCAGAGCTTCACGATCTCAGCGACTTCCTGCGTGGTCTCCGGAAACACCACGACGTCCGGTGGACGACTGGCGTGATAGGCCTCGCTGCGGCCGTGATCATCGAGCACGCCGCGCGCGATCGTCGCGCGCGCCCCAATGATCTCGTTCAGACGGACCACGGCCGTCTCGGCGCTCACTGGCGCTCCCATAGCATCCTCCCCTTCCATATCAGCGCTCAGGCTCTGCGGCCCGTGATGCGCATTGTTAGCTAGACAGCATGCGCCTTGTTGGCGTCTGGCTTCAAACCGAAATCGTAATTCAAATGATAGTAAGGCGTGTTCTGCATCTGCCCGTCGGGAGCTTCGCCGGCATCTTTCCGGACGAATTCGCGAATGAGCGTATCTTTGACGCCGAAGACGACGTCGGAGTCGAGATACTTGTCGCCCGCGACGAACACATGCGTCACCAGTTGCTCGAAGCCAGGTACCGAGATCATGAAGTGAACATGGGCGGGCCGCCACGGATGACGCCCCTGAGCCGTGAGCATATCGCCGACCGGCCCGTCATGCGGGATCGGATAGGCCGCTGGCTTGATCGACCAGAACCGGAAACGGCCCTCGGCATCGGCATGAAACCGCGCACGCATCGCTAGATCGCCGATCTTGTCGAGCTGCTGAACATCGTAATACCCGTCGTCGTCGGAGTGCCAGACGTCGATTGTCGCATTTGCGATCGGCTTGCCATCCGGCGTCGAGACCGATCCCGTCACGATCATCGGATCGCCCTCCATGCCACCGGAGATGTCTTCGCCAAGCTTCTTCTCCGGGGCCGCCTGGACGAAGAACGGCCCGAGCACGGTCGTGTCCGTCACACCTTTTTCGGCACCATGATTGATAGCATCGACCAACATCGACACCCCGAGCGTATCCGAAAGCAGGATGAACTCCTGGCGCTTATCGTCGCACATGTGACCGGTACGCGTCAGGAATTCGATGCCCTGCTCCCACTCCCTCTGGGTCGGCCGAATCTCCCGGACGAAGGCATGCAGATGGCGTACCAGCGCCTCGCTGATCTGCCTGATCCGCGGCTGGCCAGCATCCGTGATGCGATCGAGCACGGCGTCGGTGATGGTGTTCGCGTTGAAATTCCGCATGGCCTTCCCTCACCCAAGCTTCGGCTCGCCGAGACCCGACAGTCGCTCGACGTGGCGCACGGTGGCGATGAAGTCGGATTCGCCATCGCCCTGTGCGATAAGTGATCCGTAGATTTCCCGCACCTGCGCTGCGAGTTGCAGCGGCACGCCGACGTGATGACCGGCGCCGATGATGAGGTCGAGATCCTTGGCCATCTGCCGGCACGAGAAAGTGGAATCGAAGTTGCGCGTGGCTAGTGGCGGCGTCTTGTACTTGACCATCGGCGAGGCGATCGCGCTATCGTCCAGGACCTTGAGGATATCCGGCCAGGAGATTCCGCCCTTGCGCGCCAGCGCGAGGCTTTCGGCCATCATTCCGGCGGACACCGCGATCATTAGATTGACCGCGAGCTTGGCAAATCGCGCCTCTTCAGCCACGCCGAGATAGGTTTGCGCGCGGGTGAACGTCGCCAGCACCGGCTGAACCGCATCGAACGCATCGCGCGGTCCCGACACGAAGCAGGTCAGCGCGCCGGTATGCGCGATCGCTGCATTGCCGGACACCGGCGCGCGCAGATAGGCAACACCCGTTGCCTCCGCCGCGACGCCAACCTCCGCTGATATTTCGGCGCTGACCGTGCTCGTCTCGATCAGAACCGCACCACGTGCCAGCTTGTTCAGCAGGCCGTCAGACCCGAGCAATACCGCACGCAGCGCCGCATCGTCGGACAACGATGTGAAGATGATCGAGTGGTTTGCAGCGGCGTCCGCCGCGGAGTTAGCCGTCTGAAGCCCAAGCTGCTGCGCCAACGCCATGCGCTGCTGGCCCGGGTCGTAGCCGGTGACGCGGATACCCGCCTCCACCATGCGCCCGGCAATCGGCAAGCCCATCTTGCCAACACCGATCCAGGCCACGGCCTGTGCTTGATCTCTCGACGGGGTTGTCATGCCGCTTTCTCCTGACGTTCGATCTCGGAGACGATGCGCATGCCTGATCGCTCGAGTTCATTCTTTTTGTGGTCGAGGTTCTCCGCCAGCAGGCGTCCGCCTCGCTTGCGCCAGATGCCGTCAATCATGACCGCCTCGATATTGGCAATGCTGGACTGCATCAGGACCGTAGAAACCGGATCATGGACCGGCCAGAGGTTGAGGTCGGTGGCATTGATGACGACCAGATCCGCCTTCTTGCCCGGCGTGAGCGAGCCGATGATGTCTTCACGCCCGAGCATGCGGGCGCCCTCGATGGTGATCCAGCGCAAGGCCGCACGCGTCGTGATCGTGGTGGCCGCCGGAATGGCGCCCGTGGCCTGCCGGCTCGCGGCGTTGTCGAGCGCGCGCTGCATCGACAGCGCGATGCGGCCAACGTTGAACATGTCGCCAGGCAACACGGATTCCAGATCGACTCCGAGCGATGGCCGCGATCCCAGCTTCAACAGCCGCCCGGTGATCGGGTAGCCATGGCCCTGATTCATTTCATTTTCTGGCGTGACCGAGAACGACACGCCGAGATCGACAAGCTGACGCAGCAGATCGTCGGGAAGATCGTTGCCGTGCACGATGTTGATGCCGGGACCGACCAGACCGGCTGCAATCAGCTTCGCCCAGCCACCCGGCGTCTTGGCCGGGCCTCCGCCCTGATGCATCGAGGCAATCAGATCGAACTCACGCGCCAGTTCGAAATCATGGATGGCAACATCCATAGTCGAATAATGCGGGCCGAGAATCGCGAGCCCGAGCGTGACGCGATCACTGCGGCTAGACAGTGCCCCTGCCAGAAAGCGCTCGACCTCATGGCGCGGATGCGGAACCTCAGAGAAGTGCGGCTGCCCCGGCGCCGCCTCCGGTTTCGGCGAGCCGTGGAAGAAGGCGGCACGGATGCCGCTCTCTTTCAGCGCCGCGACGGCGCTATCACTGTGCGCAGGCGTTGGGTTGTTGTGACACCAGTCAACCAGCGTGGTGGTGCCGCAATTGATCTGGTTCAGCGCGCCCATCAGCGTGCCGATATGAATATCCTCGGGACGGAAGACCGTGGCCAGTCCCGCATGCATCCGGCGGAAATATTCGGGAAGCGTCCAGTTCGCGGAGAAGCCGCGCAAGGCGGTCTGCCACGTGTGCATATGCGCGTTGACGAGGCCGGGAATGACGATGCGGCCACGACCATCAACGATCTCTGCATCAGCGGCATCCAGGCCTGGCCGGATGTCCACGATGCGATCGCCATCAACCAGCAGGTCAGCCTGCGCGAGGTCGCCGATCTTGTCATCCATCGTCAGGATGGTGGCGGATTTGATGAGCGTGCGCATCGCCGTCATCGCAACGCCTCCGCCATGACCGGAGGATCGCCCGCCCAGGCCCGCGCGATCAGATCGCGGATGGCATCGCGTTCCAGCGGGCGCGGATTCCAGTAGGCATTGCTGACGGCAAGGTCGGCGGCGCGTTCTATGCCGTCCTTCGGCATTCCCAGATCGCGCAGCGCGACTTTGGCGCCAAGTCCCTGCGTAAGATCGAACAGTCCCTGCGCGGCCTGTCCGGCGCCAAGCGCGCGCGCGACGCGAGCCGCCGCAACCGGCACGGCGGGAGCATTATAGGCCATCGCATGCGGCAGGATCACCGTGTGGGTTTCGGCATGTGGCAAATTGAACGCGCCGCCCAGCGTATGGCAGAGCTTGTGATGCAGACCCATGCCGACGGCGCCGAGACAGGCGCCGCACAACCAGGCAGCGCGCAGGGCATCATCGCGTGCCGCCGCGTTGTCCTCGCCAGCCGCAAGCTTCGGCAGCGCGCCGGCGAACAGGCGAATGCCCTCTTCCGCCATCAACGACACGACCGGATTGGCGTCGCGCGCATAGAGCGCTTCGACGGCGTGAGCGATTGCATTGACGCCCGATGTCACGGCAAATGCAGGCGGCAATGTGCGCGTCAGGTCGACGTCGTAGATGACCGTTTCGGGGAGTATCTTCGGGCTCGATTGCGTGGTCTTCAGTCCCTCGCGGGTCTCACCCAGGATCGGCGTCATTTCGGACCCGGCATAGCTGGTCGGTACGACGATTTGCGGCAGGTCGGTCCGTAGCGCGATCGCCTTGCCTAGCCCGATGGTCGAACCACCGCCCACCGCGACGATGCCGTCGGCCCGCAGAGCCTTGACCTGCTGCATCGCAAGTTCGGTCACATCAACCGGCGTATGCATCACCGCACCGGCATAGACGCCCGCCGCTCTGTCACCGATCAAGGCGGCAATCTGCTCGCCGTGAGATTTCTGCTGGGCTGTCGTCAGAACGAGTGCGCGCTTAACGCCGAGTCGGTCGAGCTCGGCGGCCAGATCTGCCAGCCGTCCCGAGCCGAAGACGACCCGCATGGGCGCCGCCTGATAGACGAAGCTCTCCATCATTCCATCCCTGATCGTCGACGCCGTTAGGGCGCTTCTGCTGCATTGCACCAAGGCATGCAACGGATTTTCACTACCATCATTCCCGTGCACACGTTTGTCAAGAAACTCTGCACACGTTTGTCAATTTGTGCAAGATGAGGCATTCTCACGTGATCGTTAGCGGATACGACGACGCGCGCGAGCAGGCTGGATGGCGATGCCCAAAAAAACCAAGAACACCAAGAAGACGTCACCCGCGCTTCAGGAGCGGTCGTCGCGTAAGACAATCATTGATGTCGCGAAGTGTGCTGGCGTCCATTGGTCAACGGTGTCGCGCGGGCTCAATCCCGAGAAGCGCCACCTGATCTCCCCAGAAATGATCGAGCGCGTCGAAGCTTGCGCGAAGAAGCTGGGATATCGGGCCAACGCCATGGCATCGGCGCTTCGGACCCAGCGATCTCGCACCGTCGGCGTTATTGTTTCGAACCTTGGTGACCCCGTCCATCCCCCCATAGTGCGGGCGATTGAGGACCGGTTCGCCGAGATTGGATACGTCACCATCGTCGGCAATACCGACAACCATCCGCTCAGGCAGGCCGCGCTGATCGATCGTTTCATCCAGCAAGGCGTCGAGGGGCTGATCGTCGCGACCTTCGAGCGAAACGATCCCGGCATCGCAGCCTGCGTCGAGGCGAATATTCCAGTCGTCGCGGTGTTTCGCGATCCTGAAAGCGAATTCATTCCGAGCGTCCGGGTCGACGACGCGAAGGCAATGGAACTGGCGGTTCATCATCTCGCCGAGTGTGGGCACAGGCAAATTGCTCATGTCGGCGGCCCGCAAAATGTGTCGACGGGTTACCACCGCTATCGCGGCTTTCGGCGCGCTTGCAAAGTCTTGGCTCAAGACGGAGTTGCGCCCACTGCCGTATTCGGTGAGGCCTTTACGGTCGAGGAAGGCGAGTTCGCTTGCGAGCGTTTGCTGACGGAGAACCCCGATATTACGGCGATTGTGGCTGGCAACGACATGCTGGCCGTAGGCTGCCTTCGGCACCTGAGAAACAAAGGCATTTCATGTCCCGGCAACATCTCGCTGGTCGGCATGAACGACATGCTGTTCATGGATGCGATAGCACCGGCGCTGACGACCATCAGTACACCGACTGCGGAACTGGGAACGCAGGCGTCTCACATCCTTATTGCGATGATCAAGGGAACGCCGGTTCAAAACGATCGGATCGTACTGAAGCCGGTTTTGCTTGCGCGGGATTCTGTCGCCGCGATCAAGCTGCCGACCAAGACACGTTCGTCAGATTTTTCTGACGCGGCCAAAAGAGAAGTCAGAATACAGCACCGACAAAGCTAAGCCAAACCTGACGCACGCTGCGGCGGTGACATGGAAAAGTGTCGGCGACTGATCCGAGTTTGCCGAGAACGGGGCGCTCAGACGCGATCCGTTACAAATCTGGCTTCTCGACCGAAATCAGAAGTTTCCGCAGCAGCCGCGTGAGCGTTTGACGTTCGTTGGCTATCAGCACCTCGTCGACCGAACGGGACAGCTTGAAGTGCTGGGCAATCGCCTTGTCGACGGAATTTCGCCCCTTGGCCGTAAGCGTGATCCGCGCGCCACGGCCATCTTCAGGATCCTGGCGCCTGACGATGAAGCCGTCCTGCTCGGCACGCCGCAGCCGCGCGGTGAGCCCGCCCGACGACAGCAGGCACTCCGCATAGAGGTCAGTCGGTCGAACACCGATACTGTCATCGGCCTCCCGACGGTAAATCGTCAGGAGCAGGTCGAACAATTCCCAATTGAAGCCCTGCTCCTCGAGCGCGGGCTCGATGGCGCTGCGCATATGCACGGACAGCCGGACAATCCGGCCGACGACGTCGAGGTGACCGGCGTCGAGGTCGGGCCGCCGCCGGCTCCAGCCGGCAATGATCTCATCAATCGAATCGGTAGTCATGCTGATCAGCATATAGGCACGGGGCACCGACTATATGCAAATTCATCTATCTTTGCGCCAAGATATTTTATCTTGACTCAAAGATAGTTTGACCTCACGCTTCGTGACGGGTTGACCGGATGCCCCCTCGCGAGAAGGTCACGAGGTTTACCAACGCCCGCCATCGAGGAAATGATCATGACAGCCAAGCCGGCCTTTGCGACCTCGCCCACCAATCCGCACGTCAAGGAAATCCAGACGATGCCGGAGCGGAAGCCGGACATGCCTTATGCGCCAGCGATCCGTGTCGAAGTGCCCTGCGGGATGTTGTTCATTTCCGGAGCAACGCCCTCGCCACTCTATCACAAGCATCCCCACGTTCTGGAGGAGCACGATCATCCGAATTCGATCGAGGACCAGACCCACCGCGCCATGCAAACGATCCAGTCGATCCTGGATCACGAAGGGCTGACCTGGACCGACATCGTCAAGGTGACGAAGTACCTGACCGACATCCGGGACCAGGACGGTATGGTGAAGGTGATGAAGGAATATTTCGGCGACTGGACGCCGGCCAGCACCACCATCTGCATCAACCAGCTCTCGACCCAGGGCGCCCGTGTCGAGCTGGACATGATCGCCGCCATTCCCGTGCAAAAATAGACCGGACGTGACCTCCCGCCTGCCCCGGGTCATCGGGCCGAACGAGGCCGACAATGATGCACGGCACTGAAAATCAAAATGAGCAAGGGGACCGCTCGCTGCACACCCCAAAGGGGTCTGCGTCGCGGGCGCCCGGAAGCGAGGCCGATGCACCGCTGCTGCGTCTGGTCGGTATCGACAAATCCTTTCCCGGCGTGCATGCGCTCAAGAACGTATCGCTCGACGTCTATGCCGGCGAGGTCCATGTCATCCTCGGCCAGAATGGTGCGGGAAAGTCGACGCTGATCAAGACGCTGTACGGCGCCTATGCGGCCGATCGCGGCTATATCGAGATCGAGGGCCGGCGGGTCGCCGTCGCCCGCCCGGCCGATGCCAGCGCGCTTGGTATCGCCGTCATCTTCCAGGAATTCTCGCTGATCCCGTATCTGGACATCGCGCAGAACATCTTTCTCGGTCGCGAAGCGGCATTCAGTCGCTTCGGCCTCGTCGATTCCGCGGCCATGCATGCAGCCGCACGGACCATCCTCGACGATCTCGGCCTCGACTACGACACCCACGCATACGCCGCCGATCTCGGCGTAGCCCAGCAGCAGATGGTGGAGATCGCCAAGGCGCTTTCGCAGAACGCGCGGGTGCTCGTGATGGACGAGCCGACGGCGGCGATCTCCGAGCGTGAATCAGATCGCCTGTTTCAAACCATCGCGCGATTGACAGAAAAGCGCGTCGCCATCGTCTACATCTCCCACCGCATGAAGGAGGTGCAGATGCTCGGCGATCGCATCACCATCCTGCGTGACGGCGCCGTCGTGACCAGCGTGCTGCGCGGTCAGAAAAGCCAGGCCGAGATGGTCGGCGCGATGATCGGGCGACCATCGGGATCGCAACTCGCACGGACGCCGCGCCCGCCCGGCGAGCCCGTTCTGCTCGCCAGGGATGTGAACACGGCCAAACTGTCGGACATCTCCATCGAAATTCTCGCCGGCGAGGTGGTGGGGCTTGCCGGCCTCGTTGGGTCCGGCCGGACCGAAGTGGTTCGCGCCTTGTTCGGCGCGGATCCAATCGCGAGCGGCGAGATCGCTCTGTTCGGATCGCGCACGCCGGCCACACTGGACAGACGGGTGCGTGCGGGCATGGCCCTGCTCCCGGAAGATCGCAAACGGGAGGGATTGGCGCTGCCACTCGATGTCCGCGACAATGCGACGGTCGCCTCGTTGTGGCGCAGCTTCGCCTCCGGCTGGTTCTCACCGGCCAAAGCCGAGCAGGACACACGCGGGCTGATCGCACAGCTCGGCATTGCCGCCCATGGCACGCGCCAGAGCGTCCACACCCTCAGCGGCGGCAATCAACAGAAGGTCGTGCTGGCCAAATGGCTGGCCGCGGGAGCCAAACTGTTTCTGCTGGACGAACCGACGCGCGGTGTCGATGTCGGCGCCAAGGCCGAAATCTATCGCCTGATCGATCAACTGGTCGATGGCGGGGCCGGTGTTGTCGTCATCAGTTCGGAACTGCCGGAGCTCGTTCAGCTCTGCGACCGCGCCTATGTCATGCGCGACCATCGCATCGTCGGGCATCTCGCCGGCGACCAGCTAACCGAGCGGGCCATCCTCGAACTGGCGGTGCATCAATGAGCGTGACGATCCAGCTGCAGCGCAGGTCCAGCATGGGCCAGTTCCTTAGCGCAATCCCCGGCGCCGGCCTCTTGCTGATCCTGATGCTGGTGCTGTTCACGATCATCAATCCGAGATTCGTGTCCCAGACCAACCTCATCAATGTCGGCTTGCAGACCTCGCTACTGCTGATGCTCGCCCTGCCGATGACGCTCATCATTATGACCGAGGGCCTCGACCTGTCGGCCGGAGCTCTGCTCGGGCTGAGCGGCGTCATCGTCGCCGAGGCGCTTCTTGCCGGATGGGGCGTGTTCGCCGCCTGTGCGGCGACGCTGGCGGTGAGCATTGCCTTCGGGGCCCTCAACGGCATCCTGATCGCCTATCTGTCGCTCCCTGCCTTTGTCGTCACCCTCGGCACCATGGGGCTGATGCAGGGGATTGCGCTGGTGCTCACCAATGGAGATCCGGTCGGCGGTTTCACGCCTGCCATTGAAACCTTCTATCGCTCCCAGCTTTGGTTCATTCCGACGCCGATCGCGATCGCGGCCGCCCTTTATGCCGCGCTGTGGCTACTGCTATATCGCACTCGGCTCGGCAACTACGTGATCGCCATCGGCGGCAACAAGGACGCGCTGCGTCTCGCCGGCATTCGCGCCAATCTCGTGCACCTCGCCGTCTATGTGCTCGGCAGCACGATCATCGGCCTTTCGGCGGTGTTGCTGATCGGACGCACCAATTCAGCGCATCCGACCGTCGGCATCGGCATGGAGTTCGAGGCGATCGCCGCAGTCGTGCTCGGCGGCACCTCCTTCGAAAAAGGACAGGGCTGGCTGTTCGGTGCCGTGCTCGGCGCGCTTGCCATCACCGTGCTGCGCAATGGGCTCAACATTCTGTCCATCGACTCGTCGCTGCAGGTCGTGTGCATCGGCATCCTGCTCATCCTCGCGTTGCTGATCGACCAGGCGCGCAAGCAATTCGTGAGGCGTACGGCATGACGATCCCGGCAACGCTCGATATCCGCCCATCGTCCCTGTCGCCCGACGCTGCGGCCCTGCTCGGCCGGTTCGTGCTGATCGTTCTGATCGCCGGCGCATTGACCGCGGTCGATCCGGGATTCGCGTCGGTGAGCAATCTGCTGAACATGCTGCGGCAGGCGAGCCTGCTGTTTCTCGTCGCGTCCGGCCTCACACTCGTCATCATCGGCGGTGGGCTCGATCTGTCGGTGGGCGCCAATCTGACGCTGTCGGCCTGTCTCGCCGCAGCCGCGATCAAGACCACCGGCAATCCGTGGTACGGCGTTGCGGTCGCCATCGGCGCCGGCACACTGATCGGTTACGCTAACGGGTTGATGATCAACCGCCTGCAGCTGCCGCCTTTCCTTGCGACTTTCGGCATGCTGTGGGTGGCGCAGGGCATCGCCTACTGGTTCATGGCCGGGCAGACGATCTACGGCATGCCGATGTCGTTTCGCTATTTCGGCACCGGCTTCTTCCTCGGCGTTCCGCTGCCGATCTGGATCACGCTTGTGGTCTGTCTCGCCTGCAGCATCCTCCTGCACCGCACGACCTTCGGCCGCGAGGCGTATTTCATGGGCGCCAACCAGACCGCCGCGCTGCTGTCCGGCGTCCCGGTCGAGCGTCGTCGGCTGCTGCTCTATGTGCTCAGCGGCTTGACGGCGGGCATCGCGTCTCTCGTCTATCTCGCACGCCTCAATGCCGCCGAGCCCGGAATCGGCGAGCCGTTGCTGCTTCCTGCTATCGCCGTAGTTCTGGTCGGCGGCACATCCTTGTTCGGTGGCAACGGCAACATCGTCGGCACCGTGCTTGGCGCCATCCTGCTCACCATCATCGTCAACGGCCTCAATCTGCTGAATGTTGCAGCGACCTGGCATCCCTTCGTCAACGGCGGCGTCGTCCTGGTCGCCATCATTGCGGATCTCGTCATCAGCCGACGCCGATCAGGGAGCGGATAGACCCGGCATCACCAGTTCACCACAGTCTCGTCATTCACAACCAGAGGGGCCATCATGCGAACCACCAGATCTATCCGATGCGTTCTTGCCGCCGTCATTTGCGGCACCCTGTTCAATTCGGCGGTGCGCGCCGATGGCGAAGTGATTGCAGCCTTCACGAAGAACCAGGTGGACCCGCATTTCGAGGGTGTGCGCGCCGGCGTCGCACAGATGGCGGAGAAAATGCGCGCGACGGTCAAATATTACACGCCGACCAAGCCGAACAATATCACCGAAGGCATGTCGCAGCTCGAAGACGTCGGCGTGACCAAGCCCAATCTGATGCTATTCATGCCAATCGACGCCAAGGCGCAATTGCCGACGATCAAGCGCCTGATCGAATCCGGCCTGCCGATCATCAACTACAACGACCGCGGCGGCGACGCGCCGTTCCTGTCTTTCATCGGTCAGGACGATTACAAGCTCGGCTATGACATTGCCAAGACCCTGTTCGACCATCTCGGCGGCAAGGGCAATGTGGTGATCCTCGAAGGCGTCAAGGGTTCCACTACGGGCGACGAACGCAAGCGCGGCTTCGACGCCGCGGCCAAGGACTATCCGAGCATCAAGATACTTGCCTCGCAGCCCACCAACTTCCAGCGCCTGCTCGGCATGCAGACGATGGAAAACCTGATCCAGCAGTTCAGCACCATTGACGGCGTGATCGCCGCTGCCGACGCGTCCGCGCTCGGCGCGATCGAGGCGCTCAATGCCGCCGGCCGCAAGAACGTCGCGGTAGTCTCGATCAATGGCGTGCCGGAGGCTGTCGAAGCCGTGAAGGCCGGCAGCCTGCTGGCAATCGCAGAGTTCGACGGCTTCAAGATCGGCTGCGTCGCCACCGCGGTCGGCCTGAATGCCATTCGCGGCCAGAGTGCGCCGAAGCAGATCACGATCCCCGGTGCGATCATCACCAAGGCCAATTATGCGCCGTGGCTCGTCCCCTACAAGGACCGGACTTGCCCGACGCCGGACGCGTATATCGCGAAGTAGCGCTAACGGGCCTGCAGACGCGTCGCGTGCTGCAGGCCCGCCTTCTTACTTGGCCGCCCCGTCCGTCGACATCGCGATGAGCTTGCCATAACGCTCCGCATCGCTGCGCAATTCGGCCTCGAACGCTTCCGGCGTCGAGCTGGCGATGTCGGCGCCCTGCGCGGCGAACTGCTTGATCAGGGCCGGATCGCTGAGCGCCTCGGCGAGATCGCGCGCGATCTGGCTGACGATGGGCTTCGGCACCGCCGCGGCGGCGAGCATGCCGAACCAGCTATCGTAGGTGAATTCGGGGAGCCCTGCCTCGGCGAAGGTTGGTACATCAGGCAGTTGCGCCATGCGGCTCTTGCCGGTGACTGCCAGTGCGCGCAACTTTCCCGACTGGATCAGGTCGCCACCGACGCCGAAGAAAGTGAAGGCAACCGAGGTGTCGCCGCGCATGATGCTGATCTGGGATTCCGGCAGTCCGCGATGCGGAATCAGCACCATCTTGGTCTGCGTGAGATGCCTGAACAGTTCGGCGGCGATACCGGTGGAACTACCGACGCCGGCAGAGCTGTAGCTCAGCGAATCCGGCTTGGCCTTTGCCGCAGCGATCAGTTCGGCCAGCGTCTTGAACGGCGCATCCGGCGGCACGATCAGGATGGACGGCGTCGATCCGACGCGGCTGATCGCAGCGAAATCCTTGATCGGATCGAAGTTGAGGTTCTTGTTGACCACGCCGATCACGCTGTGGCCGTTCGAGGTCAGCATGATCTGCGAGCCATCGGTCGGGCCTTTGGCGACGCTGCTGACACCGGCGATGCCGGGCCTGTTCTCGACGATGACCTGCTGCTTCCACTTCGCAGCAAGCTTCTCGGCCACCGAACGGGCAAGGATGTCGGTGAGGCTGCCACCCGAAAACGGCACGATAATACGCACGAGCTGGTTCGGATAAGTCTGTGCAATGGCTCCGCTGCCCATCAGCGCCGCAGTCGCGGCGAGGCCAGAGCCGATCATGAAGTGTCGGCGATCCATCATTTTCTCCCTTAAAGAACCAAGTGCCGGGCTTTCAGCCTCTGGCGGTGTTGGGCAGCGGCATTGCAAGCAACACCACCGCCGGTCGTTTCGTCTCGTTGCGCAGCGCGCGCGTCTCGTTGGGCGCGATGCGGCAGGAATCCCAGATGCCGAGGGTGGCGATGCCATCCGGCGTCTCGAAGGTTACTTCGCCTTCGAGGACGACATAGAACTTCTCCTCCGGCGAGGCCGAGGGCGTAATGCCGCCGCCCGGCAGAATCTGGCTCATGCCGAGCCACATCACATCGCCCGGCCCGGCGTCGCGGCCCTGCAGGCGGAACATCCGCATGTCATTGTGGCCAGGGGCTTCGTAGCGCGGGGCATCGTTCAGGCGGACAACATGCATGGCTTCACCCGTTAGGCTGAAAAACAAGACGATCGCGCGAGGAGCCGAGCACGGCGACATAGGCCTCTGCAGCGCGCTCCAACGGGTAGATCGCGTCCGGCCTAATCGGAAACGGCTTCAAGGCGCCGCTGGCGAAACCCGGCACCAATTCACGCAGGATCTCGCCGGCTTCCGGCGATGACAGCGACAGCGAGTCGACACCGAAGAAGGTGTGCTTGCCGCGATAGAAGGCGAAGATATCGAACGGCACGGTGGCCTTGGTGGAGGCAATAAAGATCTGGCGGCCGAGATGCGCGAGCGATTTCGTGCCCGCGTCGTAATAGGGCTCGCCGACAGTATTGTAGACGATGTCCGCGCCCTTGCCGCCGGTGAGTTCGCGCACGGTCGCCGCGACGTCATTGCGGCTGGAATCGACGACGGTCACCTCGCCATGGGCATGGCCAGCATATAGCTCGTCCTTGCGGACGACGCCGATCACGCGAGCGCCCTGCCATGACGCGATCTGCGTCGCCGCCTGACCCACCTTGCCGTTCAGACCGAGGATCAACACCGTCTCGCCGGGTTTCGGCATGCCGCTGCGACGAAAGCCTTCCTGCGCGGTGACAAAGGGCACGCCGATGCCAGCCGCCTCCGTGAGGCTGATGTTTGCGGGCTTCTCGACCAGCGCAGACGCTTCGACCACCAGATGCGTGGCATGGGTGCCATCGCGACCGATCCCGAGTTGGCCGGACGAGCCGAACACGTCCTTGCCGATCAGGTCGGCCGGTCCGTCGATCACGACGCCGGCGAAGTCCCGACCAGGCGTACGCGGGAAGACCGCATGCGGCATCAGACCGAGCGTCGCCTTGGCGTCCGACGGATTGATCGCGGCGGCCTTTATCTCGACCAGCGCATCGCTTGGCTTGGCGCAGGCGAGTGGGCGTTGCTCGATGCCGAGCGCCACATTCTCGATGCGATCAGCCTTGGCGGCGACCCGCAGGCATGTTGCGGTGACGCTGGAAGAAGTCTTGGCGGCTGCAGTCATTTCAGTCCTCGAATGCTGTGTTATGCGGCGCCCGGCAAATCGAACAGCGCGCGTGCTTCAGCAGGCGTCGCGATCTGCGCGCCGAGTTCTTCGATGATGCGGCGTGCCTTGTCCACCATCACGGCGTTCGACGGCGCCAGTACGCCGCGGCCGAGCATCACCGCATCTTCCAGACCGGTGCGGGCATGACCGCCGGCGAGCACCGATTGCGCCACCATCGGAAATGTGGAGCGACCGATGCCGATGGCCGTGAAATGCGCATCCCGCGGCAGCAGACCGCGCGCATAGAGCACCGTTTCCGGCGACGGCTGGAAGCCGTATTTCACGCCCATCACGAAGGAGGTGAGCGCCGGGCCGCTGAGCGTACCGTCGGCGAGGAGATCGTGCAGCAGCGCGATATCGCCGGAATCGAACAGTTCGATCTCGGGTTTCACGCCGACCTCGCGGATGACCTTGGCCATGCGGCGCACATTGCCGGGCGTGTTGATCACCACCTGCCCGCCGGAATTCATGGTGTTGAGATCGAGCGTGCAGATGTCAGGCTTCAGCGCCGTGATATGGGCAACGCGTTCTTCCGGGTTCATCAGCGTAGTACCGGCGGCGGCGACCTTGGGATCGTCCTGCGAAGGCACGAAGCGACCGCCGGGACCGGTGGTGATATTCAGGATCAGGTTGCGATTGCGCGCGCGAATGCGCGCCACGACGTCCTGATAATATTCGAGCTTCATTGACGGCGCGCCGGTGCCGGGCTCGCGCACATGGATATGCGCGACTGCCGCGCCGGCTTCTGCGGCACCGAGGCAGGCGTCGGCGATTTCTTCCGGCGTGATTGGCAGATGCGGGGTCTGGTCCGGCCGCGTCAGATTGCCGGTGACGGCGCAAGTGATGACGATCTTGTCGAGCATCGGGCGCATCAATCTCTCCTTATAACGCTCGGCCGCCGTCAACGACGATCAGCGAGCCGGTGGAATAGGTCAGGTGGGTGGCGCAGGCGGCAATTGCGCGGCCGACATCCTCAGCCGTCGCAACACGCTTGAGCGGAATGGTCCCCGCGACCTTTTCAAGCGCGGCCGCATCGCGGCCCGGCACAAAGTCAGTGGCCACCACGCCCGGCGACACCGCCATCACGCGCACTGCCGGCGCCAACGCCCGCGCGAGCGACTTGGTCATGGTGTCGATGCCCGCCTTGATCGCAGCGTAAGCCAGATTGGAGCCGACGCCATTCAGCCCCGCAATCGAGGAAACGTTGACGATGAGCCCGTCGCCGCTCGCCTTGAGTAGCGGCGTGAAAGCGCGGATGGCCGCGAACTGGCCGCGCCAGTTCACCTTGAACATGTCGTCGATGAACTCGTCGGTCAGCGCGTCGAGATCGCCGATCGGGATCGGCTTGGTGTAGCCGGCGGTGTTGACGAGAATATCGCAGCGACCGAACGCTCGCTCCACCTCGCCGGCAAGCGCCGTCAGCGTTGCGCTATCTTCGATTACCGCGCGTCTGGCGAGATGGCCCTCGCCCGGAAGGCCAGCCAGCAACGCGTTAGCGGCTGCCTCGCCGGAGCGCCAGGTCACGACGACACGGGCGCCTTCGGCGGCCAAGGCTTGCGCGGCCGCGGCCCCGATGCCGCCCGAACCGCCGATCACCACGGCTACCTTGTTCGCGAGAATATCCGACATCGACAGCTCACTTGATGGGAGGATGCGGGAGGACGGCTTCGCCGGGCTCCATGACGAATGTGTAGTTGAGGCTGAACCATTCGCCAGCGACATCCGGCGCTGGCGACGCGCCTTCGCCCTTGCGGAAATCGCCGATCAGCGCGCGCGTCACGCCGAATACGACGTCGCTCTCCAGATGTTCGTCGTCATCGACAAAGATCTGCGTGATCAGCGTCTTGAAGCCTGGCTTGAAGGCAAGCACATGCAGATGCGCCGGCCGGAACGGATGCCGGCGCTGCGCGGCCAGCATCTCCCCGGTCGGACCATGGGTCGGCACCGGATAGCCAGCAGGCTTGACCGAGCGGAACGCGAAGCGGCCGTTCGCATCGGTCTCAAACACGCCGCGCAAATTCATGTCAGCCTGACCCGCGTCCTGGTTTTCGTACATTCCCGATGGCGAGGCCTGCCAAACATCAACGCTGACACCCGAGAGCGGCGCTCCCAGTGCGTCGGTGATGCGGCAATCGACGAACAGTGGCGCACCGGGCGTCGGCGAACGCAAGATCGAGGCACCATTCTCCACGCGCGGAGCGTTCGCCCGCCAGAACGGCCCGAGCAACGCTGCGGCGGTCTCGCTCGCGCCATCCTGGCCGTTGTTCAACAGGCAGACCAATGTCGAGAGCCCGACTGCATCGCTGAACAACACGCCCTCGTTATGGGTGTCGTTTGTCGCCTGGCCGATGCGGTTCAGGAAATCGATGGCAAACTCGAATTCCGCCTCGGTCAGCCGAACCTCGCGGGCAAATTCGTGCAGATGACGAACGAAAGCGGCCATGACCGTGCGCAACCGCTCGTTCGGCGCACCGCTCATCGCGGCAAGCACAACGTCGGTCACATCCTCCTGACGCGTGATGATCATCGACACTCCCTCACATTGCGATTTTTGGCTGTCCAAGCTGCGCAATCGATTGCACATTTAGTGCAATCGATTGCGCAAGTCAACCGCACCAGCTAGTTTGGAGATCGTGGCAGGGATGACGACAATCAAAGACGTGGCGCGCGAGGTGGGAGTGCACCCCTCCACCGTGTCGCGCGCGCTCGACCCTGCCCGCCGCGGACGGATCGGCGAGCCGGTCGTGCGCCGGATTCTGGAAGCAGCGGAGCGGCTGGGTTACCGCCCGGACACGGTGGCCGCGAGTCTGCGCAGTGGCCGTTCGAACATGGTCGGCATCATCGTCCCGGACATCGCGAACCCCGTCTTCTCGCCGATCATCGGCGGCCTCGAAGACGTGCTATCGGCGCGCGGCTACGCGCTGATTGTCGCCGACCCGCAACCGCAACGGACGGGCACCGACGACATCGTTCAACGGCTCGTGGCGCGCCGCGTGGAAGGCCTCGTGCTGGCGAATGTCGCGCTCAAGGATAATTCGATCGAGCGTTGTCTGAGTTGGAAAGTCCCTGTCGTGCTTGTCAATCGCGCGGAGGCTGAGGCGCGTGTGCCTTCGGTGGTCTCGGACGATGTGGCCGGCATGCGGCTCGCGGTTGCGCATCTTCTCGAACTTGGACATCGCCACATCCTCCACCTCGCCGGCCCGCAAATGCTATCGACCGGATCGCTTCGCCGCCGCGGTTTCTTGGAGGCAATGCACGAAGCCGGTTTCGCGCCAGCCGACAATGATATTGAAGAGGCTGAAGCATTCACGCGCGAGGCAGGACGCGCTGCCGCACTCAGACTGCTCGCACGACAGCCTGAGGCCACCGCCATCGTCGCAGCCAACGATCTCCTCGCGCTCGGCATCTATGAAGCGTTGCGCGAAACGGGCCGGCGATGTCCAGAAGATCTGTCAGTGATCGGTCACAACGACATGCCGCTGGTGGATCTGGTGGATCCGCCGCTGTCCACGATCCGCATCAGCCACCGCGAGATGGGTGAACAGACCGGCCAACTCCTGCTCGACCTGATCGAAGGCGTCCGCGGCGATGCGCCTTATGTCGTCACAGCGCCCCTGCTCGTCGTGCGCCGCTCGACACAGCCACCAAGGATCTCGCGATAAGCCAGCGTTGGATCTGATTTAATTGAGCCAGCGGGATTCTGGTTTGCGCCCCTTCGCTTTGAACAAGGGCGGACTCGCATACCGGCAAACGCCCCCGACGTTCCTTATCAATTCGGCCAAATCCAGAAGCGACTACGCCCAAACGATAACAAGCGAGTGATCAGACCGGAGCGAGTTGCATGACAGATCTGACGTCATATGGGATGCATTGAACATTCATGTGCAGTAATTCGGCGCTATTCCACATTCCATATAATGAAGCTGGGCGGTTCCCACGCTAGGGAACCCAAGATGCATGATGTTTCTCGCCGCGCTCAACTTATTCTGTTGAAAAACGATCTGCACATCATGCGAGGCCGGGCCCAACGCCTGGATCTAAGCGATGTAGCCTTGTTGATCTCGCAAGCTGTTCAGCTGCTCTCCGATCAGCCGGAAGTTTCTAAATCTGACCAGCCCCGCGCCTAACTGCATTGTTTGTCATCGGTGCGCTCGGTCGCCAGGACAAACATACCGACAGCCGCTGCGGTCACCAAAACGGCATAATGATAAGGGCCATTGACGCCTCCTTGTCGAAGTTGATCTTCGAACATGGCACAGCATCTCTTATGCGGCTCTTCGCTTCCCTAAAGCGGATGGTGAACAGAATCATACGGAGAGATTTGGTTGAGAAATGCCAAATTCATGAACGATAAAGTATGCGATCCCCGCAACGTCCAGCGCGCCAAATGTCCGCTTTGCGCCAAAAGCGGTAACCCATCACGTCGACTTTGTGTCAGAAGCGGGCATTCGCCAGCAGGGTTCCCCCAAAGCAGAGCAGGCGGACATCTCTTGCACTGTCCGCCTCCTCCAAGGATAGCTTAGACCTCCAGCTTGTCTCCACCCTTCAGATCAAGCATCTCGCGCGCTTCATCCGGGGTCGCGATCTCAAGACCCAAGCCTTCGACGATCTTGCGCGCGAGCGTGACCTGCTCGGCATTCGAGGAGGCCATGCGACCTGGCGCCGCCCACAGCGAGTCTTCCAGACCGACGCGGATATTGCCACCCATGGCCGCGGCCATCGCCGCGATCGGCAGCTGATTGCGACCGGCGCCGAGCACCGACCAGACATACTTGTCGCCGAACAACCGATCCGCCGTCCGCTTCATGTGCAGCACATCTTCGGGATGTGCACCTGTACCGCCCTGCAAACCGAACACCGTCTGGATGAACAGCGGCGGCTTCACTAGCCCCTGTTCGAGGAAGTAGGCGAGATTATAGAGGTGGGCCGTGTCGTAGCATTCGAACTCGAAGCGCGTGCCCGTCTCGGCCAGTGTCTTCAGCACATACTCAATGTCCTGGAATGTGTTGCGGAACACAATGTCCTTGTTCTGCAGGTGCTTCAATTCCCAATCATGTTCGAACTTCTTGAAGCGGTTCAGCATCCCGAAGAATCCGAAATTCATTGAGCCCATGTTGAGCGAGGCGACTTCCGGCTTGTAGACCGCGGCAGGCCGTACGCGTTCATCCACCGTCATGGTGGGCGCACCGCCGGTAGTCAGGTTGATCACCGCATTGGTGCGCTGCTTGATGATCTTCAGGAATGGCGCAAAGGCTTCGGGACTTTGATCGGGTTGCCCGGTCTTCGGGTTGCGCGCATGCAGATGCACGATGGCGGCGCCGGCCTCCGCCGCATCCACGGCAGCGTCGGCAATTTCCTGCGGCGTCACCGGCAATGCCTTGGACATCGAGGGCGTATGAATAGCGCCCGTCACGGCGCAGGTGATGATAACTTTGCGGCTCATGTCAGTCTCCGTCTTGCTGTTAAGAGATGGTGTAGTCAGGATTTGCCGCCCTGCGCGGCTTTGTGGGCCGCCAGCGCAGCGAGGCGTTCGTTTCGTTGCTGTGTGAGCGCCGCAATCCGATCGGGCGACGGCTGATGCGGCCAGGCCGCTATCACCCGGTCGACATTCGGGCTTTGATAAACCTCGGGTCCTGCCGATGCAGCGGCCAGCTCCTTGTAGAAGCCGGTATAGCGCGCGCAGTAATCCGGAATGCCGCCGGGCGCATTGAGCTCGATGGTCTCCAGCGGGCCCAGAAACGACCAGCGCAGACCGAGGCCGTCCTTCACGGTGTGATCGAGATCCTCCGCGGAGACATAGCCTTCGCCGACCAGACGGAACGCTTCCGCCAGCAAGGCGCCCTGTAGGCGATTGAGGATAAAACCGTTGATCTCGCGGTTGACGGTGACCGGAACCTGCCCAATCTCGCGATAGATCTGACGCGCGCGGTCGATAGTCTCCTGCGAGGTCCAGGATGCGCCGCATAGTTCGACCAGCGGCACCAGATGCGGCGGGTTGACGGGATGACCGACGAGGCAGCGCGCGCGCCCCGGAAGCGCTTCCGTGAAGCGAGAGGCGACGATTGCCGAGGTGGATGATGCGAGCAGTGCATCCGGAGGCGCAAGACGATCCAGCTCGGAAAAGATGGCGATCTTCTGATCGACGTTCTCCGGGCCATTCTCCTGTACGAAGGAAACGTTCTTCACCGCATCGGCCAGACTTTCCGCTATCGAGATGAGCGCGGCGGCGCCGTCGGGGTCATTGGCAAGTCCGTGGCGGGCGAGCGCATGCAGTTCATCGCGAATAAGCCCGGGCGCAGCATCCAGCGTCGGGCGATGCGGATCTGTCAGCCGCACGGTCCATCCAGCGCGCGCGAAAATCGCGGCCCAGGCGCGTCCGATCAAGCCAACGCCGACGATCGCTACATGTCGATTGTTCAGTGTCATTGATGTTCTCACAGCCACAGCACCTTGCGGCGCAGATCGAGATCGTCACGCAGGGCCTTCGACGGCCCCTGATGAATTACCTTGCCCCGTTCCAGCGCCACCGTCGAATCGGACAAAGCCAAAGCCAGATCGAGATTATGGTCGACGATGATGATGGCAATTTCCTTGCGAAGCCGGTCAAAGGTTTCAAACAACTGCTCCACGACCGCCGGCGCCAATCCTTCGAATGGCTCATCCAGCAACAAGACGCGGACGTCGCCCGACAACGCGCGCGCCACGGCCACCATCTGCTGCTCGCCGCCTGACAGATAATCGGCGGGACTGTCGAGACGCTCACGAATGCGGGGGAGATAGTCGTAGATGCGCTCGCGGGTCCAATGCACACCATTGCCAGTCTGCCGCTTGAGACCACCAAGTTCGAGATTTTGCTCGACGGTCATGCCTGCGAACAAGGCGCGTCCCTGCGGTACGTAGCCGATGCCGAGTCGCGCGGCTTCCGCAGACGACAGGCCGATCAACTCGCTGCCTGCCAGTTGAATAGAGCCATTCGATGCCGGCGCGATCCCGATCAACGACTTGAGCAAGGTCGACTTACCCGCGCCATTGCGCCCGAGCAGTGCGATGATCTCGTTCTCGTGCAGGGTAAAATTGACGTCGTTGAGAATATGGCTCTTGCCATAGAACGTATCGACATTCTTCACCGTCAACAGCGGCTTCGCCCCCGCCGCGGTCTCGCGCGGACGCGCAGCCACAGCCGTCGTACCCGACCCGATATAGACTTCCTGCACCTTCGGGCTGGACCGCGCCTCTTCGACGGAGCCGTCCAGCAATACGCGCCCCTCATTCATGACGGTGACGTGGTCGGCCAGCTGGAACACCCGATCGATGTCATGCTCGACCAGCAGAACCGGCAAATCGGTCGAGATGCGCTTGATGATCGCACCGATACGTTCACGTTCGGCAGCAGCGAGGCCAGCAAGCGGTTCGTCAAGCAGCAGCACCCGTGGCGCCGTGGCCAGCGCGACGCCCATGTCGAGCAGGCGTTGGCCGCCGTAAGACAGCATGCCTGCCTCTGCCTTCTCGATTCCAGCGAGGCCGAGATAGCGGATCACCGCATCGGTCTCCGCGTTGATTGCGCTAATCGATAGCGCGTTGGTCACGGGATCGAAGCGCCGCGGATGCCGTGCTTGCACCGCGAGGCGGATATTTTCGCCAACACTGAGCGCGGGAAACAGGTTGGTAATCTGGAACGAGCGCCCAATGCCGGCCCTTGCAATATCTTCCGGTGTATGGCCGGCGATAGGCATGCCCATCAGCGACACGCTTCCCTGATCCGGCTTGTACATACCCGACAGCAAATTGAACGCCGTGGTCTTGCCGGCACCGTTCGGGCCGATCAGCGCATGCAGCGTGCGATCGGCGATGGCGATATCGACGCCCTGCACGGCCTTGATGCCACCGAAACTTTTCACGATATGGCTGGCAGCGAGTACCGCTCCGTCGACTGACGACTTCGGTCGCAAAAACTCCGGCAGTGGTAGCACTTCGATGCGCCGCGCCGACATTGCCGCGTCTTCTTCCACTTTCCTGCGGAATGGCGCGATCAGCCGCTCGCCCATACCGATCAGACCGGTGGGCGAGAAGATGATGAAGCCGACGAAGACCAAGCCGAACCAGAACAACCAGTTCTCGGAGTAGATGCCGAGAAATTCACGAAACAGAATGAAAAACAGCGCGCCGAGCGCCGGCCCGAGGAAGCTACGCATGCCGCCGATCACGACCATGGCCAGAAGCTCGCCGGAGAACGCCACCGAAATGGGATCCGCCGACGTCATACGGTTCTTGTAGAGCAGCAGAATACCGGCCAGCCCGGTGATGGTAGCCGACAGCACGAAGGCGGCGAGCTTGTAGCGATTGGTGGGATAGCCGAGGAAGCGGGCGCGCTGTTCGTTTTCGCGGATCGCCACCAGCACCGAACCGACCGTGGAATTGTGGAAGCGCCACAGCAGGATCAGCACGAGAAACGCGATCAGCGCCACGAACCAATAATAGGTCGCACCCGCATCGAGGTCGAAGCCAAGCAGTGCCGGCCGGGTGATGCCGCCAAGGCCGTTCTCGCCACCGGTGACGTCGGTCCAGCGGAACGAGACGCTGTAGAGCATGGCCGCGAGCGCCAGCGTCAGCAGCGAGAAATACACGCCGCGGCGGCGCAGGATCAGGTAGCCGAAGGCAGCCGCCGTGATGGCCACCACGACAAGCGCAAGCAGCGTCGGCCCGACGAATGAATTCGGCATCCAGTTACGCTGGATCAGCGCTGCAGCATAGGCCGCAAGGCCGAACCAGGCGCCATGACCGAACGAGACGAGACCGGTGTGCCCCACCAGGATATTCAGGGCCATGCAGGCCAGTGCAAAGACGACGATCTCCGTCGCCGACGTCACGGTCAATCCGAGCGCCAGCAAGATCGGCGGCAGGATGAGCAAGCCGACGCCCGCGATCAGCAATGGAACGGGAAGACGATTCAACATTGGCATCGCCTTACTCGAACCGCATGATGCGTTCGCCGAACAAGCCGCGCGGCCGGAACAGCAGCACCAGAAGCATCAACAAATAGATCGCCGCCGTGGACGCCGCCGAATAGCCGATGCCGACCATGACGCCCTTGACCAATCCGACCAGCAGCGCAGCGATCACCACGCCCCAGAACGAGCCGAGGCCACCGATCACGACCACCACGAAGGCGGGCGTGATGATCTCCTGTCCCATCGCCGGATGGATCGAATAGATCGGCGCCAGCAACACGCCCGCGAGTCCCGCCAGACCAATACCCAGGGCTGCGACGACCGACATATAGGGCTGCAGCGAGATACCGAGCGCTCCGACCATGTCCGGATTTTGCACGCCGGCCCGGACCACACGGCCGAATGAGGTCTTCTGCAGCAGCACCCAGAGCCCGACCACACAGGCCACGGCAATGCCGAGCAACACCACGCGATAGAACGAATAGATGAAGGTTCCGATCGCGACCTGACCGCGCAGCGCTGGCGGGATCGAATACGACAAAGGCGGCGCGCCGAAGATCATACGCAAGGCCTGCTCGGCGACCATCGCGAGCCCGAAAGTCAGCAGCAGCGAGAGAATGGGATCTGACCGATAGAAGCGCCGGAACAACGTCCGCTCGATGACAACGCCGAGCAACGCAACGACAACGGGGGCCACGACGAATGCACCACCGAAGCCGAGATAGGGCGAAATGACAAGGGTAAGATAGGCGCCAATCGCATAGAACGCGCCATGCGCGAGATTCACGATGCCGCCGAGCGAAAAGATCAGCGACAGGCCGAGCGCAATCAGAAGATAATAGACACCATCAAGCAGTCCGTTGAGGATCTGCTGGGTGAGCAACATGGCGGACATGATATGGGCTCCGCAGTCGCGCGCAGATGCGCATCTGACAGGGGTCGGAAGGACGAGACGAAAGCAACTTCGCGAGCAGAATGTCGGCGTCTCGCCCGAAGGCGAAACGCCGACATTGTTGCTAGCTCGGGAATTTGCAGACGTTCTCTTCCGCGGTGGACGCAATCACTTCGAGCGGTTCATCCGGCCCCGGGACGGCCGGGCTCGATGAGAAGATGTTCCACTGGTTCTTGATCTTGTCCGCAGGCAGCGCCGTCACCGCATACATTTCGTGCATCAGCTGATGATCCGATGCGCGGAAGTAGCCGGGACGTGTCTTCAACAGATCGAACTTCGCGCCCTTCTCGAAATGCTCGATGATCTTCGGCGACTCAGCCGATTTCAACTCGTTGATGCTCTGCGCCACAATCTTGGTGGCGATGTAGTCGCCCCAGGCCTGGTTCTCCGGCGGCTTGTTGTACTTCTTGGTGAAGGCCGCGACGAAGGCCTTGCTGCCGGGCGTGTCCAGCAGATGGTGCCAGACCACAGGCCAGGTGCCGACGAAATTGCCCTTGCCAGCAGCCCAGGCCAGAGCCGTGTCGAAGCCGAAACCGCCGACCGGGAAAGTCAGACCGAATTCGGCATATTGCTTGAGGAAGTTGGTGATCTGGTTGCCCGCAAGATTGATCACCACGAGATCAGGCTTGGCCTCGCGGATCTTGAGGAGATAGGCAGAAAAGTCCGTGGCGTCGGTGGGCACCAGGTCGTCGCCAGCGAAATTACCGCCATTGGCCTGCATGAAGCGCTTCGATACGCTTAGCAGGTCATGGCCGAAGGCATAGTCGGCCGTGAGCGAGTACCACTTCTTGCCCTTCACGAGACCATCGCGCAGGAACGAGCGGCCGACGGTCTTTACATACATCGAGTTCTGCGACTCGACGTGGAACATATAGCGCTGGCAGTCCTTGCCGCGTAGCGCATCGGAATTTCCGCCGGTGTTGATGAACAGCGTCTTGTTGCGCGTGGCGACCTGCGCGATGGTCAGACACGATGCCGAAGAAATTTCGCCGATGATACAGGCGACCTTGTCGCGCTCGATCATGCGCTCCGCCTTGGTCGATGCCGTTTGAGGATTGATCGAGTCCTCCTTGAGCAGTTCAACCTTGCGCCCCATCAGGCCGCCAGCGGCATTGATCTCCTCAACAGCGAGATCGATGGCCATCACACCATATTCGCCGAGCGGGCCGAGAAAGCCGGTACGCGGCGTGAGATGGCCGATGCGAATGACGTCGGAGGTCTGCGCGCTCAGGACCGATGGCGCAGAGAGGCCGGAAGCAAGTGCGAGACCGCCCGCGGTCTTCAGCAGACTGCGGCGCGTGAATTGATTGGTGTTCGACATCAGATTCGTCTCCCTGATACGGCCGCGCGGCGCGGCTATTTCCCCTCCGGCAGGCGCCGCACTCTTCTGTTGAGAGGGCTTTGTCCGCTTGCCGTGATCTGTGATCACAGTTAGAGTTGCAAAAGACGGGGACTTTGTCGAGTCCCTCCCTGTAATTTCGCGACGATGCCCGGAGACCGCGTTGAACCTGCCGACTGCGCTGACCCTTGTGGAGCCGCTCGACCGCCAGACGCTGGGCGAGCGCGCTTACGCGCAACTGGCGGACCTGCTCATCTCGGGCAGGCTCGCGCCTGGCGAAAAGCTGTCATTGCGTATGGCCGCCGAAGTGCTCGGCGTGTCGATCATGCCGGTGCGCGAAGCGGTATCCCGCCTCGTCGCCGACAAGGCATTGGAAGTCGCGGCAAACCGTGCCGTGCGCGTGCCCGTGATGTCGGCCACGCAGTTTCGCGATCTGACGAAGGTGCGTATCGCTATCGAGGGTCATGCCGCAGCAGAGGCAGCGCAACTACGTGGAGACCGCAATCTCACTTCCATCGCGATCGCAGAAGCGGCCATGCGCGCAGAAAGCGAAATGAAGGCACCCGACCTGCCGCGCGCCGTCGAACTCAACAAGACGTTTCACTTTGCCGTCTACGAGGCCGCGCAGTCGCCGATCCTGGTCGAGATCATCCGTGCGCTCTGGCTCAAGGCTGGCCCCGTCATCAATCTCGATCTGCGCGGCAATCCCGATCGTCTCGCCAAAGGTGAAGCCATTCGGTTTCATGCGGACGTTCGCAAGGCGATCGAGATCGGTGATGCCGAAGCTGCCAAAGTCGGGATCGCTGCCGATATCACCAGCGCTGCCAATTTCATCCTGTCGCGCGGCGGCCTCTCCGCCTAATTCTCACAAAGTCCCCGGAGCCACCATGGATCTCAACATCAAGGGTTTGCGCGTCATCGTTACCGCGGGCGCCAACGGAATCGGCCTGGCCATCGCCCGCGCCTTTGCCGGCGAAGGCGCACGCGTTCATGTCTGCGATGTGGACCAAGCTGCTCTTGCCGCACTCACAGCGAGTGATCCCACAATCACCCAGACCCATTGCGACGTTGCTGATCGTCCGTCAGTTCAAAGGCTGTTCGATGAGGCAACAGCCAAACTCGGCGGCCTCGATGTCCTCGTCAACAATGCCGGCATTGCAGGCCCGACCGCCAAGGTCGAAGAGATGCACCCCGATGACTGGGATCGCTGCCTGAACATCTGCCTGACCGGGCAATTCAACTGCACGCGCCTCGCCGTGCCGCTGCTACGCCAGAGCAGCAATGGCTCCATCGTCAACCTGTCCTCGGCGGCTGGCCGCGTGGGCTTCGCGATGCGCTCGCCCTATGCGGCGGCGAAATGGGGCGTCATCGGCTTCACGAAATCGCTCTCCATCGAGCTCGGCCCCGACAACATCCGCGTTAACGCGATCCTGCCCGGCCTCGTCGCGGGCGATCGCCAGCGCCGCGTGCTGGAAGCCAAGGCGCAGCAGCGCGGCATTTCCTTTGCGGAGATGGAGAAAACGGCGTTCTCCTATACGTCAATCAAGGACTACGTCACACCGGAACAGATCGCCGACCAGATCCTGTTCCTGGCCAGCCAGCGCGGACGCACGATCTCGGGCCAGGCTATTTCGATCTGCGGCGACACCCAAATGCTAGGCTAGCCGTCGATGCTCAAGACTCGAGCAAGCCAACTGACGACACTGCAAAACTAAGTTCGCAGGTCAGGTACGGACACCGCGAAGCCGATGCTTTATGTCGGCCGGAGCGCACTGCACGAAATAGGCAGAACGCGAGCTTTCCGCTTCGTTAGGACGTACCAACCGAAACAGCATTGTTGCGTACCCTGGTAGGCAGTCGGGCAAGCGCAACACGCTGACAGGGCTTAAATTATTGAAGGGAAAGATGTCTTCAATAATGAAGCCCAAGGAGGGAATCACACGCAACCACCGACACGACGAACCGCTGTTTGTGCTCAGTATGACGGCGCAAGCGCTCGGCATTGGTGGATCAGCGTGTTCATCTCCCTTGTGCTCTCATGGGAGACAATGCCTGCTACGGCTCATCGAAATTTCGCCGTTCCACCGCTGTCAATTTCCGCCTTTGCGATGGGGACAACTCTCCGGAGCCAATCACCTGCACGGGGCTGAATGGATTCTGCATGTGATCGTTGTCGCTGCGGCGATCGCGGCGGCGGGATTGCTCATCGTCCGGAGCGCTGTCGCCATTGCCCCCGCCATAGCCGAGCACTTCGACGATGATGACCGAGGGACGGTCATTGTTCGTCTGGGCCGGTGCTGCCGCCTGCTGCGTCGCCGCAGTCGCGTTCGAGGTCGACAGTGCAGCGCTGATGCTTGGCGCCTGCACCGTTGGGATGCCCGACGACGTGCCCTGTACCTGGATATTGGCAGCGTTGACGATCTGCAGCGCCGCCAGATTGACATTGCCGGAGACGCGGATGCCCGCCTCGCCCGCATCGATGGTGCCGCGCGGCGCAATCAGATCGATATCGCCGGGAGCGACTTCCGCAATCGGATTCAAGGTTGCGATGCCGGCGCCCGTGGATGGCACCTGAGGCGACAGCACCGCACGGCCGTATTTGTCATAGACCCGCTTCGGCGGCGTGTAGATCACAGTCGTCTTGGAGCCACGGCCGGCATTGATGTCGCCTTCGGCGGACCAAGCCAGAATGTTGCCGCCGAACGTCGTCATGATACGTGACAGACCGAGCAGGATGCTGCCCTGCGAATAGATCTGGATATCGCCGCTGCCCTGTGTGACCAGACCAGACGACGCCGGAGGAACCTGCCCTTCGACACCGATGACGGTGCGACCACCCGGCGTGAGCAACTGAATGTCGCCGCCCGACTGCGTGCGCACGCCGGAACCGCCGAACATGGTGATGTCGCCGCTATAGGCCGCCGCATTCGGGAATAGCGCCGCGATGGCATTGCGCCCGCGCAGATAACTGCCGTGACGCGCGCTGCTGGCATCGTTGTATTCACGGCCACCCGCGGTGAGCTCGGCGAAATAGACCTGGCGCAGGAAGATGTGCTGCTGCTCGGGCGCCAGCCCGTCGAACGTAGCCTGCGCTTCGGTATCAGCGCCGGCAAATCCGTAGTGGTCCTTCAGCCAGACCACCAGCTCCTTCTCATAGGTCCTGGCGACCTTGCCCGGCTGGTCGGCGAGCGAGACGCCCGTTGTCGCCAACTTCACCGGATCAAGATAAAGCGACGCGAGCCTGTCGTAGTCCGGCCCGGCCGCTCCGACGCCGGCCTGCATCAGGATGCTCGCGCCGGGACGGGTGTCGCCGGTTGCCACCGGGCCGTTGCTGGTGATCGCGCCCTTGTCGGCCTGATACAGGTTACGGCCGGCGGAGACTTCGAGCGTGCCGGGACCGGCAATGTCGAAATTGGCATGGATGACGTCGCGGCCAGCGGAGATGATCGAGACATCGTTCGGGTTGCTGTGCACGATCAGATTGCCGCGCGAATCCCAATCCTGCTTGGCGCTTGACTGTGTGACACCCGGCGCAAGGCCGGCTCCGACGATATCGCGGCCCGCGCGTACCATGACCGGAGCAGCGGCATTGTACCAACTGCCGATGTTGGATGTAAGCATTTCTCCCGTACTCAGACCGACGATGTCACCTTCGCGCGCGTAGAAGCGGATGGGGGCAGCATCCGGTGCGCGGCCGATGTCGAACGCGGCACTGTTTGGACCGAAGAAGAACAGAGACAGCGGCTCCAGAAATTGTCCGGGAACTAGAATGCTGAATGATCCATTGGTCACCCGCATTCCAGAACCATCCACCGCGTCGCCCATGAAGGCTGGATTGAAGGGCGTCGGCAACGCCACGCCGGAGCCGGACATGCTGAACGAATACTGCCCGCCATAGATCGAGCCGCGGGTCAGCATCTCCAGCGAACCACGTACAGACGGAGCAAGCGTGACGAAGGGATAAACGTCAGAAGCATTGCCGCGCATGAACGACAATGCGTTAACGCCGTAATACATGTTGCCGTTGAGGGCCGCCGCGCGGAAGATCGATGGATAGATGAACGATCCGTCCGCTGCGTTTTGATCACTGGTCTGGTGCAGAAGGTCTTCTGACGCTGAAGTGCTGGGCGTGAGGTTGCCGCCAACGGAGATCAGGTTGATCGCGGTGTGATCGGTCCAGAGCGTGAACCAGCTTTGCCCGGTATCGTTCGCGCCGCCAACGGAGAAGGCAGACCGGTTTGGCGACTGCGAGCGGCCGGGATCGCCGGCACCGCCAAGCACGAGATCGCCCAGGGTTTCGACGTAGACTGCAGAGTCGCCGGGCACCAAAGTGATACCGGACCGCGCGTCCGAGGACGTTGCGGTGAATGGATCGATACCTCGCGGGTCAAACGCGTCGTTCAAGCCGATGCCGGACCGGTAGATGAGCTTGATGCCGCCGATCGACTCCGCTGCCACATGCAGGGTGCCGCGCAGGTTGACCAACGCGCCGGGAAGCGCCTGGATCTCCTTGCCATCCGTCAGCGCCAGATTCGGATTGAGCGCACCGGCAACGCGCATATCGATATCGCCGCCGCCGGTGAGTATCAGCGACCCATTGGCACCAACGCGGCCGGTGCTGCCGACAGCGACCACCAGACCCTGACTTCTGTGGCCACCCAACAAGCTCTGCTGGCCACGAAGCGCAATCGTACCGGCTTCACCGCCCACACGGATAGCAACATTGCCGCCTCCCAGCGCACCGATGCCGGTGAAGCCGAGCAGATCGAGACGGCCGGAGACAGCAGTGCTAGCTGTATAAGTACCGAAATTGATCCACCACGACGTCGGGATCGTTTCATCGACCGCCGTGCTACCGGTCCCCTGCCGCCACAGCCAGTTGCCTGTGATGACGCTCGACGGCCCCAACCCATGCGTGAGATCACCAACGAGATCGCCGCCCGCCGCGATCAAGACATTGCCGCCCTGGTCGGGATACAAGGCCCGATAGGTCGAAAGGGCAGCCTCATAGCCCCCGGCCGTGAGACCGCGTGTACGACTATAGACCGGATCGACCGTGGTCGCCGTGCCTGCGGTGTAGATGCCGTAGAGCGAGTCCATCCGGATATCGCCAGCGGCGACAAGTTCGAGATCGCCGGTGCCGGTGCGGATCACGCTGAAGGACGGTGCGACCGGCGCGAGATTTTCCGGCCCGTCGATACAATTATCGGCGTCGCAAAGCCCCATCAAGTCCGGAGGCACTGGCGTACCGGGCGTCTGGCCGTACCAATTGTCGGGGCTCCAGAGCTTCTGACCGGGGGTCACTGCCACGATATAGTGCGTATCGGCGAACTTTATCGCGCCAGTGGACGCGGGATTGAGCGCGCGCCGGTCCGCTGATCCGAGATCGGCGCCTGCAACCAGACGCATCGACCAAGACGTCGCGCCAGCACCTAGCATGGGCGCAACCGCCCAGTTTTGTCCCTGCCTGCCACCCGTCGGACTGCGCAGATCGATCGATTGGCCATCAGCGAGCTTGACGTCGGTCATGGAAGGGATGAGCGATCCGGCCGCCAGCGCCAATGAGCTGGTAGACGTCATATCCACCGGCAGCGGAACGCCCTTCGGCCAGGTCAGCGCCGTGAATGCGACCGCACTGCGCAGCACCGTTCCGGCGCCGAGTTGCATTCCTGCGGTGAGTGTTACCGCATTCGGCAGGATCGTTCCGGCAGCATAAGCCACGCTGCCATCCGCATTGTAGATAATCGCACCAACCACGCTGCCGCCAGATAAGTTGAGAGAACCAGCCAAAGTCGCCCGCACCGGCAGCACCGTGCCGGCGGGCAGAGGGATTACGGTGAACGGCTGGGTGGGGTCGGTAGGCGGCCTGCCGAATTGGGCCGGCAGGTCGTAATTGAGCGTGGCACCCTTCTTGAACACCGTCCCTGCCTCGAGCGTGACGGCGATCGGAAGCACGAGATCGCCGCCGTAAAGCACCACGCCGTTGGTGAGCAGCCAGCCATTGTCGTCGGGCGTGGTGGCCGGCGGCGCGAAGCCATCATTGATGCTGCCGCGGATATTGAGATCGCCGGCGGCACGGATCGTCAACACGCCGGGTTCGCCGAAGCCGTATGTCGCCGAGTTCACATTGCGATCGGCATTCGGTGCATAGCGATAGCGTGACAGATCGAGATCGCCGGCCACGGCCAGATCGCCGTTTGGATTGTCGGCGCTGATCTTGCTTACGACCTCGACGCCAGGGCGCAGATGATAGCTGCCGAGCCCGGCGAGTCTGGCGCTCAAGGACCTGTTGGTGAGCGCTGTATCGATGAAGGCGCTGCTGTCTCCATCAATCTCATCGAGATAGGCCTGCGTGATCTCCTGCGGCTTGTGCCCCGTCACGTCCGGCGCGCCGGCGAGCGGCGCGTCGTCATAGATGCGGAACGCGTTGACCGCGATGGTCTTCGCGCCCTGGATGAGCGGCGTCCCCTGAACATTGACGGCAACATCGCTGGCGCCGTCCAAGCCCCTTGCGCCAGCCGCAACGCCGGTGCCACCAAGCCGCGGCGCGTTGAGCGTCAGCGTGCCGCGTGCAGTGCCGTCGTTCTGGCCACGGCCACTGCCCATCGCAAAACTTGTGCCGGCGCGTAGGTCGAACGTGGCATTGCCGCCGAGCGTCAGCGTGCCCTGGCGCGTCGTCAGATCAACGATGGCGCGGTTGGGCGCATCGATGATCTTGCCGTAGCTGTCAAAGCGCATGCCGGTGCCATGCGCATCGAGCGTGCCGTTAATGACGAGATCGTTCATCGCCGCAAGGCGGATGCTGCCGACCTGATAGCCGCTGGCATCGATGGTGCCGTTGACGGTCAGGTTGCCGCCATCCAGTGTGATCTCGACGTTGCGGGCCTTGACCTCGTTGCCGACGATCAGATCACCCTGCTTGATCTGGAATTTGCGTGCGCCGAACACGCTGCCGCTGTTGAGGCGCGTGTTCAGACCCGCGAAGTCGGCGAGCGTTTGTGCCCGCACCGTGAGTTCGGCCGCATCGTAAGGCACCAGAGTGCCACCGGCGTCGTAAATGCCGGACGCACCGCCGCGGAACGTGCCGCCGAGAGCGACATGACCCGCGCTTGAACCGAGCGCCGTAATCGTCGCCGTGCCGCCGCGATTATACTGCGCCGACAGGTCGATCACAGATCCTGCCGCCTGTGTGATGTTGCCTGCGTCGCTGATCAGCACCAGATCGCCGCCCCAGCTGTATTTGGTGACGTCGAACATCTGTACGGCGCGGCCCGACAGATCGAGGCGCGCATGATCGCCGAGTGCGATATCGCCCGTTGCAGTCAGAACGAGCTTGCCCGAGGGCAGCACCACATTGGTATCAACCGTGATGTTGGCACCCGCCAGTTTGAGCTGGGCGCCGAGCGCATCGATCTTCGGCACGGCCGCTCCGCCAGATCCCGTGGCGCGGATATCGCCGCCCGCGGTGATCGTGTTGACCGAACCGGACTCGCCAGTGAACAACGGCGTCGTGAAGGTCAGATTGCCACCGGTGTATTGATAGCCGGTCTCTGGAGCATAGGCGCCCTGCTGATGATACACGCCGAGCGTGCCCTTGCCGTTCGAGGTGATGCGTTCGCTGGCCGCGATGCTGACATTCGCGAAGCCAAGCGCAAGGTGGTTATCGACAACGGTGCTGCTCGGCCGGGAGTTCGGAGCATAGCCGAACACGACGCGTTGCGCCGCGATGTCGAGCGTACCGCCGCCGAGCATGTCGGCCATCGCCGCCCCCGGCGCTGCCGCCGCGCCAGTCCAGATGAACTCACCCGCGCGGATCGTCGCGATATCGCTGGATGCGCCGTAGCCGTAGATCGCGGGCGTCCCGAGCACGAGACGTCCGACCTTGGACGCATCGAGATTAACATTGCCGAAGATGTTCACTGCATCTCGCGCGTTAAGCACCAGCGTCTCGAGCGCCGGCGCGCCGGTCGCGGTGTTGCCCGCGAGCAGTTGCGCCAACAGGCCTTGGTTCAGCGCGAGACCCGCAGGCAGATGGCCGGAGGCCGCCGCCGCTGCCAGACTTGCGTCCTCGCCGAGATTGATCGCCGACAAGCCGAGCACCAAATTGCGCGTTCCATACGATACGTTACCGGCGATGCTGAAAGTGCCAGACGTCGAAACCGCGATCGTCCCTTCGGAAACCAGTGTCGTGGTGCGATTGCAGTTCATGGTGACGCAACCACCGACCGTGATGTTGACGCCAGCTCCCGAACCTGCCGTCGATGATTGCAGCAGATTGATCCAGCCGTTGGACAGGGCAAAGACACCACCTTCGGCGATGAAGACGAAGCCATCGCTGGAATTGTAGCTGGCCCGGCCGCGGCCGACCGTGCTGATCGACGCGCCTTCCTCGATCGTGATGAACCCCGCTTCCCCATAGTTGGCGAGGATTACTTCCGCCGCCGCAATGCGGGCACCGCTGCGCACGATGAGGCTGCTGTTGTATCCTCCCTGAATAGTGGCGAAGCGGCCCGACGGGCCGTAGGCCGTGGTGATGGTGCCATTCAGCACCAGACGCGGCGCGTGGAGCTTGCTGAGTTCGTCGGCATAAACGGACGCGTAGAAGCCAATACCGGGATCGGCGCTTTGACCAGCGGCGAGAATTTCGCCAAGACCGCGAACGTTGATGGTACCGCCAAAGCCATCGCTGCCGGCCGCGGGACTGATGCGCAGGTCACCGTCGAAGCGCAGTTGCGAGCGGCCGTCGGCCACCTGCGGCCTGGCCATCAGGATGTCGAGCGTCTTCGCGTCGAGCGTCAGCATCGCGCGCGGCACGCCGATACGCGCGGAGTCGGCTAGAACGAATGCGTTGTAATTCATCTCGTTGTAAGATGAGTGCCCGCGGACGACGTTCGCCGCGGTAATGATGACCTGGTTGGGCAGCGAGGAGCGGATCGCCGTATTGGCGACTCCGAGAGTGGCATTCGTGATGTAGGAGCCATTGCCTGCCGCAACGGCAGAGGTCATCACAGGATTAACATTGCCGCCCAGTTCCACGCGGAATGCGCCCGGCAGCAGCGCGTAGCTCGATGGCATCAGCATGTAGGTGCCGGCCGGCAGACCCGGGACGCCGTCGGGAATCGTGATCTGCTGGCCGGTGAGCGGCGCGCCATAGCCCGCCTCCTGCACCATCGGTGCATAGGTCTCCGCCCGGCCCGGCACGATGGCATAGACCGCGTTGCCCGTGCCGCTATAGCGGTAGCCCGGATTGGAATTGATGAACGGTGTGGTCAGGATATCGACCGACCCGCCGCGGCCCGACACGAATCCCGCGCCGGTCAGTTCGCCGCCGCCCGACAGATCGAGAACAGCACCAGCCTCGGCGTTCAGATGGGCGGTCGAAAGTCGGATGCCGCGCCTGAGATCGGAGCCGCCCATGCCGCCGGCACCGTCGAGCACGATCGTGTTGCCGTTGTAGCGATAGACCAGGCCATCGACGGTGCCGCCATAGGGCATCACCAGTCCGGCACCACTCACCGAGGTGATGCTGCCCGGCAGCAAATTGATTGCATCGGCCTGCGCCTGCCCACCACGACCGATCGTACCGAGTTGCACCGCGCCGAACGGCGCGCGAACCACGCCACCCTGGTTGACGGTTTCCGCGCCGAGATAGAGCAACCCGAATGCCGAGTACGGCACGTCGGGGGCAGTATCGCCGTAACGCCTGCTGGTGAGCACGCTTCCATTCAGGAAATTGTTGCTTTCCGTGTAACCGGCGACGATCTGCGCACCGACTCCGGTTGCCGGATAGATCTGCGCCGCGGTCAGCGTGATATCGCCCAACGTGGCGAGTTCGGTGGTGAGCGCGCTCGACGCAATACCGCGCGCCGGCGTGCCGCCAAGCAGGCGGATGTCGCCGCGGCTCAACAGATCGACCAGCGCGAATCCGCGACGATCGACGGTATAGAATGACGTCTTGGTATCGATCGCCTTGCGTGTGCCGAATCCAACGCGGTCGCGAATATCGATCAGATCGGCGGAAACCGAGAACACGGCGTCGCTCGCCTGTTGCGAGGGACCGCTGCCCCAGGTCGCAGCAGGCAAGGTGCTGTCTGGGTTCTGTAGGATGCGGGTAACGCCTGCCAGCCGCACGTAAGGCGCCGACAGCGACACCCGCCCGTTCGCGCCCGCGCTCTCACTAAGCGCAAATGTGCCGGCATAGAGGCGCAGGCTCTGGTCCATCGCGAGCGTGACGTTGCCATCGAAGGAAAGCGGCCCGTCGGCGAGCAGTGACAGATTGTCGAATCCGCCGGCCTTGATGCGATCGGCGCCGAGCCGTGCGGCGCCGATGACAAGGCCCGCCTTCGCTTCCGCTATCGACGTCGCACCTGCGACGGGGCTGTCGCCCTGAATATTGGAAATAATGAACTCGCGATGTCGCAACACATCGCCGGAGATTGTTATGGTCGGATACTCGGCCGTCTCGAGCGCCAGCGCCAGCGTACCGCCAGAGGCGTTCGCGCCACCGGCCGCCGCGCGCAGCGTGCCGTCGAGATACAAACCAACGCTCGACTTGACAACGATCGTGCCGCCATCACTGGCGACGTTGAGCGGCGTGCTGTTGTTCGCAGGGCCGGGCACGGGAATATCGAGCACAGTGCTTGTACCTGAAGCGTCGAGCACCGCGCCGCGACGGATTACGACGAAGGCGTGCGGGGCATTGGACTCGCCCTTCTCCTCCCAATCCATCGCCCCGCCGATCAGGATCGAGCCGCCCTTGGCAACCACGCCATAGGTCTGGCCACGCGCGTTTATCGCCGATACGGCGCGCGCCGCAACATCGAGCACGGCGTGATCACCGATCCAGATCAGGCCGGCTGTGTTCGTCGCAGCGCTTCTCCCGGTCAGGGTAATGGTGCCGCTCGGAGCGGTCAGCGTACCATCGATCGTGAAGTCTGTTCCTTGCAAGCTGATCGACTGGCGGGCATCGACATTGATTACTGCTCCCGCGCGAATATCGATCGGACCGGTCGCCGTCATCACCCCGGATTCACCCATCGTGGAGCGCAAGGCCAGGCTGGCGCCGCTGCGTTGAACCAACCGGCTATTGACGGAATCTTCCGTCCAGAGCGGCGGTGTCCAGACGCTTAGAGCGTTTGCGGGATCGGCGCCGGTCGCGGTGCTGAAGGCGGTGTCCGTGAAGCGGTAGACCGGCATCGTGACGTCGAGCCTGGCGCCTTCCGCAACGACGAGGCCATGGCGGCTGTTCACGTCGTAGTTGGAGAAACCGGATTGAAAGAGCGACGTATCGACCGTCAGCGTTGAAGCGACAGTCACAGCCGAATTGAAGATCGTCCCGGCAGCAACGCGCGTTCGGGACGCGACCGTAAAATTCACTGGCGACACATTACCCGCCGCGATCGTGACGGTCTTGTCGGAGATCGAAATGCCGTTGGGAAAGACGTCGCCAGGCACGACATAGGATGATGCAAACGCGCTCTGTGCAACAGAAACCACAGTTCCCGCCGGGATCACAGGAAGGCCACTCCCCCTGATGATGTTGTTAGGATCGCCAGTCCTGTGGATGGTATAACCATCCTGGCTGATCCCATAGTAGCCACCTGCCACATAAATGACGTACCCGAGACTTCCCGTTGCCGGACGCGACGGAATCCAGTCGGCCGCAAGTGTCAAGTTGCTGATGGATATGTTGGTCGTCCCGATCGTTTCGCCAGGCTTCGCAACATTGGTGACGTAACTGTAATCGACCGGCAGTATGTCACCAGCCTTGACCTGATAGTCCTGCAACAGCAGCAAATCTGTCGGTGCTTTCTCGCCGGCGCCGAGCGTGCCATCGTTGGCAAGCAACTTACCGCCGATGCCAATCGCCGTTCCGGATTCGATCCTGAGCGTGCCACCACCGTTCACGCCGTAGCCGCGAATATTTCCGTTGAAGGTCAAGAGGCCATCAGCCTGGACTTGGGATATCTCCTGATCGGCGATCAGGGTGACGTCGCCGCCGCGGCCGCCTTTGGTCTTGCCGGTGACGAGGATGGCGCCGCCCGACGAGACGTCGATGGTGCTGCCGGTCTTCAGCATCACGTCATGGGTCGATTTCAGGGTGACCGTCCCGCCATTCAGATAAGCCAGCTTGTTGCTGTCATCCCTGTTCAGCAGCGCGTTGACCCATAGCCCGCGCAGATCGAGCGTCACGCCGTCATGCAGGTTGATCGACGACACACCGTTCTTGAGCAGCACTTGCGCGGCGCCGCGATCGCCGCCGCCCTTGAAATAATTGTCCACGGTGAGCGATCCGGCACGCGCAGTGACGTCGGCCTTGATGTCCACGATCGCCGCATTGAAATTGATCCGGCCGCCATCGGCCAGGGTCAGCGCACGGTCGATGGTGATCGTATCGGTGGTGCCGATATCGAGCCCGCCGAGATGCTGGGCATTAATATAGCCGGCGTCGAACCAGGCGGTCCCTAAGCGCGCCGACGGCAACGCATCGGTTGCGGAGAGACCTGCGGTGATGAAGGCGACGTCGCTGAAGCGGACGTCCGACGCGTTCAGGCCGGCACCGCCGACGACAACGCCATAGCGTCCGAGTCCCAGCGTGCCCTGCAGCGGCGCTGCATTCTGCACCTGCTTGTAACCATCCGCGACATTGGCGGCGCGCGCGCTGGCCTGGCGCTCACCGGTGATGACCTCGGCGATGATATCGGCCTCGAACACCGATGTCGGCGTCGACAGATTCAGACGGCCGGCGTCGCGGCCCACGGTATAGCCGGCCTCGTAGCGCCAGCTCGACGACCGCGCCAGCGGAGATGTCCAGACCTCGGTGAGCTGCTCCGAGACCTTGCCCTGGATGTTGTGGTTGCGCACGAAGCCGCCGCCGGCGGCAACGAACTTCATGTCGGCCGGCGCATTGTCGAAACTGTAGAGACGACCGTCGCTGCCGATCAGCCTGGTGGAATAGATCCGCCCGCCCTCATAGCTGACCGAGCCGCCGGAGATATCGAACTTGGCGCCCTGCTGCGCGACGACTTCAGGCGCGGCCAGCGTGATGGTGCCGCCGAGTGCCGCCCACTCGCCGATGGTGTGGGTGGTGTTGGCGAGATAGCCGCCGACCTCGAGCAGACCGCCCTTGGTATAGTAGCGCTCGCCGGCATAGCCGCCGGTGCCTGCGGGCACGAAAGTGAGATCGCGGATATCGATCCAGACATTCTTGTTGATCAGCACGCCGCTGTCGCGATTCACCGGGGAGTCCCTGAGCTCGTTGCCCTGGACGTTGACCTGCACCTGGTTGGCCGACATCGGCCGCAATGCGCCCTGCACGCCCGAGACATCGATCACCGAACCGGTCGCGGCGAAGACGCGCACACCGGCGCTGACGGCGACCTGACCGCCTTGCGCCATGGTGAGCGAACCGTTCTGGAAATTGACCAGGCCCCCGGTGACGATTTCGACGCGCGACTGGTCGCGGCGATCGGTCAGCAGCGACAGATTGTCGAACTGCGCGAGGGCCGGCGGGTTCAGTCCCGACGCGGCGATCAGCGCGTCACGCTGCGCATTGAGCGCGGTATCCTTGGAGTCCAGTTCCGGCGCGATCGCACTGACGCTCCTGCCCGTGATCGTCACGCTGCCGCCGGCGTCACTGGCGGCGTTGAGCAGGTGGATGGTGCCGCGCTGATGGACCGAGGTGGTGGAGAGCAGAATGCCGTCCTGTGTCAGCGTGCGACCGGCCAACGTGATATCGCCCTGTTGCGACAGCACCACGCCGGTATTGGTCACTTTGCCCGCAGAACTACCGGCCCGGATCACCGGCGCGATCTCGCTGCCATTGGTGGTCGAGAACTGGTTGGCATCGGTGCCATAGCCACGGCGCAGGATGAAGTCGTCACCCGCCGCCAGAATGGTCTGCCCCTTCGGCGTCGCGATGGCGCCGGCATTGACCACCTCGCTGCCGATCATCAGCACAAAGCCACCGCCTGACGTCACCGAGGACGGCGCCGACGTCGAGATCGACGCGCCGGCCTCGACCACGACCTTGCCGCCGGCCGCGGTGAAGCTCGGCAGATAGGCCGCGCCGGATTGCGTCGCATAGATGCCGTTGGTGCGGAACTGGCTATCGGTGATGCCAGCGGTGGAGGCGATCAGCGACCCGACATTGATCTGGCTGTTGCCGCCGAAGATGATGCCGCTCTGGTTGATGACATAGACTTGGCCGTCGGCCTTGATATTGCCGAGGATCTGGCTCGGGCCGGTTGATGCATCGACGCGGTTGAGCGCGACCCAGTTCGCATTGCCCTGCTGATCGAATGTCAGCGTGGTGCGGGCGCCGACATTGAAGCTTGTCCAGTTCAGGATCGCCTGCTGCGTGGTCTGGCGGATATTGACCTGGGTCTGTCCGGCACTATCGACGCCCTGGATCGGCGCATTGGCGCCGCTCCATCCCGCCGGCATGTTCGGCAGCAGGCCGCCGGCGCCGAGACCATTAGGCACCGCGACGGGTGCCGTCACCGATGTCTGTTGCGCGGCTGCCGCCGCCCGCGCTGCAGCCTGCAACCCCTGCATGTCCTGCAAGGCGCGCGCGGCACGCGCCAGCGACCCCTGTGTCTGCCGTGCCGCCGCGGCCGCCTGCTGCGCCGCCAGCGCGGCGGCATCCGACGCAAGGCTCGGTGCGGAGACCGCAGGGCTGGACCCATTCAGAGCGCGGGCCAATGCCCCGTTGTTAGCCCCCAACAGACTGATGGCACTGACCGTGACCAGCAACACGCCGTTTCGAAGGGACGCGCGGCGCGAGGAAGTGTGGCTAGCCATAGACATGTGGTCGGGCATCGGACGATCTTTCGGTAAGTTCAATAGTATCGCTATGTTGAAGCGCGATGACCGTTGACCTGCCGACTGACGACATCATTGGTCGGGGCCACACGCGTTCTCGTCCTGAAGACGCATGCGGGACGATCCGAACCGCCAATAAAAATAATGAAACATTTGTGACGCCCGAAGCGCGTCCAAGGACGGTACTAGCTCAGAAGCACGACACCGCCCGGAAGAGTTCTGACCTTCAGACCGAACAAGTGTGCCAGCTTTGGAACCACTTCATCGATGCGGTCGAGCCGGAACGTTGCGTCCAGCGGCAAGTTGCCAATGCTCGCGCTCGTCAGCACGATCCGACCGCGCCGATAGCGATTGATCTCGGGTATCACTTGCGCCAGCGGCTGATTATCGAACACCAGCAAGCCTTTCCGCCATGCGTCGACCGCGCGTCCATCGGTCGCCACGATGGCACCGAGACCTTGCGCGCTGTAGCTGACATGCTGGCCGGCCTTCAACGTTGCCCTCTCTTGGCCGCACTCGATCTTCACACCCCCATCCAGACAGGTCACCGCAACGTCCTGTCCGTCCCGACGCAGGTCGAACATCGCTTGTGTCGCACTGACCCGCCCGGTGCCGGCCACGATGACAAAGGGCTGGCCCAACGCCGTGCCGGTTTTGCCGGTGGTCACGGCAATCTCGCCGCCGACCAGATTGAGAACCTGAGGATTCACGCCAGCATCCAATGCCATAAGGCTGGTCCGCGTATTCATCTCGACCGACACGTTGTTGGCAAAATCGATCTGGCGGCGCTCGCCGATTTCGGTCCGGTAGTCGGCGTTGAGTTCCGACAGCGATGGCCAGAGCTCCAGCGGCGGACGGACCGCGAGATAGGCCGCGCCGCCGACCGACGCAGCCAGAGCGCCGCCCATCCAGGCGCGCCGCGTCAACGCAGCACGCGTCGGTTTTCGGACAGCTGGTGCCTGGGCTGTCGCGACATTGATGGCCGCCCGCCGGAGCATGCTCCATTGCGCATTTGCCAGCGCAAACGCCCGGCGGTGCACCAGGCTCTCGGCGCGCCAGCGCCCGAAGGCGTCGACATCATCCCGACCTGCTTCTCCCGAACGCAAGCGAATGACCCAGCGCCGCGCTGCCATCATCGGGTCTTCGGTCGCGTCTGGCACGTCAGAATCAGTCGTCATGTTCACTATCCGCGGCGCGTGTCAGCGACCTGTCCATTGACAAGACGTTCCCCGAAGCACCAACCCGCCTTTTTGTCGGAAAATTTTTGACCCGCCTGCTGCAGTGATCGAAGGCGCGGCTCATCTCCCGCTCAACCGAGCGAAGCGAAATACCAAAGCGATTTGCGATCTCCCGATAGGGTATTTCTTCAATCAGGGCTGCCGAAAAGATCGCCCGACGGCGCTCTGGCAATTCGCGCAGGACTCGCTCCAGTTCAGCCATTTCCGACTGCATCAGGACGATATGTTCGGGATCGAGCTGGTCGTCATCGGATCGCAGCAGTGCCTCAAGACTGGCCTTGTCAGACCAGCGAAGATCTGCGCGATGCCGGTCCACCGCCACGTTGAGCGCAATCCGATAGAGATATGATTCCGGCCGTCGAACAGAAGCGACCTCCTGAAGCTGGCCGAGGCGGATCCAGGTCTCGTGCAACGCTTCGGCCGCGACATCGGACGACCCGACGCGCCGCGTCAACCGGCGCCTTAGTTCGTCGTAGCGCGAAACCAACAACTGGCGCAACAATGTAAGACCCGTATCGACCATGATGGACGCCGCCGACTACCTATTTGCAGCGCGACGCGGAGCGAGCATGTCCGCCGAGCAGCCCGTGATTGGGCCGGTCTCGCTGGGCGATACGATCAGGGCAATGGGTTGCGCCAAATGCGATGGCGGCGACCTTCCGACGCTTATCCTCGGGATCATCACATCGAGGGCATCATCGAGCGTCGGGTTTCCCGTCGTGTCGAGCCGTTTTGCCCGCGTGACCTCACCTGATGGCCCGACCCAGAGCTTCAGTGCGAAGCGATAATGACCGGGGGACGTGCGGGCATCGGCGCAAAGCGCATTCTCGACGGCGCGCTGGACATCCGCAAAGTAGCGCTGGTTTTCAAGCATAGGCGCAGCTGCCGGCGACATCGCAGCGAGGGTCACTGTACCCGGGCCGAACTCCCGAGCCACGAGATTTGATCCGGACAGCAGGACCGATAAGGCCTCGCGTGGCGGCAACGAGCCCTTGACCCCTGGCGCATGACGACCCGCCGCTTGCCGCGCATCGACCATCACTTCGATGCCAGTCGTGGCGCTGAAGGCATAGAGCGCCTTTGCGAGCGGCTGGGAGGGAATATCGAAACTGAGGGGCTCTTGCGCAGCTGCTGTGCCGATCACCGAGAACAAGACGAAACCCAGCACCAGCGCACGGCTTGGCCGAACACTCCGGGGCGCAGCGACTGGCGCATCCGGTGGCAACACTCATCCTCACTTTCGCGCCCATCAACGGGGCGATGAAGCCATAGGCAGAAAATGTTACATTTACATGTCACAATGGAGGATTGTCGGCGCAACGCCCTTACTTCACAGGAAGCCTATTGACACCTTGGGTGTCCGCTTTGCGCCACAAGCAGCCATGCCTACATTATTCCAAGCCGAGATAAGCCGCTTTTACTTTGGGATCTGACAGCAATTGCGATGCGGGTCCGGCATGGACAATATGGCCGGTTTCAATCACATAACCGCGGTCAGCGATTTCAAGTGCTGCCATGGCATTCTGCTCAACAAGCAATACGGTCATGCCGAGGGCGCGTAACGAAACAATGGCCGCTAATATCTGATCAACAAGCAGGGGTGACAGACCGAGCGAAGGTTCATCTAGCAGCAGCAGCTTCGGTTTGCCCATCAAAGCACGGCCGATGGCCAGCATCTGCTGCTGTCCGCCTGACAGACCCCCTGCTATTTGATTTCGCTTCTCGGCCAGAATTGGAAACATGCCGAAGATCCTGTCGCGATCTTCGGCGATGTCCTTGTCGCGCCGCAGATAGGCGCCAAGCCGCAGGTTATCCTCCACGGTGAGCGGGCCGAATATCTGCCGCCCCTCTGGCGACTGAAGAATGCCGCGCGCCACGCGGCGATGGGCAGGCAAGCCGTCGATGCGCTCACCAAGAAATGTTACTTGGCCGCCGCTGATCGGCTGAACTCCGGATAGCGCGTGCAGCAGCGTCGTCTTTCCGGCACCGTTCGAACCGATCAGCGCAACAACTTCGCCAGTCTGCACGTCGAGACTGATGCCCTTAAGGACTTCGATACGTCCATAGCAGCTGCGCAGATTGGTGATCTCAAGCACGGGCAGCCTCCCGTGCGCCATGTTTGCCGAGATAGGCTTCAAGCACGGCTGGGTTGGCGCGCACCTCGCCCGGACCGCCCTCAATGAGCGGCCGCCCCCGCTCCAGCGCCAGGATTCGATCAGAGATCTTCATCACCAGCTTCATGTCATGCTCGACCAGCACCACGGCGATGCCCTTCGCGGCCACCCGACAGATCAGCCGGTCGATCTCCTCGGTCTCCACTGAATTGCAGCCTGCCGCCGGTTCATCGAGCAACAACACACGTGGCTCGGCAGCCAGCGCGCGTGCGATCTCAAGGCGCTTGCAGGCCCCGTAGGATAGCGCTCCAGCCGGCGTATCCGCATGGTCCCGCAAGCCGACCTCATCCAGGAAAGCAAGCGCGGCCTCGCGCGTCTCCTTGTTCTGGCGTGTCACCGAAGGCAACCGCAACAGATCCGCGAACAGGTTGCACTTTTCCTGCAGATGCCGTCCGACCATGACGTTCTCCACTGCGGTCATGCGCTGGAATATCTGCAGGTTCTGAAATGTTCTGGACAGGCCCCGCGCCGCCAGTGCGTCGGGTTCGAGGCGGGTGACATCCTGGCCTGCCAGTTCGATACGGCCCTGACTGGCCTCATAGATGCCGGAGATCACATTGAACAATGTGGTCTTGCCGGCACCATTCGGCCCGATGATGGAGAATATCTGACCAGCCTCCACCGAGAAGCCGACGCCGTCGATGGCCTTGAGACCTCCGAATGAGATGCCGATGTCGCTGACTTTGAGAATGGTCATGCGCGCCGCCCCGTCATGAATTTCGACAGCACGGGCACGATGCCCTCGCGCATGAAGATCATCGAGACGATGATGATGAAACCCAACATCAGGTTCTCGTACTCCTGAAACACGGTGAGCACCTGCGGCAGCATGATCAACACGGCCGCCCCGACGATACTGCCCAGCACCGAGCCGAGACCGCCAAGGACAACCATGGTCACCAGTTCGATGGAATGCAGGAAGCCGGCCTGATCCGGATTGACAAATCCGTTCATCAACGCGAGTGCGGAGCCTGCCAGTGAGGCGTAGACCGCCGCGATGACGAAGGCCTGCAGCTTGAAGCGATTGACGTTGATGCCGGTCACCCTTGCAGCGATCTCGCTGTCATGCAGCGCCCGAAACGCGCGTCCGGTCGGCGTCTCATCGAGATTGAGCGCGATCCATGTACCTGCGAGCAGCAGTCCGCCTGTGATCCAGTACCAGGTATCGGAGCCGCTGGCACGCCAGCCGAACAGCGTGAGTTTCATCACCGACATGCCGTCCGGACCACCGGTCCAGCGGCTTTCTGTGGTGATAACCAGTGCCACCAGCACACCGAAGCCGAGCGTTGCGATCGCGAGATAGTGCCCCTTCAGGCGAAGGATCGGGCGGCCGACAAGAAAGGCCAGCAGCGCCGACAGCAGGCAACCGAGCAGCAGCGCCGCCAGCGACGGGATGCCGAGATGTGTCGGGCCGATCGCAACCGCATAGGCGCCGATCCCGAAAAAACCGGCATGGCCGAGACTGACCTGCCCGGCCTTGCCCATCAGGATATTCAGGCCGATCGCCGCGAAGGCAGAGACCCAAACCAATGACGCGACCCGGAAATAATAGCTCGACGGAAATGCCAGCGGCAGGACGGCGATGACGATCGCCAGCACGAGCAGAATTCCATAGCGGTGACGGAGGGTTGCAAGCATAGCTCAGACCCTCTCGATGGTGCGGCGGCCAAACAATCCCTGGGGCGCCGCAAACAGCACTGCGAGGATCACGATGAAGGCGAACGCATCCTTATAGGTCGAACTGATGTACCCGGCGCCGAACGCTTCGAGCAGCCCGAGCAACAGCCCGCCCGCAACAGCACCAAGCGGATTGCCCATGCCGCCGAGCATGGCCGCGGCAAAGCCCTTCAGCGCCAACAACGTGCCGACATCGTAGCTCGTCAGGGTAATCGGCGTGATCAGGATGCCGGCCACACCACCGATGGCGGCCGAGCCGCCGAAAGCCAGCGCCATGATGGTCGTGGTGTTGATGCCGACAAGCCGTGCGGCGAACCGGTTGGCCGATGTGGCGAGCACAGCCTTGCCGAGTAGGGTGCGTTCCAGAAAGACGTAGAGCAACAGGACCATCACGGCGGTGCCGCCAATCACCCAGAAGCTCTGCGGCTGAACCGCGGCGCCCAGCATCTGCACCGGCGTATCACCGGAGAATGCCGGCAGCTTGTGAAACTGCTTGTCGAAAACGATCTGCGCCGCACCGCGCAGCAGGATCGACGCACCGATGGTGATGATGATCAGCGACACGGCCGACGCACCGCGGGCCGGCGCGATTGCGAGCCGGTACAGCGACAGGCCAAGGACGACCGACACGATGACCGCGACCAGCGCCGCAAGCGGCAGCGGCACACCGGCCGCATGAACGAACACCGTGACCATTCCGCCCAGCATGACGAATTCACCCTGGGCGAAATTCACCACGTCGGAGGCGTTGTAGACCAGGGTAAAGCCAAGTGCGACCAGGGCGTAGACGGCGCCGATCGTCAGGCCCGAGACCAGGAATTGAAAAAACTCGGGCATGCGTGCCAACGGCCTTTCATTGCCACTACAATCTGTTCTGTGTGGAGCGAGAGTGATTGATCTCCGCGCACGACGATATGTGTCGCGGAGATCGCCGTTTGTGACGTCAGGTACCGGGTGGCAACAGGGCCCAGTCGCCGCCCTTCACTTCCAGCATGCGGAAGGCGGATAGATCGAGGCCGAGATGGTCAGTCGGAGACATGGTCACGATGCCACCAGTACCGACAAAGCCTTTGGTCTTCTCGATTTCGTCGCGCACTTTCTTCGCGTCGGTGGAATTGGCGCGCTTCATCGCCTCAACCATGATGTACAACCCATCATATGCATGACCGCCAAAGGTCGAGACTGGCTGCTTGGCGGTCGCCTCGAATGTCTGCTTGTAGTCGACGACGACCTTCTTCTGCGGGTCGCCGTCCGGCAGCTTGTCGCCGACCAGAAGCGCCGCAGCCGGAAGCCGTACGCCTTCCGCAGCTGGACCGGCGAGTTCGATGAAGCTCTTCGATGCCACGCCATGGCTCTGATACAGCGGGGTCGCCGACATGCCCAGCTGCGCATAGTTGCGCGTCACGATCGCGGGCCCTTGTCCGAAACCGGGATTGACCACGGCCTGCACCCCGGCAACGCCCTTGATCTTGGTGAGCTGCGCCGTCATGTCGCTGTCGCGCGGGCCATAGGTTTCCTCGGCGACGATCTGCACGCCATAGGTCGGGGCGACCTTGACGCATTGGGCCCGCATCGACGCGCCAAAACCGTCGGTGCCGGAAATCATCGCGACTTTGGTGAAATTGCGCTGCTTGAGATTCTCGAAGATCTTCTCGCACGCCATTTTGTCTGTGTGCGGCGTCTTAAAGATGAACTTGCGCACGGGATCGACCACTTCGATGGCGCCCGCCAGCGAGATGAACGGGACCTGCGCCTCTTCGAACACCGGCACCATCGCCATGGTGGTGCCCGTGGTGGAGCCTCCGACCATCGCGACCACCTTGTCGTCCTCGATCAGACGGGTGGCGAATGTGCGCGCCTTGTTGGCGTCGCCGCCGTCATCATAGATCACGAGTTCGATCTTCTTGCCGGCCACGCCACCAGCAGCGTTGATCTTGTCGACATACATGCGCAGCGTTTTGTCTTCGGGTTCGCCGAGAAACGATGCGGGACCTGTAACCGACAGCACAGACCCGATCTTGACGGTCTGCTGCGCGAGCGCGGGGCTATAGATGGACAGTCCCGACAGCGGCAGCGCAACGGCTGCGGCAATAGCAAGGCTCTTGAAATGCGAGTGGCACGTCATCTCGTTTCCTCCCCTGTGATGGCCGCTCATTTTTGAGCGTGCCTGGCGCTTTGTGTGCATCCTAGCGGGCGAGCCGCGCCCGATGGCACCAAATCCCGCATCGACTTTTATAATTGACCGAACGGTTGGTCAATAGTAACATCTGCTTCACAACGGCGCACAGCCGGAAAAATAACAATAGGGAGGAAGTGGTGGATACGAGCCTCGTCACGACTGATTTCCGCGAAGGCTATCGCGTTCTCACGCTCAACAGGCCAGACCGGTTGAATTCTTTCAGCGCTGCGATGCATGCCGAATTGATGACGGCACTCATGGCTGCGGAAGCCGACACTTCCTGCCGTGCCCTGCTTTTGACCGGCGCGGGCCGCGGTTTCTGCGCCGGACAGGATCTCTCCGACGGCGTTTTCACGCCGGGTGAAACACCGGATCTCTCCGTAACTATTGCGACCTACTACAATCCGCTGGTTCGCAAATTGCGCAGCTTGCCGATGCCGGTAATCTGTGCCGTCAACGGCGTTGCGGCCGGCGCGGGCGCCAATGTGGCCTTCGCGTGCGACATCGTGATCGCCGCGCGCTCCGCGAAATTCATTCAGGCCTTTGCCAAGCTCGGCCTCGTACCCGATGCCGGCGGCACATGGATCCTGCCGAGACTGGTGGGCACCGCGCGGGCCCGCGCGCTTGCACTGCTCGCCGAACCCGTTCCCGCGGACCAGGCGGAAGCCTGGGGCATGATCTGGAAGTCGGTCGATGACGCCGCCCTAATGACTGAAGCGCATCGTCTCGCCACGCATTTTGCGACCCAGCCCACGGCTGGACTTGCGCTGATGAAACAGGCGCTCGACGCCTCTGAGACCAATAATCTCAACCAGCAACTCGACCTCGAATGCGATCTGCAGGGACAGGCAGGCCGTACGCCGGACTATATGGAAGGCGTGACAGCGTTCATGGAAAAGCGTGCACCGCGTTTCGTCGGGAGGCAGTGATGGAGTCGCGTGAGGCAGCAGCCGAGACCGCGGCGCAGACCATGGCCCAAGCCTGTGCCGACACGATGTGGCATAATGATCGCGCCAGCAAGGCACTGGGCATGTCGATCCGGCGGATTGCGCCCGGCGAAGCCCTGCTCGCCATGACGGTCCGGCCGGACATGACCAATGGTCACGACATCTGCCACGGCGGCTTCATCTTCACTCTCGCCGACTCGGCCTTCGCTTTCGCTTGCAATAGCTACAATCAGCGAGCTGTCGCGCAACAATGCGCCGTGACGTTCATCCACGCTGTTGCTGCGGGCGAGACACTCACCGCTCACGCCATCGAACGCTCAAAGGCCGGGCGTGGCGGCATCTACGATGTCACGGTGCGTGACAGCAAGAATATCGTCGTTGCCGAATTCCGCGGCCACTCGCGTACCATTTCGGGCGAGTTGTTGCGGCCGAATTCCACCCTAGCTCAATAAAAAGCCGATCCGGGAGGATTCCATGTTTCAAATGCCATTGCGCAAGCTGGACCAGCTCAGACCCGAGCCCACCGAACTGGACCGCTATGAAGTCGCCGCCACCGCAGACCTGCGGACCTGGCAGCTGAAGCAACTCGCATGGTCGCTGCGCCATGCCTATGACAACGTCCCGCACTACCGCGCCAAATTCGACGCCGCCGGTATTCATCCAGGCGATCTCACGAGCCTCGACGATCTCGCGAAATTTCCGTTCACCACCAAGACCGACCTGCGTGACAACTATCCGTTCGGCATGTTCGCCGTGCCCGAGCAGCAGGTCGCGCGCATCCATGCCTCGTCGGGCACTACCGGCAAGCCCACCGTCGTCGGATACACCAAGCGTGACATCGACACCTGGAGCGATGTGGTTGCTCGCTCGATCCGCGCCGCAGGCGGACGCGCCGGTATGAAGCTGCACAACGCCTATGGCTACGGCCTGTTCACCGGCGGCCTCGGCGCGCATTACGGCGCGGAGCGTCTCGGTTGCACGGTGATCCCGATCTCCGGCGGCATGACCGAACGTCAGGTGCAGCTCATCACCGATTTCAAGCCGGACATCATCATGGTCACGCCATCCTACATGTTGGCGATCCTCGATGAATTCCGGAAGCAGGGCCTGGATCCGCGCAAGTCGTCGTTGCGAATCGGCATCTTTGGTGCCGAGCCGTGGACCAACGCGATGCGCGAGGAGATCGAGGAAGCCTTCGATCTTCATGCCGTCGACATCTACGGCCTGTCGGAGGTGATGGGTCCGGGCGTCGCCAGCGAATGCGTGGAGACCAAGGACGGGTTGCATATCTGGGAGGATCATTTCTATCCGGAGGTGATCGATCCGCATACCGGGAAGGTGCTGCCCGACGGCGAGGAAGGCGAACTGGTGTTCACATCGCTAACCAAGGAGGCAATGCCGATCATCCGTTACCGGACGCGCGACCTCACCCGCCTGCTGCCCGGCACGGCGCGCGCCATGCGACGCATGGAGAAGGTCACCGGCCGAACCGACGACATGATCATCCTGCGCGGCGTCAATGTGTTTCCCACCCAGATCGAGGAAAAGCTGCAGACCATCCCTGGATTGTCGATGCATTACCAGATCGTGTTGACGCGAAGCGGTCGCATGGACGAGATGGAGATCCACGTCGAGGCCCGTCCCGAATTCTCTGCTTCCGACCTCCGTCAGGCCGCCGCCAACCGGTTGGAGCAGGCGATCAAGGACACCATCGGCATCACATCGCGCGTCATCATCCGCGACCCCGACGGCATCGAGCGTTCGGCCGGCAAGGCCAGACGCATCCTTGACCGCCGGCCGCAGAGCTAGATCCCAAGGAATCCGATTCAGCATGGCCCGTCCCCGCGCGAATAACTACGACGACAAGCGCCGCGCGATCCTCGATCGCTCGGCGGAACTGTTCTCCGAATACGGCTATGACCGTGCATCCATGAACAAGATTGCCGCCGCATGCGGGGTGTCGAAGGCAAATCTCTATCATTACTACAAGGACAAGGATGAGCTTCTGTTCGACGTCATCCGCGTCCATCTCGAAGACCTGCTGCAAGTCGTCGAGGCCGCCGACCAGCCCGATCTGACACCGGACGCGCGATTGCGCGAGCTCGTGGCGGCGCTGCTGGAGGCCTATCGCGATGCTGACGCGCAGCACAGCGTCCAGATCAGCAGCATGCGGTTCCTGTCCGACGAGCGCCAGTCCGCGTTGAAAAACATGGAGCGCGAACTCGTGCGCATCTTCTCCAGCGCGGTATCCGCGATCGCGCCGCAGCTAGCGGGTACGACGATGCTCAAGCCGGTGACCATGTCGCTGTTCGGAATGGTCAACTGGCACTACCTCTGGTTCAGAAGCCAGGGGCCGTTCACCCGCGCGGATTATGCCGACCTGGTCACGCGGCTGATCGTCGACGGCACGCGCGACCTGCTAGCGCAGCCCGCTCCGGTCCCCAAACGTGCCACCGCGCGGCGGAAGTAGCGCTGCCTACCAACTCGGGCCACTCACAAGGAAGGCGATCTCATGAAACTCGAAAGCTTCGTTTGCGGACAATGGGCCGCCCCCGGGCGCGACCTGATCGAGATCGCCAGCGCGGTGTCCGGCGACGTGGTCGCGCAAGCGACCAGTGGCGGGATCGATATGCGCAAGACGCTGGACTATGCCCGCGGCACCGGTGGCGCCCATCTGCGGCGGCTGACCTTTCACCAGCGCGCGGACATGCTGAAGAAACTCGGTCAGTATTTGACCGAGCGCAAGGAGCAGCTTTACAAGCTGTCGTTCCAGACCGGCGCGACCCGCATCGATAACACGATCGACGTCGACGGCGGCATCGGCACCCTGTTCGTCTATGCCGGCAAGGGTCGCCGTGAACTGCCCAATGCGAAATTCCTGCTCGATGGCGGCGTGGAATCGCTGTCGAAAGCCGGCAGCTTCGCCGGCCAGCATATCGTGACGCCGCTGCATGGCGTGGCGGTGCATATCAATGCATTCAATTTCCCCTGCTGGGGAATGCTGGAAAAACTCGCGCCCGCATTGCTGGCCGGCGTTCCGGTCGTGACCAAGCCCGCAACCGTCACGTCCTATGTGGCGCATGCGCTCGCGCGCATGATTGCCGAGTCCGGTATTCTGCCCGACGGCGCCTTCCAGCTTGTCGTCGGCTCGACCGGCGACCTTTTCGATCACCTCACCTGTCAGGATGTGGTGTCCTTTACCGGCTCGGCCGAGACCTCGCAGAAGCTACAGCGACATCCGGTCATTGCCCGAGAGGCCGTCCGTTTCGTCGCCGAGCGGGATTCGCTCAACGCCGCCATCCTGGCGCCCGATGCCGCGCCGGGCACGCCGGAATTCGACCTGTTCATCAAGGAGGTGGCGAAGGAGATGACGGTGAAGGCGGGACAGAAATGCACAGCGATCCGCCGCGCCATTGCACCATCCGCCCATGTCGATGCCGTCATCGCGGCGCTGCGCGAACGTCTCGCCAAGATCACTATCGGCAATCCCGAACTGGAAAGCGTGCGCATGGGCCCGCTGGTGGGACTGGACCAACGGCGCGACGTGCTCGCCCATCTGGCAAAGTTGCGCAGCGAGGCCGAACTGGTGAGCGGCGATCCCGACCGTTTTTCCGTCGAGGGTGCGGACGCCGCACGCGGCGCTTTCGTGCCGCCTTTGCTGTTGCATTGCGCGAATCCCGCCAGTGCCGTCAGCGTGCATGAGATCGAAGCATTTGGCCCGGTCTGTACCGTGATGGGCTACGACGCGCTGGATGACGCGGTCACGCTCGCCAACCGCGGTGGCGGCAGCCTGGTCGCGTCAGTCTATACGCATGATACGAAGATCGCATCCGATCTCGTATTCGGCATCGGCAGCTTCCACGGGCGCCTGGTAATGATCGATCGCGATTGTGCCAAGGAACAGACAGGCCACGGCTCACCCATGCCGCAGATGGTCCATGGCGGCCCCGGCCGCGCCGGCGGCGGCGAGGAACTCGGCGGCATCCGCAGCTTGCAGCACTACATGCAGCGCAGCGCCCTGCAGGGATCGCCTGCCATGCTCACCGGGATCACCGGAAGCTGGTCCAAGGGCGCAGCGATCGTCGAGAAGGAACGACATCCGTTCCGCTATCACTTCGAGGATCTCGATATCGGGCAGACCTTCATGTCGAAGGAACGCACGATCACACTCGAGGATATCGAACACTTCGCTCATTTTACCGGCGACACCTTCTACGCCCATATGGACGAGGAAGCGACCAAGGGACACCCGTTCTTTCCCGGCCGCGTGGCCCATGGCTATCTGCTGCTATCCTTCGCCGCAGGACTGTTCGTCGATCCCGATCCTGGCCCAGTGCTCGCCAATTACGGCCTGGACTCGCTGCGCTTCGTCAAGCCGGTGCAGCCCGGCGAAGCCATCAAGGTCCGGTTGACCGCGAAGGAGAAATCGCCGCGCAACAAGCAGTATGGCGAGGTCCGCTGGGACGTCGAGATCACCACAGCGAGTGGCGAAACCGCAGCGACCTATGAATTGCTCACCATGAACGCCGTACGGTCCTGATCCTTGTATCGGGCAGCACCCATTCGCTGCCGGCCACCACACCCTAAACTCATTCAGGAAACCACCATGATCCTCGTCACAGTGATGTATCCCGCCGGCGCCGAGACGAAATTCGACCTCGATTATTATCTGAGCAAGCATATGCCCTTGGTAAAGGAGCGCTGGACACCGCACGGGCTCAGCAACGCCCAGGTCGTCAAGGGCGTCAGCAAGCCCGACGGCAGCGCGCCGGACTTCCAGATGATGGCGCTGCTGACCTTCGGCTCGCTCGACAATTTCAAGGCTGCTGGCAAGGCGCATGGCCGTGAGATCTTCGCCGACATCCCGAATTTCACCGATACTCAGGCTACGGTTCAGATCAGCGAGATTCTGGCCTGAGCCTGTCATGGCGTCGATGATCGGTGGAGATGCACCTCATGGCCAGCACGACGGCGATCGGTAATGCGGAGCTCATCCGCGACTTTTCGTTGCAGGCGTTGCCCGACGCCTTCTATGATAACCCCTATCCAACCTATCGCGCGCTGCAGGCGCACGACCCGTTGCACAGGATGCCGGATGGTTCGCTGTTCCTGACACGGCACAGCGATCTCGAGGCCATCTACAAGGACACGACCCGCTTCAGTTCCGACAAGAAGGTGGAGTTCGCACCTAAATACGGCGTGGGCTCGCTGCTGTTCGAGCACCACACCACCAGTCTGGTGTTCAACGATCCGCCGCTGCATACGCGCGTCCGCCATCTCATTGCCGGCGCCCTCAGCCCCCGCGCGATCGCTGAAACCGAACCGCGGCTGATCGCTCTGGTCGACCGCCTGCTCGACGACATGCAGGCACGCGGCCAGGTCGACCTGATCGAGGATTTTGCTTCGGCGATCCCCATCGAGGTGATCGGCAACCTGCTTGGCGTCCCCCATGACGAACGCGGCCCGCTGCGCTGCTGGTCGCTTGCCATTCTCGGCGCCCTTGAACCATCTCTGTCGCCCCAGATGCAGTCACGCGGCGAAACCGCCGTCGCCGAGTTTCTCGACTATCTGCGCCGCCTGGTCGCGAACCGGCGAGCGCGGCCGGGCGATGCCGAACACGACGTTCTGACACGTCTCATCGCCGGCGAAACCGCTGGCGGCGAACGGCTCAGTGAAAGTGAATTGCTGCAGAACTGCATTTTCATCCTGAATGCCGGCCATGAGACCACCACCAATCTGATCGGCAATGGCCTCGAACTGCTGTTGCGCTTTCCGGAACAGAAGCAGCGCCTGATCGACGAGCCGGCGCTGATCCGCACGGCGATCGAGGAATTCCTGCGGTTCGAAAGCTCCAATCAGCTCGGTAATCGCGGCGTCGCGGTCGACACCGAGATCGGAGGAATCGCACTTCCAAAGGGCACGCTGATCACGCTGTGCATCGGCGCCGCGAACCGCGACCCCGCGCAATTTGCTGCGCCCGATCAACTCGACATCAGCCGCTCGCCGAACCGTCATCTGGCTTTCGCTTCGGGCGCCCATGTCTGCGCGGGCCTCAATCTTGCCCGCATGGAAGGCCGCATCGCCATCGGACGCTTCATGGCCCGCTTCCCGAATTTCGCAGCCGCGGGACCCGCAAAACGCGCCCGGCGCGCACGATTCCGCGGCTTCACGTCATTGCCCGTAACGCTTGGATGATTTCTTCACACCGAATGCAGGATGCTCCGTGATGACGACCTTCGACGCCTCCACTGCCACTCATCTGCTGCAGACCGTTTTTGCCCCATGGGTGCAGGACCTCGACCTCTCAATCGAAAGCATCGGCGGTGACGGCGCTGTCTTGCGTATGAAGTTTTCGGACAGGCTCTGTCGCGACAACGGCGTCGTTTGCGGACAGGCGCTGATGTCTCTGGCCGACACGGCCATGGTGTTCGCGATATCTTCGGCAGCGGGCGAATATCTGCCGATGACCACCGTGGATCAGACCATCCACTTCCTCAAACCGGCCATGCGTTCCGATCTGCTGGCGCAAGCGCGCGTGGTCCGGCTGGGCCGCACCATGGCGTTCGGCAGCGTGACGATCGAAACCGCAAGCGACGCAAAACCGGTCGCGCTGGCGCAGACAGCCTATGCGATCATGCGCGACAGCAAATGATCAGACCTGATCATAATCGACGGTGATGCGCTTAGACACCGGATGCGCCTGACAGGTTAGCACGAAGCCCGCCGCCAGCTCCCACGGCTCCAATGAATAATTGACATCCATCTGCGTATCGCCTTCGACAACCTTGGCGCGGCAGGTGCTGCACATCCCGCCCTTGCAGGCATAAGGCAGATCCATGCCGGCGCGAAGCGCTGCATCGAGAATGGATTCCCCCTCGACGATCGGCACGTCCTTGCGCTTGCCGTCCACGATGAGCGCCGCGACCGCCTTGGGCGGTGCCTCAGGAGCCACGACATGCTTGGGCCGCGGCTTGCCGCCAAGACCTGAGACAAAACGCTCGACGTGAACATGTTCTGCGGCGATGCCGAGTTCGGTGCAGGTCGCCGCGATTTCCTCGCTCATGGCCACCGGTCCGCAGATGAACACGTGATCGACCGCCTGAGCCGGCACCATCGCGCGCAGCAGAATGGAGACTTTGTCGCGATCGAGCCGACCGTAAAGGATCGGCAGGTCCTGCTCTTCCTGCGAAAGGACGTGAAACACAGAGAAGCGGCCCATGAACCGGTCTTTCAGTTCTTCCAGAGCCTGACGGAACAGAATGCCGGATGCCATCCTGTTGCTGTAGAAAAGAAAGAAGCGGCTCTGGGGCTCACGCGCGAGAATGCCCCGGATGATCGACATGATCGGCGTGATACCGGAGCCCGCCGCAAAGCCCACATGAATGCGCGCCTGCTCCGGCGCATGCGCGATGCCGAAGCGGCCGGTCGGGGTCATGACGTCGAGTTCGTCGCCCGATTTGAGCTGCTCGAGCGCCCAGCTCGAAAAGGCGCCGCCATCGACCTTCTTCACGGCGATGCGCAGTTCGCGGTCATCGGGACTTGAGCAGATCGAATAGGACCGGCGCACCTCCTCGCCATCCATCATGGTTCGCAGCGTCAGATACTGGCCCGGCGCAAACGCGTAATCCTGTTCGAGATCTCCGGGAATGGCGAATGTCATCGATACCGCATCGGAGGTTTCCCAGCGCAGATCATCGACCGCGAGACGATGGAATTTAGGGGCGTGGGACATCGGCACTCGTCCTAGTGACACTTGAAATAATCGAACGGTTCCCGGCATGCTGTGCAGCGCCACAACGCCTTGCAGGACGTCGAGCCGAATTCGGACAGCACTTCGGTCGCAAGCGACCCGCATTGCGGGCAAGCCACCTGTTGTTCGCCGAACAATGCGCGGCGGCCACCGCCGGATTGCGGCGGCGCTACGCCGTAGTCTTTCAGCTTGCGGCGGCCGTCATCGCTCATCCAGTCCGTCGTCCAGGCTGGCGACAGCACCGTTCTGATCTTCGAATTGCAGATGCCCTCACGCGCCAGAGCGAGTTCGATTTCCAGCGCGATCATGTTCATCGCCGGGCATCCTGAATAAGTCGGCGTGATCGCAACCTCGACCTGTCCGTCCACAATGGATACGTCGCGCAGCACGCCAAGATCCGCGATGGTCAGGACCGGAATTTCCGGATCGACCACTTCGGCCGCCGCAGCCCATGCGCGCGCGCGCAACGCACTGTCGCTGGTGTCCGCGGCTACCACGTTGCGCCCGGGAATGAGCGCTGCAGCGACTGCAGCTCGCTGAGAAGATGACCGAGATGTTCGCTGTGATGTCCCGACCGCCCGCCCTTCTGCATCCAGTCTTTCTTGGGGCACGCCAGCGTCGCCGTCTGCAAGACGCCGGTCACGGTGTCGGCCCAGCCGGTACGGAGGCTTTCAGGATCGACGACAAGCCGATCGGCGATCAATCCGGCATCGCTTTTATCGGTGTGAAACAGTTCGCCGGTGAAGGACCAGAGGTCGTCTACTGCGGCTTGCACACGAGCATGGCTCTCGGCCGTGCCGTCGCCAAGGCGGATCACCCATTCGGACGAATGCCGGACATGATAGGCACTCTCTTTCTCGGATTTCGCGGCGATCGCCGCCAGCGTGGCATCCCTGGAATCCATCATCGCGCGCCAATAGGCATCGGCGAAGGCCGAGTAGAAGAACTGCCGGACGATGGTGCGCGCGAAATCGCCGTTCGGCTGCTCGACCAGCAGGAGATTGCGATACTGACGGACGTCGCGCAGATAGGCGTAACCGTCCTCGTCATTGCCGTTGTCTTCGACCTTGGCCGCGTAGCTATACAGCTCACGCGCCTGGCCGATCAGGTCAAGACCCATATTGGCGAGCGCCATATCCTCTTCCATCATCGGCGCATGGCCGCACCATTCCGAAAGCCGGTGTCCCAAGATCAGCGCGTCGTCGGCACGACGCAACGCATAGAGCACCAGGGGGCTCTCAGTTACCGAGATCGAAGCTGCAGCCATGGCCTGTGATCCTGCTGGCAAGAATTCTGTTGCTGTAAGAGTATGACGCGCGCGCGAAAGAAGCAGCGCGTGCGCTGGCTCACATGTGGCCAACTTCGTCCGGCACATCGTAGAATGTCGGATGCCGATAGATCTTGGACAGTGCCGGCTCGAACATCATGTCCTTTTCGGCGGGATCCGAGGCGACGATGGTGTCCGACGGCACGATCCAGATCGACAGCCCCTCGCCGCGGCGCGTGTAGATATCGCGCGCCGCCTGCATGGCCAGCGCAGCATCCGCGGCGTGCAGCGATCCAACATGCTTGTGTGCCAGCCCGTTGCGGCTGCGAATGAAGACTTCCCAAAGCTGGATGTTCGGCGTGCTCATGATCAGCTCCTGTCCGTTCAAGCCGCGGCAGCAGCGCGGCGTGCTCGCTGCTTCTCCGCATAGGCCGTGGCGGCTTCGCGGACCCATGCGCCATCGTCATGTGCCTTGCGGCGCGCGGCGAGACGATCGCGATTGCAGGGGCCATTGCCGGCCAGCACGTCCTGGAATTCCTGCCAGTCGATGGCGCCGTAGTCCCAGTGGCCGGTCATTGCGTTCCACTTCAGATCTGCATCCGGGATCTTGAGGCCGAGATAGTCGGCCTGGGGAACGGTGGCGTCGACGAATTTCTGACGCAGCTCGTCATTGGAAAAACGCTTGATCTTCCAGCGAGTCGACTGATCGCTGTGCTGGCTCTCGCCATCCGGCGGGCCAAACATCATCAGGCACTGCCACCACCAGCGATCCAGCGCACTCTGCGCCATCGCCTTCTGTTCAGATGTGCCGTGCGACAGCGTGACCATGATCTCGTAACCCTGGCGCTGATGAAACGACTCTTCCTTGCAGACGCGGATCATCGCGCGCGCATAGGGGCCGTAGGAACAACGACACAGCGGAATCTGGTTCATGATGGCGGCGCCATCCACCAGCCATCCGATCGCGCCGATATCGGCCCAGGTCAGCGTCGGATAGTTGAAGATGGACGAATACTTCGCCTTGCCGCTGAGCATCTGGTCGACGAGTTCTTCGCGCGAGGTGCCTAGCGTTTCCGCGGCCGCATAGAGATAGAGGCCGTGCCCACACTCGTCCTGCACCTTAGCCAGCAGTGCAGCCTTGCGACGCAGGGTCGGCGCCCGCGTGATCCAGTTGCCTTCCGGCAGCATGCCGACGATTTCGGAATGCGCATGCTGGGAAATCTGCCGCGTCAATGTCTTGCGATAGGCGGCGGGCATCCAGTCATTGGGCTCGATGCGCTCCTCATTGGCGACGCGGGCCTCGAAACGAGCGGATTTGTCAGCGTCTTCCAGATGCCGGTCGTCGGCCTGCGGCGCATTCAGGGCCTGCGTATACATGCCTCGTCCTCCCGTATGTTTCCCACAACATATAACGAAAGAATCGAATATCAAGATATTTTTGTAACATAACGGCTATTGGTCCGAGAACCTGCGGGCGAGTTCCATGCCAGGCGCTGGCAATGGTCCGCCCGCGCTTGCGCCGTGTTGGTCGAGCCACTGCTCGGAGGCTGAGAGCAAGGCTCGGTAGATCCGGCCGCACAGCGCGCGCGCCTCCATAGCGGGCCAGTCGGCCGGTAGCAGCACCGGGGGCAGCAACGGGTCACGCAGCAGGACGCGACGGTACTGATGAATCAGCAGGATACGCGCCAGCATCGCATCTGCCGGCGGCAGTGCGTCCGCGCCCGCGATCCACGCCTCGAGCGGCGCGAAAGTCTTCAGAAAATCCCGATACGAATCGGCGATCCGCGGCAGCAGCCACGACTCCCCGATCAGCCGTCGCCCCATCTCGTTATCGGCCGACACCTCCAGTCGGATCGCACCGGCCACCACCGATGGCACAGCGGTGCCGGATGGCGCGACCCAGACGCCCGGCATCGGATTGCCGAACCCCGCCTCGGTCAGTGCGGCACGCGACACCTCGCGATCCCCGCCATTGGAGATCAGGAGCAATTCAAGAAGCCCCTGCCACTCGGAGGGCTGCGGGTTGTAGACATGCGCTACGGCTGACGCGAAGCGCTCCTGCCCGTCTGGAGCCAGCTTGTAGAAACTCTTGCGGCCGACCTTCTCGCGATCGAGCCAGCCGTCGGCGGCGAGACGGGACATCGCGGTGCGCACCACGCCGCCGTCGATCTCCAGCATTTCCAGAAATGCCAGCAATGTGCCGAGCCACACCGATCCGCCACGCGGCAAAATCGCGTCGCCATAGAAAGTAATGATCAGTGAGCCAGTTCGCGAGGGTTCACGCTTGAATCGGCTGACAATGCGAAAGAGCGGATGATGCGACATGGGACATCCGTAAGACATTCCAGCACGATCACCAATCCGCCCGCCCCTGCATTTTGATTGGTAGAATGAGATCCTCCGTGCGCGCGCAGCCCGGCACAAAGATCAGGATCCGGCTATGCTCGAAATATTCAGTCGATCGACGAGTCGGAATAGCCGGCAATTACCACGTCCATGCGCAGCTTACGCCATTAAGCGAAAGTTAGCAGTCGTTGCTTCGCATCATGTTGCGGGCAGGATAACAGTGGTGCCCAGGGGCGGCTCCGTACTGCGAAGCTATGCCATTGACAAAACACATTATTTTTCAGGTCTATCCGAGACGCTACCAACGTCGATACCAACAATTCGCGAATGTTGACGGAGTTTTGCCGGGACAACGAATGCCCGGCCGCCGGCGGGCGGATATTGTCGACGAGCACCACCGGCAGACTACGGCACCATTCCCGATATGGGGAGGGGCGCATTGCTTTTCGACGAGACCTATCACCTGGGAGCGTGCATCGCCAAAAACCGCTTCGATATGGATAGCAGCGAACAGTTAAAGGAGACCGATCAGGTCACTTGGGACGGCTTCAGCAACGAGGTGGGCCAGCACTTCGAAGAGGAGACGTAGCGCGCCACTGCGATCACGGCCGCGTCCAGTAGCGCTCGGTGGCATACTCGAAGCGTTGGACAGGCTCAGCCCCACCAACTGGTTGCGGCAGGATAGCATACTTCGCAGCTTCGGACACGACGGGCCTGAGAACATTGCCCGATATCTCAATCAACTAATACCCACCCTGGCCCAGCACCCGCGACGCCGATTTCAAATAGGCGAGAATCTGCCTCTACAAATGTGGCTCTGCCGCGCGAACGAAATCCGTAGCGCCTATACCCACGCCGTCGAATTCTGGCAGGAGCGTGTTCGGATGATGCGGTGGTGAGCCGACAAGCTTGACCGGTTGAGGGAGAGCGGTCGCGTCCTCAGAATGAGAGTGTGAAGGACAACACATACCAAAATGTAGCCGCGCCACTTAAGTAGCCCCCATCACGTCGACATGTTCGCTTTAAGAAGCGACAGAAGTGATTGTACTGCCACGAGTCGCCGACGTCCGACCGTTGTGGTCGCGAGATGTCCCGCTCCTATCAGTTCGTAAAGCTTAGTGCGTCCCAAACCGGTCGCCTCGCATGCTTCGTCAATCGTACAGGTGAACCGCTGAGAGAATGCAATCGTCTGCGGTTCAGCAGATTTTGGAAGTGGAGTAGCCTGTGACTGCTCTCCTCCGTTCTTCTCTCGACGTCTGTATCTCACCAAGCCTCCCAATCGCAAAGCGTTCGACGGCGAGAGTTGACCGCGCGACGAGCAACGTCAATGCGAGCAACCGAGGGCCCTCGCGTACAACAGCGTACTTCGACGGACTTTTCGAGCACATCCGGACATCAACGGCTGTGAAGAGAATTTTCGCTGACCGCATCAGCCACAATAATGAGTCGCGGCGGACATCCAAAGGTCGAGAACTTTCCGCGTCGGGCGTGAATTCTGCTAATGGCCAAAAATGAAAATGAGTAGCAGCGGCGGTTCATTCCAAGACCCCATTTGCGGGCACCGACCCCGGCATTTGCGTCCGGGATATCCGCACGGTGACTGTAGGCTCGCCATATCGACCACTGCCCTTCGGCCGACCCGCACCTTTGCGCCCACCGCCGAACGTCAATGCCTGAATTTTCTGCATGGGAGGAATCGTGCGCCGATGCGCTGAACCCGTCAAGCAGATCGGGCGCTCAACCGTCCAGCGTCACCAGCACCTCTTCCTTTCGGAATGTGCGGTCGGTCCGATAGTAGCTGTCATGGAATTCGTCGCCGTTACCAGCGAAGCCGCCGTAGAGCCCGTATTCCTGCAAGTCTTTGAAGTAGAACCCGACCCGGGTTTCCGCGAAATGATCGACGTGGAAGGCTGACACGTGCGCTGTGTCAAACAGCAGCTCGCCATCCCTCGCCTTCCAGAACTGCCCCTCGTGTTCGCGGAAATTGTACTCCCGCATACCCGTCTTGATGTGCTCATAGAGCTTCGTGTCGCTCTCCAGGCGAGCTGAGGCAACCTTGGCCTTCTCTTCGTTCTTTGAGGACCGCCACAGAAAGAAGACGCCCACAAGCGCCAGCAATATGATGACTGACCAATCCATCCCCGCCCCCCTGTTTTGCCGATAGTGGCAGCCCAGGGCAGCCCGAGCTAGAACCATCGGTACGACGCGACCAGGAAGATGACGAGGAAGCAAGCCCCCCCGATGCCCAGCCCCCTCGGCGCTAACATCGACTCCAAACAGGCCACCCGCCCAAAAGCGTCAACAGACTTCTTGGAGACACTTTGGCATCATCGAGAGTTCCGAGCCTGGATGGGCACCCGTCGCCCAGCCATAAGGCCATTTCGTCGCAGGGTTGAACCTTTCCCGCGACCGGACGTCTACCTAGCGTGGGTGGTCCCCCAAGCGCCCACATCCCCAAGACAGTAGAGAGCCCCGTTTCCCCGGCGGGGCTTTCGCTTTTTTGGTGGCGCGCAACCTGCGCATTCTGGTGCCCTGCAGCGGCCTTTGCCGCCTACTGGGCGCCGGCCATGGCCTTGTATTCTCTCAATGTTCCTCGGAGCTAGTACCTTCACGCGGGAGAGGTCCAAGATCGATCCCTTGTGCGCCCACCATTATTCAAGCGTATGCAACTATTTAGCGACGTTATTCCCTCGGAGGGTACCCCAGAAAAGCTGGGGCACAACAGGGACACCCTCGTTTCCGGCTCTCCGCCACTGCCATCACCTTCACCGGCGTCCTGAATGCGATAGAAGAACAAGGCGTGCCGCTCCCCGTCGCTGCCCACACAGCGCATCCGTGCGCCGCTCCACTTCCCCGCGCGCACGGAATGCAGCAATCCCGCTTACGACTGCGGATTGGGTTCCCTAACGTCGATGTGAGCTGAGGGTCCGTAGGTCTAATATGGGGGCCGACATCGTTTGATTCGGAGTGCTAACTTGATTGCCCTATCAGAAGACGACCTTAAGCTTTTGCGCGAAATCGCAAAAAGTGGCGGCAGGAAGTACACGGCCGGCGCGATCGATCGCACACGATACGCACGCCTCGAAACAGTTGGCTTGCTCAAAGGACAAGCGACCAACCTGAGTGACGTGATCTATGAGTTACTCCCTGCAGCGAACGAGCACATTCGCGACTAGAGACCGCTTCAAATGGCGAGGAAGTGACCGCGTCATTCCAATCTCGCCTAAGCGCCAACACCATCGATGCAGCGATCGACGCAGGCCTTACATGTGCTGTGTCCTATCGGGTGGGCGAATATGTGCGCGCCGGTCGGCTGAAGCTTGTGCTTGAAGAATTCGAGCCACCGCCGCGGCCTGTTCATGTTCTCTGTGACAGGCAAAACCGATTGCCATTAAAGCTACGCGCCTTGTAGATTTCGTAGTGCCGCGCTTGCGATTTCAACTTGAAAGAGCGGCCCTTTGACCGAATATCCAGCAGGTGTCTGCCCAGCACTTTGTGACGTCACTGCGATAACGGCGGGCTTACCTACGTCCGCTTTGCACCGGTTTTTTTCGAAAAACTCCGCCGTCGAAGCCGAGCGCTAGCTATTCTCATCAGTGAGAGAACATTATCGGGAGCGGTGGATCGGACAACAGGCTTTGCGTTGCGCCCCCGAGAATGAACTCCCGGAATCTAGAATGACCATATGCGCCCATTACCAGCAAATCCGCATCGCATGATGCTGCGGATGCCTTAAGCACTTCTCCAATCGACCGTCCCGCAGCGTCGACGTCTTCCAAGGTCACGGTAATTCCGTGCCGTGACAGGTTCTTGGCCACCTCTTCGCTCGAACGCTTCGTATCGATCTCCTTTTCATTTTGAACGGTCACGACCCGAACGTCCTTGGCCTTTTCGAGAATGCCGATTGCATCGGCGATCGCGCGCGCCGCCGTACGGCTGAAATCCCAAGCGACCATCACGGTATTGAGCTTGAACGTCTCGGCGAGCGCCCTTTCCGGAAGAATCAGAGTTGGCTTTCCTGTTCCAAAGATTACAGACTCGGCGTGCCAATGATCGTAAGAGGGTGCGGCCGGGATAATCATCAGGTCGCGCATCCGTCCGTACTCGACGAACACATCCGATACTTCATGCACGAAGCATTTCTCAAAAATTCTCTCATGGGACAGACCGGCTTTGCCCGCGACTTTTTCAAACGCGGTCAATAACGCCGCCACATTCTGTCTGCTTTTTTCGGCCTCACGCGCAGCCATCGCTGGAATGTCGATGAGAGCGTTCGAGAGAAAGCTCCCCGGCACCTCGTGGTGAATCTCACAAGCGACGGCAGCGAGATGACATCCCAACACCGACGCAAATGACACCGCGGACTGTATCGCAGGAGAAGGGGTCGGCTCGGGATAGCTGGTCAACCCAAGGATCAGATCTTTGAATGCCATCGGTATCTCCACTGGAGCTGTTCAAGCTCACGCTCACGTTGCCGACCGGCGCGGGCACGTCAGTCTCTCCCGCCGCCTTCGTTGACGATGAATACTTAGCGCCGCTCCACATAGGCACTTTTGATCTGGGTCAACTGCGCCGACAAACTTCGTGCGACTCTTGTTACAACCGGATGGGAATGCGGGATTGATCTTCCTAGCTCCCGTTCGGCGAACAAAATCACCAGCGGAGCCTTATTGCGCTGCCTCAAAACAGGGGCGACGATCGTCGCCTAACATGGAGGAGTATTTGGTCGACAGCGTGTGGAGTTGATAAACAATGGATCGCTTCCACCTCAAAGCTCCCCAGAGCGAAGACACGGCCGATGTCCTGTTCGCCTTGGAAGTCGAGCCGAAAGCAGGCTTGTCTAGTTCAGAGGCCAAGCAACGACTCTCCGTTTGCGGGGCCAATGAAATGCAGTCAAGACCGAGAGCCGAAATACTTTCGATACTACTGCATCAGTTTCAGAGCCCCGCAGTCATCCTACTGGCGATCGCTGTTGTCGTGGCGCTTGCCCTCCGAGAGTGGGAGGAAGGCGTCTCAATTATTGTCGTTCTGGTAATCAATGCGGTGATCGGCTTCGCGACTGAGTTCAAGGCCATCCGCTCCATTGAGGCCATAAGAGCCTTGGCAAGTCGCTCATCCAGAGTGCTCCGAGACGGTGAAGTTTGCGTGATTCAAGCAAAGGAGCTCGTTCCAGGGGACATCGTGTTACTCGACGCCGGCGATGTGATTCCTGCAGACTTGCGGTTGATCGAAACAGCGAACCTGGAAGCCGACGAATCCACATTGACTGGAGAATCGGTGCAGATCGGCAAAACAACAACACCCGTTCGCGCGGACGCGCGCCTCGCGGATCGCACCTCTATCGCTTTTCAGGGCACAAACATCGTACACGGAACTGGCGTCGGCGTAGTCGTCGCCACCGGCACGAATACAGAACTGGGTCGGATCTCGAAACTGGTTGCTGATGCCAAAACGGAGACGTCGCCGCTCGAGAAGAAGCTTGCGCGTCTATCGGGGCAGCTGATCTGGCTGACCTTGGTTCTGGCGACTCTCACTGCCGGGCTCGGCCTGCTTCAAGGCAAAGACCCGTTCCTTATGATCGAAGCTGCCATCGCGCTGGCGGTCGCCGCTATTCCCGAAGGGCTACCGATCGTCGCGACGCTCGCGTTGGCCCGCGGCATGTGGCGGATGGCACAAAAAAATGCCCTCGTCGAACGACTTGCAGCCGTTGAAACACTCGGTGCCACCACCGTGATTCTGACCGACAAGACAGGAACGCTGACCGAAAACCGCATGACTGTGCAACGTATCTGGCTCCCGTCCGGAGAGGTTCGCCTCGCCACAAATAGCTTTGGGTCAAGCGAGGGCAGCAACGTCATCCCTCCCGGTGCCGCAGCGGAGATACAAGAAGCTCTTGAGGTTGCAGTGCTTTGCAACAACGCGACGCTATCGGACGTCGTAGGCGGAGACAGCGGCGACCCGATGGAATTGGCTCTCCTACGCGCCGGTCGGATGGCCGGGCTGGACCGACACCGCCTGCTCCATGACAATGCCGAAGTGTCCGAGCTCGCATTCAACATCGAACGCAAGATGATGGCTACGATCCATCGTCATGAAGGGGACTACATCGTTGCCGTGAAAGGCGCGCCAGAAGCGGTGCTCTCGTCCGTGATCTTGGACGAACCAATGCGCAGAGAGTGGCTGGCGCGCGCTGCGGCGCTCGGCGCGCAGGGTCTCCGCGTCCTCGGCCTTGCCAAGAAGACTGCAAGATGCGGCGCCGACTTCTCCTTCGATGCATCCACATTTCTCGGCCTGGTGGGCCTCGATGATCCACCGAGACCAGACGTGCCTGCGGCAATCGGCGCGTGCCGCGATGCCGGCATTAGAGTGATCATGGTCACTGGCGACCATGCGGCGACAGCACGCAGCATTGCTGGACAAGTCGGCCTAGGTGGCGAGACGCCGCGTATAACCGCAGGCACGCAACTCACCAGACACAATGGCTCTATCGACACTGAGCTGCTGAAGTCTGACATCTTCGCGCGGGTAAGCCCGACGGAGAAACTGGAGCTTGTGCGTTTGTTTCAGGCTTCCGGTCAGATCGTTGCAATGACGGGCGATGGCGTCAACGACGCACCGGCCCTCCGCCAGGCGGATATCGGCGTCGCCATGGGCTTGAGAGGCACGGATGTGGCTCGGGAAGCGGCTGCCATGATCCTCTTGGACGACGCATTTCCTACCATCGTGGAGGCAATCCGTAACGGGCGCGTCATCTTCGATAATATCCGCCGCTTCGCGATCTATCTCTTGTCATGCAATCTCGCCGAGGTTCTGACCGTTGGCATTGCCATGATTTCCGGACTTCCGCTTCCGCTTCTTCCGATCCAGATACTGTTTCTGAACCTGGTCACAGACGTCTTCCCGGCCTTCGCTCTCGCCATGGGCGAAGGCGATAGAGACGTCCTAAAGCGACCGCCTCGGAGCCCAAAGGAACCGCTTCTCGGACGTGCTCAATGGATCGAGATATCCTTGCACGGCGCATTTTTGACCATGGCGACATTCGGCGCCCTAGCGGCCGCGCGCTACGGACTGCTCTTGAGTGAGACTGAGACCGTGACGGTCGCGTTCTTAACGCTGGCCTTCAGTCAGCTCTGGCACGTCTTCAACATGCGCGACCGACGTTCGAGCGCCGTCGACAATGACGTCAGTCGAAACCCCTGGTTGTGGGCCGCGCTTGCACTTTGTGCCGGCATCATCCTTGTTTCGGTATATTCACCCTATTTTGCGCGGATGTTGCACGTATCGCCGCCCGGAGCTGATGCGTGGGTCGTCATCTCCACCATGAGCGTGCTCCCGTTGATCGGGGGCCCGCTCATTGCTCGACTATCGGTGTGGCTGAAGCGTTATGGTAGGCAGCCGCGCTCACAGATGTCGCCGGACGCGGCTCCCCTTTAAACATTGACGGAACGCAACGTTTCGAACAAGGCCGGTAGTACAATCGGCCGCAGCAACGAGGCCATTGGGCTATAGTGCAAATGACATCGCTCGCTCAGCTACGTCGACGCGCTTTTTCCGCATTGGAGCGCCATGAAGAGTCCGATTGGCTCGGCCTCATCGTGCATGGGCTGATCATTTCCGTCATCTCGCTTTCGCTTATCGCAACCGTGGCCGAATCCGTTCCGAGCCTGTTGAGCGAATATCATTCCCTTTTGAGGGCCATCGAGTGGACCGCGGCAACGGTACTAACGTGCGAATTGGCTGCCCGGGTTTGGACCGCGGTCGAACATCCGCAGTTTAGAGCGCACAACCATGCCGTTGCGCGAACGCGGTTTCTCCTGAGCATCCACGGCCTGATCGACCTTGTGGCGATTGCGCCGTTCTGGCTCAGCTCGTTTGTCGCTGGCGATCTGAAGATCCTGCTCGTCCTACGGTTTCTGCGGTTCTTGAAGCTTTCACGATATTCCCCCGCGACACGTGCCCTCCTCGATTCGCTCTATAGCGAACGGCGTGCGTTGAGCGGGTGCCTTATTCTCATTGTCGGGGCAGCATTGATCTCGGCGGCGCTCATGCACTTTGCAGAACATCAGGCGCAGCCGGACAAGTTCGGCACCATACCGGAAGCGCTGTGGTGGGCGATCGTAACGTTGGGTACCGTTGGATACGGAGATGCGGTGCCCATCACCGCGTTGGGACGGTTGATCGCTGCGCTCACGATCTTTTGCGGCCTCTTGATGGTCGCATTGCCTATCGGAATCGTGGCTTCATCGTTTGCCAACGAGGTTCATCGACGTGACTTTCTCATAACATGGGGTTTGGTTGCACGCATCCCCTTGTTCAGCACCCTCAGCGCGGCCGAAGTGGCGGAAGTCATGTCCATGCTGCGGGCGATCAGGGTGGGCGCAGGCACGGTCATAACGAGGCGCGGAGAGGCCGCCCACTCAATGTATATTATCGTCGATGGCGAAGTCGCGCTCAAACTCAAGCATCAGCATATTCGTCTGGTCGGTGGTCAGTTCTTCGGCGAGGTCGCGGTATTGCGGAGGGCGAAGCGGTCTGCGACGGCGACAGCAGTGGAGGCGACGCGTCTCCTTGTCCTGGACGCATCCGACCTTCACGGATTGATGGAACGCCAGCCCCTCCTAGCGGACCGCATAAAGCAGGCAGCCAGCACCAAACTCGGCCATGAGATTTACGCCGATGACACAGACCTTAGTCCGAATGAGTATTCCGGTGCGCCGCCCCAATAGTTCCACATCGTGCGCGCTGATTATTTTGCCAACTCTTCTGCCATGGAGCCGTGGGTGATCAGGCAACGGGGAGTCGTGGTGAGCTACAGCGACTTGTTCGGACCCACCTTCTTCGATGCGGCGATTGCGAATGTCTCGGTAAGATCGACATCCGGCTGCAGGAGGGCCAGATGCCGAACTGGAGCGTCGAAGCGATAGGTATTTGGGCAGCCAATACCTACGCTCTAAGCGAGACTGCAGCCGATGCTGCTTCGCGAGTTGGGCAATACGATCTCAATTGGCCGGACGTTACCTAGAGGCCCGAAGATGGTTGAGTTCGCTCTGTTGGGACACGTCCGATTGGAAAGCCGCCGCGCGCGCAGCGGTCGGTTCGACCCGCAATTTCATAAAGTTTTTTGACCCACGTCAAAGTCTTGGGAGCCGCGCGGATCAACATGGCGCACAAGTGCATAATTAAACTAGGTCCCCCATGGAGGCATCAATGTCTGAAAACAACGGCGTTCCGCACACCGTCCCTGCGATCGCAATCGCGCTAGGCCAACGCGCCGCTCAGGCGGCGGCAGTCCAATCCGAACTCGCCAAAAAGGTGGGCGAAATAAATCAGCATTGGCTCGAACGGATTCAGAAAGACTCGACCGAAGTCTGGCAATTGCTGTTCAAGTTCGGTGGAACGCCCGCAGTCGGCGAAAAGATCAAGCTTTGCGAACAATGGATTGAGGGCGCGATGAAGAACGCCGCCGACGATGCCAGCTACGCGCTGGACAGTGCACGGGCTCTCGGCGAGCTCGAAATGCGCTTTTTCTCGCCGGCCGGCGCCGCGGAAACGGAACCATCGAAAGATGCTGCGGTGTCCCGAAGCGCATGATCCAAGACGGCTCCCCGCGGCCCCGCGGGATAAGGCGCGACCGGGAGGCGCTCATGCCGATTGAACACGAATGGCAAAGCATCCAATCCGCTCCCGATGATCGCGATCTTGAACTCGCGGTCATCGAGAGCGAGGTACCCCATGCGCTCGTTTTCCCCTGCCGTCGCAGGCCGGGAGGCTGGATACACTCAGAAACCAGGGCAAAGATCAGGGTGGAGCCGACCCATTGGAGGCTCTGGCAGAAATCCGACTAGCGGCCGGATCACTTGCCGGATTGCGGTCGGTTCTTCAGCGATGACGCGAGCTTTACCTCTTCCTCGGCCAGCAGCCGCATGAGCAACTTTCGCTTGTCGTCGTTCGTTTCGGTTTCGATTAGCCGTTTAAAATGCGCGATGTTGAGGTCTGCTACGCTTTTGTCCATGGCCCGAATCCCCGATCTGTCGCCAAGGTATGCCAAGGTAGCTTGACTATCGCATGCGAAGAGTACGATGGGAAGGAACTCGAAGCCGCACCATGTTGCGGTGTTTCGGTTGAGCCATACCGTATTTCGACGTAGGCGTGGGTTGAGGTGATCGGGGAGACAATAGGTTGAACAGTCGGGCGCGCGCTTTTATTCCCTACGGCATGGCCGCAGCCGCGGTCGCCGTGGCGGTATCATTGCGTATGCTGCTCGAATACTCTTTCGAGGGCCGTACCTTCACGGTCATTTACGTGCCGGTCGTGGTTTTCGCTGCGTTCGTCGGAGGTCGCGGGCCCGCAATCTTCGCCACGTTGCTATGCATCGTCGGCAGCTTGGCCATCAGCGGTAGGGAATTGCTGCTGCATCCCGCTAATCTAATTGACCTTTCGTTCTTCGCGGTGGTGGGGCCCGTGCTTGGCTTCATGGGCGATCGGCTGTTCAGGGAGTCCGATCACGCACGGAAACGGCAGGCGCATCTGCAATCGATCCTGGAGGCCATGCCGGAAGCCATGATCGTCATCGACGACAAAGGCATCATAAGTTCCTTCAGCGCCGCGGCGGTCCGCCTATTCGGATGGAGCGCAGCCGAAGCGATCGGCAGGAACGTTTCCATGCTGATGCCGTCGCCATACCGGGCGGAGCACGATGGCTATCTCGGCCGCTACCAACGAACTGGTGAGCGCCGGATCATCGGCATCGGCCGCATCGTGGTTGGGGAACGCAAGGACGGGTCCACATTCCCTATGGAACTCGCAGTCGGCGAGGCTAAGGTCGGCGAAGACCGGTTCTTCACCGGCTTCGTTCGCGACCTCACCGAGAGACGCACGCAAGAGCGACGCGTTCAGGAACTGCAGTCAGAGCTCGTTCACGTCTCCCGTCTGACCGCGATGGGCGAGATGGCATCCTCTCTGGCGCACGAACTCAATCAGCCCCTTTCGGCGATCACGAACTACGTGCGCGGCGCGAAGACGCTGCTCATGCAGCCGAATTCCGATCTATCGCGGATATCGGCAGCGCTCGACCGGACCGCAGAACAGGCACTGCGCGCGGGTGAGATCATCGCCAGGCTGCGGGAGTTCGTCGCCAAAGGCGAGACGCAGTCCGCACTGGAGAATCCCGGTACTTTGCTGGAGGAGGCAGCGGCGCTCGCTTTGTTCGGAGCCCGGGATCTCGGCATCCACGTGACGCTGCGTGCCGAACCGGACATGCCGCCGGTTCTCGTCGACAGGATCCAGATCCAGCAGGTGGCCCTGAATCTCATCCGCAACGCCATCGAGGCAATGGCAACGGAAGATCGGCTCGAACTCAGCATCACCGTCCGCCGTGACGGCGATTCCGCTCTATTCGAAATCTCGGACACCGGGCATGGTCTCGGTGCAGAGATCCAAAGTCGCCTCTTCCAGCCCTTTGTGAGCACCAAGCCGGATGGCATGGGCGTCGGCCTCTCGATCTGCCGCACGATCGTCGAGGCCCATGGCGGCCGCATCTGGGCCGAGCCGGTGATCGAGGGCGGCACGCGCTTTCAATTCACTTTGCCCTTTGCAGAGCAGGTCCCGCAACATGAACGATAGACCCACCATCGATATCATCGACGACGACCCGGCCATGCGGGATTCCTTGGCCTTCCTGCTCGATGTCAATGGATTCAACGCCCGCTCGCACGGGTCTGCCGCTGCGTTTCTCGACCATGTTCGAAAGAGCGTCCCCGACTGCGTCGTCTCCGACATCCGCATGCCCGGCATGAGCGGGCTGGATTTGGTCCGCAGACTAAAGGCGGACGGCGTGGCCTGCCCCGTCATAGCCATCACCGGCCACGGCGACGTCGCGCTGGCCGTCGAGGCCATGAAGGCGGGTGCCGCCGATTTCATCGAAAAGCCCTTCGACGACGAAGCGCTGCTCTCGGCCATACGGTCGGCCATGGCGGCCAAGCTGGTTGATGGGGCGGACGCCGGACGTGAGGGCGCGATGGCGCGTCTTGCTGACCTGTCGCCGCGCGAGCGCGACGTGCTGCAAGGTCTGGTATCCGGGAAGATCAACAAGGTGATTGCGCACGATCTTGGGATCAGTCCGCGCACCGTCGAGGTTTATCGGGCCAATCTGATGGCGAAGTCCGGCGCGCGAAGCATGTCGGAACTCATGCGGCTGGCGCTCGCTGCGGGACTATAGAACCCCGGTCCGCGTCAATGCTCCTGCTACGACTTCCGCGCCGTCCACCGGACCAGATCGCGCGCAAGTGACTGGAAGGCATTGTTGAAGGCGACCGCCGCGCCGGCAGGATCCATCGCACCGATAGGTTGCGACGCGCTGAATATCCGGGCGGCCGTCACTTTGCCCGCCTCGTCGAGAATCCTCGCCGACATTATGATAACGGCCTTGGCGTCGACCAACGGTTCGATCTCGAACTTGCGCAGGTCCAGCACGACGCGTCCGCCACCCTGCCCTGCATTGTCGGGACGCAGCGGGGGATGATCGACGTCGTAGTTCTCGAAGCTCTGCGGAGAGCAGTTCCGCCTCGCGCAGAGCGCTCCATCAATTCAGCATGCTCCAATCTCCAAGAGCCACCGGCGACGAAAGCGAGCGGTCGCCCACTGTGCTGTCAGCGTCGGAAGTAGATCAGGCGGGCTTTTGGCGTCTCGCATGAGCGCAGATAGAAGGATCGCCCCCTACCGCGCCTTGATTAGTCGCAAGGCGGCCGCCCTATCGATGTGGGCGAGTTTGACGTGGGTCAATTGGCCGAAGTGAAATCGGCATACTCTGCGAATAGTGAGGGAACAGGATGCCAAAACAGGTCGGACAGGAGGATCGCTATACGGCTCCGCGATGTGGGCTTTTCTTGAGCGTCGCCCGAGTTTGGTCGGCCATACAGAAGATTTTGACCGATCGGCAGCGCCCTCTCGAGAGAAGGGTGATCGAGCAGTCCGCCTCCGCTGTCGTCTCCGCCCTCATGATAGGCATTCTGGTCGGCGCGGCACTGCGTGCGACCTACCGAACGGGAGGTCCGGATCGGCCTCGCCGGCCGGCATGACCAATACCGATCCTGACCGAAGGGACATTCCATGCAGCAGCACTCCTTCCAACCCATCCGTAACAGCAGCCTCCCCGCGACCTTCCGCAGAATCCGCCTCGAACTTGCGCGCAGTGCCCAGCATCCCGAGGGAAACTCTGAGATCGGCTACGTGATCGCCGCGCCGCTCGACGGGAAAGATCGCATCGATGCTGCGTCGTGGAAGTCGCACCGCGAGGCTTGCCGCGTCACGCGACTGCGTCCGGGCGGAGATGACATTCGCGGCCATCTCGTCCGCCGGCCCGGCGGAAGCTGGGCGTTCCACTACGATGTGGCCGGAGACGTGTCGGACGAGGCGGGATTCCATTTCGAGGAGGAAGCGTTCCGGCAGGGCGAATACGTTTCGCTGCGCGAGGCCGACGCAATCCATACCTATCGGGTGGCGTCCGTCACCCCGCTTTAACTGACCGCGCTTCAAGCTGCTCTGACGTTTTCGGAATAACAAACCGGCTCAGCGGCAGAGGATCGGTCCCCTCGGTATTTTTGTCCCATATAAGCAAGGCAGGTAACGATTAAATTTGCCCTCATGAAATCCGGTTGCCAGGTCGTGTAACGCCCAAGCGTGCAGAGTTGTCCGTGTGTGCGGCTAGCTCGGCTCGCCTATCGACGATCGCGCCGTGCAGCCGGTCAAGGACCAGACTCAAGGCCATCAGACCACCTTCATCGACGGCGCCATCGTCGTAACAATCGAGTGTCTCGCGCAAGACGGCATCGATCTCCGTTTGCAGTGCTGTCAGCCCGCTTTCGGAGCTTGCCTCGCGAACCCTTGTCATGGCGCCCAGCAACTTGTCGCGGTGGACCGTGTTCAGGTCCTTCTCATCACGCTTCAAATAATGACCGATCCACGCGCCGGCCGAGCCGATGACCGACAGCAACAGAATTCCTGCCCAAAAGTAATCGCTGTACCTTTCGAGGAATGTGCGCTCCGTGCCGTCGATATACGCAGCCGCGCCCGGGTGAGCAGGTAATGAGGCATCCTTGTCCGTGTCCGGCTTCTCAATCTTCGCTGCGTCCGGATTGTCGCGTGACAGACCTTGACGCTCGGCCAGCAATTGTCGCGTGAGCGCACCCGCGGCGGCATCCGGCAGGGAACTCCGCGCAACGAACAGATCATTGACGCTGATCGTCTCGATTTCGTCATCCGGTCGGGCGGGGTTGGCCGCGAAGACATGTCCTGGAATCTTGGCCGACTGATATAGCGGATGCTTCTGAGCGATCGCGTCAGACGCATCAATAGGCAAGAACATCGGTTCACCTCGGCGGGCGGCTGTGAGCACGATCGCCTCCGATGTGATCCTGCTGTCGAGTGGGCCAATGGTCATGAAGGCGTCAAGGCCGGGATCGTGCGCCATCTGACCGATCTGGTCTGCTCCGAATTGCGACACTTTCACTTTTTCCGGGGCAACTCCGGACTCCGTGAGGATCACCTTCAGCAGTTTCAAATTCTCGTCGCCACGCCCACGAGACCGATCCGACGACCGACCAGATCACCGATCTCCTCGATCTTTGCTTTCACGGCTCGTTTGCGGCGCAGGCCGGCCGGAGCCCAGAGCACGACAACATTCTTGCGCAAGATCGCCAGCGATTGAGCGTCGCGAGGCAGGTCGAGATCGCTGCGAACGACAACGATGTCCGCTTTCGATGCAGCTAGAAAGGCGAGATTTTCTGCACCGCCACTCGTTTCAATGACCGACAGGCGGACCGGATTATGGTCGTTGGCGAACCGTGCGGCTATCGCTTGAATCAGCTTCTTGTCGTTGTTGTCTGAAGCGCCTACGGCAATCCGCAGCATGACCGGTCTCGTAGCCACATAGGTCACGCCCGCGACGACGCTGACTAGCAGCAGGACGATGCCGAAAAACGAGAACAAAGTGTTTTTGCGTTTCCGGCGCCGCGGATCATGGTCGGACATTCGATTGCCGTTCTTTCGCCCCGCAGAGCCGATACGATCCAAAATTAATGGTACCGGGCGGCTCTCCCTTACCACTGCCTCCGAAGCCAGCGTTTCAAGTCATTGCGTCCGCAGATCCAGCGAAACAAGCGCGACAGCCGGATCCTCCGGGTCGCTCGCAACCTTGAATCCCAAAGCCCGGCACATCTGCAGCATGCCGTCGTTCGATTGCAGCACGTCGCCATGCAGTTCGAGAAGACCTTCGCTCTTCGCGTAGCGGATCAGTTCGGTCATCAGGGCCCAGCCGAGGCCATGGCCCTTCCTGTCGGAGCGGACCAGAACGGCATATTCCGCCGTCCTGTACTGGGAATCCGAATGCAGACGCGAGACTCCGAGTATTTCGCCGCCGCCGGGAGCCACGGCGGCGAAAGCCATGGCGCGCGCGTAATCGAGTTGCGTGAGCCGGGCGACGAACGGATGCGGAAATTCCTTGATCGCCCCGAGAAACCTCGAATGCAAATCGACGGCATCAGTGTGGTCAAGCAGATGCTTGATGGCGGCCTCGTCCTCCGGCACGACCGGACGCAGGTGGACGGTTTCACCGTCCTGCAGAACGACGTCGCGCTGCCACGCTGCGGGAAACGGCCGGATAGCCAACCGCGTCTGTCCTGCGAAGAGTCGTTCTGGTACGGCCACCGCGATCCGCCCATCTAGCGCCAGAACGCCAGCTTCGTCCGCAAGCAACGGATTGATGTCGAGTTCGCGGATCAGCGGAAGGTCGATCGCCATCTGCGATAATTTCAGCAGCGTCATCTGGACGGCGTCTTCCTTGACGGCGGAGACATCGCGGTAGCCAGCCAGTTGCCGCGCGACCGCGGTGCGCTTCACCAGATCGTCCGCCAGCTTCATGTCGAGCGGCGGCAATGCGAGCGCCTTGTCGTTGATGATTTCGACGGCAGTTCCGCCACGACCGAAAGCGACCACCGGTCCGAACGTCGGATCGTCGGCAAGGCCAGCGATCAATTCCCGCGCGCGCGGCCGCATGATCATCGGCTGGACGATAACGCCGGCAATGCGGGCGTCTGGACACTTGGCTGTCACGGCCTCCATCATCGCACCGTGGGCAAGGCGGACAGCGTCGGCGTCCCGCAGGCCAAGCACCACGCCTCCGACATCGGACTTGTGCGCGATGTCGCGCGACAGAATCTTCATAACTACCGGATGGCCCTTCCGGAAGAAGCCTTCCGATAGTGATACGGCTTCGTCCACATTCGCCGCCATCCGCGTCGGGACGATCGGGATGTCGTAGGCGTCGAACACCGCCGCGATTTCCAACGGGTCGAGCCAACCGCGCCCCTCCCCGATGGCTTGGTCCAGGACGCGTTGCGCAGCGGCACGATCGACCTTGACGCCCGCCATAACTCCAGGAGGTGTCGCCATCAGCGTTTGCATCGACTCATGATGATGCACGCCGTAAATGAAAGCGCGTATGGCATCGTCCTCCGTCGGGAAATTCGGGATGGCAGCGGAGTCGAGGGGCGCCGACACTGCCGCGTCGGCACCGACGAAGGCGGCCAACACCGGTTTCGGCAGTGATCCGGACCCGTTGCCCCTGTGCTCCGATACGGTATCGGCTACCGCACGGGCGATGGCGACGGGATCCGCCACGGCGGTCTGGACATTCATTACCAGGACGGCATCGTTGTCGGCGTCGTCAAGCAGGGCATCCAGCGCCGCCCGGTAGACGTCAGCACCCGCATCGCCGCCGACATCCACCGGGTTAGATTCTGACCATCCGCCAAGTGCATCGTCCAGCCGCGATCTGACGGCCCTCCCAAGGTCCGCCGGAACGCCACCGAGTTCGACCAATCGATCGACTGCCAGGATGCCTAGGCCCCCGCCGTTGGTGAGGATGGAGAGACGCCGCCCGCGAGGCTCGACGCCCCCTGCCAGCACCTCGGCGCAGTCGAACAACTCCCTGAGGTCGAACACGCGCAGGAGGCCTGCGCGGCGAAAGGCGGCGTCGTAGACAGCGTCGGCGCCCGCCAGCGCTCCGGTATGCGTCGCCGCCGCCTTGGCGCCCTGCGCCATGCGGCCCGCCTTGACGACAACTACGGGCTTCACGCGCGCCGCAGCGCGCGCCGCCGACATGAACTTTCGGGCATCCGGGATCGCCTCCAGATAGAGCAAGATAGCCCGAGTGCCCGGGTCCGATGCGAAGTAGTCGAGACAATCGGCAAGATCGACGTCGAGTTGATCCCCGATCGAGACGATCCCCGAGAAGCCGACGGGCCGCCGCGCGGCCCAGTCGACCATGGCAGCCACAATCGCACCCGACTGTGAAATCAGAGCTAATGACCCTTCGCTCGGCATGTGCGCCGCGAAGCTCGCGTTCAGGCGATGCTGCGGCACAAGTAGACCGAGGCAATTCGGCCCGATCAACCGCAGTCCGCCCTTCTTCGCCGCATCGAGTGCTGCTGCGGCCAAGGAACTCGCGCCGTGGCCCAGACCAGAACTGAGGATGACAGCTCCTGCCGCGCCCTTGATGGCAGCTGCGGAAATGATCCCCGGTACGGCTGCCGCCGGCGCCGTGACGACGACGAGATCCGGCGGGAAAGGCAGAGCGTCGAGGGACGCGAACGTCTTGTGGCCCTCGATGTCCGGATGCACGGGATTGACGACCCCGAATTTGCCGGCGTATCCAGCCGCGCGGATGTTGCGCAGAACGGCTGCTCCCAATGACCCTGAGCGGGGGCTCGCACCAACGAGGGCGAGTGCCTGGGGAGCCAGCAGTTTCTCTAATTTGTACGTCGACATGCTGCAGCGTCCGGGCCGGGGCTGGGCACGCCCGCGGGGAGCGTGCATTTTCGCAAGGCTCGGAATATGTCTCCGCGCCCCACGATACCGATGAGCTTGTTCTCGCGATCAAGTACCGGCACGCTCTTGATCCGGTGCTGCACCATGGTCTGCAGGACGTGGGTCAGACGGGTATCGCTATTTGCAGAGATCACATCGCATGACATGACTTCCTCGACCATGGTTCCCATGATCTCGTCATAATTCGGAAGGATCTGATCCGTACCGAAGGCGAACGGCCGCAGAGAATCGAACTTCGAAACGATTCCGATGACCTCGCCGTTGCGGACCACGGGATAGGACTCGACGTCATCCATTGCGAACAACCGGTGCAGGTCGCCGACGGTCGTCTCTGGAGAGATCTGCTTGCAAGGCCTGGTCATTACATCGCCAGCGGTCTCTTCAAGAAATTCATACATAGTTCGCTCCCGGGCGGCCGGAGAGACGTGCTGCGGATCAGCGCGGCACGTCCCGTGTCAGATCAGGCTGCGCTCTTGATCTCGATCTGCTTCGAGACCTTGGGTGCCGGCTTCTGAACTGTCACTCTCAGGATTCCCTTGGCGATCTCGGCCGAGATGTCCTCCGACTTCACACCCGCAGGCAGTTCGATGGACCGGGAGAACGAACCGTAGCTACGTTCAACGAGATGGTAGTCCTTCTCGTTCTCCTCGCGCTCGTTCTTCTTTTCGCCGCGAATGGTCAGGACATTGTCGGCGACGTTGAGCGTGACGTCCTTCTTTTCAAGACCAGGAAGTTCGGCCGTGATTTCGATCACCTTGTCGGTCTCGCTGACATCCATGTTCGGGACGACGCCCGCGTGAGTGACGAAGCTTGGGAAACCGCGCGTGACCCCGTCGAACAGTCGGTCGATCTCCTGCTGTAGGAAAGACAGTGGATTGGAATCGCGGCGCGAAACCTGACGCTCGGCGCCGACGGGAACAACAGATTGCTTGGACATATACTTGCCTCCTGTTTGAGCCTTGATGGCAACGGAAGCATACTCGGCTGGCGACTGCCGGCTTTGCGCAAAATCAAAAGGCCGCCCCGGATGGGCGCAATGGATATGCCCGGCGGTCCGATGAAATCATGGCGCTTGTCCAGGACGGTTGGATCACATTAACGGCACCGTCGACTGGCCTTTCGAAAAGACGGCGGCGGAAGACAACGTCAGGAAAGTGTCGGGCGTCGCGGGATCACGAACAAGACCGAAATCAAGCCGCGAGCAGAACCGTCTAACGTGAAGCTGAAGATCGAGTCTGCGCTCCGCGTCATGCTGGTCGCTGAGGCGCAATCCGCGTCACCAAAGATGGCCATAACGTCATTCTCGAAGGCAACGCAGACAACTGGGACGAAAAACGCGCTGTCGAGAACGCGGCTTGCTCTGCACCGGGAGCATCCGCGGTTGATGACCGGCTGACGATCAATTGAGAAGTGGCTCATCCTGCAGGCGATCGTCTCTGTAGGAGCCTGCCCGACCGAACGAACTTCGAGCCGGAGGCGATATTTTGGCGCTCCCGAACGTTAGAGCGGAGCGAAGAGCATTCTCTCCCTCAGGGCCTGTATCGTATCGCAGATCTGTTGTTGGACCCCCGCCACGTCCTTCAACGTCTTTTCCTGGTCAGTCGACGCATAAACTTCGAGCGCGCCCATGCACTGTCGGCTGGCCTGCTGGACCGCCTCCAGGACCTCTTCCGCCGTGAAGTTCAGCCGATGTCCCATAACCTTGGCCCGGCGGATCCTGTCGGCGTATCCGCGCAGGCGCTCGCCGGCGACTGCGACGGGACTTACTTCAGGCGCTTTGCGCCGAGTGGCACGATGCATAGCGCCCTCCTATAGGCTAGATGATCCACGACCCGTCCGGTGAGTTTGCCCAGAGCCGAGACATCGACCGGCCTCGACCACGACTTCGCGGCCACCGGTCCTGTCTGGATGCGGTCGCGGGCGGGAGGCGGCAAGCCTCTTTCGAGGGCCGCGATCCGGCGCTCCAACGCCACGGCTTCCATGCAATCCATGGTCATTGCCCTGTTGCCATTCGACAGATCATAGATCCGCTGCAGGCGAGCAAGTTCGAAGAGCGTTCTTTCAACTGTCCCACGGCATCCCCTCCAGAATTCTGTCGAATGCGTTTCGCGTGAAGTATCGAACAATTGCCGCAAAGCTAATCCGCGCAAAGCTCTTCACCTTTGACGAAGATCAAAGCAAGCATGTCACGCCATGCGATGTTTCGTTGCCGCTGGATGTGGCGGTGCCATCCTACTTCATCGTATCGCTGGAACATCGGGCGATCGTCGGAAGAACGCTCAGGAGGACATTCCATGAAGGCACGCGATCTAATGACTTCACCGGTCATCTGCGTCGGTCTCAGCGCGACGGCTCGAGATGTCGCAAAACTGATCGTTGAAAAGCGCATCAGTGCAGTGCCCGTCTTGGACGGCGCGGGCAAGCTGGTCGGAATCGTGACCGAAGGCGATCTGCTGCGCCGGGTCGAGTCCGGGACCGAGAATCGTTATTCCTGGTGGGTGCACATGCTTGCCGGAAATCACGCTGTGGCAGCAGACTACGTGAAATCGCACAGCATCAAGGTCAGTGACATTATGACCCGCGACGTCGTGACCGCATCACCTGAAACGTCCATTTACGAAATTGCGGGCCTCATCGAGGAGAAACACGTCAAACGCATTCCGATCGTGGATGCCGACGGAGCCACTGTCGGCATAATCAGCCGATCGAACATTGTGCAACTCGTCGCCGGCGCGCGGCCAAGGATCGAAGTCACCCTTGCCGACGAGACAATCAGGAGCGATCTCATGAGCAAGATCAAGACACTGCGTTGGGCGCATCCCCAACACCTGAGCATCACTGTCAGTAACGGCATCGTCGACATCTGGGGCGGCGTGGAATCGAATGACGAGCGAAACGCCATCCGCGTCGCCGTCGAGTCGCAACCCGGTGTTTCTTCGGTCAACGATCATCTGCTGGAGATGCCCATTTTCGGCACCTGATCGCTCCATTTGCAGGCTGGAGTGCGATCCTGCGGGAGGAGAAGCAGCAGTGTATGCGATGGTCCTCGAAGCTCCAGGGGCGCCGCTGGTCTGGCGGGAGCGGCCCGACCGCGTTCCAAAAGCGGGACAGGTCCGGATCATGGTCGACGCTTGCGGCGTCTGCCGCACGGACCTCCACGTAGTTGACGGAGATCTGCCGAGCATCCGTTATCCTATCGTCCCGGGCCATGAGATCGTCGGCCGGATCGACGAGGTGGGTACCGGCGTCAAAAAACTGAAGTCGGGGGACCGCGTCGGCGTTCCGTGGCTAGGATCGACCTGCGGCACGTGTCCCTATTGCCGCCGGCATGCCGAGAACCTCTGCGATCATCCGGAGTTCACCGGCTATACGCGGGATGGCGGCTTCGCGACCCACGTTATTGCCGAAGCGCGCTATTGCTTCGAACTCGGAGAAGCCGGCGATAGCGACAAGCTCGCGCCGTTGATGTGCGCGGGTTTGATCGGTTGGCGGTCTCTAAAAATGGCAGGTAGGCCGAAAGTTCTGGGACTTTACGGCTTCGGCGCCGCCGCACATATCATCGCTCAGGTCGCGGTGAGGCAGCAGTGTCGCGTATATGCGTTCACGCGCGATGGCGATGCCGCCGCACAGGACCTCGCCCTATCTCTCGGCGTCGCCTGGGCGGGGGCTGCGGCACTAACGCCACCGGAGGAACTCGACGCCGCTATTATCTTTGCTCCCGCAGGCGAGTTGGTACCTATCGCGCTGCGCGCCGTGCGAAAGGGCGGCCGCGTCGTCTGTGCCGGAATCCATATGTCCAACATTCCATCATTTCCCTATCGCGATCTCTGGGAGGAGAGGCAGATCGTTTCGGTCGCCAATCTGACCAGGGCGGACGGAGAAGAATTTCTTGAGCTTGTTCGGCATGCACCGGTCGAGACCCATACGACCACCTATCCGCTTGGCGAGGCGAACGCCGCGTTAAACGCCCTGCGCAGCGGGACGCTCGTCGGCGCCGCGGTATTGTTGCCATGACCAACGATGAGGATAAGAGCTCCGAGTCTTCCGCACAGGACGTGATCGTCGCATTCTTGGGTTCGATCGAACCGGGAATCAAACGCATCGACACTCATGCATCGATCGTCTTTCTCGGCGCTGAGCGTGTCTGGAAGATCAAGCGTGCCGTCCGCCTTCCATTTCTCGACTATTCAAGCCTTGAGAAACGGCGGGCCGCCTGCGAGGCCGAACTTGATGTCAACAAGTCCTTCGCACCAGACCTCTATCGGCGCGTCGTTCCGATCACAGACGGTTTAGACGGGCTCGCCGTCGACGGACAAGGAACGCCGGTGGAATGGGCGGTGGAGATGAAGCGGTTCGACGAGACCGCGGGCTTGGATCGTATTGCTGCGACGGTCGGCATCGCACCTGCCCTGGCTGAAGAGGTCGCGGACGCGATCCTGGCTTCGCATCATCGTTCGAAAGCAGCCGATGGGGCCGCTTGGCTGGCCTCGATCGGGACGTTGATCGCGCGGAACACGGCTAGATTTCGTGAAGTCAACGGACTTGAGCGGCAGGCCGTCGAAAAACTTCACAGCTCCAGCCTGGCGGCACTCGACGCCCAGAGACCTTGCCTCGAGCGCCGTGCCGCAGAGGGCTTCGTGCGCCGATGCCATGGCGACCTGCATCTCGGGAATATCACGATGATCGACGGGAAGCCCGTTTTGTTCGACGCCATCGAGTTCGATCCTGCAATAGCCACGACCGATGTTCTGTACGACCTGAGCTTTGTACTTATGGACATGCTTCATCACGAGCAGCGGACAGCAGCAAATGTGTCGTTCAATCGATACCTCGCGCGCAGCGCTCCCTTTCATTTCGACGCACTAGCCCTGTTTCCGCTTTTCCTGTCGATCCGTGCCGCGATCAGGGCGCATGTCCTTTTCATGAAAGCGGAGCAGAACGACAGCGATCGACAGGTCGGTGACGAAGCCGGAAAGTATTTCGAACTCGCAGTCCAGCTCATCAATCCGCCGCCAGGTGGTTTAGTTGCGGTTGGTGGAATGTCCGGTACGGGCAAGAGTGTCCTCGCACGCGCCGTAGCCCCCTTTCTCGGACCGGCTCCGGGCGCTGTCGTCATCCGGTCGGATGTCGTCCGCAAGGCGATGTTCGACGTGCCTGAGCATCACCGTCTTCCGGAGTCCGCCTATGCTCCGCGTGTGACGCAGCGCGTTTACGACGCGCTCATGACGCAGGCGCACGGCGTTGCGTCGCAAGACCATTGCGTTGTCATTGATGCCGCTTTTCTGCGCCCGGAGGAGCGACGCGCGTTCGCCGGGGTAGAGCCAGCTTCGTCGGTCCACCTCGGTCTGTTCTTGCGGGCGGATCTCAATGTGCGGCTCGCGCGGATCGCGGGACGGCACAACGACGCCTCGGATGCGACAGCAACCGTCGCGCACATGCAGGAAGGTCACGATTCCGGCAATATGGATTGGCCTGTCATCGATGCCGGCGGCACGCCGGAGGCCACGCGCGCGAAGGTCATGCCGTTTCTGGCGCCGCTTATCGCGCAATGTGCGTGTGATCCATGACGAAGGTTCTCTCCAAGAAACGCCCCCTGACTTGTGTACGTGCCTTCCAGCGGATCGCGCACGCATGCCTTGGGGACATCGAGCGGGGCCATCGATCGGCACGAAGAGGCGATGCCGAGGGTATCCACCGCATGCGGATGGGATTCACCAAGCTTGCCGCCGCTCGAAAATTCTTCTCAGCGATGGTCACTGATGACGGGTGGTCAGCCATCAAGAGGGAGATCGCCTGGTTGAACGGCATCCTGGGAGAGGCACGTGACAACGACGTGGCTCTCGCCTACGTCCGCGAGATGCCCAAGTATTCGTTGCTCGGCGTCGGCCGGCGCGAAATCGACCGAAGTGTCTCCTTCTGTCACGCCCGGGTGGCACGGGCGTTGGCGTCGAAGCGATACCAAACGCTGCTCACGAAGATTCGAAGTTGGATCGACCATGGGCTCTGGACGACTACTTCGGATAGGGCGAACGGAAAGTTGCGCGAGACCCCGCTCGAACGGTTCGCCCAGCATCGGCTCAGGCGATGGTCGCATCGGCTCGCCCGGTACAAAGACCGTCCGATCAAAAGCCGCCGACAACATCGCGTCCGGATCATGGCAAAGCGCTATCGTTACGTGGTCGAGGCGTTATCCGAACTTGGCATCGAAGTCTCCCACAGTCGACTGCGGGAAGCCAAGGCGGCGCGGGAGCTGCAGCGCGCCTTGGGCGACCTGCGGGATCTACATCGTATCCGACGCAGGATCGGCGCTGCTCGCAAGGGTCCGTTCAAAGCGCGCGAGAGCAAGCTGTCGCGGCAGACCGAAAAGGCGATCGCCCAATTTTCCTGACGCCGACCTACGTGTTTTCCCCGAATGGACCCGGCGTCGGGAAATACACATGATGGGCCATGAAACCGACTTCGATCATATCTCGCCTTACCCTGCTGACGGTGACGGCCACCGCTCTGGCACTGCTGCTGTTATGGGTATTCCAGACTTATTTCTCCGACATCCTGCCGCTTGCCGCTGCTGACACACTGCCGCCGAGCTGGCGTTTCCAGGGCGCCTACCTGCTCACCATTCTCATCTACTTGTTGATTGCCATCGCATTCATGTCAGTCCTCGGATTGATCGCGCTGATCGGCAGGCGCTATCTACCCGAACGACGGCAGAACTCCCGATAGCGAGATCGCCCTTTACTCTTGATGAACGAAGCTCCCCGGTGCTTCCGGAAGCGACTCGGCTCTCGCCGGATACGCTGGAGACTCGACCAAGCCGCCCGAGTGCGTCGCCAGAAAGGCCGTCAAGGCTTCCCACCAAGAACCCTCGGCGATCGGAGCAAGCCGTTCCCATTCATCTGGGCCGAGATAGGGATCGTCGGCCGTTCTGCTCATGATTTGATAGCGATGCCCAGCTTCGTCCGGCGGCGCGAGGATGCCCGCATTGTGGCCACCGCTGGTGAGGACGAAGGTGACCGCTGCGTCCGTAAGGTAATGTACTTTGTAGACCGAACGCCATGGCGCGACGTGATCCTCGCGCGTTCCGACGACGAACATCGGGGTCTGCAGGTCTGATAGAGCGATCGGGCGACCACCCGCGATGTAGCGCCCCTCCGCCAGATCGTTCTGCAGAAACAGAGACCGCAGATATTCCGAATGCATGCGGGCCGGCATCCTGGTCGCATCGGCATTCCACGCCATCAAGTCGCTGGGAGACGTGCGTTCGCCGAGCAGATAGTGGCGGACGATGCGCGACCAAATTAGATCGTTCGACCGCAACATCGAAAAGGCCCCGGCCATTTGCTGGGAGCCGAGAACGCCCTTTTCGCGCATCATATCTTCGAGAAATGCAACTTGGCTTTCGTTAATGAACAATGTCAGTTCGCCCGCCTCGTTGAAGTCCGTCTGAGCCGCCAGCATTGTCAGCGTTCGCCACACCGCGCGCCGCTCTGGCGATGCCGCTGCCACCGCGATCGCCAGCAACGTGCCGCCAAGACAGTATCCCACGCCGTGCACGGCTCGCCCGGGTATGATCGTCTGGATTTCGGATAGCGCTGCCTCTACGCCGAGAAGGCGGTAGTCTTCAAGGGATAGATTCCGGTCCTCACTGGTCGGATTGCGCCAGGAGATCATGAAGACTGTGAAACCTTGACCTGTCAGGTACCTGACGAGCGAATTTTCGGGCGACAAATCGAGAATATAATACTTCATGATCCAGGCCGGCACGATCAGCAGCGGCTCAGGCTTCACTCTGGCGGTCATCGGCTCATATTGGATGAGTTCGATCAGTTGATTGCGAAAAACCACCCGTCCCTTCGCCGTAGCCACATCCTTCCCGATGACAGATCCATCGCGGTTGGCCCCAGCGCCGCCGGCCAGACGCCATGCATCGACGAGCCAGTTCTCAAAGCCATTCACAAAGCTCATGCCGCCGCTCTCAAGCGCGCGTCGGATCACCTCCGGATTGGTGGTGGGAAAGTTCGTAGGAGCAACGGCATCCAGCATCTGGCGCAGCGCGAAGGCTGCAATCGCGGCGTCGCCCGTCGCCAATCCGTGCACGTCGGTGGTCGACCGCCACCATCGTTCGCAGAGAAGAAACGCCTGCGCGTTCAGATTGAAGGCAGGCAACAGCCAGTCACCTCCGGCGAAGCGACGATCATTCGCTGCCGGTGAAAGTAGCTGCCAGGGGCAGAATTGCGAGAGAGGCCGCGATGCCATCGCGCAAAAACGTGCGGCGTCCTGGACCGCATTGGCCCAGAGGTCAATCTGCCGTCCAGGCGACGCCGCAAGGTGAAGCGCCAGATCGGTGAACGATAGCGCCAGGGCGGCAGGTGAAAGGCCACCGGTCGCCGCAGCCACAGCGGCATGGAGCGATCGATCCAAGGCCGCACCACCCGTGGCATCAGGGGACCGAGCGTCAGCGGCAGACGGCGCGATCGGTGGCGCGATCGCCGACGTGTTGCCTTTCGCAATAGAGTGTGGGCGTTCAGGCATTGGGAAACCTCGGTGCGAATGTCTGGATCCACCCAGTGTTCGTCAACGTCCGCCAAATTTCCGGTTGCCGCTTTGCGTCTAGTCAATTCCCGCCGACACTCTTTGGCCCATGGCTTTCCAGGTCGAGGTTCCCGATTCAGAAAGCAGGCCGCAATGACCGACGGAGTTGTCAGGGACATATCCCCGCAGGACGTCGCGTTCTGGCGGTCCGGCGCAAGCAAGTTGCTGACGCAACTTCAGAGCCGATCCAGAGGCCTCACCGAGAGCGAGGCCGCCGCTAGGCTACGTACAGTGGGCCCCAATCGTTTCAGCGCATCCGGGCGTCATGGCATCTTCCACAAACTTGCACACCGCGTGCTCAATCCACTCGTCCTGATCCTCATCGTCGCAGCAGCCGTATCCGGGCTCGGCGGAGACATCGGCAGTTTCGTCGTCATCGTCGCGGTGATCTCGTTGTCGCTGACGCTCGACATCGTTCAGGAGCATCGTGCCGAACTGGCAGCGGAAGCACTGCGCCAATCCGTCGCCATACAAGCAGACGTGCTGCGCGACGGTACGTGCGTGACCGTCCCGGTCGCAATGATCGTGCCCGGCGACGTCGTCATGCTGCGGATGGGTGACCTCATTCCTGCGGACGGCGTGGTGCTCGACCAAAAGGGGCTTCAACTCGACGAATCCCTGCTGACCGGCGAGGCCTTCCCGGTATCTAAATCAACCCTCCCCTGCACTGCCACCAGTCCGTCAGAGGCGCACAACGCACTCTTCGCAGGAACGTCCGTCGTCGCAGGCCAAGGATCGATGCTGGTGGCGGAGACCGGCAACCGCACCCGCTTCGGTGCCATCGCCTCCTCCGTCGAAACGGATGCCGCTCCGACGGCTCTCGAAGAGGGTGTGCGACGACTCGGGCTGCTGATCGTGAGGCTGACGATCTTCTTGACGCTATTCGTGCTGCTGGCTCACCTCGCCTCAGGACGGCCGGCGCTTCCATCCTTCCTGTTCGCCGTTGCCCTAGCGGTCGGGCTCACGCCGGAGTTGCTGCCCATGATTATGACCGTGACCCTGGCCAAGGGCGCGCAACGCATGGCGGCCAGACAGGTCATCGTCAAACGCCTCTCCGCGATTCACGATCTCGGCGCTCTGGATGTCCTCTGCGTCGACAAGACCGGCACGCTCACCGAGGCAAAAATAGCGCTTATCGAACCGATCGATTGCGATGCCGGGCGGTCGGAGCGCGTGCTGCAACTGGCGGTCGTGAACAGCAGGTTTCAATCCGGGATGCGGAGCCCGTTAGACGTCGCCATCCTTCAGTCCACGCCCAGCACGGGGTCGGATCAGTGGGCGCTGAACGGCGAAATCCCATTCGATTTCAGCCGGCGCTGCCTGTCCGTCGCCGCGACCCTCGACGACAGGACGTTTCTGCTGACCAAAGGAGCGCCGGAGGCCATTATTACCAAATCAATCGCCGTCGAAATCGACGGGCTCGCACGCCCGCTCGACGAGGCATGGCGCGAGAAGCTGGATGCGATCCAACAGCGCTACCAAGACGGCGGCTTTCGCCTGCTTGGCGTCGCTATCCGGGAGCTGGCGCCACTCATCCCGCCCAGATTGGAGGACGAGACCGATCTTACCTTCGTCGGGTTCTGCGTCTTCGCCGACCCCGTCAAACCCGACGCGGCATCAGCCGTAGCGGAACTCGCAGCACTTGGCGTCAAACTGAAAATCATCTCCGGCGACCAACCGGGCGTCGTGCAGCACGTGGCTGCACAGGTCGGCATTCCGGCAGACCGCGTCATCGTCGGCACTGAGATCGACGGACTCGCGGATGCCGCTCTTGCCGAGCGGGTAAGGACCGTCGACCTGTTCGCCCGCGTCGATCCGAGCCAGAAACGGCGCATCATTGAGGCTCTGCGCCGCGACAAACATATCGTCGGCTTCCTGGGCGATGGGGTGAACGATGCACCCGCAATCCATGCGGCCCATGTGGGGCTTTCGGTCCAGGGGGCAACCGAAACCGCGCGGGCGGCGGCCGACATCATTCTCCTCGCCACGAGCTTGAACGTGCTCTCGGCGGGCGTTCGCGAAGGCCGCAGAACGCTCGCGAACATCCTGAAATACGTGCGGATGGGCACCAGTTCGAATTTCGGCAATATGCTCTCGATGGCGCTGGCTTCCGTGGTGCTGCCTTTCCTACCACTGCTCCCGCTGCAGATCCTCTTGAACAATCTCCTTTACGACCTTTCGGAGATCGGCATTCCTTTCGACGACGTCGAGCCTGACGACATCGCTCGGCCGCGCGCCTGGGACATGAAGTCGATCCTCCACTTCACCATCGTGATGGGAGCGATCTCCTCATTGTTCGACGTCGCGACCTTCGTAATTCTACTAAAAGGCTTCGGCGCCGACGAAGCGGCCTTCCGCACCGGCTGGTTCCTGGAATCAATCGTGACGCAGATCCTGGTTATATTCATCATCAGGTCCTCACGCGCGCCTTGGCGGGCGATCCGGCCGCACCCCGCGCTGATTATCACCTCCATCGGCGCGCTCCTTGGCGCCCTATCGCTCGTTTTCGGGCCATTCCGCGCGTGGTTCGGCTTCATACCGGTGCCTTGGCAAGCCACCGCAGCCATCGTCTGCTTGACGGTCGGTTATCTCGTCGCAGCTCAAGCCGTCAAACGATGGGCTATCCAAGGGAAGACAAGCAGCATCTAGAGCGCTTTGGCGATAGTCGCCTTCGAATTGCGGAAGATCAAAGCATCGTCCTGATCGGTAAGTCATAATACTCTTCTCTAACCTGGAGCACGATCATGAAGCGCAATGTCGGACGTCTCGATCAGTTCATTCGCATCTTCATCGGCATGGCGCTCGTCGCCTACATTTCAAGGGATGGAACGCTCATGCCGAACTGGCCACTCGCTGGGCTGGTGGGGGTCGCCCTCCTGGTCACCGCGGCCTTCTCCTATTGCCCTCTCTACGACGCACTCAACGTCTGTTCGCGGGACCAATCAGATCGCACTGTCTGATATGAGAATGCAGGAACGTGGCTTCGCGACCAAACAAGCCTATGAATCCCGCACGTCGGCCGCATTGGCCGCATGAATGAATGCGGCCAATAGTTCGGTGCGGCCAATGAGACCGACGACGCTCGAGCCGCACATGACTGGCACCTGCGCGACGTGGTGACGGTCCATGAGCGCAACAACGTCATCCACGGTCGCGTTCGCGTCGATGCACACGGGCACCCTGCTCATGATCTCGCCGACCGTGCGGGCAGTCATGCGACGCGTGGCCGGCGTGTCCTCTTCGAACCCAGGCGGTCGCTCTACCCAGTTACCGGGCGGTGGTAAGATGTCCAGTTCCGCCCGATGAAGAAAGTCTCCCTCGGACACTACACCGATAACGGCGCGATCGGAATCGACCACCGGGATGATCCTCTGGTTGGTCTCCAGCAAAATATTGGCGGCCTCCAGAACCGGCTTCGTCGGAGCGATGACCGCAAAGGAGCTGCGCATAATATCCGCGACGTTCATGACGGCTTCCCTTCCATTTCGAGAGACGATCTTTCGATCGCTAACCCATCCACTGTCCGCCGTTGATGGAAAGCGTCGAGCCGGTGATGAAGCTTGCGTCGTCAGAACCAAGGAAAAGGACGCCGCGTGCGATATCCGCCGCCGTCCCGAGCCTCCCGACCGGGATCTTTGATAGAATGTCCTTCGTCAAAACGTCGTCTGACACAATCTCGAGCATGTCCGTGTCAATATATCCTGGGCATATCGCGTTGACGGTGATCCCCATGTGGGCGGACTCAAGGGCCAATGCGCGCGTGAATCCCAGCAATCCGGCCTTCGCAGCAGAATAGTTGGTTTGTCCATACTGCCCCTTCTGACCATTGATCGATGAGACATTGACGATGCGCCCGAACTTGCGGGCACGCATTCCTTCGATAACGACGCGGCACATATTGAAGGCGCCGCCGAGGTCCGCGTCGATTACTTCCTGCCACTTCTCGCGATCCATCTTATGCAGCGCTGCGTCCCGCACGATACCTGCATTGTTCACAAGAACATCGACGGGACCGACCGCCGCTTCAACCTCCTTGATGCCTTCCGAACAGGCTTCGAAATCACCGACGTTCCATCGATACGGCGTCAGACCGGTCTTGTTGCGGAAGGCCTCCGCCGCCGCTCGGTCGGCGACATAGGTCGGCACGACTTTGTAGCCCGCTTGCAGGAACGCCAAGGACACGGCAGCTCCGATGCCCCGCGTACCGCCAGAGATCAACGCTACTCTTGCCATCGTCACCTCCCTATCGAGACGAGAAAGACAATCGGTAGCCCGCTCGCTCGTGTTGCTTCTTGCGTTAGATCAAAACGGCCCGCTGCGAACTGCTGTTTGCTGAGACATCGTACAAGCGCATCTGCCAAGGGTCAGGAGCACGGTCATGAATAGCATTCTTACGAGTATTCCAACCGAACGCGGATTCCGGGGGCTCATCGACGCAGCGGCCTCGCTGGCCACGACGTTCGATACGCGGCTCGACGCCGTTGCCATCGGCTATGAAACGACGAGCATAGGTCTGGCGGTCGAAGGCGGTACCGCCGTGGCTGCTATCTACGAAATTGAGCGCGAACGCGCCCAAGCGAGGGCCGAGGGCGCGCTGTCGATTGTCGTGGCGGAGGCACAACGGAGGTCTTTTCAGTGCAAGTGCATTCCGATGACGGCGACACCGTTCGAAGCCGCCTCTACAATCGGCGCGCTTGCGCGGCTCTACGATCTGACGATCGTGCTTCAGCCTGAGGTGGAGGTCGAGTCGTACGACAACACGCTACCGCAGGAGATCCTCTTCGAGGCGGGCGGCCCGGTCCTTTTCGTACCCTACACTTTCAGGGGCCCGCTCAAGATGTCCAACATCGGAATCGCCTGGGACGGCAGCCGCCTGGCGGCGCGCGCCGTACGAGACGCAATGCCGTTCCTGAAGAATGCCGAAAATATCACCCTGATCACCGTGAACGATACGACGCATCCCGAAACATCGGCCCAGGCGCTCCAGGCGCGCCTGATCCACCAGGGATTGCGAGTGACCGTCAGCCGCAGCTTCGCCGCGCCGGCTGACATCCAGCCGATGCTGCTATCGATCGCTGCGGACACCGGTCTCGATCTTATTGTGATGGGCGGTTATGGCCATTCGCGGCTGAAGGAACGCATCCTCGGAGGCGTGACCCGCGGAATGCTGGAGTCGATGACGGTCCCAACTTTGATGTCGCACTGACACCGAGGCCGTCGGAAACACCCGGAACATCGCATCGTCGCGAGGGAAAGAGAATCATGCGTCCATCCATCTTCGCGCGCTCAACAATCGTCGTGCTCGCTCTCATCATCATGGAATCGTCCCCAGCTTCCGCGGCCAGCGTCGAACAAGGCAAACGCCTCGCGATCGTGTATTGCATGAAGTGCCATGCGATCGACAAGGTCAGCCCAAGCCCACTGCGGATCGCGCCCCCCTTCCGGACGCTTCATGAACGATACCCGATCGAGACGCTCCAGGAAGCATTGGCCGAGGGGATCGTGACGGGTCATCCGAGCATGCCGGAATTCAGGTTCGACCCGGATCAAATCAACGATTTCCTCACATTCCTAAAATCACTCGAGTGAATTCAGAGCGAAATTTGCGCAAAGTCAAAGGCAAGAGGCGACACAACGCCGTATCCTGCAATCAACAGACAAGGAGAACTCAGATGCGCGCACATCAGATCATGACACGCAACGTCCTTACCGTCTCACCCGTCACGTCGGTCGAGACCGCAGCCAACACGATGCTCGAACACCACATCAGTGGGCTTCCGGTGCTGAACATGTCCGGAGAACTCGTCGGCATAGTATCCGAGCGCGACTTCCTTCGCCGCGCCGAGATCGGCACGCAGCGCAAGCGACCTCGCTGGCTTCAGTTCTTCATGAGCCCCGGCGCCCTCGCGGATGATTTCGTCCGCGAGCGGGGGCGCTCGGTGTCCGATGTTATGACGCCGGATCCGGTGACAGTCAGCGAAGACGAAACGCTGGATGACATTGTGGCCTTGATGGAAAAGAAAAACGTCAAGCGTCTTCCCGTCACGCGCGGGCGCCAATTGGTTGGAATTATCACCCGCGCCAACTTAATGCGGGCTGTCGCGAGCATGGCCCGCGACGTCCCGGATCCCACGGCCGACGACGATCACATGCGGGAACGGATCATCCGAACGATCGAAGCTCAGGACTGGCGCCCGATCGGTCTACAGGTCACCGTCCGCCGTGGCATCGCTCATCTGCACGGATTGATCGTGGACGATCGCGCGCGGGAGGCTGCACTCGTCGCAGCCCGGAATGTCGCCGGCGTCAAGGAAGTCCACGATCACCTCTGTTTCGTGGACACTTGGTCCGGATTCTATCTGGAATCCGCCGAGGACAGGAAGGCGACGGGCTGACGCCGTCGGGAGAGTGTAGATGGCTTGGATTCTACGTATTCTCTCGATAGCGGCGGCGGCGATCACTTCGCTTTTCGTAGCCAGAGACGCCCTGAATTTCAGCATCATCCAAACGCTGGTGACCATCACGCTGATCGTCGGTTTCGCCATCGCTGCCGTTGGGTGGAGCATGAGGCGCGACATATAGGCTTGCTATCGCATTCGTTGGTTCAAGATCGTTTTCACTGCCGCGCGGCATCGCGTTATCAATTGCGATGACCGGAAACCTGCATCGGAGGCCATCATGACCCACTTTCACGTCCGTTTTCTAAAGAAGATCTGCAACGACACAGGCCACGAATGCGTGACCTGCCAGGGTGAGTTTCTCGTCGAGAACACATCGGCAGGTCTGGCGCTCGAAGAAGCCGAAGCCGCCTTCTGCGAATTACGTAAGACGGATCGCTGGGATATGTTTGCGGACACCGCGGAAATCCGGATCACAGGTGGGCGCGAGGGCTTCGCACCCCGCCTGGCCGGAGTAGGTCATCCGAAGTCGCAGGCAGTCTGACGGCGCCCTCGTTAGCCCCGCCGAAATCGAGGTGTCCTCTGCTCGCCCCCGGTGACAGGCGTCGCGACTACGTAACAATACCTAGGGGAAACATCCAAATATCCGAGCGACGCGAGCCGGCGCACAGTCTGACCGACAAAATCAGACACAGAGGAGCCGTCCATGCTGAGCCAGACGACACACGCAGCCATACTCCCCTTGTTGCCTTACGAGGTCTTGTCCCAACCGCAGCAGGTACGTCGACTGCATCTCGGCGCGACCAGATGCTACGCGCGCAACGCCGAGATCTTCGGGGAAGACGAGCCCGCGACGCACATCTATCGCGTCGTCTCCGGCGCGATCCGGACCTATCGGATCCTGCACGACGGACGCCGGCAGATCACCGCTTTCTACCTGCCGGGGGATCTGTTCGGCTTCGAGGCCGGCAGCAACCACCTCAATTCCGCTGAAGCTATCTGCGAAAGTCAGATATCTGCGATCAGCTTAAATACCGCCTCGCGCCCGATGGCAGGGTCGCCCGATCCGACCAGCGATCTTTGGTCGATGGTCAAGGAAGAGCTCCGCCGCATGCAGGATCACATGGTCCTGCTGGTCCGTAGCGCCGAAGAAAGGGTTGCCCACTTCCTGCTTGAGATGTCGCGCCGGAGCGGCAATCTAGCCACAGTGAACCTGCAAATGTCGCGTCAGGACATCGCCGACTACCTTGGCATCACAATAGAGACCGTGTCGCGAACCCTAACCCACTTCGAGCAGGCCGGCCTCATCTCGCTGCGCACGTCGAGGCAAATAAATCTATGCAAGCGTGCAGCCCTCGCGCGCCTCAATGCGTAAAAGGGTTAGCGGGGACCTCGGCGGCCAGCGGTGCATTCGGTGCTGGCCCACGAAGTGCTCGCAAAGCATTCGTAATGGCGGCGACGTCGATGACCTCTTGCAAGAGGGCACCTTGGACTGGGGCCAAGTATCCAAAAGCAGCCGCGATCATCCCAATGAGGGACAGGCCTGTCCCCAACAGAACGCTCTGATAGGCAATCGCTCTAGATCGCTTCGCGATGTCGATCGCCACCGAGACGCGATCGAGACGATCGACAAGAAGCACGACGTCCGCCGCCTCCGACGAGGCGGCGGCGCCTCTCGCGCCCAGGGCGACACCTATGTCCGCAGCCGCAAGAGCTGGCGCGTCGTTGATCCCGTCGCCGACCATCATGACACGTCCGCCCTTGCGCTCGGCGCGGACGATCTCCGTCTTCTGGTCCGGGCTCAGCTCGGCATGGACCGCATCGAAACTCAATCCCGTCACTGTCGCCTCGGCGATATCCCTCCGGTCTCCCGTCGCGAGGACCATGCGCTGGACTCCCTTGCGTCTAAGATCATCCAGGAGGCCCGACATGCCGCGGCGGATCCGGTCTCCGAGAACGATCTCGCCGACCGCCTGACCGTCCAGCCCAACCACCACCACCAGCGATCCGGCGTCCGGAGGGGGAGCGCTCATCCGGGAGATGCCGGAGATCGTATTCCGCGAGACAAAGCCCGAGCCTCCGACCACGACGCGCCTGCCATCAACTCGCCCGATGATGCCGTCCCCCGGTGTCTCGACCACCTCTGCGGGCAAGGATAACTTCAACCCGCGCCGGCGCGCCTCTTCGACGATGGTGCCGGCGACGACATGTTTCGACGCCTGATCGAGCGATGCCGCGAGACGCAATACCTCTAGGTCGGAAACTCCATTGGCATGAATCGCAAGGACGTTCGGACGCCCGTCGGTGAGAGTTCCGGTCTTGTCCAAAACCAATCGCTGGATTCTAGCTAGACCTTCAATGGCGCTTCCCCCCTTGATCAGGATGCCATGCCGGGCCGCGCGCGACAGTCCCGCGATGAATGCGATCGGGACGGCGAGGATCAACGGACACGGTGTCGCCACGACAAGAACGGCGACGACGCGAATGACGTCACCGCTGACATACCAGGCAAGACCGGCGATGCCGGCTGTCAGCAACAGGAATGCCAACGCGAAGCGGTCGGCGAGCCTCGACATCGGCGCTTTCGATTGCTGCGCGGCCTCGACCAGGCGGACGATTCCGGCGAAGGTGCTCTCAGCGGCCGGACGCGAAGCCACCATGGTGAAGGCGTCACCTGCATTGTAGACGCCGCTCGACACGCTTTCCCCTGCGCTTCGCCGCACCGGCATCGCTTCGCCGGTCAGTGCGGATTCGTCGAGAATGGCCACTCCGTCCGTTACGGTCCCGTCGGTCGGCACCGGATCACCTTGACGTATCAGCAGATGATCGCCAGACGCGAGCGCGTCGACGGCGACCTCCTCTAGACGATCGTCGTGCAGTCGCACCGCGACCAGCGGTACACGGGACAATAGCGCCGTCATTTCGCGCCGCGCACTGCGGTCGGCGTAGGCTTCGAGGAACTGCCCGCCCGCATACATGAGTGCTACGACCACCGCGGCAAGCTGCTCGCCGGTGACCAAGGCGGCGATCATCGAAAACGCTGCCACGATGTCAAGCCCGAACTCGCCGCGTCGCAGGCCCATCACGATCTGTGCCAAGAGAGCGATCAGGACCGGAATCGTGCTCACTGTCCAGGCGGTTGCGCGCCACGCCGACAGCCCTATCCAAGGCGAGACGAGTCCCACACAAAGCCCTAACGCCGTGGCTCCAATGAGCGCGCCGCGCATCTGGAAGATCGGGTTCTTCAAAAGACGTCCTCCGGCAAGGTCCGCCCCGCCTCCATAGGCAGCATCATCCGCTCAAATCGGCCAATGTCGGTTGATGCGGATCAATACGCGCGCCACGGACCCGACCCATGATGGACTGCAGGCGGCACGCATAATGTTGTCGGATCAACCGCAATCCGGTCGTCGGGGACCGCAGGCTCATCGGAATCCTGTCGCGTCGGGACCTACTCCGTGCCGCCGTCGATCTGGCCGATGCGGCTTCTGTTTGAAGACGCGAACGTGAAAGGAAGATATCCGATGTTGGACGCACAAGATATCGAGCTTATCGACCGCTACTGGCGGGCCGCGAATTATCTTTCCGTGGGATAGATCTATCTGCTCGACAATGTGCTTCTTCGAGAGCCGTTGCGCGCCGATCATATCAAGCCGAGATTGCTTGGACATTGGGGGACCACGCCGGGTCTGAATTTCATCAACGCACATCTGAACAGGACCATCCGCGAGCGCGATCTTGACATGATCTACGTCTGCGGTCCGAGTCACGGCGGCCCCGGCATGGTCGCCAACACCTATCTCGAAGGCAGCTACAGCGAAGTCTATCCAGAGATCACGCGGGATGCCGACGGACTGCAAAAGCTTTTCCGGCAGTTTTCTTTTCCCGGAGGCATTCCGAGTCATGCTGCTCCGGAGACACCCGGCTCCATACACGAAGGCGGAGAACTCGGGTACGCACTGGCGCACGCGTTCGGCGCCGCATTCGACAATCCCGATCTAATCGTCGCATGCGTCGTCGGAGACGGTGAAGCGGAGACGGGCCCGCTGGCGGCACATCTTTGCCCGGCGCCTCCGTGACCGGACCGGCCGCCGAAAAAGCTCACCACGGGAAAATGCATCGGCGCGGCTGATCGACCCTCGGCTTACGGCCGCCGTCGCGCAATGTTACAAGCTAAGCGGCAACATCGCATCGCGCGGCCAGTTTGCTCGGAGGAGTTTACAGGGCGCACAACGCCGCCAGGTAGCTTCGAGCTTCATGTCAAGGATATGGCGATGTGGGGAGCCGCCGGGCAACCCTGTCCGAACTGATAGAATCACCGCAGACGTAAGGGATTACAGATTGCTGATGAGCTTGCCGGTCGCGGGCTTTCGCTCCGTGGCCATTAGAACAAAAGTCATAAAACCGGAATGATGCTGAAAACGCAGCTACCCATCGCGCTGTTTTATAGCTTCGACCAAACAAACCGCAATGGCAATCGCTCCACTTCCATAGTGAAGGTTATGTTTTTCGATTCATCCATCTGGCGTCGCGCTCTATGTTGGCCGCCACCAAAGGCGCTTGCTCGGCTGCGATGGGCGGAGAGAAGACGTAGCCCTGCACGAAATCGCAATCGAACGCGGCGAGCAAGTCCACCTCCGCCGCCATTTCGGCTCCTTCGGCGACGACACTCATTCCCAGCCCATGCGATAGAGCGATCATCCCACCGAGCAGCTTACGTTTCTCCGGCACGGTTGCAATGCCGTCCACGAATGTCCGATCAATCTTCAGACAATTGAATGGAAGACGCGTCAAATAGCCCAGCGAAGAATAGCCGGAGCCGAAATCATCAAGCGCCAGCTGGACGCCTAATTTCGATAAGGCTGCAAGCGTGTTACTGACTTTCTGCTTGGTACGATCGACAAACAAATTTTCAGTCAGTTCCAGGCAGAGCAGTTCTGAAGGAAGGCCGGTCTCTGCGAGCACAGTTGAAACTACCGCCTCAAAATCCCCACTCCAGATTTGAGCCGGAGAAACGTTCACCGAAATGGATCGTGGCGGCAATCCGACATCTAGCCAACTGCGCATTTGCTTGCAGGCGTTGCGTAGCACCCAATGGCCGAGATCAACAATGAGACCAGTGCTTTCCGCAATGGGAATGAACTCTGAAGGCGAAATCGCCCCCCGCTCCGGATGATTCCAGCGCAGCAGCGCTTCGAAACCACTTACGCGGCCGGTCTTCAAATCAACTTGTGGCTGGTAATGTGCTTCGAGGCCCCCAGTCTCTACGGCGTGGCGCAGGCGTCGGCCGAGGTCTAGCCTTTGATCAGCCGCCTGAGCGTAAATCGGCTCAAAAAGCTGCGCTCGGCCGCGTCCAGCCTCTTTGGCCATGTAAAGCGCAAGGTCTGCGTTGCGAGAAGCTTTCTCCGCCGTTGCCCCATGTTCTGGCAAGACAGCAATGCCGATGGTGGCGCCAATGCAGGCCTCGCCTTCGGCGAGTTCGACGGGGACCGATAACTTAGCGATAAGCCGATTTGCAAGGATGAGCAGCGCTTTGGCAGACGTGGAGGGCTCGTCCGTCAGCACGGCAAATTCGTCGCCGCCGATCCGGGCAACGAAAGCTTGCGGACCCAGCTCTTGTCTCAGGACATTCGCCACGTGGATCAGCAAGCTGTCGCCAGCGGAATGACCGAGGGAATCGTTGATCTCTTTAAATCGATCAAGGTCTATTAGTAACAGAGCGTCGTGTCCGTTTTCCGAGATCGGCTTCTCGAAAAGACCGGCGAGTTTACGCATAAAGAGAGCGCGATTGGCAAGTCCTGTCAAAGGATCGGTATAAGCAAGCAGCTCGAGCTTGCGCTCAGCTTCTTTGCGATCGGTGACATCTTGAGCAGTGCCAACTATGCCGACAATCTTTCCGTGAATAATCTCCGCTTTGCATATGACGGCCAGATCGCGCGTCGTGCCGTCAGCGTGCACAATTCGTATGTTTGTGGCTTCCGTCTTGCTGCTGCGAAGAATGCGCTTCTGCATGTTCAGAAGACGATCGGCATCGTTCTCTAGAAAATAAGGCCTGGTACTCTCATCGGTTGGTTCAAAGGTGGCAGGGTCCAGGCCAAGCATTTGATAGAGTTCAAGCGACCATACCGTTCGGCCGGTGTCCAGTCGGTGATTCCAGGTTCCTATTTTGCCCAGCCGATGAGCATCTTCCAGAGCGTGGGTTCGCTGGTCGAGCAATGCGCGGGCTGTTCTGAGCTGTGTGATATCGCTCGCCGTGCCGCGATAGCCTAGGAATGTCCCGTCATCGGCGAAGATCGGCTTGCCGCTCGTGCAAATACTGATCCGCGAGCCATCATTCCCAATCGATGTGTAGACAAAGTCACGGAAAGGGCGCTGGGCTTCCATGTCCGCCCTGTGCAAGGCCATGGAGCCTTCTTCTTCGGGTGCATAAGATAGCTCCCAGCGCGCCTTTCCGCCGGAAGCTACATTTTGCAAGGCTGCATTTCCATCAAGTGACTTAGGATAGGGAAGCAGTCGATGGTCGGGTCCAGTCTCCCAACACCAGTCCGAAGCGGTACTGACGAAATCCGCGAGCCGCTGTTCGCTCTCTGCCAAAAGTCGTAGGGCAGAAGTTTCCGGGGTTACGTCCCGGACAACACCGAACACCCGCTGAACCTGGCCGTTCGGGGCGAACTCTGGTTCGCCATGCACTACGCAATCAAGCCGAGTGCCATCGGATCTGAGAAATTTCGTCTGTATCGCAAATGGCTGACCCTCCGCCCAACATGCTGAGTAATGGGCCGCTAAAACATCGCGGCTTTCGGGTAGGTAACGTTCTCGCATTGGAGCAATCGGAGCGGAGCCATCGGGAATTTGGAAGTCGTAGAGGGAAGCGAATTCTGCTGATTCCCAGAAATTCGTCGCAGTGGCGCTGTGCGACTCCCAATACCATACGCGAGCCATCCTCATCGCGCGATGCAGCGACCGCTCCTCATGCCAGCGCCTCCGCGCTTCTGGTGCGGGAGGCTGCCCCAATGACAATCTACGAACGGCCATCTTCCCCACCAAGACGAACGCGCACAATAATACAGCTAGCTTGGTAGCATGCAGCCTTAAACGATTTGAGCGGATGACGCGTCGGTAGGGGCGCGCCCTGCATCTTGGTATAATTTGGGTAAACAGCAGCTGAGAACGTCAAACTGGTTTCGGCGCCCCCTTCCAACCAAACAGGTGTGGCGCCGGTACGCGCGAACGAATATATTCCGCAATGAAGGTTTTGCGACTCTCAGAGAGCTAGGTGTCCGTTTATCCCGGACGTCTCACGACAAGGCTTCTCGCCGTTTGCGCATCGGATGACATGCTTTCGACGAGGAGGGTACCCATAGCTGCGCCAGATCCTATTGGTGCAGCGCCCCTGGCCGAGGGTTGAGCCCGCCGCACCCACGGCGGGCTCGTCATCAAGCGTCTCGACCGCAATCGAGATGAATGTCCCTAACTACGTCATGGCTCGACGTTAGCCCAAAAGCCGACCGCCAATTTGGGCTCTTCCAAAATGGGAAGCCGCGCCGCCGGCGCTCCGCTCAGAGGGGGAGGATCATCCTCCTCATCGAGGTCTCTCAAGGCACTCAGGATGCGTCCCACCGGGATAGCAGTGGACGAACCGGGAAGCTGTCTCAGCCACGGGCTATTCTCGACGGCAAATGCGTCGGACGCCCATGCCGCCAGCACGCAGCGCTTTTCAAGGCTTGAGAGGACCGGGTCGGAGAGCACCTCTGACGGGTCACTGTAGGTCGCTGCCAGAATCGAGTTTGCATGAATGTCGAAGAGTGTCTGGTTCGATTTCATGGTCGCCTCCTTTACTCCTTTCTGTTTAAGACGGCGATGAGCGATGTAGAGCGGTCGGCCGGCAGGTCAAGAACATCGCCCTGGCAGAAGCCCAAAAAAATTTGCGACGCCCTCTTGAAACTTTCTCGCAGTTTTTTTTATTTTAGTGACGCTGGACGCCAGAAGTTGGGTCCAGCGTGAGGCGGACGCCGGGAGTGTCCGGCGCCTGCTCATACCCATCTTGCTCATTGGAGGATTTGGCTATGAAGACTTATGACTTTGCTCCGCTTTGGCGCTCAAGCATTGGCTTCGACCGCCTGTTTGATCTTGTGGATGCCGCACAACGCGCCAACGAGGACAGTTTTCCCCCATACAATATCGAGCGTGTCGGTGACGACCGATACCTCATCTCCCTGGCTCTGGCGGGTTTTTCGCCGGACGAGATCAGCTTGACGGCAGAGCAGAACGTTCTGACGGTCGAGGGCCGCAAGGGCGAACAGAAGCGTGACTTCCTGTTCCAGGGCATTTCTGGTCGCGCGTTCAAGCGGCAGTTTAACCTCGCTGACCACGTCCAGGTGACCAGCGCGACTTTCGAGAACGGCCTTCTGCAGATCAATCTGATCCGGGAGATTCCCGAGGCCATGAAGCCGCGTAAGATCGAAATCAACGGCGCTTCCCGTTCTAACGTCGAGCAACTTGAAGCCAGAGCGGCCTGACGCCTTTTCGATCGCTTTATGCAATGGGTCCGCAATGGCTCCGGCCGTCGCGGACCCGCGTGACATTTGGCATCGCGCTGATCACTCGCGAATCGTCAGGAGGCAGGGATGACCCACTTCGCACTTCCAGCCTTGGCCGCTGGAGAAGGCCTTACGTATTATCTCACCGCTATCAAGCAGTTTCCGCTCCTCAAGCCTGAAGAAGAGCTCACCTACGCCAGGCGCTTACGCGAAGACGGCGACAGGGACGCTGCCTATCATCTTGTGACAAGCCATCTCCGTCTGGTCGCCAAACTGGCGATGCGCTATCGCGGCTATGGGCTGCCTATCGCCGACGTCATTTCGGAAGGCAACATCGGCCTAATGCAAGCCGTGAAGCGATTTGATCCGGCCAAAGGTTTCAAGCTTGCGACCTACGCCACCTGGTGGATCAAGGCGACGATCCAAGATTACATCCTGCGGTCCTGGTCGATCGTCCACATCAGCGCCACGTCCACCCAAAAGCGGCTGTTCTTCAACCTGCGTCGCTTGAAGAGCAAGATCGCAGCTCTTGAAGACGCCGATATGCAGCCCGACCATGTCGCAACGATTGCGCATCGCTTGAACGTGCCCGAGAGCGAGGTGATCGATATGAATCGCCGGTTCCTCGGCGACATGTCGCTCAATGCGACTTCACGAGAGGACGACGAAGAGGGAGCTGAGTGGCAGGAGCGCTTGGCCGATCCCACGTCTAATTTTGAAGAAGATGTCGCGGAACGCAGTGAGCTCAACTGGCGGCGGCAGATCCTCAGGCAAGCACTCGACCAACTGAAACCGAGGGAGCAGCGAATTATCGAAGCACGATGGCTAGCGGACACCCCGCTTACACTTGACGAACTGGCCTCAGAACTAAGCGTGTCACGCGAGCGTGTGCGGCAAATAGAAGTCAGAGCGCTCGAAAAGGCCCGAACATATGCAGCATCGCTCTTGAGTGTTGACGCGAAGTGAACGTCGATGTGCGCAGGCTCATCACACTCCACATGTTCATGCCAATCAATCACAACCAATGAGAGGGAGCACGGCGCGAGTTATTGCACCATCAGCATGAAATCCGTCTCTCCTACGATGCGGATGGTCGCGCCATTGGCGATCATGTGTTCCGCCTTGCGGTGTTTCGAACTCTTTTCCTGACCTTTTGTGAGCCGCAGATCCTGATCTCCGACTACGAGGATGGTCGTTTTCTTGGTCACGCTGTCGGCGACGTCGCAGCCCGCCGAGGCGGCGTCGCTGGCGGCTTGCTGTCGCGCGATCTGAAGAGCGCCCGTGAAAACAACCGTCTCGCCTGCAAACGGCCCATCAGACAGGCCGGACTGAGCAACCTTTTTACCTGCATAAGCAGGCGCCTGAATGCGACGCGGAGATGTATCGACCGTCGACGCGTAACCTATGTCATCAACCCATCGATGCAGCGGTGTTCCGCTGGCCTCTATCGCGAGCAACATCAACATTCCAGATGCTCGTGCGTCATCGACGGCCTGATGATGCGTAAACTCGATCCCGAACGATTTGGTTAGGTTCGCAAGACCGTAGCCGCCGTTCCCTCGAAACCGATCCCAAGTCCGTTTCGCGGCTTGGCAGGAATCCACCCAGGTGCACGGTAGCCCGCCCGTCCCGTATCGCCCCGCAGCGCGCGCAAGCGCTGTGCGATCGAAAGGGCTGTGGTGGACTATCACTGCGTTCTCAAGCGCGGCGGCGATGACCGGAATGACCCGCGCCATATTCGGCTTTCCAGAGACCTTTTCGGGTGTAATCCCGTGGATTCTGATGTTGGCCGGGTCGAAGGCGTCCTCGGGATCGACCAAAATGTCGAGAGACTTGAAGACCGCTCCGTCTTTGAAGTGGACAAGCCCGACCGAGCAGATACTGCCGAAATCGGCATTTGCCGTCTCAACATCCAATGCGATGAAATCCTTGACCATCCCCGAGCTCCCCAGCTTGCCTGGATCATTGCCCAAGGGCTGGATGAGGACAACGGTCTTTAGCCTGAAAAGCCTTACGATGGCTTCCGCAGGGCAGGTATAGAGAGGTGGAATCAGGCTGTTTCCCAGCACGGGTATTTGGGCAGAGTTATCTGTGATATACTCCCGTTGGGAAACGGAGACTGCGCCGAATGCTACATCGAGCAGTTCAATACGACGTGCAGGAGGTCCAGCCGGGGCTTTGGCGCTGGAACATTTATCTAGGCAATCGCTCGGTACAAGGGCCGGTCAAGTTTCGCTCGCGTGAGCTAGCTGTGGAAGCATGCCACGGCGAGATCAATGACGGCATTGAACGGACGCGCCGGCAGGCAGCTCGCCGGTAGTCACTCGCTACCCTATTTAGGTTTTTATTCGATAATGAAACTTATGCGAATCGGAATGATTTGAGAGTAGCTCACCCTTCTTGCTCTAGAGAGCGGCAGTCCCGCGGAGCGTGCGGCGTGCTGGAGACGAACTCGCCGAAGACACGCACGCGCTTCGGCTTCCTTGTCTCCGCCCTGTGTGAGAAGCCGAGGCGTTTCGTCGCTGGGAAGCCTGACTGCTGGAAGCACCCATTCAGGCTTCTGACGACCAGGAGTTGGCTTCTACAGAAGGGGTGCTCGGGTGAAACGGCAGATGGCGGCTTCAATCTAAACCCGGGCCGCGCTCGTGAGGGTCGAGGACGGCAGCTCGCCGAAAGTTTGTCTGTACTCTCGCGCGAAGTGTCCGAGGCTCTGAAAGCCGCAACTGAGGGCGACGCCTACGACCGTCGTGCCGGGGCCATTCTTCAGGAGCCGCTCCCGGGCCCGGTCTAAACGTATGCGCTTCCGAAAGGCTTGAGGAGTGCAACCGTGAACCGCGCGGAAGTGTCTGAACACGCTTCTTGCGCTCACTCCGCTAACGTTCGCCATGGTCTCGACGTCTAACGGTTCATACCAATTTTCGAAAATGTAATCCTCTAGGCGCTTCAATTGCGCGTTGGACGCGCTACGAACTTCTCGGGTCAGACGGAGAAGTTGCTCGTGGTCGTGAGCGTACAGGAAGCGGACCATAATGTAATCCTCGATCTCCACGAAACCGAGTTTAGGGGCGGCGGCGATTGCGTTCGCTTCGAGTTCGACAGCAAGAAACTCGACAGCGCGGCGCATGCTTGCCATGGCCATTGGCCTGGCGCCATCGCCTGCAGACCAATCCAGCGAACGTTGCCGGCCATCCCCGAGAAGGGCATCAAGTTTGCTGCCCAGCTTTTGCAGATCGAGCCACATAACCAACTGCTTGGTGCCCGCGCCATATTCATATCGGACGTCCATACGGGGAGGTATAAGTCCCGACCATTCGTCGGACGTCAGCTCTTGAACATGCCCGCCACTGTGAATGCGGACCTCTCCTGACAGGCAGATATGCTGTCGGACGAATGACGCTTCGGGAAAACTCAGCGAGACGTAGGAAGCATAGTCGCAATAGGACAGCGAGATGCCTCCCACCTGTACGAAGCTTGCTCTGACGTTAAAAGCGTCGTTCTTTCGGACCTCGAAAGTTCTAGCACCATAGGTACCAATTAATGTTGCCCGAGCCGCGCAAGGGTCAGCGGTATCGAGCACCTGGAAAGCTTGAAGCGGGGTGCAGTGCATCTAAATCCGGCGTCCAAAATGAATTCATGAAATTCTCCGGGCATGTAACCTACATTTAGAGCGGCAGCCTTGATCCTGATCAACATGGACAGGGAACGAAATAGTCATGCGTCGGCGCGCAAACGTAATGGCGGCCTCTGTCGTAGTCCAATGATTTAGCAGGCAAAATCAGGCAAGCCCCGCGGGCTGACCGGTAACATGATATTCATCATGCATTCGACAAACTGTGACTTGGGTCCTTGGACATAAAAGCAGTCCTGTCCCTTATCGCATTCAGCGGCGGCGAATGCGATACGGGGACGATGCCCCCTCCTCTAGGCCTTTCGCGGGCACCTTCCCTCAACCCAAGGCGGCTTGGCGGTTCTTGAACAATGGCACTGCAGGGACTTACGGCGCGTTAGATAGAATCATGTTGTACACAACTACGAGAAGTTAGCTGCATGTTGCTCAGCAAGCCGATGCGGGAGCCGTGCTTGAAGTGTCTGGGAATCCCATGCTTACGGTTCGAACTGACAAAAAGAGAGAAGCGTGGCGCTGCAAAATTGCAATGTTCGCTGGTGTCAGCAAACGATTACCGGTGAACGGCTGCGAAATCGAGGGCGTAGTCCATTCGATCAAACAAGAAAACGGCGATCCACCCTCTTGGATCGTGTCCATCCGTACCGCCGCCGTTCCGGCAATTGGCCGTGAGAATCATCAAGCTCGCAGATCCGCAATTCCTAGAGATTGGCTTCGGTTGGGAGAAAACTGACGAACGACTGATCCAGTCGTCAGTAGTCGAAGCGTCAAGCTCAACTTCTATTTCATCACATTTATGCAAAAGGACTTTTGAGATGTTCAACAGCCGACAAACCGCGAGGGACCTGGCAAAATCTATCGCTACGGATATGTTGACCGCCAACGTCATGCTCGCGGATGCTGACCTAAACATCACTTACGTCAACGAAGCCGTGGTGGCGCTCCTGAAAGAAGCTCAAACGGATATTCAAAAGGACCTACCAAGATTTAATGTCGCCGACTTGGTCGGCTCCAATATAGATACCTTTCACAAGAATCCTGTCCATCAGCGACACATGCTCGCAAATCTGAACAAGGTTCATCGTGCGACGATCCGGGTTGGCGGTCGGGCGTTTGACCTCATCGCAACACCGCTGAAGGACAAAAAGGGCAAGCGTCTGGGAACCGCGGTCGAGTGGAATGATGCGGGCCTCCGTCTGCAGAACCTTGAGTACGCTGCCAAAGTCGTGGCAATAGGCAGGTCACAGGCCGTCATCGAATTTGCGATGGATGGATCCATTTTGACTGCCAATGATAACTTCCTAAGCGCGTTAGGCTACTCACTGTCCGAGGTCGTAGGGAAGCATCACAGCATGTTTGTCGAACCGGCAATGCGCGCCAGTGCAGCGTACGGCGAATTCTGGGCCAGCTTGAACCGCGGGGACTACCAGGCGGCCGAGTACAAGCGCATCGGCAAGGGTGGAAAGGAAGTCTGGATCCTCGCCTCCTACAATCCAATTCTCGATCAAAATGGCAAGCCATTCAAGGTGGTTAAGTTCGCGACCGACGTCACCGGCGACAAACTGAGGACCGCCGATCTTGCCGGGCAGATCACCGCGATCGGAAAGTCTCAGGCGGTAATCGAATTCAACATGGATGGCACCGTCCTGACTGCGAACGACAACTTCTTACACGCGCTGGGATACTCACTCGCGGAGATCAAGGGACATCACCACCGCATGTTTGTCGACCCCACCGATCGGGACTCGGTCGCTTATCGGGAATTTTGGGCCAGCTTAAACAGGGGAGAGTATCAGGTCGCCGAATATAAGCGCATCGGAAAAGGCGGCAAAGAGGTTTGGATTCAGGCGTCCTATAATCCGATCCTCGATCTCAACGGTCGACCGTTTAAGGTCGTCAAGTACGCAACTGACACGACGGATCAGGTGATCGCCCGCATGAAGAGTGAACGCGTACGCTCTATGATGGATTCGGTCGCTGCAGGGGCAGAAGAGCTCAACGCTTCCGTGCGCGAAATTTCAGAAGCGATGGTCAAGTCAAGGAATACCGCGACGTCTGCCGTTGAAAAGGTCGAGGTTGCCGACGGCCAGGCGCAACGCCTTAGCTCTGCGGCTATCGCGATGAGTGGCATCGTTGAACTGATCGGAAACATCACCGGCCAGATCAATCTGCTCGCTCTTAACGCAACTATCGAGTCTGCGCGCGCCGGAGAGGCGGGACGCGGCTTCGCCGTTGTGGCCTCTGAGGTCAAAAACCTCGCAAATCAAGCGAAGCAGGCAACCGATAAGATCACTACCGAAATCGATAGCTTGAACGAAATTTCGGCCGATGTGGTAACTGCACTCGTCTCCATCAAGCAGGAGATTCAGAACGTCAGCGAATACGTTACGGCGACTGCGGCGGCGGTCGAAGAGCAAAGTACCGTGACTTCTGAAATGTCATCGAGCATGCAGCGCGCTGCAGCAGAGGCAGCCTAGCCCATGAGTCAGCTGGGTGCCGAACTTTGAATCGTGCCCTCCTCTAAAGATTCAGAAACTTGCTAAGTTCGACGGATCCATCCGCAGTTAAGACTGATGGTACGACGTCGGCCTGGGCGGACGTGTGGATCTCGTACAGAGGTTGGTACCCGGCTGGCATTGCGATTAAACGAAGAACGCAATCGTAAAGCGTCGACTCCGCGATCGTGTAGGGCTTAGCGCCATCACGCGAGCTGACTTTCTGACCATTGAGCGTAGGCCATTTTTTAAGTGTGGCGCGGGCTTGAAAGCTTATTGAGCTTTTCATTGAATCCATTACACCGCTTTGGCAGCGTTCAAATCAGAATGGCTTATCTCGAAAATGGGCGAGGACGAATAGCCGGATCGCCGACGACATATTTGAACACTCGCGGCTCGCTTCGATCTGCGCAACAAGCTCGGTGATAGTGGTCCCTCGCTCATCGGCGATCTCTCTCAATCCATCCCAGAAGGCCTGTTCTAGGGTCGCGCTTGTTCTTATCCCACGCGCGACAGTACCGCGCTTCACTACGATAAAATCCGCGCAATTCAGGCGTCTGCCCGCGACGGTCGCGCAACGGTGGAGCGGCCGAAATGGCCTATGATCGTCATGCGCAGTCCGAAGGGTTGGACCGGCCCCAAGGAAGTCGACGGCTTGAAGGTCGAAGGTTTCTGGCGCGCTCACCAGGTGCCGATTGCCAACCCGCGCGGCAATCCCGAACACCTCAGGCTGCTCGAAGAATGGATGCGCGGCTACCGGATCGATGATCTGTTCGACAAAGCCGGTCGGCTGCTACCTGAGTTGCAGGCTCTGGCGCCGCAGGGCCGGCGGCGCATGGGAGCCAATCCCCATGCCAACGGCGGTTTGCTAAAGCGCGAGCTGAAGCTACCTGACTTCCGCGCCTACGCCATCGATGTTCCCCATCCCGGCGGAACCGAAGGCGAAGCAACGCGGGTGATGGGGCAATTTCTGCGCGACGTCATCAAGCTGAACGCCGACGCGCGCAACTTCCGCATCATGGGTCCAGACGAGACAGCATCCAACAGGCTCGACGCGGTATTCGACGTGACCGAGCGCGTCTGGATGGAGGGCATCGAGCCGTATGATGTCCACCTCGCCCAGGACGGCCGGGTGATGGAAGTGCTCAGCGAGCATCTGTGCCAGGGCTGGCTGGAAGGCTATCTGCTGACCGGCCGCCACGGGCTGATGTCCTGCTATGAGGCATTCATCCACATCGTCGATTCAATGTTCAATCAGCATGCCAAATGGCTGAAAGTGTCCCGGGCGTTACCCCTCTGCAGGGTGTGCGAAAAGACCGTCGATACACAGGCACGCTGATAGGACTATCAGTCTGATCGCGGATCGAGAGCAGTGCTGGCCGGGCCGACAGGCGCGATAGAGGGCACGCGCACTGCGTTGATCAACCCAGACGGAGCCGCCTCGCAAGACGGGCTGGCGTTTGCCTAGTTGAGGTTTCTCAGACCGCGAGTTCACCTTCTGTTATCTGTGTCGACCCGGCGATCGGCATGGAAAGGTCCAGGACTATGCGTCCCTCGATCTTGCCCGCTTTGAGCTTGGCGAAGATCGCGTTGATATCGCTGAGCGGAGCCTTGGTGATCTCGGCCCTGACCTTACCGTCGACCGCAAAAGCGACAGCCTCGTCGAGATCGCGGCGCGTGCCCACGATTGAGCCCCGCACCGTGATACGCTTCAGCACCACGTCGAAGATCGGTGTCGGGAACTCACCCGGCGGGAGACCGACAAGCGCGACGGTGCCCCGGCGGCGCACCATGTGGAGGGCCTGGGAAAACGCGGGCGGCGAGACGGCGGTCACGAGAACGCCGTGAGCGCCGCCGCCTGTAGCCTTTAGGACATCTGCCACGGCGTCGGGCGAGCGCGCGTCGATCGCGACATCGGCGCCCGTCTCACGCGCCAGGGCGAGCTTCTCAGGCGCAACATCGAGCGCCACGACCTTGAAGCCCATAGCTTTGGCGTATTGGATCGCGACATGGCCGAGGCCTCCAATGCCGGAGATCGCGACCCATTCGCCAGGACGCGCTTCGGTTTCCTTCAGGCCCTTATAGGTGGTGACGCCGGCGCAGAGGATCGGCGCGATCTGTGCAAAATCGACATTGGCAGGAAGTCTGGCCGTGAAAGCGGCGGAGGCGATGACATACTCCGCGAAGCCGCCATCGCAGCTGTAACCGGTGTCGTGCTGGTGCTCACACAGGGTCTCCCAACCCGTTTCGCAGTATTCGCAGCGCAGGCAGGCGTCGTGCAGCCACGCCACGCCGACCGCATCGCCCTCTTTGAAATCCGTCACGTCGGGCCCAAGTGCCGCGACGACACCGGCGACTTCATGGCCGGGAATGAACGGCGGCGACGGCTTAACGGGCCAATCGCCATCCGCCGCGTGGAGATCCGTATGGCAGACGCCGCAGGCCATGACCTTGACGAGCAGTTCGCCGGGACCGGGCGCCGGCACGGGCACGTCCTGGATCACCAGCGGTTCGCCGAAACGGCGCACGACGGCAGCCTTCATCGTCTTGGCAATCATCGTCCATCTCCTCGGTTGATGAAGCCAGATTAGGCGCGCCGTAGACGGCAGCATTGACAGAGATCAAGGCGCGATGCGCAGCCGAGGACATCCTGGTGCGAGCTCAAGCCGGAAGAGATGCTCGGATTCCGGGAGCGAGCCGCAGCAAACGAAGAGGTCATCATGACGTATGCGACCACGAATCCCTATTCCGGTGAGGTTTTGAAGACTTTTCCGGATGCGACCGACGCCGAAATCGAGCTGGCGATAGCGAACGCCCACGCCGCATTCCTGTCTTGGAAGGAAACTTCGTTCGCTGAGCGAGCCAAGGTGATGCAGAACGCTGCTGATATCCTGCGCAAGGAGATCGAACCCTACGCCACGCTGCTGACCCTCGAGATGGGCAAGCTGCTGACCGAGGCTCGAGCGGAGGTGGAGCTGTCGGCCGCGATCTTCGAATATTACGCCCAGAACGCCGAGACGCTGCTGGCGCCGCAGACGCTGACCGTCGCGGATCCGGCCGAGGGCGAAGCGATCATCGTGCATGACCCGCTGGGCGTCCTGCTCGCCATCGAGCCGTGGAATTTCCCTTACTACCAGATCGCCCGGATCATCGCGCCACAGCTGTCCGCGGGCAACACCATGTTGCTTAAGCACGCCTCCAACGTGCCGCAGAGCGCCGCTGCCTTCGAAAAACTGATGCGAGAAGCCGGCCTGCCGGACGGGGCCTTCAAGAATCTCTACGCCACCCGCTGGCAGATCGAGACCATCCTCAACGATCCACGCGTCCACGGCGTCGCGCTTACCGGTTCCGAGGGCGCCGGCGCGATCATCGCGGCCCAGGCGGGCAAGGCCCTAAAGAAGTCGACGATGGAGCTTGGCGGCGCAGACGCCTTTGTGGTGCTCGCCGACGCCGACCTGGAAAAGACCACGAAGTGGGCGGTGTTCGGCCGTCATTGGAACGGCGGGCAGGTGTGCGTGTCGTCCAAGCGGATGATCATCGTCGACGAGGTCTACGACGCGTTCTTCGAGCGCTACAAGGTCGGCGTGGCCGGTTTGCACGCGGGCGATCCCTTTGACCCCGAAACCACGCTGGCGCCGCTGTCGTCGCAAGGCGCTGCCAACGAGATCAAGGACAAGATCCGTCAAGCGGTCTCCCATGGCGCCACCGCGCTTGAGGTCGGGCCCAGCGTGCCCAACCAGGGCACCTTCGTGCAGCCGACGATCCTGACTGACGTCGCCGACGACAATCCGGCCCGCTACTGGGAGTTCTTCGGTCCGGTCTCGATGCTGTTCCGCGCGAAGGACGAAGACGACGCCGTGCGCATCGCCAACGACTCGCCGTTCGGGCTGGGCGGCTCGGTCTTCACCTCGGACACCAAGCACGGCGCGGAAGTGGCCCGGAAAATCTCGACCGGCATGGTGTTTGTCAACCACCCGACCATGGTCAAGGCCGACCTGCCGTTCGGCGGCGTCCGTCGCTCCGGCTACGGCCGCGAACTGCTGGGCCTCGGCATCAAGGAATTCGTCAACCACAAGCTGATCGACGTCGTCGACATCGACGCCGCTTTCTGACGCCGCTGTCATCCGGCCCCACCTCTGCTTCAAGGTCTCAGGACCTTGAAGCAGAGGGAGACCCGTCCTTCATTGACTATGTTCGCAAAAAACTCGTCGAACATGGAGTAGATCCTACACTGATATGCTTCGAAATAACCGAGACTAGCGCAGTCGAAAACATCGATAACGCGAGACAATTCGTGCAGGCTCTGAAGTTGCAGGGGTGTCGTTTCTCTCTGGATGATTTCGGAACTGGAATGTCTTCATACGCGTATCTAAAACATCTACCAGTCGATTACATTAAAATAGACGGTAGCTTCATTAGGGAAATTCTCGACAGCGAGATCGATCGAGTCATGGTTGAAATGATCGTGAAAATGGCCCGTGTTATGAACATGACTGTTATTGCCGAGTGCGTCGAGTCCGAGGCGATAATGGACGTTCTCACCAAAATGAATGTTGGCTTTGCTCAAGGTTATGCGATTGCACGACCGGCGCTGTTCGCATAATCCTGGCCTGCCCCGTGTGACGCCTTCGACCAGGGCGAGCACCAACTTTCCTTCAGTTCGATTTTGTGTTAACGGTAAATGATGAAGAACCACATTGTCGTTAATGCAAATAAACGCGGTCGTCCCGTGACCACAGGTACGGGCACCGTTATTGGCGTGCGAATGCTTGATGAGCTACTAGCATCCATCGACGCCTGGATCGCAGCGCAAAATGAGCGGGACCTATCGCGACCCAAGGCCATCCGCCATCTTGTCGAGCTTGGGTTGACAGGTGCGACAGCCGGCCGCGCGAAGAAATCGGCTAAATCGTCAAAGTCAACCGAGCTCGCAGGCAACCAGCTCGACAAGATGACTGACGTGTCAGCTTCGCCGGAAGAGCAAGCCACGCGAAAGCGGCGATTGCTCAAAGGTCCTTCAGAATTTCGTGATGTCCGTGTAGATCGGAAAAGTAAACGATGAGGAAGAAGTCTGCTGCGGATCTAACCAACGCCGCCCGAGCGGAGGCCGTTTTTAAACCACTCCCCCCAACTGCGAAGCCGTTGAACGAACACGCGCTGGAGAAGAAAAGCTTCGACGATAATAGGGATCGACTGAAAGCCGAACGTTTAGCGCGGGAAGCTTTGCTTCGCGCGGACAAGGCCGGCGATCAAGATGCTTAAACGAGGATGGGTTTATGGTCTACTCGCTTTCATCGGTTGCTCGATCGCCGCAGGTACCTGGTACTATCGAAGCAAGTGTCACGGGATCGAGGCTTGCGCGGCTGCAGATGCAGAAAGCCATGAACGAGAGAAGCCGAGCGAACCTCAGTGAGTTAGAGACGCCAATGGTCTATTGAGAAGCACGCTGAAACAGGTACGAGGTTCTTGTAAACAGCAAGCGTACTGGCGGCACCTATGCCGATTTAAAGATCGCCGTCGAGGTACCGGAGAGACTTCACAAAAGTAAACTGACATCTGAACTTTGCTCAGTGCTGACATTCTAGCTTTGCTCCTACAGCGGCCGTTCGCCCTTCGGCCGTTATGGAACGCCCACAACGTGAATTCGCATCTCCGCCGGAGATGGACCCCAGCGTCACAACACAAAAGCCCCAGCAGCCAAAGCTGGCGACGCGCTTCTTTAGCACACCAAACGGCTCTTCAGAAGCTGACCCTGATCTGCGCTGCCCCGCCGATGCGGTTGGCGTTGGCGGAAAGTTCTCCGTCAAGGTTGAGACCGAGCCTGATGTGTTCGCTGAGGCGGGCGCTGATGCCGGCGGCGATAAGCGTGCTGTTGCGGTCGGCGGCCGCTCCCGTGGCCCTGAAGGCGGCGGAGGACAGACCCACCAGGCTCGCTGTTAGGTCGCCCTGCGCTGCAAGTGATGTGCCCAGGCTGCGCGGACATAGCCGTTAGCGGGAACGCCGCCGAAGAGGCCGTCGGTATCGAGCTGCAGGCCGAACTCGCTGCGCGAGGTGGTCTCACTACGCCTGCTCAAGGCGAGCGCACCCGCGCTGGCACCCGTCCAGTTCGCCTCGACAATCGCCGGATTGCGGACATGCGTCGCCTGCAGTGCGGCCAAGGGCGAGAGGCTGAGTCCGTTCCAAGTGAAGGCAGCGGCGCTCGCCTGCAGGCGTCCGCTCCAAGCCGCGGTCTCGTAGGATGAGGAGAACGTCGAGCCCAGCGCCGGAATGCCCCGGCTGACGTCGTTGTCGAGCCTTGCGTACCCCGCAGCGGCGCCAGTTTGACTGGGCCGAGCTGGGTCGTGCCGTAGATGCCGGCCTGGAAGACATCGGCATCGACCTTGCCGACGCCCCCCGCGAGCAAGGCGCACGCCTTGCCGCCGGCAATGGCGACGCGGCGATCGTGTCCGGCGTCAATCGCATATCGATGCCCGTGGCAAGATGCGTATCGTCGATGGCGCGTTGGGCCGAACCGATCGCCGCGTCGCCGTTGGTGCGGCCATGGGAACCGAAGGCCGAGGCCCAAACCGAATAACTGAACGCATCGAGCTGCGACGCCACGCCCGTTTTCTCGGTGCGTTTGTGAAGCAGCCCGTAGAAGGTCGCCGCAGATCCCCTGCCGGCAGCACTGGCACCAAGTCGCCCGGCCGCCATCGGATCGAGCATCGCGCGCAGGAATTAGTCGGCTGCCACATTGGCCATCGCCGGGGCGGCGGTGTGGATCTCTCCGGAAAGCTGGTTGATCGCAGCTGGGATCGCCGCAGCCGGCAGGTTGTAGATCGCGAACAGTAGGGAGGGATCGCCCCCAGCCACGACGGCTCTGTCGATGGCGGTGGCCACCGAATATGCATTGGCCGGCGCATTGGGAGCGCCAACAGTCGGCGTCAACTGCTTGGGAGCCAGTGTCAGTTGGACGTCGGTCGCGGTATAGCCCATTGCCATAGCGACGCCGGCGCCAGGCCGGATACATATCAGCGACTTCCGCTATCCACGCAAACTTTCACTTGCGATCAGCAGCCGGTCCATACATTGCGCCAAGACCGGACATCAATGCCCCGTAAATTTTGCGACGAATAGCCGAAAATCCTTTTGAACAACTGGCTACATGACGCACGTGACGCATATCCGTTGCGCGTCTCGTGAGAGCTCCCACCCATCGAGCGCGCTGTCGACAACGCTACGAGCGCCGAGGCACCAAACGAAACTGACCTTTCGTACCCGCAATTGCGCTGCCGCGAAACAGTGCAAGCAATGAGGAATCTTCGCGCACGTGGTTGTCTAGTTAACTGGTAGACTAGTTTCAGCGTTTTTCTCTGGAGCATGTCGATGCCGGTGTTCTCTCGAAGTGCCTTGATCGCCCTTTGCGTGGCTTTGTTGTCACAGCCTGCCCACGCCCAAACCAAAATTCGATACCTGCTCACGTCTCCAAGTCCCGGCATCGCCGAGGCGACGCATTCGTCGGTGCCGGAGGCAATGGGTTTCTGGAAGGACGCCGGGCTCGACGTAACGGTTACGCCTTTCAATGGCTCGACCGGTGCGACGCAGGTGGTGATCTCAGGGTCGGCCGAATTCACCATGGCCAGCCCCGAAGGCCTGCTGGTGGCGAAACAGGAAGGCGCCGATGTCACGGCCATCTATAACCACGCCCGCGCGGCCATCTATACGATCGCGGTGGTCAAAGAGAGCCCGGTCCAGAAGCTCGAAGACCTGAAAGGCAAGACCATCGGCGTCGTCGGGCTTGCGAGCGGGGCGACGGCTGTAGCAAAGGCCATGCTGCGCGGCGTGGGCCTCGATCCGGAAAAGGATGTGCGATGGCTGCAGGTCGGCCTCGGCCCGCAATCCGCTGCGGCGCTTAAGGCCAAGCAGGTCGACGCGATTGCGATGTGGGACTGGGCCTATGCGATTCTCGAGAATTCCGGCTTCCAGTTCCGGCATTTCGAGACCGAGGGCACGTCGAAGCTCCTCAGCATCATGCTTATCGGCAACGGATCCTTCATCAAGGAGAAGCCGGACGCCACGACGAAATTCGCCGAAGGCATCGCCAAGGGGGTCGTCTTCACGCTGGCCAACCCCGAGGCTGCGGTGCGCATTCACTGGGCGCGTTATCCCGCGTCCAAGCCCGCCAATGTCCCTGAAGACCAGGCTCTGCGCGAAGGCATCCACGTTCTCGAAGCTCGAATCGCGAAATATCGGCTCGAAGGCCGCGCCGATCCCCGCTTCGGTGCCTTCACCGCGGACGAATGGAAGACCACGCAATCGTTCTTCTTCGACGTCGGCATGATCAACAAGAAACCTGACGTCAGCACCTACTTCACCAATGCGTTCGTCGACAAGATCAACGGCTTCGACAAGGAAACGATCATGCGCAAGGCCGAGGCCTATCGATGACCTCGCCCGCGAGGCCGTTGATCGAAGTCCGGGATGTCCAGAAGCAGTTCCGCTCGCGCTCCGGCGCGTCCCTCGAGGCGCTGCTCGGCACATCGCTCAACGTCGAAGCCAATCAGTTCATCTGCATCGTCGGCCCCTCAGGCTGCGGCAAGAGTACCCTGTTGCGCATGATCGCCGGATTGGAGACGGCTTCGGCGGGCGCGATCGGGATCGACGGCGCCGCCGTCAAGGGACCGCGCCGCGACATCGGACTCGTCTTCCAGAGTCCGGTCATGCTGCCCTGGCGGACGATCCTGCAGAACATCATGGTGCCCGCCGAGGTTCTGAAGCTGAACAAGAAGGTGGCACGTGCGCGCGCCGACGAGTTGCTGACGCTGGTCGGCCTCGATGGCTTCGGCGACCGCTATCCCGACGAATTGTCGGGCGGGATGCGCCAGCGTGCTGCGATCGCGCGCGCGCTGATGCACGATCCGCGCATCCTCCTCATGGACGAGCCTTTCGGCGCGCTCGATGCGCTGACCCGCGAGGCAATGAACCTCGAGCTGCTGCGAATCTGGGAGGCAAGCCGCAAGACGGTCATCCTCGTCACCCATTCGATCGAGGAAGCGCTCCTGTTGTCCGACCGGGTCGCGGTATTTGCGCCAAGACCCGGCTTCGTGCGCGAAATGATCGATGTTCCGATCGCACGGCCGCGCTCGGCAGCGACGCGCTCGGATCCGGATTTCGTCCATCTCGCCGAGCGCCTGCGGGCGCATTTCACCTCGGTGCCGGCGCATTGAGCGCGGCAAGGATTCGCCCATGAAGGATCGCCTCTCCACCATGTCGGAGCGATACGGGCCACCCATCGCCGCCGGCCTCATCATACTGCTGGTCTGGGAATACGTCCCGGCCGCACTTGGCGTGTCGAAACTGCTGTTGCCGACTCCGAGCTCCGTCATGCGCGCACTGTGGCAGCTTCAGGTGCGCGGTTTGCTGCTGGAGAATTTTTTGATCACCCTCTACGAGGCGCTCGGCGGCTTCGTGCTAGGCGCAGCCAGCGCGATCTTCTTCGCCTTCCTCGTTACCCGGTCGGTGCTGATCGAGCGCGCCTTGATGCCATATCTAGTCGGCCTGCAGGCGCTGCCGAAGGTGGCGGTAGCGCCGCTGATCGTGATCTGGATCGGCATCGGCATCGAATCCAAGATCCTGATCGCCGCGGTGATCTCGTTCTTCCCGGTTCTCATCAATGCGATTGTCGGCTTCTCCACGGTCGAGGCCGACAGGCTGGATCTGATGCGGTCGCTGGTGGCGTCGCCCTGGCAGCAATTCCGCATCGTCGTGTTCCCGAATTCCCTGCCTTTCATCTTCGCCGGGCTCAATGTTGGCATCGTTCTCAGCATCACCGGCGCGCTGGTCGGCGAATTTATCGGCGCCGATCGCGGCCTCGGCAATCTCCTGCTGCAGCTCAACTACAATATGGACATTTCGGGCATGTTCGCCGTGCTGCTGGTCCTGGCACTGCTGGGCATCGTTCTCTACTCGCTAATCCGCTATCTGCACCTGCGTTTCGTGTTCTGGGCCAAACCGGACATCCGATCCGATTCCAACTGACATAAGCGACACTGCCATGATCCCGTCATTCACCAATGCCGACAACCGCGCCAACCTCATTCACCGCGAAATCAAGCGGCGCATTACCGAGCTCGTCTACAAGCCGGGCGACAAGCTATCCGAGGTGCGGATCGCGGAAGAACTCGGCTGCGGCCGTTCGCCGGTACGCACAGCCTTCACGCGGCTGCAGAGCGAAGGCTGGATCGAAATATCGCCGCAAAGCGGCACATTCGTGCGCGGTTTGACCGACGTCGAGATCACCGAAATTCTCGAAGCGCGGATGTTGCTCGAGGCTCATCTCGCTGGGCGTGCCGCCACGCGCATGAGCGAGGCGAAGATGGCGCATTTCCGCCGCGCCTTCGCCGGTTTCGGCAAGCGGATATCCGCCGAACGCATGGATGACTATCTCGAACTCGATCTGCAATTCCATCTGGCGATCTACGAAGCCGCCGGAAACAAGGTGCTGTCGAACGTCTTGCTGAACCTCGTCGACAAGGTCCGATGGATCAGAACCGCGAGCAAGAGCTCGCCGACACGCGTCAACAGCGCATTCACCGAAATCGGCCAGGTGCTCGATGCCCTTGAGGCGCGCAACGAAAAGGCGGCATCAACCGCCATGCGCGCGCACATCGAGAATACGATGGATTTCCGACGGCTGCGCAAGCCCGCGAAGGAACGCCCTGCGCCGACAGCGCCGCCGCAAAAATTGGGACAAAGCCTAGAACGCCGTGGCCGGGGATGACGTGCGCACCATCTCGAGATGCTGCCTGAACTCTACTGTCCGGATCGGATGCTACATGACTGCGCAGAACCACCATGACGCCGACTATCTCATCGAACGCGACCGCGTTCTGCATCCACGCCGCATTGCTCGCCTGTCGACGACCATCCTGCTCGCCGCCTATCTCTTCGCGGCACTGACGGTGTTCGCGTGACCTGCTGTCCCTTGCCATCCCAAAATCCCCTCCAACTCAGAGGACCATTCGACATGAAGGACGCAAACAGTCTGCCGGAGTTTCAAGCCAGCGCCGAGGAATACAAGAGCAATCCGATCGGGTATCTCGAGGACTTGTCCAGACAATGCCCCTACGCAAAATCTGACCGCGGCTATGTCATCCTGCGTCGCAAGGAGGCGCGCCCGGCTCTGCAACTCGATATCCCGATCTCGGTCTACCATATTCCCGCGGAGACAAGCCCCTATCTCGCCGAACGCACGAAAGAGCCGCTGCTGACCCGGCACGGGCCGGAGCACGTCAAGCTGCGCATGATGCTGACCAAGGTGCTGCGCGAGCGCGTCATCGACGCCCTTCGCCCGCGGATCAGGGAGCTGTTTCTCGGCTTGCTGCAGCCTTTGCTCGAACGTGGTGAGGGCGACCTGGTCGCCGATCTGTTCCACCCGTTTCCGGCGCGTGTGCTCGCGCCGATGTTGGGCTTGCCGCTCGCGGATATCGAGATGGTGTCCGGCTGGGTGAGCAGCAGTTCGCGCTGGACCAACATCTACAATCCGCCCGACACGCTCGCCGAGATCGAGCAGGCCTGGCGGTCGCTGGAAGTCTACCTGCTCGAACTGCTGCGCGAACGTCGCAACAATCTCGGAGGCGATATCTTCAGCGAGCTGATTCGCGAGATGGAGGGGCACCGGGAGTTGGAGGTTGTCGGCATCGCCATGGAGCTCACCCGCGCCGGCATGGACACGACCCGCCGCCAGCTTGCCAACACCATGCATGCGCTCATCACACATCCGTCGGAATGGGAAAAGCTCAAGGCCAATCCCGGCATCGCGCATCGCGTTGTCGAGGAGGGCATGCGTTTTGCCGGCATTACCCATAACCTCGCACGCGTGATGATCGACGACACCGCGCTGGACGGCCTGACCGTGAAGAAGGGCGAAACGCTCACCGTCATGGCGATGGCCGTCAATCGCGACCCCGAGGTCTTCGCCGATTCTGGCACCTTTAATGCCGAACGAAGCCCCTGCCCGCACATGAGCTTCGGCTTTGGTTCACATTCCTGCGTCGGAGCGCCGCTCGCCCGGATGGAAATGACGGAAGCATTCACCCTTCTGGCCAAGCGTGTGGATCGCTTCGAGCTCGCAGGTGACGTTCCGCGCAGCGACGTATCCACCGGCCTCGTGCCGACCAGCCTTCCAGTACGCATTTTCCTCAAGCCATGAGAAAGTCCGCAGCAGGCCGAATCGGAGACCGCTGCCTCGCTTGGGCGGCGGTCTGCTCCTCACGTCCTGACGGTGGTCCAATCGCCAGGCTCGATGCTGGCAGCCACCAGGCATTCAAAGGATAAATGAATCTGGAGCCTATCGCATCGGATAGCGCCGACAAGACAGAGTTTGGGCGTGAGCCGAACCGAGGGTGAGGTTCGCTCACACGATCGGCTGCAATCAGAACCTGCCGGCGAGGAACGGCTCAGCGCCTCCTGGAAGCGCTCCGGCTGCTCGACATGCGGGACGTGACCCGCGTTCTGGATCTCGGAGAGTTCGCCGTCCAGCAAGTCCTTCACCGCAGCTCGGCCGAGCTCGGACCAATGCCCAGCGCCTTGACCGCCTCCGGAGACATAACGTCTGAAGAACACGCTGCCTTAGGCAGATAACATAATAAGAGAACCGCCGACACGAGGGCCTTTCTGCGAGAAAGGCAACAGTGTCGCCATGAATGTCCGCTCTGCGCCAGAAGCCGACATTCAGAGATTCTGCCTACTCTCCGCCAAGCCCCAGCCGGTTTGGCATGCGCTTCTCAATGTTGAACTTGAGCAGGGCCGCGGAGCGGAAAATGCCGTGGGCGAATTTGCCGTAAGGCAGCGTCAGAAACAGCGCCATTACGGTGCCGAGATGGATCGCGAGCCACAGCGCCATGAAGCGGGTATCCCGCAGCAGCAGCAGCGCGAAGCCGGTGGCGCTGACCAGCAGCAGCAGCATGATGAAGCCGCGGTCCATGGCGTTCTGTTTGACGTCGGCGCGCAGCGCATCGCGCTTCAGGTTCAGCCACAGCAGGCCGGCCGGCCCGACGATCAGGCCGATGCCGCCGAGTGAGCCGAGAATCACCGGCGCGCTGGTGAAGGCATAGGGTGCGTGCAGGTTCCACAGATAGTGATAGAGCGTCGCCACGCAGGTCGCCGCGAAACACAGCAGGAAGCCATAGAGCGTGAAATGGTGGAAGCGCCGCCGCCACGGCGTGAAGGCATCATCGTCCTCGTTGCAGCCCTCGCCATGGCCGCCGCCGAGATACTTCAGCCGCGCGACGTCGTGGACGGCTTCGGCCACCGCAGGAACGCGCGCCTGCGCGGCCGCCTTGATGTCGGCGGGATTGCCGTCCTTCGTCGGCGAGACCTCGCGCCAGAATTTGACCACGCCGATGGCGAGCGCCAGCATTGCGAACAGGAACACGGCGCCGAACAAGAGCGCCAGGAAGTTGTGTGGGAAGATCGCATAGAACTGGCCCGCCAGCGGCTCATGGATAAGCCGGCCGTTCATCGCAACCGCAAGGATCATGAACAGAGCCAGACCACCCGACAGCGCGAAGGCCACCGTCAGCCCGGCGCGCTCATAGAGCCGGCCGAACGCGCGCGGCCACGCATAGTCCTGATAGGTGCGCACCCGCACCTTCGCCATCGCCTGCGGAACATTGACTGCAAACTCATGCGGCGGCGCATATTGGCACGCATAAAGGCACGAGCCGCAGTTGTGACAGAGATTCGCAAGGTAATGCGTATCGGCCGCGTTGAATTCGAGCCGACGCGTCATCGCCGGGAAGACGGCGCAGAATCCTTCGCAATAACGGCATGCATTGCAGATCTGCATGACGCGGGTGATCTCCGCCTCGCCCACAGTCATCGCATCGGCAAAATTCACGCCGCCTTCGCAGGCGCCGCCGGCGACGGGCGCTTCCAACTCAGTGACCGGCGGCATAGCGAAGCTCCTCGTGGAATGTCGGGTGGCGATGCCCGGTCGCAGCCGCCGCATTGACGCCGGCGATGCGGCCGAACGCGGTGCCGATGCTCATGCCGACGCCGGCGGTGTAGCCCTTGCCGAGCACATTGCCGGCCACCATCTCGCCGGCGGCGAACAGGTTGCTGCTGGCGACGCCGTTGAAGCGGCAGGCCGCCGTCGCATCGGTTTTCATGCCGAGATAAGTGAAAGTGATGCCGGGTTTGAGCGGATAGGCGTAGAACGGCGGCGTGTCGATCACCCGCGCCCAGTGGGTCTTTGCGGGCGTGAGCCCGTCGGTACGGCAATCATCCAATGCGGTGTGATCGAACGTGCCGGGACGGCAGGCCGCGTTATAGGCTGACAGCGTCTCGACGAAGGTCGCGGGATCGACACCGATCTTGGCCGCGAGTTCATCCAGCGTATTCGCCTTGGTACCGTCGAACACCGGGGGCATAAAGCGGCCGATGGCTTTCTGGTCGATGACCGACCATGCGGTCTGGCCCGGCTGTTGCGCGACAAGACGGCCCCAGATCGCATAGCGCTTCGGCCAGAAATCCTCGCCCTCGTCATAGAAGCGCCTGGCCTCGCGATTGACGACGACACCAAGCGAGACGCAATCGATGCGCGTGCAGATGCCGCCGTCATAAAGCGGCGCGCGCGCGTCGATGGCGACGCAATGCGCCTGGGTCGGATCGCCGATGCTGTCGGCACCGGCATCGATCATGAACTTGAGCAGCACACCCTGATTGAAGCGAGTGCCGCGGATCAGGAAGTTCTCCGCGGTCCATTCGCCGCGCTCGTTCTGGCCCCAGGCTTCACGCTGCCATTCCAGATTGGACTCGAAGCCGCCGCAGCCGAGCACACAGCTTTTTGCAGTGATGCGCTCGCCGGACTCGGTAGTGGCACCGATAAACTGGCCATCCTTCAGCTCGAGACTCTTCACAGGCGTGTCGTAACGGATTGCGACGCCGAGGGCCTCGGCTGATCGGTAATAGGCATTCACCAGCGCCTTGCCGCCGCCCATGAAGAACGCATTGGTACGCGCCACATGCAACGCACCGGATAAAGGTGGCTGGAAATGCACGCCGTGCTTGCGCATCCATGGCCGGCATCGCGACGAATGGCGGATCACCATCCGCGCCAGTGGCTCGTCAGTCAGGCCGCCTGTGACCTTCAAGAGGTCCTGCCAATACTCTTCCTCGGGATAGGCTTCGACCAGCACGTCCTGCGGTTCGTCATGCATGCAGCGCAGATTCCGCACATGCATGGAATTGCCGCCGCGCCACGCCTGTGGTGCGGATTCCAGCATCAGCACCGATGCGCCCGCTTCACGCGCCATCAGCGCCGAACAGAGAGCCGCATTGCCGCCACCGATGACGAGCACGTCCGGTAGGGATGAAGATGTTGCCATGGATCAGGCCATTCCTGCGCAGCTTCGCGCCCCGTGTAAAATTGTCAGCGTCGATAGGCCGGCCATTCGCCACCCAGATTCATTGTGAGCTTTTTGGCAACGGGGCCCAGTACGCGTTTCATCTCGGCGATCTCTGCTGCGCCGAAGCGCTCGCGCGGCCCCGACAGCGAGATCACGCCGACGAGCATGCCGCGCGGGCCGAACACAGGTGCAGCCACCGCTGCGCAGCTCGGATCGCGTTCGCCGAGCGAGACATCAAAACCAGTGGCGCGAATGGCGTCATAGCGTTTGCCGGTGCTGCCGGCGTAAGCGAGAATGATGTGTCCGGCCGCGCCGCGCAGTAGCGCATAGCTGTGACCGGCCTCGACGCGGTCGAGCGTCGCGTGACGCGAATTCACCCGAAACAGGCAGACGCGGTTGTCGGCATCCTGCCGCACATGGAACGACGCGCTCTCGGTGCCGCGATCGACCAGCTCCTGCAACGCCGGCACCACATGATGGCCGAGCGCATTCTTGCGGGTGAAAGCGACGCCAAGGCGAAATGCGGTCGGCCCGAGGTCGTAGCTACCATCCGGCAGCCGCGTGACATAACCGGTCGGGATCAGCGAGCTCAAAAGGCGCAGGATGGTGCTCTTGTAGAAGCCCGTACGAGCAGCGAGTTCGGCCAGCATCATCGGTTGGTCAGCGGTTTCGAGCGCCGCCACAATGGACAAAGCCCGCTCGACGGCTGCGACGCCCTCGCCGGCTTCTCGCACCGGGACGTCCGTCGTTGCAGGTTTGGTCGCAGGCTTCTTCATGGGAGCTTCCGATCAGGCCGTACGCGACGCCTTGATGACGCGCGCCAAAACCGGCCAGTAGAGGTCGCCATCACCGGCGTCAATCGCCTCGCCCAGGATCTTGTCGGCAAGTTCCGCGCCTTGCAGCTTGATGTTCACCGACTTGGCAAGATCGAGCGCGTAGGAGATGTCCTTGCGAGCATATTCAGTCGAGAAGGCCCGCTCCGGGAAGGTGTCGGGCAGCATCGCCTTCATGCCGTGATTGCGCAGCGCAAAGCTGTCAGCCGAGCCCTTGGCGAGCGTCTCAAACACCAGCTTGGGATCGAGCCCGGCCCGTTTGGCCGTTTCCAGCGCCTCGCCGAGCGCGACGACGGTTTCCATCAGCACCATATTGTTGAGGATCTTGACCACCTGGCCGGCGCCGATATCGCCGCAATGGGTGATGTCGGTGGCGAAAGTGGCGATCAGCGGCTGCAGCTTGGCGAAGATCGCCGCGCTGGCGCCGACCATGACGCTCAACGTGCCCTCTTCCGCGGCCTGTCGCGTCCGCGCGATCGGCGCATCGGCATAGGCCGCGCCCCTGGCGGCAAAGCGCTTGGCGAGTTCGCGGCTGGCTTCGACCGGTGAGGTGCCGAGATCGACGACGGTGTGGCGCGCATCGGCATGCGCGAGCAGCCCGTCATCGCCCTCGCACACGGCCTGCACATGCTTACCGCTGGGCAGCGCCATGAAGATGACGCCGCACTGCTTGGCGAGTTCGGCCAGCGAGTTTGCGCGCTTGACACCGGCTTCCGCGAGACGCGCGAGCGGCGCATCGGCGCGGTCGAAGCCGTAGACCGGCACACCCGACTTGCGGGCCAGATTGCGGCACATCGGCTCGCCCATCACACCAAGACCGATAAAACCAATGGCAGTCACCATGCCGCACTCCTTCGTCTTCATTCCAAGAGAGATCGAGAAGCGGGCGCAGCCAGGCTGCACCCGCGATGTCGTGGTTCGCTTAGCCCTTGACCAGCGGGCAGTTGCCTTCGCTCATCGGCCGGAACGCCTGTTCGCCGGGTGAGGTGGTGATGACTTTGTAGTAATCGAACTTATACTTCGATTCTTCCGGCTTCTTTACCTGCACCAGATACATGTTGTGCAACACGCGGCCATCGGGACGCACAGTGACGTCCTTGTTGTACATGTCGTTGACCTTCATCTCGTGCATCTTCTTGGCAACCACGGCCGGGTCCTTGGTGCCCGCGGCCTTCACGGCGGCGAGATAGTGATGCACACCGCTATACACACCGGCCTGCACCATGCTGGGGACCTTGTTGTTGGTCATCGCGAAATAGCGCTTGGTCCAGGCGCGGGTCTCGTCATTGAGGTCCCAGTAGAACGAGGTCGTCACCTGCAGGCCCTGCGTCGCCTTGAGACCGAGCGCATTGACGTCGGTGATGAAGACGAGAAGACCGGCGAGCTGCTGTCCGCTCTCGACGATGCCGAATTCACCGGCCTGCTTGATGGCGGTCTGCACATCGGCGCCCGAGGTGGCGAGGCCGACGACCTTGGCCTTCGAGCCCTGCGCCTGCAGCAGGAACGAGGCCATGTCGGTGGTTCCGAGCGGATGGGCGGACGAGCCGATCACCTTGCCGCCGGCGCCTTCGATGAACTTCGTCGCATCACGCTGCAAAGCGTGTCCAAAGGCATAATCGGCAGAGATGAAATACCAGGTGTTGCCACCGGCCTTGGTGATGGCCTCAGAGGTCAGCTTCGACAGCGCATAGGTGTCGTAGTTGAAATGGAAGCTCACCGGCGAGCAGGCCTTGCCGGTGAAGTCCGACGATCCCGGGCCGCTGATGGTGAAGATCTTGCCCTTCTGCTTTGCCACTTCGAGGATGGCGAAGCCGGCCGACGATGCGGCGCCGTCGGCGATCATGTCGACGTTCTCGGTATCGAACCAGCGGCGCGCGGTGGCCGCAGCGACGTCCGGCTTGTTCTGGTGATCGGCGGTGAGCACCTCGATCTTCTGGCCGTTGATCTCACCGCCGAAATCTTCAGCTGCAAGCTTGGCCGCGGCCACCGAGCCGACGCCGCCATTGTCGGCGAACACGCCTGACTGGTCGTTCAACACGCCGATCTTGATGGTCTCGGCAGCGCTGGCGACCTGCGCCGACAGCAAGAGTGCGGCGGATAGATAAAGACTTTTCGTGAATGCCCTGGTTGTCATGTGATGCCCTCTCCTCAGATTTTCTGTTGTTGTTTGATTTTCTCAAGCACCGGCGCGATGTAACGCCGGAATTGCGCGGGATTCTCGCTCATCGGGAAATGGCCCAGCTGCTCCATTACGGTGACTTCCGCACCCGCGATGCCGGAGGCCGTTCGCACGGTGTCTTCGGGCATGCAGGAGAAGTCGTACTCGCCGGTAAGCAGATAGAGCGGACAGATCTTGGTATCGATCGCCTTCGTGCGACCGCGCAGGTCGCCGTCGACGCGATAGAAATACAGATCGCCCTTGAACACGCCGGGGCCGCCCTGCTTGTAGGCCCACAGGGTTTCCATCCGCGCCTCCGCAGGAGACTGCGGCGCAACGAGACCGGATACCAGCGCGGCACAGACTTCGCCGCCATGGATATCCGGCCGATTAAGCCAGGTGGTGTCGTACCACGGCGCCTGGAAGTCCGCGGCTTCGAGGCCGATCAAGGCGCGGAATTCGCTGGCGTGATCGATGGCGAGATTGAGCACGATGCGGCCGCCGATCGAACAGCCCATCACGACGGGCTTGTCGAGATCGAGCGCCGCACTGAATGCGCGGATCGTCTGCGTATAGCGCGCGGTGGTGAGCTGATATTCGCTGCCGTCCCAATTCGCTGGTGGATTCGACTTGCCATGCCAGGGCATGTCGAAGGCAATGATGCGGAAGTGTTTGGTGAACTGTTCATCCGCCAGGAGATAGCGCCATTGCCGGTTGTCCGAGCCGGCGGTGTGCAGGCAGACCAGCGGAATGCCTTGGCCGGCTTCCTCGAAATAGATCCGGTGCGTGATGCTGTCGATATCGACATGCACGTAACGCCCGATCATCGGTTCGATATATCCGGTCATGATGCAGCTCCCGACTTGCGCGGCAGTGCCAGCAGATCCTTGAAATACTGCAGATGGGTCATGAAGGGCTTGATGTCACCTTCGAGGTGGGCTTCGCCGCGCTTGGTCAGCGACAGAAGATCATGCCAGCCGGCTTTCGGCATTGGCTGCCAGAATGCGATCCATGTGTCAGGCGTCGCGCGATAGCCGAAAGTCCACGACCGCATCAGCACCGGCGCCGACACCATGTCGATGATGCGGCCGGCGCGGATGGCGACGTGAAACGCCTGCTCGGTCGAGCCAAGCAGACAATCGACGTCGAGAAAGCGGCCGCGCTGGATCAGCGCAGTGTCACTCTCCAGCAGCGTCGGAAGCTGCGAGAACAGCTCGCTGACGGGATCAGATTTTTTCAAGACCGGACTCCCTGATGATGCGCCCCCACAGCTCGGTCTGCTTGGCGACGTGCTCGGCGAGGCCTTCCGGCGTGCTGACATCCGGCTCGAGACCGATATCGGCGAAAAATTTTTTCGCCTCATCCGTCGCCATGACCTGCAGGAAAGCCTTATTGAGCTTCTGCACGATGTCGGCCGGCACATTCTTCGGCGCAAACAACCCGCTCCAGGCAGCGAAGTCGTAGCCGGGCAGACCGACCGCGGCCATCGGTGCCACATCCGGTAGCGACGCGACCTTCTGCGGTGTCGTCACGCCGAGCGCGCGGAGGCTGCCATTGTTGATGAACTCACGCGTCACGGCCACGTCGGTAATGATGAATTCGATGCGGCCTCCGAGCAGATCGGTGATCGCCTGCGGCGTGCCGGGATAGGAGATGCGCACCGCGTCGATGCTCGCCATGGATCTCACGAGCTGGGCCGCCGCCATGCTGCCGGTATTGCCGCTGCCATAGCTCAGCTTGCCTGGATTGGCCTTGGCGTAAGCGATGAACTCCTTGAGGTCCTTCGCCGGAAAATCCTTGGCGACCACCATCACCAGCGGGTTGCGCGTCAACCGCGCGATCGGCGTGAAGTCAGCGACGGGATCGAAAGGCATCTTGTTGTAGAGATGCACATTGGCCGAATGGGTCGAATTGGTCGCGAGATACAGCGTATAGCCGTCGCCCGGCGCGCGCGCGACTTCGGCCGCGCCGATATTGGCGTTGGCGCCCGGCTTGTTGTCGACGAGGATCTTCTGGCCCAGCACGGCGCCGACTTTTTCGGCGAGGAAGCGCGCTTCCACATCGGTGGCGCTGCCGGCCGGGAACGGCACCAGCAGCCGGATCATCTTGCTCGGATAGACGTCCTGCGCCTGCGCCGGTGTGAACACCGCTGCCATCGCCGCCAGCATGCCTGCCATCGCGACGCGCCGCGTGAGCGACCACGCCGCAGCCCACTGCTCTCTCATGCTTCAACTCCCAATCGATGTTCTTGATGATTTTGTTGTTCAGCGCGCCCGACGCGTGATGACCGACACGCTAGTGGCGCGCGTCGCGGCATCTGCCGCTGCGCTCTCCACCATCTCGCATCGTCCAATCGTACGCATGTTCCATCTCATTCAATCCCAGAACGTTCTGTCTGCCAGAACTGTTGTTCTATTATATCAACATATGATTGGATGCCGCGCAAGTGAGGCTGAGTCAACCGCTTCCGACGACCAAGAAAGTGCACTTCGACATGACCTATCCCAACATCGAGCTTTACGTGGACGGACACTGGCGCCGGGCTTCCGGCACGCCGATCATCAATCCCGCCGACGAGAGCGTGCTAGGGACGGTGCCGCATGCGACGAAAGCCGATCTCGACGATGCGCTCGATGCGGCGGTGCGCGGCTTCAATGTTTGGCGCAAGACGGCACCGAACGCGCGCGCGCAAATCATTCTGAAGGCTGCGACGTTGATCCGCTCGCGCGTCGACGAGATGGCGACGGCGATGGTGCTGGAGCAAGGCAAGCCGCTCGATCAGGCGAAGCTCGAAATCCTGCGCGGCTGCGAGATCATCGAATGGGATGCAAGCGAAGGCATGCGCATGTATGGCCGCGTGATCCCGGCCGGCCCCGGTCTGCAACACACCGTATATCGCCAGCCGATCGGCCCCGTTGCAGCATTCTCGCCGTGGAATTTCCCAATGAGCTCACCGGCGCGCAAGGTGGCCGGCGCGCTGTCGTCGGGCTGTTCGATCATCCTGAAAGCTTCGGAAGAAACCCCGGCCGGCGCGCTGCAGCTGGCGCGCGCGTTCCATGATGCAGGCTTGCCCGCGGGCGTACTCAATCTCGTGTTCGGCGATCCTGCCGAAATCTCCGGCTATCTGGTGCCGCATCAGGCCATCCGCCTGATCACCTTCACCGGCTCGGTGCCGGTCGGCAAACATCTCGCCGCCATGGCCGGTCAGCACATGAAGCCGGCGATCATGGAGCTCGGCGGACATGGCCCGGTGATCGTCTGCGACGATGCTGATCCCGTCACCACCGCCCAGGCTTCGGTCGTCACCAAGTCACGCAATGCCGGTCAGGTTTGCGTCGCGCCGACGCGTTTCTTCGTGCACGAGAAGAACTTTGAGATCTTCGCAAAGAGTTTTGCCGAAGGCGCCGCCAAGCTGAAGATCGGCAATGGCATGGATCCATCCACGCAGCTCGGGCCTTTAGCGAATTCACGACGCGTCAACGCCATGGAACGGCTCGTGTCGGACGCCAAGGACCGCGGCGCGCGCGTGCTCGCGGGTGGCCAGCGCATCAACAATCGCGGTTACTTCTATCCACTCACCGTGCTCGCCGACGTGCCCGACGATGCATTGGCGATGAACGAGGAGCCGTTCGGTCCGCTCGCTCTCGTCAATCCGGTGCGCGATCTCGACGAAGCCATCGCCAAGGCCAATGCATTGCCGTTCGGCCTTGCCGCCTATGCCTTCACGAAGTCAGCCGACAACGTGCAGCGGATCTCCAACGACGTGGAAACCGGTAACCTCACTATCAACCACTTCGTCGCATCCACAGCGGAGACCCCGTTCGGCGGCGTCAAGGACTCAGGCTATGGCCGCGAAGGCGGTACCGAGGGCCTCGCCTGCTACACGGTGACGAAGAACGTGTCGCATAAATTTGCGTGAGACATTCGTGGAGGCTGGGAAGCACTCTGGTTCTTCAAACGACTTTTGAAGAACCAGAGTCGCACGGGTGCAATTTACCGACACGATCTGCTCTCGTGCGATTGGTTTAAGCGACGGTACCGCTCCCAAAAATACATCGTCCGCGAAGTGGGTCAGTGGCGAGAAGTTGTCATGCAAACGGAAGCTTCGGCGAGCGCCGGGCCTGCGAGTGGGGAAAGGTCACCCCAGCCTGCGCGCCTCAGCTCGCACCGAGATCGTAGACCTGTAGAACGCTACGGCCGCGCGTGCAGGTGACGCGCCGGCCGCGGCCTTCCTTCCGGATCTTGATGCCTACGCGCCGCCCCCGACGATCGTGGCGCTCGCGACAACCATACAAAGAAGCAGGTTTAAGAGCATCCACGCCTCCGCACCGCCCCCCAAGCGGAACTTCTGCAAAACTCATCCATGTCCGCTTTGCGCCAAGAGCCGCCCTCAGGTCACACCTCTAGTCCTTTAGGCCGTATGACCTGAGCCGGCCAATTTGCGGCGCGCGGGCTCAAAGTCGAAACCCAAATCTCCCCGCGGGAAGAAATGTGCGGCCGCGCGCCAACTTGGAGGAAGCGCGCGACCGCGGCGCCGCGAGAGCTACGACAGCCTCGTGGCGGACTACTTGCGGCGAACCGCTATCGTGTTTTGCGGGCGAAGCCGGCTTCGCTACCCAATGATCGCTTTGACCTCCAGATATTCCTCGAAGCCGAAAACCCCGAACTCGCGCCCGTTGCCGGACTGCTTGTATCCTCCAAACGGCAGGCTGCGGTCGAATGCAGCGCCGTTGAGGTAAACACGCCCTGCGCGGATGCGATTGGCGACGCTACGCGCTCGGATGCGGTCACGCGATTGCACGAAGCCCGCCAGTCCGAACGGCGTATCATTGGCAATCTCGATGGCCTCGTCCTCGCTATCATAGCTCATGATGGACAGCACAGGACCGAACACCTCATCGCGCGCAATTCTCATTTGCGACGTCACGTCGCCGAACACGGTGGGGCGAACGTAATATCCGCGATTGAGCCCCGCCGGCCGGCCCGTTCCACCCGTTACCAAGGTCGCGCCCTCGTCAATGCCGGACTGGATCAGGTCCCGCACTTTTTCGAACTGTGACTGGCTCACCAAGGGGCCCATGGTGGACGCCGGATCGAGCGGATCGCCAAGACGGATGCTGCCGACGGCTTCGCTAGCCGCGGCGAAGGCTGCGTCGCGCTGCGCGCGCGGAATCAGCATGCGCGTGGGCGACTGGCAATTCTGGCCTGCATTTGTGTAGCAGGCGTGAACGCCCTGTATCACGGCAGCTTTCAAATCGGCATCAGAAAGGATGATATTGGCGGACTTGCCGCCCAGCTCTTGCGCGACGCGCTTGACGGTGTCCGCCGCCAGCTTGGCCACCCGGACGCCAGCCGTTGTCGATCCGGTAAACGACACCATGTCGATCTCGGGATGGGCGGCGATCGCCTCGCCCACCGTCGGACCATCGCCATTCACCACATTGAACACACCCGGCGGGATGCCGGCCTCGTGCACGATCTCGGCGAACAGCATGGAGCTCAGTGGCGCGATCTCGCTGGGCTTGAGAATGACCGTGCAGCCGGCCGCCAGCGCCGGCGCAACCTTGGACGCCACCTGGTTCAGCGGCCAGTTCCAAGGCGTGATCAGGCCGCAGACGCCGATCGGCTCGCGGCGAACGACCCCGCCTCCCATCGGTTCTTCGAACCTGTAGTCCGCAAGCACGCGCGCAGCTTCCTCGAAATGAAACAGCGCAACGGTCGCCTGGCGCTCGGTCGCAAAGGTGATCGGTGATCCCATTTCCAGCGTCATCATCCGCGCCAGTTCCGGCAGACGCGCCCTGAAGCCCTCAATGATCTTGTGAAGAAAGACGAGGCGGTCTTTCACGCTCACCTCGGAATATATGGCGAAGGCGCGGCGGGCCGCCTGCGCGGCCCGGTCCACATCCTGGCGGGAGCCCAGGCTGATCCTCGCGAAGGCCTCCTCCGTCGCAGGATTGAAAATTTTGAGAGTTGACGGCGTGACCGGATCCACCCAGGCGCCGTCGATATAGAACTTCAGCTTGTCCATCTTCTCCACCCGTGACGCCCATACGAGGCGTAGCCATTGTGTCCGGGCTTACGCCCGGCCGTCGCTGTTCGCCGTAATTCCCGCTGCCGTGTGTTTTAAAGATGCCTGCCCTCGTCCACCGGCACGACGATCCCCGTTGAACTCGTCAGATTGACGATGCAGGCCATCACCGCTCTTGCGACATCGTCGGGCGTCGTGATGCGGGCAAGCGGCAGTTTTTCGGCGACCCGCTGCAACTGTTCCCGCGTCCGGCCGGCGACGAAATCCGTATCCACGCCGGCCGGCGAAATGGAAAACACCCGGATTTTGGGTGCGAGCACTTTCGCGAGCGCGATCGTCAGCGCGTCGACGCCCGCCTTGGCGGACAGATAGGCCAGGCTGCTTCCCAGCCCGGTGCGGGCGGCAATGGACGAAATGTTCACAATGGCAGCGCCGCTGCCGCGCTCGAGCAATGGACGGAAAGCGCGCACCATGGCGAAAGGCCCCCGCAGGTTGACGATCACGGTCCGGTCGAAGATCTCGTCGGTCAGTGCGTCAAGATCGTTGGCGGGCACTGGCGTCGTGGCGCCTCCACAATTGACCAGTACATCGAGCCGGCCGTACTCCTTCTCCACCCGCGCCGCGGCTTCGGCGATAGAGGATGGATCGTCGATCGCGATGCGCAGAGCGAGATGCCCGGTACCCTGCAGCCCGCTCACGACATCTTCCGCCAGCTCCTTGCGGCTGTTGTAGCCGACCACGACAGCCGATCCGCTGGCGGCGAGGCGCGCCGCTGTCGCCTTGCCAATCCCGCTGCCGCCGCCCGTGACGAGCGCCACTGTGGGAGTCGATAGCGCGGGAACATCGATGCGGATCATGTCGGTCACTCAATCACCCGATCGTCAGACGACGAGCCCGGACCAGCGCAAGCAGGATAACACTGCACTGCGCGGTGCCGGCCTCGCCCTTGCTACATTGCAATTTTTGCCGCCTCGATTGCCGGGCGCCACTTGGCGAGTTCGGCCGCGACGAATGCCTTGAGATCGTCCGGCGATCCGCCGACGCCCAGCAATGCATTCTGCCCGAGAATAGCCTTTCCCTTTTCACTCTGAAGAAAGCTGTTCACGATGCTGTTCAACTTGGCGACGATCTCGGGCGACGTCCCGATCGGCGCGACCATGGCGTACCACGCTGAAGCCTCGAAGCCCTTGAAGCCCGTCTCCTGCACTGTGGGCACGGCCGGCAGTTGCGCGGCCCGCTGGCTGGTCGTGACGGCAAGCGCCTGAACTTTTCCGGAGGTGACCAGCGGTACATAGGTCGGCATGAAGTCGATGACGATATCGATCTGACCGCCGAGCAAATCTGTCATCAGCGGTGATGTGCCGCGATACGGCACGTTGGTCATCTTGACGCCGACGGACCGCTGCACCAGTTCCGACGTGATGTGTCCGAGCGTACCGTTGCCGGGATGTCCCACATTGACCTTGCCGGGGTTCTGCTTCGCATAAGCGATCAGCTCTTCGAACGTCTTCGCTGGAAAGTCGGCGCGCGCGGTCACGATGAGCGGGGACTTAGCGACGAGAACGACCGGCGTGAAATCCTTTTCGGAATCATAGGCCAGCCCCTTATACATCAGCTTGTTGAGCGCAATCGGCGCAGGCGTGCCGAACAGAAGCGTGTAGCCGTCAGCGCTCGCCTTGGCCACGGCCGCACCGCCAATGCTACCGCCTGCCCCCGCACGATTGTCGACGATGAACTGCTTGCCGAGCGCCTCGCTCAGTGCCTGGCCGACCGCGCGCGCGAGCGTATCGACGGCGGATCCTGCCGGAAACGGCACGATCATGGTGACGGTCCGTTCCGGCCATCCTTGCGCGGCGGCGTTGTGAATGGGCGTCAGGGCGAGCACGAGACCGCACAGGCCGACTAGCAATGCACGCATGTTTCCTCCGATTTTTAAGATGCAGGCTGTGCCCACTTGTTCAGCGCCATCTTCCGCAGCGCTTTCCCTGTTCGATTTCCTACAATCAAACCGCTATCGAAGTTGCGGAATGTGCCGCCGTTCCGCTGTACGGCATGGCTCGCTCACGCGCTTGCGTGAACAGTTCCCCGGCACGTCTGCCGGGGGCTCTTGTTTTCAACCCGGTGGTCGATCAGGCTCAGAACGACCGCAGGATCTGAACCGCGCCGTTGTAGAGGTTCTGATCGCGCACGGCGTAGGATGTGCCGGCTGGCTTGCCCACGACGTTGCCGGTGTAGGTGCCACCCAGGCTCTGATCCATGCGGCTGTAGATGAATTCCGCCGAGAGCGTCAGATTCTGAACGGGCGTCCAGGCTGTTCTGGTGCCGACCTGCGTGGTGGCAAAGTCGAAATTGTTGCTGGTCCCGGACAGAACGCCGGCGGACGAAGCCCCTGCCGAGGACGAACTGGTGCCGAAGCCCCGCGTGGTCGAGGCGAATGCGCCTGCCAACAGAGCGTTGCCCGCGTCGCCGTAAGAGATGTGGCTGTAGTTGGCGAACAGAGAGGTGCGCCACGCGGGGTTCCAGTAATGCTCGAAGAAGCCGCTGACTTCCCAGGCCGAGCTCTGCACGATCTGGCCGCCGGGCGCATAGACGCCATCGAGAACATAGCCGAAGCCGACGGTGTTGCCATCAAACTTGGCGAACCGCCCGCCGCCCAGCGTATCGACGGTGCCCGCGAAGACGTATTTCGCGGCGCCCTTGGCGTAAGAGGCTTCCAGCTTGAGGCTGTCGCCCGCGCCGGTTGGCAGGTTCTTGAACTCGACGGCGCCGCTCACGGCGAAGCCATAGGCATCGTCAGGGTGGCCGGAGGGTTCATTGGTGTAGTATTGCGCCGTCGCCTGATGAAGGGCTGCAGCGAAATGCAGCGTGCCCCATGCCTGATCGAGGCGCAGGTTGCCGACGACGTCCGGCATATGGTTGCCGCCGGCGGCATTACCGAGGAACGTGTTCGACGACGAGCCATAGAATGCACCGGTGAACTGCGAGGCACCGGGCGCCACGATGAACGTGTTCACGTTCCACAGGCCGGCATTGCGATAGGGCGACGCGTTCTCGAGCGAGATGGTGCCGGAGACGCCGTTACCGAACGACGCCGTATAGGCCAGCTGCGGAATGCCCGTCGCATTGTTGGAGCCCGCGAAGAAACCGGACGCAATGGTCGGCTTGGCGAGCGCCCATTGCGGGTCGAATTGCGAGACGGCCTTGCCGAAGGTGAAACCTGCGAACTGGATGAACGCGAAGTCTACTTCGACGAAGCCGCCAGCGATGCTTTCACGTCCCTGTGCGAAGTCGAAATGAATGTTGGAGAATGTGCGAAGCAGACCATATTCGGTCGCCGTGCGCGTATCGGTGGTCAGCGTCAGGCGCGGCTTGGTGTTGAAATAATCCTTCGTGTAAAGATTGTTGCCGCCAGCGCCGCCGAACCAGTACGGCACGTCATAATTGCTCGCGGCATTGAATGCGGTATCGATGCGAAGTGCACCGCCGATCTTGATGCAAGTGTCGGTGCCCGGGATGTAGTAGAAGCCTGCGCCGTAGAGCGAGCAGATCTTCACATATTCGACCGCCTTGGCCTTCACCGGAAGATCGGCTGCGTGTGCACCGCTGATCGCGAGAATTCCTGCCGCCGAGCCGAGAACAAGAGTCTTGATAGTCGTCGTCATTATAGCCCTCCGAATTGCCTTCGTTTCCTCAGTGAAATCTTACTTGGCCGCCCATCGCCGGCTCGCCTTCGTTGTACGCGAGGGCGTAACGCTGTTTTGATATAAGATATTGATGGAGGGATCGGCCTGTCAACGACGGCGGCGAATTTCGGGCCAATGATGAACGGAGTGTGTCATTCGCGTTGCATTTACGCACAAATGAAGGGTGCCGTTTCGTCATCGCGAACAACTATCGAAACGCACGCGCGTAGCACGCCGAGAGCGATGATCGCGAGCCTACCAATGGAGCTCGTATCGCCTCGCTGCTGCATTGCCGGCGATCGCTTGAATGAATCGCTCCGCAAAATGGAGCGCATGCCGTGGGTCGCGCATGCATAGTGATATCATCGGGTGTGCAGGGCAGCGGGTCCGACATGGTCGGCGTATGAATGCCACCGAATTATTGTCGAGCTGACGTCATTCGATTCCACAGCGGAACTGTCAGCTCACGCCGCCATCGGCGATGATCGTCCGCCCGGTAAGCCATTTCGCGTCCGGCGACGCCAGAAACAGCGCCACACCGGCGATGTCGTCGGTCTGCCCGATGCGCCCGAGCGGTGTCATCGCTTCGATCCCCGCGCCGCGCTCGGCGAGGATCTGCGTCGTCATGTCGGTCTCGATGACGCCTGGTGCGATCGTGTTGACCGTGATTCCGCGCGGCCCGAACTCCTTGGCGAGGGCATGCGACAGAGCAGCAACCGCCGCCTTGGAGGCCGCATAGATCGAGGTGGTCGGGATCGGCCGGGTCGCAAGCGCGGAGGAGAAATTGATGATACGCCCCCCCGGTGCGGTCAGATGCGGGAGCGCCGCCTGAATGACCGCGATCGTGCCCAGGACATTGGTATCGAAGGTGGCGCGAAACATTTCGGAGTCGATCGCCTCGAACGGCCGGTATTCGGCAATGCCGGCGCAGTTCACCAGAATGTCGAGATGCTCGAACTGCGCAATGACCTGCGCAACCATCGTCCGCGCGTCGTCTGGATTGGAAATGTCACCGGCGACACCGATGCCCTGCGCGCCCAACTCGGCGATATCACCGAGTACCGCATGCGCCGCCGCGGACTCATTGCGGTAGCCGATCGCCACACGACAGCCCGCGCCGGCAAAACGCCGTGCGATCGCAGCTCCCATCCCGCGCGACCCGCCCGTGACCAGCACGACCTTGTTGCTCAACGAATCCCGGTCGGGCCGCCCTTGATCGCTGGTGCTCATGACCTGCCTGTTTCCGTGGGAGTGACTGCTGCGATGCCGGCGTGCGGCGCTATGTCTTCGACTGCCTTTTGCAATCGCAGGCTCCATTGCCGCAGATACACTTCGCGGCCTTCGGCATCCACACGCGGCGCTGCGTAAGCGACGAACGGTTCAAGAGCTGTCATGCCAAGATACTCGATCATCAGGCGCTGTGCCGGCCACAGCACAGTCTGGATATCGCCATAAGCGTCGCCAGCCGAGAACCGTTGCCGGGTGCCGCCGGTGCTGAGGCACAGCAGACCGCGCTTGTCGGGAAAGAAGCCGCTGTCGAAGCGGCGGCCATCGGCATAGGCGAAGCCAAAGGCAAGGACGCGGTCGAACCAGCCCTTCAGAATGGCCGGCATGCCGCCCCACCAGATCGGGTAGAGCCAGACGACAAGATCGGCGTCGCGAAGACGCTGCTGCTCACGCACGAGGTCGGCCGCGAAACCGCCGGTGCCGTGCGCATGGGCCTGTTCGGTCTGATAGTGAAAACGTTCCGCGTCCGCCATGGCATTGAAGTCGTGTCGGCCGGCGACCGGATCGAACCGTTCGGCATACAGATCGGACACCACCACCGCGTGGCCGGCCTGCCGCAATGTCGCGACACCGGCATCCTTCAGGGCACCCGTGAAGGAGGTCGGCTCGGGATGCGCATAGATCATCAGGACGTTCATCGCGATACTCTCACAAGCGACATCATCGGATCAGGCGCTCTTGGCCCGGCCGGCGAACAACCCGCTGGGGAAAAACAGCAGCACGATGAGCAGCACCGTCAGCGCCACGATGTTCTTGAAGCCCGCACCGAAGAACACGATGGCACCGGACTGGATGACGCCAAGGAAGATGCCGCCGATCAGCGCCGCCGGCGCACTGCCGAAGCCCCCGATGATCGCCGCGATGAAGCCGTTGATGCCGAACGGCCCTCCGACGCTGTAGGCCGTATATTGCGTTGGCGTGATGAGAATGCCGGCGGCGGCGCCCAGCGCTGCACTGAGTGCGAAGGACACGATCAGCATGCGCTCGACGGGAATGCCGAGCAATGCGGCGGCCTCGCGGTTCTGCGAACAGGCCCGCAAGGCGCGTCCCATCCGCGTGCGGTTGAAGAATTGCGTCAGAGCGAACACCATCAGGGCGCCGCAGCCGAGCACCCAGAACAACTGATAGCCGATCGCGATCGGCCCGATCTTCAACGGCCCGCCGGATGTGAATTCCGGATAGGTCCGCGGCTGATCGCCCAGAGTGAGAATGACGACCTGTTCGATCAGAAGCTGGATCGCCAGCGTCGCAAGAATGATCGCGAACAATGGCGCCTTGCGACGCCACATCGGATTGATGATAGCGATCTGGACGAGAACGCCGATGCCCGCGACCAGGATCGTCGATAGCACCGCCGAGACATACATCGGCAGGCCGAATTGCGTCAGCATCGTATGTGCGAACATGCCACCGAGCATGACGAACACGCCCTGCGCGAAATTGACGATGCCGCTGGCATTGTAGATGACGCAAAATCCGATCGCGACCAGTCCGTAGATCAGTCCGATACCGACGCCGGTGACGAGGCTCTGGACGAGTTCGACTGCGCTAGGCATGTGCTGCCTCCTCTACGCCGAGATAGGCGGCAATGACTTCGGGATGAACCTTGATTTCGTCCGGCGTGCCTTCGGCAATCTTCCGGCCGAAATCGAGCACGGCGATCCGATGTGCGATCCGCGTGACCAGACCGACATCGTGCTCGATCAACAGCACCGTGGTGCCCTGGCGGTTGATCTTCTGGATGATATGCGCGAGCCCATCGGTCTCCTGCGTATTGAGACCGGCGGCCGGCTCGTCGAGCAGCAGAAGTCGCGGCCTGGATGCCAAGGCGCGCGCGACTTCGAGCAGCCGTTGCTGACCATACGGCAGCAGTTCGGCATCGAGATCGGCCTGCGCGCCGAGCCCGACGAAATCGAGCAGTTCGCGCGCCCGTTCATGAACCTCGGCTTCCTGCCGGCGAAACCAGGAGGGCCGCAGCAGCGCCGCGGCGACGCCGCCTCGGGTGGCGAGGTGGCAGCCGACCTCGACATTCTCGGCGACGGACATCCCCTTGAACAGCTGCACGAGCTGAAACGTCCGGATCACCCCCATGGCGGCGATCTGATCCTGGCGCATGCGCGTGGTGTCGCGGCCATCGAAGGCGATGCTTCCCGAGGTCGAATTGAGGAAGCCGGAGATCATGCTGAAGAATGTCGTCTTGCCCGCGCCATTCGGACCGATGACCGCGAACAGGCTGCCTTGCGGCACGTCGAGATCGATCTCGTTATTGGCAAGCAACCCGCTGAAACGCTTGGTCAGACCTTTGACCTTGAGGAGAGCCATGGTCACGCCTCCCCTTTGTCTTTGCGCGGGCGAAACAGTCCACCGAGTGCCGACAGGCCCTTGGGCGCATAGATCAGCATCAACAGCAAGACCAGCGCGTAGGCGATGTCCTGGAAGCGGCCGGTGCTGCGGAAGATTTCCGGTAACAGCGATGCGACGATTGCGCCGATCACCGGACCGATCAGCGTACCGACACCTCCGACATAGAGCATCGTAAAGGTTACGATGACCATCTGCGGACCGAACACTTCGGGGCTGATGAAGCCGACCGTATGCGCGAACAGCGATCCGGCGGCCGACGCATACAATCCGGCGATGACGAAGGCGATAAGCTTGAAGCGCGAAATCCGAATGCCGAGCGCAGCGGCGCCGTTCTCGCTTCCGGAAATGGCGCGCAGTCCGCGGCCAAAACGGGAATCGCGCAGACGCTGCGAGATCCAGAAACCGACCAGCAGCAGCCCGCCGAGACAGAGCAGCTTCACCCGTTCGTCTTCGACGGTCAGCGTTCCGATGCCGAGCGGTGGAATGCCGGCATAGCCCATATAGCCCTGGGTCAGGCTGGTCCACTGGACCGAGATGTCATAGGTAATGAGGCCCAGCGCGAAGGTCGCCATCGCGAGATAGTGGCCGCGCAGACGCAGCGTCGGATAGCCAATCACCAGCGCGGCTATTCCCGCCACGCCCATCGAGGCGATCAGGGCAAGCGCAGGCTCCCAGTTGTACTGCACACAGAGAATGGCGCTGCCATAGCCGCCGATGCAGGCGAAGGCGTTCTGGCCGAACGAGGCCTGCCCCGTATAGCCCATGAAGAAATTCAATCCGAGGCAGAAGATGCCATAGATCATCGCGAGCTGCATCACCGTCAGCAGATAGCCGCCATAGATCAGCACGGCGACAAACAGCAGCGCGCCTGCCCCAAGCAGGCCGATTGAGAACCGGTCGAGACGCGCAACCGGCTTAGGTGAAGTAATAGCGAGCAAGGTCATGGTGCGATTCAATCTCGTGCGTCGGCAACTCGGCCCGAACGCTTCCAGAGGCAAGAATGTAAACGCGCTGGGCGAGCTTGAGCGCCAGCGGCGCTTTCTGCTCGACCAGCAAGATACCCAGACCCTCCTTGTTGAGGGCGCCGAGCGTCGACAGGATTTCGGAAGCGACGCGCGGCGCAAGGCCGAGCGACGGCTCGTCGAGAATGAGCAGTTTTGGATCGGCCATCAGTGCCCGGCCGACAGCCAGCATCTGCTGCTCGCCGCCGGACATGGACGATGCGGTCTGGTCGATACGCTCGCGCAGCCGTGGAAACAGGGAGAACACCTTCTCCAGCTGCCGCTCGCTGTGGGCCTGCGGTCCGGACAGTTTGTAGGCGCCGAGTTGCAGATTCTCCCGCACGCTCATGTCACCGAACAGGCCCCGCCCTTCCTGCACCATGATGATACCGAGCCCGGCCAGCTCATGGGTGCGTAGATGAGTGACATCCCGGCCGTTGAACACAATCTGCCCGGTGCTGGCGATCAGCCGCGTGATGGCGCGAAGCAAGGTGGTCTTGCCGGCTCCGTTCGGTCCCAGAATGGTCACGAACTCACCGGGCGCCACATGGAGCGCGGTCGACCGCAGCGCTTCGATATGACCGTAGCGGGCCGTCAGATCGCGGACAGCGATCAGGGGGACAATGTCCGCCATCGCCGTCACTTCTTGAGAACCAGAACGCCGTCCTTCACGGAGGCGATCACGTAGGGATTCTTGATAATCCCGATATGGTTCTCCGCGCTGAAGTCGTAGGACGCGCCCGCACCGTCGTAATGGCCGAGTTTCTCGAACGCATCGCGTACGGCCGCCCCATCGGTCGAATTCGCCTTCTTCATGGCGGCAGCCATCATCATGATCGAGTCCCAGGCGCGCGAGGCCTGCGCGTTGTCGGACTTGCCGAACTTCGCCTTCATCGCCTTGACGAACGGCTCCGCGGCCGCGCGGGCGGCGGGATCCGTGATGACCTTGATGTCGTCGGCTGCCACCTGAATAAGCGGCGACGGGACCAGATACTGGTCGCCAAGCACCTTGCCCGCCGAGAGCAGAATATCGAGCTCGTTGATACTGCCCAGCATCAGCATCCTGGTCAGGCCGAGGCTGCGGATGTTGTTGACGACGGTTACCACCGCATTGCCTTGCCCCAGCATGATGATCGCCCCGGCGCCAGCCGCATTGATGCGCCCGATCTGAACGCTGAAGTCGGCGTCGTCCTGCTGGTAGGACTCATTGGCCACGACGGTCAGTCCGAATTCCTCGGCGCCCTTTTCCGCCAGGCCGCGCATCAACAGGCTGTACGGGCTCGGATCGGAGAGGATTCCGACCTTACGGATATCGGTCTTGTCCTTGAGATACTGATAGCGCGCAGCCACCTCGAATTTGGGTGGCGGCAGGAACTGGAAGGCCCACTTCTGCTCGTCCGGCTGGCGCGGCAGAATGGAACAGAGAAACATCGGCAACTTGGCTCTGGAGACGAAGCTCGCGGCGGCAAAGTTGCCGGCCGAGATGCAGCCGCTGTCGAAGGCGGCGACCTTGTCGTCTGTCATCATTTTCCGATAGACGACCACTGCCTGCTGCGGCGTCGACTTGTTGTCTTCGATCACCAGTTCGAGCTTCTTGCCCAGGACGCCGCCTTGCGCATTGACCGCCTCAATGGCGATCTGCATCCCGTCACGCCAGTGACCGTCGGTCGCCGACCCGTATCCCGTCAAACCCAGCGACGATCCGATCTTGATCGTCTGCTGCGCTGACGCCGGCAGTGCCAGCGCGAGCGCGAACAGCGTGGCGCAAATTGACGCCTTGTGTGGTCTCATGTCTCCCTCCCCTGTCTGTTTTTTCAGCTTGAGCGCTGATTGCAGATTGATCGATCTAACGCGTGCTCATCCAACCTTGTCCCGGACATCGCGCAGGGCGGCAGTCGCCGCCTGGCGCAGAAAGCCCTGATCCGACGAGAGCACGAAGACGTTGGCGCCGAGCGAATTCAGCCAGGCGGCCTCGCTCGCATTGCCGACATAGACGCTGATCGGCTTGTTGGCCTTGCGTGCTGCCTCCGAGATGCGTTCGACTGCGCGCAACACATCGGGCGGATCCTTCGATTCATCGCCAAAGGCCGCGGTCAGGTCGCCCCGCCCGATAAACAGCGAGTCGACGCCGTCGACGGCGGCGATGGCGTCAATCTCGTCCAGCGCCACCGGATCCTCGATCTGGGCTACGAACACCATCCGGGCATCCGAATCCGCAATGTGTCGCCACATCGGTATGCCGGAATAGCGACCCGCACGCGTGCTGGTCGCAAAGCCGCGGCTGCCACCGCGATAGCGCAACATTGCTGCCACCTCGCGCGCATAGGCCGCGCTCTTCACATGGGGCACCAGGACGCCGGTGGCGCCGCAATCCAGCACCGAGAGAATGGCCTCCGGTCCCGGCACCCGAACCAGCGCCGGCGTGTCGGTTGCCCGCGCAGCCATCAGCGCGATGTCGCTGCTGGTGCGATCGAATGGACCGTGCTCCTGATCGATCACGACGAAATCATAGCCGATATCGCCGAGGATTTCGGTGCCGTGACCGGTCGGTGTCTTCAGAAACGTTCCGACAAGTTTCTGGCCGCCAAGCATACGCTGCCGGAATGTGGAAGCAGTTGTCATCTTTAATAATCCTGTTGCCGTTGCTGGGTGGACTGCCGGTTACGGCATCGGATATTCATCGGCGTTCAGAATCCAGCCGGGCTTCTGCGAGAAGTCGAGCCGCGGCGGACAGAAGATGTCGACGAGCTGGTTGAAGTCACTTCCACAGGCCTCGGTTGTGTGGATCGAGGGGGGCGGAATGACTGCGATTGACGGGGTCTTGCACAGTTCGTGATCGTCCTTGCGCCAGTTCTTCTTGTTGATCGTCCAGGGCCAGCGCAAATGGTGAATGAACTCCCCTTCAACCGCGAGCGAGCACTGCTCGAAATCATCGTGATGATGCGGCGACAGTTTGCTGGGATCGCGGGGGCCGTTATAGCCGTCGAGATAGTTCACCATGATGGTGGTGCAGCGCCAGATACGACCGAAGCGGCCCGGCTCCGGCGGCACGTCGAGGCTGTAGACACGCAGACGAAAGCCATCTTTCGGCGCGGGCCACGGCTCCAGCGGTGCGACGTAAGGCTTGGCCGTGGCATATGATGCTGCATTGGCGCATTTCGCCGCAAGATCCTCCGACCGCGTGGTGAAGATGCGAACGATCTTGCCGGCTTCAATGATCTTGATGCTTGACCGTCCTGGCGGCACGAAGGCCAGCGACCGGCCGTTGACGCGCTTCGTTCCCTCCGCCGTGGTGATCTCCACGACCACCTTGGGGTCGGACAACAGCACGGCGTATTCGTCCGGCTGCTCCTCACGCGCCAGCACACCGCCGGCTTTTCCCTCCGTATGCACGAGTAGGAAGTTCTGCCCGCGCCCATACCAGCTCCTGCCTGACGGCCCATCCTCCTGCGGCGGCTCGTCGTAGAAGCGGAGATATTCGGCCTGACCGAAAGGACCTGCCGGCGCGGCGCCTGCGGGCGCAAGCTTGGCTCTCGGATCGGTGGTGTCGTACATGTGGAATCTCCCTTGGTGTCAATTCTGGGAGCCGGCGTTTCACGATACGCCCGCCTGAGCCTGTATCTTGTCCGGAAGGCTAACTGGCCCGCGCCGCAGCTACATCCGCTTCGATGCCAAGCGCGCGCGCGGTGTTGCTGGAGACCATCTTGCGGATCTGATCGTCGTCGTAGCCCAGATCCATGCAGAGCCTGATGCCGCGGCGGAATCCGTCGAGCGGGCTGAAGGTTCCGGTCTGGCCAAGGTCAGAGCACAGCATCGTCTGCCCCACGCCCGCGGCCTCGATCTGGTCGCGCAGATCCTCGGCCTCACGGCTCTTGAACTTGCAGCCGTCGAGGAACATGCAGAGCGAGTGCTCGACGAAGGCACCCATCGCCGCGATGCCTTTAACGTCGTTCAACGACGCGTCGACGATGTCCTCCGGATGAGTGAACACCAGACGCTTGACACCGCGGCGCTGCGCCTCTTCGAAGATCAGCCAGGTCTCGCTGACATGCAGGTGACCGCTGGCCAGCACCATGTCGTTGCGCGCGACGATATCGAGAATTTCCTTCATGTCGTCGCGTACCGACTTGTCGTCGTTCAGCACGGGAATGGCGGTAACCGGTCGCATCCGCTCGGTGGAAGCCGGGTGCACCCATTGAGCAGACGCCTGCCATCGCAGATGGTTTGCAGCGGCCAGCGTGGGAAGCCAGACGATCCTGCCACCCAGCGCAGCGGTGTGCTCAACCGCGTAGGGGTTGAGACCGCCCACCACATTATTGAGCACGATGCTGGAATAGATCTTTGTCTTCAACTCGGGAAAGTGCTGCCGGATCTGCTCGGCTGTCATGACACCGCTGTAGTCGTGATCTTTGGTGACAACCGCGGCGAACCCCGCCTGCGAGGCCTGCTGAAGTAATGTGACGTGGTCGATGCCGCGCGGCGCGATGGACGGCCCGCTATGCACATGCGGATCAATCGCGCCTTTCAACAACGCGTCGATGCGCGCCTCGACCTTGGGATCAGCGAACTCTGTCATTCCCTCACCGCATTTTATCCCGACGGCCTCGAGGACCGTCGATTTCGTTAACGTTCGCGACAGCAGAACGTCGTTTCATTTAAGGATACTGGTCGACGCGAGGGCGTGTCAATAGTTTCCGGGACTGCGATCGCGAACCTCCACGCATCAATCACATTGCACTTGCAATCCACTCCGCTACGTTGTTCAGCACTCAGGAACATGAAATTGAGAAACGATGAGCGATTCAGCATCAACCGGCGTCCACTCCGTGCAACTGGCCATCGACGTACTGGAAGCCGTTGCATTTTCGGACGATGAACTGGGCGTGACGCAGATCGCCGACCGTCTGGGCATGACGAAGGGATCGGTGCATCGGCATCTGCAGACGCTGGTCGACCGCGGGTATCTCACGCAGAACTCCAGCACCTCGCGCTACAGCATCGGTCCGAAGGGCCGGTTGCTCGCCCGGCACGCGCCTGATGCGGATCTCATTCAGCTCGCGGAAGGACCGATGCGGCAGTTGCGCGATGCCCTTGGCCATTTCGTCGTTCTTTCCGAGATGACGCCGCGCGGCGCATTGATCCTGCACAAGCTGTCGGGCACGGCGGCGATTGAACTCGGCGTTCGCCCGGGGAGCGAATTGACCTTCCATGCGTCGGCGCAGGGAAAGGTCCTGCTGGCTTTCGCCCCCAGCCCCATGAGGGCGCGCGTCCTCGCGCAGCCCTTGCAGCGTTTCACCGACAAGACCATTGTTTCCGTCCGCAAGCTCGAACAGGAATATCTGGAGATCGTGCGTCTTGGTTTTGCCACGGCCCCAGAGCAGAGCTTGATCGGGATGAATGCGGTGGCCGCGCCGATCTTCGACGCGCAGGATGCCTGCATCGCCTCGGTCGCCATCGTGGCATCGATCCAGGTCCTGCCGGAGAAGACACGGCCGTCCGACGTCGCCCAGCTCATCGAGGCGGCACGCCAGATCTCGCACAAGCTCGGGCACGGCCGCGGCGCTCATCAGCCACCACCCGTCAAGCGCAGCGCGCGGACGGCGCGCCCGCGTTAAAGCTGATCGGCAATGTATTTTCTCCAGTTGTCGGTGCGCAGCGGCATGTCGGCAAATGTCTTGCGCTGGTCTGCAGCCCTGCCAACCAGTTCGGCAGCGGTCATCCGCTTGCCGCGCAGGTAAGCGTCGAGTTCATCCAGCGCGGATGACAGCACGGCCGCGCCGCGCAGCATCACGGCCGATGCCATCTCCACCGCGCTGGCGCCAGCGAGCATCATGCGCGCGACATCGAGACCGTTGCGTGCGCCATTGGTCGCAATCAGCGGCTTGTCGGCGCCAAGCTGTTGCCGCGACACAGCCAGCCAGTGACACGTCAGCGGCAGATTCCAGTATCCTCCGACGCCCAGCGTCGTTCCCAGAAACGGCTGCATCGTCTCGACGTCAGGCACGAAGCCGAGCAGCCGCCCGGCCATCACCACGGTTTCGCCGCCCGCGCGACATGCGGCATCCGCCAGGTCCGGCACGCGCTCGCTCTGTCCGGTGATCTTGACCCATAGCGGGATGCCGATCGCCTGCCGTACCGCAGACACGATCATGGACACCCGCTCGGGATCGAGTTCGGTGGACACCACACCTTTTGCCTGGCTGGCATAGGGCGTGCCGATATTCAGCTCGAGGACGCGCAGGCCCGCCTGCTCGACCTGCCTGGCCATCTCGACCGTTCGCGCGAGGTCCGCAACGATCAGGCTCGCGACCGCATAGGATTCGACCTGGCTGGCCTCGCGATCGAGCTGGACCGTCTGATCGAGCCACGCATCGAAGCTCTGCGGCGTCAGGCCAGAGCGACAGGCGATGAATGCCGTGTCAGGCGCGTTCGGCGTCCACGCCATTTCGCGCCACTCGCTGTCGAGCAGCATGTATTCGGCGCGCTGCAGCTGGTCACGGCCGCGCTCGGATTCGTTGATGGACTTGACCACCACCGCGCCAACGCCGGCGCGCAGCGCACGACGTACGCCTTCGGGGTCGATATGGTGCTCCGCGGATCCGGCGATCAGCGGATTCTTGAGGGCCGTTCGGCCGACGGTAACGTTGAGACGCGTCATCCAGCAGACCTCCGTCAGCTTGCCGCTAGGCGAGTGGGAAGGCCGATGATCTCCCGCGCCTCGCGTGGCGATGCGATCGCTCCGCCGAGTTCCTCGACGATGCGACGGGCCTTCTCCACCATGGCAGCATTCGATGGCGCGAGTTGTCCGCGCGACAGATAGACGGCGTCTTCCAGACCAACGCGAACGTGTCCGCCGCACAGATAGGATTGCGCGACATTGTGGAATGACGTCTTGCCGATGCCGATGGCGGTGAACTGAGCATCCGGCGGCAGCATGTTGCGGGCGTAGATGACCGTCTCGGGACTTGGCTGGAAGCCATAACGAACCCCCATGACGAAGGAACAGAGTACGGGCCCGTCGAGTGTGTTGTCCTTCAGCAGATCATTCATCAGCGCAATATCGCCGGAATCGAACAGCTCGATTTCCGGCTTTACCCCGGCCTCACGGATCACCTTCGCCATCCGCCTAACATTGCCGGGCGTATTGATGACGACTTCCCTGCCCGAATTCATGGTGTTGAGATCGAGGGTACAGATATCCGGGCGAAGCGCGGCGATGTGCTCGACACGTTTTTCAGGTGCGATCAGTGTCGTTCCCGCCGCTGCGACGCGTGGCTGGTCCGTGGAGGGAACGAAACGGCCGCCGGGGCCTGTGGTGATGTTGAGGATCAGCTGGGTGTTTTTCGCGAGTATCCGGTTAACAACATCCCGGTAATATTCGAGCTCCATCGAAGGCTTCCCGGTGGAAGGCTCCCTCACATGGACATGCACGATGGCGGCGCCGGCTTCGGCGGCCCCGAGACAGGCCTCGGCGATCTCCGCCGGCGTGATCGGCAGATGCGGTGTCTGCTCCGGCGTGGTCAGATTGCCGGTGACGGCGCAAGTGATGAAAACCTTTTGACGCGGCGCCTGCATCGCCCGTGCTCCTGTTCATTCTGCGGCCGTCGACATGACGGCCGGTCTCATTTTAATTCTTACGGTGATGCTCTTTGGCAGCGCGTACCGTTAAGACGGCAGACGCTCTGGCGATCCGATTTCCTCTGCCAGCGCGTTCAACGTCGCGGACAATGCGCGTGGAATATCTATCCGGCCGCCATCGCTCTGGCGCTTCGTCCAACTGCGTTCACCCGGCGTACGTGGCGGCGCCTGCGCGCGCGACGCGCGAATTTTCGCGAGCTCGGCGGACGCTTCATTGCGGAAGTCTTCGACCGAACGGAAGTGTTCGATATCGATCGCCAGAAACAGCAGCGAACACAGAAACGGCTTCGAAAGGTCGCCATAGAGCGGCGCAACCTCGTCGCCGCCGGGCCCCTGCGACAGCAGACTGCACATCAGATTGATCGCCAGCGACAGGCCGAAGCCCTTCGCGCCGCCCGACGGCAACAGCATGCCGTCGATAGCGGCCTTGGCATCCGTCGTAGGCTCCCCGTTGCGGTCGACGGCCCATGTCGGCGGGAGCGGCTTCCCTTCCCGCTCATAGACACGGATCTTGCCGAGCGCAGCTTCACTCAGCGCCATGTCCAGGACAAACTCGGGCCCGTCGGACACCGGAAGAGCGATCGAGAGAGGATTGTTACCGACCAGTTTCTCCAGACCGCCAGGAGCCGGCATCATCGGCTTGGTGTTGCACATGGCGATGCCGATGCAATCACGGGCACTTGCCTGGCGTGTATACCGGGCCGCCGCGCCGAAGTGAAAACTGTTGCGAACCGCCACGACACCGACACCCGTCTCTTTACTGCGCTCAATGGCCATCTGCATGGCCGCGTCACCCGCCAGATGGCCGAACATGCCCTGCGCATCCAGCACAGCCATTGCCGCGCGACTCTCAACCACGATCGGCTTCACAACGGACGACACACTCCCGAGGCGAAGCCGGCAAATATACATGTCGGCCTGCGACAGACCGTGCGACGGCAGGCCGGCCACATCGGCATCGACCAGCGCGCACGCCATCTGCCCGGACGCCAGCGACGGAAGACCGGCGCGCTCGAACAGATCGGCGAGAAACTCCTCGGCCGCCGCGACCGGCATTGACAGGACATCACTCATCACGTCGTCTTTCGTGCTCTAGTTCGGTCGACCGTCCGGCACCACATAGGCAAGGGCCGGATCGACGATCAGCACGACCTTGCCGATCTGCTCATTGGCATCCATCAGGGCATGCGCCTTGGCCATGTCCTCCAGCGGAAATGCCGCACAGATGCTGAGCCGCATCCGCCGATCCTCGAGCAATGGCCAGACCTCGCGCATCAGGGCCTTGGCAATCCAGCCCTTGTATTCCGGCGGACGCGGCCGGATCGTCGACCCCGTCAGCGTCAGCCGGCGGCGCACGATCTGCCGGACATTGATGTCGGCGCGTTCACCGAGGTGGCTCGCGATCAGGACAAGGCGACCATCGAAGGCCAGCAGTTCCAGCTCCAGATTGGTGTAAGGACCAGCCTGCGAGTCGAGGATGACGTTGATGCCCTGCCCCTGCGTCGCTTCCACCAGCGGCTTGACCCAATCGCAGCGATAGTCGAGCGCGATCTCCGCGCCGAGATCGCGACAGATCTGACGCTTGGTTTCGGACCCGGCCGTGGCGAAGACACGCGCCGATCGCAGCAGCTTTGCGATCTGGATGGTCGCCATGCCGACACCGCTGGTGCCACCCTGTACGAGGATGCTCTCACCCTCCGCCAGCTTGCCGAGCAGAATGACGTTGTTCCAACAGGTGAACAGCACCTCGGGGAGCACCGCAGCCTGTGCGAAGTCGTATCCCCGAGGGATCGACATGCATTGCACGGCAGGCACGCTGCAATACTCCGCATAGCCGCCGCCGGTGACCAGCGCGCAGACCGCACTGCCGACCCGTGGCCAGTTCACATCCGGCGCTGTCGCGACCACAATACCGGCAATATCGAGGCCTGGAATCTCCGTTGCGCCGGGCGGCGGCGGATAGAGTCCGCGGCGCTGCTGGATGTCTGGCCGGTTCACGCCGGCCGCCACCACACGCACCAGCACTTCGCCGCGCGCCAGAGTCGGCAAAGCCTCTTCGCCAAGCGCCAGCACCTCGGGACCGCCGAAGCGGGCGATCCTGACCGCCCGCATGTCCGACGGAAGCGCCGTCATGACACGACCTGCCGGCGAGCGGCAGCAGCCGCAACAGTGACCTCACTCTCGCCGTCCGTCTTCGGCAGGACGCGCCATGTCAGCAACATCGCGAATGCGCTGGCGGCCAGCAGACCCAGGCTGAGGGCGGGTACCGACATCGCAGCCAGCGCACTGCCCGACAAGCCCGCGACCCAGGGCATGAGATTCTGCGCGGCAAAGCCCCCGAGACTGCCGATCGTGCTGATGGCTGCAATCGCCGCCGCCGCATGCGCCCCCTTGAAGATCTGCGACGGCAAATACCAGAAGCATGGAAACATCAGCGAGACGCATGGGGTGCCAACCGCGAGCGCCACATAACGCATCCAGTTCTCGGTCAGCAGGGTCGAGGTGAAGAACGCCCCCATCCCGCACAAAGCGATCACCGCCATACCGATCAGCACTGTGCGGTGCTCGCGCAGATGGCGCGGGAGCCAGACCAGGACCGCGGCAGCCACAGCCCATGGCAGTGCATTCAAGATACCATTCTGCGTGCCGGTCGTGCCGAATCCTTTGACGACCGTTGGCAACCAATAGATGATTCCGTAGAGTGACAGCGTGATCAGCGTGTAGACGAACGAAAACCACCACACCCTTGCGTCGATCAGGACGCGGAGCGGACTGGTATGCATGGTGGTGGCGATTTCATCGCGGCCGAGCGCGGCCGCCAGCCGCTCCTTCTCCTCGGACGACAGGAAACCGGCCGTCTGCGGATTGTCGGGGAGATAGCGCATCACCAGAACGAACAGGATGGCCGCAGGCGCACCGGTGGCGATGAAGACCCACTGCCAGCCGGCGAGGCCAAGCATGCCATCGAAATCCAGCAGGATGCCGCCAAACAGCGAGCCGAACATGTTGCCGAGCGGACTGCCGATGGTGAGAAGCGCCACAGCCTGCACGCGGTAGCGCTTGGGAAACCAGAGCGTGAGGTAGAAGATGATGCCCGGATACGCCCCCGCCTCGGCCACGCCGACCAGAAAGCGCACCGCCGCAAACATCGAGCCGGTCATGCTGAAACCCAGCAGCACCGTCAGCATGCCCCATGTCAGCAGGATACGCGCAAACCAGAGCCGCGCGCCGAACTTATGCGCGGCCAAGGCGCTCGGGATTTCAAAGAACGAATAGCCGATAAAGAACAGGGAGGACGCCAGTCCGTACATGGTCTCGGACATGCCCAGGCTGCTGGCCATCTGCAGTTTGGCGTAGCCGACATTCGACCGGTCGATCACGGCCAGCATCATCATCGCCATCACAAGCGGCATGACCCGCCACATGATGCGATTCATCAGGGCTTCTTCGCTTTCGCGATCCACGTTCATGGTTTCCTCGTCGATCTTGTTGGCCGACCTTCCCCGGTCGTTCTTGTCAGTCAGGATTCTATTGAGCGGCGCGCTTCGCCGGCAGATCGAGAAATGCCGCCGCGTTCTCGCTGATCAGTTTCTTGATCGTGGCGCGCGGCATCTGCAGATCGAGCAGCATCTGCGTAATGCTACGGAAACCATCCACCGGACGCTGCGAACCGAGCAGGCCCAGATCGGACGACAGAATGGTGCTCTCCACGCCGGCGACCTCGATGAGGTGGGCCAGATCGTCTCCGCTGAACTTCTTCGACTTGCCTTCGATGAACATGCAGATGGAATGTTCCATCGTCACGCCGAGCGCGACCAACTGGCGGATATCGTTATCGGCAAAGCCGACTACGTAGGTCGGATGATTGACCATCATCTTCTTGACGCCGCGGCGTTTGGCCTCCTCGAAGAGGACGTGCTGTTCCGAGACGTGGAGGTGACCGCCAGCCAGGATGATGTTTGCCTCCGCGATCAGATCGATGACCTTCTTCGTGTCATCCGTGAGCTTGCCGTTGGCGTCCAGCGCCGTGAGCGGGACCGGATCCAGCATCTTCTGGGATGTCTTCGGGAATGTCTTGGCCTGACCGTTGGCCTGAACGTTGATATGGTTCGCCGCCGAAAGCGTCGGCATCCAGACGATCTTGCCGCCGAGCTTGATCGCATGATCGACCGCGTGCGGGTTGATGCCGCCCGACGCATTGTTCAGCGCCACGCCCGAATACAGGCGAACGCCGGACTGCGGAAACAGTTTCTCCAGAATGATGGCATGCGCCATCCCGGGATAGAAGTGATCCTTGTACAGCACCGCGCGAAAACCCGCAGCAGCAGCGTCCTGCATCTCCTCATAGTGATCAAGTATCCGTGGCATCGCGGCAGGCCCGCTGTGACAGTGCAGATCGATCGCATCGACCAGCAGCTCTTCGACCTCCTTCGGACGCGAGAGGGGCGGGAGCGCGACAGTGTCAGGATATGAAATGGAATTCTCGGCCATGATGGCTGCCCTTCAGTGGATGCTGGTTCTGAGAAAATGACGATCTGCCGATGAATGGCGGGGGCTGCAGCCGGCGCCTCATCGCGCGACACGCCCGGATCGCGTGCGCGACAGATCGCGACAACGCCTGACGTTTTCCGGACATCGCAGGTGAACTGACAGCCACGCGATACTGGCGCGGCGCGACGACGCCATTGGCGCCCTGACCTCTCCGCAAGACACGGCACTTCCTCCCACGACACGGCGGCGCTTCGGTGGCCTGAAGGACACCGGCGCATTCTGTTGGGCCGATATTGCAACCAGCCGGGCCATTTGCCATATCTATTCGCCAGCGTTCCGCAGAGTGGAATCTTGGTATGGCCCCCTGTTCACCGAAGGTCGAAGCGGCAGCCCGCACGCTCATCCTGCTGGAGGAATTGAACCGGCATCGCGTCGCGTCGATCCAGATCCTTCATCTCGCGACGGGCCTGCCAAAGTCGACCATCGTTCGGCTGATGAAATCGCTGTGCGCCATGGGCTATGCCGCCAATGACCGCAGGCAAGGCGGCTACACGGTGGCGTCGCGCGTCAAATCCCTAAGCAACGGCTTTCACGGCGACCCACTGGTGGTCGAAGCCGCGCGACCCTGGGCGCTGTCCTTTACGTCACAGCATCAGTGGCCGTTGGCGATCGGCGTTCTCGACCACACGTCCGTGGTCGTGCGCTTCAGCACCATTGCGGACAGTCCGGTGTCGCCGTTCCACGGAACGATCAACATGCATCTCAGCCTGCTGCGCCGCGCACTGGGTCGTGCCTATCTTGCATTCTGCCCCATCGAGGAGCGTCTGATGTTGCTCGACCTTCTTTCACGATCGACGATTGATGAAGATCAACTCATCGGCGATCGTGCTCAGACATTGTTGATGCTGAGATCAATCCGGAAGCAAGGCTATGCCGAGCGGGATCGCGCCGTCGACCCTCGCTCCTCCGGGACGATCGCCATCCCGATCATGAGCGGCGACAAGGTGCTTGCGACAGTAGGAATGACTTATTTCATCTCTGCAATTGATCGACGTGAGTTGCTAAAAACCTTCCTGCCGAGCCTTAAGACCTTGGCAGAGAACATCTCTCGAAGCGCTGCTGTCCTCAAGTGAATACGATCAATAACAACCGCGATCTCCACGAAGGTCGCTGGACCCGATGATGGCGACGCCACGTCAAATACGGGTCAGATCAAATAGGTCAAATTTGCATCTGGACGTCAGCTCTGCGCCAGGAGCTGACATTGTCGGTAGCGCGTAACATGGACGCGCGGCACGCCACCTCACTCAAATTATTTCTCACATTCAGAAAATCGCGCTGGAGAACCTGCATTGCCAGTTGCGCGGCGCCAGGCCCCCGGCGGTAGCCCGGTCGAAGCGGAAAAGACGCGGGTGAAGTGGCTTTGATCGGCAAAGCCACAAATCAGTGCGATATCGGCCAACGACATACCGGTCTTCATGAGAAGGCCACGGGCCTGTTCGACGCGCTGGGACAGGATCCACTGGTGAGGCGCCTTGCCCGTCGCCTTCTTGAAGCCGCGGATGAAATAACCGCGCGACAACCCGCAGGCCTGTGCGACATCTGCAACCCGTACATTGCCTGCAGTATTGCTGCTCAGCATTTCGACGGCGAGCGCCAGTTGCGGCCGCGACAGCGCGGCGCCTTGCGATGCGGATTCAAGGTTGGTCGCGCGGTTGTATCGCTCGATCAGATGTATGCCGATCGTCGTTCCGAGCTGATCCAGAAACAGCGGACTCGCTTCGCTACTCTTTTGCAGCAGTGGCTCGACCACACTGACAAGCCTCAGAAGGATGAGGTCGGTATCGCCAGCGTGACACGCAAGGTCCACGGCGCCGCCGCGCCAGCCGTGTTCCTGCGCCAGTTCGATCAGGAACGGCTGGGAGACCTCCATCAAGAGAAAATCGAACGCACCGCGAAGATCGGCACGATAGTCAT